>NZ_JACRSZ010000010.1 GCF_014385005.1 Jingyaoa shaoxingensis | reverse complement strand
GATGAGATATCTCATGCGAAAGCAATAAGACCCCTTGAAGACGACGAGGTAGATAGGGCAGAGGTGGAAGTGCAGTAATGTATGGAGCTGACTGTCACTAATAGGTCGAAGGCTTGACCTGAGTGCTTAGTGACTGGCGAGTCGGAAGACGAAGGCAGAACTTAGCAGGAAGGTCGTTCTGGGAGCGAAGCGAACAGAACTTCCAAAAGGTTTGGGAAACACGGATGAAAAGTATTTACCGTATGCGGTTTTGAAGGTACAAAACTTTTGTCAAGATTCAGGAATGGTCCTGGATCTTTTTTTGTATCTTACTTTGTTTTTTCAATAACTCTGGTCTGGAAAAAATCGCAAAAATAGAGTGCTATAAAAGAATAAAAGCAAACGGGAGGAATAAGTTATGAAGAGAAAGAAAAAGTGGATTTGCGTGATAGCTGCCATGATGATGTTATTGTTGGTGCCTTCAGCGGTACAGGCAAAAAGTACAGACGTAACTAAGAAAATGTCGTCAGATGCCAAGATCAAGAGACTGACAAGACTGGTAGCTTATTACACAGATGCAGAAGTATCACGTGTAAAAAAGGGAAAAACAGTAAAAGAGAAAATGGATCAGTAAAAGACATAGCAGCTGGCAAAAGAAGCCATATATTTATGCAGGTGGAGACTGGGGAACTCATAAACCAGGCTATAAGAATCTGAAGATAGTGCAGAAGAGCAGCAAACTATACGAGATTAGTTTTACAAATGTAATGGGAAGTTATGAGAATAAAAAAATATCTAAGAATATAGGAAAGACAACATTTCAGTTAAAGAAAACATCCAAATCATCCTATGGGTATATTATTACCAGAATACAATATAAAGGATATGGAGTAAAACTATAAAAAAGTGCCATCGGTTTAGAAGCCGATGGCACTTTTTACAGCCTGAATATCTCCGGTAAAGACGATGCCATCCATACCCAGAGCCTGCCCGGCATTGATATTTTCCACAAGATCATCAAGAAAGAAACAATCTTTTGGGGAAAGGTGAAAAGTATCAAATAAATATTGATAGATTGCCGGGTCTGGTTTTGCCAGTTTTAATGGTGCAGAAAAAACAATACCATCAAATTCATTTAAAATAGGATAGTATTTTTTGGCTACTTCTGCAAATCGGGTAGAAGCGTTGGACAGCAGATATACAGAATAACTACGTTCCTTCAGCTCATGAATAAAATCCCAGGTATCAGTCAGGGGATTCACATACTGAAACCAGTTCGCATAAAAATCACGGGCGGTATCCTTCAGATGAGCCGGAAGAGAGGCAATGGTTTCAGCGGCAGTCTGATCATAATCAATCGTACCGGCATCCAGAGCCGGCCAGTTCTTAAAGATCGCATTAGCCAGAATTGTAAAATCTTCCTTAATATGAACATACTGATCAAGAATATAATCTGCATCAAAACTGCCAATCACATTTCCAAAATCAAATACAATATTCTTATATCTCATAAAAAACCTCCATTAATTGTAAAACAACATCCTTCGTTTCTAAATCAAAAAGTCCCATCCAAAGGATAAAACATTTGTTTAAAGAGTGCGGAAGATGGGGTGCTGAACGTCCGGGGGACGTTCGTTTAGCACCGACCGTAGCGAAGCGAAGAGCTTGAATCCATGGATTCAAGTTCCCTTCGCTTCTAAATCAAAAAGCCCCATCCAAAGGATGGGACTTTTGATTTAAGTGATGCGGAAGATGGGACTTGAACCCACACGGTGTAACCACCACAAGATCCTTAGTCTTGCTCGTCTGCCAGTTCCGACACTTCCGCAAGCAAATAATATTATAACTACATGAGATATAAATGTCAAGAAGAAAATTGTAAAAGATAGCAACTATAAACAAAAAAGCCCATCAAATAGATGAACTTTTAATATGCGGAAGATGGGACTTGAACCCACACGGTGTAACCACCACAAGATCCTTAGTCTTGCTCGTCTGCCAGTTCCGACACTTCCGCAAGCAAGTAATATTATATCTATATAGGATATAAATGTCAAGATAAAAAACGAAAAATTTATAAAACTATTTTTCAGCATTTTCCATATCGTTGCGCCAGTAGATCTGAAGCTGCTGTTCATTCAGTTCACTGATGAAACGACTCTTGAATTTCAGAAAATCCTCCAGATCCATCATAATATGATATAGCATGGCTCGGCTTTCGAATTCCTCACGACTCTGCGGCAGGGGGCTTTCACGAAAGGACGACATGATTTCTTCCAGATGATGAATCTGTTGTTCAGGATAATTTTTCTCTTGAATGAAATCTGCCATATATAACATATAATTGGCAATGACATGAGCCTGCTCCGGCATGGTGCGGACTTTCTGCATTTCATAATGAAGGTTATGCAGGATCTGACACTGATTATAACGCATTTCAAAATAGGATATATAGTATTCAGGGTGAGAGTGAAAGGTATTATTCTGATATTCATATGCTTCTTTCACACAGTCCTGAAGATCATGCTCCAGGGAAACGATATCTTCCCACACGTTCCGTTCCATCTGTTTGTTAGAGAGATAAGCGGCAAGGGCGCCCATCAACATCTGAAGTCTGTTCTCCACGATGGACATATTAGAGATAATGTGTCTCCGATGGCTTCGATTCATATGAACCAGATTGAAAAGGACAGCAAGGATAATCCCAATCAGTACCAGCAGAAATTCATTGACAACAGCCTGTTCCAGTTGTTCACGCTGAGTAAGCAGATGAGCGGCAATGACTGCATTGACTGAGATTGTAGATCGCAGATCCAGAATCTCACAGACAAAGACCAGAATGGTCAGAACTATACCATATGCAATCCAGGATGCTTCTATATGCGGATAAAACAGCCATGTCAGAAAAATAGTCAGGACAAACGTGGCAATCCGCCACAGTGACAGGTGCAGTGTTTGCCACTTGGTAGTCATGAGCGTAAGCAGCGTAATGGTTCCTGCAGAAATTGCATAATTCAGATTCATATATTCAGCAAGATGGAGAGCAGCGCAGCTCCCGATTCCGATTTTCAGAGATAAAATCAAAACTTTTCTGTATTTTTCCATAGTACTCCTGTAAACTTTTATTATAATATCTTTGATTGAGTATAACATAGCCAGCAAAAGAGGGAAACAAAAAAGCATGAAAAGAAAATAAAAAAAGTAGTTGACATTTCGAAATGAATATTGTATATTAATACATGTGCTGAGGAACACGAAGCACACAAGAAATGCAGGAGTGGCGGAATTGGCAGACGCGCAGGCTTCAGGTGCCTGTGGTCGTTAAGACCGTGTGGGTTCAAGTCCCATCTCCTGCATCTTTTTTTGCTTTCAGGAAAGACTTATTTTATTCCAATTGTAACTGTCCGGTATCTTTAACGTGAGGTCTGAAGAGTTACTGCAAATTTACATTTGATTCTAGGACTAATAAATGCTATACTTCAAGATAGCATTTATTTTTTTAACATAATTATAGAAAACTTCCTTATCGATAACAGGAATGTTTTGTGGTTAGAAAATCTAATTTGAGTGGAGGAGAGACAAATGAAAAAGTCTGTGGAAGAATATGTAAGAAGTATTCCGGATTTTCCGGAACCTGGGATTATTTTCCGTGATATCACAAGTGTATTGCAGGATGCTGACGGACTGCAGATGGCAATAGATGAAATGCAGGCGCTGATTGATTCTGATAAGGTAGATGTGATTGCAGGAACAGAATCCAGAGGATTCATTTTTGGAGCTCCGATTGCTTATAATTTACACAAACCATTTGTATTAATTCGAAAAAAGGGCAAACTTCCTTGTGAGACAGTGTCACGTTCTTATGATCTGGAATATGGCACTGCTGAGATTGAGATGCATAAAGATGCAATTAAACCTGGACAGAGAGTCGTAGTCATCGATGACCTTCTGGCAACCGGCGGTACTCTGGAAGCATGCGACAAACTGATCGAAGAACTGGGCGGCGTTGTAGCAAAGAATGTATTCCTGATTGAGCTTGCAGGATTAAAGGGAAGAGAAAAGCTGAAAGATTATGAAGTAGCATCCGTAATCTGTTATGAGGGAAAATAAGGCGGCTCAGACAGATGTCCGGATTAGACGGTGGTTAGATGAATAATACAGAGAATACAACAAAACTTGAAGAAATTAAAAAAGTAGAAGCCAGCGTAAAGAAGATGGATGATTTCACAGACCCGGAGAAGCTTCACCAGGAGCTTCTTGCCGGCATCCGTAAGTATCATCCGTCTGCTGATCTGTCCATGATCGAGAAGGCATATCAGGTGGCGGCAGAAGCGCATAAGGATCAGAAAAGAAAGTCTGGTGAACCGTATATCATTCATCCACTCTGTGTCGGAATTATTCTGGCAGACCTGGAGATGGACAAGGAGACGATTGCAGCGGGACTGCTTCACGATGTAGTAGAAGATACAGTTATGACCTACGACGAGATCAAAGATGAATTCGGAGAAGAAGTTGCACAGCTCGTAGATGGCGTTACTAAGCTGGGACAGTTAAGCTATTCTGCTGATAAGGTAGAGGTGCAGGCAGAAAACTTAAGAAAGATGTTCCTTGCCATGGCCAAAGATATCCGTGTCATCATTATCAAGCTGGCTGACCGGCTGCACAATATGCGAACGCTCAAATACATGCGTCCGGAGAAGCAGAAGGAAAAAGCCAGAGAGACCATGGATATCTACGCTCCGATTGCACAGCGCCTTGGTATATCCAAGATCAAGGTAGAACTTGATGACCTTTCATTGAAGTATCTTCAGCCAGATGTCTACTACGATCTGGTAGAGAAGATTGCACTGCGTAAGGCAGAACGGGAAAAGTTTGTACAGGGAATCGTAGATGAAGTAAAAAGACATATCGACGAAGCAGGGATTAAGGCACAGGTAGATGGAAGAGTAAAGCATTTTTTCAGTATCTATAAGAAGATGGTGAATCAGGACAAGACTCTGGATCAGATTTACGACCTGTTTGCAGTACGCATCATAGTGGACACTGTAAAAGACTGTTATGCAGCCCTGGGTGTGATTCATGAAATGTATACACCGATTCCGGGGCGTTTCAAGGATTATATTGCCATGCCGAAGCCGAATATGTACCAGTCTCTTCATACCACGCTGATCGGACCGAACGGTACTCCGTTTGAGATTCAGATCCGTACGTTTGAGATGCACCGTACTGCGGAATATGGTATTGCTGCACATTGGAAATATAAGGAACAATCTGACGGCAAGAAGTCATCCGGCAATCAGGAAGAAGCCAAGATGACCTGGCTGCGCCAGATTCTGGAATGGCAGCGGGATATGTCAGATAACAGAGAATTCATGAATCTGTTAAAAAGCGACCTTGATCTGTTTGCAGAGAATGTATATTGCTTCACTCCGGCAGGGGATGTGAAGAATCTTCCGGCAGGATCCACACCGATCGACTTTGCCTACAGCGTACATTCAGCAGTCGGCAACAAGATGGTAGGAGCCAGAGTCAACGGCAAGCTGGTCAATATCGATTATGTGATTCAGAATGGAGACCGCGTGGAGGTCATCACTTCACAGAACTCCAAGGGTCCGAGCCGTGACTGGCTGAAGATTGTTAAGAGTACACAGGCTAAGAACAAGATCAACCAGTGGTTTAAGCAGGAATTAAAAGAAGATAATATTGTCAAAGGTCAGAATTTGTTTGCCAGCTACTGTAAAGCAAAAGGCATTGTGCAGAGCGATCTGCTGAAGCCGGAATTCATGCAGGCAGTAATGGCAAAATACGGATTCCGTGACTGGGATTCTGTAATGGCTGCCATAGGACATGGTGGGCTGAAAGAAGGACAGGTGGGAAACCGCCTTCTGGAAGAATATAAGAAGAAGCAGAAGAAGGAACTGACTGATGCGCAGGTACTGCAGGCAGTGGAAAATGCCGGAACTACAGTGACTGTAGCAGGTAAGGATAAGAATAAACGGACACAGAACAAGAGTGGCATTATTGTCAAAGGAATCGATGATGTTGCAGTCCGGTTTGCAAAATGTTGCAGCCCGGTACCGGGAGATGAGATTGTGGGATTTGTCACCAGAGGAAGAGGTGTGACCATTCACCGGACAGACTGTGTGAATATGATTCATCTGCCAAGTGAAGACCGGGTGCGCCTGATTGATGCAGAGTGGCAGGCAGCAGGTGATATGGCGGGAAGATATCCGGCGGAGATTAAGATCTTCGGCAACAACCGTACCGGTCTGCTGGTAGATATTTCCAAGATCTTTACTGAGCGTCAGATTGACATGATTGGAGTGAACTCCAGAACCAGCAAGCAGGGGACTGCGACCATTTCTCTGTCTTTTGAGGTAGGAAGCCGTGGAGAATTGGATTCACTGATTGCAAAACTCAGACAGGTGGAGAGCGTAATTGATATTGAACGTACCACCGGATAAGGAGCAACGATGGGAAAATTAAAAATAGAGCAGCGTGTCATTGGAATGGTGGCAACGAATGTATACCTGGGAATTAATATGGAGACGAAAGAAGCGTTTCTGGTGGATCCGGCAGACCGTGCAGAGGATATTGCACAGTGGATCCGACAGGATGGTGTGACACTGAAGGCAATCCTGCTGACACATGGACATTTTGACCATATTGGTGCCGTATCCGGACTGAAGAGGGAATTCCAGGTGCCGGTATATGCCATGGGTGCAGAAGCCGTAGTGATGGAAGATTCCACCCTGAATCTGTCTGCAAACTGGGCATCTGCGTTTACAGTCAAGTGTGACCATGAACTGGCGGATGAAGAGAAGTTTCAGGTGGCAGGATTTGATATCGTAGCATATCATACACCTGGACACACCAAAGGCGGCGCCTGTTATTATATTGAAGAAGAACAGGTTCTCTTTTCCGGCGATACGATTTTCTGCCATTCAGTGGGAAGAACCGATCTGCCAACCGGAAGCATGGGTGAACTGAGAAGATCGGTACAGAGAATGCTGCAGATTCTTCCGGATGCGACCAGAGTCATGCCAGGGCATGAATGCGATACCAGTATCGCAGATGAAAAAAGATACAATCCTTATAGTTAAAGGAAACGAATATGATAGCAGTACAGTTAAATAAAAGAGATTTTGAATACGATATCCATTCTCTGATACGGGCATTTTATCCGGGAATGGATGTTCCTGTGTATCAGGAAGGTGAGGCAGAACCAGAAGGCTGGGAGAAAAAGCTGGTGGTAGATTATCAGTCAGATCAGATCAGTCTGGAACTTGTGGGGAAAAAGAACGAGATTCTTGGAAAAGCGCAGCGTGATGTAGATTATGAAGCAGACCGTAAGGCAACTAAGAATGTACTTAAGAGCATGCTTTATGAGATGCTCAGAGACCATACAGGACAGTCACTCCCTTGGGGCAATCTGACAGGTATCCGTCCTACCAAGATTCCGATGGCACTTCTGGAACAGGGCTGGAAGAACACAGAGATCGCAGATTATATGCGCAAGACCTATTACACCAGCAATGAGAAGACCGCACTTTCCATCATGATTGCCAACCGGGAACGGCATATTTTAAAAGATATTAATTATGAAGACGGATACAGCCTGTATGTGGGAATTCCATTTTGTCCGAGTATTTGCCTGTACTGTTCCTTCAGCTCCAGTCCGCTGGCAGTATGGAGAGACAGGGTAGATAGTTATCTGGACGCTCTCTGCAGGGAGATCGAGGCCTGTGCGCAGATCTACCGGAACCGTAAGCTGGATACCATCTATATGGGGGGAGGAACACCGACTACACTGGAACCATATCAGATGGACCGGCTTCTGACGAAGATCGAAGAATGCTTTGATCGGAGCTATCTGAAGGAATTTACAGTAGAGGCGGGACGCCCGGACAGCATTACCAGAGAGAAGCTGGAAGTGCTGCGGGCTCACGGTATCAGCAGAATCTCCATTAATCCACAGACGATGAATCAGAAGACACTGGATATTATCGGAAGAAGGCATACCGTGGAACAGACCGTGGATGCTTTTCATCTGGCAAGAGAATTAGGATTTGATAATATCAATATGGATCTGATTGTGGGACTCCCGGGAGAAGAATACGAGCAGGTGGAACACACCATGAAAGAAGTGACAGCGCTGGATCCAGACAGTATCACAGTGCATTCTCTGGCAGTGAAGCGCGCTGCCAGGTTAAATATGTTCAAAGATCAGTATAAAGAGATGACCTTTACCAATAATCAGCAGATTATGGAGATGACAGCCAGATATGCATATCAGGCAGGGCATTCTCCGTACTATCTGTACCGTCAGAAAAATATGGCAGGCAACTTTGAAAATGTGGGTTATGCCAAGCCGGACAGTGCCGGTATCTATAATATTTTGATTATGGAAGAAAAACAGAGCATACTGGCTCTCGGAGCTGGTGCTACGTCCAAGAAAGTCTGTGGGGATCGAATCGAACGGACAGAAAATGTAAAGGACATCAAAAACTATGTGGAACGTATAGACGAGATGATTGAGCGCAAAAGGTTACTAATGGAAACGGATTCACAATAATGAAGAATGAAAACGGAAAAACTTATCATCTGATCAATGGGGATCTTTCCAAGGAACTGTCCCATGGGATCTGTGTAAGCAATCTGGCATATAAAATAGGAAAGAAACTGTTGCTGGATAAAGAAATGTGTTATAATCTGGCTGTTATGGGACTGCTACATGATGTAGGCAAGCAGGAGATGGTGAAAAATGTCTTCCGGCGTGGAGAAGACCAGATTCTGCGAGTAGAGGAGATGCGGTATATTCGTACACATCCGGTTCTGGGATATGCCATTCTTCAGGAACAGGGATATCCGCAGGAACTGACAAAATGGGTGCTCTATCATCATGAGAATTACGATGGAACGGGATATCCTGCGAATATTGCAGGAGAAGAGATCCCGCTGGGAGCAAGAATCCTGCGTGTATGTGACGTATTTGCAGCGTTGACAACGGTGAGACCATACCGGGCAGCATATTCTGTGGAAAAGGCCATGGAACAGATGATGTCTGAAGTGAAAAATTTTGATATGAAAGTATTTCTGGCACTGATGGATGTGGTGAACGAGACAGAAGAAGAGGAACTTCTGGATCATCAGGATCTGAAACTGGATCTGCCAGAAAATGGACAGGATAAAAGATAACGAGGAGGAATGTTATGAGTTTGAAGAAGAAACCGGTAACAGGAATGAAAGATATCTCTCCAAAAGAGATGGAGATCAGAAATTATGTCATGGGACTGATTCGTGAAACTTACGGACAGTTTGGATTTTCAGCAATTGAGACACCATGCGTGGAACACATCGAGAATCTTTCCAGCAAGCAGGGTGGAGAGAACGAAAAGCTGATTTTTAAGATCCTCAAGAGAGGAGAAAAACTGAAACTGGAAAGTGCACAGTCCGAAGCGGATCTGGTAGACGGAGGACTGCGTTATGACCTGACGCTGCCACTGTCCAGATATTATGCGAATAATGCCAATGATCTGCCATCTCCGTTCAAGGCACTCCAGATGGGAAATGTATGGCGCGCAGACAGACCACAGAGAGGAAGATACCGTCAGTTCATGCAGTGCGATATTGATATTCTGGGAGAGCCTACCATTCTGGCAGAGATCGAACTGATCCTGGCAACCTCCACACTGGTTGGCAAGCTGGATTTTGAAAACTTTACAATTCGCATTAACGACAGACGTATCCTGAAGGCTATGGCTGCCTACAGTGGATTTGAAACAGACAGCTATGACACGGTATTCATCATCCTTGACAAGATGGATAAGATCGGTCTGGAAGGAGTAGAAGAAGAACTAAAGAAAGAAGGCTTCCCGGAAGAAGCTGTCAGCAAATATCTGGAGCTGTTCCAGAAGGTAACACCGGATCTGGAAGGCGTGAAATACCTGAAAGAGACGTTAAATGGTGTTTTGGATGAGAAGACCGCGGATGACCTGGCTCTGATTATCGAGAGTGTAGAAACGGTACGTACTGCCAATTTCAAGATCGTATTTGATCCGACGCTGGTGCGTGGAATGTCTTATTATACCGGACCTATTTTTGAGATCAGTATTGATGGATTCTCCGGTTCTGTCGGAGGCGGCGGACGTTACGATGAGATGATCGGACGTTTTACGGGCAACCAGACACCGGCATGCGGTTTCTCTATCGGCTTTGAACGAATTGTCATGCTGCTTCTGGAAAAAGACTACCAGGTGCCAAACAAGGCTGGCAAGGCAGCATTCCTGATTGAGAAGAATATGCCAAAAGACAAACTTCTGGATGTATTCCGTCAGGCAGAAGAGAAGAGAAAAGACGGCACAGTTGTCAGCATGAATATGATGAAAAAGAATAAAAAGTTCCAGAAAGACCAGCTCACAGCAGAAGGATATACCGAAATTGTGGAATTTTTTGCGAAATAAACAGATGCTTTAAAGGAGAAAAATTATGGCAGAATCAATGAAGGGATTACACAGATCCCACAGATGCACAGAAGTGACCAAAGACATGATCGGCAGTGAAGTAACCCTGATGGGATGGGTACAGAAGAGCCGTAACAAGGGGGGAATCGTATTTGTAGATTTACGTGACCGTTCCGGTATTATGCAGTTGATTTTTGAGACTGGCTGCGAGAACGGGATCGACGAAGAAGGATTTGAGAAAGCAGGAAAACTGAGAAGTGAATTTGTAATTGCTGTAACCGGTACAGTAGAAGCACGTTCCGGCGCAGTTAATCCGAACTTGAAGACAGGTGAGATCGAGATCCGTGCAAAGAGCCTGCGTATTTTATCTGAGTCCGAGACACCTCCATTTCCAATTGAAGAGGACAGCAAGACAAGAGAAGAACTGCGTCTGAAATACCGTTATCTTGACCTGAGAAGACCGGATCTGCAGCGTAATCTGATGATGCGTTCGCAGGTAACCACTCTGGTGCGTGCATTTATGGCAAAAGAAGGATTCCTGGAGATTGAAACTCCAACACTTTGCAAGAGTACACCGGAAGGGGCGAGAGACTATCTGGTACCGAGCCGTGTACATCCTGGATGCTTCTATGCACTGCCACAGTCACCACAGCTGTATAAGCAGTTATTGATGTGCTCAGGATATGATCGTTATATCCAGATCGCGAGATGCTACCGTGATGAAGACCTGCGTGCAGACCGTCAGCCGGAATTCACACAGATCGATATGGAATTATCCTTTGTAGACGTGGATGATGTCATTGATGTTAATGAAAGACTGCTGGCTTACCTGTTCAAAGAAGTGCTGGATGTAGAGGTACAGCTTCCAATTCAGAGAATGACCTGGACAGAAGCTATGAACCGCTTCGGTTCTGACAAGCCAGACCTTCGCTTTGGCATGGAACTGACAGATATCTCTGAAGTAGTAAAAGATACCGAATTTGCGGTATTTAAGAATGCCCTGGAAGCAGGCGGCACGGTTCGCGGTATCAATGCCAAGGGACAGGGCGCTATGCCTCGTAAGAAGATTGACAAGCTGGTAGAATTCGTCAAAGGATACGGCGCAAAGGGGCTGGCTTATGTGGCTATTCAGGAAGATGGCACTGTAAAGTCTTCCTTTGCAAAATTCATGACAGAAGAACAGATGCAGGCACTGATCCAGGCTATGGACGGTCAGAACGGCGACCTTCTTCTTATTGCTGCAGATAAGACCAAGCTGGTATGGGATGTACTGGGAGCACTTCGTCTGGAGATGGCAAATCAGATGGGACTACTGGATAAGAACGAATTCCGTTTTGTATGGATCACAGAATTCCCACTGCTTGAGTGGTCAGAAGAAGAAAACAGATTCACAGCTATGCACCATCCATTCACAATGCCAATGGAAGAAGACTTGCAGTATATCGACAGTGATCCTGGACGTGTACGTGCAAAAGCATATGATATCGTATTAAATGGTAATGAGATCGGTGGAGGCAGTGTACGAATCCATCAGAATGATATTCAGGAAAAGATGTTCGAAGCTCTTGGATTCACCAAAGAAAGAGCCCACGAACAGTTCGGATTCCTGCTTGATGCATTCAAATATGGAGTACCACCTCACGCAGGACTGGCTTACGGACTGGACCGTCTGGTTATGCTGATGGCAAAACAGGACAGCATCCGTGATGTCATTGCATTCCCGAAGGTAAAAGATGCATCCTGCCTGATGACTGAAGCACCGGAGCGTGTAGAAGACAAACAGTTGCAGGAATTGGGTATTGAAGTAGCCGAAGAGACAGAAGAATAAGAGAAAAGAACCCGAAGCAGATCAGAAGATCGGCTTCGGGTTCTTTTTCTCCTATTCTGCAGCGGCATTGAGAGATGCGAGAGATTCATCCAGATTCCCCAACAGTGCATCGGTAAATGAGGTGTCCAGGACAGGATCCCAGGTATGTCCGTCATTATGTAGAAGAATAGTGATCTGAGTAACGGTACTGCTGACATTATCCTCCAATGCAGTGATGAGAATCTCACCGGTCTTCCGGTTGAATTCTTCACTGCTGGCACGGATAGATTCTGTAGAGGTACCATAGTCGCGCAGAGGCCCAAGACAGCTCTCAATTACAGTATTCAGGTCCAGACTTGTGATATTCACAGTCACTTTGGCATCGTCACCATCCTGTACCACATCAGTGATCTGATAATCAAAAAAAGCAGCAATCTGCTGGAACAGAAGCTGGTCAATGGTATCTGCCTGATCAGTGCCCACGGCAAATACATCAGAGATTTCCAGGTAACTCTGCCAGTCTTCTGCAGTAAAATCTTTAAAAGGTGCCAGTGTCAGATCCAGAATATCTTCCGGTGACAGAAGATAAGGGTCAGACAGATAAGAAACCAGTCCACCCGTCAGATCATCTTCCAGCTCAGGGGTGCTGTCAATTGTCCACACATCATTCTCAGAGGTGAGATGAATGGTGGCAGTTGTAGTTTTTTCTGGGTAGTCATTGCGTTCCAGACATTCCTTCATTAATGAAAAAGCAGAATGAATGTCATAATCAGAATGACTGTAGCTAAGAGAGTCACGGTAGATTTCCCTGCACAGATCCTTTGCCAGTTCCTGCGCATCCAGATTGGTGAGACTGACATTTACAGTAGCCTCAGTACCATTTTGGGACTGGGTAGAAGAATCAATGTGATATTTAAAATTCTCAAAAAACAAACGGATAGCTTCTGTAGTATCAGAGCCTGTTCCCGAAGACTGGTCAGAATTAAGTGGAAAGTTCTCATAAGAGAAGAAAGAGGATATGGCATCTTCATCCAGCTTCTGGATATAATCCAGCTCTCTCCGAACTGCCTTTTCCGGACCGGCATATCCACATCCACTGAAATACAGAGAGGAACATACCAGCAAAATAAGGCCACATGCATTTCGTTTCATACGCTTCTCCTTAATATGACAAAAAAGATAAATAAT
Source organism: Jingyaoa shaoxingensis (assembly GCF_014385005.1). GTDB lineage: Bacteria > Bacillota > Clostridia > Lachnospirales > Lachnospiraceae > Marvinbryantia > Marvinbryantia shaoxingensis. Next base: position 125,764 of record NZ_JACRSZ010000010.1, on the reverse strand, counting down.
ATGTCACAATATAATTATAATATATGCAAAATGTAAGAATGTCAAATTATATGGAAAATTATGTAAGAATCTTAAGATTTATGCATGAATTATGTGAAGAAATTGTGAAAATCAAAACTTTCTAGTGCAATCGAAAATGTAGTATGATACTATACAGAAGGTAAAGTTTGAAAATTCGTTGAAAAACAGAGGTTATAAAATATGAAGAAAAAAACAGGCATAGCAATTGCTGTAATCGTTGTGGCAGCAGGTGCGGGTGCAGGCGCATGGTATCATTTTAAGGGCAGTACAGGAGCAGGAACTACATCTGCTGATGCTGTTTTTGTAGATTCAGTAGGAACGATTACCGGACTGACAGGGTCAGATGGTCTGTTCAGTAAATTCTCCGGCGTAGTAGAGCCACAGAAGACAGAGAAGATTGAAGTGGCAAGTGGTCTGAAAGTAAAAAAGGCTTATGTTTCTGTAGGGGACGAAGTACAGGTTGGAACGAAGTTGTTTTCCTATGATACGGATGATGCGCAGGACAGCATTACCCAGCTGGAGATTGATATCGAGAACTACGAGATCTCAATTAAATCCTATAATTCACAGGTTGCACAGCTGGAAAAAGAGCGGGCGAAAGTATCCGATAATGAAAAGCTTTCCTATACAACGCAGATTATGACGACTCAGAACAGTATAAAGAGAGCTGAATATGAGATGAAGAGCAAGCAGGCAGAGATGGAGAGTCTGAAGAAGCAGATCGCTAATGCAGATGTGACCAGCCCGATTCAGGGTATCATTAAGACCATTAACAACAGTGCCAGCGGAGATGACAATTCTGACACTTCTTCCGGACTGGATTCCGGCAATGGAGATAACTCTGCATATATGACCATTATGGCAACCGGGGAATACCGGATTAAAGGGAAAATTAATGAACAGAACATGTCAGAGATCCAGGAAGGTATGGATATGATCATATATTCACGTGTGGATGAGAACCAGACATGGAAGGGAACCCTGACCACGATTGACAGAGAAAGTAATTCGTCCAATTCGAATTCGTCTTATGGAGATAGTGATTCCGGTGACTCACAGACAACATCCAGTACCTATCCATTCTATGTAGATCTGGATTCATCAGACGGTCTGATGTTGGGACAGCATGTGTATCTGATGGCAGATAATGGTCAGGATGAACAGGAAGATGGTATCTGGCTGGAGGACTATTATTTTATTACAGATGACGAGGGCGCAGTAACGAACTATGTGTGGGCTGTGGATGCTAATGACAAATTGGAGAAACGGGAGGTCACACTGGGTGATTTTAATGACGAGACCTTTAAATATGAGGTGCTTGACGGCCTGACTGTGGATGATTATATCGCATTTCCGGGAGACGACTGCGTAGAAGGAGCACCGGTAACAAGGAATTCGGATGATCTCTATGGTGGAGATGAAAGTCTGGATGAGGAAGACTGGAATGTAGACGGCATGGCTGATGGCGATTATAGTGACGGTGATTATAGTGACGGTGATTATAGTGACGGTGATTATAGTGACGGTGACTATAGTGACGATGGCCTTAGCGGTGGAGGAGTCAGTGACATATCTGGACTTGGCGGCATGGAATTTGAAGATGGCGGAAGCGGAGAAGAAGTCTACGAATAAGAATGTTTGACAGGAATGAAAAGGAAAAAATAATGGAACGACCATTGGTTTTAAAGTTAGATCATATAGATAAAGATTATGTAACCGGAAAAATCGTAGTCCCTGCACTGAAGAATGTAACTCTGCATGTGCAGGAAGGAGAATATGTGGCGATTATGGGACCATCGGGTTCCGGAAAATCTACACTGATGAATATTATTGGATGTCTTGATGAGCCGACAAGAGGTTCTTTCGAGTTAAATGGCAAGAATGTCCTCGGATTAAAGGAGAACGAGATTGCGGATGAACGTTTGAATAATATCGGATTTGTATTTCAGACATTCCAGCTCCTGCCCAAGCAGACTGCGCTGGAAAATGTCTGCCTTCCTCTTGTGTATGCAAAAGTAAGTAAAAAAGAGCGAAGAGAACGTGCTGCGAAGGCGTTGGAGCGAGTAGGACTGGCAGACCGTGTAGACTTCCTTCCGACACAGTTGTCAGGTGGACAGAAGCAGAGGGTAGCGATAGCGAGAGCTATGGTAAATAATCCAAAGATTCTTCTGGCAGATGAGCCAACAGGAGCACTGGATTCCAAATCCAGCGTACAGGTGCTGGAACTGTTCCAGAAACTGAATGAAGAAGGGGTAACTGTGATTATGATTACCCATGATGCGAAAGTGGCAAAACATGCGAAAAGAACCGTGTACATCTTTGACGGAGAACTGGGAGACCGGGATTTGAGCCAGGATGTATAATACCGGGAATCTTTTAGAGATTCGAAAGCGGAGGATCTGAATGAAAAAAAGTAAGAAAATTAAAACAGCTGTCATTGTTGCGGCTGCTGTGACAGGAGTAGCTGGCGGCACTGTGGCAGGGGTAAATTATATAAGAAAGAATAACAGCAAAACAGTAGAGGTATTGCCGGTGTCTGCGCTGAATGCAGGGGATATGTCTATGTCTCCCGATGATTCTACATCCGGAACCGTAGTATCCAATGTCAGTCAGAGTGTAAGAATTCCGGATGGAAAAGTCATTGACCAGGTCTATGTAAAAGAAGGGGATAAGGTTAAGATTGGAGATAAACTCCTGAGCTATGATACGACACTGCTGGAATTGGATCAGGAACTTCAGGAAATCACGGTCATGGAACTGGGATTGGAGATCAAAGCAGCCGAAGCGGATCTGGCAAAGCTGCAGAATGCCAAGCCGGGAGACCCGATATTAGATGATCAGGGCAGTGGGGGAAGTTCCCTGTTAGACAGCATGGATGACGGATCTGCGGATGATAATTCAGACAATGGTGAGGAAGAAGCACGTTTGGTTAGCAATAGCAGAGAGATGCTGGCATCGCAGGAAGACGGAACAGATGCAGCAACGGAGAGTGTGCAGGAAACGGAACCGATTGTACAGACAGAGAATACCGAAAGTGCTGTAACAGAAGGAGCAGCAGAGAGTATAGCTGAGACAGAGAAGATAGACGAGACAGAGAGTCCGGCTGAGACAGAGAAGCCGGCTGAGACAGAGAAGCCGGCTGAGACAGAGAGTACAGCCGAGACGGAGAAAACAACTGAGACAGAGAGTACAGTTGAGACAGAAAAGGTTCCGGATACTAATGCGGAATCTCCGGATCATCAGCCGGCAAATGAGGCTGTAATTGACGAGAGTGAAAGCAATTCAGGTGAAGTACTGACACCGGATCAGCTGGAACAGTCAAAAAAAGACACAGAAAATGAGAAAGAGACAGAAAAATCAAAAAAGAATCAGAGTCTGGAAAAGTTTTTTACGAATGTAAGAATGAAAGCCATTACAGATGCCGGAGAAGAGCTTGTTTCTGATGTTGAACATGGACAGAAAGAAGATGATGTGGTGCAGATAGATACACCGGTAAAAGTGGTACCACATTTTAAGGAGACGTCTAAAGTACATTTTAAGTCATCTGATACCTATACCATGCTGATTCGTGGAGTGACGCTGAAGCAGCAGATAAAAGGAAAAGTATACGGAACGGCTCAGATTAATGGAGAGGACTATCCGGAGATCGGTGGATTTATTCTGGCGCAGCAGAGTGGAAGTACTGATACCGTTCAGCTCACCATTGCTTTTCACGATGGCCTGGATCAGCAGCATGCGATCAGACCGGAACTGGAAGACATGTATCTGGAATTGACATTACAGCCAGATGAGATCACTGGGGACAGTCTTATATTCCGCACCGGAGATGAGAGCCAAGATGCGGTTATTACCGTAGTAAAACAGGAAGAGCCGAAAGAAACAGAGACGGAGACAGAAACAGAGACGGAAACAGAGACAGAGACGGAAACAGAGACAGAGACGGAAACAGAGACAGAGACGGAAACAGAAACAGAGACGGAAACAGAAACAGAGACGGAAACAGAGACAGAGACGGAAACAGAAACAGAGACGGAAACAGAAACTGAATCAGAAATACCTGATCCGGAGAGTTTTGCACTGCAAAAGATTCATTTTCAGGTTGAATGGGATCATGGAACAGATGCAAAAGAAAACTGGCCATCTTCCATGAAAGCTTATTTCTATAAGAAAGGCATCAGTAATCAGGAAGATGCAGACTGCAGTTTTACGCTGTCACAGGGCAGCAGTGCGACAGCAGTGAAAGACAGTGGAGTGGATGGTACAGATACTGACATAGCAGAGGAAGTCACTACAGAGCCAGCCACGGAAGACGTATCAGAAGCCGCTGCCGGTGACATAGAGACAGAGCCGGTTGTTACTACAGAGCCGGAAGAGCAGACCGAAGAAGCAACCAGTGCGTCAGAACAGATACCGGATAAGGATACCGTTTCTTCAAAAGAGAACTGGAAAACTATTGATTTGACCATACCGGAAGATGTCACCATCAGTTCAGAAGAGGTGGGAACCGATAGAGGACAGTGGAGTGAGAGATGGTCGGGGTATGCACAGAATTACTCTATGGAAGTAAAGAAAGTACAGCCGGACAGCAGCGATGCATCCGTCACAATAGTGATAAAGATGACATATACACAGCCTGCAGACTCACCGATTATCAAGCTGAATCCGATTTCAGAACTGACCTGGAAGCATGGCATGAATACTCTGAATGAGACTGGTATGCGAGCTTATAAGGGCAGCGGGACAACGGAAGATCCATATGTCTTTTTCGTAACAGATGGTGTGAAGATCACCAATACTTTTGTGAACTGGGTACTTGGCTTCAATGAAGAAGGGACGGAACGAATCAGTGACGGATATTATATTCGTCTGGAGATCCGTGAAAGCAACACCATCACAGGTGCATTTATCCGAAGCATAGATCTGGATGGAACGGTACTGACGGATCACGGCTATGGACCAGGCACATACTGGATTTTCAGAAGTGATACTGGTATTACAAAATATGAAGAAGATATTCCGGATGATGAGCCGAATATTCCGGATGGACCAGGCGGCTGGGATAATGATAATGATGGAACCGGTTATACAGCAGAAGAACTGGCACAGGCCATTGAAGACAAGAAGCTGGAGATTCAGAAACTGAAGCTGGATGAACGTCAGGCAAAGCTGAAGCTGAAAGACTATAACAAGCAGATGAAGGCCAGTACGGTAATCAGTTCCGTAGATGGTTACATTAAGTCCATCAACGGCAGTGATGATGATGCCTATATGGTAGTTGAGAGCGAAAATGGTCTGTATATCAAGACTTCTGTCAGTGAACTGAATCTTGACAATGTAGCTGTAGATCAGGTAATCAAATGCGAGTCTTATTATACAGGAGAACAGTTTACGGCAACGATAACAGAGATTGATGCCTTCCCAAGTGACGATGATTCTGGAAGTTACTGGGGATCCACCGGAAATGTGAATTCATCGAATTATCCGGTGCTCGCAGTGGTAGACACAGATGCAGAGGACGGACTGACAGAATATGATGATGTCAGTGTTACTTACCCTGTCACATCAGCGGCATCTTCAGGTGGTATTTATCTGGATAAAGCATATATCCGTTCAGAAAACGGACAAAGTTATGTATATATAGCAGATGAAAATAACAAGCTGAAAAAGCAGTATATCCGTACCGGGGCAACGGTATGGGGATCTGTGGAAATAAAACAGGGATTAAGTACAGAGAATCAGATTGCATTCCCTTATGGCAAAGCAGTCAAAGAAGGTGCGGCTGTGAAGCTGGCAAGTGAATATGAATAAAAAGAGAGGAGGCAATCGTCTTGCTTGAAAATATAAGACTATCATTTCAGGGAATCTGGTCCCATAAGATGAGATCTTTTCTAACGATGCTGGGTATTATTATTGGTATTGCGTCAATTATAGCCATTGTATCGACCATTCAGGGAACAAATGAGCAGCTGATGCAGAACGTGGTAGGTTCCGGTACCAATGCAGTGGATATTAATCTGACCCAGGGAAGTGCAGATAATACGCTGGACTTTTCCTGGAACAGTGTACCATACGGCATTCCGGTATTGACAGAGAGCATCCGTGAAGAACTGCTGAATGTGCCAGATGTGGAAGATGCTACTTTTTATGTATCCAGAACCTATGCGGATGGTATTTATTATTTGAGTCAGTCTCTCCAGGGAGCAGATGTCTATGGCATTGACAGTCACTATTTTGATGTGAATGGTTATGTCGTACGTACCGGACGTGAATTTGTAGACAGCGATTATAAGGATTTTCACAAAGTTGCAATTATTGATCAGGATGCGGCAAGCACTTTGTTTCAGGAAGAAAGTGCACTGGGAAAGACCATTGAGATCAGTGGGGAGCCGTTTGTCATCATTGGAGTGGCCCAGCCAAAGTCAGAGTTTGAACCGGTAATCAACAGTATCGAGGAATACTATACTTATATGGGGGATGATTCATCCACCGGAAAGGTATACATTCCTTATCAGTCATGGCCGATTATTTATCAATATGATGAACCACAAAATGTATCTGTACGGGCAGCAGACGTTAAGGCAATGACTACGGTCGGTAAACCATGCGCAGAGATTCTGAACAGTTATCTGCGCACATCCAGCTCAGACATAAAATACAGAGCGAAAAATACACTGGAAAATGTGGAAAAACAGCAGCAGATTAATCAGTCAACCAATCAGCAGCTGATCTGGATCGCAAGTATTTCTCTTCTTGTTGGAGGTATCGGCGTTATGAATATCATGCTGGTATCTGTTACGGAGCGAACCAGTGAGATTGGTCTGAAAAAAGCCATCGGTGCCAGAAAACGGGTGATACTTACCCAGTTCCTGACAGAGGCAGCAGTACTGACCAGCATGGGCGGTATTATTGGAGTGATAGTAGGTATTGCAATGGCACAGGCCATTTCCAAAATGGCACAGGTGCCGGTGGGAATCAGTATTCCGGCCATCATTGGATCCGTGATATTTTCAACAGTCATCGGGGTTATCTTCGGATTCGTGCCATCTATTAAGGCGTCCAATTTGAATCCAATCGATGCATTGCGGCATGAATGATGTACATTCTGCACAAAAACGTGAGAAACCGCATAAACACAGGGAAAAGGACTTGCATGCAAGTCCTTTTTGTGTTAAAATACTCCAGTCGCAAAAATCACATATGCATATGTCTGCAGGTGGTGCCGAGAGGTTCCTGCTGATGAATTGTATATGGCAGAAAAACCAATATCAAAGGAGAAGTAAAATGAGCGTTATTTCAATGAAACAGTTACTGGAAGCAGGTGTTCACTTTGGACATCAGACAAGAAGATGGAACCCTAAGATGGCTCCATACATCTACACAGAGAGAAATGGTATCTACATCATCGACCTGCAGAAGTCTGTAGGAATGGTTGACGATGCTTACAATGCAGTAGGTGATATTGTTGCTAACGGTGGTACAATCCTCTTCGTCGGAACAAAGAAACAGGCACAGGACGCTGTTAAGACAGAAGCTGAGAGATGTGGAATGTTCTATGTGAACGAAAGATGGCTTGGTGGTATGCTGACAAACTTCAAGACAATCCAGAGCAGAATTGCACGTCTGAAAGAGATCGAAGCTATGGAAGCTGACGGAACATTCGATGTTCTGCCTAAGAAAGAAGTTATCGCATTAAAGAAAGAAATGGAAAAACTGACAAAGAACCTTGGCGGTATCAAAGAAATGAAGAAGATCCCGGATGCAATCTTTGTAGTTGACCCTAAGAAAGAAAGAATCTGTGTACAGGAAGCACACACACTTGGTATTCCACTGATCGGTATCTGTGATACAAACTGTGACCCAGAAGAACTGGATTACGTAATCCCAGGTAATGACGATGCTATCAGAGCTGTAAAACTGATCGTTTCCAAGATGGCAGATGCTGTTATCGAAGCAAATCAGGGAGCAGAACCGGCAATCGAATTCGAAGGTGGAGAAGCAACCGATATCGAAGAAGTTGTTGCAGAGACGGAGGAATAATTAGATGGCTATCACAGCAGGAATGGTAAAAGAGTTAAGAGAAATGACCGGCGCTGGTATGATGGACTGTAAGAAAGCTCTTACAGCTACAGAAGGCGATATGGACAAGGCAGTTGAGTTCCTGAGAGAAAAAGGACTGGCTACTGCTCAGAAGAAAGCAAGCAGAATCGCAGCAGAAGGTATCTGCAAGGTTATGGTATCTGATGATGACAAGACTGCAGTTGTTGTAGAAGTTAACGCAGAGACAGACTTCGTTGCCAAGAATGAGAAGTTCCAGGCATATGTTAGCGAAGTTGCAGCTCAGGCTATGGCTTCTGACGCAGCAGATATGGAAGCATTCATGGCTGAAAAATGGCTGCCAGACACAACTAAGACTGTTCAGGAAGCACTGGCAGGACAGGTTGCTGTTATCGGCGAGAACATGAACATCAGAAGATTTGAAAAAGTAGCTGAACCGGAAGGATTTGTATCTTCTTACACACATGCCGGCGGAAAGATCGGAGTTCTGATCGACGTTGTAACAGATGTTGTAAATGACGAGATCAAAGACATGGCCAGAAACCTGGGTATGCAGGTAGCAGCTATGAAGCCACAGTTCACTAACAGAAGCGAAGTAAGCGAAGAACACATCGCTCACGAAAAAGAGATTCTGTTAGCTCAGATTAAGAATGATCCGAAGGAATCCCAGAAACCAGAAAAGGTTATCCAGGGAATGATCAACGGACGTATCAACAAAGAACTGAAAGAAATCTGTCTGCTGGATCAGGTATATGTAAAAGCAGAAGATGGAAAACAGTCTGTACAGGCTTATGTTGATTCCGTAGCAAAAGCTAACGATGCAAAGATCTCCATCAAGAAGTTTGTTCGTTTCGAAACAGGCGAAGGAATGGAAAAGAAGAATGAAGACTTTGCTGCAGAAGTAGCTGCACAGATGAACGCTTAATTCCATATGGTATGAAATTGTTGAAATGATGAATGACCCTTGCGAATGGTAAAATACCATTTGCAGGGGTCATTTTTGCGCAAAAACTGTTATAAAAAACAGCAAAGAGAGCATGGAAAACTTTTGTCAAATATAAATTGCAGAAAAAATGCATAAATTGTCGAAACAGTAACTTTTTATGTAGAGAATCAAGACTTGAAATAGTCTGAAAAAAATAGTATAATATTTATTAAATGAATAATCGTTACGGGGAGCTGGCGTATCAAGCTGGCTGAGAGGAGAATGCATATCTCGACCCATAACCTGATTTGGATAATGCCAACGTAGGGAGACAAAGCGAGTAAGGAATCATTTAAGAGACGCCCTCAAAGGCGTCTCTTTTTTGAGTAAATGGCGGCAGATTGGGGGCACCACCTTCTGTCGCAGAAAAAATGTTGTGAATACAAGACCGGAAAGAAGACCGGAGAAGGAGAAGAAAATGAGAGAATACACAACACAGATGGACGCAGCAAGAAAAGGAATTGTAACATCTGAGATTCAGACAGTTGCAGAAAAAGAACATATGACGTCCGAGGCGCTGATGAAGCTGGTAGCAGAAGGCAAGGTTGCCATCTGCGCAAACAGGAACCATACCTGTCTGAATCCGGAAGGAGTCGGCAGCATGCTGCGCACGAAAATCAATGTCAATCTGGGCGTCTCCAGAGACTGCAAAGATTATAACATTGAGATGCAGAAGGTAATGAGTGCGGTAGACATGGGCGCAGAGGCCATTATGGATCTGTCAAGCCATGGTGATACCCGTCCATTTCGCAGAAAACTGACCAGTGAATGTCCGGCAATGATCGGTACAGTTCCGGTATATGACAGCGTCATCCATTATCAGAGAGATCTGGCAACACTGACAGCCAGAGATTTTATAGACGTAATCCGGATGCATGCAGAAGATGGAGTGGATTTTGTGACTCTGCATTGTGGAATAACAAGAAAGACAATTGAACAGATTAAAAAGCATAAACGTAAAATGAATATTGTAAGCCGTGGAGGCAGTCTGGTGTTTGCATGGATGAGCATGACAGGTGAAGAGAATCCTTTCTATGAGTATTATGATGAGATTCTGGATATCTGCGAGGAATATGACGTTACCATTTCTCTTGGAGATGCATGCAGACCGGGATGTCTGGCAGATGCGTCAGATGTATGTCAGATAGAGGAACTGGTGCGTCTGGGTGAACTGACGAAACGCGCCTGGGCACATAACGTTCAGGTAATGGTAGAAGGACCTGGACATGTGCCGCTGGATCAGGTAGCGGCAAATATGAAGATTCAGCAGAGTATCTGTATGGGTGCACCATTCTATGTACTTGGGCCTATTGTAACAGATATTGCACCTGGATATGACCATATTACAAGTGCTATCGGAGGTGCTGTTGCAGCGATGAACGGAGCTGCTTTTCTGTGTTATGTAACACCGGCAGAACATCTGGCGCTGCCAAATGTAGATGATGTAAAGCAGGGAATCATCGCATCGAAGATTGCAGCTCATGCAGCAGATATTGCAAAAGGTGTACCGGGGGCGAGAGATATAGATGACAGAATGGCAGAGGCAAGACAGAAACTGGACTGGGAAGCACAGTATGCCTGTGCCCTTGATTCGGAGACGGCAAGAGCAATCCGTAACAGCAGAAGTCCGGAAGAAGATCACAGTGATACCTGCAGTATGTGCGGAAAATTCTGTGCAGTGCGAAGTATGAACAAGGCACTGGCGGGAGAATATATCGATATTCTGTAACAGATCAGAACAAATTTACATTCATTTTACATAAAAAAGCATACGAATTTTACATAGAGTAACTATAATGTAAAAGATTGCAAATCAAGTATGTGAAAAAGTCAGTTGGTAAATCCAATGGAGTGAAAGGAATGTAAATGAAGAAAACAGAAGAGAAATATTTGATGAACCGGGAATTGTCGTGGTTGAAGTTTAATGACCGGGTATTGGATGAGGCAGGCAACTCAAGAGTGCCGCTGGCAGAAAGACTGACCTTTGCGTCGATTTATCGGTTCGGAACAAAAGAAAGAGAAAAAATCTATATCGGTTCAGCAGATTTTATGACCAGAAATACCATTCGCCGAGTGGAAGTGGCAGTTCCGATTCTGGATAAACAGATTCGGGAACGTCTGGATCACATGTTTGAAATGATGATGAATGACGATGAAAAGGGAAAGAAGCTGACAAATAAGGGAATCTATAAAAGCAGACAGTTAAGTGAAGTAAAGCTGAATTCTCAGGAATTGTTTTATGCCATGGCGTACAGTCAGGCGGAAAAGGGTGTGAGTGATAAATGAGCTGTCAGCCAAAAGAAAGTAAAACAGAAGAACCGAAAAGTATGGATTACAAAAAGATACTGGAAAACGAAGAAGTAAAAGCATTTTTAAAAAAGGGAAATGAAAATCTTGGTGTGTTGGGATATACGGATCACTCAGAAAAGCATTGCGCGATTGTAGCGAAACGGGCTGGTGAGATTTTGAAAGAATTTGGTTATTCAAAGCATGAGATTGAACTGGCACAGATTGCCGGTGCCATGCATGATATCGGCAATGCCATAAACCGGAAAAATCACGGCGAATATGGAGCTTTGTTGGCCAATGAACTGCTTCAGAAAATGGGAATGTCGATGGAAGACCGGGTGATCATTGTGTCTGCCATCGGACATCATGATGAGTCCACCGGTGGAGCAGTAGACCCGGTATCAGCAGCACTGATTCTGGCAGATAAGACCGATGTCCGAAGGAACCGTGTCCGTACAAAAGAGAAAGCCAGTTTTGATAAACATGACCGGGTAAATTATGCAGTCACCAATGCAACCGTAAAATTAAACCCAGAAAAGCATGTGATCACCCTGGACCTTGAAATTGATGAAAGTATCTGCACCATGTATGAATATTTCGAAATCTTTCTGGGACGGATGATGATGTGCCGACAGGCAGCAGAAATGTTGGGAGCCAAATTCAAACTGCTGGCTAATGGCAGTAAAGTATTGTAACAAAAGAGGCAAGAAAAGGCTTGTGGGCGTATTTCGTCCATGAGCTTTTTAAATTGCGAAATGGAAAGGATTCGATTATAATAGGTATAAAGAGAACGTTATAAAGCAGTTTGTTCAAAGCAAAACGGAGGCTGCAGATGGGTAATTATTTCAATCCTGGAAATGAAAAGTTTGATCGAATGATTCATTCAGAAATCTATGTCGATAAAACAGAATTGATTGCATATACCAATGGGGTAATCAATACATTACAAGAATATGTTTGCGTCAGCAGACCTCGCAGGTTTGGAAAGTCTATGACAGCAAATATGCTTGCTGCTTATTATAGCAGGGGATGTAGTTCGGAAAGTCTTTTTCAAAATTTCAAAATAGCAAAAAACAGCACTTTCAAACAACATTTGAATCAGTATAATACTATTTTTTTAAATATGCAGGAAGTACTGAGCAGAAGCAAAAGTATTGGTGACATGCTGGAGCGTATAAAAAAACTGGTTTTAAGAGAATTGCTGATTGAATATCCGGATGTAGATTATTTTGACCGGACAGATTTAATAGAATCGATGCAGGATATATACGGTAAATACAGATGTCCCTTTATTATTATTATAGATGAATGGGACTGTATTTTCAGAGAATACAGGAACGATCATGAAGCACAGGAACGATATCTGGATTTTCTGAGAGATTTGTTGAAGGATCGCTCCTGCATTTATCTTGCGTATATGACTGGTATTCTTCCAATAAAAAAATATGGAACACACTCTGCCCTGAATATGTTTGATGAATTTTCTATGATAGATCCAGGTCCACTGGCGTCCTATGTTGGATTTACGGAAGAAGAAGTAAAAATGTTATGTCAGCAATATGACATGGATATGGTGGAAATAAAGAACTGGTATGATGGATATTCTTTTCGGAATGCGGATTCTATATACAGTCCAAGATCGATAATAAACTGCATGCGGCTTGGTAAAATAGCAAATTACTGGAATCAGACGGAAACATTTGAGGCACTTCAGATGTATATCGATTTGAATTTTGATGGCTTAAAAGATGATGTGTTGAGTATGATTGCAGGAGAGCAGATACCAGTAAATATCGGAAGTTTTACGAATGATATGACAACATTCCGTACGGAAGATGATGTGTTGACACTGCTGATTCATTTGGGATATCTGGCATATGACGAAATGTATCAGACGGTACGGATACCAAACAGCGAGATAAGAGCAGAATATGTAAATACGGTAGCGGTATCTGATTGGGGAACTGTATCACAGGCGTTGAAAAATTCGGCAGACACATTACAGGCAATCTGGCAGGGGAGAGAACAGCAGGTTGCCGTGGCTATGCAGCAGGCACACTTTGAAACTTCGCATATTCAGTATAATGATGAGAATGCTCTTAGTTATACGATATCACTTGCGCTCTATGCGGCACGTAATTATTATACGGTGCACAGAGAAATGGCGGGAGGAAAAGGATACGCTGATTTAGTATATATTCCAAGGAAGAGTTTCCTAGATAAACCAGCACTGGTAATAGAACTGAAATGGGATAAAGATGTCAGGGGAGCGTTGCAGCAGATCAAAGAAAAAGAGTATTGCCAGAGTCTGGAAGAATATGAAGGAAATATCATATTAGTAGAAATCAATTATAATAAAAAAACAAAGATACATGAATGCATGATAGAAGCACAGAGAAAATAACTGAGATTATAAGACAGTTAATATGTCTGAAGAAAGGAAAAGGTACTATGAAAGGTAGAAGATGTGTAGCAGTTTTTTGTATGACAGCGATGTTGTTATCAGTAAATGAGATGGGAGCAGGATCGTGGAAACAGGGAGAACTAGTTGCAGCTGCGGAGGATTCCGTGTGGAAGGAAGTGCCGGAGAATTTTGTATTTTCCAGCGGCGTGGGTGCCTGGGCAACAGAACTGCAGGTGGAAGATGACGGATCATTTACAGGAGTCTATCATGATTCGGAGATGGGAGATACTGGTGACGGTTATCCCAACGGAACGGTGTATTTCTGCAATTTCTCCGGTAAATTCACAGAACCGCTGAGATTTGATGAATGTATGTATGAAATGGATCTGGAAGAACTGAATATAGAGGGAACGGAAGGTGATTCCTATATTGAAAATGGTGTGCGTTATGTGTGTTCAGAACCATATGGCATTTCCGGTGGAACACAGTTCACGTTGTATACACCGGGCCAGCCATACGAATTAATGTCAGAAGATTTTATCTGGTGGGTCAGAAGTATATATGGGAACGAAGATACTGATTACCTGACCTGTTATGCCATCTGCAATGAAGGGACTCAGGATGGATTTGTCGCTTATGATAATCCACAGGCAGATTCTAATGATGACGAATATATTTTCCCAAATTCAGATAAAGAATATCTGGATCAGCAGGATATTGCTTACATGACCAGTGAGGGAATTCAGCAGGCTGTAAATGAGATCTATGCAAGACATGGGCGTGTATTCCAGAAAGCTGATGTGGCTGCGTATTTTGCATCCAAAAGCTGGTATCATCCGGTTCAGGGAAAGACGGATGATCAGATCGTGGCAGAATTTAACAGTTATGAAAAAGCAAACGTGGATTTCCTTGCAAAATATCTGTAAAAGTTCAAGAATGCCTCGGCATTCTTGCTGCGAGATGCAAATGAAAAGAAGATTTCGAATGTCCGCATACCAAAGACTTTTGTGCATTTTTGAAAGAATTCGAGAATATTGCTCAAAAATATAGGCAGATTGTCCCTTGAATTTCAAAACAATCGGACTATAATAAAAGACAACAAATCAAAGAGAGTTACTTAAATTCGTTGAAGAGAACAAAGTTATTTCCGCAAGGATCTACAGAGAACCTGCATTTGGTGAGAGCAGGGATGCCGGAAGAAGTAAATATCATCTCTAAGAAGCGGTCTGAATCAAAATAATGCAGTAGGGCTCGCCGGTTTTCTACCGTTAACAGGAAAGCGTATGTTAGTACGTTCAGAGTGCTGTGATGACGATCACAGAATCAGGGTGGTAACGCGGAATAGAATTTCGTCCCTGTCAGTGTAAATGATACACTGACAGGGATTTTTTCATTTCACAAAAAGGCCTTATGAAACGAAAAATCCGGGTTCCTCAACGAAAAAGCACCTTCTTGGATTGAAAAATAAGTGCTGTCAGAAGAAAGCAGCGAAATTTTTAGGAGGAAGATTCTATGAAGTCTTTACAGAAAGCAAGTAAGTTTTTATCCGATTACACATCGGCTGTCGTGATATTTATTGCAGTAGTTACATTTTTCGTACCAGGTATGATGGGCTGGGTCAATTACCAGTTATTTACCGATCCGGTAGCCAACAAGTTCACCAGTCAGTCCATTATCATTGGTGTGATCATGTTCAGCATGGGACTGACTTTAACAACAAAAGATTTTCAGATTCTGGCGCAGAGACCTTTTGATATCTGTATCGGAGCGGTAGCGCAGTACTTTATCATGCCGTTCCTGGCATTTACCTTATCAAAAGTATTGCATCTGCCAGATGGTATTGCACTGGGACTGATCCTGGTTGGTTGTTGTCCGGGAGGTGTATCATCCAATATTATGTCCTACCTGTGTGGCGGCGACGTGGCATTTTCCGTAGGAATGACAACGGTATCCACGATCCTTTCACCGGTGATGACGCCACTGATGGTATCCCTCCTTGCAAGAGGAACGAAGATCACTATTCATGGATTGCCGATGCTGGTATCCATTCTGGAAACGGTTATTGTACCGGTTGCATTTGGATTTGTTCTGAATTTCCTGCTTGGAAAGAAAAAAGCATTTCAGGAAGCGCAGAAAGTCATGCCAGGTATTGCCGTACTTGGTCTTGCCTGTGTAGTTGGTGGTGTGATCTCATCCCAGGGATCCAGATTCTTCCAGTCCGGACTTGTGATCTTTGTAGCAGTACTGCTTCACAATGGTCTTGGTTATCTGCTGGGATATGGAGCCGGAAAACTGACTGGAATGAACAAGGCGAAGAAGAGAACCATTTCCATAGAAGTCGGTATGCAGAATGCGGGACTTGCCACCAATCTGGCAACTACCACAGCACAGTTCGCAAACACACCGGAATCCGCAGTCATCTGCGCAGTATCCTGTGTATGGCATTCCATCTCAGGAACGCTTCTGGCTGGCATGTTTGCCATGAGAGATAAAATGCAGGAGAACAAAGCAGCCAGAAAGAACCTGGTTGAGGAGTAAGCAACCAGAAAAATTTAATTTTGAAAGTAAAGGAAAAATAACCCTTTTACTATATAAAATGTTTTTTTAAACAGACATTAAAAACTATATCAACGGAGGAATGAAAAAATGTCAGAAACAGCAAGAATTTTTTATCAGGAAGATTGTAACTTATCCTTACTGGAAGGAAAGACCATTGCCATCATCGGCTACGGCAGCCAGGGACATGCACATGCTCTGAACCTGAGAGATTCCGGATGCAATGTTATCATCGGTCTGTATGAAGGAAGCAAATCCTGGGCAAAAGCAGAAGCACAGGGATTTAAGGTATATACCGCAGCAGAGGCTGCTAAAAAAGCAGATATCATCATGATCCTGATCAATGATGAAAAACAGGCAAAGCTTTACAAAGAATCCATCGAACCAAACCTGGAAGAAGGAAATATGCTGATGTTCGCCCATGGTTTCAATATCCACTTTGGATGCATCAAACCACCAAAATATGTGGATGTAACCATGATTGCACCAAAGGCTCCGGGTCATACCGTAAGAAGTGAATATCAGGCTGGTAAGGGAACTCCTTGTCTGGTAGCAGTAGAACAGGATGCTACAGGAAAAGCAAAAGAACTGGCACTGGCTTATGGACTTGCAATCGGCGGAGCAAGAGCAGGTCTTTTGGAAACAACCTTCCGTGTAGAAACAGAAACAGACCTTTTTGGAGAGCAGGCAGTTCTTTGTGGCGGCGTTTGTGCCCTGATGCAGGCAGGCTTCGAGACACTGGTAGAAGCCGGATATGACCCGAGAAATGCTTACTTCGAATGTATCCATGAGATGAAGCTGATTGTAGACCTGATCTATCAGTCAGGATTTGCAGGAATGAGATACTCCATTTCTAACACTGCAGAATACGGCGATTATGTAACCGGACCAAAGATTATTACGGAAGATACCAAGAAAGCTATGAAGAAGATTCTGTCTGATATCCAGGATGGTACCTTTGCAAAAGACTTCTTGTTAGATATGTCTGATGCGGGAGCACAGGTTCACTTCAAAGCAATGAGAAAACTGGCTTCTGAACATCCGTCAGAAAAAGTCGGTGCAGAAATCCGTAAACTGTACAGCTGGAACGGAGAGGACAAACTGATCAATAACTAATGTAATTGCAAGAAAAGGTGCGCAAGATTTTGCGCATCTTTTTTTGTGTCAAAATGGTTCTGCTGACTGATTTGCAGTGTGTGGAAAAAAAGAGCAGGACCGTAAAAATCCAGAAACTGCTCCTGAAAATTTTTGTCAGCAAGATGTTCTGGCCAGTGATCTTTCAGTGAATGTTCAAGGAAAAGAGAAGTATACTGGCACATGAGATGTTCAAAGGCGCGATAGTGTGTGGATTCACAGAATCGGTTCAGCAGATGTCGGCAGGAACGAGCCATATCCAGATAAAGCTGCAGCATTTTTGCAGGGTCAGAGCAGCGCTCCGCTTTTTTACCCAGATCGGTCAATACTTCCTGACAGGACCAGTCAATTACATCTCCGATATCTTTAAAATGATAATAGAATGCCTGGCGGGAAATACTGCAGTGAGTGGCAAGCATCTGTACATTAAGTTTATCCAATCCTTTTTCTTCTATTAAAGAGAATAATTCTTTAGCAATCATTCGTTTCATATTAACGGGCATAATACTTTCTCCTGAAAATGCTGCTTGTTTTTCAAAACTATATAGAAAGAACAGACATAAAATATAAGATAGTATAGCAAAGATTACGAAAATAGAAAAGAATGAATTTTGACAGATTTGGAAAAGTGTAAAGAACTTGAACATATCGTGAAACTTGTATATTTTACAAATTTCAAATCTATGGTACAACTGTATATCAGATGTGAAAGACCCAAAAAAGTAAGAATGGAGGAAAAAGAGATGAACGAAGTAAAGACACCAAAGAAACCGTTTTATGTGTACTATGCGATAGTTCTGCTGGTATTGTTTCTGATAAATGCTCTTCTGGTTCCCAAAATTGCCGGACGTATGGTAAAACAGGTGGACTACGACACATTTATGAAGATGACGCTGGATAAGCAAATCGATGAAGTGGAAGTTCAGGACAATCAGATTATTTTTACTTCAAAAGATGATAAGACCATATATAAGACCGGGGTGATGAATGATCCTGATCTGACACAGAGATTGTATGACAGTGGAGCAAAATTTTCCAGTGAGATTGTGGAACAGATGTCTCCGATGCTTAGCTTTTTCATTTCATGGATTCTGCCGATTCTGATTTTTTATGTGCTGGGTCAGTGGATGTCAAAGAAGATGATGAAAAAAATGGGTGGCAGCAATTCCATGATGTTTGGTATGGGTAAGAGCAATGCCAAGATCTATGTAAAGTCTTCGGAAGGCATCAAGTTTGCTGATGTGGCAGGTGAAGACGAGGCAAAAGAGAATCTGACAGAGATCGTGGAATATCTGCATAATCCGGAAAAATATAAGGAAATCGGAGCATCCATGCCAAAGGGAATCTTGCTGGTAGGCCCTCCGGGAACCGGTAAAACCATGCTGGCCAAAGCAGTTGCCGGCGAAGCCAATGTTCCGTTTTTCTCCATGTCCGGTTCAGAATTTGTTGAGATGTTTGTAGGTATGGGAGCATCGAAAGTACGTGATCTGTTCAGTCAGGCAAAGGAAAAGGCACCATGTATCGTTTTTATTGATGAGATTGATGCCATAGGAAAAAAGCGTGACGGACAGATGGGCGGCAATGATGAAAGAGAGCAGACACTGAATCAGCTGCTGACGGAAATGGATGGATTTGAAGGCAATAATGGCGTGATGATTCTGGCGGCAACCAACCGGCCGGAATCGCTGGATCCGGCACTTCTCAGACCTGGACGTTTTGACCGTCGTGTTCCGGTAGAACTGCCTGACTTGAAGGGACGTGAAGAGATCCTGAAGGTGCATGCGAAGAAGATTAAACTGGCAGATAATGTAGATTTCACGAAGATTGCCAGAATGGCATCCGGTGCATCCGGTGCAGAACTTGCCAATATTACAAACGAAGCGGCTCTCCGGGCAGTGAGGGATGGCAGAAAGTATGCCACGCAGGCAGATCTGGAGGAGAGTATTGAGGTAGTTATTGCTGGATATCAGAAGAAGAATGCGATTCTGACAGATCATGAAAAACGTGTGGTATCTTACCATGAGATCGGTCATGCGCTGGTAGCTGCAAAGCAGACGAATTCTGCTCCGGTACAGAAAATCACGATTGTGCCGAGAACATCAGGAGCATTAGGGTATACAATGCAGGTAGATGAGGGAAATCATTATCTCATGACCAAGGAAGAAATGGAGAATAAGATTGCTACTTATACAGCAGGACGTGCAGCAGAAGAAGTGGTATTTGGATCCGTGACAACCGGTGCATCCAATGATATTGAACAGGCAACGAAACTGGCCAGAGCCATGATTACCCGTTATGGTATGAGTCAGGAATTTGATATGGTAGCCATGGAAGCGGTAACCAATCAATATCTGGGCGGAGACACATCGTTAAGCTGTTCAGCGGAAACACAGACACTGATTGATAAAAAAGTTGTGGAACTGGTAAAGAGACAGCATGAAAAGGCCGGACAGATTCTGCTGGAAAACAGAGAAAAGCTGGATGAACTGGCTACGTATCTGTATGAGAAAGAGACAATTACAGGCGAAGAATTTATGAAGATTCTGAATTCATAGAAGTCTGGAAGAAATGTAAAAGAGGTGTAGGAAATTATGAAAAAAATAGGCAAGGCGATTGCAAAAGGACGTTATCTGATCTTTATTCTGGCACTGGCACTTTTGGTGCCGTCCGCGATCGGGTATTTAAATACAAGAGTAAATTATGATATTTTAAGTTATCTGCCGGAATCTCTGGAAACGGTATCCGGACAGGATATTATGGTAGATGAATTTGGCATGGGAGCGTTTTCCATGGTCATTGTAGAAGGCATGGATAATAAAGATGCGGCTGCACTGGAAACGGATCTGGAGACTGTCAATCATGTAAAAGAAGTGTTATGGTATGATGATATGCTGGATTTAAGTGTTCCGGTATCTATGATTCCGGACAGCATCCGAGATGCATTCTTCCAGGGGGATGCAACCATGATGATTGCATTGTTTGATAATACGACTTCCGCAGATGAGACCATGGAAGCCATCACTGACATGCGTAAGATGGTGGGAAAAGACTGCTTCATCAGTGGTATGAGTGGAGTTGTTACAGACATTAAGAACCTGGCACTTCAGGAAATGCCAGTTTATGTTGTGATTGCATCGTTACTGTCATTACTGGTGCTGTTGCTGACCACTGATTCCTTTGTACTTCCATTTATTTTCCTGTCAAGTATAGGATTTGCTGTCGTATACAATATGGGTACGAATATTTTCCTGGGGCAGATTTCCTATATTACACAGGCACTAGTTGCAGTATTGCAGCTGGGTGTTACCATGGACTATTCCATTTTCCTTCTTCACAGTTACGAGGAAGCCAAACCGAATTATGAGAACCGTAATGATGCTATGGCGGAAGCCATTGCCAATACATTTATTTCTGTAGCAGGCAGCTCAGTTACTACGGTAGCTGGTTTTGCAGCATTGATTTTCATGACTTTTGAACTGGGACGTGACCTGGGTATCGTTATGATTAAGGGGGTAGTGATCGGTGTGATTTGCTGTGTTACGGTATTACCTTCTATGATTTTAATTTTTGAAAAAGCGATTGATAAGACCAGACACAAACCATTACTGCCATCCATGGATAAGATCTCTGATTTTATCATCAAACATTCCTGGATCTGGCTGATTCTGTTCGTTGTCGCTTTTGTGCCGGCACTGAATGGAAATAATGGTGTAGAGCTGTACTACAACATTGACAGTGGACTTCCGGATACTCTGGACAGTGCAATTGCCAATAAGAAGCTGTCAGACGAGTTCCATATGAGTAATGTGCATCTGATCATGGTAGACAGTAGCCTGGATGCAAAATCAAAAAAAGAGATCCTGAATAAAGTGGAAGATGTGGATGGCGTGAAATGGGCACTTGGCTTAAACTCTGTAACCGGTGAGATGATTCCGGATAGTATGATGCCGAAGAAGCTGACTTCCAAACTGAAATCAGATAACTATGAGATCATGTTTGTGTGCTCTGATTATTCAGCAGCAACAGATGAAGTCAACGCACAGATTGCCTCTATCAATGACATTGTAAAATCCTATGACCCGACAGGAATGGTAATCGGAGAAGCACCTCTGATGAAAGACCTGGAGGATACGACCAGTGTCGACCTGGTAACGGTAAATACAGTATCCATACTGGCGATCTTTGTAATCGTTATGATTGTATTTAAATCGATTTCACTGCCGGCAATTCTGGTAACAGTAATTGAATTTGCAATCTTTGTAAATATGGCGTTCTCCTATTACAGAGGAATTTCCCAGCCATTCGTGGCACCGATTGTAGTAGGAACCATTCAGCTGGGTGCAACGGTAGACTATGCGATTCTGATGACGAACCGTTATAAGACGGAACGTATGGCAGGCAGAGAAAAACATGAGGCAATTTCCATTGCACATAAGACTTCCTTCAAGTCAATCCTGACCAGTGGATTGAGTCTGTTTGCAGCGACGATTGGTGTGGCACTGTATTCGAATATTGATATGATTCGTTCTATTGTAATTCTGCTGTGCCGTGGAGCAATTATCAGTATGATCATTGTACTGGTACTGTTGCCTGCAATGCTGACACTGTTTGATAAATTAATTTGTTATACCACAATTGGAATGCGCGGCTGTGCGAAGAAACAGAAATAAAAGAGTAATTTAAGAAAAAGGCGAAACATGGGGACTGTGTTTCGTCTTTTTTTCTGAAAAAAATATGAAAAAAGTAAAATTTTCCTCATGAAATATCCTTGACAACTAATCAACGTTAGCATATACTTACAAAGTAGTCATTGAAATGTTAAGAAAAGGAGAGGATGACATATGCCATTAACGATGGCCAGGACAGGCGAAGAATGCACAATTAAAAAAGTGGGAGGCAAGTCCGAAACAAGACGTTTTCTGGAAAGCCTTGGTTTTGTGGTTGGCGCAATAGTGACTGTAGTATCCGAGAACGCCGGCAATCTTATTGTGAATATCAAAGAATCAAGAGTTGCCATTGACAAGACAATGGCTAATAAGATCATGGTTTAACGGGAAGGAGAATTTATGAACACATTAAGAAATGTTTCTGTTGGAAAGACTGTGACAGTAAAAAGACTGCATGGGGAAGGTCCGATTAAGAGACGTATTATGGATATGGGTATCACAAAGGGCGTACAGGTATATGTGAGAAAAGTAGCACCTCTTGGAGATCCGATTGAAGTAACTGTAAGAGATTATGAATTATCTCTTCGTAAAGCAGATGCGGAAATGATCGAAGTGGAATAATTTTTTTTGACCATAGGTTTGCTCGCACTAATAAAAAATAGCACTTAGCAACAGAAGTGAGCAAATGATATAATAATATAGTCTTATAAAACAAGAAGGAGTAAAAATTTATGTCAGTCAAGATTGCACTTGCAGGTAACCCAAACTGCGGTAAAACGACACTGTTTAATGCACTGACAGGTTCCAATCAGTTTGTTGGTAACTGGCCGGGTGTTACAGTAGAAAAGAAAGAGGGTAAATTAAAAGGTCATAAAGATGTTACCATCATGGACCTTCCTGGTATTTATTCATTATCTCCATATACACTGGAGGAAGTAGTTGCCAGAAACTATCTGATCGCTGAAAGACCAGATGCCATTCTGAATATCATTGATGGTACCAATCTGGAAAGAAACCTGTATCTGTCCACACAGCTGATGGAACTGGGTATCCCGGTTATTATGGCTGTCAACATGATGGATATCGTGGAAAAGAATGGCGATAAAATACATATCGACAAGTTGAGCAAGGCTTTGGGATGTGAAGTTGTTAAGATTTCTGCTCTGAAAGGAACAGGAATCAAAGAAGCAGCAGAAAAGGCTGTAAAGGTTGCTCAGAATAAGAAGATCTCTACACCGGTTCACGAATTCCAGTCCGATGTAGAAGCTGTTATCACAGAAGTAGAAAACAGACTGGGCAACAGCGTTCCGGAAGAACAGAAGAGATTCTTCGCAATCAAGCTTCTGGAAAGAGATGATAAGATCAAAGCTCAGATGACATCTGCACCGGATGTATCTGCTGAGATTAACGAACTGGAAAATAAGATGGATGATGATACTGAAAGTATTATCACAAATGAAAGATATGTGTATATTTCTTCCATCATCAAGAGTTGTTATACCAAGAACAAGACTGGTGAAAAGCTTACTATCTCTGATAAGATTGACCGTGTAGTAACCAACCGTTTCCTGGCACTGCCGATCTTCGCAGTAGTGATGTACATTGTATATTATGTTTCTATTACAACCGTAGGTGCATTCCTGACAGATTGGACCAATGATGTGCTGTTTGGCGAGATCATTCCTCCTGCAATTGAGAGTTTCCTGACAGCCGTTCACTGTGCTGACTGGTTACAGGGACTGATTCTCGACGGTATTGTTGCCGGTGTAGGTGCCGTACTTGGTTTCGTACCTCAGATGCTGGTATTGTTTATCTTCCTGGCATTCCTGGAGTCCTGTGGCTACATGGCACGTGTTGCGTTCATCATGGACCGTATCTTCCGCAAGTTCGGTCTTTCCGGAAAATCATTCATTCCAATGCTGATCGGTACCGGATGTGGTGTTCCTGGTGTTATGGCTTCCAGAACCATCGAGAACGAACGCGACAGACGTATGACAATCATGACCACAACCTTTATCCCTTGCGGTGCGAAACTTCCAATCATTGCCCTCATCGCAGGTGCACTGTTTGACGGAGCTTCATGGGTAGCACCAAGTGCTTACTTCGTGGGAGTTGCAGCAATTATTATTTCTGGTATCATCTTAAAGAAAACGAAGATGTTTGCCGGCGATCCTGCACCATTCGTTATGGAACTTCCGGCATATCACTGGCCAACAGTTAGTAATGTACTGAGAAGTATGTGGGAACGTGGATGGTCCTTCATCAAAAAAGCAGGTACAATTATTCTCCTTTCTACCATCATTCTGTGGTTCTTGATGAGCTTTGGATGGGTAGACGGATCCTTCACTATGCTGGAGGCAGAACAGCTGGATGCAAGTATTCTTTCTAAGATTGGTAGTGCAATTGCATGGATCTTTGCTCCTCTTGGATGGGGCGACTGGAAGATGGCAGTTGCAGCAGTCAGCGGTCTGATCGCGAAAGAAAACGTAGTTGGTACATTCGGTATGCTCTTCGGTTTTGCAGAAGTAGCAGAAGATGGTACAGAGATCTGGGGACAGCTGGCAAGCAGCATGACTCAGCTGGCAGCTTACTCTTACCTGGTATTCAACCTTCTGTGTGCTCCTTGCTTTGCAGCTATGGGTGCAATTAAGAGAGAGATGAATAATACCAAATGGTTCTGGTTTGCAATCGGATATCAGTGCTTATTTGCTTATGTTGTTTCCCTGTGTGTATATCAGATTGGTATGCTGGTAACAGGCGGTGGATTCGGAATCTTCACAGTAGTAGCAATCCTTCTGATTGTTGGAATGATCTACTTGCTGTGCCGCCCTTACAAAGAAAGCACTACATTAACAGAAAATGTAAAAGTAACAGCAAAATAAAAAAACTGAAATCGGTGCACATTTTCTGGTGCACCGATTTGTTTTTCGGTGTATACTATAACATCATGAGTACAGTTTGAAAGAAAGGATGTGTGACATATGGGAACACTTTTCGTAGGAGCAATTGTAGTTTTAATCGTTGTAGCAATCATCCGTAATATGATCAAAGATAAAAAAGCAGGAAAATCCATTCAGTGCGGCGTTGGATGCGAGCATTGCGGAGGCCACTGTAATCACAACTGCCATTAAAATGCACTGTAGAAAAGACGTTTACAGTTGCAAAAGAGACTGGGTTCGAGGTATAATATACCACGGGCTCAGCCTCTTTTTTGATTATAGGAGAAAAATAATGAAAGACGAATCTTTAAATAAACTGGCGGTAAAATCTGGTATTTTTTTTGTAGTATGTCAGATGCTGATCAGAGGAATCAGTTTTGCCACGACACCGATTTATACCAGATTGCTGTCTACAGAGCAGTTCGGCCAGATCCGTGTCTATGAATCCTGGCTGCAGATCGCAGTGCCGATCATGTCATTATGTCTGTGGCGAAGTGTAGAACGGGCCAAATACGATATGAGAGAGAAGTTTGATTCGTATACTTCTGCAGTACAGAATCTTTCGTACATTTCTATTGCGCTGATGATCGGAATCTGTCTGTTGTTTAAGCCACAGATTCAGAAGTTCTGCGGCATGGACGATGTGATGCTGTACACGGCATTTGGTTATATTTTTTCTTATACCAGTGTGTTGTATATGAACCGTCGAGAGAAACAGAGCATGCGTTATAAGTTTGCAACGATCGCATCCATTCTTCTTGTGGTGCCGGCAACAGTCATTTCCATAGGCTGGCTGTACATAGGGAATGTCAGAGGAGAATTTGACCAGTTAGTACATTACCGTATCCTGGGCTTTTATATTCCGCAGATCATCGGCGGCCTGATCATTGCCCTGATTATGGCGGTGCAGGGAAAGAAGCTGTTTTCCAGAGAATACTGGAAATACGGACTGATGTACAGTATTCCGCTGATTCCGGAAGTATTGTCTATTCAGATTATGAATCAGGCAGACAAGATCATGATTCAGAACCTGGTGGGAGAATGGGAGACAGGTATTTTTGCTGTTGGAACGACGGTGTCGTTTATTATCTGGATTTTGGAGGACTCCGTATGGAGCGCCTGGCTTCCATGGTTCTTTGAAAAAATATCCAGAGGGGAATCTTCAGATGTGGAAAAACCATGGGAAACAGTAATGCAGACTTTTGGTATGATTTCCTGGCTGGTAGTTATGCTGACACCGGAGATTGTCTGGATCCTGGGTGGAAAGAAAAATATGGCGGCGATCTGGGTGATTGCACCGATGGTGACTGGTACGTTGTTTCGTTTTTACAGTTACAGCTATACGGCAATTCAGAATTATTATAAGAAAACGGCACAGGTGGCACTTGGAACCATGCTGGCCATGGCGGTAAATGTGGTGCTGAATTACATCTGTATTCTGCAGTTTGGTTATCAGGCAGCAGCCTATACCACAGCCATCAGCTATGCATTTTTGCTGGTACTGCAAGGCTGGCAGGAAATGAAGATTACGGGACAGCGGATCATTCCGCTTCGTATCACACTGAAGTATGCGGCAGTGTTTTTCGGACTGAATCTGATTTCCATGTCAGCGTATAAGATGACCTGGTATCTGCGTTATCTGCTGATCCTGGCAGGATGTGGTTTTGCAGCGAAAAATATACTGCCGCAGTTCCTTGGAATTCTGAAAAATATCAGAACGAAAAAAAGTAAATAAGCTGTGTTGAAAGAACACGGAAATTGTGTTATAACCTTATTAATATTGGTTATGTTACGCAGGAGGAAGTAGTAAATGAAGCTTTTGGAAGATCGTATTCGTAAAGATGGCAAAATAAAAGAAGGAAATGTACTGAAGGTAGACAGTTTTCTGAATCATCAGATGGATGTGAAGCTGTTTCATGAGATTGGACTGGAATTCAAACGCAGATTTGAAGGAAAAGAGATTAACAAGATCCTTACAATTGAGGCTTCAGGTATTGGAATTGCCTGTGTAGTAGCAGAAGTATTTGATGTGCCGGTGGTATTTGCAAAGAAGACACAGACTAAGAATATTGCAGGAGAAGTATATCGTACACAGGTTGAATCATTTACCCACGGAAGAGTATATGATATCATCGTTTCTAAGGAATTTCTTGGAAAGGATGACAAGGTTCTGCTAATTGATGATTTCCTTGCCAATGGTAAAGCACTGGAAGGATTGAGCACACTGGTGCAGGATTCCGGAGCAGAACTGGTAGGTGCCGGCGTGGTAATTGAAAAAGGATTCCAGGTTGGTGGACAGATCATCCGTGACAGAGGAATTCATCTGGAATCCCTGGCAATTGTAGAGAGTATGGATGATAAGAACGGAACGATTGTATTCCGTGAGCAGTAGAGAAGTTAAGATAGGAAGAGATATATGTCATTTGTAATAGAAAAGAAACTGAAAAACGTCATGACCTTTTATTATCTGATGAAGCTGGATAAGAAGATCCCGACAGACAGGAAGTTTATCCGGAAGCGTCAGGGAAAGAAGGTACATGAACTGATGAAGTGCGCCTACGAGGTGCCATTTTACCGGGAGCGCTTTGACCGGTGCCATCTGACACCGGACGATTTTCGCAGTGCAGAAGATCTGGCGAAGTTCCCTGTACTGACCCGTGCAGATCTGCGTGAATGGATGCAGAAAGAGTATGATGCACATCCGGAGATGCATGAGAGGTGGAATGTGCTCAGTACCAGCGGATCTTCCGGAACACCATTAAAGTTCCTGCAGACTCAGAGAGAATCTGCCTGTGTGGATGCGAACTGGATTCGTGTACTGATGTATGCGGGATATCATCCACTGCGTGGTAAGTTGTTCTCCTTTGAGACCAGCCATAAGCATGTGGATGCGAAAAAGGGAGATTCCATTATTCAGAAGTTTGGACTGATGAGACGTCGCGTGGTATCTGAGAAGAACTGTGTGGGAGAAGGTATTCGTGATATTCTGAATGAAGTAAATGAATATCAGCCGGATGTGCTGTGTTTCCGGCGTAACTGTCTGGTGCGTATGGCATTGTATGCACAGCGTAACAATATGAAGGTACACAAGCCGAAGATCTATGTTCCGGTCAGTGAGATGGTAGATGACATGACACGCAAAGTGCTCGCTGAGACATTCGGAGATGGACTGATGGATGCATATGGAAGTTCCGAGACAGGAAGCTGTATCATTCAGGTACCGGGAGCAGAGCTGTATTATATCAACAGTGATACCCATGTGGTGAATATCTATGATGAAGAGCAGCATCTTGCTGATGAAGGAAAGGTCATTATTACTACTCTGTTCAAGAAGGACTTCCCGATTATCAATTACGAGATCGGTGACAGAGCATCTTCTGTGACGGTGGATGGTGTGCGTTACATTAAGAACATCAAGGGAAGGGTCAACGACCTGGTAAGACATGAACACAGTGATGAGACATCTGCGCTGGAACTGATGAAGATACCGAATGGAATAGTAGGCATTGCCCAGTTTCGTTATATTCAGGAGTCTTATCACGACATGAGAATCCAACTGGTAAAGGATCCGGCAAATAATGCCCATACGAAGGAAGAGATCGAAGACTTTTTCCAGAAGAAGATGGCAGATCTGTTCGGAGAAGAATTCCAGCTTCATTTTGACTGGCTGGATGTAATTCCACCGGATGAAAACGGAAAGATGCGCTGCTTTGCCTGCAAGATGCAGTAAAAGACAGTGTATACAAAAGAGAATGAAAAAGCTGTTCAGAAGATCATTTTTGTGAAGAAACTGGACAGACAGTAATCAGGAGGTGATCAGGGTGTTATATTCGTTTGTGATTCCCTGTTATAAGTCTTCCAAGACCATCCGTAAGGTTGTGGAGATGACCATGAAGGAGATGGACAGGCTGGGACGCAGAGAATATGAATTCGTACTGGTAGATGACTGCTCACCGGATGATGGAGAGACTATGGCGGCTCTTATGGGACTGGTAAGAGACTACGCCTGTGTGAAGGCGGTAGAACTGGCAAAGAATGCAGGTCAGCATAATGCTGTTATGGCAGGTTTGAATGAAGGAAGCGGAGATGTATTTATTGCTATGGACGATGATATGCAGACACATCCGTCCCAGCTTGGGGCGCTTCTTTCCGAGTTTGATAAAGGCTTTGACATTGTATATGGATATTATGAGCATAAGGAACACAGTAAGTTCCGTAATTTCGGAAGCTATGTCAATTATATGACAGTGCGGATTCTTCTGAAAAAACCGAAGGATCTGAAGACTTCCAGTTTCTGGGTAATCCGCAGGTTTGTGCGGGACTATGCAGTAGAATATAAGAGTGCCTATACACATTTGCAGGGACTGTTTTTACGTACGACACGGAATATCAGTTCTGTGCCAATTCAGCATTTTAAGCGAGAAGTAGGTACCTCTAATTATACATTTAAGAAACTGATTAAGCTCTGGTCCAATATACTGGGATTTTCCATTGTACCACTGCAGATGGCTACCTATACTGGATTTTTCTTTTCTGTGGTTGGAATACTGGCAGCACTTGGAGTAATTATTTTAAAATTTGTACGCCCGGCAACGTACATAGGCTGGCCGTCCATGATGGCTACCATATGTTTCTTTTCGGGACTGAATCTGATGTTCATGGGAATTATCGGAGAGTATGTGGGAAGAATTTTCCTTGGAATGAGCAAGAATCCACAGTATGTGGTGCGTAAGGTACATTGTAAGGAAGAAGAGTGCCCGGAAAATGAAAGGGAGAAAGCATGAAAAAGCTGATGATTATGGGTGCCGGTATCTATCAGGTGCCATTGATAAAAAAAGCAAAAGAGATGGGGATCTATACGATCGTAGTCAGCATTCCGGGAAATTATCCGGGATTTGCCCTTGCAGATAAAGTAATCTATGAGAATACGGTAGATTATGAACGAATTCTGGAGGTTGCAAAAGAAGAGAAGATTGACGGAATCGTGACGGCGGGAACAGACGTGGCAGTCATTACCATTGGTAAGGTCTGTGATGAACTGGGACTTGCAGGAATCAGTTTTGAGGCTGCAAAGATAGCTTCTAATAAGATCCTCATGAAGCGGAAATATGAAGAATATGGTGTGCGCACCGCCCGTTTCCGTGAGATTGGATTTGATGAAGACCTGAAAGAAAAGATACAGGGGCTGAACTTCCCTATGATTGTGAAGGCAGTAGACAGTTCAGGCAGCCGTGGTATTACAAGAGTGAATGCAGAGACAGAGTTTGATGCTGCAGTAGCAGCGGTAAAGTCTGTGACAAGAACAGATCATTTCATTGTGGAAGAATTCATTGAAGGAAAAGAATTCGGAGCGCAGGCATTTGTACAGAATGGAAAGCTGAAGTTTGCGCTGCCTCATGGAGATTATGTATTCCAGGGAGACACTGGTGTACCGATCGGTCATTTCGCACCATATGAATTAAGCGAAGAAGTGATCAATGACGCAGAGGAGCAGCTCGAAAAGGCAATTCAGGCTATGGGTTTAAATAACTGTGCGATTAATGCGGATTTCATCTTAAAAGATGATAAGACTTATGTGCTGGAACTGGGAGGCCGTTCAGGAGCTACCTGTCTGGCAGAACTGGTATCCATCTATTATGGATATGATTATTATGAGAAGCTGATCCGTGCAGCTCTTGGTGAAGATCTGGAGTTCCCACAGAATCATGCAGTACCAAATGCCAGCATGCTTCTTAGAAGTGACAGGGATGGAGTGATCCGCTCTATTGTCAATCACAATGTGGAAGAACCGAATATCTGTGAGATCCAGTTTGACTATAAAGTGGGAGATGCAGTGAAGAAGTTCCATGTAGGACCGCATCGGATCGGTCATGTGATCACAAAGGGCGAGACGCTGGAGAAGGCTGTGGAGAAGCTTCATGAAGCCATGGACAAGATTGAGATTGTTGTGGAATAGAAGGACAGTTTCAAAAACAAGATAAAAAAGAGACCGCGCAGGTCTCTTTTTTAGTTCATACATTATTTATGCAGTACATATTTTTTAATTGCCTGAAAACTTTCAGGACTGATCACATGTTCCATTTTGCAGGCATCTTCTGTGGCAACTGTCGGATCTACGCCAAGACTGATCAGCCAGGATGAAATCAGCTGGTGACGCTCATAGATCATCTCAGCGATAGCGCGGCCGGATTCTGTCAGATAAATAAAACCGGCATCAGTGACTGTAATATGCTCCTTCTCTCTCAGATTCTTCATGGCGATGCTGACACTGGATTTTTTGAAACCAAGCTCATTCGCAATGTCTACGGAACGAACGACCGGAAGCCGTTTGCTTAAGACCAGTATTGTTTCCAAATAGTTTTCTGCAGACTCATTTACTACCATTGCAATTTCCCCTAACTTTACTAAAAAACGATTCATTACATTGTTAAGTATAACACAATTCAGTTAGTTAAGCAAACAGATATTTATTGCAATTCACAAAAGGCTGTACTACAATAATTACTGTTCATTTTGCGCTTAGTAACATATTTTGCGGAAGAGTGATACAAGAATGCTTGCTTTATGATACCGTGCATGAAAGGAAAAGAGGAAAAATGAAAACAAGACAGATGAAAAATGCTGGAATACTGTTGCTGACTGCGATTATATGGGGATTCGCGTTTGTGGCACAGAGTGTGGGAATGGATTATGTAGGACCGTTTACCTTCAACTGTGTGAGACTTTTTATAGGAGCATTGGTTCTGCTCCCATACATTGCGCTGTCAGATAAGTTAAATGGAACAGATACCGGAAAACAGGGAGAAAAAAAGCATAAGACAGGTCGTGAAGAATGGATTGGAGGGATCTGCTGTGGTTTTGCACTGGCGACAGCAAGCTGTCTTCAGCAGATAGGTATTATGCATACGACGGTAGGAAAGGCAGGATTTATTACCGCCTGCTATATTTTACTGGTTCCGATATTTGGACTGTTTTTCCACAAAAAATGTGGAATTCTGGTGTGGATTGGTGTCATTCTGGCAGTGATTGGACTGTATTTTCTGTGTATTAATGAGAATCTTACCATTGGCAGAGGGGATATCATGGTATTTTTATGTGCCATTGTGTTTGCCATACATATTCTGGTGATTGATCATTTCTCTCCGAAGACTGACGGGGTGCGAATGTCCTGCATCCAGTTCTTTGTCAGTGGCGTGCTCTGTCTGGGGCCTGCACTGATTCTGGAGCATCCGCATCTGGGACAGCTCCTGGCAGCATGGCAGCCGATTCTGTATGCAGGCGTCTTATCCTGTGGGGTAGCGTATACGCTTCAGATCATTGGTCAGAAAGGAATGAATCCTACAGTGGCATCCCTGATCCTGAGTCTGGAATCTGTCATATCAGTACTGGCAGGTATCCTGGTTCTGAGAGAGATGCCAACTGCAAGAGAAGTTCTGGGATGTGTCTTAATGTTTACTGCGATTTTGCTGGCGCAGCTTCCGGATCCTGGGAAGAAGGAGCCGTCCAGTCCGCAAGCAGACGAATAAATTCCAGAGCGTTATCCTGATGTTTACTGCCGGCAGTTATCATCAGGATCGCTTCACTGGCTGTCCCGCCATAATAGGTGTAGAGCGCAGTGTTTGAGATATCAATGCCATAAGGAAGTTCTTCGCCCGTGTTGACAACCTGGTCATCATTATCCCGCTCTACGATCTGACCGGTAACCAGATGGTCTGAGAAGGTGGCCAAGAGATCATCGGTAAGCACAGAAGAAAGATCCAGACAGAAGCCGGCTTCGCTTTTAGAATCAAAGGTTTCGCGGTCACAGATGATCACATCCAGGTCACTGGTAACCAGCTTCGTGGTAAAAGCCATCTGCTGATTGGCGTCGTCCAGATTGTAGTTGGTTACTGTCAGAATCTGATCCTTGCCGGTTGCCTGAAAGGAACTTTTAAGAAAAGCAGCCAGATCATCGGCATTTGCCAGGGCTGCTTCATTGACAGCGGTTATATTCAGGATTGTTTCCTGATGGCGGAAAAAGATGGTATAGACCAGATTAGCGCCTATGGCGATCAGAACTACAGCCAGAATACAGAATTTTAAATAATAATCTTTGAAATATTGCAGCTTTTGACGACCGGAGAGAGAGGAAATGTCTTTTTTCCCAATCGTGTCATCCCGTTTCTGATACAGGATGGAATCGTCGTCAAGAGCTGTTTTTTTCTGTTTTACGTCCATGATAAAATCCCCTTTTCTTTCTTTCTATAAAGTCTAACATGGAATGAAAAAAAAGTGTATAAAATCTTTGTGAAGTATGTTATACTGTGAGAAAGTGGGAACTGTATATGCAGTGTCTCAAAAGATAGTGATAAAGGGGTAAGAAATGAAACGAGTATTACTGAAATTAAGCGGAGAAGCTCTGGCAGGCGATAAGAAGATGGGCTTTGATGAACCGACCGTAATTAAGGTGGCTCAGCAGGTAAAGCAGCTGTCTGATGCGGGTATTGAGATCGGTATTGTAATCGGAGGCGGTAACTTCTGGCGAGGACGTTCCAGTGAGAATATTGACCGTACCAAGGCAGACCAGATCGGAATGCTGGCTACTGTTATGAACTGTATTTATGTATCAGAGATTTTCAGATCGGTCGGTATGATGACACAGGTTCTCACGCCATTTGAGTGTGGATCCTTTACCAAGCTGTTTTCCAAGGACAGAGCGAACAAGTATTTTTCCAGAGGAATCGTGACATTCTTTGCAGGCGGAACCGGACATCCATATTTTTCAACAGATACTGCTACGGTACTTCGTGCCATTGAGATCGAGGCAGATGTGATCCTTCTGGCAAAATCCATTGACGGTGTTTACGACAGTGATCCGAAGTCGAATCCGAATGCTAAGAAGTATGAAGAAATCAGCATTCAGGAAGTGATCGACAAGAGACTGGGTGTAGTAGATCTGGCAGCTTCTATTTTATGTATGGAAAATAAGATGCCATTGCTGGTGTTCGGGCTGAATGAAGAAAACAGCATTGTGAATACCGTGAACGGAGTATTTAACGGAACAAAAGTAACTGTTTAGAAGACAGAGTAATCAGGAGGACAGAGATGGACGAGAGAATTAAAATATATGATGAGAAGATGACAAAGACTTACAACAACCTGCTTTCCGAGTTTGGTTCTATCAGAGCAGGCCGTGCGAATCCACATGTACTGGACCGTATTATGGTAGATTATTACGGATCCCCGACACCGATTCAGCAGGTGGGTAATGTGAACGTACCGGAACCACGCATGATTCAGATTCAGCCATGGGAGAGCAGCATGCTTAAGGCAATCGAGAAAGCAATCATGTCTTCCGATCTTGGAATCAATCCTACCAACGACGGTAAGGTAATACGCCTGGTATTCCCGGAACTGACAGAGGAGCGCAGAAAGGATCTGGCAAAAGAAGTTAAGAAAAAAGGGGAAGCTGCCAAAGTAGCAGTGAGAAATATCCGTCGTGATGCCAATGATGCATTTAAGAAACTGAAAGGTTCAGATGTATCAGAAGATACCATTAAGGAACTGGAAGAGCAGGTTCAGAAGCTGACTGACAAGTACATCAAGGAAGTAGATAAAGCAATTGATGAAAAGTCCAAGGAAATCATGACTGTATAAGAAAAACTGGCTCATGTCTGAGAGCAGAGTACAGATACAAGAGAGAAAGAGTCTTGAAACAGAGCACAAAAGATACACGGCTGCGGCAGATGGATGTCTGCGGCAGCCTTTGTTCTTTGTTGTTACAGGAGGTTATATGGAAGAAGGAAGAGAAGCTTTGCGGATTCCACAGCATGTGGCTATCATATTGGATGGCAACGGAAGATGGGCGAAGAGTAAGGGAATGCCGAGAAACTACGGACATTCCAGAGGAGCCAAGAATCTGGAAGTCATCTGTGAAGATGCGTATAATATAGGGATTAAATATCTGACCGTTTATCTGTTTTCCACAGAGAACTGGAAGAGGTCAAAGGAAGAAGTGGATGGACTGATGCGCCTGTTCCGCAGTTATACGAAGACTTGCATCAAGACTGCACAGAAGAATAACATGAAGGTGCGTGTACTTGGCGATCCGACAGCACTGGATCCGGACCTGCAGGAGAGCCTGAAGAAGCTGGTGGATAGTTCTAAGGATAATACCGGACTGAATTTTCAGATTGCTATTAATTACGGAAGCAGAGATGAGATTGTCCGTGCTATCCGTCATCTGGCTACAGACTGTCTGGATGGCAGGGTAAAACCGGAAGAGATTACAGAAGAGATGTTTTCCGGCTATCTGGATACCAGAGAAGTGCCGGATCCGGATCTGCTGATCCGTACAAGTGGAGAACTGCGTCTATCCAATTATCTGATGTGGCAGCTGGCTTATACAGAATTCTATTTTACAGACATTCCATGGCCGGCTTTTACCAAAGAGAATTTATGGCAGGCAATTGAAAAATACAATAAGAGAGAGCGCCGGTATGGCGGCGTCATAGAGGAAAAATAATATGTTTGGTGTAAGACTTCGAAGTGGAATTATTCTGGTGGCACTGGCGCTCCTGACGATCATATCCGGTGGATATGTATTGTTTGGCACACTGCTTGCCATTTCACTGATCGGACTGGGAGAACTGTATCGTGCAGCCAGGATCCAGAAGAAAGACGCAATGGGACTGGCGGTGACCGGCTATCTGGCGACGGTTGTTTACTATGGAATGCTTCTTTTGAAGTTGGAGAATTACAGTACGATTCTGCTGATCTTTATTTTGGTGGCATTTCTATTCGTATATGTATTTACCTTTCCGAAGTATCAAAGTGAGCAGGTGATGGGAGCTTTTTTTGGGGTAGTATATGTCAGTGTGATGCTGTCTTATATTTACCAGACAAGAAATCTTACAGACGGTGCTTATCTGGTATGGCTGATTTTCCTGTGCTCCTGGGGCTGTGACACCTGTGCCTACTGTGTTGGTATGCTGATCGGAAAGCATAAGATGTCTCCGATCCTCAGCCCGAAAAAGTCTGTAGAAGGAGCTGTAGGTGGCGTAGTGGGTGCTGCCATTCTGGGAGCAATCTATGCAGCGGTGGTCGGGAAATATCTTCAGGCAGAGAATCAGGTAGTGATGTATGCAGTGATCTGTGCCGTGGGAGCTTTGATTTCCATGGTAGGAGACCTGGCGGCATCTGCAATTAAGAGAAATCATGAGATCAAGGATTATGGTACATTGATCCCTGGACATGGCGGAATTCTGGACCGTTTTGACAGTGTGATTTTTACCGCACCGATTATTTATTTTCTGGCAAGTACATTCATTCATTAAAAAAAACACAAGTTTATGAGATGATATAGAGGTAAGAATTATGAAGACAATCGCAGTGCTCGGTTCGACCGGGTCCATAGGAACACAGACTCTGGAAGTAGTCAGAGCCAATGGAGATCTGAAGATTGCTGCACTGGCAGCAGGACGCAATGTAGAGCTTCTGGAAAAGCAGATTCGGGAGTTCTCTCCGCGTGTAGTGGCAGTATGGGAAGAAGAAGCAGCAAG
The DNA here is from genome assembly GCF_014385005.1 of Jingyaoa shaoxingensis. Taxonomy (GTDB): domain Bacteria; phylum Bacillota; class Clostridia; order Lachnospirales; family Lachnospiraceae; genus Marvinbryantia; species Marvinbryantia shaoxingensis. The sequence continues at coordinate 89,174 of NZ_JACRSZ010000010.1, read as the reverse complement.
GAAATTAAAGACGGCAGTCAGTGATATGGATGTGAAGATCGTGACAGGCATGGATGGTTTGATTGAGATCTCCACACTGCCGGAAGTGGAAGTTCTGGTAACGGCTATTGTGGGAATGATCGGTATCCGTCCTACTGTAGAAGCAATCAAGGCAGGCAAGGATATTGCTCTGGCAAATAAAGAGACACTGGTGACTGCCGGACATATTATTATGCCGCTGGCGAAAGAACATAATGTCAGGATCCTGCCGGTGGACAGTGAACACAGCGCCATCTTCCAGTCGCTGAACGGAGAACATCATGAGCAGATTGATAAACTGTTGATTACTGCGTCCGGTGGTCCGTTCCGTGGAAAGAAGAGAGCAGATCTGGAAAAGGTAAAAGTGGAAGATGCCCTGAAGCATCCCAACTGGGCAATGGGACAGAAGATTACCATTGATTCTGCTACACTGGTAAATAAGGGCCTTGAGGTTATGGAGGCAAAATGGCTGTTTCATGTAGATCTGGATCAGATCGAGGTAGTGGTACAGCCGCAGAGTGTGATCCATTCCATGGTACAGTTTGTGGATGGGGCAGTGATCGCACAGCTGGGTACGCCGGATATGAAGCTGCCAATTCAGTATGCACTGTACTATCCAGACCGTCGTTATCTGACTGGAGAACGTCTGGATTTCGCGAAGCTGGGACAGATTACGTTTGAAAAGCCGGACATGGAGACTTTTCTTGGATTACCGCTGGCATTACAGGCGTCCAGAATAGGTGGATCTATGCCGACGGTTTTCAATGCGGCAAATGAGCGGGCAGTCAGCAAGTTCCTGCACAGAGAGATTGGATTCACAGATATTTATCAGATTATTATCGAAAGTATGGAGCATCATAAGGTACAGCAGCAGCCTACAATAGAGGACATTCTCGATACAGAGAAAGCAACTTATGAATTTATTGAAAGCAGGTGGTAGATTGAGCATTCTGATAGCACTGATTATCTTCAGTCTGATCATTATTTTCCATGAACTTGGACATTTTTTACTGGCAAAAGCGAATGGAGTCACTGTTGTGGAATTTTCTCTCGGTATGGGACCAAGACTTTTAAGCAAGGTGTGGCACGGAACCAGATATTCCTGGAAGCTATTGCCGTTTGGCGGTTCCTGCATGATGCTGGGAGAAGATGAGGCAGCAGGAGAAGAAGGATCCTTTGGAAGCAAGTCTGCGCTGGCAAGGATTTCTGTGATTGCAGCAGGACCGATTTTTAACTTCATTATGGCATTTGTGGCAGCCGTAATTATTACGGCATGTGTTGGTTATGATCCGGCAGTCGTAAGGGATGCTACAGATGGTTTCCCAGCACAGGAAGCCGGTATTCAGACCGGAGATGTGATTACTCAGATGAATGGAAAGCACATTCAGCTGGCAAGAGAGGTAAGCAATTATGTGTCTTTCCATCAGGGAGAGACAGTTACTGTTACTTATGAACGGGATGGAGAGACCTATGTCACCACATTGGAGCCGAAGGCGACAGAGGATGGCAGACAGCTTCTGGGACTGTCCATGAACAGTGGATATATCAAAGGCGGTATAGGTAAGACGCTGTTTTACGGTGTCTATGAAGTAAAATACTGGATCGACATTACCCTGCAGAGTTTGAAGATGTTGGTAAAAGGACAGGTGGGTGTGAAAGACATGTCCGGTCCTGTTGGCGTGGTGGATATGATCGGTGAGACTTACACAGAGAGTGTCCAGATCAGCTGGTATGCAGTCTTTATCAATATGCTGAATATTGCCATTCTTCTGTCGGCCAACCTGGGAGTTATGAACCTTCTTCCACTGCCGGCACTGGATGGTGGACGTCTTGTATTCCTGATTCTGGAACTGATTCGTGGAAAACGTATCAATCCGGAAAAAGAAGGTATGGTACATTTTATCGGACTGATGGCGTTGATGGTGCTTATGGTGGTGGTACTATTCAGCGATGTGATGAAGTTAATATAAGATACTAAGCGCATAAGCATGAATTAATCCGCATGGTGTCTAAAACAAAGCGTCTGTGTGAAAATACACAGGCGTTTTTGAACATTGAGATGAAAGCGAGCAGATATGAGTATTGAAGTAGAGATTAAATTAAAGATCCGTGACAGAGATAAGCTGATGGAAGACTTGCGTGCTATTGATTTTAAACAGGGAGATCTGGTATCAGAATCAGATATTTATTACACATCCAAGCATCATGATTTTGAAAAGATGGATGAAGCACTTCGGATTCGCAGCATTCGCAATTTATCCACAGGAGAAACATCTTCTGTGATTACGTTTAAGGGTGCTAAGACAGACAACTGCTCCATGACCAGAAAAGAACTGGAGACAGAAGTGGGAGATTCGGAGATTGCCAGAGAGATTTTGGAAAGTATCGGATTCACTCCGGTTCCGGCAGTGGAGAAAGAACGTCAGAATTTTTATAAACAAAAGATCACGGCCTGTGTGGACAGGGTAAAGAATCTGGGGGAGTACCTGGAATTGGAAAAGATTGTGGATGCGGAAGAAGAAAAAACAGAAGCATTGAAGGAACTGGAGGAAGTATTGCAAAGATTAGGCTATTCTATGGAAGATACGACAAGGATTTCTTATTTGAGCATGTTGATGAAAAAAGATTTATAATAATGATGCAAATAAAATGTTCAAAGGAGGATATAGCGATGAGTAAAAGACTGGTAGCATATTTCAGTGCAAGCGGAACAAAAAAGAAGACAGCGAAACTGGTTGCAGAGACAAAAAATACAGAGAGTGTGAGCTATGAGAAAAACAGATAGAAATAAAGATGAATTTTACCAGCAGATGATCCGACTGACGATTCCGATTATTATTCAGAATCTTTTAAGTGCAGCAGTGAATTCAGCAGATGTCATTATGTTGAATTATGTAGGACAGTCATCTATATCGGCGGTGTCTCTGGCAGCCAATTATTCCAATGTTTTATTTATGGTATATTATGGTCTGGGAACAGGGGCATCTCTTTTATGTGCCCAGTATTTTGGAAGGAATAACATAGATGCGATTCATGCCATAGAAGGAATTACTTTGCGGTTTTCATTGGCTATTTCGGGAATCGTTGCGTTATTTGCCTTTCTGATGCCGCAATATATGATGCAGCTTTTTACATCAGATCCAGAGCTGATTAGCATAGGTTCCTCTTATCTCAGAATCATGGGAATTACTTATCTGTGCTGGGGCGTGACAGAGGTGTATCTGTCGATTTTGCGCAGTGTGGGAAGAGTAACCGTCAGTATGGTACTGAATGTTCTGGCTTTTGGGATGAACATTATCCTGAATGCGGTATTTATTTTTGGATTGTTTGGTGCACCAAAGCTGGGAGTTGTGGGAGTGGCTATTGCAACGGCATCATCCAGAGCAGTGGAGCTCACTGGATGTTTTATCGTTTCCCTTTTCAGCAAAGATGTGAAGTTAAAGCTGTCCTATATGTTTATCCACAGCAAGGTATTGCTGAAAGACTTTATCCGTCTGTCTCTGCCGGCGCTGGGAAGTGATGTATCTTGGAGTGTGGGATTTGCCATGTATTCTGTGATACTGGGCCATCTTTCCACCGATGTGGTAGCTGCCAATTCTCTGGTTACCGTAGTGAGAAATATCGGTTCGGTATTCTGCTTTGCCATTGCCAGCTCGGGAACGATTCTGCTTGGCAATATCATGGGCAAAGGAGATCTGGAAAAGTCAAAAGAGTATGCATCCAGGATGCTGAAGATGACAGTCATCGCCGGAGCGGTCGGAGGACTGATAGTACTGACAGTGACACCGTTTGTTTTACATTTTGCGTCACTAAATGAAACAGCAATGCAATATCTTAAAATTATGCTGCTGATCAATACCTATTATATTATGGGATCTGCGGTGAATACGGCACTGATTGCCGGAGTATTCCGTGCAGGAGGAGATACCAGATTCGGGCTGATCTGTGATACCATCGATATGTGGTGCTATGCAGTGCCCCTGGGATTTCTTGTAGCATTTGTATGGAAGCTCCCGGTGCTTTGGGTATATTTTCTGCTGTGTACCGATGAATTTGTAAAATGGCCATGGGTATTTCACCATTACAGGCAGGGCAAGTGGGCACAGAATATTACGCGAGACGAGGTATTTGATGAAGCATAGCAGAAAGAGGCATTTTTCTTTTATGAAAGTGGAAAAATTTGGATTTTGTGATAGAATGAAATACAGTCTGGCGTTCAGAAATAAGAATTCCAGAAGAAAAAAGTAATTGAGGGATATGTATATGAACACAAATGAACACAAAAGAAGCACCTGGCATTTGATAAAGAGATTCTGGCCTTATGAAAGAAAGTATTTAAAAACAGTCCTGTTGGATCTTTTCTGTGCAGCACTGACCTGTCTCTGCGATCTGGTATTGCCGCTGATTTTGCGCACCATCACTAATCTGGCAATGACGGATCTGGCAGCGCTTACCGTATCGTTGGTACTGAAACTGACATTTCTGTATTTTGTACTCAGGCTGATTGATGCAGGAGCACAGTATTTCATGGCAGATATGGGACATGTGATGGGGGTCTATATTGAAACAGATATGAGAGAAGACGCCTTTGACCATCTGCTGAAGCTGGGCTATACCTATTATTCCAATACGAAGATTGGACAGATTATGGGGCGGATTACCAACGATTTGTTTGATGTAACGGAATTTGCCCATCATTGTCCGGAAGAGTTTTTTATTGCCGGATTGAAATTTGTGGTAAGCTTTATTATTTTATGTACGTATAATGTGGCGCTTACGGTGATTATTTTCGCATGCGTTCCGCTTATGACGGTAGTTTCCATCAAGCTGAATCATTGGCAGAGAGAGACATTCCGAAGACAGAGAGTGCAGATTGGGGAGTTAAATGCACAGATCGAAGATTCTCTTCTGGGAGAACGGGTGGTAAAGGCTTTTGCTGTAGAAGAACGGGAAAAAGCGAAATTTACCCGGGGCAATCAGGAATTTCAACATATCAAAAAGCTGACCTATAAGGCAATGGCGGCATTTCAGGCGTCCACAAGACTCTTTGATGGACTGATGTATTTGCTGGTTGTGCTGGGAGGAGGACTGTTCGTAATCCGTGGTGCAATCTCACCGGGAGATCTGGTAGCGTATGTGATGTACGTATCCACTCTGATTGCAACGATTCGAAGAATTGTGGAATTCGCAGAGCAGTTCCAGAGAGGTATGACAGGTATTGAGCGTTTTTTCGAGATTATGGATGCACCGATTGAGATTCAGGATGCACCGGATGCAGTGCCGCTCCAGTTGAAAGAAGGAGCCATTGATTTCAAAAATGTTTCCTTTGAGTATCCGGATGACCATAATCAGGTATTAAAGAATCTGTCTCTTTATATTGCACCGGGAGAACGCGTGGCATTGGTTGGATCATCCGGTGGCGGAAAAACAACCTTGTGCAATCTGATTCCAAGATTCTATGAGGTGACCAGTGGTGAGATCGATATTGATGGACAGAATATCAGCTCCGTGACACTGAAGAGCCTTCGGGCGGCTATCGGTGTGGTGCAGCAGGATGTCTATCTGTTCAGCGGAAGTGTGGCAGAGAATATTGCTTATGGGAAAACGGATGCCACTATGGAAGAAATCAGAGAAGCGGCCAGACTGGCAGGGGCAGATGAATTCATAATGGACTTAAAAGACGGCTATGATACCTATGTGGGAGAACGGGGGGTGAAGCTGTCCGGTGGGCAGAAACAGCGGATCTCCATAGCAAGAGTATTTTTAAAGAATCCGCGGATACTGATTCTGGATGAAGCAACCAGTGCACTGGATAATGAAAGTGAGCTGTTGGTGGGGCAGAGTCTGAATAAGCTGGCAAAAGGCAGAACGACGATTACCATAGCCCATAGATTGACAACCATTAAAGACTACGACCGGATTCTGGTACTTTCCGAGGACGGAGTAGAAGAAGAAGGAACACACGAAGAGCTGCTGGAGAAAAAGGGCAGCTATTACCGTTTCTGGAATCAATTGAATGAAGTAGTACTAAAATAGCAGATACAGAAAAAGGGACCGCACAGGTCCCTTTCGTTTAAAGCAGTCGGAATACCTGCTCGACAGTTGCAGTCAAATTTGCTCTTGCATTGGCAGGATCCACAGCTTCCTCTAATGTACAGACGCTTCGCAGGATCGGGAAGAACGCATCAATTCCCTCTTTATTACAGGCGGAAGCTTCTTTTGTAACACTTCCGGCAAATGCGATCACCTTTGCATGGTATTTCTTGGCTAGTCTGGCAACGCCTACAGGAGCCTTCCCCATGGCAGTCTGAAAATCCAGACAACCTTCTCCGGTAACTACAATGTCGGTATTTGGGAGTTCCTGTTCCAGTCTAACCGCATCCAGAATCAGTTTAATGCCGGGGGTCAGCGTTGCACCGATATAGGAGAGGAATGCGAATCCGAGACCTCCGGCGGCACCGGCGCCTGGAGTATCATGATAATCATTCCCAAGAGTCTCTGATGTGACCATGGCGAAATGCGTCATATCTTCATCTAACTGTTTTTTCATATTTTCAGTTACCCCCTTTTGCGGACCATACACATAAGTGGAGCCATTTTCACCACAAAGTGGATTATTTACATCACAGGCAACCTGAATATGGCATTCTTTTAAAAGTGGATTCAAACCGGAAACATCGATCTGTGCCACTCTTGCCAGAGCCTGTCCGCCTTCGCCGGTATCCTCCCCGTTTTCATCAAAAAAACGTACGCCAAGTGCTTTTAACATTCCGATGCCGCCGTCATTAGTGGCGCTTCCACCGATGCCAATGATGAAATTGCGGCAGCCCTTCTGGAGAGCGTCGTTCATCATTTCGCCGACGCCGTAGCTGGTAGCAAGAAGAGGATTTTTCTCTGCAGCCGGGACGAGCGTGATCCCAGCGGCGGATGCCATTTCCATAACGGCTGTATGACAGTCTGCAAGATATCCATAATAAGCATTAACCGGAGTGCCCATCGGACCGGTAACAGTCAGATCTATTCGTTTCCCGTTCATTCCTTCAATCAGGGCATCTGTCGTGCCTTCCCCGCCGTCAGCCAGTGGTTTTACAATCACTTCCGCATCTGGTTTTGCGGCAAGAACTCCATCTCTGATCGCCATACCGGCTTTTATAGAACTTAAACTTCCTTTTAATGAATCAATTGCTACGACAACTTTCATATGAAAAACCTCCTCAGTATTTCCTTTATTATAACGAAATAGTGTTTAGAATAAAATAAGAAATTATATTTGCACAGGTACTTTTTCTGTGTTACATTCAGTGTAATTAGATTATGTTATACGAATTATGCATGGGATGGGGTGAACAAAATAACAGATAAGAAGATATACTATCATCTTCCAGGATTATTTGAATTTTATGAACTTTATCGAGTCTTTCTGCCAGTATTCCGAGAGCACAGGGAATACTTTTATGATTGGTGCGAGATTGGGTCGATATACGGAGCACCATCTGACTGTATCTGGGGTGGAGGACGTACCTCGTTTGGAGATGCAGATCCACAAAAAGTGCTGGCATTAATGCAGGAATATAAGATATCTGCCAGACTGACATTCAGCAATTCACTTTTGAGGAAGGAACATCTGCAGGATCGGAAATGTAATGCATTATGTGAGTTGTTTGAAAAACAAACGGAAGTAAAAAATGGAGTGATTCTTCATTCAGAGTTGCTATTGGACTATTTGCAGAATATGTATCAAGATCTTTATTTTGTTTCTTCGACAACAAAAGTCTTGACTGATTTTCAACGGTTTCTGGAGGAAGTGAATCGGGAAGAATTCCGCTATGTCGTACCGGATTTTCGCCTGAACAAAATGTTTGACAAATTGAATCGGATGAGTGACAGCCAGAAAGAAAAAGTAGAATTCCTGTGCAATGAATGCTGCTGGTTTGGCTGCAAAGACAGAAAAGTCTGTTACGAATCCGTCAGCCGGAAAAATCTGGGAGAAAGCTGCCCGGAACATGATTGCCATGCACCTGGGGCAGAAGGCGGATATCTGTTTTCCAAAGCAATGACGAATCCAGGATTTATCAGTGTGGCAGACATCAAAGATGTGTATCGGCCGATGGGATTTTCTGATTTTAAGATCGAAGGCCGGGGGCTTGGAAGCGCACTGATTCTGGAATTCCTGTTATATTATATGACCAGACCGGAATATCAGATCCATGTCAGGGAAAAAATCTACCTGGATAATATGCTGGATCTTTTTTAACACCAATGAGAGGAAAAACTGGATAAGATTTTGGAAGCAGGACGTGTTGCTCCCACAGCAAAAAATCTTCAGGAACAGCATATTTATGTGGTACAGTCTGAGAACGGATTAGCTGCCATTGATAAAGTGACACCTTGCCGATATGGTGCACCGGTGGTTTTAGTGGTAGCTTATAATAAAAACAATGTATTTACTTATCCGGGTGAAAAAAGAGATTCGGGAATCGAGGATGCCAGCATTGTAGCAACACATATGCTGCTGGCAGCTTATAATGAAGGCGTTGACAGCTGCTGGATCAATTTTTTTAATCCAGATGAACTGGCACAGGCACTTAATCTTCCAGAAGACGAAGAAGTCCTGATGCTGCTGGATCTTGGAATTGCAGTAGAAGGAACAAAAGCACTTCCAAATCATAACAGCAGAAAAGAGCTGACAGAAACAGTAACCTATATGTAATAAAAAGTTCACCTTCAGGCAATGATCTACCAAAAGAACAGCCTGAAGGTGATTTTATATTCGAAAGTGGCTGTAAAGGCTATTTCGAGCCTAGGTGGTTCTTGTCAGCAATAATGCTGATATTTTATCAGTAGTGCACAGACTAAAGATTTATCAAGAATTGCTGAAATTTTTGTATTCAATAACAGAATCAATTATCTGCCAATATTCAAAGATGAATCCTATTCCTTCGGAGAATTGCAGGTAGTATCGTTCATAGAGCAGTATCTGAAAAGGAAAGAAGTATACCAGAACCTTTATGTATATGATGACGGACTAATCAGAGGATTCCTGCAAATGAAGGAAACAGAAATCTATAAGTTGTATATAGAACCATGTTTTCAGAGGGAAGGAATAGGTCATGAACTGATAGAATTGAAGAGAGAAACATCTTAAGATAATGGAAAACTGGGAATTGTGTACTGGGCTGGCCGTATGGAGAAGATTACTTCTCCATACGTTTCAGTTCCGGAAGTACAATGCACAGCATTGTGATAAAGCAGAGGCTTCCACCGATGATATTAGACACCGGTTCGGCCAGGAATACACCTCTGGTTCCCATGTGCAGTGCATATGGCATCAGATAGGTGAGCGGTACCACAATAAAGACTTTACGAAGCAGGGAGAAGAAGATCGCCTGCTTCTTTTTGTTCAGAGATTTGAATACAGTCTGGCCGATATACTGCAGATCCATGAAAATAAAGGCTGCAAAATACTGATTCAATGCCGGAATAGTGTCCTGAACCAGAGAAGTATCTGAAGTAAAGACGCGAATCAGAGTACCCGGAACCAGGATGATCAGACTCCACATCACAGCTGTATAAGCGAGAATCATCATGCCCAAAACCAGGATGGCCTTCCGCACCCGTGCTGGACGGACAGCACCGTAATTGTAGCTTAAGATAGGTGAAGTTCCTTCATTCATAGCATAGATTGGTGTCTCGACCAGCTGGCGTACACTGGATACAATTGTCATGACAGAAATGTAGATATCACCACCGGTAACGGAAAGCACGTTATTACAGCAGATCGTTACCAGGCTGTTGGTAATCTGCATGATAAATCCGGCAGTTCCCAGGCTGGTGATATTTTTTGCATAGCCCAGACATTTCGGAACTTCACTTTTATGAAGCAGTCTTACCTTTAGTTCTGATTTTCGGGTAAGGAAATAGAGGACAAAAACCGCGGACAGAACCTGCGAGATCACAGTTGCAATGGCAGCACCGCGAATGCCAAATCCCAGAACGAAAATAAACAGCGGATCCAGAAGCATATTAGCTACTGCACCGATGGCTACGGAGATCATACCGATGACAGAATAGCCCTGTGCATTAATAAAAGGATTCATACCTACGGATAACATGGATGGAAGTGTGCCGATCAGGTAAACCATCAGATACGGCAGAGCATAAGTCAGGGCTTCTGAAGATGCACCGAACAGGATTAAAAGCGGGCGGGCAAAACACAGACCAATCACCAGCAGGATCAGAGCACTGGCAGACAACATGGTGAAGGAAGTATTCATAATGCAGACTGCTTCCGGTTCTTTCTTTTTTCCTCTGTAAATAGAAAACAACGGAGCACCGCCGCTGCCGAACAGGTTGGCAAAGGCGGTGATAATGACAATCAGTGGAAAACACAGACCGACAGCGCCAAGGGCAGCCGTTCCCTCTCCGGGAATACGTGCAATGTAGATACGATCCACCACGTTATACAAGAGATTTAAAAGCTGGGCCACCAGCATGGGAAGACCAGCCCCCAAAATATTTCCAGTTATGGTTCCATTTTCAAAATCAATTCGTTTCATATAAATCATTCCTTTTTCTTTTCTTGCGCTGTTAGTATAGCAAGTGTTATGCTAGATGTAAATTGCGGATTTAAGAAAAAGATAAGCAGGGAGGGATGAAAAGTTGAATAAAGTATTGATCGTAGAAGATGATCCGGTGATTGCAAAGTCAGTGGCAGACCATCTCATGACCTGGCAGATGCAGGTCAGGTGTGCCAAAGACTTTGAAAAGATTGATGAGGAAGCAACCGATTTTCAGCCGGATATTATCATTATGGATATCAAGCTGCCTTATTATAATGGCTTTTATTGGTGTTCCCAGATCCGAAAAAATTCCAGGGTGCCGATTGTGTTCCTGTCCTCGGTGGATGATAATATGAATATTGTGATGGCAATGAACATGGGCGGGGATGATTTCATTTCAAAGCCCTTTGATCTGCAGGTACTTACGGCAAAGCTGCAGGCGGTGCTGCGCAGAAGTTATGGAGCAGACCTGACATCCCATACTCTGGAATGTGGGGAAGTATGTCTGAATCTGGATGACACCAGCGGATCTGTCAGTGGAAAAAGAGTGGAACTGACGAAGAATGAATTTCTGATACTAAAGACGCTGATGGAGAAACAGGGAAAAGTAGTCAGCAGGGAAACCATCATGGAGCGTCTGTGGGGAAATGATGAATTCGTGGATGATAATACATTGACGGTAAATGTGACCAGAATCCGCAAGAAGCTGGAAATGGCCGGTGTGAGAGATTTTATAGGAACAAAAAGAGGAATCGGATATATGGTGGGAAAAGAAGAATGAAAGTGAAAAATGGCAGAAAGCGGTTTGTGACAGAATATGCAGGTTTATTTTGTATGGAACCGGTCATAGTACTTACTACGTTCGGAGTGTCTGCCCTGTATAACATACCGACAGAGTATATGATATATCTGATTGCATTGAATATAGCAGTATGGCTGATGGTTCTCTGTATACAATACCGTTTTTTCAAAAAGAAAAACGAGGAATATCAGGAAGAGATAAGAAATCTACAGAGAAATCATCGGGAGGAAAATCAAAAATGGGAAAATTTACGGGAAAAACAGGACTTCTTTGCACTGTGGGCGCATCAGATCAAGACGCCTATTGCAGCGATGCATCTGTTATTGCAGTCAGAAGAAACAGATACCGCTGACTGTCGTCAGGAGTTATTTAAGATCGAAAATTATGTGGAAATGGCACTGAACTATCTGCGTTTTGAAGAGATGAGTAACGATTTGGTACTGGAACGGAATTCGTTGGAAGCACTGGTACGCCAGACGGTAAAAAAATATGCGTTTGTGTTTATTCATAATCATATTGCCATAAAGCTGGGGGATCTGGACTATCGTGTGCTTACGGATGAAAAATGGTTCTGTTTTGTACTGGAACAGATATTATCCAATGCACTAAAATATACCAGACAGGGAAGCGTCACAATTTTTGCAGAAAAGGGCGATGAAGGAATACGCCTTACCATTCGTGATACCGGAATCGGAATCAGGAGTGAAGACCTGCCGAGAATCTTTGAAAAGGGTTTTACCGGATACAACGGACGGATGGATAAAAAGGCCAGTGGTCTGGGGCTGTATCTTTGCAAAGGAATCTGTGAGAAACTGGGACATAGGATCGAAGTATTTTCCACAGAAGGAAAAGGAACCGATATGTGTATCACAATGCCACAGGAGAATGTAAAATGGAAAGACCTTACAGAAATGTAAGATTACCATGAGGAAATGTAAGCCAGAAAAAGGGCAGCACATTTCCTTTTTTGTTATGATGATAAAAAAGAGAGATAAAGGAGATGCGAGATGGCAGTCTTAGAAGTAAATCATATCAAAAAAGTGTATAAAACACGTATGGGTGGTGAGGAGATCACTGCATTACGCGATGTTCATTTCAGTGTGGAAAAGGGAGAGTTTGTGGCGATCATGGGAGAATCTGGAAGTGGAAAGACAACATTGCTGAATATCCTGGCCAGTCTGGATACCCCAACGGTTGGAAAGGTTCTGGTGGGTGGCAAGGATTATAGCACGTTAAAGGATGATGAACGGGCGATTTTTCGGAGAACGAATCTAGGATTTATCTTTCAGGATTTTAATCTTCTGGATAATTTTACCATCGAGGATAATATCAGACTTCCTCTGGTACTGGCAGGAGAGAATCATAAAACGATGGATCAAAAAGTTGTACCGATGGCCAGGAGCCTTGGTATTGATCAGTTACTGAAGAAATATCCTTATGAAGTATCTGGCGGACAGAAGCAGAGAACGGCGGTAGCCAGAGCATTGATCACCAGACCGAGTATTTTGCTGGCTGACGAGCCGACCGGGGCACTGGATTCCCGTTCAACAACGAATCTGTTACAGCAACTTTGTGAGATCAACCGATCTGGGCAGACGATCCTTATGGTGACACATAGTAATGTGGCTGCCAGTTATGCCAGTCGTGTGATGTTCATCAAAGACGGGGAAGTGTTCCATCAGATCTATCGTGGTGATATGACCAGAAATGAAATGCTGGATAAGATCTTTGATGCGGTAACGGTATTGATGAGAGGGGGAGAGGACAGTGAATCATAAGCTTTTAAATAAACTCGTATTTCGTGGTATGCAAAAAAATAGAAAAACCCTGATTCCCTTTCTGATGGCAGGAACATTTACCGTTATGATTTTTTACATTTTACAGTCTCTGGCCTATTGCCCTTATATTTACTACAAAGGGGTAGAAGCCTTTTATGGGGCGCAGACAATTGCCATTATTTTGGATATAAGCAGTCAGATCACTGCAGTATTTTCCGTGCTGTTTTTATTTTATGCGAACCAGTTTCTGATTAAAGGACGGAAAAAAGAAATGGGACTTTACGGTGTCCTTGGGATGTCCAAAAAGAATATTACTTATATTATGACAGCAGAAACGATCCTATATGCGCTGATCTCTATGGCAGTGGGAATGATGACAGGCACCTTTTTGAACAAACTGATGCTGTTAATGCTGTATAAAATTATAGGGCAGAGACCGGTAGAAGGACTGTTTTTTTCCACAAAAGCATTTGGAAATACCATGATGTTGTTTGGTATCATTTTTGCATGTTGTCTGCTGCACAATGTAAGATCCATTCGTGTGGGAAATCCGATCACCTTATTGCAGAGCAATCATACAGGAGAAAAAGAACCGAAGGTAAAGATAGGGATTTTTTTACTTGGCGTGGTGACACTGGCAGCAGGATATTATCTGGCACTTACGGCCAAAACGGCCAGTGAGGCTATAAGCTCACTGTTTATCAGTATCTTACTGGTGGTACTTGCTACCTATTGTCTGTTTACCGCAGGGAGTATTTTTATACTGAAACGACTGAAAAAGAATCCGAAGTTTTATTATAAAACGAAAAATTTTATCAGTGTGTCTAATCTGATGTTCCGAATGAAGCATAATGCAGCAGGACTGGCATCCATCTGTATCTTATCTACTGGCGTGATTTTGCTGCTGACTTGTGGATGCTCTTTGATGATGTTGGGAGAAAAAAATATCAACAGACTGTATCCAACTGATGTGAAAATAGAATCGAAAGTGACAGGAGTAGAACAGGGACAGCGGGAGATTACACAGATCAGAAGTGCACTGAAGGAATCTGGAATTCAGACATCAGAAGAAGTATACCGACAGTACAAGACAATCATGCTGCGAAAGGATGGACAAAAGCAGACATATGCGGATCCGGATATGATGTATACCGATATGGGATCCTGCATTGATACCTATCTGCTTTCTATGGATGATTACAATAAATATGTGGGAACCAATGAGAAACTGTCAGAAGATCAGGTGTTGATTTATAATTCAGATAAAGAATGGAAAAGCGGAGAAGTGCTGGATTTCCTTGGAAAAAAGTATGCGGTGGCAGGCAATGTGGACTACCGGGTCACATCCTATGTGCTAGACTCCACCATGTCGCTGTTTGAATCAGAAATTTTGGTATTTGCCAGTGAAGCACAGATCAACGGTTTCCTGGAACAGGTCGGACAGCAGGAGGATGAAGATTATAATGTATATATTGGATACCAGACAAATGGAGCTTTAAGTAAGGAGCAGCAGGAGTTATTCACACAAAATGTCAATGCAGTACTTACAGATGTGGAAATCCATTTTAAGGCAGAAGAAAGACACTTTTTCTATAATATTTATGGAGGAGCTTTCTTTGTGGGAATTTTCCTGGCCATGCTGTTCCTGATGGCCACGGTGCTGATCATTTATTACAAGCAAATGTCGGAAGGATATGAGGATCAGAGGCGTTTCCAGATCTTATCCAATGTGGGACTGACAGAAAAGGAAGCCAGAAAGTCCATTCAGACCCAGGTAAAACTGCTGTTTTTTCTGCCGGTTGGAGCAGCAATGCTTCATATGATGGTAGCCAGTAATGTGATTCGTCTGTTTTTACGGATGGTGCTTGTGGTAGATGCAAAGACTTTTGGAATGGCGATTGCAGCGGTGAGCATAATATTTTTACTGGTATATATCCTGGTGTATCACATTACTTCAAGGACATATTATAAAATCATTCACACAAAATCATGCTGATGCATGATTTTTGTGCGTTATAGTTGACTTTTCTTACAATCAGGTGTAAAGTAGCTGTTAGGTCTGGTGTCTTGTCAACTAAAATGACAGATACCAAATAAATAAAGACCGTGTGAAAGTGCAAATTGCACAAACGGAAAGGGAAAGTAAAATGGGAAAGATTTTTAAAACAAAACTGACGACAGCTACTATCGTCTTAATTCCGGCATGTATCGGAATTAACTATCTGGGAAAACTATTTGCATCCCTCTTAAAGCTTCCACTCTGGCTGGACAGTATCGGAACCTGTATCGGAGCATGCCTTGGAGGACCGGTGATCGGAGCTATTTGTGGAGCGGCCAATAACCTGATCTATGGACTGACCACAGGTGATAACATTACATTGATTTATGCGATTACCAGCTTAGGCATTGGTCTGGTGGTAGGTATTCTTGCAAGAATGGGATTTATGAAGACATTTCCGAAGTCCTTTATATGTGCACTGGGCGGCGGTCTGGCAGCTGTATGTATCTCCACACCACTGAACATTCTGTTCTGGGGTGGCACAACCGGTAATGTATGGGGTGATGCTTTATTTGCAGCCACACAGGCATCTGGAATGTCAGTAGGACTTGGATCTTTCTTAGATGAGATCGTGGTAGATGTGCCGGATAAGATCATTACCATTATTATTGTATACCTTATTGTAAAGGGACTGCCGAAGAAACTAACAGCGTTATATGATGTAAATGCAGAGACAGAGAGATTAGATTAATGAAGAGTATCAGTTTATATGTAGAGAAAGGGTCATGGCTGAACAAGCTGCACCCGTATACCAAGTTATTATATATTCTGACAGCAATTATGATTCCATTGACAGGGGGAAAGCTTTGGCTTTTCCCTGTTATGATTGTAAGCAGCTTGATCTTACTGCTCAGTGGAAAAATTATAAAGAGAGCACTGCCGTTGGTAGGGTTCTCTTTTACCTTAATTGTTGTCATATTTTTGATTCAGGGACTTTTTAATCATGACAATGAAACGGTCTTATTTTCCATCGGGTGGATCACTTTTTACAAAGAAGGAACGCTTTTTGCAACCAGAATCGGCTGCAATATTCTGAATATGCTTTTGGCTTTCGGCGTGTTTGTCCTGACCACTTCTCCACAGGATCTGGTGGACGAACTGGAAAAAAGTGGATTTTCTCCCAAATTTGGTTATGTGATCAATTCTGTTTTCCAGATTCTACCACAGATGATGGCAACAAAAGATACGATCACGGATGCCCAGAGAAGCCGTGGGATGGAGACGGACGGCAATCTTCTGGTAAGAATGAAGGCATTTCTGCCACTGATTTCTCCGGTAGTGATGAGTTCTCTGATCAATACCAGAGAACGTGCCATTGCATTGGATGTGCGGGGATTTGGAAGAAAACAGAAGAAGACCTGGCTGTATGACCGACCAAAATACAAATGGGATCCGGTGGCTCGGATCATTCTTGTAGCACTTATGATAATCACCATTGTCTGGAGGGTACTGTAATGTCGATGATAATGATTGAGAATCTGAAATATAAATATCCAGGCACGGACCATCTGGCACTTGATGGGATCAGTCTTTCCATTGAAAAAGGAGAATTTATCGGAATTATCGGACAGAATGGTGCAGGAAAAAGTACGCTGTGTCAGGCAATGGTAGGGCTGGTTCCACAGTTTTACCATGGAGCTTACGGCGGCGCTGTAAGGGTAAAGGAACGTCTGGCAGAGCAGGTACCAGTGCAGGAATTGTGTGAGGATGTAGGTCTGATCTTTCAGAATCCATTTAACCAGCTCTCTGGTGCAAGAGATACGGTTTATGGCGAAGTGGCATTTGGACTTCAGAATCTGGGAATCGAACGGGAAGAGATGAAGAGTCGTATCGAAAAAGTGTTAAAACAGTTGGATATCTGGCAGTATCGTGACCGCAATCCTTTTGATTTATCCGGAGGACAGATGCAGAGAGTGGCAATTGCCAGTATTCTTGTGATGCAGCCTGAAGTCATGATCTTAGATGAACCAACTTCCCAGTTGGATCCAGAAGGGACAGAAGAGGTATTTCGTGTGGTAGATCAGCTTTCCAAGACGGGAAAGACGATCATTATGGTGGAACAAAAGCTGGAAAAGATGGCAAAATACTGTGACAGATTGATTTTGATGCAGGCTGGTAAAGTAGTGGATTTTGATACACCGGAAAAGATCTTTGCAAGGGACGACTTAAACGAGATAGGGATTCAGCTGCCGGCCTTCGTACGTATCAGCAAACAATGTGGCTTGTCCAATCCGGATGGTACCCATCCGGTTACGCTTGAGTCAATGATCGCATTATATGAGCAGCAAAGCGATAAGGAGAATCTGCCACAGAAATTAAAACCTGAAATGAAACAGACAGTCCGAACACAAAGCTCAAAAGAATTGTTTCGGATGGAAGATATTTCTTTTTCCTATCAGAAGCATGTTCCGGTGTTGGATCATTTGAATCTGTCTTTCGATCAGAGAACGACAGCCATCATAGGACAAAACGGTGCGGGAAAAACCACATTGGTTCGTCTGTTAAAAGGCTTACTGAAGCCGGTTTCCGGAACCGTGTATTTCGGCGGAGAGGATATTTCCAAAAAGACAGTAGCCATGCTGGCGGGAAAAGTGGGATATGTATTCCAGAATCCGGATGATCAGATCTTCAAATACAATGTGCTGGATGAAGTCATGTTTGGCCCTCTGAATATTGGAATGTCGCAGGAAGAGGCGAAAGAGAAGGCCGAGAAAGCTCTGGAGATGATGGGACTGTCCGGAAAAGAAAAAGAGAATCCTTATGATCTGGAGATGTATGAGCGAAAAATGGTAGCTATTGCATCGGTAGTGGCCATGGATACCGATGTGGTGATTCTGGATGAGCCGACGATCGCACAGGACTATCCGGGGAAAAAGAGAATCGGAGATATGATTGCCAGCCTGGCTGAAAATGGAAAACTGGTGATTGCGATTCTTCATGATATGGATTTTGTAGCGGAGAGATTTGAACGGGTGATTGTCATGGCACATGGAACGATCCTGGCAGACGGAACTTCGGAAGAAGTATTCGCTCAGGATGCAATACTGAAAGAAGCCAGATTACAGAAACCATATATGACACAGTTAATGGAGAGGTTTGCTAGAAAATGAATGGACGAGAAAGAAGAAATAAAATCATTCAGATGCTGTCGGAGAGCAGTGAGGCGCTTTCTGGAAAAGAACTGGCAGGAATATTAGATGTAAGCAGACAGGTAATTGTACAGGATATTGCACTTTTGCGGGCACAGGATCATGAAATTCTTTCGACCAATCAGGGATATTTGCTTACAGGTGAGAAAAAGATCAGCCGGGTATTCAAAGTCGTTCACAGTGACAAAGAAGTGGAAGAGGAACTGAAGCTGATCGTGGATTATGGTGGACATGTGGAAGATGTGTTTGTATATCATAAGATCTATGGAATTGTCCGCGCTGACCTTCATATTGCCAGCAGGAACGATATCAAAGAATTTCTGGGAGACCTGAAAAACGGACATTCTGCGTTGCTGAAAAACATTACATCTAATTATCATTATCATACGGTAAGTGCACCATCTGAAAAACTCCTGGATCTGATTCAAGGCAAGCTGCAGGAAAGCGGATTCCTTGCGGAATTGAAAGATTACGAACCAATTAATTTCTGGGAGAAGGAGACAAAGGAAAAGGATAAAGAATGAAGAAAGTAAGAATTTTAGGAATCGGTGTGGCCACGCTGGACATTTATGTCAATCAGGGGCGGATGTATCCGGGCGGAAATGAATATAATGTAGCGTGTAATGCTGCAAGCCTGGGTGCTGAAGCCGGATTCCTTGGTGTTTTTGCAAAGAATCCTGCAGGTGAACTTCTGGAACAGACTCTGAAAGAAAGGGATATCTGTCTTACCATGTGTCGCCATGAAGAAGGATCCAGTGGTTATAGTCTGGTGGAACTGAAAGAAGATGGAGATCGTGTTTTCCTGGAATGGAATCAGGATGGGGTGACAGAACGTTATCCGATTGAATTTACCAAAGAGGAATTAGACTATATTCAAAGCTATCAGGCAGTCAGCGTGGGAAGATGTGCTTCGGTTGCAGTGGAAAAGATTCGAAAAATGAAAGAGTATGGAATTAATGTGTGCTATGATTTTCATGAAATCTATACCGAAGAAGATATCAGAGAGATTGCACCGTTGCTTCGCTATGCGTTCTTTTCCTGCAGTCATCTGACAGAAGAAGAGATCCGACATAATCTGAAGGTTGCGGTAGAACAGGGAGCAGGAATTGCCATAGGAACCAGAGGACCACTGTCCGTCTTCGCCTATGACGGAAAACGGTACTATGAACAGGAAGCCTGTAAGGTGGAAGAAGTAAAAGATGCCCTGGGAGCAGGAGATTCTTTTATCGGAGCCTTTCTGGTGAACTATCTGCAGTACGATGAATGGACAGAAGAAGAACGCATCTCCTATGCATTAAAACAGGCCGTGGAGCATGCAGCATCCGTGATCCAGGTGGAAGGAAGCATCGGCGTTGGATACGATGTGGAAGCAGACCAGGTAAAAGAAATGGTCGGAATGGGAATTTAGTGAAGGAATAGTGAAAAAATAGTGGAGTTTTAATGAAAAAACATTCCCTTTTGGATATAATAAAAGATGCCAGAAGGGAGTGTTTTTATTTATGATAAAGCCTGTATTATCAAATGAAATGCTAAAATATATTACAGAAATAGAGAAAAATAGGTAGACAATAAACTACACGCAGAAAGGATAAGGTGAATGAGAGCGACAATGAAGTATCGTACATTAGGAAAAACAGGACTGATGGTAAGTGAAATTGGTTTCGGTGGTGAATGGCTGGAACGTCATCCGGAAGAGGAAGGCGTAGAACTGATCCGCTATGCATCCTCAAAAGGAATCAACATTCTTGACTGTTGGATGCCGGATCCAAAATCCAGAGACATTATCGGAAAAGGAATCAAGGAAAATCGTAGTCAATGGTTTATTCAAGGACATATTGGTTCTACATGGAAGGATGGACAGTATTACCGGACAAGAGAGATGGAGTATGTACGTCCGGCATTCGAAGATCTGTTAAAAAGAATGCAGACAGATTACATAGATCTTGGCATGATTCATTATGTGGATTCTGAGGAAGAGTGGGAACAGATTCAGCATTCTGAGTATCTGGACTATGTGATGGAGTTAAAAGAAAAAGGAATCATTCATCACATCGGCATGAGCTCTCATAATCCAAAGGTGGCAAAAAAGGCAGCAGAATCAGGTTACGTAGAGATGATTCTTTTCAGTATCAATCCGGCGTTCGATATGCTGCCGGCCAGTGACAATATTGATACCATGTTTGCAGATGAGTTTGACAGCGGACTGAAGGGAATCGATGCGGATCGTGCGTTACTATACCGCACCTGTGAAGAAAATCAGGTGGGAATTACCGTGATGAAGGGATTTGCCGGAGGAAGATTATTTGATGAAAAGAGATCCCCATTTGGAGTTAGCCTGACTCCGGTACAATGTATTCATTATGCATTGACTACCCCTGCAGTCTGTTCCATTATGTGCGGATATGACACGAAAGAGCAGGTAGATGCGGCAGTGGCCTATGAGAGAGCATCAGAAGCTGAGAAAGATTATGCATCTGTACTGACAAGTGCGCCGCTTCATTCCTGCAGAGGTGAGTGTACCTACTGTGGACACTGCAAGCCATGTGTGGTAAATCTGGATATAGCCATGATTAATAAATTCTATGATCTGGCAACCATGCAGCCGGAAGTGCCGGCAACGATTCAGGCACATTATGAGGCACTGGAACACAAAGCATCTGAATGTATCGGATGCCAGTCCTGTGAAACACGCTGTCCATTTGGTGTGCCGATTGCAGAACGGATGGAGAAGACTGCAAAATTATTTGGATGCTGATAGGGGAGATAATATGAATTCAATTATGGAAAGTTTATATCACAGAAAATCTGTGAGAGTCTATGAGGATAGACCTGTGTCTGATGAACTCAAAAATGAGATTTTAGATGCAGCCATGCAGGCTCCGTCAGCAGGATGTCAGCAATTGTATACAATTTTAGATATTACGGATCAGAATTTGAAAGATGCACTTGCGGAAACTTGTGATCATCAGCCGTTTATCGCAAAGGCACCGGTGGTATTGGTATTTTGTGCGGATTGCAGGAAATGGTATGATACTTATCTGGAAGCAGACTGCGAGCCAAGATTGCCTGGAGCAGGAGATCTGATGCTGGCAGTGACAGATGCGGTGATTGCGGCGCAGAATGCAGTAGTAGCGGCAGAAAGTCTGGGACTTGGCTCCTGCTATATTGGAGATATCATGGAGAACTGCGAAGAACAACGCAGGCTATTGAAGCTGCCAGAATATGTTTTTCCGGCAGCCATGCTGGTATTTGGATGGCCAACACAGCAGCAGAAGGAACGACAGAAGCCACAGCGCTGTAAACGAAAATACATTGTACATGAAAACACTTACCACAGTATGAACGGCGAGGAACTGCGGGAAATGTTTGCGCATCAGTGTAAAAATCGGTCATTTGAAGAATGGTGTCAGGCATTTTGTCAGAGAAAGTATAATTCTGATTTTTCCAGAGAGATGACCAGATCAGTGGAAGAATACCTGAAGCAATTTCAAAAAACAGAATAGAATATATCAGATGTGAAATGACTCCCACCTCTGTAGTGGCGAGCAACAAATCAGTATCAGTGGTGGGAGTCAAAATGATGTGCAGCCGGTTCTTTTATATATAGAGATCAATTTTAAACAGATCACATGGAATATAATGTTTATTGGTCATGAGCAGCTGATGGTCCTGGTCATAGATATTCTCAAAAATCAGCAGGAAAGAATCATGGCTGGAGAGTTTATAGTTTTTCGCTGTAAAATTCCCGGAAGTGGAATAGGTGCAGCTGCGGTAAAAATGATGGCTTTCATCATAGCTGGTATACTCCAGGAATTCAAGAAGCTGCTGCTGATCATTTAAATCGATCTGAAGCCGGGCAATGACCTCAATCGGAATAAAACTTAAGGAATAGGCGATGGTTTTCTGCGCATGCTGATACCAGCGGTCTGCAACAACGACAGCTGCAGTATATTGTCCAAGGGTATCCAGCATGGACTCGGATGGCACTTCAATCCGAGAGTCCAGTTCCACATGATCCAGAGATTCGGTACAGTAGGCGTACATGGGATGAAGAGGCACCGTTTTTGCGGAGACAGTTCCTACGGATGCAGGAAGTGAGGTACGGGCAGACCGTACAAAGTTCCCTACACCTGGCACATTTTTTATCAGTCCGTCTTCAATCAGAAGCAGCAGTGCCTTACGCAGGGTCATGCGGCTGACATTCATGGAAGCGGCCAGAGTCGTCTCAGGAGGAAGCTGTGCTTCCGGTGGATAGGTACCGTTTTTGATCTGTTCATAGAGCTGGTCATATACTTTTACATGTTTTAATTTTTTAAGTTTAGACTTGTCTGTTTTTTCTGACATATAAAATCCTCTTGTATATCATTCTTATCTTATCATAAAAGGTAAAACAACAAATGTCAATCCTGGAAACACTTGTATAATTTGCACAAAATAAGCATATATTTTTTGTATGGTATTAGGAATTGAAGATATACAGGTATAGATATAATATAGACAATATAAGGAATAAAATTATACAGGTATAAAAATATGCAGAGATAAAGAAAGCGAGGAAGAAGTTATGCAGAACTATTCAGGAGAAGTTGGTTTACAGTATCATTTACAGATCAGACCTGGTGATGTGGGACGTTATGTGATTCTTCCGGGAGATCCAAAGAGATGTGAGAAGATTGCAAAGCATTTTGAGGATGCAAAGCTGGTTGCTGACAGCAGAGAATTTGTGACCTATACCGGTTATCTGGATGGAGAAAAGGTAAGTGTGACTTCTACCGGTATCGGTGGACCTTCTGCATCCATTGCCATGGAAGAACTGGTACTTTGCGGTGCAGATACGTTTATTCGCGTAGGTACCTGTGGGGGCATTGAACTGGATGTAAAGGGAGGCGATATTGTCGTAGCAACCGGTGCAGTGAGAATGGAAGGCACCAGCAGAGAATATGCACCGATTGAATATCCGGCAGTGGCAGATCTGGAGGTAGCCAATGCGCTGGCAGCAGCCTGTAAAGATCTAGGTTATACCTATCACACGGGTGTAGTACAGTGCAAGGATGCTTTTTATGGACAGCATGAGCCGGAGAGAATGCCGGTCAGCTATGAACTGCTCAATAAATGGGAAGCATGGAAACGTATGGGATGCAAGGCCTCTGAGATGGAATCCGCAGCGCTGTTTATTGTAGCTCAGCATTTAAGAGTACGTTGTGGTTCCAACTTCCTGGTAGTGGGAAATCAGGAAAGAAATGCACTTGGCATGGAAAATCCAATCGTACATGATACAGAAGCAGCTATCACAGTTGGCGTAGAAGCAATCCGTAAACTGATCAAAGCAGACCGCGAGAAAAAATAGGAAAGTTCTGGGATTTGTGGTAAAATGGATAGGGAAAGCAGTTGGAAAACGGATTAGAAGGATGGTGAAAAGATGAAGAAGTATAACCGGATTTTTACAATTGTCATTGATTCGCTGGGTGTTGGGGCAATGCCGGATGCTGCGCAGTACGGAGATGCCGGATGTGATACACTGGGACATATTGCAGAACGTACAGAGAACTTTCAGATTCCGAATCTGCAGAAGCTGGGAATGGCGAATCTTCATACCCTTCAGGGTGTGGAACCGGCAGAAAAGCCGCTTGCCTGCCATGGCAAGCTGAGAGAAGCCAGTAAAGGAAAGGATACCATGACCGGTCATTGGGAAATGATGGGACTTCAGATTACCACGCCGTTTCAGACATTTACTGAGCATGGATTTCCACCGGAGTTGATTTCGGAGCTGGAGAAACGTACCGGACACAAAGTAATCGGTAATAAAAGCGCCAGCGGAACTGCTATTCTGGATGAACTGGCAGAAGAGGAGATCGCTACAGGACATATGATTGTGTATACATCTGCAGATTCGGTATTACAGATATGCGGAAATGAAGAAACCTTCGGTCTGGATGAATTGTATCGCTGCTGTGAGATTGCCAGAGAACTGACTATGAAAGATGAATGGAAAGTAGGCCGTGTCATTGCAAGACCATACGTGGGCAGAAAAAAGGGTGAGTTCAAACGCACCAGTAACCGCCATGATTATGCTTTGAAACCATTTGGCAGAACAGCACTGAATGTATTAAAGGATGCAGGGCTGGATGTGATCTCGGTTGGAAAAATCTATGATATTTTTGATGGAGAAGGACTGACGGAGTCGAATAAGTCTAAGAGTTCTGTTCATGGGATGGAGCAGACTATCGAGATTGCAAAGCGAGACTTTCATGGTCTGTGTTTCGTGAATCTGGTAGATTTTGATGCACTCTGGGGACACCGCAGAAATGTAAAGGGATACGCAGAAGAACTGGAACGGTTTGATGCGAAACTTGGTGAATTCCTGAAAGAGTTAAAAGAAGATGATTTACTGATCATTACTGCAGACCATGGAAATGATCCAACCCATACCGGAACAGATCATACCAGAGAAAAGGTACCATTTCTGGCATACTCTCCATCCATGAGGGAAGGCGTGCATCTGAAAGAGACGGATACTTTTGCAGTGATCGGTGCAACAATCACGGATAACTTCGGCCTGAAAATGCCAGAAGGAACCATTGGAACCTCTATATTAGATAAAATTGCAAAATAGAAAGGGAAAAACATGAACACAAGTGATGTATTAAAAATTGTAGACCACACGCTGCTGGCTCAGACAGCAACCTGGGCACAGATCAAAGAGATCCTGGATGATGCCATGAAATATCATACTGCATCTGCATGTATTCCGGCAGCATACGTAAAGCAGGCCACAGAATATGTACAGGACAGATTGCCGATCTGTACGGTTATCGGATTCCCGAATGGTTACAGTACTACAGAGACGAAGGTATTTGAAGCCAAAAATGCCATTGAAAATGGCGCAAGTGAAATCGACATGGTGATCAATATCGGGTTTTTGAAAGACGGAAGATATGATGAAGTGGAAGAAGAGATTCGCAAAATTCACGAGGCTTGTGACGGAAAGATCCTGAAGGTTATTATCGAGACCTGTCTTCTGACAGATGAAGAGAAGATTAAGATGTGTGAACTGGTGACCAAAGCAGGGGCAGAATTCATTAAGACTTCTACTGGATTTTCTACAGCGGGAGCTACGTTTGCGGATGTGAAGCTGATGAAAGAACATGTGGGAGAAGGCGTAAAGGTAAAAGCGGCAGGAGGCATTTCTTCTTTTGATGATGCAGAAGAATTTATGCGCCTGGGCGCAGACCGACTGGGAACCAGCCGTCTGGTTAAGATTATGAAACAGACAGATAATGGTGCAGGATATTAATAAATAAGAGAGATAAACATAAAGGGACGCTATAGATTCAGATATAGTGTCTCTTTTTTAATATTTTGAAAGGAACTTTTTCCGTCAGGCTCGCATAGCATACCAGGAGAAGGTATATGAGGTCGCTATGAAAAAGTCAGATATGCAGATATTACAGAATGACCGGTCGGATCGGGGAGAACTGAAGATTAATGTGGAATCGGCACTTCGTACCGTTCCTGTTGAAAATGCAACAGTGGATATTTCTTATACCGGGGAGCCGGATCAGATTCTGGAAGAGGTGCGCACGGATCAAAATGGCAATACGGGTACGCTGGAATTGAAGGCTCCGCCGTTGGAATACAGTATGCAACCGGGAGAAACTCAGCCTTATTCAGAATATACGATAAAAGTATCGGCAGAAGGATATGAATCGGTGACGATCAGCGGCTCCGAGGTAATGTCAGGGGAACTGTCATTGCAGAATATCCGGCTGCGTCCGCTGGAGCAGAGACGACCGCCGGAAGTCACTGCCATACCGCCGCATACGCTGTATGGAAATTATCCGCCGAAAATAGCAGAAGCTGAGATTAAACCGGTGAATCAGTCAGGAGAAATTGTATTGCGTCGTGTGGTTATTCCGGAATACGTAGTAGTGCATGATGGAAGTCCAAGAGATACCACGGCAGGAGATTATTATGTTCGGTATAAGGATTACATTAAAAATGTGGCATCCAGTGAGATCTATCCAACCTGGCCGAAAGAGACGATCATAGCCAATGTACTGGCGATTATGTCTTTTACACTGAATCGCGTTTACACAGAATGGTACCGGAATCATCAGTCATTTAGGGGTGAACTTTGCGATGCAGAATACGGAGTATGAGCAGATAGAAGTTAGCATCACATCAGGAATAAAGTTGTGTTTTGAATTCCCAAAGAGAACAGAGGATGGTGAGAAAATACGGAAAGAGGTAAGAGATATTTTATCTGGAGAATTGCGTGATACGATAAGGAAAATACAGACTAAAAGATGATAAAAAGGAGTAGACACGGGAAAGAGGGAGATCTCTTTCCCGTTAAGTTTTTATTGATATAAAAACAAAATAAATAGAAAGAGGAGTATCATGCCATTAAAAAAGGTCAGAATGCTTTTGCGTGTAAGTTCCAATCAGCAGTTAGAGGCAGATGGAGATTTGAGTGTACAAAGGCGAATCGTAAAAGAATACATCCAGAAGCAGGAAGACTGGATACTGGATGAAAAAGAATATTTTGAGGGAAGTAACAGTGGATACAGCAATGCTGTTTCAGACAGAGATGTATTGCAGGAAGCTTTGAGAGATGCAGAATCCGGACAATACGATATTCTGGTGGCTTATAAGGATGATCGAATCGGAAGAAGAATGTGGGAGATCGGGTCTTATGTAATGGCTTTAAAAGGCTATGGAGTAGATATTTATACAGCAGTGGACGGAGGCATTTCACCGGAATCGGATGATATTATGGGACAGATGATGCTGGCTCTACGTTATGGAAATGCACAGAAAAGCAGTTCCGATACCGGAAAAAGAGTAAAAGATACGGCACAGAAACTTGTTCAGAGCGGCAAATATATGGGAGGAAAAGCACCATATGGATATATCTTGGAAATATCAGGAGAAATCAGTAAGCATGGGAGAGCTTTACACCATCTGGTTATTGTAGAAGAAGAAGCAGAAATTGTCCGGTATATTTACGAACTGGCAGCGAACAAAGAATTTGGATCCCAAAAAATTGCGCAGATTTTAAATGCAGATATAAAGTACCAAAACAAAATGAAAGGAGAAAAATGGAAAACAGGAACGATCACATCAATCCTGACGAATCCGGTATATGCAGGATATACGGCATACAAACGGAGAGAAAAACTGAATGGACGATACAGAAGGTTGGACAGAGCAGAATGGATTCTGGCCGAAAAACCAAATCAGGAAATTATAATAGTAGATCAGGAATTATGGACGCGTGTGCAGGAACAACGCGAAAAAAGAAGGGTAAAGTATCAAAAGTGTGAAGAAAATAAAGATGCCAAGGTAATAACCAGAAATGACGGAATGCTTGCTCTGATAGATGTCCTGTATTGTGGATATTGTGGAGAAAAGATGACAAATGGAACTAAATATAATTACTGGACAATTAAAGAAACCAGAGAGCGGAGAGCCAGCAGAGTACCGGCATATAAGTGTCAGGGAATCTGGCAGGGAATTCCACATGAGAAACAGAGCAAATTACAGGCAAATAAAATAGAGCCAATTGTATTTGAAGCTATTGCTGGGTATATAGGAAAACTACAGGAGCAGGAAGATGCTTTTGTACAGATTAGAGATAGTCAGAATCAGGAGAGGAAAAGGAAGAGGGAAGAACTGAACAGAGAGAAAAAGGCAATGGAAGAACTGGAACGGAAGATTGCGATAATGGAAGAAAAGATTCCGAATGCTATAACTGATGAATATCCTTTGAGTCTTGGTGAACTGATGAATCTGATAAAAAAGGAAAAGGAGAAGGGAGAGCAGCAGAGAAGTGAGATTCAGAAGAAAGAAAAAGAGTTGGAGGATATGATAGTATCTATGCAGGGATTGGAAGAATTGAAACAGAAGATTCCAACATGGCAGGAGATATTCTTACATGCAAAAACACCTGTAAAACGAGTACTGGTGAATAAGTTGATTGAACGCATAGACGTTAAAGATACAGAAATACATATTCGGTTTAAAATCAACAATGAAAAACAGGTTTTATAAAATACGAAAGATTATTTCATGACTATGTGGTTAAAAATTCATTCTGCTGAATAAATATAAATATAAAAAAGGACTTGTCAACAAAACCGATAGCTCGTACAATAAGAATATGGCAACTTTACAATACTAAAGCGAAATGACATAAGAGGAGAAGGAAATGATGAAGAAGAGATGGATGGCAGCAACACTGGTAACAGCAATGATCATGAGCTGCACCGGTGGAGTGATGACAGCATATGCAGATGACAGTAGTAGTGATGGTGAAACAGTACTGACCCTTTGGTACTGGAAGAACAGCATTCAGGAGGACTTACTGGAACAGGTTTCTGAAGAATTTCCTGGAGTTAAGATTGATGCACAGCTGTATTCCGCAGATGATATCGAAGAGAAGATCAATACTACGATTGCCAGTGGCGGTGAACTGCCGGATCTTCTGGCCATGGATGACTGGATTGCGAATCTGCTCCAGTATCCGGATGAATTTGTAAATCTTTATGATGCTCCTTGTAATGCAGCAGATATTGAAGATCAGTATGTAGAATGGAAATGGAAAAAGGCAGAGACACCAGATGGCAAGCTGATTGCGCTTCCAATGGATATCGGACCAACCTGTATGTTCTATAATGCAGCTTTATTTGAAGCAGCAGGACTTCCGACTGACCCGGATGAAGTGGCAGCCATGATGGGAACCTGGGAAGATGCTTATGCAGCAGCAGAAAAGCTTCAGGCAGCTACGCCGGAGGTAAAGATGTTTGACTTCCTTGGACATATTTTTGTAGCAACACTTGGTCAGCAGACCACCCATCTGATTGATAAAGACGGTAACTTTGTTGCAGATCAGGATAATATCAAAGATGCGTTCATGACAGCAGCAGATGCAAAACCATATGTATATGGTGGCGATAGCGAATGGTCACCGGAATGGGCGGCAGCTATGAATAATGGTGATATTGCAGCGTTCGTTGGTGCCGTATGGATGAAGCCAGAGATCGAAAATGCTGCGCCGGATACAGCAGGAGACTGGAGAGTTACTTCCGCACCAGGCGGACCGGGAAATGTAGGTGGTTCCGCAATCGGTATCACAAAGAACTGTGAAGATGTAGAGACTGCATATAAAGTCATCACATGGTTAACCAATAAGCAGAATCAGCTGAGTTCACTGGAAAATTTGGGACTGTTTCCATCACTGATTTCAGCACTGGATGATGACAGTCTCATGTACGAAGAATCTTTCTTCGGTGATGAAGTTGTAGACAAATACTTTGTAGAAGCTGCAAAGAACATCAATGACCTTTACTATCCGCCAAACTACAGCTCATATCAGGATGTATTTGAACAGCAGCTGCTTCTGGTACAGGATCAGGATAAAGATCCGGAACAGGCTTATCAGGATGCAGTAGATGAAGCAAGAGATATGTACGATATGGAGAATCTTTTCTAGAAAAGTATGAATTCTGAATAAAAGAGAGCTGCTGTACATTATCTTCGAAAGTAGGTTTCGAATGATAATTTTTACGGCAGCTTTCTCTTTGGAAAATGTATTTTCAGATGGACAGTGGAGATAAGAATGAAAACGAAGACGAACAAAGTGAAACGGCACCTTGGAAGGGAAATTTATAAAAACAGAATGATTTATCTGCTGATCAGTCCTTTCTTTATTATTTATGGATTTTTTGGATTATTCCCGATTCTCTATTCTTTTTTCCTTTCCTTCCATAAATGGAATGGTACCGGAGAAATGAAGTATGTGGGAATAGCATATTACCAGTATTTGCTTAAGGATAGCACATTTTTATTATCAATTAAAAACACGCTGATTATCTGGTGTCTTTCTACTATACCGATGGTAATCCTTGCAATTATCATTGCATTTATATTGAACAGCAATTTTCTTAAAGGAAAAACGCTGTTCCAGACGATTTATTATCTGCCGAATATTACATCCACAGTAGCGATTGCCATTGTATTTGCAAATATTTTCGGTAACAAATACGGTATTTTGAATTTTGTGATTAGTAGGCTTGGATTTGATCCGATTCAGTGGATGTCGGTCAATCTTGGTGTGCAGTTTGCTATTGCCATGATCGTAATCTGGCGTTGGACCGGATATAATGCAATAATTCTCATTGCCGGACTTCAGAAAATTCCGACCACACTCTATGAAGCAGCAAGTCTGGATGGGGCAAGCACATTCCAGATTTTCAAACATATTACGCTTCCATTGTTAAATCCAGTCATTCAGTTTGTCATTATCACGTCCACCATTGGTGGTTGGCAGTTGTTTGCAGAAGCACAGATGATGGCAGGAGATGCAGGTGGTATCGGAAAAAGCGGCTTGACAGTAGTATTATATCTGTATAATCAGGCATTTAAGAACAGACAGTTTGGTTATGGCTCTGCAATATCCTGGGCACTGGTTATCATTATCGGAGCTTTCTCCATCCTGAACTGGGTGTTGACCAGAAGGGAGGTAGACTAATCATGCAGTCATCCGGATTAAAGATAAAAATAAAACCGTCTCTGGTGATTATGTATATGTTACTTATTTTTGGAGCATTTTTATCACTGTTCCCATTTTACTGGCTGGTCGTAATGGCAACAAATTCATCCAGTGCATTTATGAAATATCCGCCGGTGCTTGTGTTTGGCGGACAGTTTATGAATAATGTACACAATCTGTTTTCCAGCATTAAGTTTGGATTGGCAATGAAAAATACGATCATTGTGTCATTAGTGAAAACGGTTGGTGGCGTATTTTTCTGTTCCATGGCGTCATTTTATTTTGCCAAATTTGAATTTCCGGGGAGAAAATTTCTATTTGGTCTGTGTATGTTCACTATGATGATCCCACCACAGCTGAATATGATTCCACAGCTGGTAATTATGAACAAAATCGGCTGGCTGTCTACGCTTAAGGCCCTGATCATTCCTGGACTGATTCCGGCATTTGGTATTTACTGGATGAATCAGTATTGTTGTGGAGCAATTCATGACGATCTGCTTAATTCTGCGCGGATTGACGGATGCAGTACATTTGGTCTGTACCGTCATGTAGGATTTCCGATTATCATGCCGGGAAGCGCATTTTTATTTATTTATATTTTCATGGACAGCTGGAATGATTATCTCTGGCCGTTGATTGTAACCAGCAACGCCAGTAAAAATACGCTTCAGGTAGCGCTGGCGCAGTTACAGGGGGCTTATAACAGTACAGATTATGGTATGGTCATGTGCGGAGTTATGCTGGCTACATTACCATTGTTTATCATTTTCCTGCTTTGCAGCAAACAATTTACCGCTGATATTGCAGCAGGATCTATCAAAGACTGATCGTAGAAAGGAAAACGACCGATGTATCGTGGAGAATTATTGAATTTAAACTGGAAATTTCGCCAGGGATTTGATCCTGACTGCGTGAATACACCGCAGGAAGAGGGATATGAAAAAGTACATATTCCGCATACGGTGCAGGAGATTCCATATGACTGTTTTGACCAGTATATGACCTGTATGGTATCCACTTATGTGAAATATTTTGAACTGACAACAGAACAGATCAAGGGGAAACGCATCCTGTTGTCTTTTGAAGGAGTATCTGCTTATTATGATCTGTACCTGAATGGAAAACTGGCAGGTAATCATAAAGGAGCATATTCTATGGCATTGTTTGATGTGACGGATTATGTAAAAGCCGGAGAAAATCGTATGGTTTTGATGGTAGATTCGAATGAGAGAGAAGATATTCCTCCAAATGGCTCTACCGTGGACTATCTGATTTATGGTGGAATTTATCGGGATGTGCGACTGTTTATTCAGGAAGATATTTATATCAGACAGGAACTGGTCCGATATGAAATGAACGATGAGGAAGATACGGTAACACTGGCACCGGAACTTCTCGTAACCAATCACGGAGAAGAAAAAGTAATGTCAGTAAAAACCTGTGTTTATGAAGATGACAGTACACAGGTATTCTGGCAGGATGAGCAGAAAGTGACGGTACCGCAGGGAGCTGCCGCTGTGCATCTGACGGAAAAGGCTCTTCCACAGGTAAAGAGATGGACATTGAATGATCCAAAGCTTTATCGGATTGAGACAGTTCTTTCTACAGAAGACGGAAAAGAAGTGGATCGATTTGAGACGCATACAGGTTTTCGCACGATAAAAGTGACACCAGAGGGATTTTATCTGAATGGGGAAAAAGTAATTTTAAACGGTCTGAATCGTCATCAGTCTTTCCCATATGTGGGCTACGCCCTCGGGAAGCGGGCTCAGGAAAAGGATGCAAAGCTGTTAAAGGAGTTTATGGGATTAAATATCGTTCGCTGTTCTCACTATATGCAGTCAGAATATTTCCTGAACTGCTGCGATCGCATTGGGCTGATGGTTTTTGAAGAGATCCCGGGATGGGGATTTATTGGTGGAGAGGAATTTAAAAAGGTTGTGTTCCAGGATCTGGAAAACATGGTGCTGGGACATTATAATCATCCAGGTATTGTTATCTGGGGAACCAGACTAAACGAAACGACAGACTGTGATGAACTGTATGAGGAGACAAATCGCCGTTGTAAAGAAATGGATTCTTCCAGACCGACCACCGGTGTTCGTTGGGAAACAGGAAGTCATTTGATTGAAGATATTTACAGTTATAATGATTATACAGAAGATGATAAGGGCGAATTCCAGATTCTGACCTCCCAGCAGGCTGCAGAACGTCCGGATTTTGTACCGTACCTGATAAGTGAACATACCGGAGCCATTCTTCCGACCAAACCAGGAGACAGTGAAGAACGGCGCGAACAGTTCGCTATTCGTCATGCAAGAGTGATGAGTAAAGTAAAAACGACCAGAGGATATCTGGGAGCACTTGGATGGTGTATGTGTGATTACAACACACACAACGATCACAACTCCATGAATAAAGTCTGCTATCACGGAGTACTGGATATGTTCCGTGTACCAAAATGGGCGGCCTATGCATATGCCAGTCAGAAATCACCAGAGCAGGAGATCATCTTAGAACCATGTTCGGCGGTCGGTCGTGGAGAACGTTGTGAGCCGGTACCATTTTATGTTCTGACTAATTGCGATTATATTGAAGTGACATTTTCCAAAGATATCACCCGTGCTTATTATCCAAGTATGAAGTTCCCGGGTCTGGCTCATCCACCAATTGAAGTGACGGAAAATGGAGAATTCTGGCAGCATCGTTGGGAAGGAACAAAAATTGTCGGCTATATTGATGGAAAGCCAGTGGCAGAAAGAATCTATTCCAATAATCCACGTCTTTCCAGATATCATACGATTGCAGACGATCTGAAACTGAATAATGACAGAGTAGATGAGACCAGAATCGTCGTTTATGCAGAAGATGAGAATGAAAACCGTATGCATTGTCATCAGGGGGTATTGTCGATATCAGTAGAAGGTGATCTGGAACTGATCGGACCGGAGCATATTCCATTTATGGGAGGAGCAGCAGCTTTCTGGGTTAAGACAAAAGCAACGGGAAAATCTGGGACAGGAACCGTTCATGTATGTGGACAGGCACCTTTGAGAAATTATAAAGAGAGTGTGAAGATTCAATTAATTTAAGACATTTGTGATAAATAGAATCAGAAATCTGTATTGAATTTTGGCTTCATATATGTGAAGGTACTGAACAGATATGAATTATGAGAAATACAGGAGAGATAACCACGAATGACCGGTGACTGCGGCGTACAGAAATAAAGGCTTTGATTTTACGATTACATCGTCCACTGCATTTGATCACAAGTGGATCTATGGAAGAAATATCTTTGAAAGTATTTCCGAGATTGTTGATGAGATCTTTGAAAACTATTTATCCAGGCCGAATGTGAAACAGCCGATTCTGACCCAATATTGTGATGGAAGCAGGGTAACCTGTCCACAATGGATGAGTCAGTGGGGATCCAAAGCACTGGGTGATCAGGGATATTCTGCAATTGAGATACTCCGGTATTATTATGGAGACTCTATGTATATTAATCAGGCAGAGCAGGTGGCAGGAATTCCGGCATCCTGGCCGGGATATGTACTGGCACTTGGCTCTACAGGAGATGCAGTGTTGCAGATTCAGGAACAGCTCAATGCCATTTCCAATAATTATCCATTGATTCCCAGAGTGGCTGTAGACGGAATCTATGGACCGGCGACAGCAGAAGCTGTTCGGATCTTTCAGGGGATCTTCGGCCTGACCCAGGATGGAATCGTGGGAAGAAGAACCTGGTATAAAATTCAGGAGATTTATGTCGGTGTTACCAGAATAGCTGAACTCAACCCTTGAAAACACGGAAAAAAGCCTGAAAAAAGGCAAATTAAAAACCGGTAAACCAGTGATTTTCAGACAAAAATTAATAGAAAATGGGTTGAAAAAGGGAAATGAGTATGCTATCATATTGACAATTTGGGATGAAGGAGGGAAGAGAACACATGTATTCTTGCAGGCGTTCTGTTCCCTTTTCTGCTATAATAATGCTGACAGGCAGATAAGTTGCATGACTGCTTGCAGGCTGGACAACTTATCTATCTGGCAGATAAACAGACATGAACAAGAAGTGCGATAGCACGGATTGTGAATGGATGACACATTTTCGGGAGCTCGCAGAGTGAAGAAAATGTAATTATTATTTTATAAATTGAGGATATAAGAAAGGCAGGTTTACAAATGAAAGCATTCCTTATACTGGAAGACGGCACTGTATTTAGCGGTCAGAGCATCGGTTCAACAAGGGAAGTGATCAGTGAGATCGTATTTAATACTTCCATGACAGGATATCTGGAGGTTCTGACAGATCCATCTTATGCAGGACAGGCTGTTGTGATGACCTATCCACTGATTGGTAACTATGGTATCTGTTATGAAGATATGGAGTCAGAGAAACCATGGCCGGATGGATACATTGTGCGGGAACTTTCCAGAATTCCAAGTAACTTCCGTTCACAGGGAACCATTCAGGAGTTTCTGGCTAAACATGATATCCCTGGAATTGCAGGCATCGATACCAGAGCATTGACCAAGATCCTTCGTGAGAAAGGTACCATGAACGGTATGATTACCACGAATGAGAATTATAATCTGGAGGAAGTGCTTCCAAGACTGAAGGACTACACGACAGGAAAAGTAGTGGAAAAGGTAACCTGCAAAGAAAAGTATGTGCTGGAAGGCAATGGTCCGAAGGTTGCACTGATGGATTTTGGCGCCAAGAAAAATATTGCAAGAAATCTGAACAAACGTGGATGTCAGGTAACTGTATATCCGGCACTGACTACAGCAGAAGAAATTCTGGCAGATCATCCGGACGGCATTATGCTTTCCAATGGCCCTGGAGACCCGAAGGAATGTACTTCTATTATAAAAGAGATCAAAAAGCTGTATGACAGCGAGGTACCGATTTTTGCGATCTGCCTGGGACATCAGCTGATGGCACTGGCTAATGGTGCAGATACTTATAAGATGAAATACGGACATCGTGGAGGCAATCATCCAGTGAAGGATCTGAAGACCGGAAGAGTCTATATTTCCTCACAGAATCATGGATATGTGGTAAATACCGATACATTGGATCCATCCATTGCAGTTCCGGCTTTTACAAATGTCAATGATGGAACAAATGAAGGACTGGCTTATACAGGAAAAAACATCTTTACCGTACAGTTCCATCCGGAAGCGTGCCCTGGACCACAGGATTCCGGCTATCTGTTTGATCGTTTTATGAATATGATGGAGGTGAATAAGTAATGCCAAAGAATCCAGATATTAAAAAAGTACTTGTGATCGGTTCCGGTCCGATTGTCATCGGTCAGGCTGCAGAGTTTGACTATGCAGGAACGCAGGCATGCCGTTCACTGAAAGAAGAGGGAATCGAAGTAGTACTGCTGAATTCCAACCCTGCCACCATTATGACAGATAAGGATATTGCAGATCACGTATACATCGAACCACTTACGGTAGAAGTAGTGGAGCAGCTGATTTTAAAAGAGAGACCGGACAGTGTACTGCCGACTCTGGGTGGACAGGCAGGATTGAACCTGGCCATGGAATTGGAAGAAAGAGGATTTCTGAAGGAACAGGGCGTTCGGCTGATCGGTACCACTGCAGAGACGATTAAGAAGGCAGAAGACCGTCTGGAATTCAAACTGACTATGGAGAAGATCCATGAGCCGATTGCGGCATCCAAGGTAGTAGAATCCATAGAAGAAGGTGTGAAATTCACCCAGACCATCGGTTATCCGGTGGTACTTCGTCCGGCTTATACATTAGGAGGAAGCGGCGGCGGAATTGCTCACAATTACGAAGAACTGACTGAGATTCTGGAAAATGGTCTCCGCCTTTCCCGTGTGGGACAGGTTCTGGTAGAGCGCTGCATCGCAGGATGGAAAGAGATCGAATATGAAGTAATGCGAGACAGTGCAGGCAACTGTATCACTGTTTGTAATATGGAAAATATTGACCCAGTTGGTGTGCATACCGGTGACAGTATCGTAGTTGCTCCATCCCAGACACTGGGCGACAAAGAATATCAGATGCTCCGTACATCTGCATTAAATATCATCAGTGAACTGAATATTACCGGTGGATGTAACGTACAGTATGCATTGAATCCGGACAGCTTTGAATACTGTGTTATCGAGGTAAACCCTCGTGTAAGCCGTTCTTCTGCGCTGGCTTCAAAAGCAACCGGTTATCCGATTGCAAAAGTAGCGGCCAAGATTGCCCTTGGCTATACACTGGATGAGATCAAGAACGCCATTACCGGCAAGACCTATGCCAGCTTTGAACCGATGCTGGACTACTGTGTTGTTAAGATTCCAAGACTGCCGTTTGATAAATTTATCAGTGCAGAACATACGCTGACCACTCAGATGAAGGCAACCGGTGAGGTCATGAGTATCTGCAATAATTTTGAAGGTGCTTTGATGAAGGCAATCCGTTCCCTGGAACAGCATGTGGACTGCCTGTTGTCATACGATTTTTCAGATCTGGATGAAGACGAACTGATGAAGCAGCTGCGAAAAGTAGATGACCGCCGGATCTGGGTCATTGCAGAAGCACTGCGTCGAGGTATTTCTTACGAAGTGATCCATGATATTACAAAGATTGATATCTGGTTCATTGATAAACTGGCAATTCTGGTTGAGATGGAAGAGGCGTTAAAGAATCAGGAGCTTACACCGGAACTGTTAAAAGAAGCCAAGAGAATTGAATTCCCGGACAATGTCATTGCCAGACTGACCGGCAAGACAGAAGAAGAGATCAAAGAAATGCGTTATGCGAATGGCATTGTCGCTGCTTACAAGATGGTAGATACCTGTGCAGCTGAATTTGCAGCATCTACACCATATTATTATTCAGTATTTGGCAGTGAGAATGAAGTGGTGGAAACAAGAGACCGTAAAAAAGTACTGGTACTTGGTTCCGGCCCGATTCGTATCGGACAGGGTATTGAATTTGACTTCTGCTCCGTACATTGTACTTGGGCATTTGCAAAAGAAAATTACGAAACCATTATTATCAATAACAACCCGGAAACTGTCAGCACCGACTTTGACATTGCAGATAAACTGTATTTTGAACCGCTCACACCGGAAGATGTGGAAAATATCGTTAATATTGAAAAACCGGACGGAGCTGTTGTTCAGTTCGGTGGACAGACTGCGATTAAGCTGACAGAAAGTCTGATGAAGATGGGGGTACCGATTCTGGGAACCTCTGCAGAGAATGTAGATGCGGCAGAAGACAGAGAATTGTTTGATGAGATTCTGGAAAAATGCCAGATTCCAAGACCACAGGGACATACGGTATTTACAGCTGAAGAAGCAAAGAAAGCTGCCAATGAACTGGGATATCCGGTACTGGTAAGACCTTCGTATGTACTGGGCGGTCAGGGTATGCAGATTGCCATTAACGATGAAGACGTAGACGAATTCATCGGCATTATTAATCGTATCGCGCAGGATCACCCGATTCTGGTGGATAAGTATCTGATGGGTAAGGAAATTGAGGTAGATGCGGTGTGTGATGGAACCGATATCTTAATTCCGGGTATTATGGAGCATATCGAGCGAGCTGGTATTCATTCCGGAGACAGCATCTCCGTATATCCGGCGCAGAGCATCAGCGCCAGTGTGAAGAAAACCATCGAAGAATATACCAGGAGACTGGCTCAGTCCCTGCATGTCATCGGTCTGATCAACATTCAGTTTATTGTGTGTGGAGAAGAGGTATACGTGATTGAGGTAAATCCTCGTTCCAGCCGAACCGTACCGTATATCAGTAAAGTGACCGGTATTCCGATTGTACCTCTGGCGACAAAGGTGATCTTGGGAACCAAGATCAAAGATCTGGGTTATGAACCGGGACTTCAGCCAGAAGCAGACTATTTTGCAATAAAGATGCCAGTATTCTCCTTCGAGAAGATCCGTGGCGCAGATATCAGCCTTGGACCGGAGATGAAATCTACCGGTGAGTGTCTTGGTATTGCGAAGACTTTCAACGAAGCACTTTACAAGGCATTCCTGGGAGCCGGTATTCGTCTGCCGAAGCATTACAACATGATTATGACGGTACGTGATGAGGATAAGGAAGAAGCAGTGAAGATCGGAAAACGATTTGAAGCACTGGGTTACAATATTTTTGCAACCAAAGGAACCGCAAAGGCTCTGATGGATGCGGATGTACAGGTTCGTATGACACGTAAGATCGAACAGGAATCCCCGAACATCCTCGACCTGATTCTGGGACACAAGATTGATCTCGTTATCGATATTCCATCTCAGGGTGTGGAAAAGAGCAGAGACGGATTCGTTATCCGTAGAAATGCCATCGAGACAGGTGTTAATGTACTGACAGCCATTGACACCGCAGGAGCACTGGTTTCCAGCTTGGAAAATGCGGATGTGACAAAACTCTCATTAATTGATATCGCAACAATCTAAGGAAAAATAGTATCAGATGTCAAAGACCATATTTTCATACAAAATGATTGTATTAAAAATATGGTCTTTGTTTTACATATTGAATTTAACGCGTCAAAGTGTTACAATATAATGAGTTTGAGAACTAAAGTAACCGATACCATTCGGCAGGGAGTATACAATGGCAAAATACATTACAAAGCGACTTCTGATGGGACTGGTCAGTCTGTTCGCACTCATTACAGTCACTTTTTTTCTGACCAGGCTGATGCCTGGAAATCCATTCGATATCAGTAATGTGAATCAGGCAGTGCAGGATCGCATTATGAGCTATTATGGTCTGGATCAGCCGGTACATGTACAGTTTGGCATGTATCTGAAGAATCTGTCTCATGGAGATCTGGGAATATCCTATAAGAAAGTTGGGACAACCGTAAATCAGCTGATTATGCAGGAAGCACCCTATACAATACAGATCGGTATGCTTGCATTTATCATTGCCCTGATTCTTGGAACCATCATTGGCATCGCTATGGCAGTTACCAGAAAAGAAGGAGTGCGTGGGAGTCTGATGTTTCTCACTGTTCTTGGAATCAGCATTCCCAACTATGTGCTGGCACTTTTGCTGATGCTGGTCTGTGGGGTTACGCTGAAATGGTTCCCGGTAGTAGGCTTAGGAAGCTGGAAGCATTATATCTTGCCGGTAACAGCCATGACTGTGTATCCACTTGCTCAGATATCCAAGCTGGTTAAAAGCAGTTATTCCGAAGCCATGCATCAGGATTACGTGATTATGGCAAGAGCCAAAGGAATCAGTAAAGTGCGTATTTCTTTTGTGCATATTCTGAAAAATGCCATGATTCCGGTTATTACCATATCCGGACCGATGGTGGCATTTCTTCTTACCGGTAGTTTTGTAGTAGAGAACATCTTCACCATACCGGGAATCGGACGGGAGTTTGTCAATTCCGTCAGCAATCGAGATTATACAGTAATTATGGGACTTACCATATTTCTTGGAATTATTCTGGTGCTCTGTAACCTGATTTCAGATATTATCTGTGCACTGGTAGATCCCCGTATTAAGCTGGAAAAGTGAGGTCTGTAAGTATGTTAAAACCGGAAGAGTATTTTGAACCGCTTCCTGCCAGTGAAAAAAATGAAGAATACATAGCCATGGAGAGTAAATCTTTTGCAAAAGATGTGTGGGAACGGTTTTGTAGTAATAAAAGGGCGCTGGCGGGCCTGATTCTGTTGGGAATTATTGTTGTCATAGCAGTCATTGGCCCATGGATTTCGCCATATCCTTATGATGGAATGGACACTATGATTTCCAATCAGGGTGCGTCTCTGGCACACTGGTTTGGAACAGATCAGATGGGAAGAGATGAATTCACCCGAGTACTGTACGGAGCACGTATCAGTCTGATGATTGGATTTGTGGCAACGGCAGTGAATGTGGTAATCGGCATTATTTATGGAGGAATCGCAGGATACATCGGCGGTAAAGTGGACATGGTCATGATGAGAATCGTAGATGTGATCTACTCCGTTCCTGCCATGATCTATATTATTCTGATTATGCTGATTCTTGGCTCTAATGTATATAGTGTCATGATAGGTATCTGTGTAAATGGCTGGGTAAATATGGCGCGCATTGTCCGCAGTGAAGTCATTACATTGAAAGAACGGGAATTTGCGGTGGCAGCATTCGTGATGGGAGCATCCAAAAAGAGGATTCTGTTTCGCCATCTGGTGGTAAATGCCATGGGACCAATCATTGTAACGGCAACTTTGATGGTTCCACAGGCAATCTTTAATGAAGCTTTTTTGAGTTTTATCGGAATCGGTATTTCCGCACCGGCAGCCAGTCTTGGAACACTGGCACAGGATGCGAAGATGTTGCTGGCAAAATATCCGATGCAGATGGTATATCCGGTAGCGGTGATCTGCGTGGTAATTTTTGCACTGAACTTTATAGGGGACGGCCTGGAAGAGGCACTGAACCCGAAAGGAAGACGTTAATGGATAATTTACACAGAGAATTACTGAAAATAGAAGATCTGACGGTGGACTTTTCCACCAGACAGGGAATAATTCATGCAGTTCGCAACGTGAATTTTCAGCTAAATACACGTGAGATTCTTGGAATTGTTGGGGAATCCGGTTCAGGAAAGTCTGTCAGTATGTTGTCGGTGATGAATCTGCTGGCGGAAAATGCAGTGGTAAAAAGCGGAAGTATTCGATTTGAAGGAAATGAGTTATCGACTGCACATCTATCTACAAAACAGGAAAAAAAAGAACACGAAAAGATGATGATGGGGATCCGTGGAAAAGAGATCGGTATGGTGTTTCAGGATCCAATGACTTATCTGAATCCGGTATTGAAGATCGGGGTACAGATGACGGAAGGCATTCGGAGACATAAAAAGTGTTCCAAAGAAGAAGCCTGGAAACAGGCTGTCAAACTTCTGGAACAGGTAGGAATTTCTAATCCGGAGAAACGTATGAAGCAATATCCGTATGAATTTTCCGGTGGAATGCGGCAGCGTATTATCATAGCAGCGGCACTGGCCTGTGATCCCAAACTGCTGATCGCGGATGAACCGACTACCGCACTGGATGTAACAGTGCAGGCACAGATTTTAAGCCTGATCGAACAGTCAGTAAAAGGAATGGGAGCCAGTGCGATTGTCATTACCCATGATCTTGGAGTAGTGGCAGAGTTATGCGACAAAATTATCATTATGTATGGCGGAGAGATTGTAGAACGGGGAACAGTAAGAGAGATCTTCAAGGAGACAAAGCATCCATATACCAGGGGACTTCTGGATAGTATTGGAAAGATAGAGGAGGAGAGAGTACCTCTTCATTATATTCCCGGAACACCGCCGAATCTCCTGAATTTGAATACAGGATGTGCTTTTTGCAGCCGGTGTAACAAGGCAATGAAGATTTGCAAAGACTATAAGCCATGTGAGACAATATTCAGTGAAGAACATAGCTGCAGCTGCTGGCTGTACTGCAAGGATAAGGCGCAGGAACTGGTAGAAGCACAGGAAAGAGAGAGGCAGAAAGAGGCATGAGTGAACCGGTTATCAGAGTAGAACATCTGAAAAAGTTTTTTCCGGTGAAAGGAAAACTCTTTGAAAAAAAGCAATATGTAAAAGCTGTCAACGATATCAGCTTTTCTATCAGAAGAGGAGAAACACTGGGAATTGTAGGAGAGTCCGGCTGCGGAAAAAGCTCTCTTGGACGGACTGTGCTGAAGGTGCATCAGCCTGACAGTGGGCACATTTATTTTAATGGAACAGATATTACCAAATTGAATGAAAAGCAGATGCATCCATACCGACAGAAAATGCAGATGATTTTCCAGGATCCTTATGCAAGTCTGAACCCTCGTTTTACCGTAGGTGAGACGATCGCAGAGCCAATGGAGATCTATCAGATGTATGATCCAAAAGAGCGCATGGAGCGGGTGCAGCAGCTGATGGAGACAGTCGGATTAAAGCCGGACCATATTCGTCGTTATCCACATGAATTTTCAGGCGGTCAGCGCCAGAGAATCGGGATTGCCAGAACCCTGGCACTGAATCCGGAGTTTATCGTCTGTGATGAACCGTTTTCTGCACTGGATGTATCGATTCAGGCGCAGATTATCAATTTGTTGGAAAAAATTCAGGATGAGAGGAAGATATCCTATATTGTGGTTGCCCATGATCTGAATGCAGTTCGGCATATCAGTCATAATATCGGTGTGATGTATCTGGGACATTTGGTTGAAATCGGACCGGCGGCCGAAGTATATCAGAACCCGAAGCATCCGTATACGAAGGCACTGATTTCTTCCATTCCAGTAGCAGATCCGGATTACACAGGGCTTGGAAAAAGAATTATTCTGGAAGGAGAAGTGCCAAGCCCGATTCATGTACCAAAAGGCTGTCCATTTTCTACCAGGTGTAAGTATTGTACAGAAAAGTGCAAGGGGCAGATGCCAGAATTAAAGACAGTAGGAGAGGAACAGGTAGCCTGTACACTATATGAGTAGAATACCCTTAAGAGGGAGAAAATAAAGGAGAAAAAATATGAAAAAAAGACTGATCAGTATCATCACAGCAGCGTCTATGGTATGCACCATGCCGGCAGGGACTTTGGCGGCAGATGCAGAAAGCACACAGGGCGGTGAGATCACTATTGCGACGGTATCTTCCACAGGCGGACTGGATCCGGCAGGATTTGCCCTGGATATGTGGACAGAATATGCAAAGCTCTGTACAGACGGACTGGTAAGTTATGACAGTGAAGGCAATCTGATTTATGAATCAGCAGAAAGTGTGGATACCAGTGATGACGGACTGGTATGGACCTTCCACTTAAGAGAAAACCAGTGGAGTGACGGATCCGATGTAACAGCAGCTGATTTTGTGAATACTATCGACCGTGCCCTGGATCCGAATAACGGCAATGCGATTTACGCGAATATGCTGTTTAATATCAGTGGAGCGGAAGAATATAACAGTGGAGAAGGCACTCTGGAAGCTGTGAAAGCGGTGGCTGTGGATGACCAGACACTGGAAATTACACTGGATGCACCATGCAGTTATTTCCTGAAAATGATGTCCATGCCAGTATTTTATCCATCCAAAGAAGGAGCGGCAACCAATGAGAATGAGGTGTGGTGGCAGGATCCTGCAACATCCCTCGGAAACGGTGCATTTACACTGGAATCTTATACAGATGGCGTGGGCTATACGGTAGTAAAGAATCCGTACTACTATCAGGCAGATAAAGTAAGTCTGGATAAGATTAATGTTCAGTTTATCAGTGACCAGACAGCGCTTCTTTCCGCATACCAGACAGGAGAAGTAGATGTGGTAACCGGTCTTCCGGATTATGTGAAAGATCAGTATACAGAAGAAGATGGACTCTTTATCTGGACCATGCTGACATCCAAATTCATGCTTCCGAACTTAAGTGTGGCACCGCTTGACAATGAGCAGGTAAGAGAAGCTATTGCCCTTGCACTGTCCCGTCAGCAGATTTGTGATGTAATCG
The DNA here is from genome assembly GCF_014385005.1 of Jingyaoa shaoxingensis. GTDB lineage: Bacteria > Bacillota > Clostridia > Lachnospirales > Lachnospiraceae > Marvinbryantia > Marvinbryantia shaoxingensis. The sequence continues at coordinate 44,757 of NZ_JACRSZ010000010.1, read as the reverse complement.
GCTCTGACTATATTCCGTCTGTAAACTATGTGGCAGAATATATGCTCTCTAACAGCAGTGACCAGTATTTCAAAGATGAACAGGATCCTCTGTTTGAAGAAAATGCAGAGAAAGCACAGGAACTTCTGGCAGAAGCCGGTTATCCGAACGGAGATGGATTCCCGACACTGACTTACAAATATCCGAACAGCGAAAAAGATTCTCTGATGGCACAGGCAATTCAGGCACAGTTAAAATCTGTTCTGAACATTAACATTGAACTGGTGGGAGAAGAAGACGAAGTGTATGCACAGGATAAGAAAGATGGTAATTATGAGCTGATCCGTCACAGCTGGACTGCAGATTACAATGATCCGATTAACTTCCTGAACCTGTATACCAGTGATTCCACGTCTAATTACAATGGAGTGGCTGATGCAGCATTTGATGAAGCAATTGCCAATTCCAATGCAACAGATGATCAGGCAGAACGTAACCAGTATCTGCACGAAGCACAGAACATTCTGGTAAGTGAAAACTTTTATGTAATTCCGGTTGTAACTCAGGTATACATCTGCCTGATTAACCCAAGCATTTCCAATGTGACTACCAACGACAAAGGTGAACCGATGTATCGTTTCGCAACACTGGCACAGTAGAACAGAAGTACAAAGAACACAAAAAATGAGATCCATCCTATAGAGGAAGATCTCATTTTTTGCTTTTAGATGTATCAAAAAATCTTAGTTATCATCTTCAGAAGTATCGGCTGTATATACCTGACGTTTTCTTGCCATTTCATCACTTGCCAGATATTCATCGTAAGTGGTGATCTTGTCGATCATGGAACCGTTTGGCAGGATCTCCATGATACGGTTGGCAGTGGTCTGAACGATCTGGTGGTCACGAGATGTGAAGATAATCACACCAGGGAACTTGATCATACCGTTGTTTAATGCGGTGATGGATTCCATATCCAGGTGGTTGGTAGGCTCATCAAAGAGCAGGACGTTTGCGCCGCTGATCATCATCTTGGAGAGGAGGCAGCGTACCTTTTCACCACCGGAGAGTACTTTCACCTTTTTCACACCGTCATCGCCGGCGAAGAGCATACGTCCCAGGAAACCACGTACATAAGTAGCATCTTTGATCTCAGAATACTGGGTCAGCCAGTCTACAATGATCAGATCATTATCGAATTCTTTGGTGTAATCCTTCGGGAAGTAGGACTGGCTTGTAGTAACACCCCATTTGTAGCTTCCTGAATCCGGTTCCATCTCACCGGACAGGATCTGAAGAAGAACGGTCTTGGCAAGCTCATTACCACCTACCAGAGCGATCTTGTCATCATGGCCAACAGTAAAGGTCAGGTTATCCAGAACTTTTACACCATCAATTGTCTTTGTCAGTCCTTCCACAGCAAGAACCTCATTACCGATCTCACGGTTTGGACGGAAATCAATATATGGGTATTTACGGCTGGATGGCTTGATCGTATCCAGCTCGATTTTCTCCAGCGCACGTTTTCTGGAAGTAGCCTGTTTGGATTTGGAAGCATTGGCACTGAATCGGGAAATAAATTCCTGCAGTTCCTTGATCTTTTCTTCCTTCTTCTTGTTGGCTTCTTTCATCTGTTTAATCATCAGCTGACTGGACTCATACCAGAAGTCGTAGTTGCCGGCGTAGAGCTGAATCTTGCCATAGTCGATATCAGCGGTATGGGTACATACCTTATTCAGGAAGTAACGGTCATGGGATACCACGATAACGGTATTGTTAAAGTTAATCAGGAATTCTTCCAGCCATTCGATAGCAGCCAGATCCAGGTGGTTGGTCGGCTCGTCCAGAAGCAGAATATCAGGATTACCGAACAGGGCTCTGGCCAGCAGAACCTTGACTTTTTCACTACCGCTTAAGTCTTTCATGATAGAGTAATGAAGTTCTGTATCAATCCCCAGACCATTTAAGAGCTGGGCCGCATCAGATTCAGCTTCCCATCCGTTCATCTCTGCAAATTCGCCTTCCAGTTCGCTGGCACGGATTCCGTCCTCATCGGAAAAATCCGGTTTGGCATAGATGGCTTCTTTTTCTTTCATGATATCATACAGTCTCTGGTTCCCCATAATGACAGTATCCAGAACCGGATATTCATCATATTTGAAATGGTTCTGTTCCAGAACGGAAAGACGCTGTCCCGGTGTAATCACAATATCACCGTTGGTAGTGTCCAGTTCGCCGGACAGAATTTTTAAAAATGTGGACTTGCCGGCACCGTTGGCACCGATCAGACCATAACAGTTGCCTTCGGTAAATTTGATATTCACATCTTCGAATAATGCTTTTTTACCAATACGCAGTGTCACATTATTTGCACTGATCATAAAATTCTCCTTAACCTATAATAACTATCCAATAAGTCTCATAGTGTATTGTAACTGATAATTTGAAAAATGCAAGTGTTTATTGAGGAAATAAAGCAGATATGCTATACTGATAATATTATGTACCTGCGTCTGACGCAGGTATTTTACCATCAGTTCATTATATGGGAAAGGGTGCATATGAGCAAAAAGAAGAAAAGAAAGAAAAAAAGATTGCGCTGGATCAAGTTCCTGTTTGAGATACTGGTGCTGACGATACTGGCACTTGTATTGTTTCTTGCATACAAATACACGCAGATTACGAAGACAACCATACAGGAAGATCAACTTGTGGTAAATACAGATATACCGGAAGATGAATGGAATCGGATGAAGAATTATACAACACTGGCATTGTTTGGGGTAGATTCACGTATAGGTGCGCTGGAATCAGGGGCGAACAGTGATACCATTATGGTTTGCAGTATTAATAATGAAACAAAAGAAGTACATCTGGCATCTGTATACAGAGATACCTATCTGGATACCACAGACGGTGAATATCGTAAGTGTACAGAAGTATATTCCATCGGCGGGGCACAGCAGTCTATCAGTATGCTGAATAAGAACCTGGATCTGAACATTACAGACTATGTGACGGTGAATTTTCAGGCACTGGTGGAACTGGTAGATATGTTCGGAGGTGTAGACATTACCCTGTCAGAAGGGGAAGTAGTCTGGTTGAACGGATATCTTGTGGAAGAAAGAGAAGTCCTGGAACAGGAATGTGAGGATGTACCGGGACCAGGAATGCAGCATTTGAATGGTATGCAGGCACTGGCGTACAGCCGTATCCGATATATCGGTCTGGACTATGAGAGAACAGAGCGACAGCGAACCGTGCTGGAACAGGTGATGAAGAAAGCGCAGGATTGCGATCTTATTCAGTTAAATGAAATGATCGACACGATTCTGCCAATGGTTTCCACCAGCTTATCTATTACAGATATGGCAAAGCTGGTAACAGGAATTGGAAAATATACCATGGATGAGACTGTGGGATTTCCATTTGATAAGAAGACAATGGATATCAACAACAGTGACTGCGTGGTGGCAGTAGATCTGGCAGAAAATGTCAGACAGCTTCATTCCTACTTATATGGAAGTAAAGACTATATACCGTCAGAAGCTGTGCAGGAGATCAGCGGTGAGATTAGGTCTGTAACAGGCATTGAGTAAGAATAGAAGTAACGATTCAGAATTCACTGCCCCGCGAAGAGCATGGATTTTGTATCTATAAATGCAAAGAAAAGATACGGCTGGGAAAAAAGAGAAATAGTCGATATATGACTAAAAACATGGGCGAAAATATGACTGCTCTATAATTGGTACAGGAGGCAGTCATATGAGAAAGTACCAAAGAATAAGGAATCTGCGGGAAGATAAAGACATGAATCAGACGCAGATGGCGGAGAAGCTGAATATCAATCAGCGCACGTACAGCAGATATGAAAATGCGGACAGTATGATGCCACTGGACATTTTAGTACAGATTGCAGATTTTCATAATGTAAGTGTGGATTATCTGTTGGAGAGAACGGATGTCCCGAAGCGCTATCCGAGACGGAAAGCAGAGCAGGGATAAAAGCAGCAGAGTTGCCCTATAGTAAAAATTATGTTACGATTGCAGCGTGGTCAAAATGACCACGCTGTTTTGTATAATAAATTGTAAAAAGGAGCAAATACATGAAAAAGAAAAAAACTCCAGCACAGAAAGCTGCACTGTATGGAGTGCTGGTGGCACTTGCCATGATACTAAGTTATATAGAAGTTCTGATTCCTTTGCCGGTTGGTATACCGGGAGTCAAACCGGGACTTGCCAATCTGGTAGTATTTTTTGCACTGTATTCTATGAGCGCAGGAGAAGCATTTCTGATTTCTATGGTAAGAATTATTCTGGTCAGTATCACATTTGGAAATGGATCTGCTTTTCTGTACAGTATGGCAGGAGGAATTTTAAGCTTTCTGGTCATGTGGATTTGCCAGAAAAAGGAGTTTCTGGTGCCGACAGGGGTCAGTATAGCCGGTGGGATTGCACATAATGTAGGACAATTATTGATGGCATCTGTCATTTTGGAAAATGGAGCGGTATTTACGTATATGCCGGTGTTGTTGACCGCAGGGTGCATAACTGGCGGGATTATCGGTATAATTGGGGGACAGATTCGAAGCAGAATCATCAAAAGTTGACAAAAAGGTATCAATATATGACAAAAAATTAACCAGTCACAAAAAATAAATTGTTGAAAACGACGACAAAAGAGATTATTATATTACCAGAGAGCTTTTAAACAGCTAAAAAGATAAGGAGAATGGAAAGCATGAAACTACCAACATTCAAGGGCGGTGTCCATCCAGATGATGGCAAGAAGCTCACAAAAGACTGTCCGGTTCAGACTTATCTCCCGAAGGGAGAACTGGTATATCCGCTTTCACAGGGTATCGGTGCCCCATCTAAGCCAATTGTCAAAAAGAACGATACAGTTCTTATGGGCCAGACGATAGCGGAAGCAGGTGGATTCGTATCAGCGAATATTGTAAGTTCTGTTTCGGGAAAAGTAAAGGCCATTGAGCCGAGACTGACAGTATCAGGTGCAAAAGTACCGTCTATTATTGTGGAGAACGACGGAAACTACACCCCTGTGGAAGGTATGGGACAGTACCGTGATTACACCAAGATGTCCAAGACCGAGATTATTGATGCAGTAAAGGCTGCCGGTATCGTAGGTTTGGGAGGTGCAGGATTTCCGACACATGTCAAGCTGATGCCGAAGGATCCGGATGCCATTGATTACATTATTGTAAACGGTGCAGAGTGCGAACCGTACCTGACCAGTGACTACCGTATGATGCTGGAATGTCCACAGCATATCGTCAGCGGTCTGAAGGTTATGCTTCAGCTTTTTGACAATGCCAAAGGTGTCATTGCAGTAGAAGCGAACAAGCCAACCGGAATTAAGAATCTGGAAGAACTGGTGAAGAATGAGGACCGCATCGAAGTACGTACATTGCAGACCAAGTATCCACAAGGTGCAGAACGTAACCTGATTTATGCGGTGACAGGAAGAAAGATCAATTCCACCAAGCTTCCGGCAGACGCAGGATGTATTGTAGATAATGTGGATACGGTAATTGCAATCCATATGGCTGTCTGTGAGACCACACCATTGATGCGCAGAATCTTTACTGTGACAGGAAATGGTGTCAATCAGCCGGGTAACTACAATGTGAAGATCGGAACTTCCTATGCGGAACTTGTGGAGGCATCCGGTGGATTAAAGGACGGAGTGAAGAAAGTGATCTCTGGTGGTCCTATGATGGGAATGGCATTATCAACCATTGATGTTCCGGTTATGAAGACCTCATCTGCACTGACCTGTTTCATGGAAGATGAAGTAGAGAAGTATGAAGAAAGTGCATGTATCCGTTGTGGCAAATGCGCTCAGGTCTGTCCGTCTCATGTTATTCCACAGAAGCTGATGGAAGCAGCACAGCATTATGACATGGAACGTTTTACTGCCCTGAATGGTATGGAATGCTGTGAATGCGGATGCTGCACATTTATCTGCCCGGCCAAGCGCCCTCTGACACAGGCATTTAAGCAGATGCGTCAGGCTGTAGCGGCGGAAAGAAGAAAGAAGAAATAGGAGGAAGAATTGTGAACGGTTTTTTTAATGTGTCTTCCTCACCGCATGTCCGCAGTGGAGAGACGACAAGAAGTATTATGTTAGATGTGGCGCTTGCTCTGATTCCGGCATCCGCATTTGGAGTATATCATTTTGGAATCCATGCACTTCTGGTATTGCTTGTTTCCGTAGCAGTAGCAATTGTATCAGAATATGCATTTCAGAAAATTACAGGCCAGAAGGTAACCATTACAGATGGAAGTGCTCTGGTGACAGGTCTTCTGATCGGTATGAACATGCCACCTGAGATCCCGTTATGGGTTCCGGCGCTTGGCAGTATCTTTGCTATTATTTTTGTAAAACAGTTTTTCGGCGGAATTGGCCAGAACTTCATGAACCCGGCACTGGGAGCAAGATGTTTCCTGCTGATTTCCTTTACCTCGCTTATGAGTGATTTCACAGTAGATGGTGTGTCAGGTGCGACACCGCTGGTAGAACTTTCCTCAGAAGGCAGCACCAGTCTGATGAATGCCTTCCTTGGCTTTACCCACGGAACCATCGGAGAAGTATCTGCACTGGCACTGTTAATCGGTGGTGCTTATCTGCTGATCAGAAAGGTCATTACCTGGGAGATTCCGGTACTGTATGTAGTATCTTTTGCAGTATTTGAGTTCATTTTTGGCGGTCATGGCTTTTCACCTGTATTCGTGGCATCTGAGATCTGTTCCGGTGGTCTTCTTCTTGGAGCAATCTTTATGGCAACTGACTATGTGACCAGCCCGATAACAGAAAAAGGAAAAGTATTATACGCAGTCCTGCTTGGTGTACTGACCGGTATTTTCCGTACATATGGTGCTTCCGCAGAAGGAGTATCCTATGCAATCATCATCAGTAACCTCCTGGTTCCACTGATTGAGAGAGTCACTATGCCGACTGCATTCGGTTACGAGAGTAATGCAATGAATAAAGAAGGATCAGGTGTTTCTATTAAGACATACAAGCCTGCTATTTCTCTTCTGGTAATTACCCTGGTTGCAGGTCTTGCTCTTGGAGCAGCTTATGAGATGACAAAGGGACCGATCCAGAAGGCAGAAGAAGCAGCAGCAATTGCAGCTTATGTATCTGTTTGTCCGGACGCGGCAGATTTCCAGGAATCTGATGATCTGGAGACAAAAGCAGAGGAACTGATGACTTCTGACAGTGATATTTCCAATGGTACTTATGGCAACATCGTATTTGAAAGCGTATATCAGGGTGTAGATGCATCCGGAAATGCAGCAGGTTATGTTGTAAACGTAACATCCAAAGATGGATTTGGCGGAGACATTACCATTACCGTTGGTGTTTCTGAAGACAAGAAAGTAACCGGAATGGAATTCCTGACCATCAATGAAACGGCAGGTCTTGGTATGAACGCACAGAATCCAGAGTTTATGGATCAGTTTATTGGCAAAGAAGGTTCCTTTAATCTTGTAAAAGACGGAGCTTCCGGAGACAATGATATACAGGCACTCAGTGGTGCTACCATTACTTCCACCGCTGTAACAAATGCAATGAATGCAGCACTGTACTTAATTGGCAGTGCCGCAGAGTAAAGGAGGTGCGAGTGATGAATTCATATAAAGAGCGAATTTTAAACGGTATCATTAAAGAAAATCCGACATTTATCCTCGTACTGGGTATGTGTCCGACACTGGCGGTTACCACGTCAGTAAAGAACGGTCTGGGAATGGGATTGTCTACCATGGCAGTTCTGATCCTGTCCAACTTGTTGATTTCAGCATTGAGAAATGTGATCCCGGATAAAGTAAGAATTCCGGCATATATTGTTGTTATTGCAACGCTGGTAACGGTAGTACAGCTGCTTCTTCAGGCATTTATTCCATCCTTGTATGAGTCACTGGGATTGTATATTCCGCTGATCGTAGTAAACTGTATCATTCTGGGACGTGCCGAAGCGTATGCTTCCAAAGCCACTCCGATTCTGGCAGCCTGCGACGGTATTGGTATGGGGCTTGGATTTACCATTGCCCTGACTCTGATTGCTTTATTCCGTGAGCTGATCGGTGCAGGAACCATCTTTGGTTTCCAGGTAATGCCATCTGCTTATCAGCCGATTGCGATCTTCGTAAGAGCACCGGGAGCCTTTATCGTACTTGGTACACTGATTGCGATCCTGAACGGACTGAATATCAAGAATGCAGCCAATAAGAAAGTAGAAGGATGCGACGGAGACTGCTGCGGCTGTGGCTCATCCTGCGCAGACAGAAAAGAAGAAAGTAAGGAAAGCTAGGAGGAAGAGACATGTCAGAAATGATTTTGGTATTAGTTGGCGCAGCATTGGTAAATAACGTCGTGCTTAGCCAGTTCTACGGTCTTTGTCCGTTCCTTGGAGTTTCCAAGCAGGTAAAGACCGCAGCAAGTATGGGACTTGCAGTTATCTTTGTTATTACCATTGCGTCAGCAGTGGCAAGCCTGATTTACAGTCTGGTACTGGTTCCGTTCAATCTGGAATACCTGCAGACTATTGTATTTATTTTGGTTATTGCCGGTCTGGTACAGTTTGTAGAGATGTTCTTAAAGAAATCCAGCCCGGCACTGTACAATGCACTGGGTGTGTACCTGCCACTGATCACAACGAACTGTGCGGTTCTGGGTGTTGCCCTGACAAATGTACAGAAAGAATATGATTTTGTAACCAGCGTAGTGAATGGTATCGGTACATCTGTAGGATTTACCATTGCGATCGTAATCATGGCAGGTATCCGTGAGAGAAATGCGGATAACACCATCATCAAACCATTACAGGGAATGCCGATTGTATTGTTTACGGCAGCGCTGATGGCAATAGCTTTTAATGGTTTTGCAGGTCTGATCTAAGGAGGAAGGAAAATGAGTAGTATTACAGCAATTATCCTGGCTGCTCTTGTTGTCGGGGTAGTAGGTATTATCGTTGGATTTCTCCTGGTGACAGCCGGTGAAAAATTCAAGGTAGAAGTAGATGAAAAAGAAGTGGCAATCCGTGCAGAACTGCCAGGTAACAACTGTGGAGGCTGTGGCTTCCCAGGCTGTGACGGGCTGGCAGCTGCAATTGCGAAGGGCGAAGCACCGGCGAATCAGTGTCCGGTGGGCGGAGCGCCTGTAGCAGCAAAAATCAGTGCCATCCTTGGTGTTGAAGTATCAGTTGCAGAGAAGCAGGTGGCATTTGTAAAATGTGCAGGTGACTGTGATTCTGCACAGGAAAAATGCAACTATTTCGGAATCAAAGACTGTCGTACAGCAGCAGTGGTTCCGGGAAGAGGAACGAAGAAATGTACCCACGGATGTATGGGGTTTGGTTCCTGTGTATCAGCCTGTCAGTTTGATGCGATCCATGTAGTAAATGGTGTGGCGAAAGTAGACAGATCCAAATGTGTGGGCTGTGGTGCCTGTGCAAAGGTATGTCCGAACGGACTGATCTGCCTGATTCCAGACAGCTCTGTATATGTGGTACAGTGTAGCTCCCAGGAAAAAGGAAAGGCAGTAAAAGAAGCCTGCAGCGCAGGATGTCTTGGTTGTACAGCCTGTGTGAAACAGTGTGAACACGAAGCTATTACCATGGAAGGTAATGTAGCAGTGATAGATCAGAGCAAGTGTGTGAAATGTGGAAAATGTGCAGAGAAGTGTCCTGCAAAAGTTATCCGCATGAGAGAGCTTTAATTAAGAAGTGTGAGTAAAAGAAAGAGAGCGGATCCATCAGGATTCGCTCTCTTTGCGTATCACATTTTTGGGTAAGTACATATGTACTTTATCGATACGGTTCTTATCCATTTTATCTACCACCAGCCGGATGCCTGAAGCAGTTGTGATACCTTCATGAAGTTCAGGCAGGTGATCAAGCTGTTCAATAATATATCCGCCAATAGAATCATAGTCTTCTGATTCCAGCGCAAGATCCAGATCATCTAGATGCAGCGCATCATTGATATCATCCAGCTTCATGGATCCTTCAATCAGATATTCATGATCAGAAATCTCTTTGATCAGATCAGCTTCATCATTATCGTACTCATCACGGATCTCTCCGACGATCTCTTCCAGAAGGTCTTCCAGAGTAATCAGTCCCACGGTAGCACCGTATTCATCCAGAACAATCGTGAAATTAATGGAGTCTTTTCGCATCTCATCCAGAAGTTCCGCGGTGTTCTTAAATTCATAAGTGAAATAAGGTTCGCGGATATGTTCTCTTAGGGAAAAATCTGAAGTGCCGCAAAGCAGCAGATCTTTAATATTCAAAACACCAATTACATTATCGTTACTTCCCTCATATACAGGATATCTGGTGAACTTTTCCTGACGGTAAATCTCCAGAAGCTCCTGAAAGGAAGCATTGATATCAATAGCAACCATATCTACACGGGGCACCATGATATCTTTTGCCTGTGTGTCATCCAGATCAAATACATTATAGATCATCTGTTTTTCATCCTGTTCAATCTCGCCGTCTTCATGGCTTACGTTGACATAGGTACGAAGCTCATTTTCAGTAATGACATCGTTACGCTTATTCGGGTCAATATGAAACAGTTTTAAAAACAGATGAGACAGTGCGTTCGTTATAAAGATAAAAGGCGTCATCACTGTCATCAGTGCATAGATCACACCGGCATAGGCAAGTGCAAGTTTTTCTGAATAGGCAGCAGCCAGAGTTTTCGGAGAAATCTCTCCGAATATCAGAATAACCAAAGTCAGGATACCAGTACAGATACTCACGCCGATACTGTTAAAAATATGAAGGGCGAGTGTAGTGGTCAGGGAAGAGGCAAACAGATTGACGATATTATTGCCAATCAGGATTGCTCCCAGCATTTTACCGGGGTTCTCAATCACCTTCAACAGGGTGGATGCCCTGCGGTTGCCTTCCTCAGCAAGTGTCATAATCTTAATTTTGTTTACCGTAGTAAGTGCAGTCTCTGCAGATGAAAAAAAGGCAGAGAGCAGAATCAATACAATGATTACACCAACTATGGCGGGGTCACTGGAATTCAATTCATCATCTCCAATCGTATAATATTCTTATCCGACATCATAACCTATTTCTGATAAAAATTCAATAAGAAGAAACATATATTAAAAAGAACGGCATATATATTATCATAAAAAATTAGAAAAGAGGAATAAGGTATGAAAGTACGGACAGAACTCAGGATTATAATAAAATCCCTGCTGCTGGCATATGCGATTACCGGCGGCGCTCTTTTACTGGTAGCATTTCTGCTGTTTCAGATGGAACCGGAAGAAAGCATGGTTCTGGCTGGAATACAGGTAATTTATGTGCTGGGAAGTTTTGTCTGTGGATTTGTGGCAGGCAAAGGAATAAGAAAAAAGAGGTTGTTATGGGGAATGGCAGCAGGTGTGTGCTATTATCTGTTTCTCTTACTGGCGTCAGTATGTTCCGGTGGAATTCAGTCTGGACCGGGGCAGCTTTTGATGACTTTTGCCCTGTGTCTGGGTGGTGGAATGCTGGGGGGAATCCTGTCCTGAAAATGGAGCGGGTCTTGCAATTTTAAAAAAAATATGTTATATTATGTCCATTCATGTATCTGATTAATTTCAAGTCAATTCGACAGGAACCCATGATAGACACAAAATCGAAGATTAGAAGGCAAAATCACAGCAAGGCATAGATAAGCTGAGACAGAAAGTAGAAAGGACAAAACTGAAATGACAAGAGAACAGTATGAATCTCTTCCTGCTGCTGAATTGAAAAAAATTGCAAAATCAAGAGGATTAAGAGTAAGCAGCGGAATGCGCAAAGGAGAAGTAGTAGAGCTGATGCTGGAGGAAGACCAAAAGGAAGCTCAGAAAGAAGTTATAGAAGAAAAAGCGGCGCCAAAAGAAAGAACAGAGGAAAAACAGTCTGACAGAGTGGCAGAGAGAGCAACACATCAGGACGTACAGACAGAGAAAAATGCAGAGGACAAGCCTGCACTGGATATGAGCCAGCTGGATAGTGGAATCCGCGTAAGTGGAATTCTGGAAGTCCTGCCTGATGGATATGGATTTATCAGAAGTAATCACTATTTGCCAGGAGAAAATGATGTCTATGTTTCACCATCGCAGATTCGCAAGTTTGGACTGAAGACTGGTGACATTATTGAAGGAAATACCCGTGTGAAGACTGTACAGGAGAAGTTCAGTGCACTGCTATATCTGACAGGTATCAATGGAATGCAGCCATCCGAAGCGGTAAAACGTTACAATTTTGAAGACATGACGCCTATTTTTCCGAATCAGCGTCTTCGCGTAGAACGTGGCAGTAAAGAAGTGTCCATGCGTATTGTGGATTTGATTTCCCCAATTGGTAAAGGACAGCGAGGCATGATCGTATCTCCACCGAAAGCAGGTAAGACAACACTTCTGAAAAGCATAGCCCAGTCACTTCTGGAGCATGATCCGGATCTGCATCTGATCGTGCTTCTGATTGATGAACGTCCTGAAGAAGTAACAGATATCAAAGAAGCAATTCTGGGAACAAATGTGGAAGTGGTATATTCTACTTTTGATGAACAGGCAGAGCATCATAAGCGTGTTTCAGAGATGGTAATTGAACGTGCCAAGAGACTGGTAGAACATCAGAATGACGTAGTGATTCTTCTGGACAGTATCACCAGACTGGCAAGAGCTTACAACCTGGTTGTTCCGCCAAGCGGACGTACCCTTTCCGGAGGTCTGGATCCGGCAGCACTTCATATGCCGAAGAGATTCTTTGGAGCAGCGCGTAATATGAGAGAGGGCGGCAGTCTTACCATTCTGGCGACAGCGCTTGTAGATACCGGAAGTAAGATGGATGATGTGGTTTATGAAGAGTTCAAGGGAACCGGTAACATGGAACTGGTTCTTGACCGTAAGCTCTCAGAAAAAAGAGTATTTCCTGCTATCGATATTCCGAAGTCAGGTACCAGAAGAGAAGACCTGCTTCTTGATCCGGAAGAACAGGAAGCAGTCTATATCATGCGAAAAGCATTAAACGGCATGAAGTCAGATGAAGCAGTAGAAAATATCCTGAATATGTTTGTGAGAACGAAGGATAATAAGGAATTTGTACAGCTGATAAAAAAACAAAAATATATTTAAAGTGGTATTGCAAATGTGAGAACGATATGATATAATTCATTCGTTCTTGGCATAAGTATGCCATAAGTTTAACTGTAGGGACTTACAGGGATAGCCCGGGATATCTTGTTGTGGAAACATTAGGAGCAGCATTGGCCGGGAAGGATTGGGAGTATCCCATAGGCAGTTCACAAATATTATATAAGAGGTGAAAGACATGAGAGAAGGAATCCATCCTGAGTATTATCAGGCAACTGTAACTTGCAACTGTGGCAATACATTCGTAACAGGATCTACAAAGAAAGAGATCCACGTAGAAATCTGTTCCAAATGCCACTCATTCTATACAGGTCAGCAGAAATCCGCTGCTGCACGTGGACGTATTGATAAGTTCAATAAGAAATACGGTATTAAAGCATAATAAGAAGCGTAAGGTAAGGTTGAGGTTGGAAAATCTCAACCTTTTTGCTAGGAGGAAAAAATGGGCGTGAAGGGTTCGGGAATCGGCGGCCAGGCTGTCATGGAAGGTGTTATGATGAAGAATGGAGACCGTTATGCGGTAGCTGTTCGCAAGCCGGATAAAGAGATTATTGTGAAGACAGCAGAGTCACCGGGCTTTATAAAAGGAAAAAAGTTTTTGGGACTGCCATTTATCAGAGGTGTATTTAACTTTGTGGATTCTCTGGTTCTTGGCATGAAGACACTCACGTATTCAGCCGGCTTCTTTGATGATGAAGAAGAGGAAGAGCCGGAAAAAGAAACGTCTAAATTCGAAAAAAGGATTGATGATTTTCTGGGAACCAAGAAGGGCATGGATATTCTACTGGGATTTACCGTAGCATTTTCCATGGTACTGGCGATTGCAGTATTTATGATCCTGCCATATCTGCTGTCTCTTTTATTAAGAAGAGTGACAGATTCCACATCACTGATTTCTGCCTTCGAAGGTGCCCTGAAGATTGCAATTTTCATGGGATACATCACACTGATCTCAAGAATGAAGGACATACAGAGAGTATTTATGTATCATGGCGCAGAGCACAAATGCATTAACTGCATTGAGCATGGCATGGAACTGAACGTGGAGAATGTAATGAAGAGTTCCAGAGAGCATAAACGCTGCGGAACCAGTTTCCTGCTGATTGTTATGGTAGTCAGTATCATTCTGCATATGTTTATCCGTGTAGACTCCAGAGTACTGGGATTTGGAATTCGTATTCTGCTGCTTCCGGTAGTAGCAGGTATTTCCTATGAATTTATCCGTCTGGCTGGAACCAGCGAAAATAAGTTTGTAGCACTGCTCAGTAAGCCTGGAATGGCACTGCAGCACATGACAACCAGAGAGCCGAGCCCGGATATGGTGGAAGTTGCAATTGCTTCTGTAGAGGCAGTGTTTGACTGGAAGAAGTTCCTGAATGAGAATTTTGAAACGAATTACGAGATCGTAGAGAAGGAATATGTAGTCGGAGAAACTATCGTCCCTGGAACAGAAAAGAAAACTGCAGACAGCACCTGTCAGGGTGACGGAGTGACAGCATGACCTGGCAGGAAGTATTAAAGACAGGAACCGCAAGGCTTAAAGCATGTGGCATCGAAGAAGCCGGACAGGATGCCTGGATTCTTCTGGAAGAATATGGACAGATAGACCGGGCACATTATTTCCTTGAACAGACAGAGGAGATGCCGGGAGAACTCAAGGCACAGTATGAACAGGCCATTGAAAAAAGAGCACAGCGGATTCCGGTTCAACAGATTATCGGACGACAGGAATTCTGCGGACTGAATTTTTGTGTAAATGAACATGTCCTGATTCCGAGACAGGATACGGAATGTCTTGTGGAGGAAGTACTGAGGAAGATAAAACCAGGGAACTTCGTTCTGGATGTGTGCACAGGTTCAGGGTGCATTATTATCAGCATCCAGAAACTGATGAAGGATCGTTGCCACTGTTTTGCAACAGATATTTCAGAAGAAGCACTGAAAGTGGCACGCAAAAATGCTGAACAATTGAATGCAGATGTAACATTCTGGAAGGGAGATCTGTTTGAATCTGTCGATGGAAGATTTGACTGTATTGTTTCCAACCCGCCTTATATTGAGAGTGAAGTGATACAGGGACTGGAGCCGGAAGTACGGGAACATGAGCCGATACTGGCACTGGACGGAAAAGAAGACGGACTGTTTTTTTACCGTAAGATTGTGAAAGAAGCAAAGAATTATCTGCAGCCGGGGGGCTGGCTGCTGTTTGAGATCGGATATCTGCAGGGCAGTGCGGTAACCAGCCTGTTGGAGGAGTGTGGATATCAGAATATAACTGTGAAAAAAGACCTGGCAGGTCTGGACCGGATCGTGCTGGCAAGTCTGAAAAAATAAGGAGGAACTATGTTTGATAAACTGGAGGATCTGCTGATCCGTTTTGAAGAAGTATTAAATGAACTGAACGAACCGACAGTTGCCAATAATCAGGCTCGTTTTCAGAAGCTGATGAAAGAACAGAGTGATCTGCAGCCGATCGTGGATGCTTACAAAGAATACAAAGACTGTAAACAGACAGTAGAAGATTCAGTAGCAATGCTGGAAGAAGAAAACGACGAAGAAATGCGTGAGATGTTAAAAGAAGAACTGTCTGATGCCAAGAAGCGAATCGAAGAACTGGAAAGAGAACTGAAGATTCTGCTTCTGCCAAAGGACCCGAACGATGATAAGAACGTTATCGTGGAGATCCGCGCAGGTGCAGGCGGGGATGAGGCAGCATTGTTTGCAGCAGAGATGTATCGTCTGTATGTGAAATATGCAGAAAAGAACCGCTGGAAAGTGGAACTGATGAACTGTGATGAGATCGGTATCGGCGGTATGAAGGAAGTCAATTTCATGATTACCGGAAAGGGTGCTTACTCCAAATTAAAATATGAGAGTGGTGTTCACCGTGTACAGCGAGTTCCGGAGACAGAATCCGGCGGAAGAATTCATACTTCTACCATCACGGTAGCTGTGATGCCGGAAGTGGAAGAAGTGGATGTTGTCATTGATGAGAAGGATATCCGTATCGACGTTATGCGTGCATCCGGAAACGGTGGACAGTGTGTCAATACAACAGACTCTGCAGTCCGACTGACCCATTATCCTACCGGTATTGTAGTATACAGCCAGACGGAGAAATCCCAGCTTCAAAATAAGGCAAAAGCATTTGCTCTGTTACGTGCGAAGCTGTATGATATTGAGCAGCAGAAGGCACATGATGCAGAGGCTGAACTGAGAAGAAGCCAGATCGGTACAGGTGACCGTTCTGAGAAGATCCGTACTTACAACTTTCCACAGGGACGTGTAACAGATCACAGAATCAAGCTGACACTGTACAAACTGGATTCCATTATGAATGGAGATATTGATGAACTGATTGACAGTCTGATTGCGGCAGATCAGGCAGCAAAGCTTGCCAACTTAAATGAGGAATAGAAATAAAACTCAGATCTAAGGAGTGAATACAATGGGAAAATATTTTGGAACAGATGGTTTTCGTGGAGAAGCAAATGTAAATCTGACAGTAGAACATGCATTTAAAGTGGGAAGATTCCTGGGATGGTATTTCGGAAGAAATCACAAGGCCAATATCGTTATCGGAAAAGATACGAGAAGAAGCAGTTATATGTTTGAATATTCTTTGGTAGCGGGACTGACTGCATCAGGAGCAGATGCCTATCTGCTGCATGTAACCACCACACCAAGTGTTTCTTATGTAGTACGAACCGAAGATTTTGATTGTGGTATTATGATTTCTGCAAGCCATAATCCATTCTATGACAATGGTATTAAGATTATCAATGGTCATGGACACAAGATGGAAGCCAGCGTAGAAGAACTGATTGAGAAATACATCGACGGTGAGACAGAAGAACTGCCTTTGGCAACCAGAGAGAATGTAGGTCGTACCGTTGATTATGTGGCAGGAAGAAACCGTTATATCGGTTATCTGATTTCTCTGGCAACCAGATCTTTCAAGCGCTATCGCATCGGACTGGACTGTGCTAACGGAAGTGCATCTTCCATTGCCAAGAGTGTATTTGATGCGCTGGGTGCCAAGACTTATGTGATTAATAATGAGCCGGATGGAACCAATATCAATACGAACTGTGGTTCTACCCATATTGAAGTTCTCCAGCAGATGGTGAGAGATAAGAAGCTGGATGTGGGATTTGCCTACGATGGAGATGCTGACCGCTGTATCGCAGTAGACGAAAACGGAGAAGTGGTAAACGGAGACCTGATTCTTTATGTATGCGGAAAGTATTTAAAAGAAAATGGCCGTCTGAAAAACGACACAGTTGTTACGACTGTTATGTCTAATCTGGGACTGTATAAGGCATTTGACCGTGCAGGAATTGAGTATGAAAAGACAGCAGTCGGGGATAAATATGTATATGAAAATATGATGAAGAACGGACACTGCCTGGGCGGGGAACAGTCCGGACACATCATTTTCAGTAAGCATGCCACAACCGGAGACGGAATCCTCACTTCTCTGATGATTATGGAAGTACTGACAGAGAAGAAGATGTCTCTGGCAGCCCTGACAAAAGAAGTGAAGATCTATCCACAGCTTCTGAAGAATGTCAGAGTGGCAGATAAGCAGGAAGCACGTGAGAATCAGGCAGTTGTGGAAGCAATCCAGTCTGTGGAAAAGGAACTGGGTGATGAAGGCCGCATTCTGGTAAGAGAGAGTGGAACTGAACCGGTCATTCGTGTTATGGTGGAAGCGTCCGAGGAAGCACTGTGCGAAAAATATGTAGATCAGGTAATTGATGTGATGACAAGACAGGGACTGGTAGTAGAGTAGCCCCTGCCTTATAAGGATGTGGAAAGGGATGGATGCGTTTGGGAAGACAGTCCATCCTTTTCGATTTATCAAAAATGAACAGAGATGAGGTAACAAGCAGAAATATGAATACAGAATTTAAGAGACCGGAGCTGGAAGACCGGGATACCATTATGCATTATTTTTCTCTGCAGAAGAGCAGAGGATGCGAATGTACGTTTTCCTGCGTCTATCTCTGGGCGCGATTTTATCATGTTGAGTATGCCATTATGGAGGATATGATGGTGTTCAAATGTGGAGAAGAGGATCCGTTTTTCGATTTTCCATACGGTGAAGAAAAGAATGTGAAGGCAGCGATAGAGGCAATCCGGACATATTGTGAAAAAGAAAATATAGAGTTTTGTCTGGGACAGGTTACTCCGGAACAGTTTACGATTCTGGAACGGCTCTATCCGGATACATTTGAGATCTTTTATGATCGTAACATTGCAGATTATGTTTATGAGAGAGAAAAGCTTGCCAATCTCTCCGGAAAAAAGTATCATGGAAAAAAGAACCATGTGAACAAGTTTCAGAAGACTTATCCGGACTGGAGTTATGAAAGCATCAACGATGAGAATGTGGAAGACTGCTTCCAGATGGCATTAAAATGGCGTAATACCAACGATGTGGATGAGGATGATGAAAAACATGCGGAAATGGCTGTTTCCATGAATTCGCTGCGGTTGTATAAAGAACTTGGACTTCGGGGAGGACTTCTCCGGGTAAATGGAGAGGTAGTAGCTTTTTCATTAGGTGAACCGGTGTGTGACGATACCATAGTTGTGCATATTGAAAAAGCATGTACAGATATTGAAGGAGCATATTCCATGATCAATCAGCAGTTTGTCATTCATGAGACAGAAGGCTTCACCTACATTAACAGAGAAGATGATGTGGGAGAAGAGGGACTTCGCAAGGCAAAGCTGTCCTATCACCCAGTGTTTATGGTAGAAAAGGGAACAGTCCGGTATAAGAGGTAAGCAGGAGGAAGAAAAATGATTTCAGAGAAAATGACAGCAATGGTAAAAAACAGCTCGGCAATCCGGGCAATGTTTGAAGAAGGTAAAATCATGGCCGCAAAATATGGCGCGGAAAATGTATATGATTTCAGCCTGGGTAATCCCAATGTCCCGGCACCGGAGGCAGTAAAGCAGGCAATTGAGAACATTCTGCAGGAAGAAGATCCGCTGATGGTACATGGATATATGAGCAATTCCGGCTATGAAGATGTACGTGCTGCCATTGCTGATTCTCTGAATCAGCGTTTTGGAACGAAGTTTCATCAGGAAAATATTCTGATGACAGTAGGTGCGGCAGGCGGACTGAATGTGGTGATGAAGACACTGCTGAATCCGGGAGAAGAAGTGCTTACCTTTGCACCTTATTTCGGAGAATACCGTTCCTATGTATCCAATTATGAAGGAATTTTAAGAGCAGTTCCGGCAAATACTGTAGACTTCCAGCCAAATCTGGAACAGTTCGAAGCGATGATCTGTGAAAAGACCAAGGCAGTTATCGTGAATTCACCGAATAATCCTACCGGTGTGGTATATTCAGAAGCAACCATCCGGAAGATGGCGGCAATTCTGGAGAAGAAAGAAAAAGAATACGGAACCAGTATTTATCTGGTATCGGACGAACCGTACAGAGAACTGGCATACGATGGAGTAGAAGTGCCGTATCTGACAAAGTATTATCACAATACCATTGTAGGATATTCCTACAGCAAGTCCTTATCACTTCCAGGGGAACGTATTGGCTATCTGGTCATTCCGGATGAGGCAGATGACAGTGAAACAATTATCGGGGCGGCCAATGTGGCAAATCGTATTCTGGGTTATGTAAATGCACCGTCGCTGTTCCAGAGAGTCATTGCAAAATGCCTGGATGCAAAAGTAGATCTGGAATATTATAACAGGAATCGCAAGACTTTGTATGAAGGTCTGGTGAAGGCAGGATTTTCCTGTGTTAAGCCGGAAGGCGCCTTTTATCTGTGGATGAAGTCACCGGTTGAAGATGATAAGGCATTCTGCGAGGCAGCAAAAAAATATCATTTGCTGATCGTACCGGGATCTTCCTTTGGAGGATCTGGCTATGTGAGACTGGCATACTGCGTATCTTACGAGACCATCTGCAATGCATTGCCAAAATTTGAAGAACTTGCAGCAGAATATAAGCTGTAAGAGTGCGTGACACGTGACTGCACGTGTATTTTGAGATATAAGTAGAGAGATGAGGAGAATAGTAATGAGTATCTGGGAAGAAAATGTAAGAAAAGTAATACCCTATACACCTGGAGAACAGCCGGATTTTCCGGATATGATCAAATTAAATACCAATGAGAATCCATATCCGCCATCACCATTGGTAAAGAAAGCTCTGGAGGAAATGGAACTGAATTCCATGCGTCTCTATCCTGCACCGGCAGCAGATGCGCTGGTAGAGGAACTGGCAGAAGCTTATCATGTCAAAAAAGAACAGGTATTTGTGGGCGTTGGTTCCGATGATGTGCTGGCTATGGCGTTTCTCACATTTTTTAATTCAGAGAAACCGATTCTGTTTCCGGATATTACATATTCTTTTTATGATGTATGGGCAGACCTGTTCCGCATACCGTATGAACAGCTTCCGTTAAATGAGGACTTTGCCATTGTACCGGAAGATTACATGAAGGAAAATGGCGGAATTATTTTCCCGAACCCGAATGCACCAACCGGTGTGGAGATGCCATTTGAAGAAGTGGAGAAAATCATTGCCTATAATCCGGAATCAGTAGTGATTATTGACGAGGCATACGTGGATTTTGGAGCAGCATCTGTTCTTCCGCTCATTGAAAAATATGAAAACCTTTTGGTGGTACAGACTACATCCAAGTCCAGATCCATGGCGGGAATGCGTATTGGATACGCTTTTGGAAGCGAGAAACTGATTCATTATCTGAACGATGCAAAATATTCCTTTAACTCCTACACCATGAACCGTCCAAGTCTGGTGCTGGGAAGTGCGGCTATCCGGGATCAGGAATATTTCCGGAAGATCACAGGGAAGATCATGGCAACCAGAGAATGGACAAAGAAGGAACTGAAGCGTCTGGGCTTTACCTTCCCGGATTCTAAGACAAACTTTATTTTTGCAACACATGAGAAAGTGCAGGCAAAAGAACTTTTTGAAGCATTAAAAGAGCAGCACATTTTTGTGCGTTACTTTAACAAACCGAGAATAGACAACTATCTGCGTATTACAATCGGGACAGATGAGCAGATGAAAAAGCTGATTGATTTTCTGGAGCAGTATCTGTAAGAAAGGCTCCTGAAGCAGATAAGAGAGGAAAACATGAAAGAAGAACGGACAGCATACGAGGAGTTCGCTTCTGTATATGATATGTTCATGGAAGATATTCCATACGAAGACTGGCTGGAAAATGTATGCAGAATCCTGTCAGATCAGGGCATCCGGGACGGCCTTGTATTAGAACTGGGGTGCGGTACGGGGACATTTACCGAACTGCTTGCCAGACAGGGGTACGATATGATTGGCGTAGATTCCAGTGCACAGATGCTGGAACGGGCAATGGAGAAGAAGGATCAGTCTGGATTGGATATCCTGTATCTGCTTCAGGATATGCGGGCATTTGAACTGTATGGTACGGTAAGAGCGGCAGTCAGCGTCTGTGACTCCATGAATTATATTTTGTCAGAAGAAGATTTAGAGCAGGTATTTGCCTGTGTGAACAATTATCTGGATCCGGAAGGGATCTTTGTATTTGATTTAAAGACCATACATTATTTCCGGGATGTCTGCGGAGACTGTGTACTTGCAGACAGCAGGGAAGAGGGCAGCTTTATCTGGGAAAATAACTGGTATGAAGAAGAACAGATGAATGAGTATGATCTTACCCTGTTTATACGGGAAGCATCCGGCCTGTACCGGAGAGAACAGGAACTCCATGATCAGAGAGGATATGAGATCACGACCGTATGTCAGGCACTGGAACGTGCAGGCATGAGGTTTGTTACGGTTCTGGATGCAGATACTATGCAGGAACCGACGGACTTCAGCGAACGGATCTATGTAGTAGCGCGGGAACACGGAAAAAAGAAAGGAACAGAACATGTCTGATTATATAGTAAGAGCAACAGCGGCAGACAGCCAGATCAGGGCTTTTGCTGCGACAACAAGAGATATGGTAGAATATGCCAGAAATGCACATAATACAAGCCCTGTAGCAACAGCAGCACTGGGAAGACTTATGACTGCAGGTGCTATGATGGGAAGTATGATGAAGGGGGATGAAGACGTCCTGACCCTTCAGATCAAGGCTGGCGGCCCTTTAAAGGGAATTACCGTAACAGCAGATTCCCACGGGAATGTAAAAGGATACGTGGGTAATCCAAATGTTGTTATTCCGGCAAATGCCAGAGGCAAGCTGGATGTGGCAGGTGCAGTTGGACCGGGATTTTTGAACGTCATCAAAGATATGGGAATGAAGGAACCATATTCCAGCCAGACCATGTTACAGACCTGCGAGATCGCAGAAGACCTGACCTATTATTTTGCAACCTCAGAGCAGGTTCCATCGGCAGTGGGACTTGGTGTACTTATGAATAAAGAAAATACCGTGCGTCAGGCAGGCGGATTTATTATCCAGCTGATGCCTTTTGCAGAGGAGAGAGTGATTGCCGCATTGGAGCAGAAGATCCAGAATGTTACTTCTGTGACTGCTATGCTGGATGCGGGAAATACACCGGAACAGATTCTGGAAAATCTGCTGGGAGATCTGGGAGTAGAATTCACAGACACACTGGAGACCAGATTTCACTGCAACTGTTCCAAGGAACGGGTGTCTAAGGCAATTATCAGTATCGGTAAAAAGGAACTGCAGAGTATGATCGATGACGGAGAGGAGATCGAAGTGAACTGTCATTTCTGCAACACCAATTATAAATTTTCTGTAGAAGAACTGGAAGCACTGAAAAAAGAGGCAACGCGTTAGGCAGATAGGAGACCAACATGAAACATGGGTTTGTAAAAGTGGCGGCGGCAACGCCGGATATTAAGGTGGCAGACTGTATTTATAATGCACAGTCCATATGCAGTGACATGAAAAAAGCAGCAGAACAGGGAGCGAAGATTGTAGTATTCCCGGAACTGTGCCTGACCGGTTATACCTGCAGCGATCTGTTCTGGCAGGAGCGGATGCTGGATGCTGCAAAAGAGGGACTGAGAAAGATCATAAAAACATCTCTTACACTGGACGGGCTGTTTTTTGTTGGATTGCCATGGGAATTGAACCAGAAACTGTACAATGTGGCAGCGGCTGTCAGTAACGGAGAACTTCTTGGACTGGTACCGAAAAAGTATCTGCCCAATTATGCGGAATTTTATGAAGCACGTCATTTCACACCTGGAAAAGAAGACGTGGAATGGGTAACCTTTGATGGACAGGAAGTGCCGTTTGGCATGCATCAGCAATTCCACTGTGCAGAAATACCGGGGCTGATTGTAGCAGCAGAGATTTGTGAGGATCTCTGGGTACCGAATCCACCCAGTGTGGCAGCAACCATGGCGGGAGCTACAGTGATAGTAAACCTGTCTGCCAGCAATGAGAATACAGGTAAGAGTCTGTATCGTACAGCTCTGGTGCAGAACCAGTCAGCACGGCTGATCTGTGGATATATCTATGCCAGCGCAGGAGAAGGAGAATCCACCACAGATCTGGTGTTCTCCGGACATAACCTGATTGTGGAAAACGGCACTGTTTTAAAACAGTCACAGAGATTTAAAAATGAGATGATCTATAGTGAACTGGATATTCACAAGCTGCGCAGTGAACGCAGACGTATGACTACTTATCAGGTAGATGGTTCTTATGAATATACCGATATTGAATTCCATCTGAAAAAAACAGAGACGGAACTGACCAGGTATGTGGATCCGAATCCATTCGTACCATCAGACAAGTCAGACAGAGAGCGCAGATGCGAAGAGATCCTGACCATTCAGGCACTGGGACTGAAAAAGAGAATGGCTCATACCGGCTGTAAGTCTGTGGTAGTGGGCATATCGGGAGGACTGGATTCCACACTGGCACTGCTGGTAATGGCAAAAGCAGTAGATATGCTTGGTCTGCCGAGAACCAGTATTCTGTCAGTCACCATGCCATGCTTTGGTACTACGGATCGTACCTATAACAATGCCTGTGAACTGACCAGAAAACTGGGAGCAACCTTAAAAGAAGTCAACATTCAGGAGGCAGTAAAGAAGCATTTTGTGGATATCGGACAGGATCCGGATAGACATGATGTGACTTATGAAAATTGCCAGGCGAGAGAACGTACCCAGGTGCTGATGGATCTGGCGAATCAATCAGGCGGCATGGTAGTGGGAACCGGAGATCTGTCTGAACTGGCTTTAGGCTGGGCAACCTATAATGGGGATCATATGTCTATGTACGCAGTGAATACATCCATTCCGAAGACACTGGTGCGTCATCTGGTAAAATACTATGCAGATACATGTGGGGATCCGCAGCTTGAACGGGTATTGGTGGATGTGTTGGATACACCGGTCAGCCCGGAACTTCTGCCTCCGGAGAATGGCACGATTTCTCAGAAGACAGAAGATCTGGTAGGGCCTTATGAACTCCATGACTTCTTCCTGTATCATATGATGCGTTACGGAGAAGAACCGGAAAAAGTATACCGTCTGGCAAAGTATGCTTTTCAGGGGGTATATTCCGATGAAGTCATCCTGAAATGGCTGCGTACATTTTACTGGAGATTTTTCACGCAGCAGTTTAAGCGTTCCTGCCTGCCGGATGGCCCGAAGGTAGGAAGTGTGGCAGTATCTCCGAGAGGAGATCTGCGTATGCCAAGTGATGCCAGCATTCAGATCTGGAAAGAACAGCTGGATCATCTGGCATAAAACAGGCAGCATACGGCGATGCTTTATGCCAGAAGCCCGGAACTATGGGGTTTCGGCAATGTTCAGTGCCGAGCGGATGGCACTGAGCAGCATCTGTGAGGTGTATTGACTGCTTTTCTCATAATAGATATTATCCAGGGATTGTGTATCACAGATCTGCCGGGCAAGCTGGTCCAGAGACGGCTGCATCAGAGGATACATGGCAGATACACTATCATTGATATTGCGAAAACCGATACTGTGGATACCGGCATGATCTGCACGCACTTCCACATCCATGACGGCATCCTGCAGTGTAATCTGAGAGGTATAGATGCCAGGTGCAAAAGTAGGTACAGTATTCTGACTGTTTCTGGAAGCAGGAAGAAACATCAGAACAGCCAGAATTATCAGAATCACACCCAGTGCCAGAAAAAGCAGTGTATAGATACATTCACGTCTCCTGAAAAGCAGAATTTTAGTTTTGGAACTCATAACGGGCTCTCCTTTGAAACAGGAATTTTGTTTTTATATCATATGCAGAAAAATAACGGAATAAAACAGCTCCTTTGGGGAAACACTTAGAAAGTGAATAACCCAAAGGAGTTTTTTGATGGAAAAAAAGATATCCACAGATTTATATGAAAATACCAGAATACTGTATGAACTGCTTCGGGCAGATCAGAATTTTGATATGATTTTCCGGCCGGTGCAGGTGGGAGACCGCCCTGCGTGCCTGTATTTTATCAATGGATTCGTAAAAGATGAGGTGCTGGAAAAGCTGCTGGAGTTTTTCTATTCTCTGACGCCGGAGGATCTGCCCCAGAACAGCGAAGAGCTGACACAGAGCCAGATCCCTTATGGAGATGTGCAGCTTCTGACAGATCTGAATGAGGTGGTCTATGCAGTGCTTGCAGGAATGGCATGTCTTCTGATTGACGGATACGATGCCTGTTTTACCATAGACTGCCGCAGTTATCCAATGCGTAGTATCAGTGAACCGGATAAAGATAAGGCGCTGAGAGGATCCAGAGACGGATTTGTGGAAACTCTGGTATATAATACGGCGCTGATCCGGAGACGTATCCGAAGCAAAGACCTGGTGATAGAACAATATCAGGCAGGGGAAGCTTCCAGAACCGATATTGTGCTGTGTTATATGGCAGGACGGGCAGATGCGCATCTGGTGGAAGGATTGAGAGAACGCATTCATGAACTGAAAGTGGATGCCCTTCCCATGAATCAGGAGAGTCTGGCAGAGGTACTCTATAAAGGAAAATGGATCAATCCGTTTCCGAAGTTCAAATACACAGAACGCCCAGACGCTGCAGCAGCATCCCTGCTGGATGGGAAAGTATTGATTTTGATTGATAATGCACCCTCGGCAATGATACTGCCGGCGACCCTGCTGGATATTATGGAAGAGGCGGATGATTATTATTTTCCACCGATAACCGGAAGCTATCTTCGGATCAGCCGTCTGATCATTGCCATACTGACACTGTTCCTGACTCCGTTGTGGCTGCTTTTGTTGGAACATCCCCAGTGGATTCCTGCCGGGATGGAATTCATTCAGGTCGAAGGCGTCATTCATATACCGGTAATCTGGCAGCTTCTGTTTCTGGAATTTGCCATCGACGGATTGAAGCTGGCTGCCATCAATACGCCCAATACCCTGTCCACGCCTCTGAGCGTGATTGCCGGTATTGTAGTGGGAGAATTTGCGGTACAGTCCGGCTGGTTTAATTCCGAAGCCATGCTGTATATGGCATTCGTTGCCATTGCCAATTATACCCAGTCTAATTTTGAACTTGGATATGCGTTAAAATTTATGAGACTGATGCTGCTGGTGCTGACAGAACTCTTTGCATTGCCGGGATTTATTGTGGGAGTACTGGCGGTATGCTTTTTTATCGCATCCAATAAGACAGTATCCGGAAAAAGTTATCTTTATCCACTGTTTCCGTTTTCGGGAAGACAGCTTAAGCGGAGAGTTCTGAAGGAGCAGACGAGGGAAAAAAGACGCAGAAACTGACAGAAGAAAGGTATAAATCAGAAAAAAGGTGAGATATTACTAAGGAAAACAAATTTAACGAACCGGAAAAGGAGATGCGTTATGAGAAATATGAAAAAGATACTGGCAGGATGTCTGCTGGTCATGACCGTCAGTATGGTGATGGTAGGATGCGGGAATAACAATGACAACAATACAACCGGAACAGAAACGACCGCGGGTACCAATGAAAATGGAAATATCAATGATGGTGTAACGGAAAGAAATACAATTCAGAATGACGGTGCAGAAAACAGGAACAACACAGCAAATACAGGCAACATCAATAACGGCAGTCAGAACAATGCCAATGACAATGCAGATGGCGGCGTGCTGGAAGATGTGGGAGCCGGCATTGGCGAAGCAGGCGATGATATAATTGACGGAGCGGCAGATGCAGTAGACCGTCTGGCAGATGACGGCATCGACAGCGAGAATACCGGAAATACAGATACAGGAGTACAATAAGAGATGGAAAACCAGTGGCAGAATGAAGAGGTATTTTGCCACTGGTTTTCTTTCGTTATGGAATCGGAAATTTGGGTACCAGACTTAAGCTGAATATGATAGAATAAAACGATATCAGGATTATAGTAACTGCTCAGTACCTTCACAGTGGCTACTGAATAGTTAATAATTATCATATCAAATCGGAGGTACAACAGATGGAGTTCAGACCATGCATTGATATACATAACGGAAAAGTAAAACAGATTGTAGGCGGATCACTGAAGGATCAGGGGGATCAGGCAAAAGAAAACTTCGTAGCAGAACAGGACGCGGCCTTTTATGCTGAATTTTACAAAAAAGACGGAATCCGGGGCGGCCATGTAATTCTGCTGAATGCCAGAGATTCGGAATATTATGAACGGACAAAAGCACAGGCGCTGGATGCACTGGGTGCCTATCCGGGAGGTCTTCAGATTGGAGGTGGTATCTGCACAGAGAATGCGGAAGAGTTTTTAAGAGCAGGTGCATCCCATGTCATCGTAACCAGTTATGTTTTTAAAGATGGGAAAATCAATTATGATAACCTGGAAAAACTGAAAAAAGAAGTGGGAAAAGCGCATCTGGTTCTGGACTTAAGCTGCCGGAAAAGAGAAGATGCGTATTATATTGTTACAGATCGCTGGCAGAAGTTTACCAGTGTGCAGCTGACCCGGGCAGTGCTGGACGAGCTTGCAGATTATTGCAGCGAGTTTCTGATTCATGCAGTAGACGTGGAAGGTAAGGCATCCGGCATTGAAAAACCGCTGGCAGCCATGCTGGGAGAATGGAACCGGATTCCGGTAACCTATGCCGGGGGTGTAGGATCCTATGAAGATCTGATGACTCTGAAAGAACTGGGACAGAACCATGTGAATGTGACTGTAGGAAGTGCACTGGATCTGTTCGGCGGGCAGATGGAATACCGCAGGGTGTTGGAATTGTGCAGAAAATTGTAAAAAGGATTGTGTTTCACAAATAAAATGTCTATACTGAAAATATAAGAAAAAAGAAAAGAGGGATGGAGAATGAAAAGAAAAAAATGGAACAAAATGGTGTTAATGTGTCTTTGCTTTATACTTGCTCTGGCAGTTCCGGTATCTGCGGCACCTGGAAAAGCAAAGCAGAAGAAGATTTACAGGGAATTCATACAGAAAAAAACAGTATCAATGTCTTCGACATATATGCTGAATGGAAAAAAATGGACCGGAAAAACCAGATTCAAAATAGATGCATTTGTACTGCTTGATATGAATAAAGACGGAACATATGAATTATTTACAACAGATAACAGTTACAATAAAAGCAGAAAAGTAGTTTACAATAGAGTATTTACTATAAACAAAAAAGGAAAGATTGTATATCTGGGTGACTTTGAAAATTCAACAGAACTGTATAAACAACAGAGAAAGATATTTTACAATTATAAGAAAAAGGGAGTTGTTGAACAGGCATATCTGTACCATTCCAAATGCAATGCCTTGAAAACGCTGAGCAATAAATATGGACTTTTAAATACGGATATCAGATATGTTTACAATAAACCATACAGTTCCCTGGTTAAGAACATTAAAGCATATCCGTATATTACGAATAATGCAGCGAATAGAAATAAATATTTAAAATAAAAATCATCCCGTGGAAAAATCCCACGGGATGAATCATGTCTGTGATTCGATTTAGTGCTCTGGAATGATCATGCCGTAAGTGCCGCCCTTACGCTTGTACACAACATTAACTTCATCACTCTCTGCATTATGGAACATGTAAAAATTATGTCCGAGAAGCTCCATCTGAATGCAGGCATCTTCCGGATACATTGGTTTCATCTCGATCTCCTTGGTACGGATAATCTTAATCTCTTCCGGTTCGATGTTCTCTTCTTTTTCAAGGAATTCTCTGCGGAAATTGCCGCCGTCCTGCTGCTTGGCTACCAGTTTGTTTTTATATTTACGGAGCTGACGCTCAATCACTTCCTCTACAAGATCAATAGAAACATACATATCGTTGCTGACCTGTTCGGAACGGATAATATGTCCCTTGACAGGGATGGTTACTTCGATCTTCTGACGTTCCTTCTCAATACTCATGGTCACATTCACTTCTGTGTCCGGTGTAAAATACCGTTCCAGCTTTCCAAGCTTGTCAATAACAGTGTTCTTTAAGCCCTCTGTAACTTCCAGATTCCTTCCGCTGATGATAAACTTCATATGTTCAGCCTCCTTTAATCAGATACCATAAAAAGTATCCAGAATAATTTAGAAAACACATAACTGTTCAGAACCCACTGTCCTGTGAAGATACTGAACAGATAGGAAAACACAGGTTTTCTGGTAATTACAGTGTAGCACATTTTTCGTTTCACCGCAATCTTATGAAAATATTTATTGTGCAAAAACGGGAATAGTGTTAAGATAATGGGTAGTATCGGCAGAAGCACCTTTGCTTCTGCAAGTAACAGAGACTTAGGAGAGTAAGAATGAATTTTATTGAAAAAGTGTTTGGTACACACAGCGACCGTGAGCTGAAGAGAATCAAGCCACTGGTTGATAAAGTAGAAGCACTTCGTCCAACCATGCAGGCATTGACAGACGAGCAGCTTCGCGCAAAGACTCAGGAATATAAAGACAGACTGGCAAATGGAGAGACACTGGATGACCTGCTTCCGGAAGCATATGCTACTGTCCGTGAGGGTGCAAAGCGTGCCATCGGACTGGAGCATTACCGTGTACAGATCATTGGTGGTATCATTCTTCATCAGGGGCGTATTGCTGAGATGAGAACCGGTGAAGGTAAAACTCTTGTTTCCACACTCCCTGCATATTTAAATGCGCTGGAAGGAAAGGGTGTGCATATCGTTACTGTCAATGATTACCTGGCAAAGCGAGATGCAGAATGGATGGGAAAGGTTCATGAATTCCTTGGACTGACTGTCGGTGTAGTATTAAATGACATGGATAATGACGAGCGTCGTAAACAGTACGCCTGTGATATCACATACATTACCAATAACGAGCTGGGATTTGATTATCTGCGTGATAACATGGTTATTTACAAGGAACAGCTTGTACAGAGAGAACTTCATTATGCCATCATCGATGAGGTGGACTCTGTATTGATCGATGAAGCCAGAACACCTCTGATTATTTCAGGCCAGAGTGGAAAGTCTACCAGATTATATGAAGTGGCAGATATTCTGGCACGTCAGCTTCAGAAAGGTGAGGCCAGCGGAGAAGTGACCAAGATGACAGCCATCATGGGTGAAGAGATTACAGAGACCGGCGACTTTATTGTAAATGAGAAAGATAAAGTGGTTACACTGACTCAGGAAGGTGTAGAGAAGGTAGAGAAGTTCTTTAACATTGAGAACCTGGCAGATGCAGAGAATCTGGAGATCCAGCACAATGTGGATCTGGCACTGCGTGCTAACTATCTGATGTTCCGTGACCAGGATTATGTTGTAAAAGATGATCAGGTCATGATTGTAGACGAATTTACCGGACGTATCATGCCGGGAAGACGTTATTCAGACGGTCTGCATCAGGCAATCGAAGCGAAAGAGCATGTAAAGGTAAAACGTGAGAGCAAGACACTTGCTACTATTACATTCCAGAACTTTTTCAATAAGTATAATAAGAAGTCTGGTATGACAGGTACTGCGCTTACCGAAGAGAAAGAATTCCGTGATATCTATGGTATGGACGTTGTAGTGATCCCGACGAACCGTCCGGTTGCCAGAGTGGATCTGGATGATGCGGTTTACATGACCAAGAAAGAGAAATATCGTGCAGTAGTGGATGAGATTGAGAAAGCACATGCCAAGGGACAGCCGGTTCTGGTTGGTACCATTACCATTGATATTTCCGAACTGTTAAGCGGCATGCTGAAAAAGAGAGGCATTCCTCATAAAGTGCTGAATGCCAAGTTCCATGAGCTGGAAGCAGAGATTGTAGCAGATGCCGGTGTACATGGAGCAGTTACCATAGCCACCAACATGGCAGGCCGTGGTACGGATATCAAGCTGGATGATGTTTCTAAGGAACTGGGTGGACTGAAGATTATTGGTACAGAGCGACACGAGTCCAGACGTATTGACAATCAGTTACGTGGACGTTCCGGACGTCAGGGAGACCCTGGTGAATCCAGATTCTACATCTCATTGGAAGATGATCTGATGAGACTGTTCGGATCTGAACGTCTGATGAATATGTTCCGTTCTCTGGGCGTGGCTGAGAATGAGCAGATCGAGCACAAGATGCTTTCTTCTGCCATCGAAAAGGCACAGGAGAAGATCGAGACCAATAACTACGGAATCCGTAAGAACCTGTTGGAATACGATCAGGTGAATAACGAACAGCGTGAGATTATCTACAAAGAAAGACGCCGTGTACTGGATGGCGAGAGCATGAGAGATTCTGTTCTGAAGATGATCCGGGATGTGACTGGAAAATACGTGGATATGTGCAATGAAGTGGAAAACGGAATGAACATTCAGGAACTGAACCGTATCCTGATTCCGATTATTCCGGTAAAACCACTGACAGAAGAAGATGCAAAGCTTTCTGTTTCAGAACTGAAAGACAAGCTGGAAAAAGAAGCCATTGCTCTTTATGAGGAAAAAGAGAAGATCTTCCCGACGCTGGATGAGATGCGTGAGTTTGAGCGTGTGGTAATTCTGAAAGTCATTGACCGCAAGTGGATGGATCACATTGATGATATGGATCAGCTGCGTCAGGGTATCGGTCTTCAGGCATATGGACAGAAGGATCCTCTGGTAGAATACAAGATGAGCGGATTTGAGATGTTCGATGAGATGCTTTCTGGTATTCAGGAAGATACCTTAAGACTGATCTTCCATGTCCGTGTGGAAGAAAAAGTAGAACGTGAGGAAGTTGCGAAAGTAACCGGTACCAACAAAGATGATACTGTTGCCAATGCACCAAAGAAACGTACAGAAGAAAAAGTATATCCGAATGATCCGTGCCCGTGTGGAAGCGGAAAGAAATACAAACAGTGCTGCGGACGTAAAAAATAAAAAGATGCAGACTGCCGCAGACAGAAACTGCCTGTTGCAGTCTGCATTTTGTTATGGCAACGAGAAAATAGGAAAGAAGGTGACAGAGTGGTCGAATTAGATCAGTTCAAGTATACGCTTGGCACATATGAAAAACCATTACTGGAAGTGAGGGATTCACTTTGACCTGGCTAACAAGGAAAAGCGAATCGAAGAATTAGAAAGAAAGATGGAAGAACCGGACTTTTGGGATGATCCGGAACAGTCTCAGGAGTTTATGAAAAAGTTAAAGTCCATGAAGGACGATATTGCAACCTATCATACCCTGCAGGAGCAGTATGAGGAGATTGAGACACTGATCGAAATGGCAGAGGAAGAGAATGATACTTCTCTGCTAGATGAGATTCAGACAACACTGGATGAATTCACAACAGCTTTTGACAATATCCGAATCAAAACCCTGCTTTCAGGCGAATATGACAATGTGAATGCCATTGTATCCCTGCATGCCGGAGCCGGCGGAACAGAATCCTGCGACTGGGCAGGCATGCTGTACCGTATGTATACCAGATGGGCAGATAAAAAAGGCTATGAAGTAGAGGTTATCGATTATCTGGATGGAGATGAGGCCGGAATTAAGTCCGTTACCTTTGAGGTGAGGGGAGAAAATGCCTATGGCTATCTGAAGGCAGAAAAAGGTGTACACCGGCTGGTGCGTATTTCACCGTTTAATGCTGCAGGCAAGCGACAAACATCTTTTGTACAATGTGATGTGATGCCGGATATCGAAGAGGATCTGGATGTGGAGATCAAAGATGACGATATCCGCATTGATACGTATCGTTCCAGTGGTGCCGGTGGACAGCACATTAACAAGACATCTTCCGCGATCCGTATCACGCATATTCCGACCGGAATAGTAGTGCAGTGTCAGAATGAGCGGTCGCAGTTCCAGAACAAGGATAAGGCAATGCAGATGTTAAAGGCAAAGCTGTATCTGTTGAAGCAGCAGGAGAATGCAGAGAAAGCATCTGGCATCCGTGGAGAGAAAAAAGAGATGGGATGGGGAAATCAGATCCGTTCCTATGTCATGCAACCATATACTATGGTAAAAGATCACAGAACAAATGCAGAAACAGGAAATGTAGACAGTGTACTGGATGGGAACATTGATTTATTTATCAATGCATATTTAAAATGGATTGCCCTCGGAAATGAAAAAGAAGAGGAACAGTAAAGGAGGATAAAGATGGGAATTATCAGAACAGCAATTGGAGCAGCCACAGGCAGTATAAGATCAGGATTTCAGGATCAGTTTTTAGAAGCCATTGAACCGGAGGAAATGGATGCCCAGACCGTGTTTACCAGAGGTGTTATGGTCAGAAAAGGATCAAACAGACCAACAACAGATGTGATATCCGACGGCTCTGTGATCCATGTATACGACAATCAGTTTATGATTCTGGTAGACGGTGGCAAGATTATCGATTACACCGCAGAACCTGGATACTATACAGTAAGTAATTCCTCAGCACCATCGATGTTTAACGGACAGTTCGACGAGGCTTTGAAAGAAACATTTTCCAGATTCAAATTCGGTGGAACGACACCGGTATCTCAGAAAGTATTTTATATTAATTTACAGGAGATCAAAGGAATCAAATTCGGTACCCGCAATGCAGTAAACTATTTTGATAATTTTTATAATGCGGAACTGTTTCTGCGCGCACACGGAACGTACTCCATTAAGATTACAGATCCACTGAAGTTTTATACAGAAGTAGTACCAAAGAATGCACAGCGCGTTGAAATTGAAGAAATCAATGACCAGTACCGCAGTGAATTCCTGGAAGCGCTGCAGTCATCCATTAACCGTATGTCTGCAGAAGGAATGCGTATTTCTTTTGTGACATCCAAGGCAATGGAACTGGGAAGATATATGGCAGATGTGCTGGATGATCAGTGGACTAAGACACGCGGTATGGAGATTCAGGCAGTAGGAATTGCCAGCATTTCCTATGATGAAGAGTCTCAGAAGCTGATCAATATGAGAAATCAGGGGGCAATGATGTCAGATCCTTCTGTAAGAGAAGGGTTCGTGCAGTCTTCCATTGCCCGTGGAATGGAAGCAGCAGGTTCCAATGCCAATGGTGCAGCAGCCGGGTTTATGGGCATGGGAATGGGCATGGGAGCAGCAGGCAGCTTTATGGGGCAGGCTTCTCAGACGAATATGCAGCAGATGCAGATGAATCAGATGGCACATCAGCAGGCAATGATGCAGCAGCAGACAGCTCAGCCGCAGCAGCCACAGGCAGCGGGCTGGACCTGCGGTTGCGGAGCAGTTAATACAGGAAACTTCTGTTCTAATTGTGGCAAGCCAAAGCCATCAGCAGAATGGACCTGTTCCTGTGGAAATGTAAACAAAGGTAATTTCTGCTCTAATTGTGGAAAACCAAAAGCATAAGGAGTAGAATATGGCAGTTGTTACGTTTAAATGTCCGAACTGCGGAGGAGATCTGCAGTTCGATCCTGCTTCACAGAAATTTCAGTGCGAATACTGTTCTTCTGAATTCACACAGGAAGAAGCTGCTGCAGCGAATCAGCAGGCAACAGAATCAAAACAGCAGGAAGAGAAGGATGAGAGTAAGAATGACAGAGAAGCATTTGAAGAAGCAGATCTGTATCTGTGCCCAAGCTGCGGAGCGGAGATTGTGACCGATGCAACTACAGCCGCTACCTTTTGTTTCTATTGCCACAATCCGGTGATTCTTCAGGGAAAACTCTCCGGACAATACCGTCCGGATAAGATCATTCCATTTGCCGTAGATAAAAAAGAGGCAGTGGACAGCTTCCTGAAGTATGTGAAGAAAAAGCGATTTATTCCCAGAAATTTTTTCTGCAAAGAGCAGATCGAAAAGATCAGTGGAATCTACTTTCCGTTTTGGCAGTATGACTGTAAGACAGAAGGTGGCTGGCACGGAGAGGCAAAGAGAATTCGTGTCTACCGGACCGGAGATATGGAACATACGGAAACAAAGGTATATCATCTGGATCGTGAAGCGGAAGTGGAGTTCCGTGAACTGACCAGAAATGCACTGAACAAAGAAAACAGACAGCTGGTAGAGGCAGTACAGCCTTTCCGCCTGGAAGAAACCAAAGATTTTTCTATGGAATATCTGAGCGGTTTTCTGGCAGAAAAAAGAGATATTGAAAAATCTGATC
Source organism: Jingyaoa shaoxingensis (assembly GCF_014385005.1). Classification (GTDB taxonomy): domain Bacteria; phylum Bacillota; class Clostridia; order Lachnospirales; family Lachnospiraceae; genus Marvinbryantia; species Marvinbryantia shaoxingensis. Next base: position 9,104 of record NZ_JACRSZ010000010.1, on the reverse strand, counting down.
TGGCAGAGGAATTACATAAAGAAGTGCAGAAGCATTCAGCAGATATGGTAAAAAGCAGTGTGCATGGCTATGATACCGTTTCATCTCTGGAAAGTGAGTTCCATATTCAGGGCGAAAACTGGAAATATCTGCTCGTTCCGGTATGGGTGCTTACCTATCGTGGAAAGAACGATAAGATCTATTATTACGCAATGAACGGACAGACACGGAAAATCAGCGGTGAACTTCCGATTGATAAGAAAAAAGTAATAAAACTGTTTTTTGGTGTGTTTGCAGTAGTGTTCCTGCTTATGCTGTTGGGAGGATATTGGGGATGGTAGAGAGATACAGGTCAAAAAGAAAGATCTCTTTCATATGGCTGACACTGTGTATATGGCTGTGTCTGTCTGGCATGACAGCATATGCAGAATGTCTGGTACAGGATGACGCACAGCTTTTTTCTGACAGTGAAGTGCAGCAGATAGAGACTCTTGCAAAAGAGATAGAAACTTCCTGGCAGATGAATGTATTGGTTATGACTTGTGATGATGCAGATGGCAGGGAATCCAATGAAGTATTGGAAGAGACCTACGAAGAATATGGTCTGGAGAGCAATGATGCAAAAGGCGGAATTGCACTGATTATCGATATGGATAACCGGGAACTGAACCTGGTGACAGAACGTGATATGATCCATTATATTACTGATTACAGGGAGGAAAGTATCTATGACGTGGCACAGAAGTATGCATCAGACGGGGAATATGGCGAGGCAATGACAGCCATGCTGGAGAAGACGCTGGAGTATATGAAGAGCGGTATCCCGGAGAATCAATATTCGTATGATACAGAGACCGGAGAGATTACGTACTATCACAGTCTGACCGGGGAAGATGTCCTGATGGCATTTCTGGGAGCATTGCTGGCAGCTGCACTTGTAACGGTAATTTTGTACAGAAGTTATAAGATTGTAAAAAAATACCGGTATTCCACAGAACAGAATGCCAGACTGACAATTACGGCACAGAATGACCATTTTGTGCGTCAGTTTGAGACACATCGCAAGATTGAAAATGAGTCGTCCGGTGGAGGCGGAGACAGTGGAAGAACATCTACACACAGTTCTTCAGGCGGACATACATATGGTGGCGGCAGTGGACGTGGATTCTGAAGAAGCTGCCACATAAAGGAGTGAATATGAAAGGAAAAGAACAGTTTTATGTTGTAAAGGAAAAGGCAGTACCGGAAGTTCTGCTGAAAGTGGTAGAAGCAAAAAAGCTTCTGGAGACCGGACGTGCTGCTACGGTTCAGGAAGCCTCTGATATGACAGGGATCAGCCGTAGTTCATTTTACAAATATAAAGATGATATCGCGCTTTTCCATGAAAACACAAAAGGGAAAAAAATCACATTTGTAATACAGATGGATGACCAGCCAGGGTTGTTGTCAGATGTTCTGAAAGTAATTGCAGAATATCACGCTAATATTCTGACCATCCATCAGACAATACCGGTCAATGGAGTCGCTTCGCTGACACTTTGCGTGGATATTTTACCGACGACAGGGAACTCAATGGCCCTGTTTACCGATATTGAGAATCTGACAGGGGTACACTATTTGAAGATTCTGGCGAGCGAATAAAAGCAATAAAAAGAAAACAGGTGGAAACAAAAAACATGGATATTATAAAGAAAATTGCTTCCGAACTGGAAGTACAGGCATGGCAGGTAGAGGCTGCTGTAAAATTAATTGATGAGGGCAATACCATACCATTTATTGCCAGATACCGTAAGGAAGCAACCGGAACGCTGGATGATGAACAGCTTCGTAAATTACACGAAAGACTGGTATACCTGCGCAACCTGGAAGAAAAGAAGCAACAGGTGCTGGCAAGCATTGAAGACCAGGGTAAGCTGACAGAAGAACTGAAGAAAAAGATCCTGGAGGCGCAGACTCAGGTACTGGTAGAGGACTTATACCGTCCATATCGTCCGAAGAGAAGGACGCGTGCTACTATTGCTAAAGAAAAGGGACTGGAAGGGCTTGCTAATATTATTTTGCTTCAGATGACGAAAAAGCCACTGGAAGAAGAAGCCAAAGCTTATCTGAATGAAGAGAAAGAGGTATGCACGGTTCAGGATGCAATAAATGGAGCAAAGGATATTCTTGCCGAGAGCATTTCAGATGAAGCGGCATATCGTACCAGAATACGTGAGATGACAGAAAAAGAAGGTGTTCTGACAGCAGAAGCCAAGGACGAAAAGGCAGAGTCTGTCTATGAAATGTATTATCATTTTCAGGAGCCGGTATCCAAACTGGCGGGACATCGTGTGTTGGCACTGAATCGCGGAGAAAAAGAAAAGTTCCTGAATGTGAAGCTGGAAGCACCGGAAGAACGCATTTTAAGATATCTGGAAAAGCAGATAATCAAAAAAGAGAATCCAAATACAACGGATATCCTGAAAGAAGTGGCAGAAGACAGCTACAGACGTCTGATTGCACCGGCAATTGAACGAGAGATCCGCAATGCATTGACAGAAAACGCGGAAGAAGGAGCCATCAATGTTTTTGGAAAGAATCTGCAGCAGCTGCTGATGCAGCCTCCGATTGCAGGACAGGTAGTATTGGGCTGGGACCCGGCATTCCGTACCGGATGTAAGCTGGCAGTTGTAGATCCTACCGGAAAAGTGCTTGATACCACAGTGGTATACCCGACTGCACCGACAAATGAGAAAAAGATACGGGCTGCAAAAGATAAAGTAAAAGAATTTATCGACAAATATCATATTACGTTGATTTCAGTAGGAAACGGAACTGCTTCCAGAGAGTCTGAACAGGTGATTGTGGAACTTCTGAAGGAGATATCCACACCGGTACAGTATGTCATTACGAATGAAGCGGGAGCATCTGTATATTCGGCCAGTAAGCTGGCAACAGAAGAATTCCCGAATTTTGACGTGGGACAGAGAAGCGCCGCATCCATTGCCCGAAGAGTACAGGATCCATTAGCTGAGCTGGTCAAGATAGATCCAAAGTCTATCGGGGTAGGCCAGTATCAGCACGATATGAACCAGAAAAAGCTGGGCGAGACTTTATGCGGTGTGGTAGAAGACTGCGTAAATAAGGTCGGAGTAGACTTAAATACTGCGTCAGCTTCTCTTTTGGAATATATTTCCGGTGTCAGTAAGGTGATCGCAAAAAATATCGTAATATACCGTGAAGAAAACGGACAGTTTGTGGATCGTAAGCAGCTTCTGAAGGTTGCGAAGCTGGGACCGAAGGCATATGAACAGTGTGCCGGATTTATGAGAATCCAGGGCGGTAAGAATCCACTGGATCAGACCAGTGTGCATCCGGAAAGTTACCATGCAGCAGAACTTTTGCTGGAAAAACTGGGTTACACCACAGCAGATATTACTGACCGTAAGCTGGAAGGCTTATCAAAAAAGATCAAAGACTATAAGAAACTGGCAGAGGAACTGGAGGTTGGCGAGATTACCTTGCGCGATATTGTCAAAGAACTGGAAAAACCAGCCCGTGACCCGCGTGATGAGATGCCAAAACCAATCCTGCGTACTGATGTTTTGGAAATGAAGGATTTGACACCTGGCATGGTGTTAAAGGGAACCGTGCGAAATGTTATTGATTTTGGCGTATTTGTAGATATCGGAGTGCATCAGGACGGACTTGTCCACATTTCTCAGCTTACAGATAAGAAATTCGTCAAACATCCTCTGGAAGTTGTGAGTGTGGGGGATATTGTGGAAGTAAAAGTCATGAGCGTAGATCTGAATAAGAAACGAATTCAGTTAACCATGAAAGGCATTTAAAATGGGAAAGATCAGAAGCGTTACAAAAATGACAGATAATCGTTTCCTGAATATGTATTATCTGAATGCGGAAAACCGGCTGGGCGGGGATGTGAATTATTATGTTGCATCCCGCGCATCGGAAGCAGGTCAGATGAAGCTGGCAAAAAAAGATGAGAATCCGGACGGGGTAGCTATCTACAGCCTGTATGGAGAAAAAAGAGATAAAATCGTACTGATTCATCAGTACCGTTATGCAATCGATGATTTTATTTATGAATTCCCGGCAGGTCTGGTGGAAAAGAACGAAGACTATCACAGTGCGGCAATCCGTGAATTAAGGGAAGAAACAGGATTGAAACTGGAGCCTCTTCAGGTACCAGCCTATATGGAAAAACCATTATACACCACGATTGGAATGACAGATGAATGTTGTTCCATGGTCTACGGCTATGCATCCGGAGAGATCAGTACAGAAGGGGAAGAAGACAGCGAAGAAATCGAAGTGGTCTTAGTAGACAGGAAGGAAGCAAGACGGATTCTGAAGGAAGAAAAAGTGGCCATGATGTGTGCCTATATGCTGATGCATTTTATCACCAGCCCGGATCCGTTCTATTTTTTGAAGTGTGATGAAGATAGAGACATTTAGCGAAAAAGAGACGTTCGAATTAGGAAAAAAACTGGGAACAGAAGCGAAACCGGGACAGATATATGCACTTCTGGGTGATCTTGGCGTGGGAAAAACCATACTGACCAAGGGATTCGCAGAAGGTCTTGGTATTACGGAACCGGTGAGCAGTCCTACATTTACTATTGTACAGGTGTATGAAGAAGGCAGAATGCCATTTTATCATTTTGATGTGTACCGCATTGGAGATATAGAGGAAATGGATGAAATCGGATACGAAGACTGCTTTTTCGGAGAGGGCGTATGCCTGGTAGAGTGGGCAAATTTAATTGAAGAAATTATGCCGGAGGAGACGATCTGGATTACGATAGAGAAGGATCTGGAAAAAGGATTTGATTACCGGCGAATAGAGGTGAAATAAGATGAAGGTTCTGGGAATTGACAGCTCAGGGATGGTGGCAAGCGTTGCGGTAGTGGAAGATACACAGATGCTGGCAGAGTATACCATCAACTACAAAAAAACACATTCACAGACACTGCTTCCTATGTTGGATGAGATTGGCAAAATGATTGAGCTGGATCTGTCCACGGTAGATGCAATTGCAGTGGCAGCAGGTCCAGGTTCTTTTACCGGTCTGCGCATCGGTTCTGCAACTGCCAAGGGACTGGGACTGGCATTAAAAAAGCCACTGGTATCCGTCCCGACACTGGAAGGTATTGCGTATAATTTTTGTGGGAGTGATAAACTGGTCTGCCCAATGATGGATGCAAGACGAAGCCAGGTCTATACCGGAATTTATAAGTTCAGCGGAAATGAACTGGAAAAAGTTGAAGATCAAATGGCAGTTCCGGTGGAAGAGATTCTGGCAAAGCTAAATCAGCTTGGACAAGAAGTGGTACTGGCAGGAGACGGAGTGCCTGTTTATCTGGATATAATACAAAAAGAACTGAAAGTGCCATATTTGCTTGCACCTTCACATTTGAACCGCCAGCGTGCAGGAGCAGTGGCGGCTCTTGGTATGCAGTATGCACAGGCAGGGCATCTGGAGACTGCCATGGAACATCAGCCGAATTACCTGAGACTGTCACAGGCAGAAAGAGAAAGGGCAGAAAAACAGGCAGGAGAAAAACATGCCTGAATATAGCCGAGATATTTGTGTCAGGAAAATGACAACAGAAGATTTGACAGAAGTGGCAAGAATCGAAAAAGAGACATTTTCTCTTCCGTGGTCACAACAGGGCTTTGCAGACTCACTTGCGCAGGAGAATACCTGCTATCTGGTGGCATGCATAGGGGAAAAACTGGTAGGATACTGTGGTTTTCTGCAGGTGCTGGATGAGGCAGATATTACAAATGTGGCTGTGGATGCAGCATGCAGGAAATGCGGAGTAGGGGAAAGGATGCTTCTGGAGCTTCTGAAGGCAGGAGAGGACAGAGGTGTACGGGCATTTACACTGGAGGTGCGGGAAAGCAATCTGGCTGCACTTGCTTTATACCAGAAGATAGGATTCGAAACGTGTGGTGTCCGTAAGAATTTTTATGATTTTCCAAAAGAGAATGCAGTGATAATGTGGAAATATCTCCAGTCGTTTCCGATAGGATAAAATGGAGGTTTCCTGTATAATCTTTTTCATCACAGGAAATGGAGGATGAGAGATGAAACAGGAAAAATGCTGTAATATGTGTGGAAAAAAGATTGTAGAGAAACAGGAAGACTGTCTGGAGGTGCAGAAAGAATGGGGATATTTTTCGGAAGAAGACCGGAAAGGGTATCGTTTTTGCATCTGCGAAAATTGTTTTCAGGAGCTTGTGATCCGTTTTGCGATCCCTGTCGAAATGTATGAACAGACAGAACTGATATAAAAACTGTTCAAAAGCTGCTGATCAGGAAGATGTGGCAGGAAGGACAGACATAAGACAGAAAGTATTGGTGCGATATGTTAGATGTATGTTTACTTGGGTGCGGTGGAATGATGCCGCTCCCGTATCGCTGGCTGACTTCGCTGATGATGCGATATAATGGCAGCAGTATTTTAATTGACTGTGGAGAAGGAACACAGATAGCAATCAAAGAAAAAGGGTGGAGTTTTAAACCGATTGATGTGATATGCTTTACACATTATCACGGAGATCATATCAGCGGTCTGCCTGGGCTCCTACTGACGATGGGGAATGCCATGCGCACAGAACCGCTGACTCTGATTGGACCGAAAGGACTGGAACGTGTAGTCAGTGCACTTCGGGTGATTGCACCGGAACTGCCTTTTGAGATAAGGTTTCGAGAGATCCAGGGAGCGGAGCAGGTATTTGAGATGGATGGGTATCGGCTGATAGCATATAGGGTAAATCATAATGTATTATGTTATGGATATTCTATCGAGATAGACAGAGCAGGCAAATTCGATGCATTAAGGGCAAAAGAGCAGGAGATTCCGCTGAAATATTGGAGTCATTTGCAAAAAGGAGAAACCATAGAAGCGGATGGAAAATGTTATACACCTGATATGGTGCTGGGAGCACCAAGAAAGGGGATTAAACTGACATACTGTACAGATACCAGACCGACGCAGTCACTGATTGACAATGCACGTAATGCAGATCTTCTGATTTGCGAAGGTATGTATGGAGAACCAGGCAAAGAAGAAAAAGCAGTCGAGCATAAGCATATGACTTTTATGGAAGCGGCAGAAGTGGCGAAAAAGGCAGATGTCAGTGAAATGTGGCTGACACATTACAGCCCGTCCCTGAACCATCCGGAAGAATATATGAAAACAGTGACAGATATTTTTCCGAATGCATATCCGGGAAAAGATGGAAAATCCACAGAACTCATGTTTGAAGGGGAAGCGAAATAAGCATTATGAAAAACGAAAAAGATGTATTAATACTGGCAATAGAGAGCTCCTGTGATGAAACAGCAGCAGCAGTTATAAAAAACGGAAGAGAAGTGTTATCCAACATTATCTCTTCTCAGATTGCGCTTCATACACTGTATGGGGGCGTAGTGCCGGAAATTGCGTCAAGAAAGCACATTGAAAAGATTAATCAGGTAATAGAAGAAGCCTTGAAGCAGGCAGAAGTAACTTTGGATGATATTGATGCCATAGGTGTAACTTATGGACCTGGGCTGGTAGGAGCGCTTCTTGTCGGTGTGGCAGAAGCAAAAGCTATCAGTTATGCGGCAAAAAAGCCACTGATTGGTGTGCATCATATAGAAGGACATATTTCAGCCAATTATATAGAGAATAAAGATCTGGAGCCGCCGTTTGCCTGCCTGGTGGTATCAGGAGGTCATACGCATCTGGTGGTAGTTGAAGATTATGGAAAATATAAAATCCTTGGACGTACCAGAGATGACGCAGCGGGAGAAGCGTTTGACAAAGTGGCGAGGGCAATTGGTCTGGGATACCCGGGAGGACCAAAGATTGATAAATTATCCAAAGAAGGAAATCCGGAAGCAATCAGTTTTCCAAGAGCGCATATAGCAGAATCTGTATATGATTTCAGTTTCAGCGGGCTGAAATCGGCCGTTTTGAATTATCTGAACGCAGCCAGAATGAAGGGAGAAGAAGTTGTTGCAGCAGATGTGGCAGCATCTTTCCAGAAAGCTGTTACAGATGTACTGGTAGAGCATGCAATGATGGCAGTAAAAGAGTATGGATTTGATAAGCTTGCCATAGCTGGAGGTGTGGCGTCCAACTCGACACTGAGAAAAGAAATGGAAGCAGCCTGTGAAAAAAATCATGTGAAGTTTTATCATCCTTCACCAATTCTGTGTACGGATAATGCAGCCATGATTGGCGCAGCAGCATATTATGAATATCTGGCAGGAACAAGGAGCGGATGGGATCTGAATGCGGTACCGAATCTGAAACTTGGAGAGAGGTAAAAACTATTTTCGCAGCGGTTCAATACCTTGGACAATAAACTGAGCAGCATCCATTTTTTAAGGAATAAAAAAGTTGAAAAAAATGTAAAATTATAGTTGACAAATATAAAACCTGGTGTTAGAATAATTCTTGCCTTTTGAAGTGCAGGAAAACATGAGGCGCTAAAATGGAGAGATATCGAAGTGGTCATAACGAGGCGGTCTTGAAAACCGTTTGTCCGCAAGGGCGCGTGGGTTCGAATCCCACTCTCTCCGTCAACTGAATAAAGTTGAAAATCAGTCTGGAGAAGTACCCAAGAGGCTGAAGGGACACCCCTGGAAAGGGTGCAGGTCGTTAATAGCGGCGCGAGGGTTCAAATCCCTCCTTCTCCGTTAGTCAATGAAAAAATAAAAAAGTAGTTGACAACGCTTTGGACTTGTGATAAAATACAGAAGTTCGAAACGAAAAAGAACCTTGATAATTGAACAGTGAAACAACCTTGAAAGATTCTAAAAGTTAATTCAAGGAACTGACCTTATAAAACAGTAAAAGGGATAAATTAGCTAGACGTTAATTTTGAACTGGATTCAAACATTTTATTTGAGAGTTTGATCCTGGCTCAGGATGAACGCTGGCGGCGTGCTTAACACATGCAAGTCGAGCGAAGCACTTAAGAATGATTCTTCAGATGAATTTTTTTGTGACTGAGCGGCGGACGGGTGAGTAACGCGTGGGTAACCTGCCTCATACAGGGGGATAACAGTTAGAAATGACTGCTAATACCGCATAAGCGCACAGTGCCGCATGGCACCGTGTGA
>NZ_JACRSZ010000009.1 GCF_014385005.1 Jingyaoa shaoxingensis | reverse complement strand
TTTAGCAATATTTTATTATCAAGGAACATTTTTGCACATATTTGACGCCCTGTGGTACTAAACTTACCACTTTTTCAGTGGCGTCCCTAAAGAGGTGGGAGTCATCTCACATCTGATATTATCTTCTATTCCCAGATGATCTGTGGCATTTCAAGCACCATTTCTTCCGGCAGGCAATCTATGCTGCGAACATCCATCGTGCCACATACCTGGCAAAATCTTACCTTTTCTCCCTGCTGCTGTGTCGTCGGCTCTGTTCTGGTTACCCAGTCAGACCAGACATGTCCATTGCATGGCACTACCTGCTGTTCTGTCAGTACTTCTCCGCATACCTCACAATGAGATCCTGCTGTCAGTCCCAGGCTCACACAGGTTGACATCACTGGTTTATCTGCCACTACGGTATGATCCAATACCGGTGCATCCGGATTATAATACTGATACACCTGATCAATAGAATTATAAAAGCTGTCTCCCGCAGTCATCACCCAGGTTGAATTCTGTGCACAGTCCAGCACCAGATATTCTGAATCAGATAATTTTCCGATCAACACTACATAATGTCCCAGCTGAGAGTAAGTTGGCAGGTGCACAATCACCGGACTGTACTGTCCCTGTCCATTGATATACTGTTCCACTCCGCCTGCCACATCCGGTGACAGATCCACAACACCCCATCCGGTGAAACAGGTCAATCCACCATACGCATCCAGCATCTGCTGTGGTGTCAGGTTCACTCCGATATAAGACATCGCCATAGAGATACTGGCGGTTCCACATTCGATGCCTGCCTGATTGCCCCAGCTTCCCCAGTAATTCCAGTCAAACAGACCACTTCCTGCAATCTGAGAAATATAGCGGATGGTTCCCACCTGTACTTCCGGTGTATAACCATACTGCAGTCTGGCATATGATGTACAGGTTGCCTTTTCTCCATTGATGGCAACCCAATCCGGATCCGGCAACTCTATATTACGAATCTGTTCCAGTTCTTTTTCGCCAAGATACTGTAATATATTATTGGCCAGAGGATTCGGATCCTTCTCCGGCTGATACTCCGGTTCCAGAATCAGTTCCTGCTCACTTTCTTCTGTATCCTGATCATGAATTTCTTCTGTTACTTCTTCTGTCTTAGTCTCTGCGATAACTTCTGCTTCTGTTTCAGTCTCTGCAACAACCTCTATTTCGGTTTCTTCCAGAAACTCCTCTGTAATCTCCTGACTATTCTCCTCTGCAGTTTCTTCCATGATCTCCTCAGAGATCTCTTCTGAATCTGCATGGTTCTCCCATGTATTTTCCTGTTCTTCCTCCGGCTGCTGTGGCTTCTGATCTTCCACTTTCTCACCATTACGCTCCTGTACTGTCTCTGCGACATTCTGTGCGGACGCATCCATTCTGTTTCCTGACAGCATGAAAGAAACAGTCAGCGCGGCTACCCACGCTGCCTGCATTCGTTTTTTATTCCTCATATTTCTTCTCTTCCCGTAACTGATATCCATTCACTCCAAGAAATGATAACATACTCTTCTTTTAATTACAATGTTTCCTGACAGAAAAAGAATCCCACCTGCGGGATTCTTTTAATGATATCTTATTGTACCGTTTTATTTTCCGGTGCATAGTTCTCGTATTTTGGAACTTTATGTGTCTGGATGGCCCAGACTGCTTCTGCTTCCGGTTTCCAGGTATCTGCGTAAGCCTTGCATTTCTCGCAAAGATGCTCTACGCTCTCCGGTGACTCAAGATTGGTTCCGTGAGCGCCGGTCTCATGTACCATCTTCTGCAGCAATTCCGGATTCTCCAGCATCGGGCACGGTCTTAAATGATTACGGTTAAACGGCTGTCCCTTGTGGTATGCCATGAACAGCGGACTCTGCAGAATCTCCAGAATAGAAGAATCATGAATATTCGCATTGGAGAAATGAATGAATACACATGGCTCTGCATCTCCCGCTGAATTAATATGGAAATAGTTCCTTCCACCTGCAATACATCCTCCTACGTATTCTCCATCATTCTGGAAATCCATCGGATAAAATTCAATATCAGATTCCATGGAACGCACATAACGGATACGTTCAATCATGTATTTTCTCTGCTCTACTGTCGGCATCAGTTCCGGAACGGCATTGTTACCAACCGGCATATAATGGAAATAGAATCCAAAACGGGCTCCCTTTTCAGAAATCATCTTGAAGAATTCATCACTGGTAACCGCTTCTATGTTATTTCTGGTATAGCAGATCGAGGTACCAAATACAATGCCGTATTTTTTCAGAAGATCCATGGCGTTCATAACTGTCGCATAATGACCTTCTCCTCTTCTGGCATCGTTAGTCTCCGGTGTACCTTCGATGGATAACATAAAGGTAATATTGCCAAGTCTGACCACTTCCTGACACATCTCATCATTGATCAGTGTGGAGTTGGTATATAAAGCAAAGTATGCATCATGATGCTTCTCTGCCAGACGGAAAATGTCCTTCATGCGAACCGTCGGTTCTCCACCGGTCAACATATACAGATATGTTCCCAGTTCTTTTCCTTCTGTTACGATCTTATCCATATCTTCGAAGCTCAGACTGTACTTGTGTCCGTAAGTACCTGACCAGCATCCTGTACAATGCATATTACAGGCGCTGGTCGGGTCAAATAAAATCAGCCACGGAATATTGCAGTTGTAGATCTCGCGGTTTTTTCGAATGGTCTTCGTTCCACGGATAAATGCCTCGAATCCCAGATTCATTAAAGTAACCTTCGCCACGTTCTTATCGGTCTCATCCAGAATCCGATTGATGTAACGCATCCATTTATTATCCGGATCCTGCATTGCACTTAATACTTTCTCATACGCTTCATCTGTAAAGTTCTTGCCCCAGAACTGTTTGATTATATCCAGAATCTCTTTGTAAGCTTTCTCCCGATCCTTATCAAACTTATTCACCATAACATCAACAATTGCTCCTACTGCCCTTCTCTGAATGGCATGTGATGCTTTATCTAATGCAGTCTTCATAATCAATTTCCTTCCATTCCATTCTTTTTGTAATACATATGTATCATATTTCATTATTGGGGATTATATCACCAAAAAAAATATGTTACAATAGTTTTTGAAATACAAAACAAAGGAGTCCCAAATGTACCATATTAAATCCGATAAACGTTCTCAGACCTCAGCAAAACTAATTTGTGACGCCATGCTGCGTTGTCTTGAAACCAAATCTTTTTCTGAAACCACCATCGTAGATCTGCAAAAAGAATCCACGGTAGGACGTTCCACTTTTTACCGTCTCTTCGACCGCACCGAAGATGTTCTGGAATACCTGTACGAACAGCGTATCCAGGAAATATACAATGGCTATCATCTGATACCGGAAGAAAAACGGCCTTCTTTTACCTTATACATCCTGAATGATCTCTACCACAATTCTGCGGTTCTGGAAGTATTGATCAAGAACAGTCTGATCCAGCCTATGCAAAAGATACATAACAAATATATTCCCGTTTATATACGGGAAGAATTCGGAAACAACAATTTTATTTCTATTACAGAAGATTATGCCTGCAGTCTCTTCAGTTCTCTGGTGGTGGGTATCATCTCTGTATGGATCCGTCATGATAAACGCGAGACCCCGGAAGAACTATATCATCTGCTGCAGGTATACCTTCATACTCTGTCCAAGATCAGCTAAGTAACAAACCGGCCTGCCGGGCAATTGTCTCCAGCAGATCTCCCTGAAGATAATAGGTGGTCTCAAAATGCAGATAGGACATGGATGCTTGGTCCCACAAGATCAAGATTTTGGACGGGAATTCCTCATCTGCATCCCAGTACTGAAACAATACAGAAAAATATGGGACCACCGGCATCTCAAAAGTCAGATCCGCTCCGGCAAGCCGTGGCTGCAGGGTGCCTCCCAGCTCTATACAGGCTTTTTTTACTGCTTCCACTTTTCCAGAAAATGCTTTTTCATATTTTTTTGCAAACACTTCTGCAGATGGGTTGCTGCCTGCTGCCGCAAATCCTGCCACCGGCTGCCACTGCCCGGTAAACGGCGGTAATATTTTTTCCCTTGAATAGCAGAGCAGATCATAGATCGTCATGACAATCGTATATTCTTTACATAGCTTCCATCCTTGCCCCTCTTCATATTCTATTGCTCCGTCAACCCGCTGAATACGATAATCCATTCCGATATACTTCAAATACAAATAGTCCTTATCATGCTCCAGTCCATACTTTTTTATCAACATATTCTGGTCATATTTCAAAAAATATTCTCGTCCTATGTATACCTGCTTTTCATAATTAGATTCCATTGTCTTCTCTCCGTTTCTTTTGTAAAGATATTAGGGGTAAAAGCTCCCAACTATGATACTAATCATACCTAATTTGGAAATCATCCATATTAAATGAAAAGAGCGAAATCATATCGACTTCACCCAAATTCTTTTTACAAATAATTCATTTTACCAGTCTGTTTCCATGTATCCATTTGCTTTTTGTTCTTTATTTCAACTATACCATAGTCTTTCCTTCATTTCTATGAAAATAAAACTTTTCTTGTTGTAATCAATTTCATACCATGATAATGGATGTTTTTGCTGTACTTGACGTTTCTGTTTATTTACGTTACAGTAATGCAGAAGTATTTTTTACAGGAGATCAAATTATTATGAATTTTTCACATGCAGAAGAAACGATAAAAGAACTTTGTTATAAGCTTTATTCCATTGACAGTCCTACCGGATTTACTGACCGTGTTTCGGATTACCTGATTCGCTATACCAGGGAGCTGGGATATGATGCTTACCATAACCGCCTGGGAAATGTCATTGTTCCTGTTCCGGGAAAAGACAGTGAACACAGTGTGGCATTAAGTGCCCATGTAGACACTCTTGGTCTGATGGTTCGTTCCATTACGAAAGATGGACAACTGATGTTTACCAAGATCGGCGGTCCGGTTCTTCCATCTCTGGACGGGGAATACTGCAAGATCTATACCCGTTCCGGAAGAGTCTATACCGGAACCATCCTTTCTCTTTCTCCGGCTGTTCATGTCTTTGATGATGCCAATACCAGACCAAGAGATGAGAAAAATATGGCTGTACGTCTGGATGAAGAAGTTCATTCCAAAGAGGATGTACTGGCTCTTGGCATCCAAACCGGCGACTTTATCTGTTATGATCCCAAAACAATAATTACAGAAAGTGGCTTTCTGAAATCCCGCTTTATTGACGATAAGGCCTGTGCTGCACTGGAACTGACTTTACTCGCATTGATGAAAGAGCAGTCTCTGACTCCGGCTTATACCACGTATATTTGTTTTTCTACTCATGAAGAAATTGGTTACGGAGGTGCCACTTTACCATCTGATCTGGATGAATTGTTAGTTGTAGATATGGGATGTGTGGGTGATGACCTGAACTGCACCGAACAGCAGGTAAGCATCTGTGCCAAGGATAATCTTGGACCATATGATTATGAAATGACTTCCAGACTGATTCATCTGTCTGCTGAACATGGTATCGATTACGCAGTAGATATTTATCCTCACTATGGTTCCGATGCCGGTCCGATGTGGCGTTCTGGAAAGGATACCAGGGCAGCACTGATTGGTCCCGGTGTTCATGCATCTCACGGTATGGAACGGACACATCTGTCTGGCATGATGGCTACTCTGAAGCTGATGAGTGCATATCTTGAACTTTAGTTTTATTTTTATCTTAAAAATCCCGGATGAACTTTTATCTGTTCATCCGGGATTTTGTCATTACTTATTCTTTTTTATTCAGCAGATGTATGTCCAAAGAAGAAGTATCCAAGTGTTGTGTAATGCAGACCTTTGATACCGTCGCTCAGCATGTATTTCTGTGTGTAGAAGTACAGTGGGCAAACACCATAATCCTGTCCGATTACCAGATCTTCTGCTTCGTGCATCAGTTTCATACGTTCTCCCTGATCCATTGTTCCTCTGATCTGATCAAGCAGTGCATCGTAATCAGCGTTGCTGTATTTCGCATCGTTGTTTCCGCCGCCTGTTTCCCACATATCGATGAAAGTCATAGGATCATTGTAGTCAGCAATCCAGCCGTGACGTGCGATAGAGTAATCACCTTTCTTACGGCTGTCGATGAAGGATACCCATTCCTGGTTGTTCAGAGTAACCGTTACACCAAGTACATCTTCCCACATAAACTGCAGAGCTTCTGCAACTGCTTTGTGAGCTTCACTTGTATTATACAGATATTCTACTACAGGGAAGCCTTCTCCGTCCGGATATCCAGCTTCTGCAAGCAGTTCTTTTGCTTTTTCACAATTTGCTTCGTAATCTGCATCTGTTGGTGCATAGTAATCTCCTCCAACTGTACGGAAGTCATCGCCTGTTGCACCATCTGCGTCATATACACCGTAAGGTACGAATCCGCCAGCTTCTACCTGACCCTGCTGTGTAACTTTTTCTACAATGTAAGTACGGTCAATTGCCAGTGTAAATGCTTCTCTTACAAGTGGATTGTCAAATGGTTCCTGTTCGTTATTGAAGCATACGAAGTATGTTCCAATGTAATCCAGAATCTTCAGATCGCCAGAAGCTACCAGACTTGTGATTTCTGCCTGTGGAACGTCCTCGATGAAATTCAGTTCTCCTGAATTAAATCCAGACAGCATAGCGTTCTGATCATCCATCAGTTTGAATGTAATGGTATCAGGCCCAAGTTCCTCTGCTCCATAGTATTCATCGTTCTTTGCTACTACGATTTCAGAGTTATGTGTCCAATCTGTCATCTTGTAAGGACCATTAGAAACATAAGTATCTACATCATATGTCCACTGATCTCCGTTTGCTTCGATGATGTCTTCACGAACAGGCATCAGTGCTGGGAATGCACAAAGTTCTTCGAAGTATGCCAGATCTGTTGAAAGGGTTACTTTAAATGTCTTATCATCTACTGCTTCTACACCCAGTTCAGATGGATCTTTCTTGCCATCGATAATATCCTGTGCATTTACGACATTTGCAATCATATAGCTGTAATCTGCAGCTGTGTTAGGATCTACCAGTCTTCTCCATGCATATGCAAAATCATTTGCTGTTACAGGTACACCGTCAGACCATTTGATACCGTCACGAAGATGGAAGGTATAGCTTACAGTACCGTCTTCATTTTCTTCTCTGTCATAGCTTTCTGCCTGTCCATAGGTAAGTGTGGATGAATCACAGGTTCCGTCAGATCCCACCTGTTCTTCTCCTGAATCTTCCCATGTCATCAGACCTTCGAAAAGGTGCAGCATCATGGTACCACCATCCAGTGTGGTGTTCTTCTGTGGGTCCATTGTCTGAGGTTCGGAAGCAAGGTTTACTGTGATATTGAAATCATCAGCACTTGCTGCGAAGCCAAACACGGAAGTTGCGATTGCTGTTGTAGCAATAAATGGCAACAGTTTTCTCATTTTCATAGTCTCTTCCTCCATTTCCCTTATGAAATATGATATATGATTGATAAACAGCGTCTTAGCTGTATTATCCAAGCATGTGGCATGCTGCCCAGTGCTCCGGTGCATGCTCTTTAAATTCTGGTACCTCTTTACGGCACTTATCTGTCGCATAAGGACATCTGGTGTGGAACTTACATCCTGTCGGAGGATTCATCGGAGATGGAATATCTCCTTCCAAAATAATACGCTGTCTCGTTCTGCTAAGCTGCGGATCCGGAACCGGTACTGCTGACAAAAGCGTCTTGGTATATGGATGAATCGGATTACGGTTCAACTCATAACTTTCAGCAAGCTCCATCATATTTCCCAGATACATAACTCCAATACGATTAGAGATATGACGTACTACAGACAAGTCATGGGCAATAAACAAATAGGTCAGTCCCATTTCTTCCTGCATATCTTCCAGCATGTTTACTACCTGTGACTGAATAGACACATCCAGTGCAGAAATTGGTTCATCGCAGACGATAAACTCCGGATTTACAGCCAGAGCTCTTGCGATACCTACTCGCTGCTGCTGACCACCGGAAAACTCATGCGGATAACGGTTAGCGTGTTCTGTATTTAATCCAACCTTTCCCAAAAGCTCTTTGATTCGATCATTACGGTCGTTTTTAGAAGAATATAATTTATGAATATCAAGTGCTTCTCCAATGATTTCTCCAACTGTCATTCGCGGATCCAGACTGGCTGAAGGATCCTGAAAGATAATCTGCATCTTACGACGATATGGAAGCATATTCACCTGCTTTGGCTTTGGTACTTTGATCTGCTTCAATGTACCGTCAGCTTCTGTCACCCATGGATTCTCTCCTTCAAAAATAGTCTCTCCATCGTATACAATCTTTCCGGAAGTCGGATCGTGAAGCTGAAGAATCGTACGTCCGAGAGTAGTCTTACCACAACCTGATTCTCCAACCAGTCCAAGTGTTTCTCCCCTGCGGATAAACAAAGAAATATCTTCCACAGCACGTACTCCCGGTCCTTTTAATCCCTTCACCGGAAAGTATTTCTTTAAATGATCAACGGAAACGAGGATATCGTTCTGATTACTCATTTTTCTTTCCCTCCGTTCCTTCTTTTTTCTGTGCCTCAATGGCATCCTGTACTCTCAGCCAGCATGCTGCTCTGTGATTGTCTCCCAGTTCCACATAAGGCGGCATCTTCTGAAGACAAACTTTCATTGCATGTTCACAACGCGGAGCAAACGGACATCCCTCAGGTGGATTCAACATATCAACCGGAGATCCCTCAATCGGAATCAGTCGTTCATAGCTTTCTGCGTCTACACGAGGCATGGAACGAAGAAGTCCCATGGTATATGGATGACCCGGTTCGTAGAAAATCTCATCTACCGGTCCCTGTTCTACCATCTTACCTGCATACATAACGGATACCTTGTCACATACTTCTGCCACTACTCCAAGATTATGGGTAATGAAAATAATACCCATATGATTCTTCTTCTGAAGTTCTTTCATCAGTTCCAGAATCTGTGCCTGGATTGTTACATCCAATGCTGTAGTCGGTTCATCTGCGATCAGCAGTTTCGGATGACAGATCAGTCCCATAGCAATCATAACACGCTGTCTCATACCACCTGAAAGTTCATGTGGATACTGCTTCATACGTTTTTCTACATTATTAATACCAACTTGCTCCAGCATCTCCATAGCACGTTTGTCTGCATCTTCTTTTGAAATACTCTTATCATGTGCCCGAAGTGCTTCTGTCAGCTGATTTCCGATCGTATATACCGGATTCAGACATGTCATTGGATTCTGAAAAATCATGGCAACCTGGCTTCCTCGATAATCAACCATCTCAGAAGATGTCTTTGCCAGCATATCTTCCCCTTCCAGCGTAATGGATCCTTCCATTACTTTACCAGGAGACTGTAAAAGTCCGATAATGGAATATGCCTCTACAGACTTTCCTGATCCTGACTCTCCTACAATACCCATTACTTCATCATAATCTACATCATAGCTGATACCATTCACAGCTTTTACTTCTCCTGCCGGGGTAAAGAAGGAGACATGCAGATTCTTTACTTCCAATAATTTCTGTTTCTTATCTTCGCTCATAATCTCTCTTCTCCTACTTCTTCAATCTTGGATCCAGCGCATCACGAAGTCCGTCACCAAACAGGTTCAGTGAAAGAATCATCAGACTCAGTATTACGGCCGGAATGAACAGTCTGTATGGATAGGTGTTCAGACCGCTTAATGCTTCTGAACACATGGAACCCAGACTGGTCAGCGGTGCAGATACACCTACACCTACGAAAGAAAGGAAAGACTCCAGGAAGATCGCAGACGGAATCTGAAGGAAAGTCGTCGTAACGATCTGTCCGATACAGTTTGGAAGCAGATGTCTTCGAATAATTCTTCCACCTTTTGCTCCCAGTGCTCTGGCTGCTGTTACATATTCCTGCTGTTTTAACTGCAGAATCTGCCCACGAATAATACGGCTCATGGTTACCCAGTATAATAAACCGAATGCAATAAACATAGAAATCAGGTTTGGTCCCAGAATGGTAACCAATTTCTGTAAGATACCATTACCGGAATTCTGGAACTGTTCCAATGCCGGCTTCAAGGTTGCGGATAAAAGCAGAATAATCAGCATCTCCGGAATGGAATAAATCATTTCTACGATACGCTGCATAACTGCATCCACTGCACCACCACAGTATCCGGATATGGATCCATACACAGCACCAATGATCAATACCAAAAGTGCTGCACAAATACCAACGGTAATGGAAACACGGGTACCTACCATAACTCGTACCATGATATCACGTCCCTGATCATCGGTTCCAAACACATGTGGGAAAACTTTTTCGCCTGACGCTTTACGCTCCAGTTCTTTTTCTGAATAACCGAATGGTTTTTTCTTCAAACCTAATTCTTTTGCTGCCTGACTCTCGGTAATGGTTTCTTCTTCCGCCTCAGAACTCTCTGCATTTACTGAGGCCTGTGCACGAATCTTTGCCTCTTCAATTCTGGAAAGCTTCTTACCGTTTGCTTCCGCTTCTGCTCTTGCCTGTTCTACTGCTTCATCCGGTGAAAGTACACCGGTACCGGTATGTTCTTCAATGTACGCATGAATGGCCTGTATATCTTCATACGTATAATGAGAAAGTCCCAAGGCTTCAGAGCCACGGATCTGCTGCTTATAAGTATAAGGAACTACCATTGGTCCGACAAATGCGAATAAGGTCAAAATAATAATAATAGCCAGGGCTACCATAGCCACCGTATTTTTGCGAAGTCTTCTCCATGCATCTTTCCAGTAAGACACACTCTTACGATCCTGAATGAAATTCTCTTTTTCTTCGGAAGTTGCCGGTTCAAATGCATTCTCCGGCAATTCTGCATTCCACTTCATAATATCATCTACATTCGGCTGAAGTGAACCGAACTTTTTATATCTCTTGTTCTCTGCCATCTCTAGTGTCCTCCATTCGACAAATTAATACGCGGATCCACCAGTTTATAACAGAGGTCGACTACCAGGTTCATAATAATAATAAAGGTAGCCAGGAAGATCGTTGTTCCCATAATTACCGGATAATCACGGTTCTGTATTGACTGAATAAAATATCTTCCAAGTCCCGGAATTGAAAATACTCTTTCTACTACCAGACCACCACAAAGTGTAAATGCAATCTGCGGTCCGAGATAGGTGATAACCGGAATCAATGCATTACGAAGAGCATGTTTGAAAATAATCTTATTGTTCTTCAGACCCTTTGCTTTTGCAGTCTTGATATATTCCTGATTAATGGAATCCAGCATAGCTGTTCTGGTCTGTCTGGAAAGATAACACATCGGATAAAATCCCAGTGCAAGACATGGCAGTACATAACTCTTGGCTGAACCATCAAATAAAGCCGGAAATACTTTTACTCCAGAAATCCCTCCGCATAAAGTATGAAGTAAAATCGTAGCAACTACGAAACCAGGCATGGAAATACCCAATGTACACACAATACGCAGGAGACTGTCTACCCAAGTACCTCTCTTAAATGCGGCAAGACAGCCAAGCGGCACACCTACCAAAACAGCCCATAAAAGTGCGATACTTCCAATCTTTGCAGATACCGGAAACATTTCCATAATAATGGATAATACTGCTCTGTTCTTCTGCATTTTAATCGAAGTACCAAAGTCTCCATGAAGAATATTACCAAGATACTTGACCATCTGTACCGGAACTGGCTGATCCAGTCCGTACTTTGCATTTAATGCATCAATTGTCGCCTGAGATGGCGCTTTTTCAGACAGCCACGGATTACCTGGTATCGCATTCATCAGTATGAATGTAAGACAGGCAACAACGAGCAGGGTAACGACTGCCATGAAAATTCTTCTAATCGTATACTTTCTCATCTTTCTTCTTCCTCTCTTGCTTTTTGCTACAACCCAGAGAGTCAGAAGCGCAAAAATACCATAAAAAGAATTCAGATGTTAGAAAAAGCATGCCTAAAAAGTTCTGGCATGCTCCACAATTTGCCTGAATTCCTTCTTTGTGTACCCCATTGTACTCATATCATCCCTAAATCGTAACTTTTACATACGAATTACAGTTATTATATAATCAATTGCAGTTATTGTCAATTGTCAACAATTTACAAGATATCCATAAAACGAAATAACTCCCAGAGTTTTTTCTCTGGGAGTATGTTCGTTCTTCATTGACTAAGCTTCTGTCGTAGCCTCTGTCGCAGCTTCTGTGGGTTTCTTCTGTCGTAGCCTCTGTCGCAGCTTCTGTGGGTTTCTTCTTCCGTTCCTTCTTCCTGCTCAGCTGCCTCATGATGATTTTATGAAGAAATATTATAAAATTCTATGCATATTTGCTCATAGGCTGCCGGATCATTGATGTTCTGAAAATAGCTTTCCGGTGCACCGGTATGATACAGGGAATATCCCACTGTATTTAAAAATCGATACACAGAGGATCTTCCTGACTCCAGAAAATCTGTAATTTCTTTATAAAGTCCGGCATCATATACTGCCATCAGGGATTCTTCTTTTCCGTTATGGCACAGCATCGTCACAGGCTTGTCTGCTTCTTCCATCGTATACTTTAGCAAACTGCGAAGTTCTTCCACCGGTACCAGTGGCGTATCTACCCCCAGTACCAGACATTTTGCTGTCTCTGCCTTTCGGAAACAGCTCTCCAGTCCTCCCAATGGTCCCTGACCCGGAATCCTGTCTGGCACGATTTCTTCACTGCACCGTTCTCCACGATAACCGGAGATCAGGATCTTTTTTGCTCCCAGCTGCCGTCCCTTTCTGATCTGTGTCTCCAGAAAAGTCTGTCCATCTAAAATCAGGTCTGACTTTTCTTTTCCCATACGGCTGCTGGCACCGCCAGCCAGAACTACCAATGTAAAATCTTCTGGTAAATGGCGGTCACTCGCTACTGCCGGTACTTCTTCCTGTAACTTATGATTATTTTCTGGCACAGTTGGCAGCCTCCCCGGTCAGAATCTGCAATCCGTGTTCCAGTGCCGGAATGATATATTCCAGACTTTCTCTGACAGCTTTCGGGCTTCCCGGCAGATTCACAATCAGTGTGCTCTTTCGGATCCCTGCTGCCGCACGGCTGAGCATGGCTCTGGGTGTGATCGTCATGCTGTATGCCCGCATAGCTTCCGGTATTCCCGGTACTTCCCGCTCCACAATGTCTTTTGTTGCCTCTGGCATACAGTCCCTTGATGAAAATCCGGTTCCACCCGTGGTCACAATCAGTTCTGCCATTTTCGCATCTGCGATTCTCGCCATCTCCTCTGCCAGCATCTTTCTGTCATCCGGCAAAAGGATGGTGTGTACCACTTCATATCCATTGGCTTCCAGAATCTCCCGGATTACCGGACCGCTCTTATCTTCTCTTTCTCCTGCATATCCAGAATCACTGGATGTAATAATTGCCGCTTTCATACTTTACCCTCCAATCTGGGACATCAGTCTGGCTTCGTCTTCATCCACTTCCTTAGAAGTAAAATGATGGCTGACCGGTTTCTCCCATATGACTTTCCGTATTGCTTCTGTCAGTTCTTCATCGGTGCAGCCTGAGCGCATCAGTCCTTTCAGATCTGTTCCTGTCTGATACTGCAGGCAGGCTTTTAAAAATCCTTCCGCCGTCATCCGTACACGGTTACACTGATCGCAGAACTTATGAGTCATGGCACTGATAAAACCAATTTTTCCCTGAAATCCTTCTATTCTATAATAATGGCAAGGTCCATTTCCATAACGCTCCTTCACCGGTGTCATGGTGCCATAAACCTTTTCCAGTATCTGACAGATCTCTTCTTCTCCCCGGAACTGAAATTCTCTTCCATATCCGATCGGCATCATCTCAATAAACCGGACATGAAGCGGATACTTTTTCGCCAGTCCCGCTACCGATACCAGATTTTCCGGACCCTCCAGCACCGGCACACAATTGATCTTCAGTCCAATCTGCGGATACTGAAGGACTGCTTCGATGCCTTCCAATACCTGATTCAGATTCTCCCGTCTGGTAACTTTAGCAAAAGAAGCCGCATCTAACGTATCCAGGCTGATATTGATATCATCGATTCCTGCAGCCGCCAGATCGGTCATTTGCTCACCCAGCAAGATTCCGTTAGTCGTTAGTGTTACCTTCTCGATACCATTCAGATTCTTCAACATTGCTACCAGGGTGGCGCATCCTTTCCGGGTCAGGGGTTCTCCTCCGGTCAGCTTAATCTTATGAACGCCAAGTCCTGTCATACACCGGCAGATTCTGGTAATCTCATCATAAGTGAGAATCTCCTTATGTGGTATTTGTGCAATTCCATTTTCCGGCATGCAGTACACGCATCTTAGATTGCATCGATCCGTAATGGATATTCGCAGGTAATCTATCTCTCTTCCAAACCTATCCTTCATACTAATCGTTCGGGTTTCGGTAAAGCCCGCTTTTTCCTCCACTTTTTTCTACCAGATGAATGCCAGTCAGTTCCATAGACTTATCAATTGCCTTACACATATCATAGATCGTCAGAAGCGCCACATTTACTCCGGTGAGTGCTTCCATCTCCACACCAGTCTGTCCTTCTGTCTTTGCCGTACAGATCGCCGTAATCTCCAGATGTTCTTCATCCAGTTCAAAGTCCACGGAACATTTCTGGATCATCAGCGGATGGCACATGGGAATCAGATGGGATGTCTGCTTCACCGCCATGATCCCAGCTACCCTTGCCACACCAAGTACATCACCTTTTTTGACACTTCCCTGTTTTACCGCATCCATCACCGCCTGACAGACACGGATCTTTCCCTTCGCAACAGCGGTTCTGGAAGTAGGTACTTTTCCAGATACGTCCACCATCACTGCATTGCCCTTCTGGTCAAAATGATTCAGCTTATTCTCCATCTATCTCACCTGTGTTTCCTTCGATTACGATCTCGTCACCTTCCGTCAGCACGCCTCCATGAAGGACTCTGGTAAAAATACCTTCCCGTGGCATGATGCAGTCTCCCATAATTTTGTAGATCTCACATCCACTGTGGCACTGCTTACCGATCTGAGTTACTTCCAGAAGCACATCCCCGCTTCGCAGTCTGGTGCCAACCGGAAGCATCTTCAGATCGTATCCGCTTACGATCAGATTTTCTCCAAATGCTCCATCGTCAATCGGTGCACCCTTTGCCTTAAATTCTTCTATTTTCTCATATGAAAGAAGGCTCACCTGACGATGCCATTTTCCGGCATGGGCGTCCTTCTCAATTCCAAAGTCTTCAATCAGCGTGGCACTGTGTATATTTTTCTTCTGAGTACCTTTTTTCTCACTGATATTGACCGCCATAATCTTTCCCATTTGATTTTCCTCCTTCATCCACTGATTCTCTCTTCCGAAACAATGAGATGTCTGTTATACTGTATCTATCATACCACATAGCAAACATGAATAAAAGAATAGATTTTTTGATTGGAGAAATTATGTATATTAACGAACAATACCAGAATCTGTCTTTACTGGGAAAAAAAGAATACCAATATATTGGAAGAGACAGGAAAATCTGTATTGAAGAAGAACAGGTGCTAAACGAACATGTCATAGATGTCTATGTCAATGACCGCCTGACCATGAAGCTGATCTGCCTGCCACAGCATCTGGCTGAGCTGGTTCTGGGGCGGCTTCTGACCGAGCAAATCATCACTTCCGCAGAGGATGTTGAGCATATTTATATCTGCGAATATGGAAAACGCGCCAAAGTTTACTTAAAAAATACAGCAGATACGAATGCACCTTTCACAGATTCCTTTGTGGAAGTCACCCCTACCTGCTGTACCGGCAATCATATTTTAAATAATTATTTTGTTTCGACAAAAGAGCCGGAAGTGCTCACCCCGATTCACTGGGAACCGGAATGGATTTTTCACATGGCAGATGCCTTCGCAGATGGCTCGCCTCTTCACAGTATCACTTTTGCCACCCATAGCTGCCTTCTGGCCAAAGAAGATCAGATTCTTTTTTCCTGCGAGGATATCGGTCGTCACAATGCTCTGGACAAGGTCATCGGTTATGCTCTTCGCCATAACATTGATCTGCATCAGTGCATGATCTATTCCAGCGGACGAATACCTACCGATATGACTATGAAAGCCATTCAGGCAGGTATTCCGGTTCTATCCAGCAAGGCTTCCCCTACTTCCGAAGCCATTGAACTGGCCAGAGAATATCATCTGACTCTGATCTGCGCAGCCAGAAGAGACCGCATGAAAGTCTTTACCAGCCCAGATCTTTGCAGTACTTCATCCGATGTCTGATCTGCTGCAAACACTCTTTTTATCCCAGATCTGCCGCATTCATCAATTGAACTTTTCCTTGACTTGCAAATATTATAGTGATATCATTCTGATATCAAATAGTTTTGTGATTCCAAAGGAGGAACATACAATGACAGAAAAAATTTTATCAACCAAAAAGAATGGCATGTTGGTAATGATTCTTACCATCTTTCTTTATGCTCTTGCTATCGGTGGCTGTATCGGATGTGGCATCGCACTGGCAAAAGGTGCCGTTCCGGTCCTTCCAGTTGTGGGTCTGGTTATCTGCTGTGCCTGGATGGCGCTGGGCTGGATCCTGTTTTTAGGTCTTCGGATCTTAAAACCGCAGGAAGCACTGGTACTAACTTTATTCGGAAAGTATATTGGCACCTTAAAAGATCCTGGATTCTACTTTGTGAATCCCTTCTGTGTCAGTGTGAACCCAGCTTCTAAGACAAAGCTTAGTCAGAGTGGCGATGTGGATACCAGTGCACAGAAAAATCTTTCTCTTTCCACATTACTTCTAAGTGGGAGCAATTCTTCTGACGCCTCACTGAGTAATAAGAAAATTTCTCTGAAGGTTATGACTCTGAATAATTCCCGTCAGAAGATCAATGACTGTCTGGGAAATCCGGTGGAAATCGGCATTGCCGTTACCTGGCGAGTGGTAGATACTGCAAAGGCCGTTTTCCATGTAGATAACTACAAGGAATATCTGTCGCTTCAGTGTGACAGCGCTCTGCGTAATATTGTCCGTCTCTATCCATATGATACTGCACCGGATGTAGACACTACGGGAGATGGCATTGCAGACGAAGGAAGCCTGAGAGGCTCCAGCGAGATTGTGGCAGAGCGAATCCGTAATGAAATTCAGGAAAAGGTCTCCGATGCAGGTCTGGAGATCATCGAAGCCCGTATTACTTATCTGGCTTATGCGCCTGAGATCGCAGCCGTGATGCTTCAGAGACAACAGGCTTCTGCTATTATCGATGCCAGAAAAATGATCGTAGACGGTGCCGTGGGCATGGTTGAAATGGCACTGGAACAGTTAAGTGAAAAAGACGTGGTAGAACTGGACGAAGAACGTAAGGCAGCCATGGTATCAAATCTTTTGGTCGTTCTCTGCGGAAATCATGACGCCCAGCCGGTAGTCAATTCAGGAAGTCTGTATTAATGGCTGAAAAAGACAATAAGAAAAAACAGGTTCCCTTACGTCTCTCTGCCAAGTTATATGATGCTATCGCTGCCTGGGCAGAAGATGACTTCCGCTCCGTCAACGGACAGATCGAGTACTTGCTGACCGAATGTGTCCGACAGCGGAAGAAAAATGGGAAATACGTATCCGAACATCTGGATGAACCACCGGAGTTGGATATCAAATAATGGTTTTCGTAAAAATCACCGTATCAGAGAAATTCATATCTCCAATACGGTGATCTTTTTATTTTGTAATTCGCAATGTTTTTATTTCAAATGGCATAAATGACATGACAAAGGTATCTCGATTTTCTTCCACCTCAATTTCTTCTTCCATCATAGAACATTCTCTTACATTCCATCCGGCTGCTGCTGTCATCTGTGCACGCTGTCGGCATCCAAATCCTTCATAGCACCTTACAATAAAACCATTGCCATCTTCAGCCGGCTTTATAGTCTCTGTAAAGATTCCAGGATGATTGCATATAAGCAGTGGCTGATATACACACTCTGCATCTTCCAATCCAGTTCCCATGAAACTGATCAGTGGCTGGTTTAAACTATATGCTTCTTTTTGTATCTGCGCTTTCCTGTAATCTCCCCTGTGAGGCATGAAGGAATATGTAAATTCATGATATCCCTGATCTACTGTATTTGGAAAAGACGGTGACCTAAGCAGTGTAAGTCTCATTTCCCCATCATGAATATCATATCCATACTTGCAGTCATTCATCAGTGCTGCCCCATAGTCTGGCTCAGCCAGATCGGCAAAGCGCTGCGCACAGGTTTCAAATCTCTCTGCATCCCACGAAGTGTTCGTATGTGTCGGACGCTGTACTGTTCCAAACTGGATCTCATACACTGCCTGATCAGCCAGAACATCCACCGGAAATAACACTTTCAGAAGTACATGTTCCTCTTTCCAGTCAATCATCGTATGGAAATCAATACGTTTACTGTCAGGATAAAAATAAATATCCTGGCAGATTCGTGAAGAAAGATACCTGCGAACCTGTCTGATACACATTCTTACCGGTCCCATTTCTGTAACTGTCATTTCTTCCAGTTCTCTGCATGCATATTCTTTTTCACGGTAATATGGACTTAACTCCCATGCATCGTACTGATACGGACGATCCTCAAAAGTTTCCAGCACATTTCCATTTCCTCTTAAAACTTCCCGTTCTTCCTCTTTATCATAGATGGATGCAATCGTACCATCCTGATCAAATACTACACGCAGACAGGATGTTTCTAAAGTGATTCCATCCCAGTTCCAGCATTCTTTTTCTGAAACTGAAGACTCCTTTATATCATATGCTGAAATACTTCCGGCTTTTGCATAGACATGAGCCAGATAATGATTCTCACCTGTTTTCTGTGCATACCATTTCTCCCCTGATGCATTCTGCATCTGAATCACTTCTGCCTGAGACTCATATTCAAATTCAACCTGTCCGTTTCTGTCAAAGCCCAGTGTATTTACAACTGCCAGTTGATTTTGCGGAACCGTCTCCGCAAGAATCTGCACGGCATTTTCTTTATTATTCTGAAATACCTTCTCTACCTGTCTGTATATTTCCTTCACATCATCGTAAACAGCCGTAATCGCAGATCCAGGCAATATGTCATGGAACTGATTGGTCAGGAATTGATGCAATGCTTTTTTCCACTCTGCCTTATCCCATATATAGTCCTCACATATACTCTGTGCTGCCGTCATCATAAACTCAGCTCTCTGCAGAAGATTTTCCATCTGCCGATTCATGCGTTTGACCATTGCCACTGATGTATAAGTTCCTCTATGGAATTCCAGATACAATTCTCCATTCCATACCGGAAGGTGTTTCTGACCCTGTACACTTTTTTCCAGATCTTCAAAAAACTCACGGGATGTGGAAAACTTCACTCTTGGACAGCCTGGTATCCCCTTTTCCATCCGGATACCTTTTTCAATCATTTCCCTTGTGGTACCGCCGCCGCCATCTCCATAACCGAACGGAATCAGAAATTCCTGATTCAGACTTTTCTGACTGTATCTTTTCCATCCTCCCATTACATAATCCGGTTCTAATACACCGTTATAAGTTGTGATATGAGGACTTCTTGCAAATCCAAATGGATTATAATTTACCGTATCATACTGTTTCGCCGGAGCAAAATGTGTCAGAATCTCCGTTCCGTCAATTCCTTTCCACATAAAGGTATCATATGGAATTTTGTCCACTTCATTCCAGCTTATTTTCGTCGTCATAAAATACTGTATGCCGCTTTTCTTACAGATCTGCGGTAAGGCTGCGGAATATCCAAACACATCCGGAAGCCACAGAATGACATTTTCTTTTCCAAACTTTTCCCTGAAATATGCTTTTCCTTCCAGGAACTGTCTGATCAGACTTTCACCGGATGTAAGGTTGCAGTCTGCTTCTATCCACATGCCGCCTTCTGCTTCCCAGCGTCCCTGCTCTATATACCGGCGGATCTTCTCAAACTGTTCTGGCTGTGCCTCTTCCATATATTCATACAGCTGTGGCTGAGATGACATGAAACGGTATTCCGGATACTCTTCCATCAGTTTCAATACCGTACGAAAGCTTCTCTGGGTTTTCATTTTCGTATGGGAAAACTGCCACATCCATGCCACATCAATATGGGTATGTCCTACGGAATAAGCCATACCATCTCCCGACTCTTCTTTCTCATACACCCCTTCCCGAATAATTTTTCTGGCTTTCGCCATGGATTCCAAATTCTCCGTGCTCCCCGGGCAGCGCAAATCAACCTCGTTAATTGCCTGATTCAGTACCCTGATAATTTTCCGTCCTGCTTCACTTTCCTGATCTGCATATTTTACAACTTCATAGGCTGTTTTCAGATCATAATACAGTTCTTCTACTATTGGCTCCGTACAATACAGACGAATGGCAAACATTCCAGGGCGGTTCTCTTTGTCACTCCAGCTGCGGTCACGGATAGACATTCCGGACCATGCCTGAATTTCAAGATCTACTGTTTCTCCTGCATGAGCTTTTTCTCTTAACAGACATTCTTCATGATAGATATCCATACCCTGCAGTGGTGCGCCGTTACAGTATAGCAAAAACTGTGGATTCTGTGCATACCAGTCTCTCTTATCCTGGGCAATCTCTACCCATAGCTTTTTACCTTCCATGACTTCCGGCACAGTGAAGCCATACCGAAACCATCCATACCGGTCAAATCCTCCCCATTTATCCATCGGATAAAAATCTTCCATCTGTTCCGGATCTTCCGGTCTTTCCTGACCTTCACAATACTTTATTTTCTCCGGTATAAAAACATCTGTCATCATGCAGGATCGAATATCCGTAATTGCCTGACTGATTCTCTCCAGTTCAAATGCATCTACCTGATTCATCTTTTCACCTAACCTTTCGCTGCACCAGAAAGGCTGAAGCCTTTTGACATATAATTCTGTGATAATACATACAACAATACAGACGGCAGCGTATAGATAATGGAATATGCTGCCAATGGTCCATAGTCAATCAGTCCATACTGCCCAAAGAACTGATACAATTTCACAGATGCCGGCAGTTTATCTGCTGAACTCAGTAAAATAAACGGAACGAAGAAATTACCCCAGCTCTTGGAAAACGTATAGATAAACACGGTACAGATTCCAGGGAACATCAACGGAAGTACCACTTTTCTGATGGAGGTCATTGTCGTAGCGCCATCTACCCAGGCTGCTTCTTCCAGTTCTGCCGGTACAGCATCCATAAAATTCTTCATCAGCCAGATTCCGTATGGCAAAGATGCTGCTGACAGATACAGGATGACTCCCCACAGGCTGTCAAGCATACCAAGTGACAGGTACATCTTATATACCGGTACAATTACTGCAATCATTGGCAATGCGGTCATGAAAAGAATAATATTCATAAATGCTTTTTTATAACTTAATCTGTATCGGGATAATGGATAAGCCGCCAGGCAGGACAACACCACTACCAACAAAGATTCTACAAAAGAGATTGCAAAACCAACTCCATAAGCTTTCAGATTATCTGCATTTGTCAGTACACTGACATAATTTCCAATTGTCACAGAAAGCGGTGCTTTCAATGCATCACTGGCATTTGGATCAAGAGAAGCTACTACAATCCATACCAGCGGTGTGAGAAATGTAAGAGCCATAAAGGCTAAAACAATATAATGTAATCGATTTACTCTGGTATTACTCATTATGCTATGTAACCTCCTATTTTTCCTTCGTGCCTAAAATTCTTGTATAAAGGATACTGCAAATCACACCCACAAATAAAATCAGCATACCGATCGCAGTGCCAAATCCAAGCTGCATACCTTTTAACCCCTGATTATACATATAGATAGGCAGTGTAGTTGTCTTATTGGCAGGACCGCCTCCGGTCATGGCATAGATCAGTCCATATACTCCCAGGGTAGACAACGTATTTAACATGATATTTGTGGCAATGGTATCTTTGATACATGGAATAATGATTTTCCATAATACCTGAACACGATTTGCACCATCCACCCTTGCTGCTTCCTCAATATCTCCTGACACATTATCCAGTGCTGACTGGAAATTCAACATAGAAAATGCAGTACCATGCCATATATTGGCAATAATAACGGAAATCATCGGATGTTCATAAAGCCAGGAAATATTTCTCACTCCAACGATTCCAAGAATCGCATTTAAAGTTCCGTTTTCTTTAAAAAATGCCATAAAACACAGGGCTACTACGATCTCTGGCATTACCCATCCAATCAAAAAACACGGTCCTACCACACTGCGAAATACTCTTGCTTTCTGTTTCATAAAATACGCAATCAGAAATCCCAGTATGGTCTGCCCTGCCAGACTTCCCACCAGAAAGATCAGCGTATTTTTAATACTTGTGATTGTTGTTGGATCTGTAAGCATTCTTTTATAGTTTGACAATCCTACAAACTGCAGATTCTGAGCGTTTGAGCCACTGAGTGCAAGATTCGTAAATGAATAATAGATTGTCAGAATAATCGGTACTATGAAAAAACAAAGTAAGACAATCACTGCCGGCAGCAATAACACCGATTTTTTTAATTCCTCTACAATCCCATACTTCTGTTTTGTGAACATCGTTTCGATCCTTTCCTAAAAAAATGAGGCAGTCCGAGAACTGCCTCGCATACATAAATCAGCTTATTTTTCCACTACATTTTCTTCGCCAACAGTACGTGTCACGTCAGATGCATACTGATTCATGGCATCCTCCGGTGATCCGCCTGATACAACAGTCTCCACCATAGACTGAATGTAGGTAGTTACAACAGAGTACTGTTCATTCTGTGGTCTGAAAAATGCATTGTCAAGAAGTGCGGTTGCTTCTTCCTTATAAGGCTGTGATTTGTATTCTTCATCTTCAGCAGCATCTGTTCTTGTTACAATATTTCCCTGTGTAATGACAGACTGTGTATAGACTGGTGGCTCCATTAACTGCTCGATAAATGAGAATGCTGCATCTTTTTCATCTGAATTTTCTGGAACCGACAGTGTCCATCCTCCTGACATGGTAACGGTTCCGTCTCCATTCTGTTTTGGCATTGCTGCAAATCCCATGATATCTTCATATTCGGCCCATGGTGCTGCACCGGTGTCTTTCCAGTTTGCACTGATCCATGCACCATCCATCAGGATTGCAAGCTTCTGCTGTGGCAGATATTCTCTTCTTGCTGTGTTGGTTGCCTGTCCATTTAATACCAGCGATAAGGAAGGGCCATATCCGTTTGTATAAATATCACTGATAAACTGCAAAGTATCCTGAATTGCCTGACTCTTTACGATCCATTTTCCGTCATCATCTAACAGTTTTTCGCCTGTTCCATAGAGAAGCATTTCATAGGTCTGCATAGATGTTGCTTCACCAGTTGCCACACCTGAGTTACACCAGAATGGAATCACATCCGGTACATTTTCTTTGATTGCTGCGCATGCATCCAAAATATCCTGCCAGCTTTCCGGCTGCCAGTCTTCCGGAAGACCAGCCTGTTTGAAGATCTCTTTGTTGTACCAGATTCCTCTCGTATCTGTACAATATGGAACACCATATACTGATCCGTCTGCTGCAATAGAACCGGCTTTCATAGTGTCGTAATACGTTCCATCATTCCATGCATCGTAGCCTGCAAGGTATTCATCCAGATTTGTCAGATATCCTGCACTTACGTCATTTGGAAGCTGGAAAGTATCTTCAAATACCACATCCGGGCAAGTGTTGGCATCTGCAAGTTCCAGTGCTACTTTGGTATAATAATCTGATTCAGATCCGGTGATTGTTGCAATTTCCAGCTCATACTGATCTTTCAGGTCCCAGTTTTCATATGCACTGTTTACCCATACATACCATGGGTGATTTTCTCCCTGTCCATCATCTTTAAATGTAACTGTCAGCTTCTGTTTTCCATCTTCTGCAGATGCAGTAACTGCTACGGATGCCAGCATTCCTGCAACCATTGCTGCTGTTAAAAGAGCCCCCATTACTTTACGTTTCATCATTTTCCTTCTCCTTTTCTTTCGGTCGTTACCTCTTTTTGATGATCATATTCTAGCATTTCTTTCACGCACCTGTATATTCTACTATTTTAAGAACAGGAGACTTTTTTAATCTTATCCCATAATTGCCACTCTGATTTTATCCTGTAACTCTGATGCATTTTTATCCAGATTGATGTTTCTGAGTGCCAGAACTTTATATACATATTCTGAAAGAATACTGCTTGTCTCAAACCAGCTGTTGTAGTTCGGCAAAACAACTCCGTTTTTATAAAAAATATCTGACAGTTCCCGGTCTGTCACAGAAATATTCTGTTCACATTCAAAAACAGGCAGTGTTCCTGTACAGGTAAGTATCTGTTTTCTCTGCTGTGTTTCATAAAGATAAGTTATAAACTCCTGCGTCAGTCCGTCTTCTTCATCCAGAATGCCAAGGCTGTTTCCGGTCAGTGCATACCCTTCTTTAATTGCTGACGGAGACGGACTGATTGCAAATTTCACACTGCCACTGCCTTCATTCAGATAAGCTGCCATGCTAAGAGGTGCCAGAAACATTGCTGCTTTTCCTTCCTTAAAATTCGCAGCGGCATCTTTAGAGCTGTTATTTATCGCATCTTTGCTGAAATATCCTCTACGTTTCAGTTCATCCAGATAATTAATTGCCATCTTTCCAGGCTCACTGTCAAGGCTGTAATAATTTCCCCCACAGGAATACAGCAGGCAGTCAAAAAAGTCTGAAGCATCTCCAGATCTTCGTATTCCAAAACTGATTCCATAAAATCCCGGTTCCCGTATACTTGCACATATCTCCATAATTTCTTCCCAGGATTCCGGTTTCTGTAAGTTTTTCTTTTCAAAATAATCTGAATTATAGTACAAAACGTAAGGGTCTACTGTAAATGGTATTCCATAATGTTTTCCGTCTGACATCGCAGACTGCCACAGTCCACTGTAAATTGTCTCACTGTATAGGGATTCTATCAGTTCTTTTGACGAAATTTCCTGTAACAGTCCCATCTCCATGAATCCCGATATTTCTTTATTGCTGCAAATTACCAGATCTGGCTGCTTTTCATCATTGGCACCTACACAGACTTTTTTCTTAATATCTTCCCGATCTGCCCATTCGATGTGAACTTCTGTTCCTTCTTTTTCTTCTGAAAATTTTTCTGCAATGTCCTCCAGTTCTTTTTGCCCTGTACACACTTCATCTGATACCAGTACCTGTATCGTTTTCTCCTTTTCCTCTGTGTAACTGTCCCTGGCATTTCCCTGTTTCTGAAAAGAACAGTACACAATCACCAATGCCAGCAGAAGTACCGTAATAGAAGCTGCAAACATATATTTCACTTTCATTCCCTGAACTCCTTTCGGTACTCTGTAGGTGTTACACCACAAAGCTTTTTGAATATTTTCACAAAATATTTCTGATCCCGGAAACCTACTGCTTCTGCCACTTCATATACTTTACAGTTTTCTGCAAATAACATTCGTTTTGCCACACTGATTCTGAAATTCTGGACGAAATGACTGAAATTGATTCCTGTCTCATTGTAAAATATTTTACTTAAATATTCCGGTGTCACCCTGCAGATTCTCGCCACTTCTGACAGGGAAATTTCTTCCCTGTAATGATCTCTGATGTAGGAAATTGCATTCATTACAATGCCATTTTCAACGCTGATCTCTTCCTCATTCTCTCTGTATAAGGCGTGGAAAAATTTTTCCAGCTGATATCTTACTTCTTCCATTGTTTCACCGGATATGACGCTTTCCATAAAATATTTCATATTCTGTTCTTCATCTGACAATCCGTTTATTTCCGTATATACCCGAAATACATTAGCCATTAACCGGAGTGTGTATTCTTTGATCATTTCCGGTTTTACAGATCCATTCACTACCTGATCTGCAAATTTCTTTCCGTAATCCACAGCTTTTTCTCCATGTCCGTTCCGAAGTTCCCGGATTATACCTGCTTCTATGTTCTGTGGATATCTGATATCCTGATATTGCAGTGCTTCCACAGTCTCTGCATCAATCAGCTTATGGTTCGGTACTGAAAATGCAGCTTCTACCATTTGTTTCATCTCCTCTATAGCAGTCTTCAAATGCTGAAGTCCACATGTTCTTGTAAAAGCACAGGTGCATTTGCCTATCTCTTCCAGTTCTGGAATTATCTTCATCTCAAAACGATTTTTCAATGTTCTGTTTTTTTCTGTACCAGCCACGAGAACAATCGCCTGTTTTTCGCCGGGCAGCTGAAAAACGTGTACATTGTCGATACAAAGTGCCTCCATTACGGATGAGGCACATTTCATATACTCTTTCATATGTTCGGAAAAGAACTTCCCCGGAGAAATCAGAAACAGGGACACCTCTGTCCGTTCATTCATATGCAGCAGCTCACAGAGCAGATCATACTGCGTCCCGTTATCTTCATATTGTCCTTCCAGATAATTTGCCAAAAGCTGTTTTGCGGATACCTGCGATATACGTATGTTGGAAATTTTTGTCTCTGCATCATTTAAATTCTTCAAAAATTCTTCTGTATCCAGTGGCTTTAATAAATAATCCATTACCTGAAATTTAATGGCTTTTCTTGCATACTCAAAATCTGAATATCCTGTCAGTAATATCGTCGGAACCATACATTTTTCATCATATAGTTTCTGTAACATTTCCATACCATCCATTACCGGCATTTTGATATCACTGATCAGCAGATCTGGCTGTTTTTCTTTTACCAGCATATAACCCTGTTTTCCATTTTCTGCCACACCGATCACTTCATGTTCTGTATAATGTTCAATAATATGTAATATACCATTCCGCGTCATCTTTTCATCTTCTGCAAGTACAATTCTCATCTTAAGTCTCTCCTCTCTGCCGGAATCGTAATTTCTACTGTCGTCCCTTCCTTTCTGGAAAGAAAACGCACTTTTCCTTTTCCACCATAATATAGCTTGATTCTGGTGATCACATTTCGAATACCAATGCTGGTTTCCGGTTTTGCACTCCGATAATCATAGTCATTGAGCTTTTTCAATTCTTCTTCCTGCATTCCAATACCATTATCACTGATTTCTATGTATATTTTATGTTCCTCTGTCAGCTGGATTCGAATGCCTATTTCTCCTCTACGGTCCAGTTCCGCAAATCCATGAATTATGGAATTTTCCACAAAAGGCTGCAACAGCAATTTATGAATCTGACATTTTCTGGCCTGTTCTTCTACCTCGATATCGCAGTCAAAAGAATACTCAAACCGCTCCTGCTGCAGATAAATATATTTTTTCAGATAATCCAGTTCTGTTTCCAGTGTCACTATCTCATTGCTGTTATGAATCGTGTATCTTAGAATTTGTGCCAGTTTTGTCACCATTTTACTGATTGCAAACTGTTGCTCCTCGATGGCCAGCCAATTGACCGCATCCAGCGTATTATAAATAAAATGCGGATTAATCTGTGCCTCCAGAGAACGTATTTCCGCATTCTTTTCCCTTAATAAAGATTCCCGTTCCTGTTCATTTGCTTTTTTTATCTCTCCCAGCATGATATTAAAGTTCTGAGAAATTTTTGCAAATTCATCACTTCCGGTTACTTCAATCTTACTGTCCAGATTCCCCTCATTGGCTTCTTTCATGGCATACAGAATCTTCTTCACAGAATGATCGATGTCTATGGATATATAATAAATCACCATAAAACCAATCACCCCAACCAGCGCAGCTACCAGACAGATCATAATCAGCAGGTATCTCACCCTTGTCATGGAATGATTCAGATCCTGCAGATTAATGATATAAAACTGTCCATTCCAGATGCTTAGTGTATGAATATCCGGATTTTTTCTTGGGAATACTTTCTTTTCCTCAACAAACTTTCGTATCTGTTTTTCCAGTTCATTTATTTGCGTTACAGCAATTGCCTCTTTCGGACTCTCACCATAAATATTACTTCCTTCAAATCCCGCTTCCGGCATAGATACAATATTTCCATATCCGTCAATAACAAATGACAGACTGTTCTCTTCCGTTCCCTGACTGTAATTACTTCGGAATTTTTCTTCGTCAATGCAGATTACCACACAGCCGACAGCACCTTTCTCATAGTTATTAAAATCTGTCAGCTGGTGAGCTATATAGAAAAATGAATGACTGCCATATTCCGGATCCTCTTTTCCAAGTAATGCTGAATATACACTGTCTTTTTTCGTCAGAGCTTGTTTTACCAGCATATTATTTCCCATATGTTCTTCAAAACAGATGCTTTCCTGATCAGACTTTGTAATCCTGTCATAATAGCATTCATCTCCGTATTTTCCAATCAATGCAATTCCGGCTATTTCATCATTCCGATAAATCAAATCCTGCATTTTACTGTTCAATAAATGCATAGACAGATAATATTCCTCACCATCCCAGGAATTGATAATCTTCATGTTATCTACATAAGTAGTATCTGTATAAATTTCCTGTATCATGCTGTCATACCGTTCCAGTGCCGAACGAATACTCACCGCGTTTTGCTTCATATTTTCATTAATCAGTTCTCCTGCCTGCTCCGTAATAATCGTTGTACTCAAATGACTGGAAATTACCAGAATCAATACGATCTGAAGTGCAGATATTCCAAACAACAACGCCATAATTTTCTTTGCCAGTTCCATTGCCCGGTATTTTCCAATGATCTGTTCCCGCCATATAATTCTTGTCCTTTTTTCTTTCTTCACGTTTTTCTCCGCCTTGCCAGTTTATTCATTCCACTCTACTTTACCACGTTGCGGCAGGATTTTCATCTCCATTTATTGCATAAAAAAAGACCAAACCGTCTGTTGCGATTCAGTCTTTTATTTATTTCAATAACATAATATCTTTCTCTTCGATTCCGATGAGGATCTCATCTCCGGGCACCTGCTCCCGGTATTCCAGCCAATCTTCTTTGGATACATCCACACGAATCTGTGCTCCTTCTTTGGGAGACACGATCAGGATATAAGAAAAAACATCTTCGATGATACGTTCTATCCTGCAGGAGAATACATTTCGCATAAGTCCCTCGGTTTCTGTTACCGGGCGGATGAAATGGCTTCTTATACCTACACTGGTGGAATCTTCTTTTCCTGTCGTATCACACTTCAGTGTAATACCCCAGTCCAGCGCCATAACTTCTCCTTTTTCTGCTACGGCTGCATCTGAAAAGTTCTTACATCCTGAGAGATACGCTGCTTCTCTTGATATCGGTGTCGTAAACAATTCTTTTACCGGTACCGGTTCACTGGATTTTCCCTGATTCATCACACATACACGGTCGCAGATCCGATAGATCTCGTCACGATTGTGGGATACGAACAATGTAGTTGCACCGAATTCTTTCAGTACATCCTCCAGTTCCAGTTCCAGCTTCCATCGCAGGAATTCATCCAGTGCAGCGAAAGGCTCATCCAGCATGAGCATTTTCGGTCTGGTAAGCAATATTCTGGCCAGTGCCACTCGCTGCTGCTGTCCACCGGACAACTGGGACGGCTTGTGATGTTCCAGCCCCTGCAGATAGAACTTGGCCATCATCTCTGCAACGCGCTTCTGCTGTTCTTCTTTTCCCAGCTTCTGTCCCCTTAAGGCTGCCCGAAGATTTTGCACCACATTCATATTCGGGAATAAGGCGTAGTTCTGAAACAATAGCCCCACATGGCGTTCCTGTGGCTTCAAGTTGATCTTTTTTTCGCTGTCAAAAAAGACGGTTTCGTCCAGTTCAATGTGTCCTTCATCCGGTGTCACCACACCGGCAATACAACGAAGGGTCATACTTTTTCCGCAGCCGGATTCTCCCAGGATTCCCAGCACTTCCTTATCTGCTTCAAATTCCGTATCCAGAATAAAGCTTCCGAAATCCTTTTTTATTTTTACATAAAGTCTCATTTCGTCCGCTCCTATCCTGCCGATCTTTTCCCGGCAGTATTTTTCTTTTCCAGCATATTTACCGCCAGAAGCACGACTGCTGAGATAGCTATATTTACCATAACCCATTTAAATGCCAGCAAATCGTCATTGGTTCGCCACAACTGATATACCGTAGTAGAAATGGTTGCCGTCTTTCCCGGTGTATATCCAGCCACCATACTGGTTGCGCCATACTCTCCCAGTGCCCTTGCAAAGGCAAGAACGGTTCCTGCCATAATTCCCTGACGGCATGCCGGCATGCGTACTTTCCAGAAAATATATGTATTGGATAAACCTAGTGTCTGACCAGAATAGCTTAAGGTCTCATCAAAACTCTCAAAAGCACCACGTGCGGTACGATACATCAGTGGAAATGCCACGATGGTGGCAGCAAAAATGCCTGAATACCAGTTCATAACCAGCTTAGTCCCAAAAGTATTGTAGAACCATATTCCAAACGGTCTTTTAGAGCCCAGCAGCAGCAGGATGAAATATCCTACTACTGTGGGTGGTAATACCATTGGAAGGGTAAGAATCACATCCAGCACACCTTTCACCACCGGATGCAGCTTTGCGATATAGTAAGCTGCAAAGATTCCAGAGAAAAATACCAGTACACTGGAAATCACCGCAATACGAAGTGAATTATACAGTGGAAACCAATCCATCTATTCTTCCCTCCATACTTTTTCTTAAGATTCTGTCTCTGCAGCTGTCTCAGATTCTGCTTCAGATACTGCTTCTGTTTCTTCTTCATCATCTGCTTTTACCATAGTAAATCCAACAGATTCGAATACTTCAGCGCTGGTCTCTGTTGTCAGGTAATCCAGGAATGCTTTTGCTTCGTCAGCATGTGCTGCATTTTTTAATACTGCTGCAGGGTAGATAACCTGTTTGCAAAGTGTGCTGTCTGCCTGATCTACGACTGTCAGTCCTGCCGAGTAAGCATCTGTAGCGTAGATGATACCTGCGTCAACGCTGCCTTCGCTGACCTGTGTGGTAACTTCTTTTACGTTCGATCCATAGGTAATCTTCTTGTCTGCTTCCAGCTGATCCAGAATACCCAGGTTGGTCAGGATCTCTTCTGAGTAAGCACCTACTGGTACGTCCTCGTTGCCAAGGCAAAGCAGGTTCAGCTTATCAGTTCCCAGATCTTCAAAAGACTGGATATCCGCCTGATTATTTTCTGGTACCGCCAGAACGACTTTATTCTCCAGAAGGTCC
The DNA here is from genome assembly GCF_014385005.1 of Jingyaoa shaoxingensis. GTDB lineage: Bacteria > Bacillota > Clostridia > Lachnospirales > Lachnospiraceae > Marvinbryantia > Marvinbryantia shaoxingensis. The sequence goes on along the minus strand of NZ_JACRSZ010000009.1, from coordinate 125,217 downwards.
ATTCTGGTTGTGTCATCGATGAAATCGAGCCCATCTTCATTAACAGACGGATCTGCTGTGATATCCAGCTGGTTCATCTGTTTCTGTGCTGCTGAGATGAACAGGTCACAGTCTGCACCTTCTTCGATCTGTGTCTTTAATGTTCCTGAAGAATCAAAAGTAAATACCAGATTTACGTTTGGTTCTACCTCTTTATACATTTCCTGAATCTCTGTCAGAGTTTCTGTCATAGATGCTGCTGCAAATACAACAACATCTGTCTGATCCTCTGCGTAAACTCCTACACACATTCCGGAAGCCATTACTCCTGTTAAAAGTAAAGCTCCTGCTTTTTTCCAAGTATTCATGTTAACTTCCTCCTTCACGTTATTTTTTCAAAAAACACTCGCTAGCAAAATTATATCCCTGTATGTCAGTTTTGTCAATGTTATGACAAACAGGGATCTGTTTTTTTATATACATTTACTGATAATCCTGAAAATAGATGTCAAAAAAATTCTGACTGATCCGCTTCATGTCTTCCAGCATGGCATGATAACGATTCATGAATTCTCTTCCTTCTTCGGTAATCGTAGAATTTCCACCGTTCTTTCCTCCATTGTACCGGTTCAAAAAAGGAAATCCCATCTGTTCTTCTGCCCGGTTCAACAACTTCCAGCACTTAGAATACGACATTCCCATTTTCTTGGCTGCTGCCTGTATGGAACCTGTCTCATCCACGTATTGAAGCAGATGAAAGATTCCAGGTCCAAAGAAATCTTCACCCTTGGATAATACAATTTTGGTCTTCAGGCTTAAGGCTTTTGCATCCCGTATCTGGCGGATATAGGCTCGCACCTTTTCGATATGCTCCGGTCTGGAAATATCATATAAGATGCCGGAGTCATCTGTGTCCAGATTTTTCATATTTCGTTTTCTGTGCATCAGATCTCTTCCATCTTCTGATTTCAAATCTTCATATATCTCTTCCGATATTTTATCTCTTTTGAGATGACTGCTGATTCTAAGCTGTAGTTTCCCTGGCTCTCCATCATAATACAGACAGGTATCACTCTCACATTCCGTCAGTAATTCCAGCGTTTCTACCTTAAATGCCGGGCATTCCACCGGAAGCAGTATCACTTTATCACATCGTTCTGCAGATGCTTCCATCCCAATTCTGGCAGATGTCAGCCAGTCATGACAGACATATTCCGGATCTTCCAAAAAAATTACTCCGTTATGGCTGATATGATTTTTCAACACTGCTGCCTGATAACCGCCCACTACTATGATTGGAGATATTCCGGCTTTTCGTAAGGTATAGATCTCCCGCTTGATTACTGTGGTGCCTTCCACCGAAAGCATGGGAAGAAAGGTCTCCAGTTCTTCATTTCCTGTTTTGTCCTGTGCCAGATCCTGCGCTGCCACAATCACTGCCCCCACATTCATGATTTCGGTTGCTCCTTTCTTATCCTGTGTCGTCTTAGCTGCCTGGACTATCCTGCATATTTTCTGCTATTTTCCGGCAGTTCAATGTTTTTCTGTTATTTACTATCTATCACCATTTTACTGAGAAAATAGTCTGTAAGACGCTCCGTCTCTTCCGATCCAAAAAGCGGAATATCCAGCGTTTCCCCGTTCACATCCAATTCTGCTTTCGTCAGATCTGTCACTATTCCCAGTAAGTTCTTTGGATCACATACTGATTCTGAAGAATTGCCTTTTCGAATCACTTCGATCTTGGGATATTCTGAATACTTAAACCCTTCCAGCAAAATCACATCCACTTCTGGAAATGCACCAACCAGTTCTTCCACAGACGGCGCCGGTGCATATTTGACCACCATATACTTTTTCGCAGAAAACACACAGGTTCCGTCAGCCCCGGCCTGCGCATACTTCCAGCTGTCAGTACCCGGTACATCAGCTTCAAAGTCATGGCCGTCATGCTTGATCACAGCCACCTGAAGTCCGCGCTTTTTCAGTTCCGGCAGGAGCTTTGTAATCAATGTCGTCTTCCCTGAATTTTTCACACCGCTGACCGCCAAAATAAACTGCTTTTTGTTTTTTTCTTTCTCCATATAATTACTACCTGTTCTTCTGTCAATAACCTGAACATTTCTGTTTTCTTTCGCAGAATTTGTCTGCAATTTTTACAACAATATTATTTCTGCAAGTTCTCCCACTTTGGTTCCCGGCTTTCCACCCTGCATCTCAATCAGGCAATTACAGCCTGCCATGGTAGCCAGCACACCATTGGAATGTAATCCTGTCGGTATGGTCACAGACTCTCCATCTGTAACGGCACGGATATATCTGCGCCCACGAACTTCTTTTACAAATTCATTCTTTAACACACATTTTTCCCTTCTGGTCTTTAATGCTTCATCCTGCATCATCTTCTGGAGCATTGGGCGAATCAGCAGATCCACGGATACCGCCACACCAAATGGATTACCGGACAGACTGATTACCGGGGTATCCTGATACACAGAAAAAAGAGTTGGCATACCCGGCTTCATCTGAATATGCCAGAAAATGCGCTGTGCACCTGCCAGTTCCAGTGCTTCGTGCATAATATCCTTTTTTCCAACTGATACAGCGCCTGTGGTAATAATCAGATCCACAGATGGAGCAATATCCTGAATAGCTTTTGTCATTGCCTGTGGCCGGTCTTCGATAGAGTCCAATTTTACCAGTTCCACGCCAAAATCTTCCATACGTGCTGCCAGAAGACTCTGATTACAGTCATAGATCTTGCCAGGAAGCAGCTTTTGTCCCGGTGCCATCACTTCATCTCCGGTAGTTAAAATAGCTACTCTTGCTCTACGGTAAACATTTGCCTCCGTTTTTCCCATACTTGCCAGAATGCCAGCTTCTACGAATCCGATTCTGGTTCCTTTTTTCAGAAGCACGGTTCCTCTTTTAAAATCTTCTCCCTGATAGCAATAATTCTGCCACTGTCTGGTCGGATGGAAGATCTTTACAGTATCTTCCCCATAATCGGTATCTTCCTGACGGACACAGCAGTCACAGCCCTTTGGGATGGCTGCGCCGGTCATAATACGTACCGCCTGCCCTTTTTCCACGGTTATCTCAGAATACTGTCCTGCATCAATCTCTTCCAGAACCTTTAACGTAATCGGATGTTCCTCGGATGCTCCCACAAGATCTTCCGATTTGCAGGCATAACCATCGATCGGTGATTTATCAAATGGCGGGTTATCCAATTCTGCCACCATATCTTCTGCAAGCACCTTTCCCCATGCCTGAAGTACCGGTACTTTTTCTGTCTCTTCTATCATCTTTGAATGAGCAAGCAATGCTTCCAGTGCCTGCTCCACAGTAAGGTTATCCATAATCACACCCCTTTTCCAAAGCTGCAATTCGGATAATGACATTCCTTACATCCCAGACAGAATCCACCATTTCCCATATGTGCCAGATCTTTCTTTGTCACTTCGATTCCTGCAATGATTCGTGGCAATACCAGATCAAAAACAGTTGCTTTTGCATACATGACGCATCCCGGCAGCCCCATAACCGGTGTGCCGTCCTCCAGATAGGATAGCAGGAACATGGCTCCCGGAAGAACCGGAGCTCCATAAGATACGATTCTTGCTCCTGTATTCTTGATGGCTCCAGGAGTCTTGTCATCTGGATCTACGCTCATGCCACCGGTACATACAATCATATCTGCCCCTTCTTCTTTTAACTTCAGAATGGCCTTTGTGATCTTTTCCATATCATCGTTACAGAGGATATGTCCGTGAATCTCTGCACCGTAGGATTCCAGCTTGTTGATAACAACCGGAGTGAAAGTATCTTTGATTCTTCCGTAAAATACTTCGTTTCCGGTAGTTACAATACCAACTTTTCTCTTCTTATATGGAGTCAGGGAAACCAAAGGCTGATCTCCCGCTGTCTTTTTCACCAGATCCATTTTTTCTTTGGCAATCACCAGCGGGATCACACGGGTTCCCAGAAGACGGTCATCTTTTTTCACCGGGAAATTCGTATGTCTGGTGGCAATCATAATCTCATCAATCTCATTGATAGCATCCAGCCTTGGCACATCCACCTGAAATACTCCGTCACAGTCTGCAATCAGCTCAATCTTTCCCTCTTTTACTGCGGTCGGATGCATATTCTCATTCATACAGACATCACAGAGAATCTGCGCTGCTTCGTTCTCATGCAGGGTGTTCTCATCCTTCTCCCATACATACAGGTTATCTTTTCCCAGAGATAACAGTACCGGGATATCCTCTTCCTGCACAATATGTCCCTTACGGAATGCAGTATCCTTCACCACATCCTTCACGATCCTTGTAATATCATGGCAAAGCACATGGCCTACCGCATCCGTTGTCTTAATACACTTCATGTTCGATCTCCTTCTACCGTTCATCTGCGAAATCAGACATATTCTTCACTTTCACAGTGTTTTGGAACAGTTATCATAATTTCCGTACAATTTGCATGGGATCATTGTAACATATTGACAAAAAAAACACAACTGCAAGCATAAGAAATAGCCGCCCTGCACCATGTAAAAAGGGGTACATATCAGTCAGGAACGGCTATTTCTCGGTAACTAAGTGTTCATTTTATGCTTTCTCAATTCTGATTGCGCAAACTTTATATTCCGGAATTCTTGCATATTTATCCAGTGCTGCATTCGTCAGCCAGTTTGCATTTCCATCCGGGAAGTGGAACGGCATCCAGGATTCTCCCTTGGATACTTTATTTCCCACACGAGCAGTGGATTCAATCTGTCCTCTTCTGGATGTCAGTCGAACTCTGTCACCATTCTTGATTCCAAGTTCTGCTGCATCTTCTTCATTCATTTCAATGAATGAACTTCCTTCTATCTCCATCAGCTCCGGAGTCTTTCCTGTCATCGCTCTTGTGGTGTAATGATACAGGATACGTCCGGTCATAAGGATGATTGGATATTCTTCATCCGGAAGTTCTGCAGAAGGCACATATTCTGCCGGATAGAACCATCCCAGACCTCTTGCGAACTTGCCCACATGCATGATCGGTGTACCCGGATGGTCCTTTGTCGGACATGGCCACTGAAGTCCTCTTCCACCTACTTCTTCACTATCCAGACGTGCATGGCTGATGCCTCCAAAGGATGGTGTCACAGATGCAATTTCATCCATAATCTGAGCAGATGTAAGATGCGGCTGTGGATATCCCATACGATTCATCAGATCAATGATGATATCCGTATCCAGTCTTGCATTTCCAGGAATCGTTACTGCCTTGCGCACACGCTGTACGCGACGCTCGGTATTCGTAAAGGTACCTTCTTTTTCTGCATAGCTGACACCCGGAAGAATCACATCTGCATACTGGGCAGTCTCTGTCATAAACAGTTCCTGAATAACAAAGAAGTCCAGGCTCTCCAGTGCCTTGATGATATGATGGGTATCCGGATCAGTAACAATCGGGTCTTCACCGTAAATATAAAGACCTTTCACATCTCCCCTGATTGCTGCCGGGAATACATCCGTAGCATGCAGTCCTGGATTTGGATTCAACTTCGTATTCCATGCTTTTTCAAATTTGGCAATTACTTCTGGATTGGCTACTTTCTGATATCCAGGGAAATCTGTCGGTGATGCACCCATATCACAGGCACCCTGTACATTGTTCTGGCCACGAAGTGGATTGACACCACAACCTTCTCTACCCAGTTTACCAACCAGAAGAGCTATATTTGACATGGACATAACACCTTCCGTACCGGTGGAATGTTCCGTAACACCCAGACAGTAAATAATCGGAGCCATATCTGCTTTCGCATACATGATAGCTGCTTTCTTCAGATCTTCTGCATCAATATGGCAGATCTCTGCTACTTTTTCAGGTGTATAATCTTTTACGATCTCTTTGATCTTCTCGTATCCTTCCGTTCTCTCTGCAATGAACTTTTCATCCTGCAGCCCTTCGGAAATGATCACATTCATGATACCATTTGCAAATGCAACGTTGGTACCTGGTTTTAACTTCAGATGGATATCTGCATGTTTTGCAAGGCCAATATCACGCGGATCCACCACGATCAGCTTACATCCACGCTGTACCGCCTGACGAATCTGCATGCCCACTACCGGATGTGCTTCTTCCGGATTGGAACCTACCAGCATGATCACATCTGGTTTCTTTGTGATATCTTCGATTGGATTGGTCATGGCACCGGATCCCAGTGTCATAGCCAGACCTGCTACCGATGCAGAGTGACATACACGGGCACAGTTATCGGTATTATTTGTGCCGAAACAGGTTCGAACCATCTTCTGAACCATGTAGATATCTTCGTTTGGTGATCTGGAACATGCAAAACCTGCCAGTGATTCACTGCCGTATTTTTTCTTAATCTCCATGAATTTAGATGCAACCAGATCCAGTGCTTCATCCCAGGTAGCTTTCTCAAATTCACCGGTTTCTTTATTCTTAATCAATGGATCTGTGATTCTGGATGGATGATGTACAAAGTCAAAGCTTCCGCTTCGTCCCTTTACACAAAGCAGACCTTTGTTGGATGGTCCATTATAAGCTTCTGTATCCACAATCTTGCCATCTTTTACCAGAAGGTAATACTGACATCCGGTTGCACAATGTGGACAGGTGGTCAGTACCTTTTTTTCTACCTGATATGTACGGTATTTCTTTCTGCGCTTCATGGACAGCGCACCGGTTGGACAGGCCTGTACACAGTTACCGCAGGATTCACAGATACCATCTTTCCACTGACCTTCTCCATTGCCGATTACTGACTGGAATCCACGTTCCATTGTCTCAATGGCACCGCGTCCTACAATATAATTACAGGTATTCACGCATCTGTGGCACAGAATACAAAGACTTGGGTCATAGGTAAAGAATTTATTCGTATCATCTACCTCGCCACCACTCTTCTGTCCTTCATAGCTGGTGGTCTCCAAACCATACTCAAATGCATATTCCTGCAGTTTGCAGTCTCCGTTTGCTTCGCAGGAGAAGCAGTGTACATTGTGATCGGATAACAGCAGATCCAGTGTCTGTTTTCTGGACTGTCTTACCTTTTCTGATCTGGTAAAGATCTCATCCCCTTCTGATACCTGCAGGGTACAGGATGTGTCGATCTTGGTTCTGCCATTATTTTTTACTTCTACCACGCACAGACGGCAAGATCCGTCCGGAATCAGATCCTCAATATAACACAGAGTTGGGATCTCAATTCCTGCTTTTTTTGCCGCATGAAGAACGGTCGTCCCCTTTTCCACTTCCACCGGAATGCCGTCAATCATTACATGAACCATAATATCCTCCTTCCAAACTTTGTTTCGTTTTTTATTTTATATCCGAGAAAGATCTCTTCCTCCCCATTACTGCGGTCATTTTCTTTCTGGCCAGCAGTTATAACTCAATTACCTGCATCTGTTCCCAGGACAGTCCCGCCTGCTTCAGCTGTTCCACGAACTGCTCTTTCCTATCCGGTTCCGTCTTCCAGGCCAACCCGCAGCCTGCGGTAATCTGAGATGGAATGGGAATTAGCCTTCCCGGAAGCTGATGCTCCTGACAATATTTTTCCATTTTGATTGCTTCTGGTGTATTGGAAAATGTAATCACCAGTTGTAGTTTCTTTGTTCTCATAAATTTATTCCTGTAATTCCTTTAATGCCTGAATTGCTGCGTCCACTTCTTCTTCTGTATTAAAACAGGAAAAGCTGAACCGTACCGCACCCTGCTGCTCTGTGCCAAGAGTCTGATGCATCAGGGGAGCACAATGAGCACCTGCACGTACTGCAATTCCATAATCTTCCCAGAGCCAGTCGCTGACTTCTGCGGAATCCACGTCTCCCAGATTCAGGGATACAATGGCTGTTCGCATCTGTGCATCTGTATCTCCATATACTGTAATGTCCGGGATCTCTGCGATGCCTTTTAAGAAGCGCCTGGCCAGCGATAATTCCTTTTCATGGATCTGCTCTACGCCTTGCTTCAATATCCAGGATAGAGAAGCTCCAAGACCTGCAATTCCCGGTCCGTTTAGGGTTCCGGCTTCCAGTGCCGTCGGCATGGTATCCGGATGCTCCTTATCAAAACTCTTCACACCACTTCCCCCTACTTTCAGAGATGCAATTCTTAATCCTTCCCGTACATAGATACCACCGGTTCCCTGTGGTCCCATCAGACCCTTATGTCCGGTGAAACAGAGAACATCAATCCCCATATCCTGTACATCAATCGGAATGCATCCGGCTGTCTGGGATGCATCCACAATCAGAAGCAATCCATTTTCCTTTGCAAAATCCGATATTTTTTTCAAATCAGTCACATTACCGGTCAAATTGGATGCGTGCGTCACAGCAATCACCTTAGTCTCTTTTTTTAAAAGCTTTGGAAGCTGATCATACTGCATCACGCCTTTTTCGTCTGCCGTAAGCAAACTGTAGGTCACTCCCTGTTTTGCCATCCGATATACCGGCCGCAGTACGGAATTATGTTCACACACACTGGTTATTACATGATCTCCCGGATTCAATATTCCCTGTATAGCTATGTTCAGGCTTTCTGTGGCATTACAGGTAAAGGCAATCCGCATGGGATCTGGAATATGAAACAGCTCTGCCAGCTTTTCTCTGGTACCATAGATCATTCTGGATGCATCCAAAGTAGCTTCATGGGCGCCCCTTCCAGAGTTGCCCATGGAAGTCAACGCCATAGTCATGGCCTCTGCCACTCCTTCCGGCTTATGCAGTGTAGTGGCTGCATTATCCAGATAAATCATGGTTTCACTACCTTACTGGCTTTTGCCATAGTATCTGCGATTACATACATGTTCGTAACACTTCCTACCTGAAGCTTCTCAGACAGTCCGTAGTAATTCAGGCAGGTTCCACAGGTAAATATCTCCACGCCCTGCGCTTCCAGAGACTTCAGATCTTCCAGTGATGCAGATCCTTCACAGGTCAAATAAGCACCCTTGTTATAGAATAAAATGGTCTTTGGCAGTGTCTCCAGCTGAGTCAGTGCATAGATATAACCTTTGATCAGGACTTTACCCAGTTCTTCTTCTCCCTCACCCATTTTGTCAGATGAAATCACAACCACTGTGTTATCTCTGGCATCTGGAACGCAGGCCGCTTCTGCTGTTTCTTCTTTCTTCTCATCTGCCTGTCCCTGTAACTTATCTTCTGTTACTGTGATCACAACACGGTATTCTTTTTCTGCTTTTTTCTCAGATTTCACTTCACAGCCAAGGCTTCCTGCCAGTTTCGTCAGATTCTGTACTGCCACTTCATTGTCTACCAGTACCTCTACTTCTTCTGCTTTTGTCAGTGCCTTAATGGCATTCTGTGTCTTGATGACCGGGATCGGGCAGGTATCACCCATTGCGTTAATTGTTACCATAATACTTGCATCTCCTTTTATTTCGAAATCTGACTATTACTTATAGCATTTCAATAAATGCTGACATTCTTGTCTGAATCTGTCCCACATCTGCCTGGGAATAATCTGTTTCAACAACGGTATATGGAATTCCCATCTTATCTTTTACCAGCTTCTTCACCATGGCTGTCTCTACATTGTAGGTATGACAGGCCTGCAGTACCAGATCTACCACTGCATCTACCTTAAAATCTTTGATCAGTTTCTCCAGAAGTTCCATTCTTGCTTTATTCGGAGACATACAGGAACATCCGATACTTAAATATTTTCTGGAAAGTGCATCGTACACATCTGGATTTTCTTCATCTACTTCTGCCAGCGGCTTCATACCGGTACAGTTTTCAAAACAAACTACTACACCACCATTTTCTTCAATGGCACGGATAACCTTCAGTGCAGCTCCACCGGACGGAGAACCGGTTACCAGGATTCGTGGCTTCTTCCCAACGTTCTTACCTTCCTGATATTCTTTTTCAATCTTATCCGTTACCGCATCAATGGTCTCTTCCAGTGTATCCAAGTTCATCTGAAAACCAGAACCATATACCGTATTGATAATATCCAGGCCCATAACCGGAGCCGGATCCTGTGCCATTGTATACTGCAGTCTGGTCAGCGCACGATTGATGCCGTTTCTCTTTTTGATTTCTTTTGCAATGGCTTCTTCTGTAATCTTTACTTCAAATTTTTCTTCCAGTGCTTCTTTGAAACGGATCAGTTCTTTGCGGTATAATTCGTATCCATCTTCCGTCTGGCTATTCGGCAGCTGTACCACATGAACCGGTTTAAACTCTGCCAGCATTTCATACATTTTCTTTTTTCCGTCACAGGTAGTCTCACCCACAACCAGATCGGAAAAATAGAAGAACGGGCATTTATCTGTCTTCGCAAATCCATAGCTGGATTTGATCAGTGGACAGAGGTTTCTTGGCAGATCCTTCTCTGCATCCGGAATGGTCTCATCAGATACGGAACAAAGTCCAACCACTGCTGCACCCATGGCATTGGCGATCTCTCTTGGCAGATAGGTACAGAACACACCTACGATCGGTGTTCCTGCATCCTTAATTTTCTTAATTGCCAGGAATGAATTTTTTCTTGCATCTGCAAATTCTTCAAATACTTCTGGTAATTCTTTTCTTAACTCCATGTTTTCTTTCCCCCTGCTTTTTCATAAGCTAATACTGCTGCACCAATGGCTCCTGTATACTGAGCCAGTTCATGTGTCACAATATGCGCCGGTTTCATATAGGATTCCAGTATTTCTCTGATTACTTTAGACTGTGACAGACCCCCGGAAAAGAAAATCAATTCATTTTCCCGGATCAGCTTCTGTGCAAAAATGGCAGTTCTCTTACAAATCGAATGAAGGCACCCAAGTAAAATGTCTCCTGCCTTTTTCTCCTGCGCCAGGAGACCTACGATCTCACTTTCCGCAAATACCGCACACATGCTGTTGATCTTCTCCGGTGTGGCACCCCTGACAAATTCATCCAGATCTTCTACCCTGGCTCCAACCCGTCCCAGTGTCATCTCGATGAATCTTCCTGTTCCTGCAGCACATTTATCGTTCATCAGAAAATCTGTCACTTTTCCCTGTTCATCCAGAAGCATTACCTTACAATCCTGTCCTCCGATATCAATCACCGCTCTGCACTGTGGCATCAGGTATGCTGCTCCTGCGCCATGACAGGTAATCTCTGTAATCTTCCTGTCTGCCTGTTCAAGAAGCCCTCTGCCATACCCAGTCGTTACCGTCATCGCAATCTCCGGGGAATATAACTGGTTGTACATATCACGGATCACTTTACCAGGACGATCAGATGTTTTTTCTAAATAAATTTTCTGGATCTTCTCTCCGTCAAATACTGCTGCTTTCGTCGTTGCAGAACCGGAATCCAGTCCTAATGTCACCATCTTTTCACCTCATTACTGTCATTTCTCTAAGAAAAGTATAACATCTACCGTATTTTTGTCTAATTCAAATGCCTGATGATTTCTTTGCATTTATAGATTACATCTATAAATAGTCTCGCTTTTTTCTATGAATTATGGTATGATATGTACAAATTTATAAAGTGTCAGGTCTTTTCTTCTGTTATGCCTGCACGAAAAAGAGGTGTCCTATGTATTTTCATCAATTGGAAGCTTTTGTCCAGGTAGCAGAGAATAAGAGTTTTTCTAAAGCCGCCAAAGCCATGTATCTGTCTCAGCCTACTGTCAGTGCACATATCAAAAGTCTGGAATCAGAACTTGGTGTCCCGCTTATTTTACGTACCACCAAAGAAGTGTTGCTTTCTGAGGCCGGACAGATTTTCTATGATTATGCCAAAGAACTTTTGCATACCAGAGATGTGGCCTCCTTGATGATGCAGTCTTATGCCACCGAAATTAAGGGAGAACTTCCGGTAGCTGCCTCCACAGTTCCCTCTCAGTATCTGCTGCCGCAGCTATTGACTGAAATGTATGTGCGTTATCCGGATCTGAAAATTTCTGTCCGCCAGGCAGACAGCTCTGCAGTTATAAGTCAGATTGAAAATTACGATGCAGAATTGGGATTTACCGGTATGCAGATCCCTGATTCCAAATGTATTTTCGAATCTTTATTGGATGATCAACTGGTTCTGATCACCCCCAACACTCCTGCTTATCAGATCTATAAAGGAAAGCTTCCTGTCAGCCAGCTTCGCTATCTCCCATTTATTTTCCGTGAGAAGGGAAGCGGAACACGCAAAGAAGCCGACGCTTTTTTTCAAAGCATCGGCCTAGACGATCAAAAGCTTCATATTCTGACAGAACTGCCTTCTACCGAAAGCATCAAACAGGCTGTCTGTCACGGTCTGGGTGTATCGATTATCAGTAAAATTGCTGCAAAAGATTATGAAAAATTCGGATACCTTTTGAGTTTCGATCTGGATTCTGAACTGCTGAAGCGTTCCATCTATCTGGTTTATCATAAAAACCGGGTACTGACACCGGCTGCCAGATCTTTTGTTGAAGTGATCCGTGAAAAATACGGTCCAAAACCGGAACATCCACGAACTTCACCAAAGGTACATATTCCTGTGGGATGATGGGGACGGTGTTTATGGCTTTTTTACTGTCCCTGATGGCACTCCGTGTTGGTGTCCAATGGACCAGTTCATCAGTGAATTCTCCTCCACACATTTTTCCGTTATCTTAAAATATTTCTCTCTTCAATTCCATCACATATTCTGTGGTGCCTTCCTCAAATTGCTTTTGACCTGTAAAGCAAAATCCATGTCTGTTGTAAAATGCAATTGCTTTTACATTCTTTTCCAATACCCACAGATGATCTGCTCCAAATTCTTTTATGGCAAATTCGATCAGTTCATGACCTATTCCTTCCCTCTGAAAACACGGCTCTATATACAACTTATAGATTTCTGTTCCCTTCATTTGCAGGAATCCTTTGATTAGTCCGTCATCATATACAAAAAGGTTCTGGTATACTTCTTTCTTTTTCAGATACTGGTCTATGAACGATACTACCTGCAATTCTCCAAAGGAATAGGATTCATCTTTGAATATTGGCAGATAATTGATTCTGTTATTGAATACAAAAATTTCAGCAATTCTTGATAAATCTTTAGTCTGTGCGCTTCTTATACTCATAGCTGCTCTCCTCAAGTTTTTTACATATACAGCAGCGGATATGGATTCCCTGCCCTCTGTTTTCATTAGAAATAACTGGCATTTCAAACTGTCCTAAAACCGAATTGCAATCTTTCCAATATTTTTCTTAGCTTTGAAGTATTCGATTGCCTCTACACTGTCTTTAAAATCAAACACATCCGATATATAATTAGAACCCTTTAATATGCCCTGCTTTATAAGTGCTATGATTTCATCATGCACCTCTGCTTCTTCTGCCTTCGACGGCCACTGGGCAAATCGCAGATTAAAGCAAAACGGAGCTTCTTCCCAGTTAATCAGATATTCGCTTTTGGCTGTTTCTCCATAGATACATACATCGCCAAAATTCTTCACCAGTTTCAGATTCTGATTGATCAATGCCGGCACCCCCGCCGCATCCAGAATCATGTCTGCTTTTTCTGGAAGGATTTTTAACACTTCTTCTGTTACATCACACTGGTCAAAATTCAGTGTATAGTCCGCACCACATTTTCTTGCTGACTCCAGCTTTTTCTCCGTGTGATCCACACAAATAACAGGGGAAAGTCCCATGTATTTTGCCAGAGTAATAAATACAAGACCTACCGGACCTGCGCCATAAAGTATCAGGCTTTTTCCCTTCTGGAAACCAAGACGCTTCATCGTAGAATACACTTCACGATATGTGACAATCATAGCTGCTTCCACATCATCCAATCCCTCAGGGATCTTCTTCTGTCCCAGATTGCCCTCTGTCAGCACACCGTCTCCCACAGTGTGTCCATCCTCCAGCATTGCCTCAGCATCACCAATAACCGCATACTCTGCAAAGGCGCCCCAGGTTGAATAGAATTCTTCTCCATCATCCAGAAATGGAAGTACAATTTTATCTCCTACGGTGAAATTTTTCACTTTACTTCCGATTGCTTCCACACGGCCAATTCCCTCATGACCAAGGACAGTAGGATAATTATGAAATCCTTTTAGTTTATCATAAATAATTTCTTTATCCGTACCACATAATGCACCGGCGGTCATTCGTACCAGCGCCTGATACTCTCCAATCTCCGGTTTCTTCATTTCTTCCAGACTTGCATGTCCATCTTTCCAAATTACCAGACCCTTCATTGTAATCTTATCCTCCTATCCTACTTCTGTCAAAACAGTATCTAATTCCCCTGTTATGTTTCCTACTACTCTGGCAAAACAGCCTCTTTCTTCCATCATCCGCAGACATTCTTCTTTTTCATCTGCCGGAATTGCCGCTAACAGTCCCCCAGACGTCTGCGGATCCATCAATGCATCTCGTTTCCATTGTGATACCGTAGATGAAAAACGCACTTTAGAATTCAGATATTCCAGATTCTGGTACACTCCAGATGGTAATATTCCCATAACAGCCATCTCTTCCGTCTTTGGAAGAAACGGGATCTGATCTGCATAAATATGAATCACTTTTTTACTTCCTTCTGCCATCTCACAGACATGTCCGAGAAGTCCAAACCCTGTAACATCAGTACAGGCGTGAACGGTAAACTGGCTAAACACCTCACATGCCTGACGATTTAGCAAAGTCATCCATTTCAGCATTTCTGATTCTTCTGCTTCATTCAACAGACCTCCTCTAGATGCCAGTGCATAGATTCCTGTTCCTATTGGCTTGGTCAAGATCAGTACATCGTCTTCCTGAGCTGTATCGTTTCTCCAGATTTTTGCCGGATGTACTACACCGGATACTGACAGTCCGTACTTTGGTTCATTATCCTCAATAGTATGCCCTCCTGCCACCACAGCTCCGGACTCAGCTACTTTTTCATAGCCACCTCTCAAAATTTCCTGTATACATTTTGGATCCAAACAAGATGGAAATGCAAGAAGGTTTAGTGCCAGTACCGGTCTTCCGCCCATGGCATAGACATCACTCAAAGCATTCGCTGCTGCAATCTGTCCAAAAAGATACGGATCATCTACTGGTGGCGGGAAAAAATCAATGGTCTGAATTAGAGCCTGATCCTTATTCATCTGATAAACAGCCGCATCATCACTGGAACCAAAACCAACCAAAAGTGGTTCACAATGCTGTTCCGGAAGCTTTCCCAATATTTGCCTGAGTACCTCAGGTCCCTGTTTGGACGCTCAACCACCCTTTGCTGTCATCGCTGTCAATTTATACTGATGATTCATAACTGCCACCTTCTTTCTAGTCAAACGGATATTCGCAATCCGCTTCGCTGCTTGCTCATGAACGCAGTCGCTTCGCGATCTGTCAGTGGGAGCTGAAGGCTCTCACTGACAGAAGCATCCCCCTCACCCGCCGCTTAGTGCTCCGCGCACTTGAAGCGGGGGGGAATGCTTATCTGCGTTCAAAAAACGGTCTCTTTTACAAGAGACCGATCACTTTCTGGCGGAAGTATGTGGGAATCGAACCCACCTAAGCGGGAGTTAACCGCTATCACAGGTTTTGAAGACCAGGAGGCACACCAGCACCTATCTACTCCCATTTTTATCATTTCATTTTATCACAAGTATCTTAAAATAGCAACTTATTTCTTACTTACTCAGTATGCCTTCCACTCACTCTCTGCTCCTGTATTCCTGGTGATTCTCTGACCATCCGTATATTCCAGTATCAGTTTTGCATTTTTTCGGCTGGTCGAGAACAGATCTCGCACTTCTGAGATGGTAATCACCGGCTGTTGCTGAACCACTTCCCGTATTTTCTCTGCTGCCGTTTCCAACAATGATTTTACCGTATATGCATCTTCACTTAAACGAACAACCTGATTCTCTTCTCGCAGGAGTAAAAGAATATCTTCTCCCATATCAGCATACTCTTTCTCGACATCTGTTTCTGAGAGTTTTATAAATTGATATTCTGCTTTTTCGAAAGAATTCAGCAAAAGTTTTCTGCATCCCTCATATCTCGCATCTTTCAAAATTTCAAATTCCGGCAAGTGTAAATACTCGCCGCTGGAAATAATACTCTCTTCTGTCTCCCAGTGTTCAAATATTTTAGCTGCAACCACAGGTTTGATTTTTTTCATGTATTTTGTCTGAATCTCAGCCTTTTTTATACCATGACGATATGGGAATTTATGATGGTATTTTTTCAGTTCTGCCTTAATCTGATCCTGAAGATATAACTCATCGTCCCGCATCCAGACATAGGTATCCTTTTTCATTGGGAATACCAAAGCTTCTGATCCATCTTCCAGTTCCGATACGTCCTGACGTATTTCCTCTTCCGACAGAGCAGTTAATTTTGCCAGTTCCGTTATGGTAATCAGCGTATCTCTGTGTGATTTCACATGCATCTGTACCACATCCACAGAAGAACCTGCTTCTTTACGCCGCAGTTCTTCCAACGCTGCTTCCTTGAACCTTCTCTTGGCCTTTGGATTTGGCTCCAGCACTTCTCCACCCCCAATTGTCTCCATCGGAGAATAAAAACGAACCACAAATCTGTCTCCTTTTCGAAGTGCCAGTTCCTGTTCCAGACGAAGCTGTGCAAAACACTCCTCTCCTGCCTTTAATTCATCACGATCCAATAAAATTGCACGACAGAGCACTTCGCTGGTTCCGGTAAATAAATGCAGCCTGCTCCGATTCTTTACAATTCGATTACTGTCTTTTAAAATCTTCAGCTTTACATCCAGCAAGGTCGTACCCTTCATGCTGTTCGGTGAAGCCAGTACATCTCCCCGGCTGATATCTTCCTTTTTTATACCAGTCAGATTCACAGCTACACGCTGTCCTGCACTGCATTCATCTACATTTTTTCCATGTACCTGGATATTCCGTACTTTGCATGGGGCATTCCACGGGTAAAGCTGCAAAGTATCATCTTTACGGATTATGCCGGAAATCAAAGTTCCGGTGACAATTGTCCCAAATCCCGAAATGGTAAAAACCCGGTCAATCGGAAGTCTTGGAATCGTATGAATCTCTTTTTCCTGTACCTCAGATGTTTCCATTTTTACAATCGCATCTGTCAGTTCTTTTAATCCTTCTCCTGTTACAGAAGATACCTTTACAACAGGTGCATCCTTTAAAAACGTATCCTGCAGCTGGTCTCTCACTTCTTCTTCCATCAGTTCCAGCCATTCCTCATCCACCAGATCCATCTTATTTAAAACGACGATACACTTCTGAATGCCCAGAAGATGTAAAATATCCATATGCTCCTTCGTCTGAGGCATAATTCCCTCATCCGCAGCGATAACCAGAAGCACCATATCCATGCCAACTACTCCGGCAACCATATTGTGTATAAACTTCTCATGTCCAGGCACATCTACGATCCCCGCCCGATCTCCATTTGGAAGATCAAAAAACGCAAATCCCAGGTCAATGGTAATCCCGCGTTCCTGCTCTTCCTTCCAACGGTCCGTATTGCATCCGGTTAATGCTTTGATTAATGTTGTCTTTCCGTGGTCGATATGACCTGCTGTTCCAATGATGATATGTTTCATAAAAGCTCCAATTCTCTCACAATGATTTCCATGTCTTCTTTTTCTAATGTCCTCACATCCAGAATGATCTGATCTTTCTGGCATCTGCATATAACAGGAACCGGCAGCTGTTCCATCGCATCTACGATATCCTGGCATTTTTTCTGCTTACAAGTCAAAACTACCGCATATCCACTTAAGTTCGCAGTTGGGAATGCACCTCCCCCAATCTGAGATTCACATGGTTCTACACCGATTTCAAAGGGCAGTTCTTTCTCCTGCATCATCTGACACAGCTCATTTGCATCCTTTCTGATATCTTCTGCTGTCTTTGCAATCATTTTCAGTGCCGGAAGATTGCTTAACGCATTTTTCGGATTCAGATATTCCCGCAGTGTTAATTCCAGTGCCGCTGCTGTAAATTTATCAATCCGCAGCGCTCTCGTCAATGGATGCTTTTTTAATATATCCATATATTTTTTCTTGCCAACGATAATGCCTGCCTGAGGCCCCCCAAGCAGTTTATCTCCGCTGAAAGATACCAGATCTGCACCTGCCTGAATCATTTCCTGAACGGTAGGTTCGTGTGGCAGTCCATATTTTTCCATTGAAAGTAATACACCGCTTCCAAGATCTGCCAGAACCGGTATCCCATGCTCTCTTCCCAATGCTGCCAGACGCTGGATCTCTACTGATTCCGTAAAACCTACAATCTGATAATTGCTGGTATGTACTTTCAAAATCATACCTGTTTCTTCGGTAATCGCCTTTTCATAGTCTTCCAGATGTGTCTTATTGGTGGTTCCCACTTCTTTTAAAATAGTCCCGCTTTGCTCCATCACATCCGGGATTCGGAACTTTCCTCCGATTTCCACCAGTTCACCACGGGATACAATGGCTTCTTTTTCTTTTCCAAGGGCACTGAGCATTAACAAAACTGCCGCTGCATTGTTATTGACTGCCATCGCCGCCTCTGCACCTGTTAACCTGCATAATAATTCGTCAAAATGTGAATATCGCTCTCCTCTGTGTCCCTTATCCAGATCATACTCCAGATTCGAATAACCGGATGCCATACAAAGAATCTGCTGTATGTGTTCTTTACTGATCGGTGCGCGTCCCAAATTCGTGTGCAGAATCGTTCCAGTGGCATTGATTACTTTTTTCATATCAGGCTCTGTCAGTTTTTCCAGCTGCTTTCCGATCCTCTCTTTTAAGTGATTCTCATTTATCGCATTTTCTGTTTTTCCTTCTATGATCTCAGAACGTACCTGTTCCAAAATATTTCGAATTGCTTTTTTTAACTGCTCACTTCCAATCCGTTCCTGAAATTCACGGATCTTTTTATCTTCCAGTAATTCATTCATATTTGGGATACTTCGAAGAATCGCTCTTTTATCCATCTTTTTTCTCCGTTTTCTTCTTTCCTTTGTCCTAATTGGAGGAAACTTTACTTTTCCAATTTTAAAAGTCTTCTCCAATTAAGACAAACTGCCGTATCGATACTTTCAGGATGATCTTCCATCCGAACTCTTCTCAATGCGGCAGTTATGTACTTTTATCGTAACTGATCAGTTACTTTTTCTTTTTATTCGCAGCAACACTCTGAGCATCCTGCGCATTCATTTATTTTCTTCACCTTTACAGCACAGACTTTATATTCCGGTGTACTGGAAATAGAATCCAGCGCATCACTGGTAATCCAGTTTGCACCGCCAAGATAGTGGAATGGCATCCAGCATTCACCCGGATTCGTCTTTTCGGATACACGGGCTTCTGCCTGAATTTCTCCTCTTCTGGAAGCAACAGATACCACTTCTCTGTCTGCAATACCAAGACGCTCGGCATCTTCTGTATTGATCTCGATAAAAGAGGTATGAGCAATCTCATTGATCTCCTCTGTCTTATCCGTCATCGCACAGGCATTATAATGATACAAAATACGTCCGGTCATCATGATCAGCGGATACTCTTCATCCGGAAGTTCCATGGACGGTGTATAAGCTGCCGGACGGAAATATCCCAGTCCTCTTGCGAACTTGCCCACATGCATGATTTCTGTACCAGGATGATCCTTCGCGGTACATGGCCACTGCAGTCCTTTTCCGGCCACTTCTTCACTATCCAGTCTTTCATGGCTGATTCCTGCAAAGGATGGTGTCACGGATGCAATCTCATCCATAATCTGTGCAGGAGTAAGATATGGCTGTGGATATCCCATTCTTCTCATAATCTCTGTAAAGATCCAGGTATCCGGTTTGGTATTACCTTTAATCTCTACTGCCTTACGCACACGCTGTACACGACGTTCGGTATTTGTAAAGGTTCCTTCTTTTTCTGCATAAGATCTTCCCGGTAAAATTACATCTGCAAGTTTCGCAGTCTCTGTCATGAACAATTCATCCACAACAAGGAAATCCAGGGAAGACAGACATTTGATGACATGATGAGTATTCGGATCGGTACGAACCGGATCTTCTCCGAAAATAAACAGACCTTTGATCTCACCGGTAACCATCTTCGGGAAACAATCGGTAGCTTTGGTTCCGATCTTCGGATTCAGTTTCACGCCCCATGCCTTTTCAAATTTTTCAAGTATACCAGGTTTATCAATATTCTGGTAACCAGGGAACTGATTTGGTGAAGCACCCATATCACAGGCACCCTGTACATTGTTCTGACCACGAATCGGGTTCACACCACATCCGCGTTTTCCAAGCTTTCCTACCATCATAGCCATGTTCGCCATAGACATAACGCCTTCTGTACCGGTATGATGTTCCGTAACGCCCAGACAATACATAATCGGTGCACGCTCTGCTGTCGCATAGATTCTTGCGGCTCTACGCAGGTCATCAGCATCAATGTTACAGATCTCAGCTACTCGTTCCGGTGTATAATCTTTCACCATTTCCTTCATAGCCTCAAAGTTCTCTGTACGTTCCTCGATAAACTTCTGGTCAATCAGATTTTCTTCAATAAATATGTGCATCATGCCATTGGCAAATGCCACATTTGTTCCAGGCTTCAATTTCAAATGAATTTCTGCCTTCTTTGCAATATCAATATCACGCGGATCTACTACAATCAGTCTTGCTCCGCGCTGCACTGCCTGACGCAGCTGCATTCCAAGTACCGGATGAGCTTCTTCCGGATTGGATCCTACTAATAAAATAGCATCCGATTCACGGGTGATATCGTAAATCGTATTTGTCATGGCTCCTGAGCCTAAAGTGGTTGCCAAACCGGCAACAGTAGGAGCGTGTCAAACGCGCGCGCAGTTATCGGTATTGTTGCTTTCAAACACTGTTCTTACCATTTTCTGAAGCATATAAATATCTTCATTGGTAGAACGTGAGCAGGCAAAACCGGCCAGCGCGTCACCTCCGTATTGATTTTTCAGTTCTGTGAACTTATTTGCTACCAGATCCAGAGCGTCATCCCAGGATGCTTCCTCGAATTCTCCGGTCTCATGATTCTTAATTAATGGCTGACGGATTCTTGTCTTATGATCTACAAAGTCAAAAGATCCGCTTCTGCCCTTTACACAAAGTAATCCATGGTTGGATGGTCCATCTGCACCTTCCACATCCACGATCTTTCCATCTTTTACAATCAGATCCATCTGACATCCTGTTGCACAATGCGGACAGGTTGTACGCACTCTCTTCTGTGCCTGATAAGGACGATACTTGTTTGTGCGTTTCATTACCAATGCACCGGTCGGACATGCCTGTACACAGTTACCGCAGGATTCACAGGTTCCGTCTGCCCAGAGACCCTCTCCATTTCCGATAATGGACTGGAATCCACGTTCCATTGTATCAATAGCACCACGTCCTACCAGCTGAGTACATGTGTTGACACATCTATGACAGAGAATACAAAGATTTGGATCATAGCGGAAAAACTTATTACTGTCATCAATTTCTCCACCGCTTTTTGCGCCTTCATAGCTAGTCTCTGATACGCCATATTCATAAGCGTAGTCCTGCAGCTTACAGTTGCCGTTTGCTTCACAGGAGAAACAATGTACATTATGATCTGATAAAAGAAGATCCAGTGTCATTCTTCTGGATTCAATTACTTTTTCAGACATAGTCAGTACTTCGTCACCCTCTGATACCTGAAGCGTACAGGCCGTATCAATTTTTGTTCTGCCGTTGTTTTTTACTTCTACCACACACATACGACATGAGCCGTCCGGAAGAAGATCCTCTATATAACATAATGTCGGGATCTTGATTCCTAACTTCTCTGCCGCATGAAGTATGGTCGTTCCTTTTTCGACTTCAACGGGAAAGCCGTCAATTGTTAATCGAACCATACGTGCCTCCTTCTTTTTCTTTTATTGACACAGGGTCACCAGATCTTTCACCCATGCACAGGCTTAAGTGAATTCCGATCTTTTGACCCTGGTATCATTATTTAATAGAAATTGCTCCAAATGAGCAGTTATCCATACAGGTACCACACTTGATACACTTGGTCTGATCAATGGTATGTGGTTCTTTCTTTTCTCCCGTGATGGCATTAACCGGACAGTTTCTTGCACACTTAGTACATCCCTTACACTTATCCGGATCAATCGTATATACTTTCATAGCTTCGCAGACATGTGCGCGACATTTGTTTTCCAGAATATGTTCTTCATATTCATGACGGAAGTTCTGCATCGTACTGATAACCGGAAGCGGTGCACTCTTGCCAAGACCACAAAGTGAACGAGACTGAATAAATTTCGCTGTCTCTTCCAGCTTATCCAGATCCTCCATCTTGCCTTCTCCTCTGGTGATCTTATTCAAAAGCTCCAGCATACGCTTCGTACCGATACGGCAAGGACCACATTTACCGCAGGATTCTCTCTGCGTGAATCCCATGAAGAACTTGGCTACGTCTACCATACAGGTATTCTCATCCATAACTACCAGTCCACCGGAACCGATGATGGCATTAAACTTCTTAACAGAGTCAAAATCCAACGGTTCGTCCAGATGCTTTTCTACCAGACATCCACCGGATGGTCCGCCGATCTGTACCGCTTTAAATGCTGCACCTTTCTTAATACCGCCGCCGATATCATAAATAATATGACGAAGAGTCGTTCCCATCGGAACCTCGATCAGTCCGGTATTTTCAATGGCACCTGTCAGTGAGAAAGTCTTCGTTCCGGTACTTCCTTCTGTACCAATTGTACGGTACCAGTCTGCTCCGTCCAGAATAATTCTTGCTACATTCGCATAAGTCTCTACGTTATTCAATACCGTAGGTTTCTCCCACAGACCTTTTTCAACGGTACGAGGTGGTTTTACACGAGGCATACCACGTTTACCTTCAATGGATGCTGTCAGAGCGGAACCTTCACCACATACGAAAGCTCCTGCACCGCGGTTGATATGTAAGTGGAAATCCACACCGGAACCAAGAATATTATCACCTAACAATCCATATTCTTCTGCCTGTGTAATGGCCAGTTTTAATCTTGCTACAGATAACGGGTACTCTGCACGCACATAAATGTAACCATCTTTGGCACCTACTGCATAAGCAGCGATGATCATACCTTCCATCAGCTTATATGGGTCACCTTCCATTACGGAACCATCCATGAATGCACCTGGGTCACCTTCATCACCGTTACATACTACATATTTTATATCAGACTGTATACGGGCTACCTGGCTCCATTTCTTTCCCATTGGGAAACCGGCACCGCCTCGTCCTCGAATACCGGATTTGGTAATCTCTTCTACAACTTCTTCCGGTGTCATCTCAAAAAATGCCTTCACAACTGCCTGGAATCCACCTGCTGCAATATATTCATCGATAGATTCTGCATCGATATTGCCACAGTGTTCCAGAACGATTCTGGTCTGCTGATTTAAGAAAGGGATATCTTCCGGATGTTCACATGGTTTTTCATCATGCTTGTAGAACAATCTCTCAATTGGCTCACCCTTTAATACCGTTTTTTCTATGATTTCTTTACAGTCTTCTATCTGTACATGTACGTACTGAAGATGCTGTGGTTCGATACGAACCAGAGGTCCCAGTTCACAAAGTCCCTGACATCCGGTTTTTGCAATACCGATATGCGGAACATCTTTCTGGGCTACAACCTCCACTCCGTCCAGATCCGCACAGAGTCTTTTCATCTCTTCATAAATCTTCATAGAACCGGAAGCAACACATCCGGTACCGCAACAGACAAGAATACGGCAGGTATAGGAATCTATTTTTTCCTGAGCTTCTGTCTGTTTCTTTAACAGATCTTCTTTGCTTGTAATACTCATGCCTTATTCTCCTCTCTTAATTCTCTGATTAATTTTACCGCTTTGTCCGGTGTCATCTTCGGATGAACGTCCTCATTTACCATCATGGTCGGAGCAAGTCCACAGGCACCAAGACAAGATACTGTCTCTACTGTAAAGAGCATATCATCTGTAGTGCACTTCTTTCCCTCAAGCCCCAGTTCTTTCATGATTGCATCCTTTACCGGCTGAGATTTACGAACATGACAGGCTGTACCGTCACAAACTTTGATGACATATTTTCCTTTTGCATCAAAAGAAAAGTTCTCATAAAAGGTTGCAACACTGTATGCTCTTGCTCTTGTTACTCCAATCTTGTCTGCGACATAGTTCAGCAGTTCTCCCGGCAGATAACGGTATTCCGCCTGAATATCCTGCATAATTGGAATCAGTGAAGCGGACTTTGGACCGTACAAAGCGATGATCTCATCTGCCTTTTCATAGTATGACTGGTCTAACATTCTTTTACCTCCTTTTAGTGTTCTTTTACCGCATTTTTCTATATTATACATGATTTTTTTTTTCTGAGCAATACTTCATGTCATTTTTTAACAATTTATCACTGTTCCTTTGTATATTTTTTGTTATTTTTGCAAAACAAGTCGGTTTTCCTTTGCTAACCAAAAAACAGCTTTCCACATATCGTGAAAAGCTGTTTCATATTTTTATTTATTTTCTTCCGAAGGAAAAATTGCTTTGTTTACAAAGAAGAAAATCACCATGGATACTCCTCCGTTTAACACTGTAGTTCCGATATTGTAGATAAAATCCGGTACAAACATTCCTGCTATGGCCACCCATACACAATTGATAGAATTTACAATACAGGTGATGATACAAAATGCCAGAAAATAAGCTCCGATCTGTTTTGCCAGATTGCCTTTGCTGCGAAATACCACATTTCTCTGTAACGGAAAATTCAGACATTCCCCAACTAACATAGCAATCATATAAGCGCAGAAATACGGAAGTCCACCATGAGCTGCATCATACCCCAGAATATTCCATTTAAAAGTTTCTCCAAAGAGTGTCACCGGAATACCCGGCCATCCAAAATCTACTACAGGAAGTCCTGCAAATGCCTTTGGCAGAAACTGTAATAAAACGTATTTAAATACTGTGATCAGATTGCTGACAATCACAAACAACCCACCTTCCCGAATCCATCGAGCAGCTATCGGATGCTTCCCGTCAAAACTCTGCCACCATTTCGCTAATCTGTTCATGTTATTTTTCTGCTCCTGTCTGTTCCAGTTTTTTCTCATAGGCTTTGTTTGCCTTAGCATTGACAAAATATCCTTTTATAATCTGTCCAAGCCCTCTGAAGAAATGACCATTCACTGCTGTCACCATACCATCTACCATATCCCGGCTGACTGCTCCTGCAGTCATTTTCGCAATTCCGCGAAATGGCATATTATAAATAAACAGAATATTCAGATCCGGTTTTCCCTTTGCTTCGCTTTTATTCTTCATACTTGTTAAAATACGATAGATCAGACGGGCAATCGGGCTTTTTGCATAATAAAGCTGACAGATCGCATCATTCTTATTCAGACTTCCGCTCCACTTGCCGGAAGGAATTTCATGTCCCAGAAGTTTTGCAAATTCACTGTCTGTTACATTCTGTATATCAGCATTATAGTAGGATGGAAGCATCTCTTTCTGATAAACATCCGGGATTTCTACTGTACTTCCTGCACGATGCACAGTCATGGTTTCATGAATTGCTTCACAGTTTTCTCCAACTGCCACCAGATATTCCCCTTCTTCGATTTCCCAGCCTCCGGTCTTGTTATTCCAATAGCGGAATGTTTTATCATCAAATGCAATGGATACGGTTCTGCTTTCTCCTACTTTCAAAAATACTTTTGTAAAGCCTTTCAGTTCCTTTTCCGGACGGAATACCCTTGCCTTTGGAAGCGATACGTACATCTGTACTACAGCTGCGCCATCTGTATCTCCTGTGTTTGTCACTTTTACAGAAATTCCATTTTCTTCTTCTTTCAAATCCGAAAAAGCAAACGTTGTATATGACAATCCATAACCAAATGGATATCTCACTGGTTTTTTTGCCGTATCGTAATAACGATATCCCACATAGATTCCTTCCCGGTACTGCGCGGTTCTCTCTTCACTTGGGAAATAATGATAAGCCGGTGTATCTTCATAATCAAGAGGGTAAGTTTCATTCAAATGACCGGATGGATTGACACGCCCGGTCAGTACATTGAGCATTGCAGATGCACTGGCCTGTCCTCCCAAATATCCATGCACAATTGCAGTCAGATTCTTTTCCCATGTCATCTCCGTTGCAGAACCGGCACTTAAGATTCCAATCACCGGTTTGCCGCACTGAAAAAGTTTTTCCAGCAAATCAATCTGATTCTGCGGGATCTTCATATGTGCACGATCCAGTCCTTCTGATTCGCTCAGTTCGTCCAGTCCGAAACAATACAAAATCACATCACTCTGACTGGCCACATGAAGTGCTTCCTGTTCCAGTGCTGTATCATTTTCACCGGTACGCCGGTAACCACGACACTTTCCTGCCAGCTGCAAATCATAGTGCATGATCTCGTTTTCCATGGTCTCCAGCCTGGTTGGATTCACCATAGATGAACCGGCTCCCTGATATCTTGGTTCAAAGGCAAAATCTCCGATCAACGCAACTTTTGTTCCTGCTTTTAAAGGAAGAACCTGTTTCTCATTTTTCAAAAGTACAATACTCTCTTCTGCTGCTTCTCTGGCAATTTCATGATGCTTTTTCTGATCAAATTCTGCTCCCCGCTTCTGAACGGAAAGTTCCAGAATCGCCTCCAGAAGATCGTCCACACATTGATCCAGTTCGTCCATCGAAAGTTTTTTTGACTCAACAGCTTCCAGAAGTTCTCTGGCTGAATCCAACCCCGGTGCAGGCATTTCCAGGTTCGAACGACAGGCTACACCTTTTGCATGATCATTGCTTGCACCCCAGTCTGTAACCACAATACCTTCAAATCCCCATTCTTTTCGCAGAATATCCAAAAGCAAATGCGGATTCTCATTCGCATAGGTTCCGTTGACCTCATTATAACTGGACATAATCGCTTTTGCTTTTCCTTCTTTTATGGCAATTTCAAATCCTGTCAGATAAATTTCTCTTAATGTTCTCTCATCCAGTACAGAATCCATAGCCATGCGGCGTAATTCCTGACTGTTTACCGCAAAATGTTTTGGGCAGGCATAAACGCCCTGACTTTGTATACCTCTGACGTAGGACGCTGCCATTTTTCCCGCCAGATAAGGATCCTCAGAAAAATACTCAAAATTCCTTCCACATAAAGGACTTCTCTTAATATTCAGTCCCGGTCCCAAAAGAACATCTACCTTCTGCGCTGCTGCTTCTTCTCCCAGCGCAGATCCCAACTTTTCTCCCAGTTCCGTATTCCAGCTATTTGCAATTGTTGCTGCGGTCGGAAAACAGGTTGCCGGCAGCGAAGCATTGAGACCAAGATGGTCTCCTTCGCCCGCCTGTCTGCGCAGTCCGTGAGGACCGTCTGAGCAGAAGATTGCCGGTATCTGCAGTCTTGGAATCTCCATGGTCTGCCAGACTGTTTTCCCACTCAGGATAGCTGCTTTTTCTTCCAGTGTCATCTTTGATGTCAGATCCTGATGTTTCATTATCCTGCCTTTCTTTATTCTGTTACCGTTGTATTTGCTGCTTTTCTTTTCTTATATTTCTTTAATGTCAGTACCTCCAGCGCAATCAGACACACGCCAAGAACTACATCGATACCGATCATCAGCTTCTGCCAGTCTGGCATACCGGTATTTAAGTTTTCTGCGTCATACGCTCTGCTGTTTACAGTAGTGTACAAAATATTCTTTGCTGCCTGACGCATTGCTTTTACTGAAGTGGCACTTGTAGTATCACTTACATGATTAGTTTCTGTATCATATGCCACTAACATACAGTCATTACCATTTCTGATAAAACGATCTGAATCCTGATAACCGTATACTCCATAATAATCAGTCAGTACAAAACCTCTGAAGCCCCATTCATCACGAAGGATATTGTTAAGCACTGTACTGTCTGCCTGTGCCGGTGTCGTGCCATAGAAATTAAATGCCGTCATCACAGCTTTTGCATCACTGTCTTTTACACACATTTCAAACGGTTTCAGATAAATTTCACGGGCTGACTGTTCATCAAACCAGGTACACAACTGATTGGTACGGTTGGTTTCCTGATCATTTAATGCAAAATGTTTGATATAAGCATAGACTCCTTTTGTTGCTGCACCTGCTACTGCATTTTCTGCAATGGCACCGGAAAGCAGTGGATCTTCAGAATAATATTCAAAATTACGTCCGGCAAATGCGCTTCTGTGAATATTCATAGCCGGTGCATACCATCCGGATACTCCCATCTGATCTGCCATTTCACCGATACTGGTTCCAAATGCAGTGGCAAGGTCCACATTCCATGTGTTGGCAATCATTACTCCTGCCGGGAATCCAATGGATCCTTTTCCGGTAAAGTTATTATTTATAGATGCCGGTCCGTCACAGTCTACTGTCTGTACCTTTCCGATCTCTTTTACAGGTGCTGTCTGATATCCGCCAAGTGCAATCAGCATATCCATATCACTTACAGTCAATTCATCCAACAGTTCATCCCATTTGGCATCCTCATAATCCAGACCACGAAGATCAGCCAGCTTCACGCCATTTTTGGCTCCGGTTGTCGGCATCTCATCCGCATCATTGTTTTCTGCTTCCGGATCATAATTACTGTTGTTAAAAAATGTTGCTTTGTCTTCCTCAGACATTGTATAATTCGTCGGTGCTGCTGTTGCATCTTCATAATTTGCAAAATGATCTGCACGTGAAAGATAAGTAATTTCTCCCCTTGCTGCATCCAGCTGGTTTGTTGCTACTATCTGATCTGTACTGCGGGCATTTTCATCGTATACCGTTGTTTTCTCTACTTTATAAGACTTTTCATCAATCATGGTATGTGAATCACTGCGAAGTGAGATCTTGTATTCTCCTTCTTCCAGCACATATGCTTTTGCATTCTGATCGTCATAGGATGCCATATCTTCTACATCAAAATCAATGGTCAGAGTTTCACTTGCTCCCGGTTCCAACACCTGAGTCTTGGCAAATCCGATCAGATTACAAGATGCTTTTTCAATTCCGCCATTGGTGTATGGTGGATTATAGTACACTTCTGCCACATCTTTGCCGGCTGTATCTCCTGTATTTGTAACCGTTACTTTTACAGTAATTTTACCATTTTCTTCTGTTACACTATCCAGTGTCTGCGCAAAAGTTGTATAAGAAAGTCCGTATCCAAACGGATAGGTCACCATCTCATCATAATCAATCAGACCTTCTTCTGCTGCTGTTTCCCAGAAACGGTATCCTACATAAATTCCATCCGTGTAGTTCACAAATTTTGGATTCACACCATCCACGGCGAATTCATTCATATTGTCATACTCAAAATCCCCAAAATTGTTAAATGTAGGTGTTTTTGTCAAATCTGCCACAAACGTGTCACTGGTTTTTCCGGATGGATTTACTTCACCGTTTAAAATTTTTCCAAGAGAATTAAAACCGGACTGACCTGTTCCAGGACACCATACCACACTCTTAATCTGTTCATAATCTGATACAAATCCCAGTTCCATAGTATTTGCCGCATTTACAACCAGAATAATATTATCATAATCTTCTGCTACACGATCCAGCATAGCCTGTTCTCTGTTTGAGAGTTCCAGATAATGCTTGGATGCATCCAGATCATCTTTATTTTCGCTATAACGAAGTCCTGAAGAACCAAATGTTCCGCCATCCTGGAAATTATCTTCCACATTTGGATCCAGGCTGGTTGGAAGATCGGCACCTTCACCGCCTGAACGTGCAATCACTACCATTGCTGTATCTGAATACTCTTTTGCTGATTCAAATATACCTGCATTATCGTATTCTTCCATAGAAGGCTCCGGAATTGTCCAGTCCTGTCCCCACATACCTACCGTAGGACGTGTGGAACGATACTCTTCATAAAACTTTACCAAATCCTGATTTACGTCAAAGCCTGCATTTTTCAGTCCTTCCAAAAGTGGAACTGTCGGATAAGCATCGGAAAGTCCACCGGAACCTGTACCTCCATAAATTGGATTCGTGGATGACCAGCCAAATACATTCAGCTTTGTTCCCTGTGCCAGAGGCAGTGTATTGTCATGATTCTGCAGAAGCACAATCCCTTCTTCTGCGATATCTTCACACAGTTCTGTCGCTGCAGCCGAAGTTTCTTCACTGATGGAACCTTCTCCCATCGCCAGCGAAATCATGCTGTACATTGGTCCTGTACAGATCAGATTCACAATAACTACAACAGACAGTAAAATTGCGATCCAGCCCTGCGCGCGGATCATTTTCTTTAATGGTTTATTCAGTTTGCTGACAGCGATCATCGCTATAATTATCACTGCAAAAATTATTCCAAGTGCAATCAGATAATTCTTACAGGAATTAAGGACATTGATCACGTCATCGATGTTAATAGCTAACATTCATTTTCCTCCTTCTTAGAGATTTCTCTTCTTTTTTATGCATAGAACTGTATCATATTTTTTTATTTTGTGCCGTTTGGGGCATGAAATGCATGATTTTTGCATGAAATGCAAACAAAACTAAAAAAGAGACTTTTCCAGTCCTGCATTGTTCTGTCTGGAAAATGTCTCTTCTATTTAAAAATATCTGTCTTTTCTATGTCAGCGGAATGAGAATACTCAATTCAAACCAATTGTTCTTTACACCAAAATTCACACTTCCGTCGTACTTCTGTACTGCATAACAAATACTTTTGATTCCAAATCCATGATTATCCTTATCCGCTTTACTGGTTGGCAAAATTCCGTGTTCATTCACTTCCACTTTTTCTTCACAATAATTCTCAACTTTAATAAATACAAAATTTTTCTTTGCTGATACCGTAAGATGAATCAGACGTTTTTCTTCTTCCGGAAGCAAAATAACACTCTCAATCGCATTATCCAACGCATTGCCAAAAATAGAACAGATATCTGTGACATGCATAAAATCCAGCAGTTTTCCGTCTGCTACGCAGGATATCTGTATCTTATTTCTTCGGCAATGAAAAATTTTAGCTGCAAGAATCGTATCCAGTACCTGGTTGCCGGTCTTATTCAAGCTTTCAAATGCACTGATCTCTTCTTCCATGACGTCCAGCCAGTCTTTTCGCTTCTGCTCATCAGTTTCTGCGCGGAGTCCTGCAATTTGATGTTTCAGATCATGATACTTCATATGAATCAGATCCAGACTGTCCTGATAATTGCGGTACTGATCGTACTGGCTGCGCAATAGCAAATTGATGGATGCCAGCTCTTTTTCAGCCGTATATTCACAAATTCTGCTCTGATAGGCATGCAGTACTGCTATTCCAACCAGATCCACCAATGTTCGGATATTAAAAATATCCCGTAAAATAGATGCGGAAAACGGTGATTCCACTGACAGATAGCTGAGATTGCTGAATGCAAAAATCAATGCTGCAATTCCCACTGCAAATCCCGTTTCTTTCCATGTCACCTGCTTCAGTATACCAGCTGTTATCAATGGTTTTTCCAGATAATACATCACCAGAATACAGAGCACATAAACAGCAGTCAGCAACAAACCTCTTGCCAGTATATTCTGCCCAAACAGCCATTTCCACCCAAAGGAACATAACTGCCATTCCAATGAAGCCATAAATTCTGCCAAAATAAATGCTCTGGCACAGCAATACCCGGTTTCCCGGATCGTAAGCTGTCCTGCAAGACAAATATAGCCAAACATGAGCCCTACTGCCATTATCATACAGGGAATCCACAGATACACCGCCACATTATCGGTGCTTACAAGAAATCCAGTCTGGACAATCAGAAAAACTCCTGCCAAAAGAATGTTCTTCGTTTCTTTTTTGATCCCTCCGATCAGATTCACATACAACAGACAGGCTGACCATTCTGCAAGTGCTGTATAATATCTTGGAATATCCTGTACTACATTCATTGCTATCCCTCATCCATATACTGTATTAACAGTTCCATAAATTCCTTTTTCCGACTCCGACTGACAGGAACCCGCTCACCTTCAATGATACAATCACTGCCGCTGATCCCATCTACCCGCTTCATATTTACAAGAAAGCCTTTTCCACACCGAAAAAATCCATAAGGTTTCATTGTCGCCTCCAGTTCTTTCAGAGCCGTTCTGGATAAATACTTTCCGGATTCCATCCGATAGATCACATTGTGCCCTACACTTTCAATGTAAAGAATCTCTGCCACATTCAGCTTCTTAACCCCATCTTCTACCGGGACTTTAAGAAATACCTCTGTCTTTTTCTGTATTCTTCCAATTGCCTTATCCAGCTTTTGTGAAAAGGCAAAATATTCCACCGGTTTCACCACATAATCCATTGCATCCACTTCGTACCCGCGCACTGCATATTGAATCATATTGGTAATAAACATCAGCACCACTTCAGAATCCAGTTCTCGTATTTTCTCTGCAGCTGTCATACCATCCATAAAACGCATCTGGATATCCAGAAGAATGATATCATACTCCCCCTTATAACCGGACACAATATCTTCTCCGTCCTGAAACCATGTTACCTTTATCTGTTTTTTTCGTTCTTCTGCATATTTACTGATGTAATTCTGAAGCTGCCCTGCATATAATTCTTCATCTTCCACCACTGCAATCCGAATCATTGCTCTTCTCTCCGTCTTCTCCGGTCAGTTGATTACATAACCGGTAATAACTGCCTCTGTTTCTCAGAAGCTCCTCATGGCTTATTCTTTTCACACACACCAGAAACAGATCTTAACTTTCTTTCCCTCTGCCTCCAGATTATCAATTAACTCTAATGCCAGTTCTTTCTTCTTTTCCCGGTCAATATGAAGTGCTGTATAATTTTCATTTAATGCATTGCCAAAGAAAAAATTAATTTCTGTCGCTTCTGTAAAAAGAATACGAAATAGTTCCGCTGCTCCATCCTTCTTTTTTATAAGACGATTAAAATAGAGGCGGTCTTCACTGAAATCCTCATAATATTCCATCAGCTTCTGTAATGTCAGCAGTCCTTCTGTTACCAGATCAATCCCTTTGATTTCTGACATTGCAGGGACATCTTCGCTTCCGGAATCAGGAATATTGATCACTTTTGTATGAAGATAGTCTGCAACCAATTTTGCTGTCGTACCACCGCATACTACATGCATTCCTTCTTTCTGGAAAAATGTTTCAAAATAACTTCTGTCATCTTCCCGATCCGCCGGTGGTCCTACCATAATATTAACCGTTTTTTTCTTCATACCCTTCATAACAAGAACCGTCAGATCATCATCCGTTTCATCCAGATTAAGATCCAGTCCTGCGTTGCCTATTGCGGAAGCTATTTCCTGTGCACTGATTTCTTCGCGCCAGCGCTGTTCACAGAATTTAACAACTTCTTCTCTTCCCCAGCCTCCGTATGTTGTCTTCCCCATACCAGCATTGGTCACGCCATCGCTCATGAGGATCAGCATATCGCCTTCCTGAAACTGAAAATAACTCTGATGTATTTCTTTTTCTCCAAACATCTGGATATCCCGACGATAGTCTATACTTTTTCCGTTTCGCAGCAAAATAGCATCCGGATTATCATACTGCAACAGACAAATTTCGTTTTCCTGTGCAACCATTACCGTAAAAGTAGCATAAGCAAGATTTCGTACACTGCATACCGGAAGCGTATCTGCTACTGCTTTTACAGCTGTACGGATAGCAACCTTTCCGGCAATCATGATACTGAGCATTTTGGCAGTCAACGTAGCCAGAATATTTGCTTTTACTCCGCTTCCCAGACCATCTGAAAGCACCAATACAGAAGACTCCGGTTCTGTTATTATAGTATAATAATCCCCACAGATTTTTTCTTTCTTTTTATTAAGACTGACTTTTCCAAAATCAATGGGAATCTCTCCGATCATCTGTATGGTCTTACTTTTTTTATTCTCCATTTTTACTCCACATCCTGCTGAATTGTCTGTTTCAATTCTTCGATTGCCACCTTGGTATCTGCCGCAGTTTCACCTAACAGACTGGCGATCTCATGGACAATCTTAAGCTGTTCCTCTGCCAGCTTATCTGCCATCTGAACCGCATCCGCCTGGGCACGTCTCTGCTTTTTCTGCCTTTCTTTTTCTTTGGTTACATCTTTCATAATACACAGAATCAGCTTATTTTTCCGGTCATTGGTAATAACCCGTTCTATATAACGTCTCTGTTCTTCCAGATAAACACAGTCCTGCTCGATCTCGCGGTCAAAAGCAATCATATTCACCATGGCATAATCATCCATAATCTCATTCAACTGTTTTCCAAGGAGATGCTTTTTCCTTGAAATATCAAAGAGATCTTTTGCTGCTTTATTTAACTGCACAATATTCAGCTGATAGTCCACTGTCACAAGAAGTCCCGGCATGGCATTGATAATAATATTAGCATAATCTTCCTGTTTTTCCCTCATATATGGAATACACATAGACACTTCTGCCTTTCCCTGGATAACCGCTACTGCCTTGGCACGGCAGGTATCATATCCACAGGCGCCGCAGTTCAGTTCATCTTCTCTGGTGTATTTACCCATCTCCTGTAATACATGCGTAACCTGCTCTCTGGTAATAGCTTTTTCCGGATAAGATTCCTCCGGTATAAATCTTCTAGTTGTAATATCCGGCATCTCCATATGGTAATCTTTCTGATAATCCGGCCGGCCTTCCGGCATGGATATCTGTCGAATGGCAATCAGAGCATCCAAAAGTTTCTTTTCTCTCTTCTGAGAATACGGACCGCCAATACATCCATTGGCACAGGCATTCATCTCAATAAAATAGTCCTGATATTCCCCTGTCTGTAGCTCTTTGAGAATCTCCCTGCACTGATCCATCCCATCCACAGACAGATACTTCTGCCCTTCCACCGGCTGCATCGCCTGTATCAGACCGCCGCTGACCGCCGTCATTCTGGACAGATATACTTCTTCTGGCAGTTTGCCCTGTTCCTGCTGCTGTGGCATGTCATCCATCCAGTTGCTCAGTTCCCGGAACGTAATAACATAATCCATCTGTGCCTGCCGCTCCTTTAATTCTGACATCACCGAAATACATGGACTGACATAGACCAGCACAGCATCAGGATACTGTTTCCTTAAATACTGTGCATGCATCTGCATGGCGGAACAGACTGGGGCCAGATACTCTGTCAGATGTGGATACTTCTTTTCAATCAGTCGTACCACTACCGGACAGTTGGAAGAAATCATCATTTTCTGCTGATACTGTGCTTCCAGAATTCGGGTATATTCCTGCTTCATCATAGCTGCACCCTGAGCTGCATCAAAAACTTTCCAGAACCCCATCTTCTGAAGCTTCTCTTCCAGAAGATGCACACTGTTCCACCCATATCTGACAAGGTACGCTGGATGCACGGAAGCAATTACTTTCTTTCCAGCAGCAATCTCCTTCTGAATATCCGGAATATCATCATGTTCCACCTTGGCATGCTGTGGACAGACCGATGTACATTTTTCACAGAGAATACACTGATCTTCGATAATCTGCGCCTGCTGGTTTTCCACACGGATTGCTTTCACCGGACAGTTTCGGATACACTTATAGCAGTTTTTACAGTTGGCAGTACGAAACTGCAAAATAGATGTTCGCTTCATGCTGCTGCCCCTCTATCTTCCGTTCCAGTTTTTCTTCTGAAGCTTTTTCTTCAATATACGAATCTCCCGGTTCTTTGCTTCCAGTTCTGCTTCCAGCTGTTCAATATACTGATCCTTGGAACCAAGCATCAGATGTTTCTCCTGTGCGTAGTTTTTGGTCTTTTTCAGTGTCTTTACCGTAGTATCTGCCAGACTCAGAGAAGCTTCCGCCACAGTTCCCACTACCTTTTCCCGGAAGTCCTTATCCATGACCCTGTCTGTAACCAGCTGGGCTGTCCCGCCAATGATCTCAGCACTTTTTTTCATCATTTGTTTCAATTCCATATTCCGATCCCCCTTGCCTTTTTCTCTTATTTTAATGTGATTTCTCCGGTGCGTCAATTGCCAAAAAAGATAGAAAAAAAACCTCCGGTCATCGAATTGATGGCCAGAGGTTCCTGTTTCAAAAATCTTATTCTGCTGTCTCTTCTTCTTCTGTCTCCGGTATCTCTGCATTACGTGGTGCAATGACGCTGACAACCGGTGCATCCATATGTGTTGTAATATCGATATCTTTGTCTTTCGCGATATCCAGATCTGCAACTTTCAGTGTGTCACCAAGCTTCAAGGTGCTACAGTCTACAATGACTTTTTCAACCAGTGCCGATGGTTCTGCCTTGTAAGCGATCTCTGTCAGAAGCTGGTCAACCACTCCGCCAACTACCATTTCTTTATTGTGTAATACGATTTCTGCTACGGAATGTACTTTTTCACCTTTGACCAGTGCCTGGAAATCCATCTCCATAATCTCATTCTTCATAGAGTTGTAATCCATCTCTTTGACCAGTACATCGTATGTGGTGCCTTCCAGATCCAGTAATACCTGACTGCCCTTCATACATTCACGTAAAAGACGTTCAGCTTCTTTGCGTTCAATCTTCAGTGGAATAGATTCCTTAATCTCTTTTCCAAAAAGATTTCCTGTAACAAAACCTTCTCTTCTCAGTTTTTTTGCCTTAGTTTCCATGTCTCTTTTTTGCACTTTGTAAGTATTCATTTATCTTTTCCTCCATTGATACAAATAGTAAACAGGGATGTTTTGCGAAAGAGTCATTACTGAGTGACGATTCGTTTTCTCTTGTTTCGCTTCGCATTGTAGTCCTATTTTTCTTATTTTGCAATAGTTTTCTGATAATTTCACAGAATGTTCACAAAGTGCGTGGCTCTGAACATCTATACATATATCTTCTTTACAACACCATTCCAATTACTCTCACCCCAAAGGCTGCCACCCAGGCAATCGCACACTGCCAGATCACTACGGCAATTGCCCATTTTCCTCCAAGTTCTCTCTTAATTGTGCTGATTGCCGCCACACATGGCGTGTACAGCAGACTGAACACCAGAAGAGATGCTGCTGATAAAGTGGTCAGCGCATTTCCCACACCACCGGCGAACAGAATTCCCAGTGTGGATACTACACTTTCTTTTGCCATAAAGCCACTGATCAGAGATACTATAATTCTCCAGTCTCCCAATCCAAGAGGAACAAACAGTGGTGCAATCCATCCGGCTACCATAGCCAGAATACTCTTTGAAGAATCTGTCACCAGATTAAAGGTCAGATCAAAACTCTGAAGGAACCATACCACAATGGTTGCCAGAAGAATCACCGTAAACGCTCTCTGAAGGAAATCCTTAGCCTTTTCCCACAGGAGCTGTCCCACATTTTTCACTCCTGGGAGCCTGTAATTCGGGAGCTCCATAACAAATGGTACTGCTTCCCCTTTAAACAATGTTCCTTTGAATAAAAATGCAGCCAGTATGCCAATGCAGATATCCAGTACATACAGCCCAGTCATAATGAATCCGCCTTTTCCAGGGAAAAATGCATTGACAAAGAATGCATAGATTGGCAGCTTCGCCGTACAACTCATAAATGGTGTCAATAAGATGGTCATTTTACGGTCACGCTCACTTGGCAGGGTTCTGGTCGCCATAACAGCCGGAACCGTACAGCCAAACCCTATCAGGAGGGGTACGATACTTCTTCCGGAAAGCCCGATCTTTCGTAACAGCTTGTCCATGAAAAATGCGACTCTCGCTATGTACCCACTGTCCTCCATCAATGACAGGAATAAGAACAGTGTCACAATAATTGGAAGGAAGGATAACACAGATCCTACTCCGGTAAAAATACCGTCAATAATCAAGCCATGCAACGCACTGTTTACCTGCGCCGCTGTCAGTGCAGAATCTACCACTTCTGTCAGAGCCGTCACTCCCATCTCCAGGAGACTTTGCAGCCATGCTCCGATGACATTAAATGTCAGATAGAAAACAGCCAGCATAATTCCGACAAAACATGGTATGGCTGTATATTTTCCAGTGAGGAGCCTGTCTATTTTTTCACTGCGGATTCGTTCTTTGCTTTCCTTTGGCTTCACTACCGTCTGTTCACAGACTTTTTCAATAAAAGAAAAACGCATATCAGCCATTGCTGCACTGCGGTCCAGTCCCCGTTCTTTTTCCATCTGAAGAATCAGATGTTCGATAGTCTCAATTTCATTTTGATCCAGTTCCAGCTGCTTCTCGATCAGATGATCACCTTCAATCAACTTAGATGCCGCAAACCGGATGGGGATCCCGGCATGCTCTGCATGATCCTGTATCAGATGACAGACTGAATGAATGCAGCGGTGTACTGCTCCGTTAAAATCGTTTTCATCGCAGAAGTCCTGTCTGCCCGGACGTTCCTGATATTTTGCAATGTGTATAGCATGCTTCACCAGTTCATCCACGCCCTCATTCTTTGCTGCGGAAATAGGCACAACCGGTACGCCCAGCATGGCTTCCATGGCATTTACATCAATAGAACCGCCATTGCCGATCAGCTCATCCATCATATTCAACGCCACCACCATCGGTACATTCATCTCAAGAAGCTGCATAGTCAGATACAGATTTCTCTGAATATTGGTGGCATCTACGATATTAATAATTGCTTTTGGTTTGTCTTCCAGTACAAAATTACGAGACACAATCTCTTCACTGGTATACGGGGACATAGAATAAATTCCAGGGAGATCGGTAATCCGTGTATTTTCATATCCCCGAATGGATCCATCCTTCCGATCTACCGTCACACCTGGGAAATTACCCACATGCTGATTGGCTCCGGTCAACTGATTAAACAATGTGGTCTTTCCGCAATTCTGATTACCTACCAAGGCATAGGTCAGTGTCGTTCCTTCCGGGAGCGGATTGCCGTCTCCTTTGGCATGATACTTTCCATCTTCTCCCAGCCCCGGGTGTATCGACTGATTAATGTCGCTTGCTCCTTCATGCTTTCTTGTTCTCTGTTCGATTGGCCGGATCCCGATCTGATCCGCATCTGCCAACCGCAGAGTCAGTTCATATCCATGGATCTGCAATTCCATCGGGTCTCCCATCGGTGCCAGCTTCACCACAGTCACCTCTGCCCCCGGTATCACGCCCATGTCCAGGAAATGCTGCCGCAGGGCACCTTCCCCGCCAACCGTGCAGATTACTGCACTTTGTCCTATCTGTAACTCCTTCAGTGTCATACTTAAGTCCTTCCTTTCCGCATTAAATCGAACTTTATCTGAAGTACATATCCTGTCTATTATAGGTACATCCTGATTTACTTTCAAGTAATAACAGCAAACTTTTTATGAGATTGGTAAAAGTGGACTCAGCAGATTCCATACCACGTTCATGATACCTGCCAGTATCATCGCCAGAATAGGATTCTTCTTTTTCTTCCAGACCAGCCAAAAGCAAATCAGAAAAATTGCCACCAGATGCCATCTGACAGTTACAGGCTGTATGATTCCTTCTGAACCCCAGAATGTCGCAATCAGTATGGATACACCTGCCGACGCTATCAACGCTACCACCGCAGGGCGCAGTGTGCCCAGCACCCCCTGCAGCATATCCATCTTCCGGTAGCGCAGATACAGTCTTGCCAATACCGTTACGATCAAACAGGATGGCAGAATACATCCAAATGTGGCTACCAGTGCACCAGGTATCCCAGCAATCTTAATTCCCACAAAAGTTGCAGAATTCACTGCTATCGGTCCCGGCGTCATCTGGGAAATCGTGATCAGATCTGTGAATTCTGACATGGTCATCCACTGATGTGTCTGTACCACTTGTCCCTGAATCAGTGGCATGGCTGCATAACCGCCGCCAAAGCTGAACATTCCGATCTGCAGGAAGCTTAAGAATAATTGTAGATAGATCATGACTTCATCCTCCTTTTTGAGAATGTAATCAGTATTCCCAGTAAGCCACAGGCCAGAATGATATATACTGTATTGATCTGCCAGATCACAGATGCTGCAAACGCTGCTGCCATGATCAGAAGTGATATTGTATTTCTCTCTTTTACAATTCCGGATGCC
Source organism: Jingyaoa shaoxingensis (assembly GCF_014385005.1). Lineage (GTDB taxonomy): Bacteria > Bacillota > Clostridia > Lachnospirales > Lachnospiraceae > Marvinbryantia > Marvinbryantia shaoxingensis. The sequence continues at coordinate 85,196 of NZ_JACRSZ010000009.1, read as the reverse complement.
ATCTCGAAAGTCACTGAAGCAATCACAGCTCCCACGCCTGACTGCATACCTTCCAGCATCCATGCCACCAGTTGATTACTTCGAAATGCCTGATAACAGACAGAGACTGCGGCTATGATCAGGAACGGCGGTATCACCGTTCCAAGAACCGCAGTCAGTACACCGGCTATTCCAGCCAGCTTATAGCCCACCACAATTGCCCCGTTCACTGCAATCGCTCCCGGTGAAGACTGGGCAATTGCCACCAGATCCAGCATCTCCTCCTCGTCAATCCAGTGAAGTTCATCCACAAACTGCTTCTTCATCAGGGTGACGATCACATAACCACCGCCGAAAGTAAGAGCACTCAGGTATAATGTGGAAAAAAATAGTTTTCTTAATAGTTTTATATTCTTATTTTTTAATTGATTCATATGTTATAATCTTAAATTTTCCTCCCACTCAATCTTTTTCTCCTATCATATCACAGAAATTCATTTTCAGCTATCTAAACATATTCGTACAAAACGCTGCTCATAATGCTGACATATGTTAGCGTCCTGTGAGCAGCGTACTCTTTTCGATTATTTATTTCTCATGCGAAATCATATTTTCTATAAAGATTCCATATCCTCTGGTGGGATCTTTGACAAATACATGGGTCACTGCACCTACAATTTTTCCATTTTGCAGGATGGGGCTGCCTGACATACCTCTTACAATTCCGCCGGTGATTTCCAGAAGCTCCGGATCTGTCACTTTGATAACCATGCTCTTGTTGGCATCGCTGTTATTCAGGTTGATCTTCTCTATCTCGATCTGATATTCTTTTCGTTCACCTGTGATCTCACTCAGGATGGCTGCCGGACCAGTCTGAATTTCCTGGCGGTAAGCGACTTCCAGTTCTTCTATCCCCTCTATTTCCGCTCTCACTCCATCAGCTCCTGATATGCCCGATCCAGTTGTATCTGCTTCACTGATCATCTTGCCGAATATTCCGATCTCTGAATTCTCTGTAATGGTTCCCAGCATGTTTTCTGGCTGGTAATCGATGATTCCCCCCACTTCTCCCGGGCTGCCGTCCATTCCTTTTACAATGGAGCAAACTTTCGCATTGTATATGTTCCCGCCTTCCAATGTGAGTAATGTACTGGTATCGATGTCATTGATGCCGTGTCCCAGAGCGCCGAAGGTTCCATCTTCTGCTACGTAAGTCAAAGTTCCGATTCCCTGCGTATCATCCCTGATCCAGATTCCTGCTTTATATTCTTTTTTTCCTGTCTGTACCACCGGAGCCTGCAGTTCTATGATATCCGAGTCCCGCAGTACCGTCAGTTTCACTTCCCCATCCACTGCCTGACTGATCTGCTGCACTACCTCTTCTTTTTCTGACACAGGAATATCATTCACAGCCAGAATATAATCCCCGGAATGCACCAGATCTCCGCCCGGATTTTTCGGTTCTCCGTTGATATCACATACTTCTCCCGTTCCCACTATTAGCACACCTTGCGTTTTCATATAGATACCGATTGGTATACCACAGGGAACAATCTTCTGCCGCTCCACAACATCTACTTCGACTTGTTTTACAGGAATGGTTCCAAACAGACTACACTGCACTGTATAACTATCATTCATATCTCCATCCGCAGTTCCTGTCATTGTCAGGTTTTCGGACGGTATATCTGATTTTCCCTGACTGTCAGCCACCACCACTTCTTCCAGCCAGTCTGGAAATGTATTCTGGAAAATCTCTGTTTTCGGATCATCCGATGCTGCCGTCAGACGATCCGGAATTTTTGTATATAGATCCAGCCAGAATAAGACACCGGACAGCCCGGCAATCAGGGTAAGATCCAGTGCCATTTTTCTTCTGACACGCTTCTGCGTAGTTTTTCCCATCTGCTCACATCCTTTCCCTTTTTTGGAATTTATCCTAAAAATGCTTTATGGATCATTTTTTTACAGGTCCATCCTTGTTTCAGCCTTTTGACCCTGGCATTATAAAAAGAAGGATACCGTTTTGTGATTCGATATCCTTCTTAGTATGTGAGCTATGCATTTTTGTACTCTAGTATTTTTTTGTTGCGTCTGCCATTTCCTTCATCTCACGGGCACTCTTCAGTGTAGTCTCGGTAATTTGTGCGCCGCCCAGGATTCTTGCCAGCTCTTCTTCACTTTCAGTGTGGGACAGTTCCCGAATACCGGTCTCTGTCACTCCATCTCTGACATTTTTTTCAATATAATAATGATGGTCTGCCATGGATGCGATCTGCGCCAGATGGGTGATGCAGAGAACCTGACGGCTTCTTGCTATAACAGCCATCTTCTCTGATACCTTCTGCGCCGTCCTGCCACTGATTCCCACGTCGATTTCATCGAAAATCAATGTCTCGGTCTGATCCTTGTCTGCCAACACGGTCTTGATTGCCAGCATGATTCGTGACAATTCACCACCGGATGCCACATCACCCAGTGGACGCATCGGGGAACCTGGATTCATGGAGATCATAAAGCAGGCTTCGTCAAATCCATTTGCAGATAAAGGTGCACTCGAAGATACTTCTAGATCAAATCCTGTTTCCAGAAAATTCAGGTCTGCAAGCTGTATTCGAATCTGTTCTGCCAGTCTCTGTGCATATTTTTTTCGAATCTGGGACATAGCTTCTGCATTTTCCCGCAAATGCTGCTCCTGCTCTTCATAGTCTTTCCGCAGATCATCCAGATATACATCATAATTCTGCAGTTCTTCCAGACGTTTTTCTTTCTCGTCCCGGTATTGCTGAATTTCTTCAACGGAATTTCCATATTTTACCTTTAAATGATTGATGAGATCCAGACGCTTTTCCAGCTTCTCAAATTCATATTCGTCAAATGTCAGATCATCCAGATACCCGGACATCTCCCGGTTGAAATCAGACAGCAAATTCTCAATCTCTGCCAACTGACTTCCCAGACTCTGCAGCGGTTCATCATATTCCTGCACGGTCTGAATACGCTGCAATGCAGTGGAGATCAGATCTGCAGCCGCTGCACCGCCACCGTTATCTCCGGTAAGCGCATAAGCTTCCCCTGCACTTCCTGCAATTTTTCTGGCATTGAACAGCTTTTTATACTGCTGCTCCAGTTCTTCATCCTCTCCATTTTTCAATTCAGCCTGATCAATCTCTTCTATCTCAAACTGTAGAAAGTCCGTCTCTTTTTTTCTGGTACTTTCATCCAGAGCAGATGCTTCCAGTTTCTTCTTAAGTGCCGCATAACTGCTGTAAATCTCACTGCCTTTTTCTTTATAAGGTGCCAGTTCTTCTTTTGCATATTCATCCAGAATCTGTAAATGATTCTTTTTATGAAGAAGTGACTGATGTTCATGCTGTCCATGAATATCAATCAACAGGGATGCAAGCTCCCGTACCTGAGACAGTGTCACCGTCTCTCCATTGACCTTGCTGATACTTCTTCCTCCTGTCAGACGACGGGACAGAATTACCTGTCTGTCTTCTACAGACAGTTCCATCTGTTCGATCTTCTCCCTTATGCTGGGATCTTCCACAGAAAATACCAGTTCCACCAGCGCGGATGTCTCATCTTCTCTGGCAAATCCTTTAAAACTCTGCATGCCCAGAGCCACATTAATAGAGCCGATCAATATAGATTTACCGGCTCCGGTCTCTCCTGTTAAGATATTCAGCCCTTTTCCAAAATCAATATCCAGTTCCCGGATCAGTGCCATATTTTTTACATGTAAATTTAACAGCATACAATTTCCCATACTCCCGGCGGGGAGCTCCTTTATTTAAAATCCAGTATTTTCTGGATCTTATCCATAACCAGCAGTGTGTCATCTGCACTGCGTATTGCACACATAATCGTGTCATCTCCGGCAATACATCCGGCGATTTCCTTCCAGTTCAGCGCATCCATGGCCGCTGCCACAGCCATTGCCATTCCTGACACCGTGCGGATCACCAGAATGTTCTGTGCCATATCCATGGATACAAAACCATCCCGCAAAATACGAAGATATTTTTCATCCAGTTCACTGCTTGGCGTATTCATTACCACATAACGCTGCCTTCCACCATCCACTGCCACCTTGGTCAGCCGCAGTTCACGGATATCTCTGGACACGGTAGCCTGCGTAACACGGAAACCTGCTTCATTCAGGCGTCTGGCCAGTTCTTCCTGTGTATCAATATCATATTGATTGATTAACTCTACTATTTTTGCATGTCGCTGAATCTTCATATGCCCTCCCGATCAAGTGCCGCTCATTTTCCTTCTCAGTGTCTCCAGAAAACTGATCTGATCTACTTTTACAAACTGTACGGTGCTCTGTGCCTTCTCTATCTCGACTGCATCCCCGCAGGTCATCTCTACAGTGGTATCTCCGTCAAAAGATACTTCTGCCGCTTCTTCTGATTCCTTTCTCCTGCCAATGACCACTTTTACATTGGCTGTATCCGGAAGAATGACACTTCTGGCATTCAGTGTGTGCGGTGCAATCGGTGTGATCAGAATCAGTGATGCTGACGGCGATACAATCGGTCCTCCCGCTGACAGATTATACCCGGTAGATCCGGTCGGCGTAGAGATAATGATTCCGTCTGCGCTGTAATCATTCAGGAAGCGGTCGTTAACATAGATCTGGAAATCCATGACATGAATCCTGCCGCTTCGCGCAATCACAATATCATTCAGTGAAACATCAGAGAGGATCTCCCTGCCTCCCTGCCAGACCCCACCCTTCAGCATCATATGTTCTTCTTTGATATATTCATCCAGAATCAGATGATTCAATGCTTCTTCGATATGTTCCTGGTCCACCTCTGCAAGATAGCCAAGGGTTCCAAGATTCACTCCAAACAACGGAAGATGCCGGTCAACCAGATCTCTGGCTGCACGAAGTACCGTACCATCTCCTCCCAGCACCAGCACACAATCCACATCTGCCGGTACTTTTTCCGGATTCGTAGACTTATAGCTTCCCAATGGACACTCTTCTTCTCCCTGAATGGTACATGCCACATCTCTGCCCTGAAGATACTTCTGAATCCACTGTGCTACTTTCTGTTCCGGATCCTTCTGCACATTCGTTATGACGTAAAAATGCTTCATTCTTTTTCCTTCTTGTCCAGGGATTCATGCGCCAGCCGCACCGTCTCACTGATATCAAATAACGGTTCTTCTATGGCACTGCCCTCTGGTTTTTTCTGTAAATGCAAGAGATATTCAATATTTCCCTCCGGTCCCTTGATCGGAGAATACTCCAGATTCAGTGGCTGGAAGAAAATACTCTTAGCGTAAGCTGTTACCATCTCAATGACTTCCCTGTGCACTGCCGGATCTCTGACTACACCTTTTTTGCCCACCTTTTCCCGTCCGGCTTCAAACTGTGGCTTGATCAGGCACGCGATCTGTCCGTTCTCTGTCAGCAGATTTCTTACCGGTAAAAGTACCTTGGTCAGAGAGATAAAGGAAACATCGATAGAAGAAAATTCCACCGGCTCCTGTATATCTTCCGGAACCACATAACGGATGTTGGTCTTTTCCATGCAGATGACTCTTGGATCCTGTCTCAGCTTCCAGTCAAGCTGTCCGTATCCCACATCTACAGAATACACCTTAACGGCTCCATTTTGCAGCATACAGTCTGTAAAACCGCCTGTGGAAGCCCCAACATCCATGCAGACTTTTCCATTTAATGTAATATCAAACTTCGCCATGGCTTTTTCCAGCTTCAGGCCGCCACGGCTGACGTATTTCAAGGTATTGCCCTTTACTGTAATCTCTACGGTATCAGCAAACATGGTACCGGCCTTGTCTTCCCGTTCTCCGTCCACCAGCACGCAGCCTGCCATAATCAGGGCTTTTGCCTTTTCTCTGGATGGTGCAAGCTGACGCTGTACCATCATTACATCTAATCTCTCTTTCATTTTGTCAGTCCTATATATTCTATTACAATCTTCTTTATGATGGACTCTGCATCAATTCCACATTCCTGTTTGAGCAGATCCACATTTCCGTGCTCTACATAATCATCCGGCAGGGCAATTACCATAGCTCTGGTCTGGCTCTTTATCTCATTGAGATAATCCAGCACTGCCTCCCCAAATCCGCCGGCTTTTACATTTTCCTCCATCGTCACAAGCAATTGATGCTCTGCCTGAAGGGTACGGATTGCTTCCTGATCCAGTGGTTTTACAAATCTGGCGTTCACCAGCGTACAGCCATATCCCATCTGTCTTAAACGGTCACGCACTTCTACAGCAGTCTTTACCATACTTCCCACTGCCAGCAGCGCAATCTCATTCTCATCGTAGATCGTTTCCCATTTGCCATATTCAATCGGCAGACGGAACCTAGACAGTCCGTCATAGGCTTCTCCTCTCGGATAACGCAGGGCAATCGGTCCGTCATAACGCACTGCAAACTTCATCATATCGGAAAGTTCCCATTTATTTTTCGGTGCCATTACTGTCATATTCGGAATCGAAGACAGATAAGACAGGTCAAATATTCCCTGATGTGTTTCTCCGTCACTTCCTACCAGACCGGCACGGTCTATGGCAAAAATCACATGCAGATTCTGAATGCAGACATCATGTATCACCTGATCATAAGCCCGCTGCAAAAAAGAGGAATAAACTGCAACCACAGGCTTCAGTCCTGCAGCTGCCAGTCCTGCGGCAAAGGTCACCGCATGCTGTTCGGCAATGCCCACATCAAAAAAACGATCCGGGAACATATTGTGAAACCGCTTCAATCCGGTTCCGTCCGGCATTGCTGCTGTAACAGCCACTACATCCGGCTCACGGTCTCCCATCTTCCGCATAACGGTAGAAAAAATATCTGTATAATTGGCTTTGATTCTCTTTTTCTTTGGCAGACCGGTCTCAATCACAAATGGCTCTGCTCCATGGAATCTGGCCGGATGACGCATCGCCGGTTCATAGCCCTGTCCCTTCTGGGTACAGACATGCAGCAAAACTGCACCGTTTACCTGCTTTGCTTCTTTAAATGCCCTCAACAGCTGATCAATATCATGTCCGTCATACGGTCCCAGATAGGTCAGTCCCATCTCTTCAAACAGCATGCCGGGTACAAAAAACTGCTTGATGCTGTTTTTCGTCTTACGAATACCACGTATTAACTGCTCTCCGCGGCCAGGCAGTCTGGATAAAGTATTTTCCACTCCTGCTTTCAGATTCTGGTATCTTTCTCTTGTGCGTACCTGATTCAGATACTCAGAAAAACCTCCTACATTTTCTGCGATGGACATATTGTTATCATTCAATACAATAATAAAATTTCGTTTCAGCCGGGATGCATTGTTCAATGCCTCCCATGCCATGCCTCCTGTCAGAGACCCATCTCCGATAACAGAAACTACATAATTGTTATCTCCCTTAAGCTGGCTTGCCATGGCATAGCCTAATCCTGCAGAAATTGATGTGGAGCTGTGCCCGGTATCAAAGGCATCACAGGCACTTTCTTTCCGTTTCGGGAAACCGCTCATACCGCCATACTTACGTAAAGTATCAAATCCATCTCTTCTTCCGGTCAGAATCTTGTGGGTATAAGACTGGTGTCCCACATCCCAGATCATCTTATCTTCCGGCAGATGAAAGGACAGATGCATTGCCATCGTTAATTCCACTACACCCAGATTAGATCCCAGATGTCCACCATTTTCACTGATCTTTTCAATGAGAAAAGCACGGATCTCCTGTGCAAGATTCGGCAAATCCTTTTTATCTATCTTCTGTATATCATTTTCCCTTTGAATACTGTCCAAAATCATATTATTTCTCCCTGGTGACCAGTTCCAGGATCAGTCTGCGCAAAAATGGATTCTCTCTGTTCAACTGATCCAGCGTATGAATTGCTCTCTCTGAGATCTCTTCCACATCTCTTCTGGCTTTCTCCAGTCCTTCCATGGTCACGTACGTTGTCTTATGATTCTTCTCATCACTGTTTACCGGCTTGCCAAGCACCTGGCTGGAGCTGGTTATATCCAGAATATCATCCTGAATCTGGAATGCCAGTCCCACATCAGAAGCAACCTGCTCGATCTGTGCAGTCTCTTCCTCACTTGCTCCTGCAAGAATAGCTCCTATCATCATAGAACCCTCAATCAGTGCACTGGTCTTCAGACGATAGATAAAATCCAGCATTCCTCGATCCAATGGATTGCCTGACTGCTGCACATCCACAGACTGTCCTCCGATCATTCCGGTAATTCCTGTCTTCTTTGCCAGCACTGCCATGGCCTTTCCCACTGCTGGATTACACGGTTCCATCTCAAAACCTTTGCTGGCAGTCTCATATGCCAGATTCAGCAGACCATCCCCGGCAAGAATCGCCATTGCTTCTCCGTACACAATATGTGTGGTCTTTCTTCCACGGCGATATTCGTCATCATCCATTGCCGGAAGATCATCATGAATCAGCGAATGTGTATGAATCATCTCCATTGCCGCCATAAACGGCTCAACCACCTGTGAATTGCCCCCAAACAGCCGATATGTCTCCTGCATCAGAAGGGGACGCAGACGCTTTCCTCCGGCCATCATACTGTAATTCATTGCCTCCAGCAGGGTTTTCTGATATCCGTTCTCTTCCGGAAGATACTGATATACCGTTTTCTGTACTTCTTCTGTTCTTTTTGTTAACTCATCCCTGAAAGTCACTGTACTCACCTTCCTCATTTATGATCTGCATCTTCTTTTCCACTGTATCCAGCTTCTCATTGCAGCTTTTAATCAGTTTCATTCCTTCCTGGTATGTCTGAAAAGACGTCTCCAGTGTTGTATCTCTGTTTTCCAGAATGGAAAGTAATTCTTCCAGTTTTTCAAAAGATTCTTCCAGTGTGAGATCTTCTTTTTTCTTGTCCTGTTCCATCATCAGCCTCACTTATCTGCTTTCTTAGTGCCTTTTACTTCTGCCTGAATCTGTCCGTCCGAGACATAGATCTGAAGCAGATCTCCCTCCCGCACCTGATCCACTTCGGTCACTTTGTGTCCCTTCTCATCTGCAGTATAGGAATATCCCTGACTCAGCTTGTCCAGCGGAGAGAGTCCCTTCATACGTTCTGCATACAACAGCATCTGATGCCGCTTATTCTTCAGCACCTGGCTCATAAGATACTGCAGCTTCTCCTCTTTTTCCGTCAGAATCTGGTACTTTTCCCTGATCTGGTTCTGTGGACTCAAGCCATTCATCCTTGCCTGAAGATGACGTACTTCTCTTCTTCCGTCCTCGATACGGTCTCGCATACGTGTCTGGAATCGTTCTTCCCATTTCTGTAACTGTTCCTGAATCCCAAACATATCTGTCACCGCAAGTTCTGCCGCAGCAGATGGTGTAGGTGCCCGCAGATCCGCCACATAGTCCGCTATGGTAAAATCTGTCTCATGCCCTACCGCTGATATGACAGGCGTGTTACACTGAAAAATGGCTCTTGCCACTTTTTCCTCGTTAAATGCCCACAGATCCTCCATGGAACCGCCGCCTCTTCCTACGATAATTACATCCACATCACTCTGATCCAGGATCTCGATGCCGCGCACAATACTGTCTGCTGCGCCTTCACCCTGTACCAGCGCAGGATATAATATGAGCTGCACAAAAGGGTTACGACGATAGGAAATATTCATGATATCCCGAATTGCCGCACCAGTCGGTGCTGTTACAATCCCCACACGTCTGGAAAAAGCAGGAATCGGCTGCTTATATTCCGGGGCAAACATCCCCATATCCTCCAGTTCCTGCTTCAGTGCCTGAAACTTCTCATATAACAGACCGATGCCATCCAGCACGATCTCTTTTGCATATAACTGATATTTGCCGTCCCGCTCATACACACTGATGCTTCCCAGTACAATCACGCTCTGTCCGTTCTGCATGCGGAACTTCAATCCGTTCCTGCTGCCCGCAAACATGACACATGCCAGACTTCCTGAATCATCCTTCAGTGAAAAATAAATATGACCGGATGTATGGTACTTACAGTTGGACACTTCTCCCTTCACATAGATCCGGTTCAACATAAAATCCTGGGTAAACATGTTGCTGATATAGCGGTTTACCTGCCTGATGGTATATATGTTTCCCATAAATTCTTCTGACTAATCTGCCAGTTTTGCCAGTACACCGTTTACAAATGCCGGTGAATCATCTCCGCCGAACTTCTTCGCCAGTTCCACTGCTTCATTGATTGCAACTTTAACCGGAATGTCTTCATCCATCTTCATCTCATAAACAGCCAGTCTCATAATAGCAAGATCCACTTTGGACATACGGTTTACCTTCCATCCTTTGGATGCTTCATTCAGCATCTTATCCAGGTCCTCAATCTTTTCCTCGATCTTGTGGAACCTGTCACGGATATAAGCTGCTTCTTCCTCAGTAGGCACTGCTTCTTCTACTTCATCCAGATAACGTTCTGCCTGCTCGTTCAGTTCTTCTCCCTTATAAAATTCCAGTAAAAATAATAACTTAAAGATATGTTCCCGAATTTCTCTTCTGCTCATCTTACACTCCTTTAATTCTCTGATAAGAAAAAGAATCCTGCATGCAGGATTCTCCACCTGCGGTGGGTTGCCACCGCAACGTATTTATTTTCCGTTCTCCATTGTCACATTGGCAATCTTAATGTTTACATTCTCCACTGTAAGACCTGTCATGCTCTCAATGGCGGTCTTCACTCTTTCCTGAACCTTTTCGCAGGTCTTTGGAATACTGTAGCCATAATCAAGATTCAGCGCAAGATCTACACTCACCGCATCATTCTCAATGGCAATCTTCACTCCCTTGGAAAGATTCTTGATACCAAGCTTGCTCACCAGTTCGTTGGTGATATTGCCAACCATGCTTGCCACACCCTTTACTTCTGTGGCTGCCAGTCCTGCAATAATTGTCACTACTTCATTGGATATCTGAACCTGACCCATTCCGTCAATGCTGCTCACTGTATAATTCTTCTGAACTTCTTCTTTTCCCATACCGGAGACCTCCTTCGCGGTGTTTCCTGATCGTACCTGTTTTTGTATCTTCACAAATCGAATCAGGCACTCCTAATCAATTCTAACACTCAGTATAACAAACTTTCCTGTCTTTTTCAAGTCGAACGTGAGAACTACTGGCGTCCGAATTCAGCCAGTTTTAATCCCGGGTTACGGTCCAGTGTCATGCCGATGCTCCAGGAATTTACCCAGATCAGCAATGGATTGCCCTTCATATCTTTCACCTTCTTCATATCGGAAGTACCTACCAGCTTATTCAGGTCAAAATCTTCATTTTCGATCCAGCGGATATGCTCGTAAGGCAGATTTTCCAGACGGATCTCTACGTTGTATTCATTTTCCAGACGGTACTTCAGTACTTCAAACTGCAGTACACCAACTACCCCAACGATGATCTCTTCCAGTCCGGTATTGTACTCCTGGAAAATCTGAATAGCACCTTCCTGGGCAATCTGGGTAATACCCTTTACGAACTGCTTTCTCTTCATGGTGTCCACCTGACGCACTCTTGCAAAATGTTCAGGTGCAAATGTCGGGATTCCCTCATAACAGAACTTCTTGCCTGGCATACAGATGGTATCACCAATAGAATAGATGCCTGGATCAAACACACCGATAATATCTCCCGCATAGGCTTCATCTACCACATGGCGTTCCTGTGCCATCATCTGCTGTGGCTGGGAAAGACGCTGCTTCTTGTCGCCCTGTACATGATATACTTCCATGCCTGCATCGAATCTTCCTGAACAGATACGCATAAAGGCAATACGGTCTCTGTGCGCCTTATTCATATTCGCCTGAATCTTAAATACAAAAGCAGAAAAATCTTCCTTAATCGGATCAATCACACCGATATCTGCCACACGCGGAAGTGGTGATGTAGTCATCTGAAGGAAGTGCTTCAGGAAGATCTCCACACCAAAGTTGGTCAAAGCAGATCCGAAAAATACAGGAGAAAGTTCTCCCTTGTCCACCAGCTCCTGATCGAATTCTGCACTGGCTCCGTCCAGCAGTTCAATCTCATCCATAAGCTGTCCGTAATGGTCTTCTCCCACGAATTCCTTCAGTTCCGGTGAATCCACAGAGATCTCTTCTGCCATACCTTCTTTTGTTCCTTTTTCGGTATCCTTAAATATCGTTACTTTTCTGCTTCCACGTTCATATACGCCCTTGAATTCCTTACCGGAACCAATCGGCCAGTTAATCGGACAGGTGGCAATGCCCAGTTCCTTCTCAATGTCATCCAACAGTTCAAAGGTATCATTGGCATCGCGGTCCATTTTGTTGATAAAGGTAAAAATCGGGATATGACGCATGACACATACCTTGAATAACTTTCTGGTCTGTGCCTCTACACCCTTGGAAGCATCGATAACCATAACTGCGGAGTCAGCCGCCATCAGGGTACGGTAGGTATCCTCTGAGAAGTCCTGATGTCCCGGCGTATCCAGAATGTTGATACAATAGCCATCGTAATTAAATTGAAGAACAGAAGATGTGACAGAAATACCTCTTTCTTTCTCAATCTCCATCCAGTCTGATACTGCATGACGGGCAGTTGCCTTTCCCTTTACAGATCCTGCAAGGTTGATGGCTCCTCCATAAAGCAGAAATTTCTCTGTTAATGTTGTTTTACCTGCATCCGGGTGGGATATAATCGCAAAGGTTCTTCGTTTTTTTATCTCACTTGTAATATCTGCCACTTTCTTCTCCTCCATATTCAAGAATACCTCGGCATTCTTGCTGCGAGATGCGCGTCATGCAATGCATGACATACTTCTTCTGCGCATCTCTGCAATCCTGTCCGGCAATTCACTCTATAATCATCTTAACCCGTAAATTCTACCAGAGGAAAGAGCCGCTGTCAAGGCGGCTCCACGTTTTCCTGTATTCTCTTATTCCGCACTCACCGGAGTGATAATAATGTTTTCTCCCGGTATTTCTGCTTTTCTCTTCACAATGTCTTCTATCTGGGCTCTCTGACTGTCGGATATCTCAGCCATGTTGATCACCACATCGGCACTGTTATCCGTAATGCTTACCACACTGTCTTCAAACCCTTTTGCATCTAACAAGAGTTCCGCTGCCGCTTCGCGCTCCGCTATGTCGGTAAGAGACGTGATGCTGTCGATTGCAGTCTGTTTCTGCTCCTCGGCAATGGTGTCATTGTTGATCACTTCCATCAAGGCCTCTTTATTCTGGGCACGAAGCTGTTCTCTTGTCAGTTTTGCGGATGCGGAAAACTCTGAACCGGTTACACTGGTCAGTACCGCTTCTCCTGGTGTGTCCGTTACTTCCCCTTCCTGCGTCACGTCATAACCATTTTCCACCAGTACCTGTTCTTCCTGGGATGTCTGTCTGGATACAGCCTCTTCCAGTTGTGTTCCCGAATAGTTCAAGTACCCCGCCACCGCAATCATCACTGCCAGAGCGGTGATAATCATCTGGTTCTTCTTTACCATATGTTTCACCTTTTTTCCTCCTTTAATACATCATCTTCATTACTTTGATTTTATGCGCTTCAATACCAAATAATGCCATAACTGCCTCGGTTATATTCGCGGCTACTACCGCATTGTCACCGCCCTGGGCCAGAACCAGTACCCCTTCGATTTGAGGTGCCAGTGACTTCTTCACATAGGGAGATTCATTCCCCTGGTCATCTCTTTCATATACCGTAGTTTCTTCCCTGTTTTCCTGTTGGCTTTTTGTTCCATTCTCATCATCGCTGCCGTTCTGGCTCATCTGAATCGTATAAGGTGTGTCCTTTTCCACCACATTTTCCCGGCTGACCGATTCGGTGATCATCACTTTTACCTGCCCTGCACCTTCCATCTGTCCCAGTAATGTCTCCAGTTTTTCTTCATACCGCTGTATTTCCTGCGCCGGGCTTTCTGAATCCGTCGTATCCGACTCTGTCATTATCGGTATGTCAGTGTCTTTCTTCGATGGAAAAACTACGGTCATAATCAGTATGCCCGCCAGAAGCAAAACGATCCAGTGTTCTTTCCTGATTTCCCTCCAGTTTACCGGTATCACTTGATTTTCTGCCTCCTTCCTCCTTTTTCACGATTGTTCTATTCTGTTATTTATTCCCTGCCACACTAATCTGTACCTGTGAAAGACGCAAGTCATAGGACGCCGCAAGATTTTCTCTCAGTCTGTTTTTCCCTTTTGGATTCTCCAGCAGATATACTTCCATCTTTTCCATCTGCATGTTCTCCCCCTGGCTGAGAGTAACCTGTACCCTCTGCACTTTTCCTCCATAGTATTCCGTTCTTTCCTGTATCTGTCTCTCCAGTTCTCTGCAATAGCTTTGACGGATCTGCTCATTCTGAAGTTCCTCCAGTTCTTTCCGGGCTTCCTGAAGCTGCATACTCTCTTCTTTGATCTGCCACTTCCAGACTGCCTGTTCCAGCTTGCCTTCAAAAGAAAAGATCTGTAACACCGGCTGAAACAGTACCAGTACAAAGACCAGCCCACCGGTAAATTTCAGATATTTCTGCCAGTTTTTTCCAGGAAGAATCTGATACAGAAGTTCCAGAAAACAGATACAGAATACCATCTGTTTCAGCCATTCTCGCCAGTCACTCATACTACGCCTCCCGCAGTTGTCACAATGGCAATGGTGAGGAAAAACATGACTCCGGTCACTGCCACTGCCATCAGCAAAAGTGCTACTGCATCTGCCATTTTGTCAATACACTCTGCAAATCTGGGATCTGCCAACGGCTGTATCACCGCACTGACCAGTTTATACAGAAGCAGGCAGATCGTAAGCCGCAGCACCGGACGGATACAGATATACAACAGCACCAGCATACCTCCTGCTCCCACTGCATTTTTCAATACCGCTGCCGTACTTAAAATCGTTTCTGTTACACCGCTTAAGGTATTTCCCACTACCGGGATGGCACCTCCTGCCTTGATCCAGATAGAATTTTTCATGGTATCCAGTGCCGGGAAAATCAGTTTCTGTATGGTCTGTACACCGATTACCAAGGCAAACAGAGATCTTAACGTCCAGCTTACCACATCCTTCAACAAATCTGTCATTCTGGACAGATAAGATTCCCTGGTCACATTGTTTAACATGGCAAACATTACATAGCAGTTGATGCCCGGAAGCAGTACATACCGGATCAGACTCTGTACCATGGTAATCAAAAATAACGTTACCTCATAGAATCCCACTGCCGTAAGCTGCCTGGCTGCCAGTGACGCTGCCAGCAGATACACAGGCAGAAGAAGCCGCATAAATTCCAGAATATTCCCCATAGTCTTTTCCGATACCCGGCTCAGTTCCCCAAAGCTTTCCAGTAAAAGCGTCAAAAGCAGCAGATACACCATATAAAAGGCAATTTCCTGTATTTTGCTCTCAGAAAATGCTCCCATAAGACTTGAAAAAACAGAGGCCGTAATTGCCAGAATCAGAATCTGCACAATTCTTGTCCTCTGTTTCTTCATTTCCGAAAACAGTGTATTTTCCATTATTTTCCATATATTATCCAGCGAAAACGGCAGCTTTCCCTGACAAAGCTGCAAGATCATATTCCGAATATCCAGATGATCCTGTGGCAGCATCTCATCCACACTTTGCTGCACAGACTGAATATTCAGTTCTTCCATGTACGTTTCCATCTGTGTATCCTGGGCATACACTCTGCCAGCCATGACATACAAAATGATGCACAACAGCCCCATCCTCATTCTATATCTTCTCATATCAGGCAAGGAATTCTGATACTGTCTGAAACAGAGCCAGAATCACCGGTGTACTGACTGTCAGGATTGCAACTTTCCCAAAGACCTCTATCTGCCCTGCAATTGCATGATATCCTGCATCCTTGCAGATTCCGGATGAAAACTCTGACACATAAGAGATGCCCACAATCTTCATCAAAATCAGAAACCAGGAACTGCGGATTGCCGTATATTCTGTCAGGTTCTCAAAAAGCTGAGAAATCGTCTTCAGCCGGAAAACAGCATTATAACTGATCAGAATTCCCGCCGCCAGACTGACCAACGCAGCAAACTGTGGTTTCTGTTCTTTTACTGTCATGGCACAGATCACTGCTGCCAGACCCAGAATTCCCGTTTTTATGATGTTCATGACCGCTCCTTTCCAGATACGTTTTTGTCCGCTACAGTGCAAAAAGATTTTTTATGGTATCAAACAGTTCATTGATATAAGGCAGAATCCAAAGCAGTACCAGTATGAGCCCGGTCAGGGATGTCAGGGATGCCAGGTCCTCTCTTCCGCCGTGTTTTAAAACCTGGCAGATCACAGATACCAGAATTCCCACCGAAGCTATTTTAAATATCAGATTAACGCTCATCGGTTCCTCCATCTAAAGTGGCGTTAATACAACAGTACCGCAAAAAACAGTCCGCCCATGAATCCAAGACATCGGTACATATGCTCTTTCTGTTTCATCTGTTCTCCTGCATCGTTCCCTTCCTGATGCAGTTCGTACTGATATTCTTCCAGTGTCACGTTCTGAGTCGTCCGGTCTGCCTGTCCCAGAATACAGCAGATCTTTACCAGCTGTTCCTGTTCTCTCTCTGTCAGGCCTGACTCCCTCAGGCACCATTCCTGTTCTTCTTGAAGAATCTCCTTTAATGATATATTCTCCTGCCTCTTCATGTTTTCCGATACTCTTCTGAAAAAAACACCAAGACAGCTTTCACTTCTTTGGGACAGCCGCTCAAATACCTTTTCCAGCGGATCTGCTCCGTAACAGAGTTCTCCTTTTAAAAATCCCATCAGCAGATTCAGTTCCATCAAAGACCGGTATCTTTTTCTCAGATCATTTCCGGCACTGTTTCCCAGCGCAGTCCCTGCTGTAATAATCAGCAGCATACCCAGAATCTTCACAGGAGTCTACGGAATGTACCGTCATATATAGCCTGAATGTGTCCTTTGCCATACTCCCTGTTCAGAACCACGTACCGTTCAAAAGTTTTTTCCTCGCATAGTCTCTGTATACATGGATTCCTCTGAATATCTTCCACCGAACTGCCATGTACTGTTGCAAGAACCTTACATCCACAGCAGCTGGCTGTCTCTATGGCACTTCTGTCTTCCTCTGTCCCGATTTCATCCACAGCAATCACTTCCGGTGCCATAGAACGAATCATCATCATCATGCCTTCTGCCTTGGGACATCCGTCCAGAATATCGGAGCGTATTCCCAGGTCATTCTGGGGAACTCCGTAATAGCTGCCCGCCAGCTCACTGCGTTCATCCACCACAGCCACGTTCTTTCCTGCACATCCCTGTATTCCATTGGATATCTGGCGGATCACATCACGGAGCAGCGTCGTTTTTCCTGCACCCGGTGGCGAAATAATCAGTGTATGATATACATTTTCTTTTTCCGTCAGATAAGGCATCAGCGCATCTGCACAGCCCGGTATCTGGTGACACAGACGGATATGGATAAATGCGATATGGCGAATATTTTTTACCTTTCCATTCTCCAGCAGGACTTTTCCGGCAATTCCTACCCGGTGTCCTCCCTGAATAGTCAGAAATCCCTGTCTCAGTTCTTCTTCAAAAGCATACATGGAATAGCCAGATACATATTCCATGATCTGTACCATCTCCTGACTGCCGGGGCAATACCCATCCTCGCTGTACACAGTGGCTTCCCCGCTTTTCTTCACAAAATATTCTTTTCCGTCCCACAGCACGGCAATCGGCCTCTCCGATCTCAGCCGGATCTCCTGTAATTTTTCATAATTCAGATTCAGTCTTCCCAGTACTTCCCTGATACTTCCCGGGAAAATATGTAACAGTGCCTGTCTGTTTCCCATCCTCACCACCTCTTATGTTAATATATGAGGTCTGTCAGGATTTATGACTGAAAACCCCTTTGAAGTTACTTGCTATTTTTTCGAAAAAAGTATATGATAATTACACTTCAAAGCTGTATGTATAAAGGTACTGAACGGCTATTTTGAATTACTAATTAACAGAAAAGGAGATCTATCATGGTAAGAAAAACAACAGTAGAATATGCTGAAAATCCTGCCGGTGGAACTGGCAGTCTGGAAAAATATCATATTGTATCCACTGAAGAATTAAACGGTCACGGAAAGATGTTCGCCAAGATCGTGCTTCATCCGCACAGCACCATCGGATGGCACCAGCATGTTGGTAATACAGAACCTTACTATATTCTGGAAGGAAAAGGTATCTTCGTAGATAACGACGGAAGCAGAACCGAAGTCGGACCTGGTGATGTATGTTATATCGAAGTAGGACAGTCCCATTCTCTTGAGAATCCTACTGACGAAAATCTGGTATTCATCGCACTGATTTATAATGAGTAATTCGTTTCAAAACTATGCAAAAAGCCCGTTCAGCTTATCCTCTGAACGGGCTTTTATGTGTCATATAGGACATTTTTATGAGATATGTGTACCGCCTTTTCCTGCTACTGCTGCAGCCGCATGTTCCAGGTTGGTAATAATGGCTTCTCTTCCTTCTTTCTGAGTCAGGAAATCAATAGATGCCTGAATCTTCGGAAGCATGGCAACTTCTCCAAACTGGTTCTGTGCCACATGCTTCTGTGCTTCTGCTACAGAAATGGAACCAAGAAGGGTTGGGTGATCGGTATCAATATCAATATCCACCTGCTTGTCCGCTGTAATGAACATCAGCACATCTGCATCTGTCAGTTCTGCCAGCTTTCCTGCCGCATAATCTTTTTCAATGATCGCACTGGCTCCTTTTAAGGTATTACCCTGTGCCATAACAGGAATACCGCCGCCACCGCAGGCGATCACGAGCTGTCCCGCATCTACCAGTGCATTAATGGCATCAATCTCTATAATATCCTTCGGACGTGGTGCAGATACAATACGGCGGTAACGTCCACCGCTTTCTTCTACTACATAATTGCCCTTTGCTTCTTCCTTCTGGGCTTCTTCCTTTGTCATATAACGTCCAATCACTTTCACCGGATGATAGAATGCTTCATCATAAGGATCTACCAGGACCTGTGTCAGAATGGTGCTGACTGTCTTGTAAATACCTCTCTTTACCAGTTCACTGCGAAGTGCATTCTGCAGATCGTATCCGATATATCCCTGACTCATGGCAGAGCAGACAGACATCGGTGCACCGGTAAAATCACTGTGAAAATGTGCAAATTCATTCATAGCTGTGTGAATCATTCCAACCTGTGGGGCATTACTGTGTGTGATAATAAGCTGACAGCCCTCTTCTACCAGATCGGCAAGTACCTTTGCAGAAGCTTTAACAGCCACCTGCTGTTCCGGGAATGTTGTTCCCAGTGCGCTGTGTCCCAGTGCGATGACAACCTTCTTTTTCATGGTAAATACCTCGTATCGTTTTTATTTTTTATATTACTATCTTATAGATCAAAATTCAAGAGTTACTGTTCACTCCGTGACTGGCAACACATTTCTCGATGCCCAAAAGTCATGCAAACACGCGATTTCTTTCATTAAACTCATTTTAAATAATCATTTGCATTTTTTACGTTCTCTTTTTATACTGGTTACAGATTACTGACTGAAAGGAGCTTTTGTTTATGAAAAAATCTGATTTTACACCGCATATCCGTCTGTGTACCCCTGAAGATCTGGACGATATCATGGATCTTCAGGAACGGATCTGCGCCTCCATGCCGCGTCCTGACTTGTTCGTTGCCACCTGCCGTGAGGAAAACGCTTCCTATCTGGCTGAACCTAATGTCATCTTCGGTACATATGACCATGACAGACTCATTGCCTATGCATCCCTTGCCTTTCCTGAAAAAGCTTCCGATAATCTTGGCTGGGATCTTGGCTGGGACGAAGATACGGTACGAAGATGTGCCAAACTGGACACCATTGTGGTAGATTCCGCTTACCGTGGTTATGGGCTACAGCGCACCCTGATCTCCCACTGCCTGTCTTATGCAAAAGCCCCGGATCCAGACTGTTTCGTACTCACCACAGTTTCTCCTGCAAATACATATAGTCTTCGCAATGTACAAAGCGAAGGCTTCCAGATTCTGAAACGTATGACCAAATATGGCGGCAGAGACCGCTATGTTCTGGGATATCATACCTCCGGTCATTTTCCTGAAATATATCAGCATCCCTGACCAAAGACTTTCGTGCAGTCAAAAAGACAGTGATTTCATAATTACATGAAGTCACTGTCTTTGGTAACGATTGCTTTTTAGTTCAAAAATATTTTTTCCGTTTCCATCTCGTAAGAAGCAAATCCCCTTGTCTCTGACTCGATTTCCCCTGACTGGTTATCATATGGATCTATTGGCATAAATTGCTTTTTCACTGCAAATTCCTGCTGGAATGCATGGTTGGCTGTCATGCGGTATGGATCCAGATTACCGAAATAGAATCTTCGCCGGTTCTCGTCCCCGACCGCATATGCCGATCCACCAAACGACGGGTCTGCATACAGCCATCCGTAGGGTTCCACATAGAACATGGCCCAGTCATGAGGACCTACATATCCAGAATTGGCATACAGTCCTGACTGCCAGCCTGCCGGAACACCGCAAATACGGCACAGGGTAATGAACAATAATGCCTGCACCCCACAGTCTCCCCGTAAATTTCTGGCACAATACTGTGGAATATCCAGAATCAGGGAATATGCTTTCATATAGGAGTACTGTACCTTTTCAGTAATATAATTATAAATCTTCCGTGCAATCTCCAGTGGCCGTTTTTCATCGCCAACAATCTCTTCTGCCAGCACTTTCAGATAAGGGGTAAAACGGATATGTGGATACTGCTCACACAGGTACTCCTGCTGTTCCTCTGTTGTCAGCTTCCAGTCTTCGCCTTTTCTTTTCGGAATTTCACTGTTTTTCTCCCACAGATCGATATAATCTGCCTGTACTTTATACTGATATTCCACATAAAAAGTCCGGTTTTCTTTCAGGGTATCCTCAAAGCAGATGGAACGGTATCTGGATCTCTCATCATCTATGGTAACCTTTCCGGCTGCATGATCCAGAATCTCGATCTCCGATGTCTGATACCACTGTGCAGGAAGGGGCAAATGCACTTTTATCTTCATACCAGGCTGAAAAACTTCATCCTTTAACCGGATGGAAGTGCGCAGATGAATCTTCTCTGTCACTGTCTTTTTCTCCTGCAATTCTCTTACTTTTGCCAGAAGCAGTCTCTTATCTTCTGTCAGTTTTCCATAAATTCCCAGACGTTCCTGTATTTCTTCGTCTTTGTCACAGATATTGCGCAGAAGGTTGTGTATATAGTGTTTCTCTCCATTTAGATAAATCCATTCGGCGAGGTTCTCTTCCTCGATACGTTTCAAATCTTTGTCTGAGAAATTAGGGATCTTTTCCTGAAACAGTTCTATGATCTCTTCTTTTGTGTAAGGAAATTCCTTCGGCAGTTCCTCCAGAATATACTGCTCATATCTGAGCCGGACTTTTAAACTTTCTGCTATCGGTTTTTCCATCCATCTCTTGATGGCTTTCTGTGCTTTTGTAAATTCTCCTGCCAGCTTATACTGCTGTATCTCTTCCGGCAATTCCATTGCCAGAGATTCTAATTCTTTTGTTTCAAACTGTCTCATGCAAATATACTCCCATATCCTGTTATTTTCTCTGCCAGATCTGGCCGGTAATCCGGGTCTGTCTCTTGCAGGCTGTTGATCGTTACATAAGGTGTTTTTACATATCCGGTTGCATGGATATATTTTTCTGCACCAAGATACATGGCCACATGCCCCGGGAAAAAAAGCAGATCCCCTTTTTTCAGTCGCTCTCTGCTAATTTCTTTTACCGGATATTCTGTCAGAATCTGTGCGTCCCGGTAAAGTAAAATACCGTGATCGAGGTAACTCATAAAAACAAGGCCGGAACAGTCGATTCCCTGGGAAGACTTTCCACCCCAGCGATACTGGGTTCCGAGGAACTCTCTGGCACTGTCTGTCAGTTTTTCGCGTAATACCTCTTCTTCTCCATATAAATTCTTCCACTTCTGAAAATAATTTGTTTTTTCTGTCTCTTCCTGAAACAGATATTCATCGCTGTCCCTTCTTTTTTTCAGGTTCTCTGTATGAATATAGCCTGTCTTGCCTGACGCACTTCGCACACGGCTCCATCCTTCCGTTACATCCCTGTCCATAAGTTCCACGATACTGTTTTTCAGAAGCAGTTCCAGCGGAAGCCCCTGCACCCTGGGCTGATCCAACAGATCTGCTTCACTGATGCCAATACGCCAGAAGCGTTCTGTATCCTGATACTGTACCAGTTCCTTTCTGGTTATATTCTTCAGTTCTCTGCGGTTCACATAGCCGGTATATCCATAGTGAGTCTCCACTTTGACATACTGTTTTGTATTTTCTTCTTCCAGCATCCTCACTGCCCATCCGGAAAAGATTTCATCTTCAATACCACTGGTGTTTCTTCCATCTTCTCCTTCTGCCGCTCCCCGGATCCATGCATGTTCCGCAGTTATTATTCCAAACTGTTTTTCCATATCTGATCTCCTGTTCAGGCTTCTGCCTTATCTGCTATCCCCGGTTATCTGTCACTTAATTGTCTCAAATCTTACCGGAACCTTTGTAATGCCAATGCCCGGATCTTCCGGCAGATAAATCTTCGGACCCATGAATTGGGGTCCCCCCTCATACGGATCTGTCTTGCAAAGAGAAGGACCGTCCAGATCTGCCATGGTAACACAGGAACGGGCTGCTGCCAGGTGTACTCCGGCACTGACAGATACTTTGCTCTCCAGCATACATCCGATCATACATTTTACACCATGTTCTTCTGCTGCATCACAGATGCGGACCGCTTCATGGATACCACCTGTCTTCATCAGCTTAATATTGATCAGGTCTGCTCCCCGCTCTTCCATAATACGCACTGCATCTTCATAAGAGAAAACACTCTCATCTGCCAGTATCTTTGTCTCTACATTAGCAGTTACATACTGCATACCTTTGAAATCATGATAGGATACCGGTTGTTCCACCAGTTCAATTCCCAGATCTTCCCTTTCCATAGCACGGATAGTAGATACAGCTTCTTCTCTTGTCCATCCCTGATTGGCATCTACTCGGATTACCACATCTTTTCCAACTGCATTCCGGATCTCACGGATACGTTCTACATCCTTGCTGCCACCTTTTCCTACCTTTATCTTCAGAATACGGAATCCCTGCTCCACAGCTGCCAGGCTGTCCCGCACCATTTCTTCCGTATCATTCACACTGATGGTCAGATCCGTCTCCAGTTCTGTCTTTACTTTATCTGATTTTTTCTCTCCCAGCAAGCGAAATAATGGTTTTTTCTGCATTTTTGCATATAAATCATACAATGCAATATCTACTGCTGCTTTGGCACTGGTATTCTTTGCAAGGCAATGTTCCAGTTTTTCCATAATAGACGGCAGATCTTCCAGATCCATGTTCCGAATGGCCGGTGCTATATAATAGCGGATTGCCGCTTCAATGGACTCTTTGGTATCCCCGGTGATTACAGCTGTAGGCGGTGCCTCGCCAAATCCTTCTGTTCCGTCATCTGCAGTAATTCTCACAATCAGGTCATTGACATTGTCCACAGTACGCAGCGCTGTCTTAAATGGGGTTACCAGAGGGATACTGATGTATCCGACGGCTATTTTCTGTATTCTCATGAATTTATTCCTCTTTTCTATTAGTTCAGGAATGCAGTGAAGCCATGGCCACGGTGATCCCGCAGTCATGGCTTGCTGCACATATTTATTATTTCGATGTCCCACACAGGGGCAATTAACTGTCTTTTTCAAGACTCACTTCTGACCCACCACCTGCACTTTGTTTAGAGGTGGGAGATGTCTCTGTTATAATGCTTTCAGATAAGTGAACACAAAGTTTCCGCAGGAATATACCAGTCCGTCATAATTGTTATCATCAAACAGATAAGAACTCATTGAATGGAGAATTACAGATACCGGCAGATCTTTTGCAAGAATGGCATCACATTCTTTGTATGCTTCCCACTGTGCATCCTGTGTATCTGTGCTGATGGCTTTCTGGTATGCTGCATCATATTCATCACTCTGATAGAAAGAGTTGGCATCACCGGTATTGATAAAGGTTCCATACATATTGGACAGATCAGTGTAATCCATAAACCATCCATAATATGCAATATCATAATCACCGGATCTTCTTGCAGCAGAGAAGTTCTCTACTTTTTCCACTGTAATGGAATCAATACCAAGGATTTCTTTCCAGTCATTAACGATGGATTCTGCAATCTCTTTACGGCTGTCGTTGTTGACAATATAAGTCAGCGCCGGGAATCCTTCTCCGTTTTCATATCCGGCTTCTGCCAGAAGCTGTTTTGCTGTCTCACAGTTGTCTTCATATGCATCTACATCTTCCCATGGATCACAGTAATCTACAAAATCTGTACCTTCTTCATTGGTATAGCCACGGCCAATCAGTGTCACACCAACTTCATCATTTAAACCACGAATATTGATGATTCGTTCACGGTCAATGGTCAGGGACAGTGCCTCTCTGACTTTTTCATCTTTCAGAACATCATTGCCTTTATCACCCAGATTAAACATAACGCAGTAATTGTTATTGCCTGCTGTATAGGTCAGTCCATTTCCTTCCATACGAGGTTTTTCTTCATCTGGGCAAAGATCTGAATATACATATTCACCGCTTTCAAAAGAAGCCAGTGCAGAACTTTCTTCTGTAATCAGTTCCCAGTTAATAGTTCCCACATCAATATTATCTGCATCATAATAGTCATCTCTCAGTTTCATGACCACTTCAGACTCATGAGCCCAGTCTGTCATCTCATAAGGACCATTATAAACAGCCTTATCCGGATCGGTTGCATAGGCATCACCGTATTCTTCCACATAATCCTGTCTTGCCGGATAGGTAGACGGGAATGCCAGAATCGATGGAAGGTATCCACATGGCTGCTTCAGATGAATAATCAGAGTCTTATCATCCGGTGCTTCATAGCTTTCTGCAACATCGGAAAGCAGAGAACAGTAATCACCACCCTGTGCTGCCAGATTGTCAAAAGCAAAAACGAAATCTCCTGCTGTTACTGCCTGTCCGTCTGACCAGGTAATATCATCTCTTAACGTAAAGGTCCAAGTCAGCTTATCATCACTTTCCTCTACAGAAGCAGCCTGGCCAAGTACAACTTCTCCGTTAGCATCCAGTTTATAAAGGCCCTCATACAAATGGCGCAGTGCTGACAGACCATTTAAAAAGCCACTGGTTGCTGTATTTAACTGCATGGAATCCTCACCGCCGCCGGTTACGGAAATCTCCAGTTTTTCCGCATCTTCAGCAAACACTCCTGATGAAAATGCCATCGTTGTAAGTCCAATTACTGCTGCGGCCAGAGCCATTTTGTTTCTTCTTCTCACAATTCTTCCTCCTTTTTTCATGCAGAATTCTGCAAAACTATATAAATCCGTTTCCGGATATATATCTACTTTTTCATCTTCGGATCCAGTGCATCTCTCAGACCGTCTCCGAACAGATTAAATGATAAAATGATCAGGCTGATCAGTACTGCCGGAAAAATGACACGGTACGGATAAGTCGTGATTCCGTTCAAAGCCTCGGATGTTAATGATCCAAGACTTGCCATCGGAGCAGAAACACCGATTCCCAGATAGCTTAAAAATGCTTCGGTAAAAATCGCTGACGGAATCTGAAGCATCACTGTCGCAATCAGCTGCCCGATACAGTTTGGCAGGAGGTGTTCCCGGATCATGGTTGCCTTTCCACATCCAAGTGCTTCTGCCGCTGTTACAAAATCCAGTGTCTTCAACTGCAGGATCTGGCCACGGACTATACGCGCCATGCCGACCCAGTAAAGACATCCGTATACAATAAAGATCGCAATCAGACCCGATCCAATCTTCTGCAGCCCATGAAACATCGGTACAGTGTCAATCAATGTCTGCAATGGTTCACTTATGACCATCTTAATTACTACGATCAACAAAATCTCCGGTACGGAATAGATAATATCGACCACACGCATCATAATAATATCTGTTTTTCCACCGACCAGACCAGATATTGCTCCGTAAATGCTTCCTACTATCATAACAATGACTGCAGATACCAAACCTACTATCATGGAAATACGGGTTCCAATCATACACCGAACCAGAATATCCCTTCCCAGACGGTCTGTACCAAAAGGATGTGACATACACGGCCAGAGTGCTTCGTCTCCTCTAACCTGCTGGTCATAGGAATAAGGAGACAACATCGGTCCGATAAAAGCAAAGACAAACATAAGTACAATGACCACCAGTGCTGCCATGGCAATCTTATTGGATTTCAGACGGATCCAGCTTGCCTTCCAGTATCCGATTTCTTCAGTATCCAGACTTTCTTCCTTGAAATAATCTGCATCCAGCGGTGCAAAATCTTCCGGTAAAATTTTATTTTGTAAGGTTAATATATTCTTCATGACTTCTTCCTTTAATCCAACTGTATTCTCGGGTCTACGATTTTATACAGAATATCGCATACCAGATTCATTATAACAATCAGCGACGAATAGAAAATGGTGACGCCCATAATCATAGTGTAATCCCGGCTGCTGATGGAACTTACAAAATAACGTCCCAGTCCAGGTACACTGAATACACTCTCTGCTACAAATCCTCCAGTCAGAATAGATGCAGTCAGTGGTCCCAGATAAGTAATAACCGGAATCAGAGAATTCTTTAATGCATGAATAAATACCACCACAAATTCAGACATTCCCTTTGCCCGCTCTGTTCTTAAGTAATCCTGATTCATAACTTCCAGAATGCTGGCCCTTGTCAGCCTGGTCAGATAAGATGTCGGATAGATTGCCAGCGTAATCATTGGCATAATCCATCCTCCAGGTTTGTTATAATTTACCGGTAAAATTTTCAGATTGACTGCCAACAGCATCATCAGTGCGGATGCGATGACATATCCCGGCATGGATATACCGACAGATGATAATACACGGATAATGGCATCCGGCAATTTGTCTTTGCAAAGTCCTGCAATACATCCCAAAATAATACCGCAGATCACAGCAAGGATCAGTGCTCTTACACCAAGTCCCATGGATACTTTAAAGGATTCTGCAATGATATCCTTTACTGCCCTTCCTTTCTGTAATACATAACTGGTTCCCATATCCCCATGAAACAGATTCTCCAGATATCTTCCATACTGTACATACACCGGCTGATCCAGTCCATATTTGGCAATCAGGATCGCACGATTCTCTTCTGATGCTTTTTCTGACATAAATGGATCTCCCGGCATCAGATTCATCAGAAAATATGTAATGGTTATAATTGCAAATATGCTGATAACAGCCAGAAGAATTCGTTTAAGCATATATCTCCAAGTCTGCATTTCTTCTCTCCTCTCACCTTATACATGATGGCATGCCACATAATGTCCCGGTACTGCTTCCGTCAACTGTGGCATACATTCTGCACACTTTTCATCTGCCCTCGGGCACCTGGTGCGGAATGGACATCCTGACGGCGGATTCAAAGGACTCGGAATTTCTCCGTCCAGCCGGATTCGTTTCCTTGCAGCGGAAAGATCCGGATCTGCAATCGGGATAGCAGATAAAAGCATCTCTGTGTATGGATGAAGCGGCGTCCTGTAGAGTTCTTCTCCATCTGTCAGTTCTACCATATGTCCCAGATACATGACTCCAATCCGGTCACTGATATGCTTTACAATTGCCAGATCATGTGCTATGAACAGATAAGTAAGCTGCCTGGTTTCCTGTAATTCTTCCAGCATGTTGATGATCTGTGCCTGAATAGATACATCCAGTGCGGAAACAGGTTCATCACAGACGATAAATCCGGGATTCACTGCCAGTGCTCTGGCAATTCCGATACGCTGTCTCTGTCCTCCGGAAAATTCATGAGGAAAACGATTATAAAACTGTGTATTTAATCCCACCAGCTTCATCAGTTCCAGAATTCGTTCTTTCCTCTCAGCTTTGCTGCTACACAGATTCTGAAGATCCATAGCTTCTCCGATCAGATCCGAAACTGTTTTTCTCGGATCCAGTGATGCATACGGATCCTGAAAAACAATCTGCATCTTTGTACGGTAATCTTTCATTTTCTTACCGATAATCGAATTTCCTTCATAAAGAATATCACCGGATGTCGGTTCTTCCAGTCTTAGGATACTTCTTCCCAGTGTGGTTTTTCCACATCCGCTCTCTCCGACAATTCCCAGAGTCTCTCCTCTTCGAATAAAAAAGCTGACATCATCTACTGCTTTTAATTCTGTTTTTTTAACAAATCCGGTACGTACCGGATAATATTTTTTCAGGTTTTTTACTTCCAGCAGGATCTCATTCTTTTCCATTTGCTGTCACCTGCCCTTCCATTGCTTTTTTTATGATCTGCCAGCAGGACACATTATGTGTTTCATTCAATTCACATTCCGGTGCTTCTTCTCTTACACAGATCTGCATGGCACATCCGCATCTGGGTGCAAATGCACAGCCTGGTTTTACACAGCTCATATCCGGTGGATTTCCCTTAATCGGCTTCAGTTTTTCACTGGAATCCGTATCCAGCTTTGGTACAGAAGCCAGAAGACCTTCGGTATATGGATGCTTTCTTTCATAAAAAATCTGTCTGCTGGTTCCTTCTTCTACAATTTTTCCTGCATACATAACAATAATTTTGTCGCATATTTCAGAAACCACACCCAGATCATGGGTAATAAATATAATAGCCATTCCCAGCTTATCTTTCAGTTCTTTCAGCAATTCCACGATCTGCGCCTGAATGGTTACATCCAGTGCTGTGGTAGGCTCATCTGCAATCAGCAGCTCCGGGTCACAGGATAACGCCATGGCAATCATCACACGCTGTCTCATACCTCCCGAAAATTCATATGGATACTGTTTCACTCTCCGTTCCGGCTGATTGATTCCCACCAGATTCAGTAGTTCAATCATCCTCTTTTTTCTTGCCTGTGCATCCAGCTTTGTGTGTTTTTTCAAAGATTCATCCAGCTGATACTCTACCGTGAACAGCGGATCCAGTGAAGTCATGGGATCCTGAAAAATCATGGCAATTTTATTTCCCCGCAGCTCCTGCAGTTCTTTTTTTGACATTTTCAGAATGTCTTTTCCATGAAATAATATCTCTCCGCTTTTCACTTTTCCGGTGTCCGGGGTCAATCTCAGGATTCCGTGACTGGAAACGGATTTGCCACTTCCGGATTCTCCTACAATCCCAAGTACTTCCCCTTTATGTAATGTATAGGTGATTCCGCGAACCGCCTGTACTTCCCCGGATTTGTTATAAAATGAAATTGCCAGGTTGTTGACCTTCAGCAATTCTTCCTGTTTTTCTGTTTCCATATTGCCTCCAATGTTTTATATCCTGTAATTCCTCTGAAAATAAAAAAGAGCGCAGATGTCGATCTATTCGACACCTGCGTCCTTTTCATTTTATCTTTTGTTTTATTTTCCCTATACTAATCCTGATTATAGGATCTGTCAAGCTTTTTTTCTAACCTCGCATAAAGCGGCTGAGGAAGTCTTTTGTTTTCGGACTCTGTGGGCTGGTAAAGATCTGATGAGGATCTCCTTCCTCTTCAATTACTCCATCTGACATATACACCACATGATTGGATACATCTCTTGCAAATGCCATCTCATGGGTAACAATGATCATAGTCAGTCCCTCTTTTGCCAGCTGTTTCATAACATCCAGCACTTCTCCTACCATCTGAGGATCTAATGCGGACGTTGGTTCGTCAAAGAGCAGCACTTCCGGTTCCATAGCCAGCGCACGGGCGATTGCCACACGCTGTTTTTGTCCACCGGAGAGCTGACGTGGCTTGGCATTGATATAAGGTGCCATGCCTACCTTTTCCAGATATGAAAGAGCACTTGTCCTTGCTGCTTCTTTCTCTTTTTTCATAACCTTGGTTTGTCCGATTATACAGTTCTGCAAAACCGTCATATTGTTAAACAGGTTAAAGCTCTGGAATACCATACCTACCTTTGCCCGGTATCCAGCCGCATCCGTACGTCCGTCGGCAATATTTTTGCCATGATAGAGGATCTCTCCGGTAGTTGGTGTCTCCAGCAGATTCATACAGCGCAGCAGAGTCGATTTGCCGGATCCTGATGCCCCTATAATACAGGTCACATCCCCTGTGGATACGGAAAAATCAATATCCCGCAAAACCACATGTTTCCCGAAGGACTTGCTTAAATGATTCACCTTTATAACTTCTTCGCTCATTCGTCCTTCTCCTCCTTCTTGCTGTAGCTGTACATGCCACTGGTATGTGCCAGTGTATCTGACGTTGCCAGATCATAGTTGTCACTGCCGTCCATCTTCTTTTCCCAGTGACGTAAAATCCTGGAGCAGGTAAAGGTCAGCACAAAATAGATCACCATCGCAATGGCAAAAGATTCAAAATAGGTATACAATGCGCCTGCCACACTCTTGGTTGCGTAGAACAGCTCTACAATACCGATGACAGACAGTACACAGGTATCCTTGATATTAATAATCAGGTTATTGCCGATCTGTGGCATAATGTTTCTCAGAGCCTGTGGCAGTATTACATACAGCATGGTCTGAAAATGTGTCATTCCAATGGCTTTTGCTCCTTCTGTCTGTCCTTCATCAATAGACAGTATTCCTCCGCGGACTGTCTCCGCCATATAAGCTCCTGTATTAATCGATACGATGAAGAATGCAGCAAACCACATAGACATATTAATACCAAATACAGCAGAAGATCCAAAGTAAATAAACATGGCCTGCGCCATCATAGGTGTTCCACGGAAAACTTCTACATACACGCCTAAGATAAATTTGATAATTCCTAAAATTCCCTTTTTCCAGACAGAATCCTTTTTACTCACTGGTATCGTCTGGACAATACCCACTGCAAATCCGATCACGCAGCCAATAAATGTGCTGACCAGAGCAATGATCATGGTATTTAACGCTCCCATCGCATAGGAACTTCCTCTTGTCTGAAGCAGATAAATCACTCTGCCCCAAAAATCCTGTGGCATAGTAACACGCTCCTTTATTCTGCGTCAGAAAGCGGCTGAACAGCAATTGCCTCGTTCATCATTTCCTCATAGTCATCCGCAGTCATTTTTTCCAGAACACCATTGATAGCATCTTTCAGTTCCGTATTTCCTTTCTGAAGGGAAATGCCGATATTGATGTCTTCATCAGATACTTCAAATGGATCATCAGAATCTGAAAAATCCAGTAATGTAAAGTCTGGGTAAGCTACACATGCAGCCAGTCCTGTTGGCTGGTCTGTCACTACGATATCACATTTATCTGCTTCCAGCGCTACCAGCATAGCAGGTGCAGATTCCTGTGCAGGCAGGATATTAGCGTCCTTGATCTGAGGCAGACAATTATCATACCAGATAGTATTCAGCTGTGATGTACAGGTAGCACCTGCCAGATCTGCTACTCCCTTGGCATCTGCGTACTTACTGTCTGATTTTGTCAGTGTAATAATCGATGCATAATAATATGGATCTGTAAAATCTACCACTTCCTGACGTTCTGATGTGATAGACTGACCTGCGATAACACAGTCAACCGTTCCGGATACAACGGCCGGTACCAGAGAATCCCAGTCCATTTTTACGATCTCCAGATTATATCCCAGTTCTTCACAAATATGTTTTGCCATCATAACATCATATCCGTATGCATATTCGGTACTGTCTGAGATCTGTACTGCACCGTTCTCGTCTGTTGGCTGTGTCCAGTTATATGGTGCATAGCCACACTCCATTGCCACTTTTAATGTCTTTGCATCTTCTGCAAATACACTGTTACTCATTGCCATTACCATAGCGGTTGCACACATGACGCCTGCTGCTGTTTTTACACTTTTGTTCATTTTTTCTCTCCTCTTCTCTTAAAAACTATGAGAAACACACTTTACTAGTTTCTCAAGTTGTCGCGACAGTCGCCAAGGTCTTGTGCAAGCACAGACTTTGGCTCGTTGTTCGCGCAAATAAAAAAGGACAAAGCTATCTCGTTGTCGAGAGCGCCTTTGTCCTCTAATGTTCTATACTATAGCATATTCTTTTTTAAATTACAACCGCTGTTGCAGTATTTTCATAACCACTAATGATATTTACTAACCCAATCAGTGCCCAGGAGCACATCTCCATAATCCAGCGACAGTCATCTGCCAGATTCTCTCTTCTTTTTAAATAAGTGCGATGCATTTCTTCGATATAATCAAAGAGCTGAGCCGCTGTACGGATCTGATTCTGCTTCTTCTGCTGATGTTCAAAAATCTGTACGGCCTCTTCCGTATGAATTCTGACACGCAGTTCATGCTTCATATCTCTTTCATACAGGCAGTGATCCTTCAGATTCCCGCCAAATGTAGTGTTATGCGGAAACGTAAAATAATCTGCCAAATAATGCATCACCACTCCCAGTCTGCAGAACAGTGTCCGTTCCTTACAGGCATGTTCTCTCGCTTCAGACAGCAGCTTTGCAATTTTCTTCTTCAGTTCCAGATAAGATGAATCAAACTCATGCGGGTCAGTAATCATCTTTGGCGTCAGATCTGGCAGTATGGATCCAAAATAAAATGCCTTCCAATGCTTCTGCATATTGGCATCATCCATCTCCCGTACCAGATACCCTGCCAATGCTATATGTGATTTTTTACGCATACTCTATCCTCCGATAAATGAGCCGGGTGTCTCTGATCACAGTTCTTGTACTCCCAGCTGCACTTTCTTATTTCTTAAACAACTTCGAGCACAGTTTACTGCTTTTTCTTCTAATATACAAGTGTTAAAATATAAAAGTTCTGTGAACACTCCACTGGACCGTCCACAGAACCATCTCATAAACTATTTACTTTTTGTTATAACCAAGATCCGGATTCTCGTAGTCTCCGCGGTTCTTTTTCTTTTCTACATAGGTTCCCCATACATTAGCTTCATCCTGAATTCCGACGGTTTCAGGGTCAAACAGAGGATCCAACCCTGCTTTTTTCTGATTTTCATAATCTTTCACAATTCTGATTACCTGTGGTGTCAGAAGCAGAATACTGAAGGTATTGACCCAGAGCATACAGCCCACTCCGATATCACCCATTGGCCAGATGGTATCTCCATCGATAAGGATTCCAAAGAGGCAGAACACCAGGAATAAAATACGTACAATGGTTACTACCACTTTATTCTCTCCCCACAGATATCTGCAGGTAGATTCCAGCTGATAAGAATAAGACAGCATCGTAGTAAAGATAAAGATAAACAGCATCACAGCCAGGAACATGGCTCCTGCTTTTCCAATCGATACACGCAGTGCTTCCTGCATAAAGGAAATACCATACTGAATGCCTGGTGCCTGTTCTACCAGTAGCACTGCTCCTGTTCCGTCTGCTGCTACATTATAAGTACCTGCCAGCAGAATGCAGAATCCGGTACAACTGCATACCAGCAGTGTATCGATATAAACCGACAGTCCCTGTACCAGTCCTTGTTTTACCGGATGAGAAGTGTCCGTAGTTGCAGAAATCAGCGGGCTCATTCCGTTTCCTGCATCATTGGAGAAGAATCCTCTCTTGATTCCCCATGCCACTGCGGATCCTACGATTCCGCCAAATACAGCATTCTTTCCAAATGCACTGGCAAAAATAGAACCAAACATGCCCGGGATCTCTTTATAATTCATTACAAAGATAACAATGGTAATAAAGAAGTAAATTCCGCACATAATCGGTGCCAGAACTTCTGCTACCCGTCCGATACGCTTGATTCCTCCCATCGTTACCACACCAACAATAATCACCATAGCAATTCCAACTACGATAAACGGAATTCCAAACGCTCCTTTAATCGCAGTAGCTGCTGTCTGCGTCTGCATAGCAGGAAGAAGGAATCCAGGTCCAATGAAAACAGCAATACAGAACAATACTGCCAACGCTCTTCCAAACTTTTTATTTTTGATACCGTTCGACATATAATAAGCCGGACCACCGGTCAGTTCTCCCAGGTTTCTGGTCTTATAAGCCTGACCAAGAATACATTCCACAATACCTGTTGATGCTCCAAGGATCGCAGTTACCCACATCCAGAATAATGCACCAGGACCTCCCATAAATATGGCTGTTGCAGTTCCTGCAATATTACCGGTACCGACTCTTCCCCCTACTGTGGTCGCGAATGCCTGAAACGCTGACAGACCAGTATCTTTTTTATTGTCACCCTTTTCTACCAGACATTTTACCATGTCTTTGAACCTGCGTACCTGAATGCCTCGCAGACGAACCGTAAACCAGATCGCTGCACACATCAGGAACACACACATCACCGGATGCCAGATGATGTCATTCACAGCGTTCATAACTGTTACAAATAATTCCATTTTTCTTTCCTTTCGTTCTCATATCCTTAAATTGCCCTGTCTTTCAATTTACTATAATCTGACATTTTTCGCAAGTTTTTTCCATATAAAACCTTTTATTTTTGCAGGATGACAAAAAGGACTTCTTGCAGACTCTGATACCTGTAGAAGTCCTCATATTTTTTAATTCCAATAATCTGTTTTTTGCTTTAAATCAATATTCCTGCTGTAGAATACCGGGTTCTTTTTTTCTTTTACCTGCGTCTCATAATCTTTTAATGCCTTTAATACGGTATTGGATAGGATCAGTATCACCGGAATATTAATCAGCGCCATTACACCCATAAGTACATCGGAAATATGCCACAGCAGTGTCATTTCCATTCCTGCTCCCAGGAATACTACCAGAGCAGACACGATCCGAAATCCTGTCATGAACTCCTTACCCGGCCGCTTTTTGTGAATATAAGTCAGAAGATTATCGCAGTAAAAACAATTACCCAGTAATGTGGTGAATGCAAATAATACCATGGCAATCATAATAAAATAGGGTCCAAAAGATCCCAGTGTCTTATGAAGGGCTGCCTGTACCCACGGTGCTCCCTGCAGCTCTTTTGCCGGTGCCACACCGGACACCAGACACATCATGGCAGTTGCAGTGCACAGTAACAGTGTATCAATAAAGACAGACAACATCTGCACCAGTCCCTGTTTTACCGGATGGGATACATTGGCAGATGCTGCCGCATTCGGTGCAGAACCGATACCCGCTTCATTGGAATACAGTCCCCTGCGGATTCCCTGCATCATGGCAGATCCGGCAAATCCTGCAAAAATTGCTTTAAAATTAAATGCTTCTTCAAAGATCTGTGCCAAAACTGCCGGTAATTGGCCGATATTTAATACTACCACCAGAAGTGATATCAGAATATATACAATCCCCATAAATGGAACCACGGTAGATGTTACATTCACAATTCTGTGACCTCCTCCCAGCAGACACCATCCGGTTACCAGTGCCAGAATACCTCCGATGATCCATGGGGTTACCTCTGCATTATAAAAAGACATTCCTGCAAAGGTAGACTGCAGATTGTAAGACGCCAGCATATTAAATCCAAAGGCATAGGTCAGAATCATGGCGATACAGAAAGCAATGGCCAGTCCTCTGCTGTGCAGAGCTGCTTCGATATAATACGCCGGTCCGCCATAGCATTCTCCATCTTCGCCTTTTTTCTTGTAGATCTGTGCCAGAGTACTCTCTGCCAAGGCAGATGCACTGCCAATAATAGCAATCACCCACATCCAGAACACAGATCCAACACCACCAATACAGATGGCAGATGATACGCCTACGATGTTTCCAGTACCCACACGAGATGCTGTGGAAACCATCAATGCCTGAAAGGATGATACACTTGCCTCTCCTTCTGGCTTCTCCATTACCGCACTGCAGGCGTTCTTAAACAAACGAACCTGTAGGAATCTGGTTCGGATCGTAAAATAAATACCGGAACCAATTAATATCACAATCAACAGTTTACTGTAGAGAAACGTGTTGATTACGTCAATGACTGTTTCAAACATAAATCCTCCTCTTCACATATTGCAAGTTCTCAACGGGTATCTGTTACATATTTTGCCGAAACGCACAAATATGTAACATCATACCCTATTTCCGTTTTTTTGAAAAGAGGTTAATTTTTCATGCTTTGGTTTATCCGTCAATTCCCAGTCCTTTTCCGACCAGTTCAAATTCATCCAGATAAATACAATTCTTAATTGTGTTCTCCTGTATTCCCTTTTTGCATTCCTGATAATCCATCCAGATTACCTCTGAGACTTCTTCCTCCTGCAGGGTGAGTTTTGTAATATCAATTGCTTCTATATAAAGATAAACTTTGCTTAACTGATTATCCCGGAATGGTCTTCCGTAGAATTCTCCTTCGAACTTCTTTCGATGGAATCCCAACTCCTTCAATTTCTCAGGATCCAGTGTCAGACCCAGTTCTTCTTTTGCTTCCCGCATAGCACTTGGCAGAAAACCATCTCCGGTACTGATGTGCCCTGCAGATGAAATATCCAGGCAGTCCGGACTGGAATCCTTATGATGGCTTCTCCTCTGCAATAAAATATCATAGCCGCTCTTTTCGTTTGGCCTGGCAATCCAGATATGTACGGTTGCATGAAGTGAGCCATCCAGATGGGCCACGCCCCGTTCCCTGACAATGCCCGACTTCGTACCGTCCTCATTCAAAATATCAAACAGCTCCAGTTTTTTTCCATTCAACACCGCCTGTTTCAATGTTCCTTCTATATTATAAACCAGTTTCAGAGAGAAAAACGGCGTCTCTTCTGTCAACAGCCGAAAAAAAATCCGGTCACCTTCCCAGAGGTTCATCTTCCAGATTTCTTCTTTCTTCACCCATTCCAGATCACCTTCTGTACAGATTATTTGCTTCCCTTCCCATCTGTCTGCTGTATACAGACACATATACTCCACCGTATCTTCTCCGTATACAAAAGTCACGATCCCTCTGAAACGCCAAGAATGTAACGTATAGCCAGTCTCCTCTTTTACTTCGCGAAGCAGGCAGTCTTCCGGACTTTCTCCGTATTCAAACTTGCCGCCTGCGCCAATCCATTTATCCTTATTCTCATCCTGCTCCTTCTTCGTACGGTGAAGCATCAGGTACTGATCTTCCTTTTCCAGATAACAAAGTGTGGTTAATTTTATCATTTGTAAACTCCTGCTTTTCTACTTTATATATTCTTCAATTCCTGTACTTTCTTCACCAGCCAATACCCAATGGCTCCTGCCGCTATCCCAATTATCATACCGCCCAGTACATCTGT
Source organism: Jingyaoa shaoxingensis (assembly GCF_014385005.1). Classification (GTDB taxonomy): domain Bacteria; phylum Bacillota; class Clostridia; order Lachnospirales; family Lachnospiraceae; genus Marvinbryantia; species Marvinbryantia shaoxingensis. The sequence goes on along the minus strand of NZ_JACRSZ010000009.1, from coordinate 47,919 downwards.
TGGGTAATGTACGTACAAATACAGTCTGGAAAAGGCAATCAGGACTGCCAGTACCAGTGTCGGTATCCAAAGTTTCTTTTCTCCTGCCAGATACAGCGCCATCACCGATGCAAAAGATGCTGCCGTATGTCCGGACGGGAATGAATAATCCGTCGGTCGGTTGATCAGCAATTCGATTCCTGTCTTTACATCAAACGGACGGATTCTGTGTACCAGTGGTTTTAAAATTCCGTTGCAGACCACCAGATCCACCAGCAGTGCAGCCATTAAAACTACTCCTGTCTTTCTGGTCTTTGGCAGTATCAGCAGGACAACGCAAAGTAAAATCCAGATGATTCCTGCATCTCCCAGACGGGTTATCGCACACATAATAGTATCCAAAGCCTGGTTATGTATGGTTTGTAATACATCTAATATTTGAAGTTCCATTCCTATTCTCCTTTTCCGGATTTTCGATAAATCTTGACCATCAGCGGTGCCTCCACAATCAGCATGGCAATCCAGCCAGCCAGATAGGAATATGGCAGTGCTTCGATACCAAAGTTCCATAACAGGATCATAGGTGCTGCCGCAATCACACGCACGCCCATATTGGTAAAACTGCTGAGCAGTGTCACCTTCAGGTCTCCGATTCCACGGAAGAATCCCTGAATAGCATTGGTAATTGCCGGTAAAATATACATCACAGCAATCAAATGCAGGTAAATCACACCATGTCCGATTACTTCTTCATCTTTTACAAACAGAGACATGAGCGGTCTGGCAAAAAGAAGGCAGATCAGCATAACTGCCACACCATAAATAAGCTCCAGTATGGTGCCGCACCGAAAGCCTTCTTTCATGCGGTCTGTCTTCCCTGCGCCCTTGTTCTGTGCCATCAAAGCAGTCATGGCATGTGCAATGTTCTGCTCCGGTGTAATGGCAAAGTCATCGATACGGTTCACGACCGCAAAAGCCGCTGCTACTGACACACCCATGGTATTCACCAGCGCCTGTATCGCAATCTTTCCCATCTGTACCGTTGCCTGCTGCATGGCAGATGCCCATCCATAAGCAACCGTTTTCTTTAACAGACTGACATCAAATACCAGCCACTTCTTCCCCAGACGGAGAATCGGCACTTTTCTCTGTATGTAGATAATGCAGAACAGACAGCAGAGTGCTTCACTTAATACGGTAGATACAGCACATCCGTTACTTCCTGTCTTTAATACAATGACAAAGAACAGGTCACCAAAAATATTCAGCACTGCACTGATAATCAGGAAATACAATGGTGATGCGCTGTCGCCCAGTGCCCTTAAGGTGCTGGAAAAGAAATTGTACAGGAACGTAAACATCAGTCCCAGGAAAATGATCCGCAGATACTGTCTTGTCATATCCATAATCGATGGATCTACCTGCAACAGATGCAGGATCGGTGTGGCACAAATCACACAAAATAAGGTCAAAATGAAAGAAAAAATCATACCTGACAGCATCGTGGTACTGATCTGTCTGTGCAGCGTCTTATAATCCTTCGCTCCGTACTGGATACCCATGAGAATACTGGCTCCCATACACAACCCATTTAGGAACAAAATCATCAGCGTACTGATCGGATTGCAGATTCCTACTGCTGCAAGAGCTTCTTTTCCAACAAATTGCCCCACAATAATACTGTCTACCGCATTATAAGTAAGTTGAAACAGATTGCCAAGAACAAGCGGTACCGTAAAATTCACCAGAATCGGCATGATCTTTCCGGTAGTTAAATCTTTTGTCATAGATCCTCACTCCAAAAGTTAATCTCAGTTTTTTATTTTACTACAATATCACGCCAATGCAATACGATATTTTTTAAAATCCCATTCAAGAATGTTCTTATTCCCCATGATTTTTTGGATAAAACATAAAACCTGTGATCTGACATTCTGAACTGTCATTTCACAGGTTTTTATCATCTTTTTTTAATGATTCCCGCATCCATGCTCACCACAGGTATGCTCTTGTCCTTCACCGTGATGATTACATACGGTATCTGGATCGTATGATAAACTTCCTTCGATCAGTGCTTTGACCGCTTCATCTGCGCTTCCGCTTACACCCGGATACAGCTCAATTCCCTGCTGTGCCAGTGCGGTTCTTGCACCACCACCAATACCGCCACAGATTAATACATTCACAGAATAATTTTTCAGGAATCCTGCCAGTGCACCATGTCCCTGTCCATTGGTATCATACACTTCTGACTTTACTATTTTACCATCCTCCACCTCATAGATCTTAAAATATTCACTGTGTCCAAAATGCTGAAATACCTGTCCATTCTCATAAGTTACTGCAATTACCATTTTCTGCTTCCTCCATTCTTCACTCATTCTTCCAAGACATCGGTTTCCTGCTGTCATCCTGCGTCTGCAGCATTCCAGATTACCGGGGCAAAACTCATAGTTTCCGCCCTCTATCCGCAACTCCTTTCCTGTCACAAGACATTCTGCCAGCTTCTTCCGTGCTCTTGCATACATCAGTGTCACACTGGTTCGATCCATATTGATCTGCTCTGCACATTCTTCCTGTGTAATCCCCTCATAATCAATCAGCCGGATACATTCAAATTCATCCAGGCTCATCACAATACGCTCCTGGTTTTGTTCATAAGAACCGGCAGAAAAACTGCAATACTTCGGTCTTCCACAAATGCGTCTTTTCTTTGTAGGTCTTGCCATATGAATCTCCCCTTGTTTTTCACATATGTTAATAACAGTATAGCACACTTTTATCAGATTTCAAGAGACAAAACAAGAACAGCTATCCTAAAATGACTGTTCTTGTATCACATCAAATTCTCCTTCCATAAAAAGCAAGATGGTTGTACTATCAACCATCTTGATGATAGTACAACCATTTTTTATGTCAAGAATAGAAATATATTGGATTTTATTACTTTATACCGCCTGAGAACCCAGTACAACAGAAATCTTTATCTCTTTTTCAATATTACTTAGGTCAAGTGCTCCGCCATCTTCTACTGTCACATGCACTTCATAAAGTTCCGTTTCAGATAAGGTATCTGGTTCTTCTCCGTCTTCTGTCTGAATATGCCATAATTCAGATCCTACTTCCTGTAAAATACTATCGACATCATAAGCGTACAGCTTCAGACTGTCTGTACTTCCTGAAAGTCCCTTCATTCTCAGTGCCACGGTAGTATTTGGATGAACATTTTCCACCGTCACGGTGCTCAGCCAGCCTTCCACACTGCCCACTCCGCCATCTGCCTCAAATGCTTCCTGACTCAGTACATTACGCATTGCCTTGTCCAGATCTACCTTGCGGTAAAGCATTTCCGGCAGATATACAAAACGATCCTGCAGTCTTAACAGTTCCAGATAACCGGTCGGACAATACAGTGCATTTCCACTGTTTCCGGCATACATTCCGATTGCCATATTGTTATATCCCGGCTTACTGGAAACATCCATGGAAAATACGGTTTCACCTGTTTCAAAATCCAACATGATATACTGCCACATACCAGTTGACAGATCCTGCACATATCCATAAACATATCCGGTTGCTGTGGACAACTTCAAAATGGATGTATCTGCCAGGTCATTTCTGCACCAGATGCTTTTCATTTCATAACCATTGTCTGTTTTTATCGTATCCACACGCTCTACACCAGGCAAAATCATCTGATTGCCCTGTCTCAGCCAGTTCACATCATAGATATTTTCATAACTCTGGATGGAAGAATCACTGTCTGTTTCTGCCAGTTTGGCACTGCCTGCACCAAACCAGTTGCAGATGATGGTGCTCACCGTTCCTTCTCCGTTGTCATATACAATTGCTGAATTCTCCACAGAAACTTGTGTTCCTTCCGGGAGTTCATCCAGCACAGGTAATGTGTCTGCTACTTCTCCTGTTTTCATATCCAGTGCCATTAGATTTACAGGATCCTGATTATCTGTAAACATAACCAGATCTCTGGTCAGTGACGGGGAGCAGCCACTGCCCCATGCCAGTCCACCGCCGGTTGTCTTATCGCCTTCTTTACTGTCTTTTGCCCCAACGCTTTCGTATGGAGTCTGCCATACTTTTTTCACTCCGTTATCCGCCTGCAGCAGATAGCAGTTCTGATTGGTGAGAATCACTGCTCCTTCTTTAGAAGCTGCAATTCCGTTTTCTGCACCCTCACCCGGTTCCAGATCATATACAAAGACTGCTTCTGCCAGATCTGTCTCTTCTCCATCTAAAATAGCGTCAATGGCTGAACGGGAAATATACCCAAAGGTTCCCTGTTGTTTCCGATCCGGATAGATCCGAAATCCTCCCGTTGCAAACCAGAGATTTCCCTCATAGTCAAATACTACCGATAAAAGATTCTGATCCAGTGTTTTTCCCAGTGCAGCTTCTGCCGCTGCCTTAATGTCGATATCCAGAACCTTTTCAAATTCCGGGAGTACATTTCCATTTTCATCTGTTGCTTTCAGCATGAGCACATGGTTGTTGCTTGTCGGGCATACCAGCCGGTTGCTCTCGTCTACAAATGAATAGGAACTCTGTATCCGATACTCTCCTCCATCGTTCTGCTTCGGTGAAAAATACCCTTCTGTCTGTGTCTCATCCGCATTGATATCACGGATTGCCAGACCTCCCTGAAACGGGACTACAGCATGCCCATAAGAGTCAAAAAAGATGGCCGGTGATGCATTTGGATTTACTTTTTCATAAGAAACATTGATTTCTGAATAGATATCTACCGGCAGCACTGCATCGGTTGTATCCGAATTATATCCATCATGATGAATATTGGCATCATTCCTTCCCATATATGGATTTTCATCCATTGTTTTCGGGGCAAGTGCTTTTATCGGCACTTCTGCCACATTATTCTCCCCAGTCTGTATTTCTTCTGCCTTTATCATTCCATTCGGTGCTGCAGTAAACATACACGCGAGTAATGCAAGCATGATGGTTCTTCTCTTCATCGTCATTTCCTCCTGTATTGCTTGGTATATCCCCATTATAAAAAATGAGAGATTTTTTTCAATGGATCTGGCATGAACAGTCGGAAAATAGCACGAATTGAAAATCTGGGAGCATTCCACTGGTTTTTATCGGACTGAATCTTTTTATGATTCCAAAATACCTGATTCCCTTATGTCCTTATTATGTTCATTGCAAATACAGCATGAGTCTTTCACTCTGCAGATCATTGCATAATTCACAGGATCCCCTGCTCATATCATACACATGCATGATCTGTCTAAGTTCGGGATCTTCTGTGAACTGACTGACAATATCCGGATATTCCGCCAGTTTTTCCGGTGCAAACCGCAGGGTCTTTTCGTTGGAAAATATGGCTGTATATAATATTTCTGCCTCCACCAGATCCTGAAAGATATGGCTTCCATAAGAAAGCTCCGGATTATATCCTGCCTTTTTCTCTTCAATTTCACAGATAGCTTCAAATTCACTGATATCCGCAAATGTAGTCGGTACCCCCAGTTCCGGTGAAGAAGTACCTATCCGTCCTGGAACCATCAGCAGCATGTGCTTATTCTGTCCTTTATTTTTCCAGTTCACTGTTCCGATCAGGCGTGCTGCATTCGTCTTTTTTGCATAAGGCATTTGATAGTAAGCAATCGGATCCACCAGAACAATGAGATCCATTTTTACATTTCTGGATAACCCCATGGAAGAATGTACATTCTCCAGAATGATGTTTTCTTCTGGAATGTGCTCTGGGATCTGCACTTTTCCGGTATCCTTAAATACCTGCAGCGGGCGGCACTGCAGCAGATTTATGGAATATTCTCCTGTTTCCGAGAGATTCACGGTAAACTCAATGTCTACCGGATATTCGTATTCCTTCTGAATGAGCTGCATAATTGCCTGTATCTGCTTCATTAATATCTCATTTTTCACAATACCGCTGCAGGAAATAAAACGAATCGACCGGTTGATCCCCCTTTCCCGGAAGGATCTTTCCGCTTCAAAATCATGATCTAACAGAATATTGCCAAGATATCCCGGAAGTAACGGCTCGATCTGTTTCAAATCCAGTTGTCTCACACAGTGCATGGCTGTATCCACCGCCTCTATATTACGCTGAGAAAACTGATGTTTTTCTGCAATGGTATTACAGCTTGTTGCCTGTGGCATATCCAGGCTGACCAAACGTGGATAAGACCCTTCTGTGCGGTCTACTGCTGACGTTCCAAGTCCCATAACCAGCCTGAGCATTCCTGCCTTTGGATCAATCTGTTCCAGAAATTTGTAAGGGCTGTAGGAATATCCCACACCTGCCGCACACGGCATGTAATACGACCCATAATAAGATCCCGATACTCTCTGCACCAGAAGCGCCATCTGTTCATCCCGTTTATCCAGACCTCTCCTCTTTCGGTAATCCAGCGCAGATATACTCATGGAACTGGCATAGACTGTCTTTATCGCATTTTCAAATTCCAAAAGGCGTTCTTCCAGCGTTCCCCGGTTGGCACAGAAAACAGACTCATACTTACCTGCAAATGCATTGCCAAATCCATCTTCCAGAATACTGCTGGAACGCACTATAAAGGGATCCTGCCCATAATATTCCAGAATATGCAGGAATTGATTTTTCATCTCTTCTGAAAATACACCATCCTTCAGGCGCTGCGCAAACTCCTCTGCCAGTGAAAAATATTCTTCTTCCTCTCTCTGACGAATGCGGATATCCCAGAATCCATTATCTACGATATAGGTATAATACACATCCGATCCTATGAAAAAAGAATCATGAGGCTCCAGTACCTCCTCAATGTCCGGCGCCAGATTGCGTACAATTGCTCTGGAAAGCAGCATACCGCAGGCTTTTCCTCCAATCATACCTGTTCCGATCATATGATTGCGAACACGGAAATAATCTTCCGGTGTAAAATGTTTTTTCACCATACGCCGCATCTTTTCATCTCTGGTCATCATAATATCGCACATGGTATTGCAGGCATCTTCTGTATTCATATGGTTGTCATATAGCATTTTTGCCGTATTAAAAAAACGATTCCAGGAATCGGTAAACTGTTCTTCTCCCGGTCTCTGAAACTTTCCAAGCACCTGATAAAACCGGCTGGACTGTACACCGTCCAGAATCGGCTTAAATGTCCCTGCTTCTCTGTTATAGATATGTGGCAAGAACATGGTTTCGGAATCACGGTTCCACACCTTTGCCGGACGGACATATATATTTTTCCGATCCGAATACACATCCAGAAACAGCTGTGTGGTATTTAATATCTTTTTCACTGCATGAAAAGAATGCTTTCCCCGGATGATCGGAAAAAACGCAACTGTATCCAACGTAAACAGAAACGGACAGGTCACACGGAAAAAATTACCCATCATCAGATCTGTGGCCCAGACTGTCTGAAGTTCTGACAGACAGTCAAATACATAAAATACGTCAAAGCCCGCTTTTTCAATGATCTTATGTATTTTCACTGTGAAATCTTCAAATCGATGTGATAACGGAATCTCTATCTTCTCAACCTGCGGGCAGTCTTTTACCAGCGGTTCATGACTGGCAAACCGAAAGTATATGATCCGACGTTTGTCTTGAATTGCCTGCTCTATGTATGGTTCACAGAAATACCGGAATTCCTGAAGATTTGAAACTCTCCAGACCACATTATCTCCAAGCCTGATAAAATCCAGTGCCTGATCCATATCTGGAATTCCCGAACAAATTCTTTCGAAAGCTGCCATATCTTTTCCCCCACTTTATATGTAAAAAAATAAGGCACACAGACATCTTCTGTCCATGTGCCACGTTGCACCCATATTTACTTGGGGATATTATAAAAAGAATGGTATATAAAGTCAAGCCAGCCTTACCTTATTTTGTATACACTGTTTTTCCCTTTGCGATAACTTCCATCACCTGCAGGTTCTGATCCAGAATACACAGATCGGCATCGTTTCCTTCTTCTATCTTTCCTTTCCCCTTCAGATTCAGGATATCAGCCGGGTTGGATGTGATAGTAGAAAGTGCTATTTCCAGCGGAATCTCTGTACGCTCTACGCATTCTTTCACTTCTTTTAACAGACAGCTGGACTGGCCTACGCCCATTCCAAGGAATTCGCCCTGTTTGTTGTAGATCGGCAGACTTCCCTGTCCATCAGACGAAATCGTGATACGGTTTGGATTCACGCCTGCATCTAACATACGTTTTATACCATTGCAGACCCGAACTTCGTCACAGATGGTCTCCCAGTAATCAATATCTTCATTTCCGGTAAAGTCCACAGCCCCACCTTTTAAAGCATATGTGATGGCTTTACAGAACAACATTTCATTCCGGTTGATATGGGTTGGAAGAAACTGGGATGCTGGGATTTCTGTCTCATCAATCACCTGTTCAATCAGATCCATACATCTCGGGCTGTCACCCAGATGCACATTGATGATCCCTGCTTTTCCGGAAAGCACACCGCCCAGTCTGGTGTCTGCTGCCACACGGGCAAATTCTTCAAAGGTTGGCTGAGAGGAACGATGATCGGAAATAGCGATCTCTCCTGTTCCAATGATCTCCTTAATCATCATAATGTCCTTTGTAATACTATCCGTCAGTGTACGCACCGGAACCTGATAGCTTCCTGTATAACAGTAAGCAGTCAGGCCCTGTTCATTTAACCCCTTCGTTTTTGCTACAAGTGCACACATATCACGACCAATTCCATCCGTACCCAGACAGCCAACCACTGTCGTTACCCCAAACTTCGTCAATCCTTCCATGGTAGCCTCCGGGGTTCGGTTGGCAAATCCACCTTCACCGCCGCCGCCCAGCACATGAACATGGCAGTCGATAAATCCCGGTGTCAGAATCCGATCTGTTCCATCAATGATCTCTGCTTCCGGAAAAATGCCAGTCAGCTGCATTGTATCTGCATCCGCGATCTTTACAATTTTATCATGGATGGTAAGTACATCTTTTTTTCCCAGATGCTGTGGTGCATATACGTCAATATTCTGAATGAATTTCATCATGCTTCTACACTGCCCCTCTTTAGAAACCAATTCCTACTGCAATCAATATAGTAATAACTGCTCCGATCATTAAAATACCAAGGAACTTCCACATGAATTTAATCCAGTTGGACCATTCAATCTTGGCAATTGCCAGCGATCCGATCAGACATCCCGATGTAGGGACAATTAAATTCGTAAATGCATCCCCCAACTGGAAAGCCAGTACGGAAGTCTGACGGGTTACACCCAGCAGATCTGCCAGCGGTGCCATAATCGGCATGGTGATTGCTGCCTGTCCGGAACCAGATACCACAAAGAAATTAAATACTGACTGGAACAGATACATCAGCACAGCTGCTACTGCACCAGATACTCCTGACAATGCCTGTGAAATATTGTACATAATCGTATTGATGACGGTCGGTGTAGTCGGGTCAGAACCGCCAAGCACCTGCATAATCCCCTGTGCCATGGCTACTACCAGGGCTGCACCAATCAAGTCTTTTGCTCCATCTTTAAAAGAAGAAGCGATATCATTCATCTTCATATCATTTAAGTGGAAGATTATACCAATGATACCGGCTGCTACACCCATCACAAAAAACTGGGTAGCAATCTCCGCCATATAATAGCCTTTTGTCATAACGCCCCAGATAACCCAGACTACCGTTATTGCCAGTGTCAGCAGTACCAGAATATGTCCGATACCAAAGCAATGTTCCTCGTCAATCCCGGTCTTTTCATTCTGATCACGGAAATACTGATCACTTTCGTATGCAACTGAAATCTTTGGATTCTTTTTCACCCTGGATGCATAGAACATAGTCATTCCGCAGCCCAGTGCGGTAAATACCACCCACATCACTATTCTGAATCCTGCTCCTGAGAATACATCAATACCAGCAATCCCCTGTGCAATCCCTACGGAAAACGGATTCATCCAGGATGCTCCGAAACCAATCTGAGTAGCCACATAAGTTACCAGTACAGCAATGACCGTATCGTATCCCACTGCTACAAACAATGGGCAGAGAATCATGGTAAATGGAAGTGCTTCCTCTCCCATTCCAAATACTGCTCCTCCTAAAGAAAACAGTACGAAAAGTACCGGAATCAGCAGTTTTTCTGTACCCTTAGCCTTACGGATCAAGCCAATCAGTCCAGCTTCAATGGCACCGGTTCGAATCATAATCCCAAATGCACCGCCAACTATCAGCAGGAATGCAATAATCTCAATTGCTGAACTGCTGACGATTCCATTATACATATAATTAAAGAAACCTGCTTCGCCATCACCGCTGAATAACGCTACTCCCTCTGTTACCGGTTTTCCTGCATCATCTGTCAGATACTGAAAACTTCCATCTTTGATTACGGTACGGGTCTTTTCTGCCCCGTTGATTGTGTACGAGATATCTGTTGTCTCGTAATAGCCTTTTGGAACAAGGAATGTCATAACCGCTGCAATGACCACTACAAAAAAGATAATAATGTAGGTATCCGGCACGGTAAATCCTTTGTTAAACAATTTCAGGCCTTCTCCTTTGTTTTTGCTCATAACCTTAAATCTCCTTCATTTTTATATAATTCGCAAGGAACAGTGTAACATAGAACTGTAAATAAAGTAACCAGAAAATGCGAAAAACATTGATTTTATGAAAATAATATTGATATCACAGAAAACATATGTTAAAATGACAGCCTAACTGGTTCGGAAACCTCCCAGTATAAAAAACTAGGCAAAGTAAAAATAGAAAGATCGGACTGCTCTGGCAGTCTTTTTACTGTTGCTTTTGTTTATTGAGGTATAAACAAGAGCTTTTTTTATGCCGCAAGCAAGATTCTATTTCTATTTTTACACGCAAGAAAGGATTGTAATGGAAAAAAGAAAAGTTATTATTGACTGTGATCCGGGCATTGATGACAGTCTCGCCATCATGCTGGCACTGAAGTCTCCGGAGATCGAAGTAGTGGGAATCACCGTTGTCTGTGGCAATTCCCCTGTAGAGATGGGATTTGAAAATGCCAAAAAAATTTTGAAACAGATGAATCGACTGGATGTACCGGTGTTCATCGGTGAAAGTACCCCGTTAAAACGGGACTATGTAAATGCCCTGGATACCCATGGGGAAGATGGATTGGGAGAAAGCTTTCTGCCAGAAGTTCCAGGCTTCCATCAGGATAGGAGTGCTGTAGACTTTCTGGCTGATATTTTAAAAAAAGAATCCATCTCTGTGATTGCACTGGCTCCGATGACGAATCTGGCCAGACTGATTCAAAAGGACAAAGATGCATTTGCCAATATTGATACGTTTGTTTCCATGGGTGGTACTTTTAAAAGCCATGGTAACTGCTCTCCTGTGGCAGAATACAATTACTGGTGTGACCCTGATGCTGCTGCTCTTGTTTATGATACCATGCACGAGCTGGGTAAAACCATCCATATGGTGGGTCTGGATGTGACAAGAAAGATTGTCCTGACACCTACTCTTCTGGAATATATCTGCCGTCTGGATCAAGAAACTGGTTCATTCATACGCAAGATCACAAAGTTCTACTTTGACTTCCACTGGGAATGGGAACATATCATTGGCTGTGTCATCAATGACCCTCTGGCGGTTGCTTATTTTCTGAATCCATCTATCTGTCAGGGATTTAACTCTTATGTACAGATCGAGACCGAAGGGATCTCCCTTGGTCAGTCCGTAGTAGATGCCATGAACTTCTATCGGAAAACACCGAATACCAAAGTGCTGACAGAAGTGGATGTATACTCTTTCTTCCAGACATTCCTGTCAAGGATTCTGGATTTGGAACCGGAAAAACTGGATATTTTACAGGATTTGATCTAAGGAGGCGTGTGAATTATGAAAACATCAAAAATGACAACATATAAGATCTGCATGATCGCTTTTGCTATTTGTATCAACTTTGTAGGCGGACAGATTGCTTTGCTTCTGAGACTCCCGATTTATCTGGACAGCATCGGTACCGTCTTCGTAGCTTCTACACTGGGTCCGTTTTACGGTATGCTGCCAAATCTGCTCAGTGGCCTGTTGATGGGTATGACCGTAGACGTCTATTCTCTGTATTATGCACCGGTCGGTATTGTACTTGGTTTTGTCACCGGTCTTGTGTACAGAAAATGGCAGCCGAAAAAATGGGGCATCCTTCCGGCAGCCCTGCTGATTACCCTGCCATCTACCATTATCAGTTCCTGCATTACCGCATTTTTATTCGGTGGTATTACTTCTTCCGGATCTACCATCCTGGTACAGATTCTGGCAAGAACACCGCTTGGTATGGTGGGAAGCTGCTTCGTAGTTCAGTTTATTACTGATTATATTGACCGTGTTTTATGCCTTGCAGTATCTGCAGTTCTGATCACTGCACTGCGAAAAAATATGAAAGGGATTTTTGCAAAATGAACATATTAATTACAGGTACCAGCTCAGGAATCGGAAAGGGCTGCGCAGAATATTTTCTGAAAGAAGGGCATCTGGTATATGGATTTGACAAAGATACTTCTACAATTTCACATCCTGCTTATACTCATTTCTGTCTGGACATACGGGATAAATCTGCCTACCCAAAGCTTTCTCCTGTGGATATCGTAATTAATAATGCCGGTGTGCAGGATAAAGATGATATCGATGTGAATCTGAAGGGAACCATTTCCATCACAGAACATTATGCCATTCATCCGGCAATCCGCTCCGTGATCATGATTGGTTCCGCCAGCGGACATACCGGTTCTGAATTTCCTGAATATGCAGCCAGTAAAGGCGGCCTTCTCGCTTACACCAAGAACGTCGCCATGCGCATTGCTCCTTACCAGGCCACCTGCAACAGCCTGGACTTCGGAGGTGTACTCACTGAATTAAACCGTCCGGTTATGGAGGATGAATCCCTCTGGAATCAGATTATGAAGCTCACTCCTCTGAAACGGTGGATGACCGTAGAAGAAGCTGCCCAGTGGATCTACTTCATGTCCGTAACCAACCGCTTCTGTACCGGACAGAATATCCTGATCGACGGACTGGAAGCCGGAAACTGCAGCTTCATCTGGCCGGAATAACGTTAAAAAAGATGAACCATACTGCAATCTCATAGTGTGGTTCATCTTTTTACTCTCAAATGTTTCAATCCAAAATATTATTTTCCTGAATTTCTTGCAATCTTACCATTGGTCCTATGTCAAATTTCCGATTAAGAAATGACATAATTTAAAGGAAATAAAAGCTGTTATACCATGTGACTTTACGAACCCTCATAAGGGCAAAATAAGAGAAGCAAAATCTGATAACACATTATAACACGAAATGAACGAACTATGTGAACTGATTGAAATGCTTTTTATATTTACAGGAAAGGACAAATAAAAATGAATGTGCATTAAATGCTCTTACTATTGATGAACTACTTGAATATGCAAGACTATATCTTGATGGAACTATGCAGATGTGGGTTGATGCAGAAGATTCATTTTATTTATGATTATACTGTCACTCCCAGTATCTCCAGAGAGTGACAGTTTCATTGTCTTTTTTAAGACAAGCCTCGTATATTTACTTGTAAGCTATGTCCGCTTCTTCTTGAGTGATTTTTCCAGTTTTAACAGCATCAGAAATTGCTTCATCCAATTCTTCAACTGTTGAATAATTTCCAATGTGTACATTTTGACCATCATTCGTTGTAATATCAACGCTATAATCGGAAACCACATCTTCGATAGGTGGAATCATTGAGTAGGTATCACCATCGCCGCTATCTTTGGAATATAGCACTCCATTTTTAATACTTTCCAAAGTTTCTTTATAGCTGCTCATCATGGCATCTACACTTTCCTGCGTAAATTCATGGAATACGCCTTGCCCATCATACCAACCATCTCCAGTTCCAATCAACGATTCCATTTCTTTTTGCTGTTCATTCATCCATGCCTCATACTCATCGGCTGTCCACCACTGCACATTAGGTGCTGCATTGTTCCTTTCGTAATCTGCTTCGGCAATCCAATCTTCACCGTCAGTGCTGATTTGACCACCATCTGTATCCTGATAGAAAATATCTACGCCGGATGTATTTTCCATTTCGAATGCCGAAACCTTTGGTCTGTCCGAAGCCAACGCACTTGCATAAGTAAATCCTGCACCACTTAAACAAATTGCTCCACACAATCCCACTACTAATATTTTTTTGTTTTTCATAGATAAGACCTCTCTTTATAAAAATTTTAGCTGTCCTTTGAGGACAGCTAAACTATAGCAAAGCAACTTGGATATAGTTTGCATTGATTATGGATTTTGGATGGAGTTATCTATTGGCTGCTTGCAAGACAGTTCAAACCAAAACAGTACACCTTTGTTTGTATTTGAGATGCCATACTTTGCATGGTGCATTTCCATGATTTTACGAACAATATAAAGCCCTAATCCTGTTCCGCCTGTATTGCGATTACGAGATGTGTCCGCCCGGTAGAAAGCATCAAACAAGTGTGGGATAGCATCACCAGATATATGGACACCTGTATTTTCTATTTCCCCACGAATCATATCATTCATTTCAAACAAAGAAATATGAATCAATTCGCCACTTGGAGAATACCGAATTGCGTTTACCAATATGTTTTGAATTGCTCGTTCCATCTGCACTTGTTCAGCTTCACAGTAAAGTCGATCAGGAATATTTGCTTCAAGGCTCTGTTTCTTTTTTTCCAATAAATCTGTTACTGTAGCAATCTGTACCCGAAATATTTCCGAAATATCAACGGTTTTATATTCACATTTTTTAGTTCCATCCACTTTAGAAACATATAACACCTCTTTTACCAACTTTTCCATCCTTTCAACAACCGCAAAGGAACGCTCCATGTACTCTGTGTGGTTCTCATAACCGCTGACTCCGTTCAGCATCCCAGCTAAATGACCTTTCAAAATAGTCAGCGGTGTTTTCAGTTCATGGGATGCTGCCGAGAAAAAGTCTACCCGTTGTTGTTCTAATGCTTGTTCCTTTTCAATATCTATTTTGAGCTGCTGGTTTGCAGTTTGAAGGTCATTCAATGCAGTAGAGAGCGAAGCAGACAACGAATTTAGATTTTGCGTCAAACACCCCAATTCATCTTCTCTCGTAGTATTACATTGACCGGAAAAATTCAGTTCAGCCATTTGCTTTGAAATCCTGCTCAGACGCACAATAGGTCGAGTAATGTACCGTGTATAGAGCCATGAACACAGGAGAGAGAGTACAAAAATCATTAGAATGACATACGGAAGTATGGACAATAATACTTTTGTTGCCTGCTGTACAACGAACAAATCCGTTTGAACTGCCAACGTATACGCCGTACTATTTTTTAAAGTAATCGGGTAAAAGTTTGTCGTGGTTGCCCCAGACGACTGCATATCTACAAACGATTCATCTTCATCAAATGTGACTGTTTGATCTGCCGAAACTGTAGAAGTTTCCATTGACATTTCATTCGGATAGATAATATAGCCGTTGCTGTCCTCAATCCAAAAAGTAGCATTTGTTTTCGCTGAAAAATCTACTAATTCATTTTTACAATCGTCTATATTATCAAAATCCGTCATTTGCTCGGCAAGATGCATAGCGGCTTTCTCCGTAGCCGAGTTTACAAAATTTGAATATGTCGTAGGCAGTAGCTTTGAGATAAAGAAATATGTTCCGCTGCAAGCTGCTCCCAGTAAAAGAAAAGTAATTAAAAAAATCTTGACAGATAGTCGCCTTTTAATGCACTTTATCAATTCTATATCCCACCCCTCTGATTGTTTTTATATAATCCACATTTAGCTTTTTACGAATATTCTTCATATGGCTGTCAACAATCCGATCTTCGACTTCTAAATCATCCGACCACAACCGGTCAAGCAACATCTGGCGGGTAAAAACTTTTCCTTGATTTTCAATCATAAGCCTAAGAAGTGCAAACTCCTTGCTCGTTAAAACGACTTCGTTTCCGTTTTGATATACATGAAATCCATCAATATCCATACTCAACTCCTTATAAGTGAGCAGGGATTGATTTTGATTTTCAGTAGTTCTACGCCGAAGAATAGCCGCAATTTTACACAACAAGATTTTTGGCGAAAATGGCTTTGAAATGTAATCGTCAATCTGCTGTTCAAATCCCTTCAACTGGTTTTCTTCATCTGACAACGCAGTAAGCATGATGATTGGGACTTGCGATTTCTTGCGAATGACCTCACATACACCATAACCATCGATTTTAGGAAGCATAATATCTAACAATATAAGGTCAATTGTATCATCAAACATTGCTATCCCGACCACTCCGTCAGAAGCGACAACAACTTCATATCCTGCATCAATAAGATGGTTTTTCAGTATGTCCTGAATATCAGAATCATCTTCGACAATTAAAATTTTCTGCATTACTTCACCTCCATATTACAGATTATCATTTTTTCTTGAATTTTTAATGGAGAAAGTATGTTTATTTCAAAAATCAACAGAACATCCAATTTGATATAAATATCATAAAAATCTCTCATGCGTGTATTCGTAACATTTCGACTAATAACAGTTTCCAGTTTTTCAGCCAATACCGTTTCCAGATTATATGCCCATACCTCAATTGTGCGATCTTCAAGCATAAGATTAAATTTGTACTTGATTTCTCTTGGCGTGATTACATCCCCTGTAGAAATATCAATCTTTAATGGGGTGATTACACCATCGAATTTTCTTTCCATGCTTACACGAACACCCGGATAATCTGCGTCTTCCATGATTTCCGATATCTGTTTGACACGAAATGAAACTCCATCGTCCAAGGGGATTGATATGTTATGAATAGCTGGAAGGATTTGAAGATTTTCACTTCCACCAGTTACGTCACATCCACACCAGCAACCTGCACTCCAACGGAGTGGCTCCGAAAGATGTACAGGAACTGCTAGGACATTCTGATGTCAGTACCACAATGAATATTTACGCTCACTCAACACGAAAAGCAAAGCGGGCTTCCGCAAGACTTCTTGATAAAGTAGCGAACAATGCCTAAAAAAATTTCCCTTATTTCCCTTGCGAATTCCTCACAAGGGCAAAAATAAGGGAAAATACATATCATTTCACTATCTAAAGGGCTGAAAAGCCTGTAAAATAAGGAAAGTTCAGGAAATCTCTCCACAAATCCGGATTTTTCATAAACCGATGCAGTTATTCTGTGATTTCTACACCTTCATCAACTTTTAACCCTTTTTTATCTGCATACATCCGCAAATCGGCTTCATGGCATACTTCGTCAAAGGAAAAATCTTTGCTCTGTACGGTATAGCTTCCCATTGCCAGACTTAACGGAATATTTTCTTTACTTTTTCGTTTCAGACTTTCCCGGATATTTACCATCAGTTCGGAAGCTTTTTCTTCTGTGATCCCATTACCCAGAATCATAAATTCGTCTCCACCCATTCGAATAACCGGAGAATCTTCCGGCACTTCTTCCTTCAAGGTATCTGCTACGATTTTAAGCAAAATATCACCATATTCATGACCGTATTGGTCATTTACCTCATTCAGATAATTACAGTCGGACATAATCACCGTAAACGGAAAAATCAGCTTCTTTTTCTTTTCCTCTACTCTGTATTTCAGATAGTTACGATTATACACACCTGTCAGGCCATCTATGATGGAAAGCTCTTCCACCTTCTTCTCCAGACGAACACGTTCGGTAACATTGTCAACAATTCCTACGATTCCGATGATACTACCGTTTTCATCCCGTACTGCACTCTTTTTTATCTCAAAATACAATGATTCTCCATCTTCCATCGGAAATTCATTGATATACTGGCTGCCTTCCCCAGTAGCCAGTATTTTTTTATCATCCTCATAATACATTTTTCCCATTTCTGGAAACTTCTGTACTTCCAGGTCTGTTTTTCCTACGATACTTCCATTTTCCCCAACAGAAACCAGGTCACAGATTTCGGAAACAAAACAGTATTTACATTCCGTATCCTTAAAAAAAATATTAACCGGCGCACTGTGCATAAAGCGTTTCATAATTTCACTATTCAAAAATTCCATTATTTTTCCTCAAACGTTAAATTTCCAATTTTGATGCTCCCATTATACCATCTCCCTACATTTCCTTTAACGTAAAACTCACCGTCCACAGCCATCTGCGGCTCTCCCCTTAAATCACCACAAAATAACAATCTTTTTCACGGCTTTCTTCATGTCCTCAGCTGCAAGTCTGGCATACTGTTCCATATGCCTTATCTCCTACAGCCTCTTTGCGATTTCATTAAACGCATTAATACAGATTTCTCCGACCTCCGCCAGATCATAAGCGTCAAACGCTGCCGGAAAATTACCGGAAAATAAAAATACTCAGTCGATTACTGATCTCTATGGGATCAGCCTGCCGGTATTCCGCTATATAAAACTCATACGGTCTTCTCTCCATATTGTCTTTTGCATAATCAAACGGCAATTTTTCATCCTCCTGACTTTCAGCCCTCTTTCTTACGATCTGTTACCTTCAATATCGCTTCCTGCGCCTCAATCACATAACCGCATTCACAGACCGCATCCTCCATGATTCTTCCTCTCAACAAAAATACTTCTATGTCCCTGCCGCATTTTGGGCAAATCCTGTCCTCGATGATTGGCGATCTGTTTTTATCTTCACATCCGAAAGCAATCATAAGTTCTCTCCTCTCATTCTCTGTACAATATCTTTTACTTCTTTTACCAGCTCCGGGCTGCAGTCATACGGGGATTTCCCCACACCGCCTTTTCCGGTCACTGCAATCTTCATATACTTATACCCATCTTTCCATGATGTTTATGATCTGTTCCTCATAATTACCTTTGTACTCTTCCATTTTTCCAGCTATTCTCACATTGCTCTCTGCACAGGATTCGGGAAGTTCCCACACATGGTACATAAGACCTCTGTGCTCCCAGTCAATGCTTCCTCAGCCATCTTCTTCCGTATACTGGTATTCTTGTCCTTTATCCCGCAGATA
The DNA here is from genome assembly GCF_014385005.1 of Jingyaoa shaoxingensis. Lineage (GTDB taxonomy): Bacteria > Bacillota > Clostridia > Lachnospirales > Lachnospiraceae > Marvinbryantia > Marvinbryantia shaoxingensis. The sequence continues at coordinate 28,899 of NZ_JACRSZ010000009.1, read as the reverse complement.
AGCCTGCAGTTTTTCCAAACGCATCTTCTCTGTCTCCTATAAGCCCAACTTCTGCACAATATCATGGAGCGCGCTGCGTACAGGTGAATCCTTCGGAAGCCGAACGATGGGTTTTCCATCGCAGTCATACTGATACACGTCCTGATCCTGCGGCACGACGCCCAAAAGTGTTAAGCCCTGTTTTTCAACTTCTTCCATAGTTCCTGCATCGAGCTTGCCTTCCGGAGCCCGGTTCACAATCAATCCCACCGTCTTCGGTTTGAAATTCAGTTCTTTCATCAATGCCGCAATTCTGCCTGCAGCCTGCACACCTCTTCTGGAACAGTCGCTGACTAAGATGGCAATTTCCATTGTCGGAATCAGTCCCCGGCTGATATGCTCCATGCCGGCCTCATTATCTACCACCACATATGGATAATGGCTCTGCAGCTTCTGTATCTGTGTTTGTACCAGACCGTTCACAAAGCAATAACAGCCCTGCCCCTGTGTGCGTCCCATTACCATCAGATCATAATCATCTTCCTCCGTAATGGCGTCTGCCAACCGCGCTTCCAGATATGCCTGCTTCGTCATTCCAGCAGGGATCTGATAACGGCTGTCCACACCGGCTCTTTCAATTTCCTCCCGCAGTTCTCCCAGTGTGCATTCGATTTCCACACCAAGAACCTCATTCAGGTTCGCATTTGCGTCAGCATCTACTGCCAGCACCGGTTTTTTCCCGCTTTCACACAAATACTGAATCAGCAGGCCTGTCAATGTCGTTTTCCCTACGCCACCTTTTCCCGCAACTGCTATGATATGTCCCATTTTGTTACCCCTCTTTCATTTTGCACGCTATGTCCTTTTTCTGAACATAGTGTTGATTTTTAACGTCAAACTCATTATAATAAACCTGTCTGATAATTCAATCGTCAATATTTTCACATTGATAGGTTTCTGAACAGAATCCGAAAATTGTGCAGAAATGAAAGGAACTCTCATGGACAAAACACAAAAAACAGACCGGCGCACCAGATACACGTGCCACACCATTAAAAATATTCTGCTGGAAGAACTGAAAACCAAACCATACAGTAAAATTACCGTGACAGAGATATGCAAAAAGGCAGAAATGAACCGGGGAACTTTCTACCTTCATTATTACGATATCGATGATGTTCTGAACGACATTTTAGAGGATTTTCTTTCAGATACGTCCGGCGTTCTGGATCATATCCTTTGTCCTTATAAACAGACATGCACCTATCCGTTCTGTGAAAAAATCCGTTCCTCATCCCATTATCAGGTGCTGTTCTTTGATGATGTCACATCTGCCCGTATGCTGGAGAAACTGGCAGATCTCGGCAAAGAGGATTTTGTTACGCACCTGATGAAAAACAGCCTCCTGACCTTTGAAGAGGCGGAAGCTGTCTTTTATTTTCAGATGAATGGATGCCTTGCGATCAACCGCATGATGCTCAAAAATCATTGCAGCGACTGGACGAAAATACAGCAGACCATCGATCAATTTATCAAGGGAGGATTAGAAACCTTCCTGATACATGACCAGCGTGAAGAGGTCATGTAAAGCCATCTAAAACAAAGAGGATAGATTACCTACTTTTTTATACACTTTTTATCAGTTTAGCAAGTTTTTCTTATGAGTTTTATATTCATTTTTCAGTATATTCGTTTTTCAATTCCTGCAAAAAGACAGATAAATTGCCACAGATTGTCATACACTTTCCTTTCAGATGTTCCAGGGCGCTGGTTTTCGCCAGATTTACCGTTATCAAAAAGGTATCTGGCAATTTAGCGGTCATATCCCAGATACGCAGTTTTCCACGCTTCGCCCTGTAAAAATATATTGTTCTGCTCCCACAACGATGGCTTCGGTCTCTTCGATATGTTCAGCAAGTAACTTTACTTGTTCCTCATAGCTTTTATTCTTTGTCGTTATCCTCTTTACAATACTCCTGTTCCTGTATTTTTAGTTTTGATAAAAAAACTTCTCCAACTGTAACCGCATCCTCCATACTCAGATAGTGGTCAGCACTTCTGCTAAGATAGAGCTTTCCAGACGCTTCAAACTCTTCATCCGCAAACCATATCTTCAGCCAGACCGGATAATTTGGCAGAAAGTGAAATACTGCACATAGATCGGCATTGCTGTCTGCAAATTCTGCCCCAAGTGCTTTGCAAATCTTCCGAATGCAATCCGGTGTTTTTCCTTTCAGAAATCTCTGAAGTTCCTTTTCCATGTCATGGTCAAACTTCGTCCCTCTGATAAGACCATCCTTTAATCCTCCAAACGTAATGACCTGATCAGAAACCGCAGTCCCGTCTGCCAGAGCCAAATAATGAAGAATCACCAGTTGATGCCATTCCTCAAGACTGGGAGAAAATGTATATTCAGGAACTGCAATCCGAACCGTTTGGTTCAGGCTTTGTAACTCCAATACTCCATTACTTTCGTGAAAGACTGCCCCGCTTCTTTGGGCTATGTTATCCGGGGACAGATGTTTTACCTGTTCCTTTGCGGGACGAAGCATCTCGCTAAAAGCTCTGTTGTGCGGAAGCGTATCTTTAAAAAAGCTGTCCATTTTTTCACATCCCTTCCGCAGCATCTTTCAGCACCTTTGCAATATCTCCCTTAATGACCATTCCCTTTTCCTCTATGTCTTTGGGCAGGAAATCATATTGTGCGTTTACAGCGATATAATAGGCGTCCGGAAGGTTCAGCGTTAGGTTCCAGAAAGGTTCCTGTATAAACATCGGCGTCATTCTCCCCACCCCCAGTTCCAGGAAGAGTATCTTTTTCTCTTTGTTGTTCATGATATACTTTGAGATTTTCTGATATTGTTCATCGTATTTTCTTCCCTGCAGGAAATTACCGTAACCGCGCACCCACGGAAACGCCTCCGCACCGCAGACCGGACAGCGCGGGATCAGCTCTTCTGGAATGCATATACCATCTCTCATGGCCTCTATCATTCTTTCTACTGGCTTTACCGCATCCCACGTCCGGTCGCAGCACTGTTTGGAACATTGGAAAAAGCGGTGATCCCCCTGGATCTGCGCCACCTTCTCTTCGGGATAAATCTTTACAAACTGTGTGTCCTGATTCGTGGTCAGAATAAAGAAATCTTTTCCCCGCAGAATAGCATCTAAATCCAGATAGGGTTCCCTAATGGGCGCAGTCTGCGTCGTATAAAGGAAGGTAGCCAGATAAGCCCAGAATTCCCCACGGGTTTTATATGGATGTCCCATGCCGGCAAATGCTCCCTGAAACCCATATTTTTCTGCAAACTTCCCGAAATAACGACGAAAGGACGGCGTATCCTCATAGTAAAAATCCCCGCCTCCCGCGGAGGACAATCCGGAAGCTCCTCCAACTACAATGCAGTCGGCTTCTTTTATTTTTTCGTTCAATTTCTCAATCTGCTTCTCGTAAGGCAGCGCCTTTCTGTCGCTTAATCTGACCGGCGTTTTTCCGGCGGCATACCTTCCATAATATCTGGAATAATTCATCTGTGTCTGTATAACCAGATTTTCATACATACTCATTGGCATTTCCTCCATCATTCTTTTCTTCCGAAGCCTCTTTCAGCCTTTCTAATATCTCTGTCATGTCTCCGTCAAGACCATAGGATTTTGCCGCAATCTCATCCGGAATATAGATCTCACCTTTGTTGATCGTAATATAAGCAGCATAAGGCTCTTTCTTAACCAGATTCATCAGCGGCGCCTTGATCAGTTGATTTCTCCAGCCAATTCCCAACTCCAGAACAACCAGCTTTTTTCCATGATACTTCTGAATAAAATTCTGAAACCTCCTCTGTATCTCCCTGTCTGCCGCCGTCATATATCTCTGGGGCGAATGACCGCCCATCGTCCCGCCGCATTTCGGGCACCTGGGCACAAGCTCCGATGGGATTTTCATGTTTTTCTCGGACGCTGCCATTTCCGGAATCAGCGGAAATAAGGGATACAAGGTATCATGGCAGCCCTGCTCGCACTGCATTTCTTTCCAGCTTCCTTCAATCTCCCAGATGCAGTCCGGGGAAAATCCGGCAAGTTCAAAATGATTTTCTCCGTTGGAAGTCACAAAGAAATACGGCTTATCTCCGATGAGTGTTTTTAATGCCTCTGTATTTTGGCTGCCCGTGTACCCAATGCTATAATGATGAATCAGCCTGCTTAAGAATGCCCATTTTACTTCTTCCGAGGGCCAGTCTGCAAAAATCCCCGAAAGGATATTCCGAATCCCATAAGCTCTTTTAAAATCTCCGAAAACATCTTCAAAAGCCTGATTATCCGCAAAAATATGAAGTCCCTCCGAAATAGAAAATCCGTTGCTTGCACCGATTAAAATTGCATCCGCCTCTTTTAATTTATCTGCTATTTCTTTATATTCGCTCATAAAACAGTCTCCTTTCCATGCGTCGTTTTCTTGACACACTGTATAGAAACGATTATGCTGTATACGACACAAAAAGTCCTATCCAACATCATTCGGATAGGAACAGTTCTTTACAAATGCTCTGATTTTGTATAACACTTTTATGGAGGAATCGAAATTGATAATAAGAAAAACAGATCGAAGAACTATCATGACTAAAGGCATGATTAAGGATGCGCTTCTGGAACTGCTCCAGAATACATCCTATGAAAAGATAACCGTTACCGCCCTGTGCAAGCAATCCGAGATTACCAGAGCGACCTTTTACCTGCATTATAATAATATCGACAACGTTTTAGATGAATTGCTGGACGACGCCCTCCGGCTTACAGAGCTTGACGCCATCCAGCCGCTCCCCTCTGCCATCTCCAATCGGAGCATAGAAAACGAGAAAAACATCGAAGAAAGAAACCCGGATCCCGACGCCCTGCTTCCTGCCTGTCAGCGCGCCGCCAGCAATCCCAAATATCGAATCCTTTTTCTGGACGAAAGCTTATCCCATCATATGCTCAGGAAGCTGTATCAAATACAAAAACCGCAGCGTATTCCGGAAATCATGAGAGATTATCATCTCAACGAATGGGAGGCAGAAAAAATTTTCCTTTATATGCTCCATGGAAATTTTGCCGTGAATAAATCTCTGGGGTGGGAAAAAAATGAGGATTGGTACCATATACAGAAAGTCATAAAAAGACTCTTAAAACCCTAGCATCTTGGTCTCCAAAAATAAACAGGCATAATTTTACGGCGGACATCATTATCCGCCGTTGACTATTCTCAGATTTTTTTCCACTTTGGGTAAAAAGATTTCATTTATTATTTTTTTGCCTTGCAAAAATAAAAAGCATGATTAATAAAGTAACCGGGAACAAAAGTCCAACTCCCATACCTGCACGAATATTGTCTCCTGCACTTTGTGTAACACGTCCAACAATCCCTGGACCTATGCTTCCACCCAGGTCTCCCGCCATAGCAAGCAAAGCAAACATAGCCGTTCCACCTGCCGGAAATCTTTCTGATGAAATACTGATTGTACCGGGCCACATAATCCCAACAGAAAAGCCACAGATAATACATCCCATCAAACCTGATATCGGATTCGACGATACAGAAGCAAGAAGGTAGCATATCACACATAAAATTCCAGATCCGATCATAAATTTCATCAGATCCATTTTATCACCATATTTTCCGAAAATTATACGACTGATCCCCATTGTAACAGCAAACATGCAGGGACCGGCCAGGTCACCAACTGTCTTTGACAGCCCCAGAGCAGCCTCCGCATAAGCAGATGCCCATTGTGCCATAGCCAGTTCTGATGCACCGGAGCAAATCATTAAACATATAGAAAGCCAGAAAAGAGGTTTTCGAAACAGTTCTTTTATTCCCATTCCTTCCCCCTCATCTACCAAATGCTCGATCGGACAGGTTGCAAAATTATAGATATTTATGGCCGGAACAAGTGCCCATAAGACAGCCAGCCATTTCCAGCTGTCCATGCCAAACACCGCAAAAAACAGTGTGGAGATCACAATCGTTCCCACTGCTCCCCAACAATAAAAAGAGTGAAGCAGACTCATCGTTGCCTCTTTGTTATCAAATGGACACGCCTCCACTATCGGACTGCAAAGCACTTCAATCAGACCACTTCCGACTGCATATACAATCACACTCAGGATAATTCCAACAAGCGGTTCCGGTAAAAGATCCGGCAAAAAAGCCAGACCAACCAATCCTGCTGCGGAACATACCTCAGAAGTAACAATACAGATACGATACCCTATTTTGTCCACAAACTTTGCACAAAACAGGTCTACCAACAACTGTGTAAGAAAAAAGCAGGTAGAAATCAATGCGATTTTTCCAAGTGTAATCTGATAATCATTATGAAATTTTAAAAATAACAATGGGGCAAAATTAGCTGCAATTGCCTGTGTAATAAATCCCATATAACAGGCTCTTTTTGTTTTCCGATAATTTGGCATGGTCATCACTCCTTTTGTTTTCTACAACATATTTTAATCACATTTCCATTCTCACACAAAAAGCATCCTTCATAATTTCCCGATATATAACGAGGCTCATAATTAACGGTAAATCCGGCTTCTATCAGATTGATCATTAATTTATTTACCTTACTCTTATTGTCAACATACAGAGAAAGACTCTTTCCGGATATGGAATTTTCTATTTTCACCATTATTTTCATAAGATATTAAGAATCACCCATCCTTATTTCACTTTCATTTAACCATTTAAATATCATGTTCTTTCACCTCGTTTCTTTATTGAATTATATAACATAATATTTTTGTTTTCATTGATTTATTTCCGAAATTTATTGTATAATATCGTAAAGTATGTTTCAAAGAAGGACGTTTCTATGAATATAAATACAACCTATACTAAAATCATTACAGATGAAGATTTGATGGAGACAGTTCAGCACGGAAGCAATCTCTATTCTTTCCAGTTTTATTATGAAGATCTGTCAGTTTTTGATTTCAACTGTATCGAATGGCACTGGCATACAGAATTGGAGTTTATTTATATCGAATCCGGAACCGTTACTTTGTGGATTGGAGAAGACCAATTTAATTTAACCGAAGGAAATGGTATATTCATTAATACAAAGGTACTCCATCGCCTTTATTCTCCCTCAAAAGCCCTCATTCCCAATTTTGTATTTATGCCTTCTTTTATTGCCCCTTGCGACAGCCTGATTTATCAGAAATATATTCTGCCGATCATTTCTTACCCATTACCATTTCTCATATTTCATAAAGAAGTATGCTGGCAAGCAAAGGTTTTATCTATCATGCGGCAAATTATTTCTGCACAGGATTCCGTTTTATCCAAAGAACTCCTTACCAGTTCTCTCCTTCAGAATCTCTGGCTGGAAATATTTGAAAACACAGACATTTCATACCAGGAAGAACACAAGGAGCATTCAACCGCTTCTCAAGCCCGGTTACAGCTCATGATGCAATTTATCCACCTAAATTACTCACGGAGTATCTCATTGGATGACATTGCAGAACAGGCAATGGTCAGTAAGAGTACCGCTTTGAATTTGTTTCGGAAATATTTACATATAACGCCGGTTAACTATCTCATTAACTACCGTTTAAAACAGGCCGGTCAGTTGCTTTCAAAAACTGAGAAAAAAGTCAGTCTCATTTCTTCTGAGACAGGATTTCATAACGTTGACTATTTTTGCAGATTATTCAAAAAACGCTACAAATTAACCCCGACGGAATACCGGAAACAGAAGCACTTTCTGTAAACCTGTTTACCATATTTCCTGAAAGAAAAAGGCACCTCCCACTGTGCCGACCCCCAAAAGTCAGACTAAAAAATCTAACGATTCTACTGATTTTCCTGTAATATCACGCCCTGCAAGTGCATATGCAAATAAGCCTTTTTTCGGAGACAATTCTGCACTTTCCTGATTCAAGAATGCCTCGGCATTCTGGTGCTAAACCGGACTTTTCTGCAATCTGGCTGATAATATTTTTATCATAGTAGGCAATTCCAGGTTTCTTTGCTACTTCTTCCTTACTTCAGAACATTCACTTTATTTTTTCTGATTTTCTTTAAAAATGCATATCCCACCAGACATGAGATTGCTTCTGTAATTGGAAATGCCCACCAGATCAGTGCAACTCCCATCTGAGCGTTTCTGACAAATACAGAAAAAATTCCAGCCAGTGGCAAGATAATTACAAGCTGTCTCAGAAGTGAAATAACCAGCGATTCCACGCCACCATCCAGTGCCTGATAAATTCCCTGATAGGCAACATTGATTCCGGCAAACAGAAAACTGATAGAAATTACTCTCATTGCACTGATAAAATATGCTCTCGACTGTCCGGCATTAAACAATGTTGCAAATGCACCCGGAAAAATCTCTGTGATTGCAATACCCAAAATCATTAATGCGATCGTATAAATAAGTCCATATTTAACTCCATCCTGGATTCTCTTTTTACTTCGCATTCCATAAGCGAATGCAATGATCGGGGTGATTGCATCTCGAAGTCCAAACGCAAGGAACAGAACAAACTGCTGTACTTTATAGAATAAACCATACGCTGTCTGTGCAGACGGATTAAATTTCAGGATCAGGTTCATCACATAAACCATAAAGGACATCAATGCCTGTGCAATAATAGCCGGAAATCCAATCGCATAAATTTCTTTTATGATATCTTTATTCGGTTTCATGTATTTCACATCATGCTCAAACTCCTTGTTCAATTTCATGTGAAAGATGAACAATAACACTGCAGATGCCACCTGACCAATTACAGTTGCGTAAGCTGCACCTTTTACTCCCATTTCGGGACAAGATCCAATACCATAGATCATGATCGGATCAATGATAATATTTACCACAGCTCCGACTACCTGTCCGATTGTTGAATAAAGAGAGCGTCCTGTCGCCTGAAGTAATTTCTCAAATAACGAAAAAAAGATAATTCCAAAAGAACTCACACAGCATATCCTCAGATAATTGACTCCCATTTCAAGTACTTCTGCATCTACTGTCTGAGATGAAATGTATGCTCTCACTCCAAAGAAACCAAATAATAAACAAAACACATAAATGATCACGCCAAGAAACAGACTGTTACCAGCTACCTTCGCAGCTTTTTTACTGTTCCCTTGTCCAAGTGTCCTTGCCAGAAGTGCATTGGTTCCTACACCGGTTCCGATTCCTACTGCTACCATGAGCATCTGCACTGGAAATACCAGCGTCAAAGCATTTAGTGCTGCTTCACTGCCTACTTTCATATTTCCTACAAATGCACTGTCTACAATATTATAGACTGCCTGTAATGCCATGGATAAGATCATCGGGATCCCCATTTGGATCATCAGCTTATTCACCGGCATCTCCTTCATCTTGTTGCTTTCTGCCATTTTGTTTTAACTCCTCTCTTTTTGGCACAAAAAAAGTGCGCATCTTGTCTTATAAGCTGGACTTACGCTGACAAGCTACACACTTTTTCATGACACATATCATATTGACCAAAAGAAAACGAGTAGAAAGTAAACTGGATTTACGCTTACTTGCTACTCGTTTGAATTTATTATATTTCCTGTTTTTCTAAAAGTCAAACAATTTTTCTTGCATTTTCTCTTCTCTTTCATTTATAATATGCTCGAAGAAAACAATAATTATAACAAAATCCGGCTTGGAATTACTATTCTCCCATTTGTTTACAGCCGGTGTCGTCACGCCTAATCTGTTTGCCATCTCCTCCTGCGTCATACCAGCTTTTTTTCTATATTTTTTTATAACAACGCCTATATCCATTTGCTTCATCTCCTAAAAAATTCAAAAGCTTTTGTATACTCAGCATATCAGATTCATATAGATTGCTATCCCTGATACCTTATTCTTTCTACCAGCGTTTCCTTTTTCAGATTACTGCTTAAAACGCAGGAAAGTACAATCTGCAACAGACCGACCAAAAAAATCATAATAAAAATTGGTACGATTGGAACATGATAGATATTCATTCCAAATATTCCATTATGTTTTGCATAGGAAAAAAGTGCATAGCCGAGTGGCAGACCAATGATCAAAGCTACGCATATGGTACCAACCGTAAAAATCAGTCCCTGTAACTGCAGGCATAAATTTAATTGTTTATTTGTCATACCCACAGCCTGTAATATACCATATTCCTGCTTTTTTGTCGTAATATTCATGATCATGGTATTCGCCATATTCATAAACCCGATGAGTCCTACAATAGCCATAAACAGATAACAGCCAAGCTTCATCATGCTGCTTGCAAATTCGGCAGATTGTAACTGCGCATGATAAGTATCCATTTTTATATGCGAAGTATTAGAAATCAAAGTATTCAGACTTTGTTCTACAGATGCCACATCTTTTTTATCACAGTCCACCCACAGATAGCCATAGGCTGTTCCTCTCGGATTCATGGAACGATATACACCTTCCGGAATGACAAGATAAGTGTCCGCACTTACAAAAGATCCTGCAATCTTTCCCTGATAGGTATCGGTTCCACTTCCATTCTCAAAGTCAAATGCAATGGATTCACCCGGAGCATATCCATCTTGTTCCATCCACGTTGACCAGCCAAAGAAAATATCACCATTCTTTACCGCCTGATCATAGTCCATAGAGCCAATATCCCCGTCCTGGCGCATAAAATCAAAATCCTTTTTACTCACAATATCAGCCGGAAATCTTGTTCCATTCAGATTTACAGAGACAATCTCTCTCGTCATGACATCTGTTACTCCTGGAATGCTTTTGATTTCTTCAATCAGCGAATCATTCAATGGATCATCCGTCAGAATCGTATCCAGATTATTCTCCGGATATCTTTCATCATACTCAGCAGAATAGTCAAGCTGCAGTTCAAATTGTCCATGATTAACGGAAAGACGTGCTTCATGCTCCGTGTCAATATTTCCCACATAATTAGAGATAATCACAAACAATACGCAAGAAAAACCCATTGTGAGGATAGTACCAATAGTTCTTTTGGGATTACCCGTTACATTTGCCATTGCCATAGAAAACACGGTGACATTTTTTCTGCCATTTCGTTTTCCTTTTTTTTGTGTTTCTGCATTTTCTAAATACCGTGTTGCTTCGATAGGTGAAATCCGTGAAACAATTTTCATTGGTTTACGCAGTGCCAAAGCAACGGTAAGAAATGATACTAAAATACAGAGAAGCATAACAGGCAGGGAAAACAGAGGCACCTGCTGATTTTGGGCTCCCATTGAGCCAGTTTGGGTTGATACAAGGTTTCCCTGTTCTACCAGCCAGTTAAAACCGCATTTTGCAATCAGAAAGCCAAAAAGCAATCCAACCGGTATTGAAAAAATTGTCAAAAAAATGCCCTCTCTGAAGATCAGTTGTTTCATCTGCTTTTTTGTTGCTCCCAGAGCCTTGATTTTTCCATACTCCTGTATCTTGTTGGCAATACCGACCTGAAAAATATTATAAATGACCACAACAGAGAAAAGTACAATTGCAAGAATCAAAACCCCGCATACCGCAATCGTTTCATAACTCGGCTGCAAGACCCATTGCAAATAGAGATCATTGACTATAACGTTTTTTTCTTCGATCCCACAAGCTGCTGCAATCTGCTTTATAACCGAATCAATATTATTCATAGATACATTTGCAGAATCATTTAAAGTAAAATAAATATTATACTGTCTGTCATTCTCTGCGACGTGCTCATCATAAAACTCCTGTGACCCGAAAGCAACATAAGATGCCTCGATGGTATACTCATCCCGATCATATAAGATTCCGCTGACAACAAATTCTTCCGGCTTATATTCTGACTGCATCCCTGCGCGGTAATCCAGTGTAACCGTATCTCCGATCTTTACATCACCATACCCCATTGCACGAAAAAATGCTCTTCCTGCGGCAATTTCCTGCATTTTTTCCGGATACTTTCCTTCCTTCAACTCATATTCTTTATTATAAGGAAGCATTTTTCTTGCAGTCTCATCCATGCAGACAAACCCGCCTTTTTCATTGCCTTTTATGATACCTTCGGTGCACATAGTGCCTGTAGCATCTATTTCCGCACGGCGGTTTACTTCTTTTAACTGCGATCCGTCTGCGGAAACAAACAGACCATAATTGCTTCCATATGATCCTGCCGCCTGACTTTTCTGTAAATGAATTACCCCATTTCCCACAATACTGATGATAACAAGCAGCATCGTGGTCAGACAGATTGCCATCATGATCAGTATACTTCTTGTCCTGTTCCTTTTGTCATTGCTATATGCAATCCTGCTTATTGTCTTCATCTGAAATCCCCCACCTGTCCGTCCTCAATCACCAGAATACGGTCAGCGACCTGTGCAATTTCGTCATCATGGGTAATCATTACAATTGTCTGTCCATATTTTTTTGCTGTCATCTTAAGCAGAGCGATTACCTCATCACTGGTCTTAGAATCAAGATTTCCTGTCGGCTCATCTGCAAATATAATTTCCGGACGATTCACCATTGCTCTTGCAATTGCTACTCTCTGCTGCTGTCCTCCGGATAACTGATTTGGCAGATTATAAATCCGGTTTTCAATCCCCAGAGTTGCAATAATATCATTTACATACGCTTCATCCACTTTTCTTCCATCCAGCCCCAGTGGCAGTACAATATTTTCCCAGACATTAACAGATGAAACCAGATTAAATGCCTGAAAAACAAATCCGATTTTTCTTCTGCGGAAAACAGCAAGGGCATCTTCCTTCATCCTGTATAAATCTTTCCCTGCTAAAGTAACACTGCCTTTTGTCGGGGTGTCTAGCCCTCCAAGCATATGAAGTAATGTACTTTTACCGGAACCTGACTTTCCAACAATTGCGACAAATTCTCCCTGCTTAATCTGAATATCCACCTGATTGACCGCTTTGACCTGATTCTCACCTGCGCCATAAAACTTACAAAGCTGCTTGGTTTCTAATATCACACTCATGTGTTGCCTCCTTTTCAATTCTGTAAAGCGTACCTTTTCAGCACGCTTTCTTTGCCTGTTTATATATTTGGCCATTTTTCAACCTACATCCAAATTGTATCAGGACAATCTTTCATTTCACTTTCAAAAAACGAGCAGAAATCTTACAGAATTGTAAGATTTCTGCTCACTTAAAATTTAACCAACATATGGTAATTGAATCACAAACGTGCTTCCTTTTTTCTTTTTGCCGGAGGTTACCGTAATCGTACCTGCGTGTTTTTCGATAATTTCTCTCGATAGAAAAAGTCCGATTCCTGTACCACTCTTTTCCATGACCTCCTTGGAACTTCCTCTGTAAAATCGTTGAAAAATTTTGTGATACTCATTCTGCGGAATACCAATTCCCTGATCCTCAATTTCCATTCTTACAAGATCGTTTCTTTTTTGTAACCGGATAAATATTTTTGAACCACACGGACTGTACTTGACCGCATTATCCAGAACGTTGATCACAGCTTCACCAAGCCACCTTTTATCCTGCATAATCGTGCATGTTTCCAGCTCTTTTTCATAGTCAAAAACGAATTCAATTTCTTTCTCATCCGCTTTAGGATAAGTGCGGTTCACAGCAGATATGACAGTATCCATAAGCGGAAGTTTTTTCTTATTAATCTGAATCAGTCCAGTTTCCATCTTGGATATTTCAAGAAGCGACTGCAATAATGTCTCCAGTCCATCCAGCGCACTCCGACAACGGATACGAAACTCCTCCTGTTCTGTGGCACTTAAGTCATTCTGCATCAGCACACTAAAACATGTATCCAAAGCTGCAACCGGTGTCTTTAACTGGTGAGAAATATCAGAAACCATTTCTTTCGTATTCTCCTTTTCTGCCCTTGCTTCTTCCTTTATCAACTGAATATGATGTCCGATTGCTTCAAGCTGGTCATTCAATTTTTCCAGTTCTGCATGATTTTCCGTTTTCAGTAAATCATCAAATTTATTTTCACGGAATCTGATCAGAATTTCTTCCAACTGGTCTAAAATTTTCTGATGACACGCATCTTCTTTTTTCTTCCAATAAAGTAAAAAAGTCAAAAGAAGCACGCATATCACAGTGCTTATAGCACCGGTCACCATAACCTGATGCCGGAATTGCGAATAAAATGCATTCCCTTTATTCCCCCAGTATCCATATTGCTCCAATAATCGCCTTCCCTGTTCGTTAGTTTCAATATCCTTATCCTTAAGCAATTCCGAAACAGCATCCAGCCCGGAAAATTCTTCCTTTGCAGCAATCTCTGTCATAAGATTCATTTTATATTTATAATCTTCATAAAACACATACGTGGTAAAGCAATTTAATATTGAAAACAATAATATGACAGGTAATACCAAGGAGAGCACTACTGTAATCTTCTTGCGATATCTCTTTGTCACTGCCTTACCTCCTGATTCCATATATACCCAAGACCTCTGATATTCTTTATATAGACCGGTGCAGCCGGATTGTCTTCGATTTTCTCACGGAGTCTTCTGATATTGACAGCGATTGTATTTTCATCCACAAAATCCCCTTCCAGATCAAACACATTTTCCAATATTTGTGTTTTTGAAAGAATCTGTTTCGGATTCTGAAGAAAAAAAGTCAGCATTTTCAACTCCGTTTTTGTCAGACTGATTTCACGACTCTTTATCAGGACTTTCATTTCTCCTGCGATAAATACGATATCTCCCGAAATCATCTTTCCGGCTTCCGTTTTCTCCTGTCTGCGGCGGAAATGTGCTTCTATTTTCAAAAGAAGTACCGAAAGACTAAACGGCTTTGTAATATAATCATCTGCCCCTGCTTCATATCCCATGACCTGATCCATCTCCTGATCTAGTGCTGTAAGACAAATAATGTATGTATTATAATTGCATCTCATCCACTTTACAAATTCCAGTCCATTCCCATCCGGAAGATTCACATCACAAATGGTAACATCCACATTATTATCACTTGCAATTCTTTTCGCTTTTTTCACTGATTCTGCTGAAAAAACCTCATATCCGGATTTTTTCAGTGAGAATGTAATTCCACGATTTAAATTTTCATCATCTTCAACCACGAGTATACCTGGCATAGCATCTGCACCTCTCTTTATTAACTAATCATCTTAAAATGCTTCAATGCCTCCACAATTGCACTCTCTTTATCTCATCATATGTAGCCTTAGTCTCTGCAGATGTTATATCCATATCATCAAGTTCAATCGTGACATTAATGTAATCATCCGGCTTTTGTTTAAGTTGGGACAAAAGAACAACCGTCTCCACATGTGTTGTCACTAACATAGGAACACACATCCTTTACCTCGTCTACGATATGGGAACACATTTCTTTCGCTTTTTCTACTGCTTTTGATTTCTTCCCAAATCGTTCTTTTGCGTTTCCAATTTCATTTTTGAATCCTGTTTTATATACGAAAATGATTTTATAGGGATCTTTCTCTCCATTTTCATCGTAACCACCGACAATAACTTTTTCGATGATACTTTCAAATATTCCTCTGTCAAATTCTTCTAAAATCTGATTTTTTGACAATGCTTTTCTAAAATCTGCCAGTCTTCTTTGCAAGCTACCTTCATTGTCATATTGTTGTTCCAACATACTTAACTGTGCTTTTGCTTCAGACAATTTCTTTTCATACCCCACATCTGTTTCCTCATAAATGTCTTTAGCCACAACACCCTCTAAATAGTTTTCCAGCAACTTTTTTCTCTTATATTGAATATTATAAACACTTCTATTGAGTTTTTCAATTTTATCTTCTATCGAGTCCTCTGATAAAGTTTTCTCGATTCTCTTAATAAATTCTTCCAACACATCTTTATGATCTGTACATAACATACGGTAAGATTCAATAAAAGCCTCTTCTATAACCTGCTCTGGAATTCCTTTACTATCTGGACAAAACTTTTTACCATGTTTTGTTGATTCTACACATTGCCAAATAGTTTTTGTATATTTCGAACTGCTATGCCACCTTCTCCTTGATAAATTCGCACCACAAAATCCACATTCAAGCATACAACTAAAAGCATATTGTCTACTGAATTTTTCTCGTTTTCCAGGTGCTACTCCCTTTTTGCGTCCTCCATTACGGCGTTCCCGTATCTCCTGGGCTCTTGCAAATGTTTCTTCTGATACAATCGGTTTATGATGATTTTTGATGTAAAACCGATCTTCTTCTCCAAGATTCTCCAGCCTTCTTTTTGATATTGGATCTACGGTAAAGGTTTTTCCTAATAAAATATCACCTTTGTATTTTTCATTATTAATAATTCCCATCACACTAGAAGAAGTCCACGGATTCCCTTTAATAGTTGGAATTCCCTGTTCATTCAGTTCCCTTGCAATCATCGTACTTCCAGCTCCTGCAACATATCTGTCAAATATGTATCTGACCGTTTCCGCACCTTCTTCGTTAATAGACAACGACTTTGTTACTACATCGTAATCATATCCAAGGCAGCCCTGAAAACCAACAAGTTCTCCACGTTTCATCTTCATTTTCAAACCTTTTTTTACATATGCAGATGTATTTTCCACTTCCTGCTGTGCAACAGAACTTAAAATAGTCAGTAAAAATTCTCCATCTTTTAACGTATTAATTTTTTCGACTTCAAAATATACCGCTATATTCCTCTCTCTTAACATTCTTACATATTTTAATGTATCTAATGTATTTCGTGCGAATCTAGGAATGCTTTTTGCAATCACTAGATCAATATTGCCTGAAAGACATTCCTGAATCAGTAATTGGAATTCTTCTCTTTTATCTGTTTTCGTGCCTGTAATTGCTTTATCAGCAAAAACTCCTGCAAAAACCCATTGCTTATTACTCTTTATCAAATCCGTGTAATATCTGACCATTGAATTATAACTTTTAATCTGATCTTCATCATCAGTACTAACACGACAATATGCGGCAACTCTTAATCTATCAATCTTTCTTCCCGTAGAAGTATCCTCACCAGCACCCTTCGCCTTAATGATTTCAACTTCCATTTGACCGCTCCTTTCTTTTTTGTGTTCCTACCGTAGTGTTGATATAATTTTACAACGCAACACTATAATAGTCAAGCGGTAATATTAGAAATAACACCATAATCTTTTTTTAACTTTTTCTCTACCAGCTGATACTCTGCTTCACTTATAAGTTTTAACGAGCGTAATTGTTTCAACATTGACAGCTGCATACTGTATCTCAACAATTTTGCACTATTCATTTTCCCTCTCTATTCTTTCTCATCTACTTTTATTCAAAAATCCTGCAGTAGCTGTCGGGTAACAGCCTCATTGGTATTTCACCATCTTCTCAGACCGGGCAGCTTTCCCGGAAGTATCATTATCAAAAACAGTATCTTCGCCACAAAAATCCCACTTTCTGATCACAGTCAAATATTTATCGCTCATGCCTTTGCTTCCATATCATTTTGATACCATTTCCACTTTGCGTCACGATGTCGCAAAGCAATAATGCAGACAGTCCTGGCGTATCTACTGTATAGCTCCTCTGTTTCATTCGTCCTGCAGGATAAATATGAAATTTTCAAGGTACAATGATTGCTCTTTTTATATCAATTTACGAAAGGGAGTCGTTCAGATAAAAATTATGCAATCTTAAATTTCAGTATTTTAGTAATCAATTTTGTTTCAAGTCTGCGTCTCAATGTTTCATCCACACAATAATGTAAATTTCCGTATTCATCATATAATTTTCTGGTTGATAACACTGCAATATAACCTTCATAATGTTTCAAAATCCTGTTAATTGCTTCCACATCTCCGGACGCTGCCGACACGATAATATGATACGGTAGTAACTTTGTATTATTTCTTTTTTCCAGTCCTGATCTCCTCCATAATCTTTTTTAAAGCTATAAGGGAACTTGTACGATGATGATGAATGGTACTTCTTACAAGATTCATATATTTTGCAATTTCTGTATCTGTCATATCCAGAAAAAAAGATAATAAAATTACATTTCGCTTCTTTTCCGGCAAAGACTTTAATGCTTCACCAATCAACTCATCTTTTACTTCTATGTCATAATCAAAGACATGGAACATTTCTGATTCAACTATGTAATCATCCATGATTTCCAATTGTCGTAGTTCCTTCTGCGTTAATTCCGAAAAAGAAATTTCATATTTTAAACGATAATTTCTTTCTCTCTCATAATCTATCATTTCATTCTTCAACAGGGTTTTGCAGAAACTGTCAAACTGTTTCCTTATTCTTGGCTGCTGTTCGGAAGAAGATTTCTTCATAAGAGATCACCTCCTTCCGTAACCACCTGAAGCAGAGTGAAATATCTCCCTTTCACTCCATAGCACGAATGGATATATATCCAGCGTCGAACACCCGACACTGTTTTTAAAAAATATTTTTTTATATAAAAAACGCCCTTACAGGCCGATACCCATAGGACGTTGTTTATATCTGATATTAAATTTTCCCCACATGTTTCGAGTGGGTATAATGCACTCTCAACTGCATAACTATTTACATTGCTTAAAATGCAACTTATTTATCTGCCTTTCCACGCATTACGCAGGATTGGCTTTGATTAGCACAAAAAAATCCTTTCAACAGTTCAGAATACATAGCTCTCCCAAACATGTTCAAAGGATAAAAACACGAAAAAAAGCCTTTGAACATTGCGTTTTTTTTATATGCAATATCCAAAGTTTCTTACTTTTTCTAAAAGTGCATGATGCCCCTCTAATATAGTGATTTATTAGTGCATTTTCTTTCTCTAAAGTGAAATATACACTATACATGGAGGTGTATGATATGGCTAAATCTAAGAAAATTGATAAAGACATGGGTTTTCGCCTGAAGAAAGCCAGATTAGACCAAAAGCTGACTTATGATGAGCTATCCGAAAAATCCGGTGTTTCATCAAGATATATTAAAGAGATTGAAAATCATGGCAATGTTCCAAGTCTTGAAAAACTCGGACAGCTCATTCGTGCTTTACACATCTCTGCCGATCCATTTTTTTATCCAGCGGCTCTGAACGATAATCTGGATTACCAAAGGCTGTTGATTTATCTTTCAGAATGTACTCCCGATCAGATAACCACCATCCTTGCACTTGTGGAAGCCTATCTTCGTACATATAAAACCCATGAAACAGAATAGCAGAAAGATTTCTATTTTTTCTGGATTATTTCTGAATAATTCTGGATAAAACAGGGTGGTCAGCTTGCCTGTAAGCCTTCCACCCCGTTTGAACTATTTTTCAGTATGCATAAGCAATTCTTTTACTTTATTTCTTTTTTTCAAAATTCCCAATCCTTCAAATATCTGTATCGCATCTATCATTCCCTGATAATACGCTCTTTGTTCTTCTTGAAAATGGGCATGATCCACAATATCCATATATTTTTCCAAAAGCACCTTCTGTTCTCTTGAAATCTCTGCCAGCAACTTCTCATATTCCTGATTTGCCTTTTTTAATTCTTTAGCTGCATTTTTCGCCTCTTTTGTACAAACAGAATACTCACGCTCTCCTGCTTCGCTACGAAGCTCCTCCAATACCTCTGCCACCGTTTCAAATACTTCGTTCATTTTTGTATCCACCTTTCCATATAAGTATTGCATTTTGCAGGCAGTATTATCAGTCCTTGCATTATTTTCAACAACTTTATTCTCTTATACTTCATCTTTAGAAGTATATTATCAACATTATTCCGTAAAATCAATCATGTAGCACTTCATCTTTAGAAAGTTGGTATTTGAATGAAGATTTACTGGAATAAAGAAAACAATTCCAAAAACCTTATTGGACAACGTGTAAAAGAATTACGAACCGAAAAGCACATATCACAAAAAGCATTAGCTGAACAACTCCAGCTTGCCGGATATGAGTTCAGTGATCTTACAGTACTTCGTATTGAACAAGGAACACGCTTTGTACCGGATTATGAGGTAGTGGCTCTGGCAGAATTTTTTCATGTATCTTGTGAATATCTCTTGGGTATTAAAAATGAAAAATAAGCAGTGATCTGTAATCTACTCACAGACCGCTGCTTATATTTTTGTTGAAACGATAACCTACCCCCCATACCGTCTGTATGTAGATTGGCTTACTTGGATTATCCTCTATCTTCTCCCGAATATTCCGGATATGGCTCATGATGATGTTGTAATCGCCGGAATAGGATTCCTTCCAGACAATATCATAAATCTGCTCCTTGCTGAACACTCTGCCTGGATTCCTTGCTAATAAATGCAATATTTCAAATTCTGTAAACGTAATATTTACTTCTTTCTCACCACGATATACTAACCGTTTTGATGCATCTATTTCCATTCCTGCAAAGGCTAATTTTTCACACGCTATTTCTTCTTTTAACTGTGTTTTATTTTCAAAACTTCCCAATGCAGACATAACTGCATTTAATACTACTTCTTCATCTTCCTCAAGTGAAAGCAACAGTAACTTAGCTATAATCCTCACTCCCCAATCTATTGCTCAAAATATTCTTCAAGACATATTCCTCTTTCATAAATTTCTCGTGCCGCATCTACTCCTACATATCGATAATGCCATGGCTCATAGCTTGTCCCTGTAATCTCCTGTTTCCCTTGTGGGTACCGTAATATGAAACCATAATTATGTGCATTTGCGGCAAGCCACGTATATACCTCATCATTTGAGCTCTTTGATTTATCAGCATTAATATCAACTGCAATACCTAATTGGTGTTCACTTGTTCCGGGCAAAGCTACCCATTCCTTAGCAGTTCTTTCTGCTCTTGACTGTGAATATCCTTCATTTATATAAGCTTTTATCTTATCATCTAATATTTTCTGCTGTTCTTCATAAGTTCGATAGCCTTCCCGAACAACCGGATATATTCCATCTTTCCTTGCTGCATCAAACATTTCTTGTAAATACGGATATATCCTGCTATCCACCTTTTGACCATTTGATAATTCTGTTAATTCCACTCTATAATCTTCCGGTATTTCATTCCAACGGTTTACTACAATTAAATACCACTCCTCCGAAACCGGAATACTATGTAAATTCCCTAATCTTGAAGGAAATTCGTGAAATAGATTACATAGTATCAAAAGCAAGTAAACTATGATAATTCCTCGCAACCATTTCCCTCGCAACTTATTTTTTTTATCTCTTTTCTTTGCCATATTGTTATTTATGCCTTCATCCTTCTTGACCAGCTCTTTATAGCGAATGGCATACATAGAATACCAATCAAGACAGGAATAGTAATAAGTAGATATGGTGACCAGATAAGCTTCCCAAAAATACGAAAAGTATTAGTTCTGAAAATATCTGTTGAACTTCCTACCAATGGTATTAAATCCAATGCTTTTTGCATTTCATAAGGAAGATATTCTGCAATCATCATTGGTGCATATACAACAGCCAGACTAAGCAGTAAGGTAAGTACATTATTTTTTACAGCCGCTGATGTAAACATAACAATTCCGGCAAAACCTATTGCTCCAAGCAGTACAAAAGCATATTCATAAATTTCTGCCTGCAGCATATTCATAGGTGCAACAGCAATCAGCTTGATATTCTGAATCGGCATATCCCATCCGGCAGTTCCCATAAAAAACAACTGTGATATAACATTTGAAGCAGCAAGTAATGCAAATAACTCCACTGTAAACGCTAAACCAGTAAGAATTTTGGCAAGAGCTATTTTCCCCCAACCATTTCGAGTCGTCAATACTAGTGTGCTTGTATTATCATGCCATTCGCCAGCAAATAAAGAGGATAAAACAATACTGAGAAACAAAGCCATCACAACTCCCAGATCCGCAACCATACTACCAAGAAGCGTTGACCAGCCTTCTACCCACTCATAATGAAATGGTTTTTCTACCTTTCTCTCTATCTGATGTAAATACTCTTTTTCAGCACCTACCTGACCACTGACCTCCAAAAACTCATCAAGCACCTGCTGTCTTCTTTCATAGAAGCCTGTTAACTTATCCGGATCAACATAGCTTATCATCGTTTTATAATTACTGGTATCTCGAAGCTCCGGATACAATGTTCCGAGCCAACTATTAACTATCTGCCAGTCTGTCTTTTCCAGTTCTTTCTCCATACCGTCAGCTTCCATTTGCTGATAATCACTTACTATTTGCTGCAAGGTTTCATCCGTCAATTCTCCACCAAATGAAAGTGCATATCCCTGACTATCCTTTATTACTGTATATCCATCAAAATTATTGCCAAAAGCACTTGTATAGTCATCTGAGCTGCCAAAACCGAACCATTGAAACGAAAGTATGCTTCCAAAAATTACATAATAAACAAAACACAACAACACACATATTTTAACAATTTTCTTTCGCCATAACTTTTTATGCTCTAACCAAAATAGTTCCATTCTATTTCACTCCTTCCTCTGTGGGAAAATAAAACAAATAAAGATCTTCCAATGTAGCTTCACAAGGAACCGCTCGCTCACTAGGCATATTGTCTGAAATAATACGCAATATAATTTCTTTTCCTTCATGCCGTAAATTAGCAACCGTTGCTTTTGTCTGCCATTGTCTAGCTTCTTGTGGAGAAACAGAAAGCTCCCAAACCTTACCATTTGCCTTGTGAATCAACTCAGGAACCGTACCCTGCAATACAAATTTTCCTTTTTTCATCAATAGCACTTCATCTGCTATTGCTTCTATATCCGATACAATATGTGTGGAAAGAATTACAATTTTATCGCCTGCATACTCTGAGAGCAGATTACGAAAACGGACACGCTCTTTCGGATCAAGTCCCGCAGTCGGCTCATCCAAAATCAAAATTTTCGGATTATTAAGTAACGCCTGTGCAATTCCTACTCTTTGTTTCATACCACCGGAAAAAGTTTTTACTTTTTTGTTTGCCACATGGCTTAAATCAACTACTTCCAACAATTCAGTCACACGTTTTTTTGCAACATTCTTCGGTATTCCTTTCAGTGCTGCAATATACGTTAAGAACTCCATCGCAGTATAATTTGGATAATATCCAAAATCCTGTGGTAAATAACCCAACACATTCCGGTAATCTGCCCCCATCGAAGTTACTTCTTTTCCATCCAGCAATACCTCCCCTGAGGTTGACTCCAAAACAGCACATAGCATACGCATCAATGTTGTTTTACCTGCACCGTTAGCCCCCAAAAGACCATATACTCCCGGCTTTAAGGTTGCACTAACACAATCTACCGCTATTTTCCTGCCATACTGTTTTGTTAAACGATCAAGCGACAATTCCATACATTTTTCCTTCCTTTCTCATCTCTGCAATATAATGAATTTCATTTATAAAGAACATAGCAAAAATCAAAAATGTAACAATCCACACCCCCACTGCTGATGTTTCATATAACCATGGCAATATTCTTGCTGACATACCCCAACAAATGCAGGAACCCAGCATTACAATCGCACATATCTGTAAACTCTGTTTCTTTTGCAAACGGATCAAACGCAGCAACGCAACCATACACACTAAGTACGGAACAAGGCAGTATAGAACCATCTGTCCAATCTCTTTATAAGAATTTTGCAAATAAACTTCCATACACAAAAGAATTGTTATACACACCAAATTAGCAGCCCCAGCCAAAACCAGCTTTGCTAACGTGATTTGGGCACCAGAAGCTCTTGTTACCGCTTCAATCTCGCTCATTCCATAATACTGGCTTTTAAAAATTGCTGGCATGACAGCCAATACAAACAGCGGCATAAAAATTGGTATATTCTTTGGCACGTCTGCAATGCTGGCAATTGTTAAACAAACTATAAATAACGTTACTGCCTGCAAACCAAATATTGGAATACCATCAAAGCGAAATACATCTGAAAGATAGTGAAAGAAACCTGTCCTCGGTTCTGCCCTAGTCACTTCCTGTTCTCGTACAATTTCAGTGCAAAGCTTAATCGTTTCCTCTAATCTTTTAGGCTGTACTTCCTCTCCTAAAGATTGCTGTAAATAGCCCTTCAAATTTTTATCTTTCATTTTCCTGCTCCTTTCTCATAATTTTTAAAGCATTACGAACCCTGCTTTGTGCTGTTCGCATATTGCATCCCATCACTTTTGCAATCTCTCCAAAACTAAGTTGTTCTCCAAAGCGTAGAATGACTGCTTCCCTTTGTTCTGATGATAAAAAATTCAAAAAATAGCTTATCTCTGCCCTATCCTCTAGCCGAACTATGTCGTTATACTCATGCACTATATTTTCTTCATCTTCTAATGGATAAAACTCAGCCTTCCTACTTTCATCAATACATAAATGATTTGCAATCGTGTATAGATAAGCCTTAAATTTCTTTTTCCCTTTATATCCGGATAAATTCTTAAACAACTTCAAAAATGTTTCCTGAGTCAGGTCTTCTGCTTTTTCCAGATTAGAGCAATGCCACCTACAGTAACGTAAAATAGATGTATAATAGCGTTTTATCAATTCTTCTGCTGCATTTTCATTTCCAAGTAGAATCTGTTCCACTAATTCGTCATCACTCAACACGCATCAGACTCCTTTCCATTGAATATCTGTATATATATAATAACGGGTTATGCACTTAAAATGATTAAAAGATTCCTCATTTTTTCTTAAAACGAATGAAACAATTAAACCAATATTTTATCTCAACCCCTTTCAGAAATATCAAATAAATCAAACACTACCTTTTTCTCCGCTTAGAGTAATACTTCCCACACCACACAATTTTCTCTATCCCTAAGTATTGCATTTTACAGGCAGTATTATCAATCCTTAAATTTCTTACAAAAATATTTTTCCACACTTCATCTTTAGAAAGTTGGTGATGATATGAAAATTTACTGGAATAAAAAAAGCAATTCCAAAAATCTGATAGGTCAGAAAGTAAAGGAATTGCGAACTGAAAGGCAGCTTTCGCAAAAAGCACTGGCAGAACAGCTCCAACTTGCCGGATATGAATTTAGTGATTTGACCGTATTACGAATAGAACAAGGGACACGCTTTGTACCAGATTATGAAGTGGTTGCCCTTGCTGAATTTTTCCATGTATCTTGTGAATATCTTTTAGATGTCAGAAGCGAAAAATAAGCAGTGATCTGTATTTCTTCTTTACAGACCGCTGCTTAAATTTTTGTTGAAACGATAGCCTACACCCCATACCGTCTGTATGTAGATTGGCTTGCTTGGGTTATCTTCTATCTTTTCTCGTATGTTGCGTATATGGCTCATGACGATGTTATGATTGCCAAAATAAGGTTCTTTCCAAACACGATTGTATATCTGCTCCTTACTGAATACTATTCCAGCATTTTGTGCTAACAACAATAAGATTTCAAACTCTGTGTAAGTCAACTCAATCTCATTATCTTCCCGAACCACAATCCGCTTATGTTCGTCAATGCGAAGTCCATCAAATATCAGTTTTCGTTTATTGACAATCTGCTGTCGTAAGACTTCTGTTTCCTCATTCAAACATGATAAAATATTGTTGATAATATGTTCTTCGTTATCTTCAAAGGACAAAATCAGCAACTTCCCAAAAGCACCACCTTCCTTTATGCTTTCCTTTCTATGATTGTAAACACACTACACCATTTAATTCAAAGAAATCGGATAAAGTTGAAAATCAGCGAAGCAGCATTTATTAATTACTCCGCTGATTTACTGCTATTCTTCCCGTATGGCAGGCAAAATTTCCGCTTTCTTTAATTCAACTTTGGCATATGCTACAAAAATCAGATAAATACCTCCCATAACAGCAACAAGCGCTATGAGGAACAGCCACGGCAATTTCAACGAAATACAATGGTTTACTGCATCCAAGCGTTGACATGCCACGATGCTGATAAGTCCTCCAAATGCAAGAGAAACCAACAGGGAGCCACCAAGGTAACTACCAATCTCTCGGTCTAACATTGATTTTAGCTGCTTCTGCGTTGCTCCAACGGCCTTCAGTAAGCCAAACTCTCGTTTCCTGTTCTGAAAATCAACCATAAGCATATTCATAAGACTGATACTTCCAAAGACAAACAGAATAGCAGAGGCCATATACAGAGCATTTATAGAGGCTCTATATTGATGCTGAATATTTTTTATCGTTTGATCAATCGTATTTACTTCTATTTTTCCATTTTCATCCGCAATCTCCTGAACTGCAGTCAAAACTTCGTCAAAATGTCCGTCTGAATTTTTGACTGCCAGAATACCCGTCTGCTCTGTTATTCCTGTCAGTTTCTCTGCTGTATCATAAGTCATCATGAAGTAGGGACTTCCGGGAACGACCGGGCTATTCTCCATCAAATCAGACCTGTTGTATGTGCCTACAACAACGGCTTCCACATTAAAGATACTGCCATCAAAAGATCTGCCCTCAATCTTCAAAGTATCGCCAACCTGTGCTATACCTTCTTCAACCAATATTCCATTTTTCTCAACCATATCGTCGTAATCTGCCGTTCCAGAGGATAGCACTGCCTGCTTTTCTTCCGTCTGCTCCCGGTTTAAGGTTGGAAAGAAATCTGAAATGCTCGTGATAGAACCACTTCCGCCCGAAAAAGTAACCGTCATATAAACGCTGTCGAATGCAGTGATTTTTTCTACCCCGTCTATCTTTTCTAATTCCTGCATCAGTGTCTGATCCTCAAGCGGATTTTCTTCCAGCTGCAATTTTGCACTTCCGTATGGCTCCGCTTCGTTATCAAAGGAACTACCCACTGTATTTTTTATTTGTATAAGAATGTTACCAGCTGGATAATATTTAAAGCTCGCCTGTTTTTCCGGATCAATAGAACCAGCAACCGTAGAAGTAACCAGTAAAAGAGCACCGCTCACTCCAAGCATTAGCAGTGTCAAAGCTGCCTTTTGCCTATTTCTTTGTATATTTAATTTTGCCAGATGAGACGGCGTAAGTTTCCGATGCAATTTCGGACTGTTTTTTGCCTTTCCGGCATACGTGAGATATTTCGCACCCTCTACCGGGGAAGTGTTCATTGCTACCCGGACAGGCTTAAAAATGGCAATATTCACTGTCATAAAGGCTACTGCGGCGATCAGTACAGCATAAATAACTGTTGTTTTCAGCTGAAATCCGTCAGGACAACCAATAAATCCAATCAGTGCGCCAATGACAAGACCTAGAGGAATACCCGTCAAGGCATATAACCGTCCCTCTTTTCCTGCCATCCGCTTAATCTGCCTTTTTGTCATGCCAAGTGTCCGCAGTTGCCCAAACATCTGAACATTTTTTACAATCTTTGTGTAAAAGACACCATAGACAATCGTTGCCGCCAGAATAGCCGTCAATGCCGCCAGTAATGGCACTGGAATCGGAATACCCGATGTGATCACCCCCGACATAACAGCAATATATTCTGTAAGCATTACCTGTTCCTCGACGATGCCTGTATTTTGTATTGCTTTGCTGGCAAAATCAAGAATCGCCGTGGAGCTTATGGCATCTGTATTCAGCCTTGTATATGCTGTAACCTGAAAAGAATCTTTTGCCAAATCTCGGGCAAGCTCTTTACTGACATAAATAAAATATCCGTTGCTTTCCTTTGTGTCGTCCAGAATACCAGAAAGCGTATATTCCGCTTTCTGCCCTGTGCCGGTCACGTCAAGGGAAATAACATCGCCAGGTTTATACGCTTTTCCTAAAAAGTCAATATAATTCTGCGGAAGCATAATCTCATTTTCTTTCTGCGGCACACTTCCCTGTAAAGTCTTTTCTTCCTGATGCAACAAGTAATCTTCATCTCCATAAGCAACCGTAATTGTTTTATCATCCACATAAAAAAAGCCAATAGCGGAATATTCTCCGATCCATGAAATATCTTTGTTTTGGCGCAGCAAAGCTGTCTGTTCATCCGTAACTCCCAAAATGCCAATCTGTGCTTTATTCCTCTGTGTGTTCTTAAATTCCTCTTGTGTTCCTGTTGATATTAGGATAATCGAAAAAACCATACAGACAGAGAGGGCGATTGTCAAAAGCAAAAAAGTCTTGCTTCTCTTATCCGCTTTCATACTCCTATCTGCCAATTTCTTTACAATGGCGCTTGTATCATTTTCAAAAGGCCAAGTCATAGCCGTCACCTCCTTACTCCATGATTTTTCCGTCCTCAATGCGGACAATTCGATCCGCAAGACGGGCAATGTCATTATTGTGGGTAATCATCACGACGGTTTGCCGGAACTTGGCACTGGTACGCTTGATAAGTCCAAGCACCTCAGCGCTGGTCTTGCTGTCAAGGTTGCCAGTCGGCTCGTCAGCCAGCACAATGGCCGGTTTGGTAATTAGGGCACGGGCAATCGCCACACGCTGTTGCTGACCGCCTGAAAGATTATTTGGCATATTTTTTAATTTATTTTCCAACCCCAGCAGGTGAATAATTTCATCCAAAAACTTCTGATCCACCGTGTCCCCGTCCAGCTCCACCGGCAGGACAATGTTCTCATATACATTCAGAATGGGAACAAGGTTATAATTCTGGAAGATAAAACCGATGTTGCGGCGTCTAAAAATGGTAAGCTGCTCGTCGTTCTTTTTGGCCAGTTCCTCGCCACGGACAACCACGGTTCCGCTGGTGGGAGTGTCCAGTCCTCCCATCATGTGAAGCAGAGTGGATTTTCCGCTGCCGGATGTTCCCACAACGGCCACAAACTCGCCGTCTTCTACGGAGAAGTTTACACCGTCCAATGCGCGGGTAATGTTTGGCTCTGTGCCGTAATACTTTTTCAGGTCAATGGTTTGTAAAACGCTCATATTCAAAACTCCTTTCAAGGCCTTCTGCCTGTTGATAAGGGTATTGTAAAGTCCAAATATAAGTGATATCTGAGCACCATACAGCATCTGGATGTTCTGGATTAAATTTTTCGTTCAAAATATTTTTTAGTTTCTGGCTTAGATCAGAATCAATGGTTGTTTGAGTATA
>NZ_JACRSZ010000008.1 GCF_014385005.1 Jingyaoa shaoxingensis | reverse complement strand
AATAAATCCCTTAATTTCTGTGAGTTCCTATTCATGCGATTTCCTCCTTGTAAATAGATGTTTTCTAATTACAAGGGCCGCTTTAGCTACTGAGAACTTTGAGAAGTAGCTAAAGCGGCCGCATTTTATGACTGATTTGTCAATAGTTTATTAAAAAAATCCCACACCACATTTCTGTGATGTGAGATTTTCTTAACTTAATGCCATTGAACACCGTCCCCAGTATTTTTTTTCGTCTAATAGATTGACTGTGCAATGCAAATCACATATAACATAAGTGCAATAGCAAGGAAAGGAGAACTTGTGAAAGGGGGGAATAATATGGCAAAGACTGTCCATCATGGTGGTAAAGTTGGAGTTGCCGGTAAAACATTAGCTAGTAATTCTTCTAGCAAATCTGCA
This sequence comes from Jingyaoa shaoxingensis, assembly GCF_014385005.1. GTDB lineage: Bacteria > Bacillota > Clostridia > Lachnospirales > Lachnospiraceae > Marvinbryantia > Marvinbryantia shaoxingensis. The sequence goes on along the minus strand of NZ_JACRSZ010000008.1, from coordinate 180,642 downwards.
AAAAGTAAAGCAGGTAAAACAGGACAAGGTTTTTAATCCATTTGAAAAGCCGGATATAAAAGAAAAATATGCTGCTATTGTATGTGATACTGCAGTTTTAGCAAGGATGATTGGCAAAGAATATTACGAGGGAGCAGAGACAAGTATGGTAATTGACCATCATGCTTCCAATGAGGGGTATGGAGATGTGAATTATACCAAAATCTCAGAAGTCTGCGCAGAGAATATTTACTACATTTTAGACCCGGCCAAGCTGAAGAATACCCTCAATTCAGGCAGGAAATACTTGAGCGGATTGTTGCAATGAGAAAAATTTCTGATCAAGATAAATAAGAAACGGAGTACAGGAGAAAGTAAATGGTAAAACAAATCGTAAGAGACATTTTCTTTTTAGGTCAGCCATCCGAACCAGCTACGAAAGCTGATATCCAGGTTGGAAAGGATCTGCAGGATACACTGCAGGCAAACCGGGAACGGTGCGTTGGTATGGCTGCAAACATGATTGGCGTAAAGAAGAATATCATTATTGTGAATATGGGATTCATAGATGTTGTGATGTTTAATCCGGTGATTGTTTCAAAGTATGACATGTATGAGACAGAGGAAGGTTGTCTGTCCCTAGACGGTGTTCGTAAGACGACCAGGTACCAGGAAATTGAAGTAGAGTATTATGACTTCAACTGGAAGAAACAGCGCCAAAAATTGTCAGGATGGACAGCACAGATCTGCCAGCATGAAATGGATCATTTGTCCGGAAAGATAATATAACTGAATGCGGATTGTGAGGTGACGGATATGCTGAAAAATGTACTGATCGTGGTGGAGGATATGGAAAAATCCATAGAGTTTTATAGGGATTTATTTGGACTGAAAGTGGTTCTTAAGAATGAAGGTAATGTGATCTTATCGGAGGGACTTGTGTTGCAGGATGCCGACATATGGGGGAAGACGCTGAATGAGACTTCTACGCCATTTAATAACAGGATGGAATTGTATTTCGAGGATTTTGATATAGATGGATTGCTTGCGAAATATGAATCTGGTAAGTATTCCGTTCGATATGCCACAGAACTGACAGAACTTGCAAGTGGGCAGAAGCTTGTAAGACTGTATGATCCGAGTGGTAATCTTATTGAGGTTCGCACTCCATTCAGGTGTAATTAAAGGAGAGAATATGCAGATTTTTGTTGATGCAGATGCAGTGGATTATAAACTGATCAGTATTTGTCATAAAGGCGATATTGTTGTATCACAGGATTACGGAGTGGCGGCAATGGCGCTGGGAAAGAGCGCATATGCGATTCATCAATCCGGGAAATGGTATACCAATGAGAATATTGACCAGATGCTTATGGAACGGCATCTGAATAAGAAGGCACGAAGGGCATCCGGAAAGAATCACTTAAAAGGACCAAGAAAACGAACATCGGAGGATGAGGAGCATTTTAGAGAATCCTTCGAGAGAATGATACATATGGCAATGGATAAGGAGAACTAGTTCGAAATGGAAGAATGTAGATTTCATATTGGTGATGTAGTCCAGCATTTTAAACGGGAAAATGTAAATCTGGAAACAGCGGAGTACTTGTACCGGATTCTGGCTTTTGCACAGCATACAGAAAATGATGAGAAGCTGGTGATTTATCAGGCATTGTATCCGCCTTATAAAACATGTGCCAGGCCATACGATATGTTTTGCAGTGAAGTGGATCGGGAGAAGTATCCGAATGCGAAGCAGAAATATCGATTTGAGGTAGTTCCGGTAGCTTTTTGGCCAAGATAATATGGGTAGAAAAGAGAAAGACAATTGGAAAAAGAAACGTCGACAGGAATATCTGGAAAAGAAAGAATTCCGTTACTACATTTTCTATGAGGGACAAGCAACGGAATCTAAATATTTTGATAAGTAATCTGAACATATGGAGTTTTGAAAGAGTATGGAAGTAAGAAAATGACGGTAAATAAGATGTTATGCCAATTTACAGTGAAAAATTTTAGAAGTATACACTATAACAGTAAGAACTGGATATAATCTAAGACGTTTGCAGGAAGATGGTTTTCAGGTATATACAATAAAAAAAGAATTACACGAGGTAGGAATTACAACTATGCAGACATCATTTGGGAATGCTGGTAGTAGCAATGGTTGGTGCGGATGCCAGAGCTACTACGGATCTGGGAATTCACAAAACAGATTTAATTCAGTATTTGACGTCACAAACGGTAACAGAAACACAGGCATTTATCACAACACTTGATAAGAAAGACGCATCCAATCAATTAATTGGTGTAGATGATAATGGTTACCGATTACGCTCAAAAAACAGGAGACGTGGTGATATGTGTGGAATGCGTAAATCGCTTTGAGACTCATATTTTAAATATTGCGTCTGATGCAGTGCAGTTTTGCAAGGATGTAGGAGCCCCAAATATAAAAGTTCATTTAGACTGTTTCCATATGATAAGAGAAGAAAAAAGTTTTCGGAAAGCAGTTTTGAATTGTGGAAAGGAATATCTAGGTTATGTACATGTAAATGAAAATGACAGAGGAATTCCTGGCACAGGCATGGTTCCATTTGAGGAATTTTTTAGAGCACTTGTAGAAATTGGATATGAGGGACCGTTAGTAATTGAGTCGTTTGATCCAAGCTTTGAAAAAACAGCAGGGAACTGTGCAATATGGAGAAAATTTGCTGAAACAGGAGAAGATCTGGCGAGAGAAGGTCTTGCTAATTTGAAAAAGATTGCTTCAGTAATTTAAGTGATAAAATAAAAAAACTGACAGCCTCTTTTTGTACGCTTGATTGATTTCATGACGGTAAAAAAAGTATTGACAAAGCAACATGAACAGTGTATATTTTCAATATGAACAGCGTTCATTATAAACTATCGATCACACATTGGAGGTTAGAAATTGAATCATCTTGCTACTTCAAAAGAAGATATATTGGCTGCCAGCCGCGAATTGATGAAAGAAAATGGATGGGCGGCCGTAAGCATACGGGCAGTGGCATCAAGATGTTCCGTGTCAACCGGTACAATTTATAATTATTACGAATCCAAAGCAGATTTACTTGGGGATACCATTGAGAGTATTTGGCGCGAAATCTTTTTTCAACCTGAAGATGAACAGGTCTTTAAAGATGTTGTTGCGTGTATCTCATGGATCTATAAAAGATTAGAATATGGAAATAAGCAATTTCCGGGGTTTTTCTCGCTTCATTCGTTCGTATTCATGAAAGATGAAAAAACGGACGGGAAAAAGAAAATGCTGCAGACATGGGGACATATCCAGAATGGATTGTATGATATATTAAAGAACGATTCTAAGATTCGTTCAGATGTATTCGATCAGCAATTTACGGAAAGACAATTTGCAGATATATTATTTTCTTTAATATTAGTATCGATGATTCGTCAGGATTATGATCCATCGTCAGTGTTGACGCTTATTCATAAAACTTTATATCAGATGTGAGATGACTCCCACTGCTATGAAATTCTCCCACATAGTATTGTGGGAAAATTTTTGAAACAAAATGAACAATGTTCAATATAAAATTTTAAAATATGAAAGGATGTTTCATTATGCAGGCAATCGTAGAAACTTTATTTGACACCGTATATTTGATTTCAGTTATTACAATCGGAATTTTAATGATCTGTAAGAGCAAAGGAAATCGTCAGTTTACCTTGTTTGGAATGATGGCAGTTCTGCTAGGCAGTGGAGATGCATTCCACCTGATTCCTCGTGCAACCGCACTTTGTACAACCGGTCTTGAGAATTTTACCGTACAGCTGGGACTGGGTAAGTGGATAACATCCATTACCATGACCATCTTTTATGTGGTACTTTATCATGTATGGCGTGAACGTTATCAGATCAAAGACCGTAAAACAACTACAGCAATTATCTATGGTCTTGCAGTATTAAGAATTGTTTTGTGTATGATGCCTCAGAATAAGTGGCTCACTGCAGATGCTCCGCTTTCCTGGGGTATCTACCGGAACATTCCGTTTGCACTGATGGGACTGATAATCATCGTTTTATTCTATAAAAGTGCAAAAGAAAATCATGATACATCTTTCCGTTGGATGTGGCTGACAATCGTCCTGAGCTTTGCATTCTATATTCCGGTTGTGTTGTGGGCAGAGGTAATACCAATGATCGGTATGCTGATGATTCCTAAAACATGTGCCTATGTGTGGACAGTGTTGATTGGCTATAAGGCAATGAAAAAAGAAGTTGCTTAAGAACATCGGGGAAGAAATGAGAGGTGGCCGTTGGCCACCTCTCATTTTATCTTATCAGTAAATAGGCTGTGTAACTAATATAGAGAAGAATACAAATGACACCTTCCAGGCGTGTCATCTTTTTTTTGCTTCTGGCGAAAAGATACAGAATAATCGCACTTACAGTCAGTAACAGACAGTCAATCACGGATTCATCCAGGACATGCAGAGGAGAGATGACGGATGACATACCAAGAATGAACAGGATATTGAACAGGTTGGAACCAATGGCATTTCCCAGTGCCAGACTGCTGTCTCCCTTGCGAGTAGCTACAATGGAAGTTACCAGTTCTGGCAGAGAGGTGCCGATAGCGATGATCGTCAGACCGATAAAGTTCTGACTGACGCCCCAGCTCCTGGCAATGATGCAGGCTTTGTCTACTACCAGATCGCCGCCAAAGATAACAGCTGCCAGACCACCGACAATGTAGAGCAGGCTGACTGGGAGAGAAAGTGTCTGAATATCAGCTCCCGGTTCTCTGTTTTTTAAAGCGGAGCGGATCATGAAGCAGAGATAAAGAACCATACCGGCAAGAAGCAGAATACCTTCTGTACGACTAAGTTTTCCATCCAGGAACATCAGACAGAGAATGGCACTGACAAAGATATTTAATGGCATATCCCGTTTCAGAATATCTTTATTTGTCTGGAAGGCGGCAAGGACGGCACAGACACCGACCACCACAAGACCATTGAAAATATTGGATCCCACCACATTACTGATAGCGATATCGTTGCTTCCTGCCAGGGCTGCGTTGATACTGACAGAGGCTTCCGGTGCACTGGTTCCCATGGCAACGATGGTCAGTCCGATGATGACACTTGGGATTCGGAGAATGCGGGCAAGAGAAGAACTTCCTTCCACGAAGAAGTCTGCCCCCTTGATTAAAAGAACAAAACCGACGAGTAATAATACATATTCCATATAGGCTCCTTTCCTGTGATAAAAGAGTCTGGAATAAAAAAAGAGACTCTTATCACATCAAAAAATGATGGATAAAAGTCTCGTTATTTCAATAACAACCGGCCAGATGGCGTGATGACGATCGCTATTCCATCAGAGAACATCTGATGGTTAACTACTCCCCTTTATTCCTGATAACAGAATAGGTTTTCTGTTGTTGAATATATTCTATGCAGAATAAAAGAAAATGTCAACCCTGACTGTAAAAAACTGTTATAGCAGTGTAAATGATGGATGTATTCATGTATAATAAAAATAGATACAAAACACGAGCGAGTCTGAAATAAGGGAGGTTAGGATCATGAAAAAAATTTCTGTGGTTATAAGCGTTTGTGCAGTACTGTTATCTTTTAACATCTGTGGTGAAGATATGGGAGTCGTATCTGCCCAAACCCCTGGGGCAGAAGAGAGCCTGACAATTCTGCAGGATATTATCAGGGAAGACGAATGTCAGGTCGGAATGGCATTTCTTGGATATATCGATGAAGCAGCAGAAGTATCAGAGATACTGGAATATACCAGGCAGGAAGAATTGACTGATGCCTATCCATTTTTACAGGATGGGACAGTTGTTGATGCAGGTGGCTGTGAAATATATGCCATTGTTCCGAGGGATGACAGTAAGGTCAGTGTTTATCCGGCTCAGATTACGGAAGAAGGAGAATATGTGGACGAGCTGAATGACCCGTGGTATATGGGGCAGGAGAATGAAGTCATTATCCTGCGGTGCAATATGAGTGAGATTCATTCTAATGTAATGGTTTCTGTACAGAAGCAGAATATGAGTGTGCAATACCATCCTATGGTGTCATTAAGGGATGGACATCTTGCAGCAGAAGCCTACTGCTATGATTTCTCTATCTATGATAATGATTGGGAAGAGTATGATCCGGAATATTATGATTTAGAAAGTTATAATTCAGAATATTATGAACCAGAGTATTATGATTCGTCATTGGATATAAATATTGCCCGGGAATTACTGGCAGAAACGGACGAGGTTCGTTACTATCTCAGCCTTGGAATGTCATTATGGTATACAGGAACTGAGGAGTATATTGGTGGAAGATATTGCCCGGTATTTGTACTGGGAACAGATCAGGAGGATCATTTTACAAAAGAAAATTATTATGCAGTAGGCGACAATGTGGTTTATTATTATGATGTACTGGGCGATGCATGGCTTCTGCTGGGAGCCGGATGATGACCATGTTCTTGCACATAGGACAGTAGATTTTGCTGATCAGTTTAAGGATGGCTCAACTTGTTTTGAAATGGGGACAAGATTTACGATTATCTATAAGTGAACGAATGGGAAATGGCTTCAAAATCATTTGAAGCCATTTTGACTATCGCAATAACTTTAAGATGTCTTTTGGTGGCAGCGGAGCAGAGAAATAATACCCCTGAATCATATCAACGCCCCAGCCGCTTATTATTTCCATTTCTTCTTTGGTTTCCACACCTTCAGATACAATATGATAATTCATTTTAAGAAAAGTATCCACAATACTCTGATAAAACAGGGCCCGTTTTTCGTCACTGCAGATGTCAAAAAGAAGGGATCTGTCAAGCTTAATTGTGGAAAATGGAAGTCTCATAACGGTATTTAAATTGGCATATCCGGAGCCGAAGTCATCCAGACACAGCCGGATACCGGCACGGGTAAATTCATCCGCAACCATCCGCAGGCTTGTATTATATTCTGTTGCGACTGTCTCTGTTATCTCAAACTGTATCCACTCATGAGGAATTCCATATTCATCCATTATATGGATAAAATGACTGCTGCAGTCATTTCTCATCAGATCAAGAGAAGATAAATTTACTTTAACATTTAGCAGCTGGTTCATCAGTACGCTGTTTTCATTCAGAAATCTGCAGACACGTTGAAACTGTAAATCTGTAATCTGTTCAATGATATGATTCTTTTCTGCAAGCTGAATGAATACATCCGGTGCAATCCAGCCAAGTTCTGGATGATGCAGACGGCTCAGAGCCTCCAGTGTGATGTATCGTTCCTCACGGGCAGAATATACAGGCTGATAATAAACTTCAAAGAGATCTTCAGAAATTGCCGTATGCAGATATTGTTCCACCTGTTTATTATACAGAAAACCATTCATCGTCTGACGGTCATCCTGTATCACTTCTGTCAGTCCGCTTTGAGGAGCCAGAGATTCAAGGTATTCTGCATATTCCAGAATCAGTCCGCTTTCTCCAATCTTTTCTGCATTGACAATCCCGCTGAGGATCACAGGTATCATAATTTTTTTATCATTTGTGTCCAGTTTCATGTTCACGTCAAACAAATTCTTTAATTGTGCGAAATAATATTCATATTCTTTCAGAGAATCTGTCAGCACCAGAAAGCGTTTCCCGGTTATTCGAAAGGCATTCCTGCCGCACAGATCCTCAAGCTTTTTTGCGGTTGTCTGTAAAATAAGGTTGCCATCCTGAATCCCGGCAATCTTATTAATATGCTTTAACTGATAAAGGTACACTGTAATAATATGAAAAGATTTTCCAGCTTTAATCAGCTCATTGCTTTTTCTGGTCAGATAGAGATGATTATATAATCCGGTCATACTGTCCATATTTGCATGAGGATTATTAATGGTAATAAATAACGCCAGGATGCCAAGACTCAGGCCGAATCCTGTTGTCAGGAGCGGATGATATACAAACTGGATTATCACACCACTTCCGCACAGCAGAAGAATCTCCAGAAGTATTTTCACTTTTTGTATACCCAGTTCTTTCCACCATTTAATAATAAGGATCAGTGCAGCCACGATATGGCATAAGGCACTGTAATACATCAGCGTGTACCAGGGTCCTGTCATATAGCCGCCTGATACATCAAAGTAAAATAGTTTTTCTGTGAACGGATTTGTAAGTATGATACAAAGTAATGCGATGGTCGGAATCCCGGATATCAGTATTTTTTTTATCGAAATAACGTTATGATCATGTAGTGTATGGACATAAAAGATCAATGTATAGGGAAGCAGTGCCTGAAACAGATAAAAAATGGTTGTTGAAAACCATGCTGTCATTCCCAGTTCACTGTTGTAAGAAGTAATACAATAATTACTGAGAAGTTCGGCAGCTACGTCCATTGTACCAAGAGCAGCAAAGAAAAGAAATACCTGATTATTCAGATCTTTGGCTCTTCTCTGTCCCAGAAAATGATACAGAATCAGCAATAAAATAATCATTGCTGCGATCAGAAAATCGAAATTATAATAGCGCATATTTATCCTCCGACTCTTTTTCTTTATTGAAAAGCAGCATCTGGTCTGCCTGCATTTTCCAGTCACTGATGGAAACCAGAGTTCCATCTGTTTTTCGCAGATAACTGTACCCAAATTTCAGGTGGATACGATTTCCACCAGTTGTTTCTTTTTTTAACTCATCTTTTATAAAGCGTTCCCATTCTGCAGGTGTCTTTTGCGGATTGGACACAATGACAGCAAATTCATCACCTTCAATGCGAAAACACTGCACCTGCTGTTCATAAGAACCATTTTCTACGGGACGGATACTTCTCGCTGTCCGGATGACGGCTTCGTCTCCGCGCTGCAGTCCATACATATCATTAATTTTTTTCAGGCCATCAATTTCTATAAACAAAAGCAGTACATTTTCAAGTAATGCAGCTTCTGTCTGAATTTTATTAACTGCCTGTTCGAATGCCTTTCTGTTTTTCAGTCCGGTCATCCGATCTTCTAATGACATCCTTTCATATACCGCCTGTTCCAGCCGGAACTGAACATCATCGGACACTTTGCAGAGTAATCCCCAGAATAGAAAAGCAATATAGAGAACAATACCAAACTGGAATACGGCATCATACCAATATATGGAAAAGATCCAGTACAGTGCAAGTGCGATGACACCACTAAGTCCCAATACTTCAAATGCTTTCAGACAAAGTCCTAATACCTGTGTCTGACTTCTTTGATATTCCCGCCACAGAAGAAGGATCATTGCTATAACACCGGTAAAAAGGATGAGATGAGTCACAAACAGCATATGGACAAAAGGAACTTGCAGAATGATGTGGATGACTGTCTGCAAGACCGCATTTCCATAAAGCAGCAAAATCCATATCTGAGGAATCCATCTTTTGCTTTTACTGACCGTATCCTGTATAAAATGCAGTATCGGAACCGACATTAGCATGAATGCATAAAAGGAAACCAGTGTTCCGGCAGCACTCTGTTTTCCATACATCTGATAAATCCCAGAATCCAGTATGCACCACAGGCTGCATAGAATTAAAAAGACTGCCACATCAAAAAAACGTTTCTCCGCAATCTTTCTATGTCTGGCATAGAAGTAAATAATTACAGATACAATGCCAAGACCAATCATACCAAAAACCATCAGGATCGAAAAAGCAGATTCCTGAAAATGATGTCTGATGATATCAGAATAGGATCCAATGAGAGGCGCCTGTACATACAGCCGGCTGTTTTGTCTGCCCCTGAAAATAAGACATAGTGGTTCCTGCCCGGTTTTATCCGATAAACAGGCGTCTGCCCAGAGTTTCCCCTTCATTTGACTGTTTTTCTGAAAATTGTCATCTCTGTATTGATAAAGAAGCTGATCGCCCAGACGGATTTCCAGATGATTCTGTACACCTCTGATGGATACAAATTTTCCAATATCCGCATCTGTCAGCGTATCATTATAAAGAATGGCTTCACCATCAGAATTCGTGATGACAGAACAAGGAAGCTCAAGGTCGGTTCGTTCTCCGTTTTTTATCTGATACCAGTCACTGCTGAGGGAAACAAATGAATTCACCTCAGGGTCTGCATTTGGCTGATAAATCATTCGAACTGAAAGGATCAGAAAGAATGACACAATTATTATGCAGAGGATTTCCATTTGTTTCCATTTCATATTCATGTTGTCTTTCATAATGTTTCTCCTGCTTTGAAAAAAGAAAATGCACTGTCCTTTCAGACAATGCATGATAAACGTGGGCACTGACTTTGTGTCGCATATTTCTATAAAGTCCATCTGTGTATAAGAAGATTTTAACATTGTACATATAACAAAATCAAGAATTTTATCATGTGCATACATGATTTCGGCGCATCGCGAAGCGTGTTTCATGTTATACTGTAATTACGTAAATGTTCAGCAACACTGTCCTGTGAGGGAACATGTATATGCAAAAATTCAGAGATACGCATAATGCGAAAATGGAGTCGTCCTGTGATGAAACAGAAAAATAGTACAATTGTTTTAACAAGCCAAATCGGCAGAGCCAATGTAGATGAGACAATGAAGGAACTGGAAACACATGGATCTTTTGAACTACCTGTAGAGACTTACACCGATAACTGTGAGATTTTCCGTTCGCTTTATAATCACTGGCACAGAGAAATGGAAATTGTCTGCATCGATCAGGGAAAGGGGCTTGCCAGACTGAATCGAGAGACCATTCGGCTGAAAAAGGGAGATCTGTTGATTGTAAACAGCGGAGTGATCCATGGAATCAAGTCTGATAGCAGAAATATTTTATATTACAGAAGTGTGGTGTTTGATTTGAACTTCCTTTCCGGATCAGCAGGCGATCTCTGTCAGGAAATGGTGATCTCACTTCTGATGGAAAATAAGGCAGAGTTTACACATTTGATTACAGACACAGCGGAACACTATGAGCAGCTGTACCATCTGTTTTGTGAGATACATCAGTGTCATAAAGAGAAAAAACCATTTTATTATATTCACCTGAAAGCACTTTTTTATGAGTTTTTTTATGAGATGTTCGCGGGAAATTATATTATTACGACGGATGCAGAACAGAACAGGAATCTGTTATCTGTTAAGAAAGTACTGGAGTACATCAGTATTCATTACAGGGAGCCATTGTCTGTGAAAGAACTGTCCGGGATCTCAAATTACAGTGAATTTTACTTCATGAAACTGTTTAAACAGTATACAGGGAAAACGGCAGCAGCGTATCTGAATGATTATCGGCTGGAGAAAGCCAAATCGCTGCTGCTGCACACAGATAATTCTGTTACGGATATTGCTACCGAGGTAGGTTTTAATAATACCAGTTATTTTATAAAAAAATTTCAGGAAGCGAACCAGATTTCCCCTCATAAATTTCGCAAAAAAATGTCATAATAGAACAGTTTTGTTGTATTTTTCTTTTAAATACATATGCTAAGATAACGATATCGGAGAAACATAAGATATGGAGTATGTTTTTGAAAGGAGAAAATTATGGAAGCTTTAAAGACTTTAATTCAGGATATGTTCCACAGAGATTGCAGTGCATGTACAGATCAGGAAGTATACGAAGCACTTCTTGCATATACCAAAAAGATGCTTGCTGCAAAAGGATATCACGATGGAAAGAAAAAAATCTATTATATTTCTGCGGAGTTTCTGATCGGAAAGCTTCTTTCCAATAATCTGATCAATCTTGGCATTTACGATGACGTTGCGGAGTTTTTGAGAGAAAATGGAAAATCACTTGCAGAGATAGAATCCGTAGAGCCGGAACCATCACTTGGAAACGGTGGCCTGGGACGTCTGGCAGCCTGCTTTCTGGACTCTATCGCGACGCTGGGTCTTCCCGGTGAGGGAATCGGACTGAATTATCATCTCGGTCTGTTCAGACAGGTATTTGAGGACAATCTTCAGCATGAGATGCCAAACCCATGGATTACGCCGGACTCCTGGCTGACTGCTACGGATGTTACTTATATGGTTCCGTTCAGAGGATTTTCATTGAAATCAACCATGTATACCATTGATGTTGCAGGTTACGAAAATAAAGCAATTCGCCTGAATTTGTTTGATATTGACCTGGCAGATGAATCCATGGTTCATGACGGAATTGCGTTTAATAAAAAAGATATTCTGCACAATCTGACCCTGTTCCTGTATCCGGATGACAGTGATGAGGATGGACGGAAACTTCGTATCTATCAGCAGTACTTTATGGTAAGCAATGCGGCGCAGCGGATTCTGGATGAAGCAGCGGCCAGAGGAAGCAACTTCCATGATCTGGCTGATTATGCAGTGGTTCAGATCAATGATACGCATCCAAGTATGATTATCCCAGAGTTTATCCGTCTGCTTGGTGAGCGGGGAATTGCATTTGAAGAAGCAGCAGAGATCGTTTCTCATGTATGTGCGTATACCAATCATACAATCCTGGCAGAAGCACTGGAAAAATGGCCGATTCAGTATCTGGAGGATATTGTGCCGCAGCTGGTTCCGATTATCCGCAGACTGGACGAGAAGGTGAAAGCAAAGTATCCGCAGGAAAATCTTGCTATTATCGACAGCAGCCAGTTGGTTCATATGGCACATATGGATATCCATTATGGATTTTCGATCAATGGTGTTGCGGCACTTCACACAGAGATTCTGAAAAACACTGAGCTGCATCAGTTTTATGAGATTTATCCGGAGAAATTTAATAATAAGACAAACGGAATTACGTTCCGCAGATGGCTGATGTATTGTAATCGTCCGCTTGCAAAATATATTACGTCTCTGATCGGAGATGGCTGGAAGAAAGATGCGGCACAGCTGAAGCAGCTGTCTGCTTTTGGGGAAGATCAGGACGTGCTGAACCAGTTGCTTGCAATAAAGGCAGATGCAAAGAAAATCTGCAAGGAGTTTGTCTTCGAAAATACCGGTATTGAGATTGATGAGAACAGTGTGTTTGATATCCAGATCAAGAGACTGCATGAATATAAACGGCAGCAGTTAAATGCGTTGTATGTTATTTATAAATATCTGGAAATTAAAGAAGGCAGAAAGCCGGAAAGACCGATTACCTTTATCTTTGGCGCAAAGGCAGCTCCTGCTTATTATATTGCCAAGGATATTATCCACCTGCTGTTGACGCTGGAGACTTTGATTCAGAATGATCCGGAGGTATCACCGTATATGAAGCTGGTGATGGTGGAAAATTATAACGTCAGTGCAGCTGAGAAACTGATTCCGGCCTGCAATATTTCCGAGCAGATTTCTCTTGCATCCAAGGAAGCCAGTGGCACCGGAAATATGAAGTTTATGCTCAATGGTGCAGTTACGCTTGGTACTATGGATGGCGCAAATGTGGAGATCAGCGATCTGGTTGGAAAAGAGAATATTTATATCTTTGGTGAGTCCAGTGATGAAGTAATCCGACATTATGAAAAGATGGATTATCATTCCCGTGCAATCTATGAGAGTGATGCAGATATTAAGAAATATGTAGATTTTATTGTCAGTGATTCAATGCTGAAGTATGGCAGGGAAGAACATTTGAGAAATGTCTACAATGAGCTTCTGAATAAAGACTGGTTTATGACGCTACTGGATCTGAAAGATTATATCAGAGTGAAAGATCAGGCATTTGAAGATTATGAAGACCGCACTGCATGGGCAAAGAAGATGCTTGTGAATATCGCACAGGCAGGATTCTTCTCTTCAGATCGAACGATTGAGCAGTATAATAAAGACATCTGGCATTTAAATTAAAACAACATGGGGTATCGTTTTGTTCGATACCCCATAAATTTTAGTGTCCTTTCATTTTGAAAGCGGCCTTACCATTTCGTTTTACATCATATAATGCTATATCTGCGCTTCTGCATAAGGAGATAAAGTCCTCTCCCTGCTTCGGGAATGCAGCACCTCCTGCACTGGCTGACAGTTCGATGGCTTCACCGGAAGGAAGGTGCATATGAGCAACCTGTTCCTGAAAATACAACATATACTGCTGTGCAGATTCAGAAGAGGTATTCTTCAGATATACAACAAATTCATCGCCTCCGTACCGGCCCAGTATGGAGCCATCCGGAAAGCTCTTTTTCATGGCCCGGGCAAAGTGAGTCAGACAGAGATCCCCAACATTGTGACCGTACCGGTCATTGTAGTTTTTGAAATTATCTACATCAATAAAGATAAAGATGCCCGGTTTCTGACTGCGCAGTTCACTTTCCAGAGTTCGCTGGAAGGCTCTGCGGTTCATAAGACCGGTCAGTGGGTCGGTTGTCGATAATCCTATGTAACGTTTTTTCTCTTTTTTCTCCAGAAATACGATGGTCAGCATATACAGAATGGTAAAGCCAACCAGTATGCTTCCATAGATGCCGCCCCAGACGGAAAAGTTCTGAGTGATATTAGACACATTCCTGTTGGTCAGTTCAACGATGACATACCAGCCAGGCATATTGGTGATACTGCGGTAGGATATAGTGGATGCTTCGCCTCGGATCTCCGCTGAGAACCGTCCGTCTGGTTCTCCGGCCTGCATATCTTTGATCCATTGATGATAGGAATAGTCGCCTGTGTAACGGAAATACTTCTGCTGAAGAAGAAGGTTATTCCAGTTGCCTGCCATATCATAGCCTGTGCTGATGCAGGTAATAAAATTTTCGGAATCGGCTTTTAACAGATAGACGCTGATCTTATCACGAAGTAAATCGTACACGCCTAATTGTCTCAAATTTTCGATGGGTATGGACATAAAAAGTGTCTGTATTTTATCCGAATGACTGACAGGTACGAAGATAGTAAGAACCATATTACCTGTCTTGGTGGAACGATAAGGATCAGAAAAAAAGGGTTCTTTTGCATCCTTAGCAGTCTGATCCAGACATTTCTTCTGGATGTCAGAAATATCACAGGGATTTCCCAGAATCTTTTGATTTTTCAGAATCAGTCCAATATTGCAGAAAAGGGTTTGATCAAGATTATCCCGTAAATGTTGAAGAATCTCAGCTGGTTTTTGATCTTCCATGGATTGAATCATGGTAACATTTTCCTGTGCATAATTCTGAAGATATTCCATGGATGTATTCATTTTTTCTGCATACAGACCGGTAATCAGTTCCAGATGCTGAGTATTAAAGTCGCGTGCAATCTGGCTGAGGCGGAAGTAAGCTGATATAATAATGCCAAGACAGACAGTTAAATACAGCAGAAACAGGACTTTACTGATTTTGCGGTTTTTTCTTTGTTCCTTCATGAGACAGAATTCTCCATAAGATAGTTTTCGTCAATTAAAATAATATCCGTGTCAAAATACTTCTGACCAGATTCTTTTCCATCTATCAGATCGTTCAGAGAAAGAATCCCCTGATATCCCATCTCATCCTGCTTTTGCATCAGAGAAGCACCGTAAAAGTCCGGATTCTGAATAAACTGCCGGGTTTCATCTGCCAGATCAAAACCAACCATAACCACATCCGTTCGTTCTTGCTCGGTAAGTACATTTACGATACCTGTAGTAGAAGTATTGTTGCAGCCGAAGATGCCCTTCAGATCCTCATGCTTTTTCAGCAGTCTGGATGCATCGGACTGTGCCTTTAAGATATCTCCGCCATTAAGATAAATATCTTCAGCGATATTCCATTGCTGAGGAGCATAATTCGACCAGTAATCCAGAAAACCAGATATACGGTTTATCATGGCCTGAGAGGTATCGGAGGACAGCATAATACCGACTTCCAGATGATCAGTGACAGAGTTACCGGCGTCCTGCAGCAGAGAGAGCATCTTTTGAGCTGCCGTTTCACCGGCACTGACATTATTTGTCATATAACAGCGGCTGTAATCTTCACTGTTTATGGAAGAATCAATCAGAACCAGAGGGATCTGTTGCTCCATAGCAGTATGGCAGCTGTCCACAAGGGAAGAGGAATTGGCAGGAGCAAGCAGGATCCCATCAGCATTCTGTTCGACGGCCTGTTCCATCAGGGAAATCTGTCCGTCAATATCTGTTTCATTATCAATTCCACCGAGATAGATGGATGCATCAATTTCATCAGTTGCATCAGAAATTCCGGTAATTACTTTTTTCCAATAATCTCCATGGTAGTTTTTTAAAATAACGTAGATCTTTTTCTGACTTTCCGGATTGGAAAAGCAGGTATAGTCAACAATAGCAGATTCTTTCGTCGATGCTTTCGGGTCGAATCCGGAAGAACCGGAACAGCCGGTCAGCAGGGCAGAAGCGGCTCCGGCAGCCATCAGCAGGCAGAACTGTTTTTTATTCAAAAGTGTCTTAGCATTCATAATTCAGAAGCCTCGTATAATTAATCTAACTTTCCAGGGTATGTTGTGCCTGGAACAGTAAATGATTCAGGCTTCGCAATAAACTGTGCTTTTATTATAAGTGTAAGAGAATGGTATGTCTATATTAAAAACACTTCCAAAAACAGCTGTTATAAAAAATTGTTTTTTATAGGCAGACATATTAAAATAAGAGACAGAAATGGCCGGTATGTCTGAAAAGAAAACGAGAAGGAGGATGTCGATATGGAATTACGTCAGCTAAAATGTTTTCTTGCATGTGCCAGAAATCACTCTCTGACACTGGCAGCAGAGGAACTGTATACGACACAGCCTCATGTCAGTATGGTGATCAAATCCCTGGAGCAGGAGCTTGGAACGCCACTTTTTATCCGTAAATCAAAAGGGGTGGAGCTAACGGAGGCGGGAAAACGGATCTATTCTTATGCGGTAAATGCGGTGCGTAACGCAGAGGCTATTTCTGCATTAAGCAGTCAGAATGAGATTCCTTTTCTGCGTATTGTATCTAATTCCAGCAGTCATATGGCATTGCTCCTGACCCATTATTATCTTCAGCAAAAGGAAAAGCTGAAGATAGAATATCGAGAATGTGGAATTGAAGAGATGATGGAACGGGTATCGGAAGGAATGGATGATCTGGGATTTTTATTCGTACCGGACAACCGAAGGTCGGTACTGCGTCATATGCTGGAACGTAGGTTCCTGGAATTTATGCCACTTCTGACTACGGATCTGGTGCTTTATGTGCGAAAGGAACATCCTCTTTATGGGCGAAAAAGTGTCAGACCGGAAGAGTTGTCAGATTTGGAATTTATTCAGTTGGATGATGATTTTTTCTCGGTGGAAGCGATGTTGGAGGAGGTGCTGCCCTCAGGGAAACGGTACCACGATTTTCCAAAAGTGGTGACTACCAACAGCAGCAGCCTGATGATTCGTATGCTGGAAAATACCGATCTTTGTAATGTGGGAAGCTACTGGCTTAGTGAGATGTATCGGCAGAATGATTTTGGACGGATCAGGATCGAAGGGCTGGAACAGAAAATCCGGTTTGGTTATCTGAAATACCAGGGGCGTCCGTTGATTCCAGGATTAGTGGATTTTTTAAGTTTCCTGGAAGGAGCACTGGAAAAGGATCATGAAATGATATAATGATTTTTTATATCATAGATATAAAAATGTGAAAATATCCATAAATCTTCTGATATGTTATGCTTTAAATAACAAAGCGTGATGGAAAGCAAACATAAGGGAGGAGTTATGGGTATTTTTAAATGTAAAAATGCAGAAGTTCATATGGAACAGGGACCGATTGGGAGAACTTTGCTGATGTTTGCGGCGCCGATTCTGTTATCCCAGATTCTTCAACAGATGTACAGCATTGCAGACTGTATGATAGTAGGACATTTTGGAGGCGGAAATGGACTGGCGGCAGCAGGAGAGGCTGCGCTGATTCTTTCTGTGATTATTAATTTTTTTGTTGGATTTTCCACCGGAGTCAGTGCGGTGACGGCCGCTGCATTTGGAGGATTTCAGTATCAGAAGCTGAGCCGGATTCTTCATGCAGTAGTGTTGATGAGTCTGATCTCCGGAGCTGTTATGACAGTGGCCGGCATTGGATGTTCTGGAATTTTTTTGCAGTGGATTCATTGTCCGGAAGAAGTATTTTCCCCGGCACAGTATTATCTGCGAATTTGTATGATGGGCATTATTCCGCAGTTTATTTACAATATGGGAAATGCGATTCTGCGTTCCCTGGGGAATACCAGAGAACCCTTGTATTTCCTCACATTTTCATCGGGATTGAATCTGGTGTTGGATGTGTTATTTGTGATAGGTCTGGGAATGGGACTTCCGGGAGCAGGAGTCGCAACGGTGATTTCCCAGTGGGTGCTGGCTATGCTTATGATATGGAAAATGATCAGACTGGATGTCCGGTATAATCTGCAGATAACCAGACTGTTTGGCGACCTGAAAGAACTGCCGGAGATCATAAATACCGGATTGCCATCCGGAATGCAGGCAGTCTTTATGAGTATTTCCTCACTTCTGATTCAAGATAGTATTAATTCTTTTGGTGCAGATGCGGCAGCAGGGATGGTTGTGTTTGCAAGAGTGGAAGGATTCCTGTATTATCCTGCCTTCTCTTATGGAATGGCATTGACGGGATTTATCGGACAGAATTATGGAGCAGGAAAAATGGATCGTGTGCAGGAAGGCATGAAAAAAAGTATTCTTACCCTGAGTGCCTTCACAGTAGCAGCAGGAGGAATTCTTATGCTAGCAGCGCCGGTAATTCTGAAGTTGTTTACATCAGATCCGGAAATACTCAGAAACGGACAGCAGGCCATTTTGTGTATCTTTCCGTTCTATTTTTTATATGCAATCAATCAGGTATATATAGGAGGATTAAAAGGGCTGGGGCACACAGGATTTCCTATGCTGTGTTCTCTTCTTTGTTACTGTATTTTTCGGGTGGTATGGTGTCGGATCCTCCTTTTGCTGTTCTGGGATATTCGAGTGATTTATTTCAGCTATGATGTAAGCTGGATTATTATGATTGCATTACTGGTTTCTCAATATCAGAAAAATGTAATTCTATATGGGTTTGGATTACATTCTGTGTTAAGATGAAAGAAAAGTGCAGGGAAGGTTGCTACGCATGGCGTAAATGACAAAAATACAGTACGGAGGCGGGTATGAAGTTATTGAGTTATCATGAAAATGGGATCTACATTGTCTGGGGAGTTGATGAAAAGCAGGATCTTCGGCTGTTGCACGTGTCATCGCTGCCTTTTCAGAAAGAGGACATTAAAGTAGAATCCATGGATTATGGATTCCGATTCGTGGAGTTGCAGCTGTCTGGATTTGACCGGCCGTATGAACGGCACGGAAATAAATATATTGTAACAGCGCCGGGGTACCGCATGAAGTATGTCAGTCACAGTGAAAGTCGGAATGAAAATGGACTGCAGCTGCTTTTTGTGCTCAGAGACGATCTGACAGATGTATATGTAGATGCTTATGTGCAGTTCTATGATGGCCTGGCTATAGTACGTATGTGGCAAGTTATCCGAAATGAAGGCACAGAAACGCAGACGGTGGAATATATCTCAGGATTTAATTATGAAGGAATCGAGAAAGAGGGACTGGCCCCACGAGATGAGAAGATGCGTGTCTGGATTCCACATAACAGCTGGCAGAGGGAACTGAACTGGAAATGTTATACTTTGCCGGAACTTGGCATGGATCAGATTCAGCCGGAACGGATTCAGCGTTCATCTGGTATGATTCGGATTTCCAATACAGGAAACTGGTCTGCTAAGGAATACCTGCCAATGGCATATCTGGAGAATACCTGTGTGGGAACGGGACTCTTCTGGCAGATTGAGCATAACGGTTCCTGGCACTGGGAGATTGGGGATCAGAATGGACATCTTTATCTGGCAGTCAGCGGACCGAATGAGATCTATTCCCATTGGTTTAAAAATCTGACATCAGGAGAATCTTTTACTTCTGTTCCTGTGGCTGTAGGCGTGACAGGAGCACCGGAATGCGAACATGACGGACTGAATCAGGCAATAGATACACTGACAGCTTACCGCCGCAGAATCCGCCGGGAAAATGAAGACAATAAGAAACTTCCGGTAATCTTTAATGATTATATGAACTGTCTGTGGGGACATTCGACAGAAGAAGAAGAATACCCGCTGATTGATGCAGCAGCAGAGGCAGGATGTGAGTACTTTTGTATAGATGCCGGATGGTATGCCGACGGTGACTGGTGGGACAGCGTGGGGGAATGGAAGGAAAGTAAAAAGCGTTTTCCAGGCGGTGTCCGGAAGGTGACGGATTATATCCGAAGCAAGGGAATGATTCCTGGGGTATGGCTGGAGATGGAAGTCATGGGAATCTACTGTGATCTGGCGAAAGAGTTCCCGGATGAGTACTTCTTTGTGCGTCATGGAAAACGGGTTTATGATCGAAGCAGATACCAGCTGGATTATCGCAATCCGAAGGTACGGGAATATGCAGATTCTGTAATAGACCGTATCGTAAAAGAGTATGGCGTAGGCTATATAAAGATGGACTATAATATTGAACCGGGCATCGGTACAGAGATTGACACTGAGAGCATGGGACAGGGAATGCTGGAGCATGAACGTGCCTATCTGAAGTGGCTGGAAGGGGTATGGGCACGTTACCCGGATCTGATTATTGAAAACTGTTCCAGTGGCGGGCTGCGGATGGATTATGCCATGTTGTCCAGATATAGTATTCAGTCCACCAGTGATCAGGATGATTACCGTCTGTATGCGACGATTGCGGCGAATGCACCGACAGCGGTCACACCGGAGCAGGCAGCAGTCTGGGCTTATCCGATGAATCATGAAGAGGAGGTAAGCGAACGGGCGCTGCAGGAGGAAACAGTATTTAACATGGTCAATGCCATGCTTCTGCGTATTCATCAGAGCGGACATCTGGCAAAGCTGGATGAGATGCGTTTTGGACTGGTAAAAGAGGGCATTGAGGTGTATAAACGTATCCGCGGGGATATTGCAGCAAGTTTACCGTTCTGGCCGCTGGGACTGTCTTCCTTTACAGATGAATGGTCTGCACTGGGATTGAAGTGTGGGGAAAGGAGATATGTGGCAGTCTGGAGAAGAAAAGGACAGAAAGATACGGTAGATCTGCCGATACCAGGACTGAAAGAGAAAGTTGCAGTGGTAAACTGTATTTATCCATCCTATGCAGAAGAAAGGTTCACATGGAATGCGAATCAGGGCACTTTAACGGTGCAGCTGCCAGAAGAAAATACGGCGAGACTGTTTGAGATCAGAGATTAAGAAAATGGCTCTTCGAAAGAATCGACTTTCGAGGAGCCATTTGATTTTATGTCAAAGCAATTTCTGCGCGATAGCCTCGGCCGTGGCGGAACGTGCGGCAGCAGTGGCTTCCGGATTCTTCCGGCAAAAGCCGTAGAACAGACAGTCAATCAGCAGCATCTGTCCTACTTTGGCCGGGATAGAGCCGGACTGGAGCGGTCCTTCATTGTATCCGCACAGAAGAACCACGTCGGCAAATTCTGCGGCTCTGGAATTCGGATAGTGTGTAATCAGAATAACGGGAACACCGTGCATTTTGGCGGTCTGCAGGGTAGATTCCATATCTTTGGTAGAGCCTGAGTAGGAAAATACCAGAATCACATCTTTTTCAGTGGCCAGGGCAGTGGCCATGATCTGCATATGGGAGTCGGTAATCTGAATAAACTTGGAAGATGCAGTGGAAAAACGTGCCCAGGCTTCCATGGCCATTACCATGCTGCCTCCATGTCCAAAGCAGTATACTCGGTCAGCATTCACCAGAAGATCTACCGCCTGGCTGATGGTATTTTCATCCAGTAAGCCAAGAGTCTCATTCAGAGAAAGGACACTTGCCTGGTGGATTTTCTGGAAAATGCAGTTTAAGCTGTCATCGGAAGCAATGGACTGAGGTGAGTCAGACAATTCGCCCATATCTGTCACACGGTCTGTCTTGGCCAGAGCCAGCTTGAAATCATTGTAACCGGCAAGACCCAGACCATGACAGAAACGTGTAATAGAAGCCTCAGAGACGCCGCTGTTTTCAGCCAGAGTGGAGATCGAAAAATACTGTGCCTCCCCAGTATGTGCAAAAATGTAGTCTGCCAGTTTCTTCCCGGAACGGGTCAGAGAATGATACTGTGCAGTAATTGATTCTAAAATGTTACCTGTCAAAATCAATACCCCCTTTTGTAGAAGAATGGATGTTTGGTAATGTGGAAGCTCCCAGCATGCCGGCCTGATTGCCCAGAGTGGCTTTTTGGATTTTTACCTGACGGAAGCTGGACATCACAGACGGAAGAAGCAGCTCTTCGATCCTGGCCGGAATATAAGGCTGTTCCATAATACCTCCGCCCAGGATGATACAGGCTGGATTCAGCATATGGGTAATGGAAACCAGTCCATAGACAATCTCCTGAATCCACTGGTCTGTCAGCTGTCGAATCGGAGGTTCCTGAAAACGCTCAAAAAGCAGTTTGCCATTTGTAATAGATGGATCATAGGCTTGTGCTTTACGAATCAGTGCCGTGGTAGAAGCATACTTTTCGTAGCATCCGGAGAACATATCCATTTCTGGATGCCGGTCTTCCGGATGAAGGATCATGGCACCGAATTCACCTGCAGAGCAGGAACTTCCATGGTAGAGAGTTCCGTTTGTGAACATGGCACCGCCTACACCGGTACCATAGGTCAGGCAGACAAAATCGGATTCTCCACGTCCGGCGCCGTAAACGGCCTCTCCCAGAGCGGCAGCATTAACATCATTTTCCACATAGACAGGAACCTGAAAAGCAGATTCCATGATCTCACGTATGGGTGTGCCGATATATCCGGGAATGTTCTGATTGGCATATATAATGCGTCCGTGTACCGGATCTACCTGTCCGGCCGTGCTGATACCAATGGCAGAAAAATTGTATTGTTTCTTATAAGAAAAAATCACTTTCTTTGCGGTCTCCATGACATGTGCACCGCCCAGAGATGCCTGAGTAGCTGTTTCACGAATATCGTATAACTGATCATTTTCAAAAATGGCAGACTTAATAGCAGTTCCGCCAATATCCAGAACCATGGTTTTCATAGAAGCTGTTTCTCCCTTCTGTTCTGACAGAATATTTCTTCTTAATGATTACTATAGCATAAACTTTTTTGGATTTTCAAGAGAAAATGCAAAAGATTTTCAAAAATAAAAAATAATGAAAATTATTTTAAAAAATGTGTTGACAGTGGATAAAAAACCGGATATGATAGGACTATAAGAACTGGCGAGATTTCACAATCCCGGGAAGAAATCTCACAAAAAGATGTACAGCATATACATAAAAATATGGGTGAGCAAACGAAAAAACAAATAATATGCTGAACAGAAGCGAAAAAGAAAAAGCAAATCAGACAATATGATGGCGAAAAGAATTCGCCAGAAAGTGAGGGTTTTATTATGAAATTCCGTAAAGCGATGGCACTTGCGGTTGCAGCAGGTATGGTATTTTCTTTGAATACTGTGAATGTTTTTGCAGAAGGTGAAGCTACTGATATTACACTTTGGACTTATCCGGTAGGAAGCTGGGGAGATTCCGCAGTAGTAGACGGACTGATTGCAAACTTTAACGAAGCACATCCAGATATCAACGTAAAAGTAGAATATCTTGATTATACCAATGGTGATGACCAGATCAATACGGCAATCGAAGGAGGACAGGCTCCTGATATCGTTCTGGAAGGACCGGAACGTCTGGTAGCGAACTGGGGAGCAAAAGGACTGATGGTAGATCTGGCTGATCTGTGGACAGATGAAGCAAAAGAAGCAATTTATGATTCTGTAGAATCTGCATGCCAGAACAATGATGGTGTATTCTATGAATATCCACTTTGCATGACAGCACATACTATGGCAATCAACAGAGATCTTTTCGAAGCAGCAGATGCACTTCAGTATCTGGATGAAGAGACACATACCTGGACAACAGAGAACTTTGTAAAAGCAGTTCAGGCAGTTTATGACAACGGACAGCAGAATGTCGGCGCAGTATACTGCAGCGGACAGGGTGGAGACCAGGGAACAAGAGCTCTTGTAAACAACCTGTATGGCGGAACATTCACCAATGCAGAACATACCGAATATACAGCAGACAGCGAGGAAAATATCAAGGCACTGGAACTGCTGAAATCCATGGATGGAATCAACTTTGATGCATCTATTGCAGGCGGCGATGAAATCAACCTGTTCTGCAACGGAACACTGGGAATGGCTTTCTGCTGGAACATTGCTCAGGAAAAGAACAACGCAGAGAACATAGCATTTGACGTACTTCCTATGGCATTCCCTTCAGAAGATGGTAACCCACAGCTCTGTGGCGGTATCTGGGGATTCGGTATCTTTGATAACGGAGACGAAGCTAAGATCGAAGCAGCTAAGACATTTATCGACTTCATGGCAAATGATGAGACTCAGGCAGCGGAAAGCGTAAAAGCTTCCAGCTACTGGCCGGTAAAAGACCTTGGCAATATCTACGAAGGCGATGACCTGATGACGGAATACTCCGCATTTATCCCATACATGGGCGACTACTATCAGGTAGTTGGCGGATGGGCAGAAGCTCGTACCGCATGGTGGAATATGCTTCAGCAGATCGGTTCCGGCACAGATGTAACAGAAGCAGTGAACGAATTCGTTACAACAGCCAATGCAGCCGCTGCAGCAGCAAACTAATTTGAAAAAAACCGACTTTGTAAATGAAAGTCACGCACCCTTCCTGTATATTACGTGCGGGAAGGGTGTTTTTGGCTAAATCACCATAAGTAATAGGAGGAGATTACGTGTCAACGAAAAGCCGTATGTCAAAAGCTCTGGTAAGAAGAGAGACAATTGCCGGATACGCATTTATGCTCCCGAGTCTGATCTTCTTCCTTGGATTTGTTATCTATCCGATGATCCAGTGTATCATCACCAGTTTCTTTGATTCTACGATGAACAGGGAAGATATCTTTGTCGGATTTGGAAATTATATCGAATTGTTCCAGGATAAGGTGTTCCTGGGGGCTCTTAGAAATACTATTATTATCGTGCTGGTATCGGTACCTGTGGTATGTATTTTTTCGCTGTGGGTAAGTTCGGTGATCCAGAATCTGAGAGGCCCGCTGTGTTCTGTTTTCCGGTGCGTATTCTACTTGCCGGTGGTAACAGGATCTGTTGCGGTTACCGTAGTATGGAAATGGATGTTCAATAATTATTATGGAATTTTTAACTATGTAGGAAAAGCCACCGGACTGATTGAGCAGAACATCAACTGGCTGGGAGATGAAAAATATGCACTGGGATGTATTATACTGATTCTGCTTACCACATCGGTAGGCCAGCCAATCGTCCTGTATGTATCTGCACTGGATAATGTGGATCAGAGTCTTGTTGAAGCAGCAGAGGTGGATGGAGCCACCAGACTGCAGTGCTTCTGGAAAATCAAATGGCCGCAGATCAAGCCGACCACTCTGTATATTCTGGTTATCACGACCATCAACAGCTTCCAGTGTTTCGCATTGATTCAGCTGCTGACCAGTGGCGGACCAAACCACAGTACGGATACCATTATGTATTATATTTACCATACCGCATTTAAGCTGTACCGTTATGGATATGGAAATGCCATGGGCGTAGTGCTTGCACTGGCTATTGCGATTCTGTCCGGTATTCAGTTTAAGCTTGCGAAATCAGAATAGGAAAGGAGGAGAAGCAAATGAAAAGCAAAACAATGGGCGCAAAAGCCTATCGGATTTTTTCTTTGATTGTGATTACCATCATTGCAATTGGATTTGCATTTCCTCTGTACTGGATTATTACCGGATCCTTTAAGACCAGTATGGCAATCAATGCACCGTCACCACAGTGGTGGCCGCAGGAATGGGTTTCGACAAACTATGAAAAGCTGTTCAGCAGACAGACTGCACCGTTATGGGAACTGGCAATTCCATTTACTAAAAAGGTATTCGCTGGTCCTGTGGTTCCGGCAGCAGTACGCTGGCTGATAAATACTGTATTTATGGCAGTCGTATCCATGTTCCTGACCTGCTTTACCGCGGCTATGGCAGGCTATGCACTGGCAAAGAAACGTTTCATTGGACGTTCCGTAGTATTTACCTTAATTGTATGTGCCATGGCACTTCCAAAACAGGTTATTTTGATTCCATTATTACGTGAAATGTCAGCACTGAAGCTGTATAATACCATCTGGGCTGTAATTTTCCCGATCGTAGGATGGCCGTTTGGAATCTTTCTGATCAAGCAGTTTGCAGAAGGTATTCCGACAGAGATGATGGAGGCAGCTAAGATCGATGGGGCAAATGAGTGGAAAACTTTTGTATCTGTTGCATATCCGATGATCAAACCGGGTGTAGGTGCACTGGCCATCTTTACCTTTATCAATTCCTGGAATGACTATTTTATGCAGTTGATTATGCTCAGCAGTACCAGTAATCTGACGATTTCCCTTGGTATTGCCAAGCTGCAGGCGGAAAATGCCACAGACTTTGGTCTGATCATGGCGGGAGCTGCGCTGGCCGCAGTGCCGATCATCATTGTATTCCTGGCATTCCAGAAGTATTTTACAAAAGGTATTACTATGGGAGCTGTAAAAGGATAAGGTTGGGGAGTAACAGAAGGGAGTTGTATGTATGACAAAGCAGGAAATATTTGACAGTATCAAAGGCAAAGTAATTGTATCCTGTCAGGCAGTGCCTGGGGAGCCATTGTATGTGGAAGAAAAATCGATTATGTATCTGATGGCCAGAGCAGCGAAACGGGCGGGCACACCGATGATCCGTACCAGCAGTATTCGTGATGTGGTGGCAATCAAAGAAGAAACAGGCCTTCCGGTAATTGGTTTGATCAAGATCAATTATCCGGGATTCGAGAGCTTTATTACGCCGACCATGAAAGAAGTGGACGAACTGGCAGAAGTCGGTTCGGATATTATTGCACTGGACTGTACGGATATGAAGCGCGGGGATGGCAAGAGCATAGAAGAATTTATGACAGAAGTGAGAAAGAAATATCCGGATCAGATTCTGATGGCAGATATCTCTACTTATGAAGAAGGGGTTCGTGCGTGGAAGCTAGGCATGGATCTGGTGGGAACCACCATGAGCGGTTATACTCCATATTCGGTGAAGCTGAACGGACCGGATTATGAACTGGTAAAGAGACTGGCAGAAACGGTGGATATTCCGGTCATCGGAGAGGGAAGAGTCCATTCGCCGGAAGATGCGGTAAAGATGCTGGAAGCAGGCGCTTTTGCCGTAGTAGTAGGAGGAGCAATTACCAGACCGATGGAGATTGCCACCCGTTTTATCAAAGCTGTAGAAAATCGAGAATAGAGGAGAGGGAACAGGGAAGATGTCAAAATATGATGTGAGTAAATTCAGAAATGTAACCGTTGCACTGAATACACCGTTTCAGAAAGACGGCAGCGTGGATGTGGAAGCTGTCAAAGCGGTAAGCAGATATTTCCGTGATAAAGGAATTAAACAGATGTATGTCTGCGGAAGTACCGGTGAGGGATTCCTGCTGGATACCGAGGAGAGAATGCTGGTAGCGGAGACCGTGGTAAATGAAGTGGGAAAAGATATGAATATTATCGTTCATGTAGGATGCGCAGACACCAGACATTCCTGTATCCTGGCCGCTCATGCAGAGAAGATTGGTGCTGCGGCAATCTCAGCAGTTCCATGTGTGTATTACAGACCGAGTGAAGAAAGCGTATATCGGCACTGGACCAAGATCACAGAAGCTGCAGATCTGCCATTCTTTATCTATAATATCCCGCAGCTGACAGGATTCAATCTGTCTATGAATTTATTCAACCGTATGCTGGAAAATGAGAGAGTGGCCGGTGTAAAGTGTTCTTCTGATCCTGCCCAGGATATCTTAAGATTCAAGCTGGCCGGTGGAAAAGACTTTATTGTATTTAACGGACCGGATGAACAGTTCGTAG
This sequence comes from Jingyaoa shaoxingensis, assembly GCF_014385005.1. Classification (GTDB taxonomy): domain Bacteria; phylum Bacillota; class Clostridia; order Lachnospirales; family Lachnospiraceae; genus Marvinbryantia; species Marvinbryantia shaoxingensis. The sequence continues at coordinate 152,752 of NZ_JACRSZ010000008.1, read as the reverse complement.
CAGGAAGGCTGCTGGGTGCAGATGCCGGAATCGGCGGTACCTATGGGGCTATGCCGGAACTGTATCTGAAGATGGATGAACTGATTAAACGCAGTGAATGGGAAAAGGCCGCAGAGATTCAGAATATTGTGACGCCTCTGATCTATCGTCTGTGCAGCTTCCCGTCTATGCACGGTGCGGTAAAAGGCATCATCACGCTGGATGGCTGCCCGATGGGAGATCCGAGGCTTCCGTTCCTGCCGGTATCTGTGGATGATCCAGATCTGAAGACTCTGTATCAGGATATCAGAAAGGCTGTAGAAGAGACAAAGGAGTGGTGATCATATGAAAAAGCATATTGTATGCTTTGGGGATTCCAATACCCATGGCTACTGTGCCATGAATGATGGAAGATTCGATGAGAATGAACGATGGACCTGCCTGCTTCAGAAAGAATTGGGAGAGGACTATCTGATACTGGAAGAAGGCTTAAGCGGCAGAACCACCTGCTTTAACGATCCGCTGTTTGAGGGACTCTCCGGACTGGATTATATTTATCCGTGTCTGATGAGTCATGAACCGGTAGACCTGCTGATCATTATGCTGGGAACCAATGATACAAAGGAACGTTTCGGAGCGTCTTCCGCATGTATCGCGCTGGGACTGAAACGTCTGGTGCAGAAAGCCATCTCAATAACAGACTGCTGGAGAGAAAAGAAGCCTCAGATTCTGATTGTAACACCGCAGAATATCGGAAAAGAGTATGAACAGTCTCATGTGCGTAGCACTATGGGAGCGGGCTGTGCGGAAAAATCACAGGGGCTGGCAGCAGAATACAGGGAGATTGCAAAGCTGACCGGATGTGAATTTCTGGATGCCAACGAGGTGGTATCTGCGCTGCCAAATGATGTGGACTATATGCATCTGACTGCAGAAGGACATCAGCAGCTGGCTGAGGCACTGGCAAAGAAAGTACGGGAGATAATACCGGGGAACGGATTGTAGTATTTGAAATATGATAACAGGTGGGAGATATTCCCACCTGTTATCTATATATAGGAGAAAATGTTACAAAAAAGAAAAATTCTAAATTATAAAAAATATTGACAAATTATAATACTGGTGTATATACTGATGATGAAAATACCCCCATAGGGTATCGCGATAAATGAGTGATATTACTTATTTTGGAACAACACGTAGAGATCAGTAATTCAGATAGGAGGAGATTTATTATGATCAAGACAACAGTAAAGATTTCTGGTATGGCTTGTGCCATGTGCGAAGCTCATATTAACGATGCAGTTCGAGGGGCATTCCCGGTGAAAAAAGTGACATCTAATCATTCCAAAGGTGAAACGGTCATTCTATCTGAAGAACCTTTGGATGAAGCAGCTATTCGGAAAACGATTGATGCCACCGGTTATACAACCGGAGAAATTACTTCCGCTCCGTACAAGAAAAAAGGGCTTTTTCACTTTGGCGCTTTACAAATATAATGTAAAACTATACAATAAAAGCAAATTTGAAATATGTGATTTTTGCAGGTGATACCATGAAAATAACTTATATTAACCACAGCGGCTTTTTGGTTGAGGTCAAAGACTGCTATTATATTTTCGATTATTACAAAGGCGAATTGCCGCCTCTCGATAAGAACAAAGAGGTGATCGTCTTTTGCAGTCACTTCCATGAGGATCATTTTAATCCCCGGATCTTTGAGATTCTTGATGATATGGGGATGATGTATCAGGCAGTTTTGGCAAAAGATATACGCAAAAGGAAGCAGTTGCCGGATATGAAGATTTCCTATGTTTATCACGATCAAACATATAATCTGGATAATGGTACTCAAGTCGATACGTTACTTTCTAATGATAGTGGTGTTGCATTTATTGTCAAAACGAAGGAAGGCATCATTTATCATGCTGGTGATTTAAATGATTGGTATTGGGATGGTGAACCGGAAGCTGACAATCAGAGACTTACTTCGGCATATCGTGCAGAGATCAGGAAAATCAGGGGGATGCATTTTGATGCGGCGTTCGTTCCCCTTGATCCAAGACAGGAAGATCACTATGCTGACGGGATTCTGTATTTCCTTGAAAATATAGACTGCAATGCCATTTTTCCAATGCATTATTGGAATGATGCCAGTGTAATTAAGCGGTTCATTACAGAATATCCACAATATAAGTCACGCATCAAAAACACAGAATGTACAAAAGGAGAAGTGCTATGAAATTTAAGATGATTCACGAGAATTATAATGTATCAGACCTGGACCGTTCTATTAAATTCTATAACGAAGCCCTGGATCTGCATGAAGTGAGACGAAAGACTACCAACAATTTCATCATTGCGTATCTGAGCAATGATGTAAGTGATTTTGAGTTGGAACTTACCTGGCTTAAAGATCATCCACAACCATATAATTTGGGTGAATGTGAATTCCACCTGGCATTTCGGGCAGATGATTATGAAGCAGCACACAAAAAGCATAAAGAGATGGGATGCATTTGCTTCGAAAATGAAGAGATGGGTATCTATTTTATCGAAGATCCTGATGGTTACTGGCTTGAAATCGTACCGTAAATCTGTCTGTTATGAAACCGTTGTAGTTATGTGCAGCGGTTTTCTGTTTTATTCCATGACATAGTGCGGGTGTTGCCCGATGTAACAGATCTTGAAGCTGTAAAAACTTATGCATATCAGCCAACATTGATTTTGAAGGGAGTTGGTGATATTATTCAAGAAAGAACAGGTGAAATGATGATCAGAAAAGCAGAAGAAAGAGATATTCCCAGAATTATGGAACTGTTAGGGCAAGTGCTGCAAATTCATGCAGACATAAGACCTGATATTTTTATTCCGAGTACGACAAAATATACGGTAGACGAATTGAAAGAGCTTTTGAAAAATAAAGAAAAGCCGATATACATCGCAGCGAACGAAGCAGATATTTGTGTGGGATATGCATTTTGTCAATTGCAGGAGCAGCCATTTTCAAACAATATGGTGCAGTTTAAGTCACTTTTTATAGACGATCTGTGTGTCGATCAACAGGCGCGAGGACAGCATATCGGAGAAAGTTTGTTTGAATATGTAAAAAATGAAGCAAAGCGAATGAACTGCTATGAAGTAACATTGAATGTCTGGGCAGGAAATACTTCAGCAGAAAAATTCTATGAAAAAATGGGAATGAAGACAAAAGAAAGACAGATGGAATATATATTAATATAGAAAAGCTGATATTTGTATGATACCGAGAAAAATTCATCTGGATAAGCCGGCTATTGTGATGGAATTAAAATGGAATCTCGAACTGTAAATTGCAGGAGTCAGTCATATGAAAGATGAAAATCAGGAAGAAATATCAAACTTCTTCCTGATTTTTGCAAAGTTTCATGCAGGCAGAATCGCTGCCTTTTTTCAAAGGTGTAGGGAGTGCCAGAATAATAATGGTAGCAATTACAAATACTGTTCCGATCAGATCCGGTGTAGTGAAGCTGACTTTCATCCATACTGCGGTTAATACCATAGAGGCTACCGGTTCCACGCAGGAATAAAGGCTTGCCTTTACAGATCCGATCATTTTTACTCCTGTCATATACATGGAGAATCCGGCCATGGTTCCAAACAGAATGATGAAGGTAAGGGCTGTGAATGTTTCACCGTCAAAGATCACCTTATTATTCCAGGGACGGAATGCTATGGTAAGAGCTGTACCGCCGATCAGCATTCCCCATGCCAGTATCAGAGGCGTGTCAAATTCAGCCTGCATTCTGGCGGGTTTTACCGTGTAGATTACTACAGAAACTGCAGAAATCAGCCCCATAATCAGAGCTTTTTGAGATAATGCCAGTGTAGTTGGATTCCCATGAGTGGCAATCAGAAAAATACCGGTAACTGCCAGGATGACTCCCAGAACTTCTTTTTTTTCGGGTAAGCGTCTCGTTTGCAGACATACCCAGACAACGATCAGCGCAGGTCCCAGATACTGAATAACCGTAGCAGTTCCTGCGTTAGACCATTCGATAGTCTGAAAATAACTGTACTGGCATAACATCATTCCTGCCAGACCATAAATAATAATGTCAATTCTGTTTCTTTTGGTTTTCCATATGTCAAATACTTTTCTTTTATCTCGAATTAAATAATAACACAGCAGTAAAAAACCAGCCGTCACCAGACGTAAGGGAACCAGCCAGGATGCAGTGACATCTTTGTTCTGGAACAGAAACTGTCCGCAGACACCGGAAATTCCCCACAGAATTCCACCGGCAATGGTCAGAAATGTTCCAATAATGGTTCCTTTTTTTGTATTTATCTTGTTTTTATCGTTTTTGTGCATATCAAATCGTCCCTAAAAAATTAGTTGCCAAAGTGAGTATAGTAGTCCTCATGAGGCTTGTCAAGGAAACAAAATTGAACGCGGATTGCGAATGTCCGCTTTACTCTATTATTTTAAACAATATTGTAGGTTAGTTGTCAACCATGCAATCTGTGAGACTATAGACGGAATCGGAAGATTATAAATAATAAAATACAGAATATTCTGAATATTTAATTAAAATAAAAAAAGAGATTGACAATTATAAAAAACAATGATATAGTAAACATATCAAAAGAAAACAGAACTAACAAAAGCAAAGGAAATTTATTCCGACAAATAATAAGAAGAAAAAGTTAGTAGAAAATCTGAATTCTTTAGATATCAGGAGGACGGACCGATGGCATAAGTAAATTTCCCATCAAACCAAAATCTAAGAAAGAGGTATAGTCCAATGGCAACATAAATCTTAACCCAAAGAAAAAATCTCTTAAAAGAGTTTACATAGATAGAACAATGAATTGGAAGAAAAAGTCATTGAATGTAAATGAAGGAGATGATTTCATATGAAAGGCAGAGATCCATAACGGACAAGACCAAAATGAAAATCTAAGAATTGGAGGTACGGTCCAACAAAAACTTAATTTAAAAATCGTAATCTAAGAAAGCCGAAGGTGTAGACAATGAAATTGCTGGAAATTCATTAAGAGCCCGATCGAGAGAAAAAAGAATCGATCGGGCTTATTTTTGTATAATTGACGGGTTATCTTCTTCTGTCTATGCCGCTTTTGCGGTAATAGCAGGATTTACTTTTGTACATTCTCGCATCTGCAGCCTTTGCAATGTCATAGATTCCGTTCCATTCTTTCTCTGAACTAAAAACGTATCCGTATGAGACACTCATAGAATCCACCAGTTCGCCTCTCCATTTGGCAGACTTTTGGTCAAAGTTTGTGATAAGATTTGGAAGAACATCCGTTTTCTCGGTGATAATAATAACAAATTCATCTCCACCGATTCTGTAGACGTTTCCATAATTCTGAAAACATGATTTCATACAATCTGCAGCTGCGCATATAAGTTCATCTCCGGCGGCATGTCCAAGAGAATCATTTACGTGTTTGAGACCGTTGATATCCATGGAAATATAGATCCATTCTTTATGAAGATCAAGACTGTGTATGGCTGTTTCATAAGCATGCCTGTTAAAACATTTTGTAAGCTCATCGGTGTTTGATGTATAGATCAGTTTTTCTTTTTCATATTTTTCTTTCAGAACTCGTGAGAGCATATATACCATACAACAGGATGCCAGTACAAGATATATGCCAACTATAAATACAGCATATATATTATTCCTTAGATAAAAGGAACTTTCCATAGTAACGGCAATGATATATGTATCATCAAGACACAGGAAACACCTGCAGAGTTTTCCATTTACCTTTGTGTGGAAAGTGACTGTCTTGCTGTCATTTACTCTATCAGTTGCGATACCAAGATCATCGAGTACTTCTCCGATCCAGGTACGGTCGGTGGCTCCTTTTACAATCTTTGTCCCGGCATCTGCCACAAAAATTTCAATTCCTTTATAAAGTGGCATGGCGCTTACGACATTAGAGATTTCGTTCTGCTTTAACTCTTGCAGAAGGCGTGTCGGTTCGATGCCTATCTGAATCATCCTTGTACCGGCTTCGTTCCAGGTGATGGCATACATCATCTCTTTCTTTTCGGCGGTATTAGGCGTGACATCCTGACACATGGTAAGATCCTTGTCAGTAAGCATTGGCTTAAAATATGACATCTGTTCTCCTGAGTCGAAATTGTAGCCATAGTATTTTGGCATAGACCCACTATAGATATATCCGTTTTTATCAATCAGATGTATCTCATCTACGGAGATCAACTTTGCTATTTTCTGCAATTCTTCTACATCATGCTCTGCCGTTGGTTTTGCATCTATGATATATGATGCAGCTTTCGCTCTTATTATATAATCGTCCTTTAGCGATTCAATGAGTCCTTTTTCATTCTCATCATTTTTATTGAGCACGGTGATTACACGATCAAGAAGTACTTCTGACATCTGATAGGTGTTGCTGTCATTTACAGATTTTAAAATTCCGGCCTCAAGTAATAATGCAACCGCGATGATTACAAAAGCCAGAAAAGCGAGTTTTTTCTTTTTCATGTATATATTTTATCATGCTTTTTGCAGATAAACCACAGAAAACCTTTTAGATACGTATTTTTTATCATAATATGGCACGAATGTCAAAAATTATAGGACCACTGATCCGATAATATTTACAAAAAGCATACTAATTTTAGGATAGTAATGAGGCTGTTTTCTGGCATATTCTTATAATATAACAAGAAAACTGTATATGCGATATGAAGGGAGGATATGAGTATGTACACGAAAGCAGTGATTGGCAAACGAAAATTACAAATGATGTTTCTTACAATACTGATGTTTATCGGATTGCTGGCATGGGGAGTTCCGGCTGCTGCCCAGACGAAGAATATCATTTGTAACGAATATGGAAAGAATTATTCCATAATATTTAATTCGGAATACAAAAAAAGCACGACAGAAGTAGTAATTAAAAACGCAACATCTGGAAAAATGAAGCTGGATATTACTGTAAAAACAGTCAGGACAAAAACATATCCGAGTGACAAATTAGAACAGTTCTCATGGAATGATTTTATGGTGTCAGGAAAGATGAGCGGGTATATTGTTATGGAACCCGGAGAAGAACAAACGATAGAATTTTTGTTCAGATCAGACTATGCAGGTGAATCCAGTATTCGAGTGACAACTTCGAAGGCAACTGTATCAGAGAACGGTGGAAAAACATTTAAGTCAGCAAAAAAAATTGCTGTGAACAGTGAAGAGAAGGGGGTGATACGTTCAGGAGACAGCGGTGGAATATATCAGTATGCACGATATTTTTCCTTTACTACAAAAGAACGGCGTCAGCAGACGATATCACTTGCAGGTGAAAAAGGAAAAAAAGTTCATGTAAGTATATACAGAAAAGATGACACTGGAATGAAGTCACCTCTGCTGACTTTGACATCTGACAATGCTGAGAAGAGAGGCAGCGTATGGCTTAATCCCGGAACCTATGTAATAGCAGTTGGATTCCGTAAATCTCCGGGAATGTATGCATCCTATCGTTTCCGGCTGGGAGGCAGAAATTATATTCCGGCAACCGGAGTATCGCTGACTTGTAACACAAATAAACTGACGATTGATTCTGGAATTACAAGAAACCCAAAGACATTTACATTTACAGCAGCTACGATACCTGCAAATAGTGATGACAAACTTTCCAATATTTTGGTGGGTGGAAATATTCGTTCTGATATGTATGAGATTAAGGGCGCTGTAAAAGGAAAAAACAAAGCAACATTTACGATAACTTATAAAGGTTATCGCTATACTGCAGGTAATAATACGATAAAGGTTAAAACGTCAAATGGATTGCAGTCCAAGGGATTTTCAGTATTTGCAAAAGCAGGAACCCCGAGTGTTTATAAATATTATGTATATCCAAACCAGATAGAGTTCTATGGAGTAAGAGGCAGCGGAGCCTCAGGAACCCATGGAGTGAATGTGTACCTGAAATCCGGAAATAAATGGATAAAACAGAAACTGCAAAGTAATGATTCTGTAATTGTGAAAAAACTGAAACCAAATACACGTTATGAATTCAAACTGACAGAAGCTGCTAAACGGTCTGATGGTAAATGGATAGAGGGAAAACCACTTTACAGAAGTATTCAGACACAGAAAAATACAAAACCAGACGTAAAATCCATAAAGGTATCTAATGTCAAAGAAGATTATAGCTGGAAATGGATGAGTTATTCCTCAACCAGTGGAAAATGGTATAAGAGTTATTATACCAGATATCGGGTAACGGTTACTTTAAAGAAAAAATTGCCGGCAAACCATAAGATGGAAATCGATGGACATCTGGTAGCAGGAAAAGGAAACCAATACACCATAAATCTTTCAATCGGAGGAAGAAAGAAAGGAAAAAGTACAACACTGACTGTGCAGACATATAGCGAAAAAGGAAATATTTATAGCTACGGCAATATTTTGAAAAAAAAGATTCAATTAAAATAAAAAACAGTTGACAGAAGTGATATGAATCTGTATAATTGGTTCTTGGTTGCAGTAGTGACCAAGAATCATGCAGGAGTGGCGGAATTGGCAGACGCGCAGGCTTCAGGTGCCTGTGGTCGTTAAGACCGTGTGGGTTCAAGTCCCATCTCCTGCATTTTTTAAATGAAAAGGAGCGTCGCAAAACACTGATGAATCAGTGAAGCGATGCTCCTTCTTTTTTTGTAAAACCGTGATTCCATGATTACATGAAATCACTGCCTTGAGGAGAGGGTGGTTTGCAACCGTCCATTTCTTGTGATCCAGAAGAAGGTTCCTGTGAAAATGATTCCTTTCACAATGGTAGTAGAAGAAAATGCCCACCAGATACCGTTCAGTCCTAAAGAAGTATTTCCAAGGATCATAGCTAATGGGATTCTTGAACTCGTAAAGAGAATACTGATGATACTGCATAGATTTGTTTTGCCAAGTCCTGATATGGCTCCAATGGTAGTAAGTTCTATACACAAAAATGCTTCACTGAATCCGATGATAACCAGATAGTTTATAGCAGTCGCGATAGCGGAAGGTTCATGGAAGAAGACAGAAGCAATTGGGGTTGGCGCAAAAATGAAGATTAAGGTAATCAGTAATCCCCAGATACCTACGGTCAAAAGTGAAACTCGATATCCTTTTTTGACACGATCTATTTTTTCAGCTCCATAGTTTTGGGCAGTAAATGCATTTAAAGCAGCTGCAAAACCATCTGCGGTATTCCAGGATACGGATTCGATCTGGCCACCAACTCGTAAGGTGGCGACTGCTTCAGCTCCAAATCCAGATACCATCCTGGTAATCAGCATAGAGATCATACAGTATACCATGCCCTGAATTCCGGTTGGAATACCAATTTTGCAGATACCTTTCAGATATTTTGTGGACATTCCACCAATCAGGTGAATTCCTTTTAGCACATTCTCTTTTTTTGACCGGATAATTCCAAGTATCATGATACCCATGACAATGAACTGGGCTGTAACAGTGGCAATTGCGGCACCGATGACGCCAAGTTTTGGCAATGGACCCGGCCCCAGAATTAATAGTGGATCCAGAATCATATTTGTTACCAGTCCTACCAGATTCGCAACAAATGGTGTCTTGGAATCTCCCTGTGCAGTATAGAGACCAGTCAGTGTGATGGTCATAAAGGAAAAGACGATCAGCCCACATGCAATTTGAGTATAGGAAATGGCAGCATTATAGGCTTCCGCATCACTCAGATTAAAAAAGCCCACCATCTGGCGGACAAAAATCAGAGAGAAGAGTGCAAAGATCAATCCCATATACAGTGCTATCTGTACAGCTGTTTGAGCATACTTATGAGCTTTTTCCCTATCCCCGCTGCCAATACACTGGGCTACCTGCACCTGTCCACCCATTCTGGCAATGGAAGACAACCCCTGAGAGAACCAGGTAAACATGCCGCCGACACCTACTCCAGCTACGGCTTTTGATCCAAGAAGTCCAATCCATGCCATGTCTGTAATATTATACAATGTTCCGAGAAAAGACGATGCCATGATAGGAATCGCAAGTTTTGTCAGGGTCTTTAGAATCGGCCCTTTTGTTAAATTTCCGTCCAAAATATTTATCCTCAAATCTTTTTTACAATTTTATACAACACGATCATAACATTTTTATGATATAAAAACAATCTTTCTGATCTATTCTGTACCGAATTGGACACTCTTTTACTGTTCACTGGGTGACTTGATTCATGAGGATATTTTCTGTACAATAAAAACTATAGTGAATCATGTTGCAGAAGGAGAAAACATATCATGAGCAGTTATATTACAACTTACACCAGAAAACATTTTGATCCGGTACATCCGGATCCGGAGAGAATCGTTATTGAAGATATTGCACATGCGTTATCTCTTTTGTGCCGCGGAAACGGGCATGTGACCACGTTCTGGTCAGTGGGACAGCATTGTATTTGTTGTGCAAAAGAGGCAGCAGGACGTGGACTTTCTGACCGAATCGTGCTGGCCTGTCTTCTTCATGATGCCAGTGAATGTTACATGTCTGATGTGCCACGTCCTTTTAAGCAGACGATGCAGGAGTATATCTGTCAGGAAGAGACACTTCTGAGTATGGTCTACACCAGATATCTTGGTACAGATCTGACAGCAGAAGAACAAAAACAGATAAAAGAAATTGATGATGACCTGTTATGGTATGATATGACGAAATTGCTGGATGAACCACAGGGAGGAGAAGCTCCGGAACTTCATTTTGAACTGGATTATACCGTGCAGCCATTTGGAGAAGTAGAGCAGGAGTATTTGGAAATATTCAAAAAGTATTATGGGGTGAAATAACCACTTGTTATTCAAGCCTCAATTTGTTATGCTTATCAGTAATGAACAAACGGTTGCGTAAATTGGGGTGTTGTTATGGAAACAGAAGAGAAGAAAGTCTATACGATTGATGATATTGCCAGAGAACTGGGGGTCAGTAAGACTACAGTATCTCGCGCAATTTCAGGAAAAGGGCGTATTGGGCAGGCTACAAGGGAAAGAGTATTAGAGTTTATTGAGAAGCATGACTACCGTCCGAATGTGATGGCAAAGGGATTGGCACAGAAGAAAACTTTTAATCTGGCGCTGCTGCTGCCAAAGGATTATGCAGTGACAGAATTTCCTTTTTTTAAGGACTGTATGCAGGGAATCTGCGAGGTGGCATCCGGTCATGACTATGATGTGATTATTTCTATGATAGACGGAGATGACCTGTCCCAGATTCAGAGGTTAGAGGCGAATCGAAAAGTGGATGGTATGATCCTGAGCCGTGCAGTAGAGCATTCCATGGCGCAGGATTATCTGAAAAGCTGTAAGGAACCATTTGTGGTTATTGGACCGGAAGAAGATCCACAGATTACCTATGTGGACAACAAGAACCTGGAAGCCAGCAAAGAACTGACCAGCATTATGCTGATGAAAGGCGTACAGAAACTGGCACTTTTGGGTGGCAATCAGTCATTCAGTGTGACAGAGAGCCGATATAAGGGATATCTGCAAGCTCATAAAAAAACAGGCAGGCTGGTAAATGAAGACATGATCTTTATGAACTGCGAGAATCAGACAAAGGTCTCAGAGGCTGTAAAACAGGCCCTGGAACAGGGGGAAGATGGAATTTTGTGTATGGACGATGCCATCTGCAGCATGTGCATCGGAAGCCTGAGAGAACGGAAGATTCCGATTCCGTCTCAGGTACGGGTGGCAAGCCTGTATGACAGTAAGAGTCTGGAATACAATAATCCACCGATTACTAGTGTGAAGTTCGATACGGTCAGACTGGGAAAAATGGCAGCAGAGAAGCTGTTAAAGATGATGGGCGAAGAGACAGAGGAAGAGACACAGCCATTAAATTATCAGGTCGTGCTGCGGGAGTCAACGCAGTAACGGACATCATGGAGCATAACGTGCAGAAATGTACGAGATGCTCTTTTTTGTTGAAAACGTAAAGTTACGTGACAAACAGTAAAGAACAATCGATTGCGCAAAAACAAAATAACATGAAAAGATAATTGTGCAATATGCAATAAAAAATGAGTAAAAATTAGAGAATAGTGAACAATTGACAATAAGGTGACTATTTAATATACTAAAAACATGAACAAGCGGTTGCGCAAACTTAAAATGCGCTGTGACGACAACAGTAATTATAACAGTAATAATTACATATGCGCAGCTTGAAAAGAATATCAGGAGGAAAGAATGATGAAGAAATCCGTGAAAAAAGTAATGTTGCCGGTAATGGCAGCAGCAATGGCAGTATCCTTTGGAACACTGGTAAGTGCAGAGGATGAGACAATCAGTTTAACTGTATGGGGTGCAGAGGAAGATCAGACATTGTTAAAAGAACTGACAGATAATTTCCAGGCAGCTTACCCAGATCAGACATTTGATATTCAGATCGGTGTAGAATCTGAATCCACAGCCAAGGATACCGTTTTAACTGACGTAGAAGCAGCTGCTGATGTCTATGCATTTGCAGATGACCAGATTACTGATCTGATAAAAGCAGGTGCACTTCTGAAACTGGATGATTACGCAGAAGTACTTCAGATGGCAGGAAAAACTCTTGATGATGTGAAAGATGCTAATGTGGAAGGTTCTATTGATGCAGCAACCATCGATGGCGGACTGTATGCATTCCCAAGAGCAGCAGATAACGGATATTTTCTGTATTATGATGCATCTGTTCTCAGTGAAGAAGATGTGGCAAGCTGGAGCAGTCTTCTGGAAGCCGCCGATGCAGCAGGAAAGAAAGTAGGTATGACATTGGCATCAGGATGGTATAATGCCTCCTTCTTCTATGGTGCAGGATTTACCACAGCGTTAAATGATGACGGAACAACTGCAATCGACTGGAACGGTACCAGCGCAGACGGATATACCGGTGTGGACGTGGTAAAAGGTATGCTGGCTATCTCAGGCAGTCCTGCATTTATGGCAATTGCGGATGGTGATATCTCAAATCAGCTGGCATCCGGTAATCTTGTAGCATGCGTATCCGGTACATGGGATGCCATGACAGCACAGGAAGTATTCGGAGACGGATATGCAGCAACCAAGCTTCCGACTTTCACAGTAGGTGATCAGGAAGTTCAACAGGGATCTGTAGCAGGTTACAAATATATTGGTGTAAACGGATATTCTGAAAATTCAGGATGGGCAGTGCTTCTCGCTGATTATCTGTCAAATGAAGAAGCTCAGCAGAAGTTCTTTGATGAACGTGAAAGTGGTCCATCCAATAAAAATGTAGGTGCATCTGATGCGATCAAAGAAAATATTGCACTTTCAGCGCTGGCACAGCAGTCTGAATATGCGCAGGCACAGAAGGTAGGCGGAAAATACTGGGATCCGTCTCAGACATTCGGTGAGTTGATTGCACAGGGAACTCTGGCAGCAGATGATGATGCAGCAATTCAGGAAGCACTGGATAACCTGGTAGAAGGTGTGACTGCTTCTGTAGAGTAATGCATATTGTGTCAGACGATCAGAATATGTGAATATGCTGATGAATCGATAAGAACATACAAATGGCCCATATGCGTGAAAGTGCATGTGGGCTATTTTAAGGAAAGAGAAAAATGGAGGAAAAGGAATGGCAGCACAGGAGAAAAATTCTGCAGCATCAGCCGTTGGAAGTTTGGGGAAGGCTATCGGAAGCTTTTTCAGAGACTTTGGTACAGCGGTTGTAAAAGGTGATGCGTTTGTCAAATTGTCTCTGCTCTGGATGGGCGCGGGATATGCAAAGCGTAAGCAGTATGTAAAAGCAGTTTTGATGACGATTCTGGAAATCGCGATCATTGCATTTACTGTAAAATTTGCTATGCAGTATGTACCGAAGATTGGCAGTCTTGGTACTGTAAAGATGGAAAAAGTCTTTAATATGAAGACGATGAAAAGTGAATTTAATAATTACGATAACTCGTTTACGATTCTGTTATTTTCATTATTCAGTTTTGTTGTGTGGCTGGCAGCTGCAGTGGTCTGGTTTAAAAATATAATAAATGCCTATGTTCTCCAGAAAATGGAAGAAGAAGGACAGCATATCAATACTTTCCGGGAAGATTTGAAATCATTAGTAGAAGAGAAGTTTCATATTACACTGTTAACGCTTCCGGTTCTTGGAGTCGTTATTTTTACACTGATTCCGATTTTGCTTCTGATCTTTGTGGCATTTACCAATTACGATCAGCAGCATATGCCTCCTACGGAACTTTTCTCCTGGGTGGGACTGAATAACTTTATCAGCCTGTTTGGTGGTGGCGGACTGACCACCACATTCGGATATGCGTTTGTGCGAGTTCTGGGATGGACGCTTGTGTGGGCATTTTTTGCAACCTTCACCACATACATTGGCGGTATCTTACTTTCCCTGTTACTGAATAGTAAGAAAACCAGATGGCCGAAGATGTGGAGAACTTTATTTATCGTAACGATTGCAGTACCACAGTTCGTATCCCTGCTTCTGGTACGTAACTTCTTCTCAAACGGTGGTATTGTCAATACCATCTGCAATACGATCGGACTGACCGGATTCCTGAGAAGTATTGGTCTGGTATCTACCAGTTATATTCCGTTCTTATCTGCTCCGGGCTGGGCACACGTTATGATCATTCTGATTAATATCTGGATTGGTGTACCGTATCAGATGCTGATTGCTACCGGTGTGCTGATGAACCTGCCGTCTGACCAGTTGGAAAGTGCCAGAGTGGACGGTGCGACCAAGTTCCAGATTTTTCGGAAAATCACTATGCCGTATCTGCTGTTTGTAACCGGACCGGCACTGATTACTGACTTTGTAAAAAATATCAACAACTTTAACGTTATTTACCTGCTGACACAGGATGTATACACCACAACGAATCAGGCAATGGCCAATTCACAGGCAAAAGAAGTAGATCTTCTGGTAACATGGCTGTTCCGTCTGACTCAGGACTACTACAACTACAAGATGGCATCCGCCATTGGTATCATTGTGTTTATCATCTGTGCAGTCTTCACACTGGTTGCATTTAACCGGATGATCAAAGGAGATAAGGAGGGTACATACCAATAATGAAAAAGATGAAAGACAGTCGTACATCTTCAATTGTACTGCATAACGGACTCATTGCGGTGTTGGCTTTATTCTGGCTGATTCCGATTATCTGGCTGGTGTGCACTTCCTTTAGTGCCTACAGCGGAATGAATACCAGTACTTTTTTCCCGAAGGAATGGAGCATTGTGAATTATCAGAAGCTGTTCCATCCGGACTCTGTATCACAGTTTCCACAATGGTTTTTAAATACTTTTATCATTGCATGCTTTACCTGTGTAATCTCTACCATGTTTGTATTGATGGTAGCATATGCTACTTCCATGATGCGTTTTAAGATGAGAAAACCACTGATGAACATGGCAGTTATCCTGAACCTGTTTCCAGGTATGCTGGCTATGATCGCAGTATATTTTACACTGAAATCTTTCAATCTGACTAATAGCTATGTCGGACTGATTATGGTATATTCCGCATCCTCAGGACTGGGGTATCTGATTGCAAAAGGATTCTTTGATACGGTACCGAGAGCACTCTGCGAAGCAGCCAGAATCGATGGCTGCAGCGAGGCAAGAATCTTTTTTCAGATCGTATTGCCGATGAGCCGTCCGATCGTAGTCTATACGGTAATCAGCAGTTTCCTGGTACCGTGGATGGACTTTGTATACGCAAAGATGATTTTAAATGCAGGTATTTCTTCCAAGTATACCGTTGCCATTGGTCTGTACAAGATGCTGGATAAGAGTCTGATTAATTCTTATTTTACCCAGTTCTGTGCAGGTGGTGTGCTGGTATCTATTCCGATTTCCATTCTGTTCATGATTATGCAGAAGTTCTATGTGGAAGGAATCACCGGAGGAGCAGTAAAAGGTTAAGATTAGGAGCATTGAAATGGGAAGAAGAGAGTTTGTCTGGAAGACACCGGATATTACAGCTGATGGGCTGAAGATGTTTGCCTGTATCGTCATGCTGATTCAGTCCATAGGAATTGTGATTATTGAAAAGGGACTGATTCATCTGGATCAGTATACACAGGCCGGATTAAATGAGGCCATGGCACAGAATTCCCATTTGATGACACTGGCAGGGATGGGATCGGTGATGCAGCTCATCGGCGGCATGGCAATACCGGTATTCGCATTTCTGCTGGTGGAAGGGTTTCAAAATACATCAGATTACCGGAAGTATCTGCTGGCAATGGGAGTAACTGCATTAATCAGTGAGATCCCTTATGACTGGGCTATGAGCGGAAAGCTTCTGGATATGTCCAGTCAGAATGCACTGATCGGAACCTGTATTTGCCTGATGATGCTGAAATGCCTGGATATGTTCAAAGAGATGTCTGGAACAGCAAGAACACTGGTTCGCGTGCTGGTAGTGCTGGCAGCGGTGATCTGGGTCAGCATGATCCGGGCAGAATACGGGCTGTGTATGGTACTTTTGGTGGCTGTGTTCTATGTATTTGATACCAGAAATGTGTTAAAAACCATACTTGGCTGCATGATCAGTCTGATGTATGTGACAGGGCCGATCGCATTCTATGGCATCTGGTGTTATAACGGAGAACGGAAAAACCGGATACCGAAATATGTATATTACACGTTTTATCCCCTGCATTTGCTGGTATTAGGTGCAGTTGGAAGATATCTGACGTAAGGGTGATGACATTATAAAGGAGAAATTATGGAATTTAGAACGGATAAATTACTTCATGGCGGCGACTACAATCCGGAACAGTGGCTGAAGCGCCCGGATATCCTGGCAAAGGATCTGGATATGCTGGAGGAATCCGGCTGTAACGTCGTCAGCCTTGGCATTTTTTCCTGGTCCACACTGGAACCGGAAGAAGGAGTATTTCATTTGGAATGGCTGAAAGAGATCATTGATAAGCTGTATCAGAGAGGGATCAGTACGATCCTGGCTACTCCGTCCGGGGCGCGTCCGAAATGGATGGCGGATAAGTATCCGGAGGTACTTCGTGTGGATGAGACCGGTCACAGAAATCATTTTGGTTTCCGTCACAATCACTGTTATACCTCTCCGGTATACAGAGAAAAAGTACATACGATTAATAAAAAACTGGCGCAGGAAGTAGCTACACATCCAGGCGTGATTCTGTGGCACATTTCCAATGAATATGGCGGAGAATGTTACTGTCCGCTGTGCCAGGATGCGTTCCGCAAATGGCTGAAGAAAAAATATCAGACCATTGAGAATCTGAATGACCGTTGGTGCACCACCTTCTGGAGCCATACTTATAACAGCTTTAATCAGATTGAAGCACCGTCTAAGATCGGTGAGACACAGCTTCATGCACTGAATCTGGATTGGAAACGGTTTGTGACACATCAGACCGCAGATTTTATTCATGCAGAGATTGCAGCGGTTCGTGATGGCGGAAGTGATCTTCCAACGACAGCCAACCTGATGCATTACTTTGGAAGTCTGGATTACTTTAAGATTGCAAAAGAGATCGATGTGGTATCCTGGGATACCTATCCGACCTGGCATAAAGAGGCAGTGATTGATACTGCTTATGATAATGGAATGTGCCATGATCTGATGCGTTCCCTGAAGGGCAAACCATTTTTCCAGATGGAATCCTGTCCGACTTCTACTAACTGGCAGAGTGTCAGCAAGTTAAAGAAACCGGGTATGCTTTTTGCTCAGTCCATGCAGGCAATTGCCCATGGAGGGGAAGGTGCACTGTATTTTCAGATCCGTCAGAGCCGCGGCGCTTCTGAGAAGTTCCATGGAGCAGTCATTGATCATTATGGAGGCAATGACACCAGAGTCTTCAAAGAAGTATCCAAGGTGGGAGCAACCTTAAAAGAACTGAAGGAACTGGCTGGAACCACCATGGACAGTCCGGTAGCTATGATCTACGACTGGGACAGCCAGTGGGCGATGGAAGACAGCCAGGGGCCAAGAAATAAAGGACTGCATTATCTGGAAAACTTACTGAAGTATTACAGGGGATTCCGTAAACAGGGCATCAGTGTGGATCTCATTGATCAGACCTGTGATGTGGAAAAATATAAAATACTGGTTCTGCCGATGGTCTATATGTTCAAAGAAGGATTTGCAGAAAAAGTATGTACCTTTGTAGAGAATGGCGGTACTCTGATTACCAGTTACTGGTCCGGAATCGCAGATGATACTGACCGTTGCTATCTGGAAGGTACTCCACACGGATTGATGGACGTACTGGGAATTCGCAGCACGGAGATTGACGGCCTCTATGACTGGGAAGAGAACACCTTCGTTCCGGCAGAAGGAAACGAATTGGGGCTGGATCAGACTTATACCTGCAAATACCTGTGTGACCTGGTGGAACTGCGGGGAGCAAAGAGCCTGATGACCTACGGAAAAGACTTCTATGCAGGATATGCGGCACTGACTGTAAATGAATATGGAAAGGGCAGAGCCTGGTATGTTGCAGCTGATGCAGACAAAGATTTTTTTGCTGATTTCCTGAAAAAAGTACTGGAAGAAAATCAAATTAGCTGTGGCGTAAAAGGTGATATTCCAGATACGCTGGAGATCACCGTAAGAGAAAGCAAAGAAGCCAGATATTACCTGTATCAGAACTTTGGAACAGAAGCGGTACAGATTCCGGTACCGGAAAAGGAAGCATCCTGGCTGTATGGCAGCGGGGAAGAAAAGCTGGAAGTATACGGACTGGCAGTGGCGAAAATAACAAAATAAGAAAGATGAGAAAGCAGAAAACTGGCTTAGCAGAGTCGGGTTTCTGCTTTTTTTATAAAAATATAATAGGATCTAAGTAGGAACTTT
Source organism: Jingyaoa shaoxingensis (assembly GCF_014385005.1). GTDB lineage: Bacteria > Bacillota > Clostridia > Lachnospirales > Lachnospiraceae > Marvinbryantia > Marvinbryantia shaoxingensis. The sequence continues at coordinate 133,910 of NZ_JACRSZ010000008.1, read as the reverse complement.
GTTATAATGATGCCAAGGAGGGCTAGTGAATTATAGCTTACAAAAGATAAAAACAGAGAAAAATACAGCTGACAAGTGGATAAGACACAAAAGATAAGAAAATGAACGGATTAGAAAAAGAGGTGTCTTATGACCAACACAAAACATGAAGATGCGATCATGAAAATGGGGTTTGGATATTTTCGTGACAGCATACTGAAGAGGCTGGGAGTAGAATATGAGTTTGTTGTAGAAGAACCGACAGAGCTGATTGAATTGCAGATTTACTCTATGTACATGGATTTTACTTTTCTGACAGTGGAAGGATTCTATGCCCATTTTGAATTTCAGACAACGGAAACGGACTGGAGAGATTTGCAGCGATTTGAAGCCTACGAGGCGGTGACAGCTCATAAAAAAGGGAAAAAGGTATTGACCTATGTGATTTATTCCGGAGGGATTACCAGTGCGAAGACAGAACAGAACTGTGGATTTTATACATACAGAGTGAAACCGATTTATCTGACGGATTATGATGCGGATAAACTGTTTCGGAAAATGCAGACAAAACTGGAAAGAGAAGAATCGTTAGATGACGAGGATTTAGCGGGTCTTGCACTGGCACCATTGATGTCCGGAAAACGGAGCCGAAAGGAGAAGATAAAAGAGGCAATCTTATACGCAAAGCAGGGAGATACGGAGACAGCAGAAAAAACGATTGCGATTCTGTACACATTAGCGGATAAATTTCTTAAAGGTATGGAATTACAGGAAATCAAGGAGGTGGTTGCGATGACGCGACTTGGACAGATGATTTATGATGATGGTGTTGAAAAAGGAATAGAAAAAGGAATAGAAAAAGGCAGACAGGAGGGTTTGGAACAAGGAATGGATCGGATGTCAGTGCTGACAGCCAGACTGTTGAAAGAAAAACGCCTGGATGATTTGCAGAGGGCAACAGAAGATAAAGCATACTGTGAGCAGTTGTTAAAAGAATATGGAATAGAATAAACTATGAGAAACACGTTCCGCGAGTTTCTCAAGTTATCGCGGCAGTCGCCAAGGTCTCATGCAAGCATGGACTTTGGCTCGTTGCTCGAGTAAAAAGGAGAACCAGTCAGATATGAATCCATGATATTTGACTGGTTCTTTGCTATAATTTACTGCGTTATCTTGCGAAAGCAGACATCTTCATGATATGATAGAAAAAGATTGTCGAAAAAGCAAAAGATTGGAGAAAACTATGAGTAACGAAAATAAGAAATGCAAAGTACATTATACCGGAACTTTTAATGATGGAACAAAGTTTGATTCTTCCTATGACCGTGGCGAGCCACTGGAGTTTGTCTGCGGTGCAGGCATGATGATCAAAGGTTTTGACGAAGCAGTGAAGGAGATGGAAGTGGGGCAGATCGTTGATATACATCTGATGCCGGAAGAAGCTTATGGTATGCCGAATCCGGAGAATGTATTTACGCTGGAGATCAGTCAGCTTCCGGGATCGGAAGGGCTCTCTGTAGGAGAAAGAGTGTATTTATCCAATGCAGCAGGACAGCCATTCCCGGTCAGCGTAGCAGCAAAAGATGAGACAACCATTACCTTTGATGCAAATCATGAGATGGCAGGAAAAGAACTGAATTTCAAGATCGAACTGGTGGAAGTTACAGAATAGAGTATAAGATATGTCGGACATTGACTGAATGCAAATGGCTGACATGAGAAGAGGGTGTAAGAACATGAAGTATCTGATTGTTGGCGCAGGAGGAACCGGCGGCGTTGTGGGTTATTACATGACAAAAGCCGGAAAGAATGTGACACTGATTGCCAGAGGCGCACATCTGAAGCAGATGCAGACAAAAGGATTGACTTTGGAAAAAATGTGGGATCAGTCCACTGAGACGATCCCGGTAAAAGCTTCCGATATGGAGCATTATACAGAACAGCCGGATGTGATTCTGGTTTGCGTAAAGGGATATTCTCTGGAAGATACGATTCCGTTTATTCAGAAAGTGGCAAAAAAAGATACCGTGGTGATCCCGATTCTGAATATCTATGGAACCGGTGCAAAAATGCAGAAGAAGCTGCCGGAACTTCTGGTGACAGATGGCTGCATCTATGTATCCGCCAATATCAAAGAGCCGGGAGTTCTCCTGCAGCATGGCAAGATCCTGAAAGTGGTCTTTGGAGTGCGGGAAAAAGAGGAATACCGACCGGTATTAAAAGAAATTGAGAAGGATCTGTGTGACAGCAGCATTTACGGAATTCTCTCCGAAAATATCCGTAGAGATGCATTGGAGAAGTTCTCTTATGTATCGCCGATCGGAGCAGCAGGATTGTATTATCATGCAACCGCCGGAGACTTCCAGAAAGAGGGCGAACAGCGTGAAACATTTAAGGCAATGATTCGTGAGATCGCAACGCTGGCAGATGCTATGGGAGTACCATTTGAAAAAGATATGGTGGATGTGAATCTGCGCATTCTGGCGAATCTGGCACCGGAAGCCACTACATCCATGCAAAGGGATGTCTACGCCGAAAAGGATTCTGAGATTGACGGACTGGTATATGAAGTAGTTCGTATGGGACAGGAATATGGGGTACCGGTTCCTGTTTATCAAAAAGTGGCAGAAAAGCTGGGAGGCACAAAGTAAATGTCATTAGAGAGAGCAAAAGCATATCTGGCAGAAAAAGGTTACGCAGATCACATAATTGAGCTGGAGGATTCCAGTGCAACGGTACAGCTGGCGGCACAGGCGTTGGGCGTGGAACCGGGGATGATTGCAAAAACTATGTCATTTCTGATTGGAGAGGAAGCGATACTGATTCTCACAGAAGGCACGGCAAAAGTAGATAACCGGAAGTATAAAGATACTTTTCATATGAAAGCAAAAATGATTCCGTTTGAAGAAGTGGAAAACTGGATCGGACATGCACCTGGCGGTGTGTGTCCATTTGGAATCAAAGAAGGCATTAAAGTGTATCTGGATGAAAGTCTGAAGCAGTTCGATACGGTGTATCCGGCTGCAGGGAATGACCACAGCGCAGTAAAGCTGACGATAGCAGAACTGGAAGAGGTGGCAGGAGCAGCCGGCTGGGTAGACGTGTGCAAAGAACCGGCATAGCGCCAGAAGTATTTGGGGATAAATAGGAGAAGAAAACAATGGAATATCAATGGCCATATGAGAATGAATACGGACAGACTGAGACTGTAGAATCAGATGTCCTGGTGCTGGGTGGAGGACTGGCAGGATGTTTTGCAGCCATCTCAGCAGCGAGAAAAGGCAAAAAAGTAGTTCTGGTGGAGAAAGGTGCAACGAAGCGAAGCGGCTCCGCAGGAACCGGATTTGACCACTGGGAATCAGCCTGTACCAATCCATGTTCGGAAGTAACTGCCAAGGAGATAGCAGAGGCTTACGTGGATGAACAGGATCATTACAGCAACGGAATTGCTCATTATATCGAATGCAGAGAGGGTTATGACCGTCTGCTTGATCTGGAAAAGATGGGTGGAAAAATCCGCGACACAGAGGATGAATTCAAGGGCGCAGAGTTTCGGGATGAGAAGACGAAGCTGATGTTTGCCTATGATTATAAGAACAAATTTACTTTGAGGGTATGGGGATCGACTTTTAAGCCGGTGCTCTATAAGGAACTGAAGCGTCTGGGTGTGAAGATCTATGACCGTACCGAAGCGACAGCACTTCTGACTACCGTGGAGAATGGAAAAAAGCGTGGAATCGGCGCCATCGGAATGAATGTACATACCGGCAAGCTGCTGGTATTTAAGGCGAAAGCAACCATGCTGACCATGTCCAGACCGGCAAGAGTATGGCTGTTTAACCCGGATCTGGTAGGCTTATGTGAATTCCGTCCGATGCAGTCTATCGGAAGCGGACATGCTATGGGATGGAGAGCCGGTGTAGAATTCACCATGATGGAGAAGTCTGTAAAGGGAGAATTCTCCGCAGCAGGCAGAAGCTTTCCGCCGTATGGTGCAGGCAACAACCACAATACCTGGTATGCAGCTACTATGGTAGATGCCAGGGGAGTAGAGATTCCGTATCTGGACCGTGATGGCAATGTATTAAAAACCGTTTCTGAGAGATATTATCCGGTAAAGGGACAGAAGTTTTTCTTAAAGGGCGGTGTCATTGATGAGCCAAAATACGAATACCGCGGACCGGAGACCATGCCATTTGATGAACTGATGAAGCGTGGTTATCAACTTCCATTTTATGCAGATTTAAGCCGCATGCCGGAGATGGAACGGAAGGTTATCTGGGGCATGATGGTAGGCGAAGAAGGCAAAACAAAGGTGCCAATCCTTCAGAATTATACAGAAAGAGGGTTTGATCCGACAAAGCATGCACTTCAGTGTTATGGTACCGGGTGGCAGTCAGCGGCATTTCTGGATCAGGAACGCCAGCTTTTTGGTGCACCGGGTGGAATCATGCATGACTGGGATCTGAAGACCAATATTGATGGCATTTATGCAGCAGGTGACCAGCTTTTTGCATCTGACTGTTGTGGATTTGCCTGTGCAACCGGTTACTATGCCGGCAGAAAGGCAGCAGATTACTGCGATACCGTGGAATTGTGTGACGTGAATCCGGAAGATGTGGAAGCAGAGAAAAAACGTCTGTATGCGCCGCTGGAGCGTTCAGAAGGGGTATCCTGGAAGGAACTGAATATGGCAATCTCCAAGGCTATGCAGAACTATTGTGGCGGCGTAAAATGCGATGCCCTGTTAAAAGAAGGTCTGGATCTGCTGCACAGCTATCGGGAAGAGATTGTACCACAGCTCTACTGTGAGAATCCGCATGATCTGATGCGTACCCATGAAGTACTGGATATTCTGGATGTGGCAGAAATGATTCTGCATGCATGCCTGATGAGAAAATCCAGTTCGAAGCAGCTTTGCTTTACCAGAAGCGATTATCCGGAGATGGATCCGCAGAAGGACCGCCGTTTTATCACCCTTCGCAGAGAAGGAGATCAGGTGGTAGAGGGCGAAGTGCCACTGGATTATTTTGGAGATCTGGAAACAGAATATGAGAAACGCAACAAGGACTATATGGGAGGTGCCCATCATGAATAAAGAATGGAAAGTATCTGTGATCCCATGCAGTGCCACACCACTTTTGTTTGATGAGAGCAAATGTGTGGGATGTAATACCTGTGCCAATATCTGTCAGTGTGATATTATGATTCCGAATCCGGAAAAGGGCAAACATCCGATCGTGGCTTATCCGGGAGAATGTTATTACTGTGGTGCCTGCGTCATGGCATGTCCGAATCCTGGTGCCATTCATCTGCAGCATCCGGTTATGAACCGGGCAAAGTTTGTGCCTGTAAAAGAGGAACCGTAAATATGAACATTGGAATATACAGTATGCGGGATGATGAGGCGGATTATGTACATCAAATGTAAGAAAGCCTTGGCATACACATTTTGACCACATCTGAAGACTCATCTGTGGATAACGTAGAGTTTCTGGAAGGATGCGAAGGAGTCTCTGTTTTGGGGCAGGTCTTCATCGGCAGAGAATTACTGGATGCATGGAAGGTAAAAGGCATCCGGTACTTATCCACAAGAACCATCGGTTATAACCATATTGATGTGAAATATGCGGGTAAGATCGGTATTCGTGTCAGTCACGCATCCTATGATACCAACGGAGTGGCAGATCCTGACGCCCTGATAGAAGGTATCGAGTCTGAGAAGATCGGAGCGCTGGGACTGGATGTGCTGGAACGGGAAGAGGGCATCATTCATGTAGACCACAGAATCGACATCATATCCAATCAGAAGATGGCATATCTGCGTCAGTTCCGGAATGTAACCATGACACCGCATATGGCTTTTTATACGGAAGAAGCGGTAAAAAGTATGGTAGAGACCGGAATTCTTGGTTTGCTGGATATGCAGCAGAATGAAAAGGGCAAACTGGAAGTAGTCTGAGAATGGATATAAGCAGTCTGGAGAATGAACTACCTGAAATAGAAAAATGGTAACTATTCAGAACCCACTGTGAAGGTACTGAACAGTTACGAAAAATGATAAAAAGACAGCTCTGATGCAAAGATTTTGCATGCAGCTGTCTTTTCATATATAAAATTTAGAGATTTTTGCCGTGGCACAGCCGGTACACCAGTGTGCAGAACATCTGTACCGCAACTGGCAGAGCTTCTTCAGAAAAATCAAAATCCGGATTATGTCCCGGTGCATCTGTATGGGTCAGTGTATAGAAGAACAGGCTTTTTCCACCGTGTGCCTGTACCGCTTCAGACAGATAAGAAAAATCTTCGCTGAAGGAAGCTGCCGGATCAGGTGTACGAAGAGTCAGATGCAGATCCTCGACTGCATCCTGAAGGAGAGAGATCATCTCCGGATCATTGATGACAGACGGGGCAGATCCCACCGTTTCAATCCGACAGGTACAGGAGTGCATGACCGCGCTGGACTGCAAAATCACTCTGGCATATTCTTCCATGTAATGATTGATTTCTGTATTGGCGCCACGGACTTCCAGTTCCAGTTTTGCCTGATCACAGATCACATTTCTTCCGGAACCGGCATGAGCGGTTCCTACGTTGACCTGGGACGGACCGTCAGAATGCCTCGGAATAGCGTGGAGATTCAGGATGGCAGAAGCCATGGAGAGCATGGCATTATGTCCCTTTTCCGGGAGAGCTGCATGGGAAGACAGACCAGAAAAGACGGCATTTAACTTGGTGGTAGCGAGGGTGGAACCTATGGATACACCGATCTGTTCCCCAGGTTGACTGTATGGAAAAATGTGGCTTCCAACGAGCCAGTCCACATCGTTCAGATGCCCTTTTTGAGCAACAGACCGGGCACCCCGGACGCCTTCTTCTGCAGGCTGGAAAATCAGTTTTACAGTACCTGAAAACCAGTCCTTCATTTCGGCAAGAATCCGGGCAATAATAAGACCGATGGCAGTATGCCCGTCATGACCGCAGGCATGCATAAACCCGAGATTCTGTGAGAGAAAGCCTTCTGTGAATGGCAGATGGGAAGAACTGGCATCTTCGGTAATAGGAAGTGCGTCAATATCAAAGCGCAGAGCCGTTACAGGACCTTTACCACAGCGGAGGATCCCGATGACACCGGTAAAACCGTTTCGGGCATTCTGCGCATAAGCCGGAATTGCACCCTGCTTCAGTGCCCTTTGATAGTGCGTCTCCAGAATTTCTTCCGATGGAAGTCCCATGCGGGAATCCGGATCACATACGTCAGATCCAGTCAGAACTTCGTAACCCAGGCAGGTCAAGTAGTCTGCAATCATGGAAGTGGTGCGGACCTCACACCATCCAGGTTCCGGAAAACGGTGAAAATCCCGGCGAAGACGGATCAGATCCGGTGTATAAGCAGCAATTTTATCAGATAATAATTGAGAAAAATCAGATTCGGATGACATAAGTGGCGTGTCCTTTCTGCGGCGTTTATTTTTGACTCTGGCATCATTATATCTGGGAAAGGCATAAGTGTCAAAACAAGAAAAATTTTCGGAAAGGATCTTGAAAAGGACAGTCGGTATTGTTATAATATGTGATGTATTGCAAAATGGGGGAAGTTTCGGATTTTAACTCGAAACAGGAAAAATTTGCAGGAGGAAAATAATGAAAAAGGGGAAGTTATGGACAGCGTTGTTACTGACAATGGTTATGTGCATAAATCCTGTCCGGATCGGTTGGAACGGAACTGCTTTTTATGAAAACACGGTAAAAGCAGAAGAGGACGATGGATCGGATACTGACGGAGAAAACAGTACGGAGACAGAGATAGATCCGACTGTACAGACCAATGATATCAACGGATGGCCGCAGGGGGATGCAATAGAGAGTGATGCGGCAATCTGCATGGACGGGAATACAGGAGCCGTTTTATACGGCAAGAATATTGAAAAACAGGAGTATCCTGCCAGTATTACTAAGATTATGACAGTGCTGCTGGCACTGGAAAATGGCAATCTGGATGATACTGTAACATTTTCAGAGAATGCAGTATACAGTATTGAATATGGAAGCGCCCATCTGGGACTGACAGAAGGGGAGAAACTGACGCTGGAGCAGTGTCTGTACGGAATTATGCTGGCGTCGGCGAATGAGATCTCCAATGCAGTGGCAGAGCATATCGGCGGCAGCGTTGAGAAGTTTGCGGATATGATGAACCAGAAGGCAGAAGAGCTGGGATGTGTGAATACTCATTTCGTAAATCCGAATGGACTGCATGATGATAACCATTATACCTGCGCTTATGATATGGCACTGATCACACAGGCGGCTATGAAGTATGACAAGTTCCGTGAGATTATCCATACACAGGAGTACAGCTATCCGGAGACGAATCTGGTAAAAGAAAAAAGATATTTTGCCAATCATCACGGAATGCTGATGGATGAGAGCAGAGCGTATGACGGATTTATCGGAGGCAAAACCGGATATACGGATGAAGCATGGAATACACTGGTATCCACGGCAGAGAGAGACGGTATGCTTCTGATCAGCGTGGTACTTCATGCCAACGGACAGGATATTGAATACGGTAATACAAAGACAGTTCTGGACTATGGATATAATAATTTCAAAGAGGTGCAGATCAACAACCTGGATCAGACCGTTTCCGATACTGAAGTTATCGGAATAGAAGATGCACAGGAGGCAGAAAAGATCAGACAGGCAGATCTGTCCAGGGATCCGTTTACAGTAGCGGAGACAACAACGGTTACCTTGCCGAACAGCGTAGATACATCATCCCTTATCAGGAAAATGGATTTCACGACGGATAAGATGACGTATTACTACGAAGATCAGGCTCTTGGAAGTACTTCTTTTTCTTACACAGGGGAATGGGAACCGGAGACGGAAACCAGTGCACAGACAGAATTACAGACGGAGAGTGAGACAGAGACGGAAGCAGGTGGATTGAGTCAGATGATTCAGAACGGAGCATTTGCGGATAATAAAGTGCTGACTGCAATTGTAGGAGTATATGACAAGTTAGATCTTTTTATTAAGACACATACCATATTTGCTGTTATATTAGGAGCGATCCTGTTGATTATTTTCATACCGCTTTTACTGGTATCGATCAGCAGAAATAAGAAATACAAAAAAATGATCGAACTGCGTACGCAGGAGATAGCGCTGCGCAGGCAGCTGGAAGCAGAGATTGAAGAAAAATCTGCGGCACAGGTGGAAGCGGAACTGAGGGCGCACGAGCTGGAGATGCAGCTGGAAGAGGAGCGGAGGAAAAACCGCGAAAAAGAAACGCCGGAAGAACCGTAAGGATGTCAGTGGCATTCTGAGACAGGGGAAGCTTACAATCAAAAGGAGTATACAGCGGCGGGGGGAAAAGCATGCGGCTGTAAAAAACAGGGAGGAATAATTAATATGAACTGGGTATCACCAATTAAAGATGACGAAACACTGGAACGTTTCAAAAAAGCACTGCGTAAAGTAGATGATAAATATTATATTTTGTTTGAGATCGGAGTAGGAACCGGACTTCAGCTTCAGGAGATCCTGAAATTCAAGAATAAAGATATTCGTGACAAAGATGAGATCGAAGCATGCATCGGAACCAAGAATATCAAGAGAACCTTCAAGATCAATAAGAACCTGAAAAAGATCATCATGGACTATACAGAAGGCAAGGATCCGGAAGCATATCTGATCGTAGGACATACAGGTTCCACTACTTCCTTATCCAGAGAACAGGCATACCGTGTATTTAAGAATGTGGGAAAAGAGCTGGGACTGAATTCCATCGGTGCACAGACCATGAGAAAGACATTTGCATGGAGATATTATAAGAGTACCAATGATATTTATTATCTTCAGAACCTGTTAAACCATGCATCACCATCCATTACTTATCGTTATATCGGTGAAAAGCCAAACGTAGAAGTAGTGCTCAAGAAGATGACACCGGAAGAGAACGAGAGAAGCCGTTATCAGCTCTACAAGGATGGAAAAGGAAAGAAGAGAATGGATAAGATCATCAAATTATTCCAGCATCTCAAGTCTGAACTGGACAATCCGACCAACAACGATGCATTCTACGGAAAGGTAGACTGCCTGCTGGAAGAAGTAGAGGAACTGATTGATAATTTTAACAATCTGGATTAATGAAAAAGGCATCATGAATGTATCATCATTCATGGTGCCTTCTCTGTCTCCGGCGTTCCTGAAGAGTCAGCTTACGCTCCAACAGATCACCTGCCCGGTCTACATCGATTTGTTTGATGGTTTTCACACAGAAAAATCCATCGGAATTTTCGCATTTCTTTAATCGTATTTTTCCCTTTAGATAGCCATGTTCTTCGCAGTAGGCAAGACAACTAAAGTTCTTACCGCCGCTGGCAAACCAGCGGATTTTTTTCCTGGCAGTTTTCCCGCAGAGATAACATTTGGTGGAAGTAACCTTGCGGTCCTTCATCAGTTCTTTTTTGGATGCAAATTCTTTGGAAACGAATTTGGAATATCCGTCAAAGATAACGGATATCTCTTCCTTCCGGTTGGAAGGTGTGCGAAAATAGTCGATAGAATAAAATTCAAAAATCTGTTCGTATGGAAGAATCTTCAGAACCTCAGCTGTATAGTAAGCGTCTGAAAGTGCAGCATGGAAAGTCTGGGACTTGGGCATCTGAAGCTCATCCACGGCAGTCTCCAGTGACTTGCGGCTTTTGCCGTCATCGAAACAGATACTGTATAACTTCTGGATATCCAGATATTTTAATGGAAATGGAAATTTGATTTCCATATGATGAAAGCGCATGTTGCGCTGCAGTTCCAGAAGATCCAGAGAACCCCAGATACAGTAGACAGCATCTGGTCCGCACCATTGAAGGAAGCGCTCACAGACAGCAGGGAACTGGTCAGCATTTTTCAGTTCACCGGAAGCAATCCGTATGATCGACTGGGTCATAGGGTGCATCCGCTTATAGACAGAAGGCTGCACCAGTTCATGGAAACGGCTGATTTCCTGTCTTCCACTATTCAGTTTTATGGCACCGATCTCCACAATCTCAAAAGGCAGAGCCGGATTTTCTTTGGATTTTCCATCCGGACATTGATTCCATTCCAGATCAAAAATAATATAATTCATGGTAGTCTCCTGTTGCGTTTCTGGTATAAGTATACACAGAGAATGTTTTTCCGTCAACTTGCATAGCAAAAACAGGATTCTTTCGGCAGGTTGCCAATTGGTTTCGAAGAAAAAGGAAAGGAGTGGCAGAAGTTACAAGAGATTTGAAAAAAGTTTGGGCAATAGTGGCATGGCAGAAAACGGGAAAAGCAGTTATACTGAGTACGTGTCAAGAAGAGCCGTAAACGGCGCATAAACGGGAGGAAAATCAAAATGGCAAGTTTATCCTTAGAGCATATTTACAAAAGATATCCGAATGGTTTTGAAGCAGTAAAAGATTTTAATCTTGAGATTGAAGATAAAGAATTCATCATTTTCGTAGGACCTTCAGGTTGTGGTAAATCTACTACACTTCGTATGATCGCAGGTCTGGAAGAGATCTCCGAAGGTACATTGAAGATCGGTGACAAAGTTATGAACGATGTAGAGCCAAAGGACAGAGATATCGCAATGGTATTCCAGAACTACGCTCTGTATCCTCATATGACAGTATATGATAACATGGCATTTGGTCTGAAGCTGAGAAAAGTTCCGAAGGATCAGATCGACAAAATGGTAAAAGAAGCAGCTAAGATCCTTGATCTGGACAAGCTCCTTGACCGTAAGCCGAAGGCTCTGTCAGGTGGTCAGAGACAGCGAGTTGCCATGGGACGTGCAATCGTGCGTGATCCTAAGGTATTCCTGATGGATGAACCTCTGTCAAACCTGGATGCAAAACTTCGTGTTCAGATGCGTATTGAGATCTCCAAGCTTCATCAGAGACTGGGTGCTACGATCATCTATGTAACACATGACCAGACAGAAGCTATGACACTTGGTACCAGAATCGTTGTTATGAAAGACGGTGTGGTTCAGCAGGTAGATTCTCCGCAGAATCTGTACAACAAGCCAGGCAACCTGTTCGTAGCAGGATTCATCGGATCACCACAGATGAACTTCATGGATGCAGTTGTAGAAGCAACAGGTAAGAACGTTGCATTAAAAGTTGGTCAGTACAGCATTAAGCTTCCAGAAGCAAAATCAAAAGCACTGATCGATGGTGGATATGTTGGTAAGACTGTAGTTATGGGTATTCGTCCGGAAGATGTACATGATTCCGAAGAATTCATTGCGAATTCACCTGATACTGTAGTAGAATCTACCATCCGTGTATACGAGCTGCTGGGTGCAGAAGTATTCCTTTACTTTGATGTAGAGAATTATCCGCTGACAGCACGTGTAAATCCTACCACAACAGCAAGAACAGGTGACACTGTGAAGTTTGCACTGGATGCAGATAAGATTCACGTATTTGACAAAGAAACAGAACTTACAATCACAAACTAGTACAGAAAAGATCAGGGAGAGACAGTGATGTCTCTCCTTTTTTAGTTCTTGCGAATTTGGAAAAAATGCATTATGATAAAAGCTATACGTGAAATGATGAAAAAAAGTTACTGTTCACGGAGTGAACAGTAACAATAATAACCCGTAAATAACAGTGACGGACGGAGGAGAAGATGATTTCTGGACAGGTAATACAGAATGCCATTGATGAGTTGAAAGCAATTACCAGAGTAGATTTATGTGTACTGGATACAGACGGAAATACAGTGGCAACTACATTTTCTGATGAAGAGCTGGATGTTTCCAGTATAGAATTATTTGTACAGTCACCGGCAGACAGCCAGGTGATGCAGGGATGCCATTTCTTTAAGATTATGGATAACCAGATACCGGAATATGTGCTGGTAGCAAGGGGAAATGGAGAAGACGGTTATATGATCGGTAAGATTGCAGTCAGCGAACTGCACAATCTGATGGTTGCCTATCATGAAAAACAGGACCGCAATAGTTTTATCCAGAATGTGTTGATGGATAACATGCTTCTTGTGGATATCTATAATCGTGCGAAGAAACTTCATATCGATATTGAAGCCAAGCGTGTGGTATATCTGATTGAGACAAAGCAGGAACAGGACAGCAATGCACTGGAGCTTGTGAGGACACTGTTTGCAGGAAGCAGCAGAGACTTTATCACCGCAGTAGATGAGAAAAACATCATTCTTGTAAAGGAATTAAAACCAGAAGAAGGATATGAAGCAGTAGACCAGACAGCGAAAATGCTTCTGGATATGCTGAACAGCGAGGCAATGTCCAAGGTACGTATTGCCTATGGAACCATGATCGAGGAGATTCGCTTCCTTTCCAAGTCTTATAAAGAAGCAAAGATGGCGCTGGATGTAGGAAAGATCTTCTATGAAGAGAAGAGTATTATTGCATACAGTACCCTTGGAATCGGACGTCTGATCTATCAGCTGCCGATCCCACTGTGTGAGATGTTCATGAATGAGGTATTTGGCGGAGAACTGCCGGATTCCCTGGATGATGAGACACTGATGACAATCAATAAATTTTTCGAGAACAGTCTGAATGTATCCGAGACATCCAGACAGCTCTATATTCACAGAAACACACTGGTGTACCGTCTGGAGAAGATCCAGAAGAGTACGGGACTGGATGTGCGTGTCTTTGAAGATGCGCTCACATTCCGGATTGCACTGATGGTTTCAAATTATATGAAATATATGGAACGAAACACATTCTAAGAGGAGATAAGATATGGTGAAATTATATGATGGCGGCGTCTATCTGGTAAATGGAACCGAGATTGTGGAAGATAACAGAGACGCACAGGCAGTGTTAACCAGTAAAACAGGACATGCAGCATCCAGGGAAGAGGCTGCAAAGAATACCATTGCGTACCGTATTTTACAGGCACACAATACCTCAGGCAACATGGAAAAGTTACAGATTAAGTTCGATAAGCTGACTTCCCATGATATAACTTTTGTAGGAATTATTCAGACAGCCAGAGCATCAGGACTGGAGAAATTTCCTGTTCCTTATGTGCTGACCAACTGTCACAACAGTCTCTGTGCTGTGGGAGGAACCATCAATGAAGATGACCATATGTTTGGCCTGACCTGTGCCAAGAAGTATGGCGGTGTCTATGTACCACCTCATCAGGCAGTCATCCATCAGTTTGCCAGAGAGATGCTGGCAGGCGGCGGAAAGATGATTCTGGGTTCAGACTCTCATACCCGTTATGGCGCGCTGGGTACCATGGCTATGGGTGAAGGTGGACCGGAACTGGTAAAACAGCTTTTGAATAAGACTTATGATATCAACATGCCAAAGGTGGTTGGCGTTTATCTGACCGGCAAGCCGGAAAAGGGTGTAGGTCCTCAGGACGTGGCGCTGGCTATTATCGGAGCCGTATTTGGAAATGGCTATGTAAATAACAAGGTCATGGAATTCGTAGGACCTGGTGTGGAAAACTTAAGCGCAGACTTCCGTATCGGCATTGACGTTATGACAACAGAAACTACCTGTCTTTCTTCTATCTGGAAGACAGATGACCAGATCAAAGAATTTTATGAAATCCACGGCAGAAGCGGTGATTACGAAGAACTGAATCCGGGCGCTGTTACATACTATGATGGTATGGTATATGTGGACCTGTCTCAGGTAAAACCGATGATTGCCATGCCATTCCATCCAAGCAATACTTACACGATTGAAGAACTCAATGCCAATCTGGATGATATTCTTCTGGATGTGGAAAAACGCGCTAAGGTCAGTCTCGGTGGAGCCGTGGACTTTACTTTAAGAGATAAAGTACGCGACGGAAGAATGTATGTAGATCAGGGAATTATTGCAGGATGTGCCGGCGGTGGATTTGAAAATATCTGTGCGGCAGCAGATATACTGAAAGATGCCTACATCGGAGCAGATGAATTTACATTAAGCATTTATCCGGCAAGTACTCCAATCTATATGGAACTGGCGAAAAACGGACGTCTGGCAGACCTGATTAAGACAGGTGCCATTGTGAAGACTGCATTCTGCGGACCATGTTTTGGTGCAGGCGATACACCTGCCAATAATGCATTTTCCATCCGTCATTCTACCAGAAACTTCCCGAACCGTGAGGGAAGCAAGCTGCAGAGCGGACAGATCGCTTCCGTAGCACTGATGGATGCACGTTCTATTGCAGCAACCGCAGCCAACAAGGGATATCTGACGGCAGCAACCGATGTGGATACACACTTTACTAATCCGAAGTATTTCTTTGACAGCAGCATTTATGCAAACCGTGTCTTTGACAGTAAGGGTGTGGCAGATCCGTCTGTAGAGATCAAGTTTGGTCCGAACATCAAGGACTGGCCAGAGATGCCGGCACTGACAAAACACCTGATGTTGAAGGTGGTTTCCGAGATCCATGATCCAGTAACTACAACCGATGAATTGATTCCATCCGGTGAGACATCCTCTTACCGCTCCAATCCGCTGGGACTGGCTGAGTTCACCTTATCCAGAAAAGATCCGGCTTATGTGGGACTGGCAAAAGAAGTACAGAAGGCAGAAAAAGCAAGAGAAGCCAATGAATGTATGGGAGAGGCACTTCCGGAGCTTCGCCCGATTATGCATAAAGTAAAAGAACTGTATCCGGATGTATGTAAAGATACCGTAGGTGTGGGAAGCACCATCTTTGCAGTAAAACCAGGTGACGGATCCGCCCGCGAACAGGCAGCATCCTGCCAGAAAGTACTGGGCGGCTGGGCGAACATAGCCAACAGCTATGCAACCAAGAGATATCGCTCCAACCTGATCAACTGGGGCATGCTTCCATTCCTGATCGAAGAAGGCGACTTGCCATTTACCAAAGGCGACTACATCTTCGTACCGGAGATCCGCAAGGCGATCGAAGAAAAAGCAACCGAGATCAAAGCTTACGTAGTAAGCGAGAGCGAAATGAAAGAATTTACTTTGAAAATGGGAGAACTGACAGATGATGAGAGAACCATCATACTGAAAGGATGCCTGATTAATTATTACAGAGGATAGAAATTTCCCCAAGGCAGTGATTTTGTGTAAACATGGAATCACTGCCTTGGGGAATTATTTTTTTATTGTTCCACTGCCTCGTGTGCTTCTTTCAGTGACTGTGCCAGATTCATCATTGGCTGTGCCTCGCCCAGCCCGATCTTGAATCGCAGGTTTAGCTTACGGTGCAACTGTGTTTCCATATCCATGGAACGTTTTTGGCGGAATGCCGCTTCGCTTTCGGATAATGGCATGGAGTTGCTTGGAATCAGAATAAAAATACGGTTTGCCAGTACCGGACCAATGATTGCAGAAGGAAAGAATGCCTTAATAATGGTACGGAAATAGGAGATTTGGCCCTGAAGCTGAACAATGGAACCAATCGGATTGCACATAGTACCGTGAGCGGTAATCTGACTGAACTTCAGGGCCATGATCCATCCGTATGGTGCATGGATGTCCAGTAGGGAAGTATACAGAGACAGATTTTGATGAAGCTGTTCCGGGAAAAGCAATTCACTGATAAAACCGTTTTCTATGACTGGGATAACGGTATCAAAGGATTCTTTGTTTAATTGTTCCTGAATCTGATGTTTTTTGTGATAATTCAGTTCACGAAAAGCAAGGCTTAGACTGGAGATGACTTTTTCACGCTTTAACGGTTTGGTAAGGTAGTCACGGATTCCCATGTTGAAGCCCTCCCGTTTATAGTCGGTTTTGCGGGAATAGGAAACCACAATGAAAAGACAGTTTTCGTAAAATGCATGAAGTTCACGAATAGAAAAAATACCATGCAGACCTGCCATTTGAATATTCAGGAAAAGAATATCAGGATGATACTTCTGATAAATATCAGACAGCTGGCCGGAATTCTGTGCAATACGGATATCAATGTTTTCTTCCATTTCATGAAAATGAGTGGTGATCATGATACGCAGGGCATCCAGGGCAACCCCCTCATCATCAGCAAGCATAATTTTATACATATAGTTACTCCTCTGTGTCTACGTTAAGATATACTTCATTTTTCAGGTGAAAACGGGAAGAGATAATCTCTGCATCCATGTTTTCTCTGGTGACGGCGACCGGTTCCAGTTTCAGGTAAGGAACATCGTAAGTACCGTCGTTAAATGTCTCTGTCATATCCAGATCGGTACCTTCTGCCAGCATGACGGCGTACTGTGCGCTTTGCTTAGCCAGCTGATCGATGGACTTATAGACAGTCATATACTGGTTGCCTTCCACGATACGCTGGCAGGCATCAATGTCTGCATCCTGCCCCACCAGACAGACGTCATCTGCCATGCGGTGTTCAGACAGAGACTTGAAAGCCATAGCAGCTAGACCGTCATTGCCACAGATCACTGCATCTACTTTTCCAACGGTATCGATACATTCATTCATCTGATCATAGGCATATTCTGCCTTCCAGTTATCAGCATAATTCTCATAAACCAGTTCAATATTTGTGTCAGCAAGCACTTTTTTAATGCCTTTTTCAACCAGTACCACATTATAATCGGCAGGGGATCCGTACAAAGCAGCAATTTTGCCGTTGGCCGGAATCTGTGAAATAACATTTTCTGCCATAAGCTGACCGACCTCTTCATTATCGAAGGAGGCATAGAGATCTACATCAGAATTTTGGATGATACGATCGTAAGCGAGAACTTTAATACCTTTGCTGTGTGCCCGTTTAATGGCAGAAGCAAGAGCAGCGTCTGTGCCGTCTACTGCTACAATTACCAGAACATCCATGCCTTTATCGATCAGATATTCGATCTGGGATGCCTGCTCATCAGCATCTCCGTTGGCATTCTGTACATTGACTTCTGCGCCCAGTTCAGATGCAGTGGAGACGAAGATGTCCCGGTCACGGATCCAGCGCTCCAATACAAAGGTATCAAAAGACATTCCGATCTGAAGAGGTGTATTCTCGTCGGACTTCTCAGACTGTGTCTCTTCTTTGACAGGAGAACAGCCGGCGGTGCTGACTGCCATGGCAGCAATCGTGGTGTATAACATATATTTTTTTACGACAGATGATAAATGATTCATGTAATCAATCCTCTTTTCAGATACGGTCACGGTACTCAGTCGGGGTCTTTCCGGTTACTTTCTTAAAAATACGGCTGAAATAATTCGGATCACTGTAGCCTACCGCCATACAGACTTCTTTGATGCTGGCAGATGGAGAAGCCAGCATTTCTTTTGCCTTTTCCACACGCAGGCTGGTCAGGTATTCTACAAAGGTCTGATCGGTCTCTTCTTTAAATAGCTTACTGAAGTAATATGGACTGATATCCACATACTTGGAAACTTCTTCCAGAGAAAGCTCCTTGGAAAAGTTCTGATCAATGTATTGCCGGGCTTTTCCTACGATGGTAGTTTCTTTCTGTTCTTTTACATTGTTGATATTGCGGCAAGCCTCTGTCATTTTGCTGACAAACCAGCGGCGCTGTTCTTCCGGTGTCTGACAGGCAAGTACATTGTCCAGATAATCCTTCCGGTACAGGAAACCGTATGGAATACCACCTTTCAGGAATACTTCTTTTTCTGCAGTCATCACAAATTCCAGGATCTTAATACGGATACACTGTACGTAGTCCGGGTAATTCTCGATCATCCAGTCGAAAAACTGGTTGGAGGCACGGATGACATTTTCTGTCTCACCACGAATCAGGCAGGAGAACAGATAACGTTCCAAATCATCCGGATAGTCCCGCTCATATTCCAGTTCCATCTTAATATCACGAAGATGTACAACACTGCTTTTGTCTATGCGAAGAGATTTCTTGGATTCTTCATAGGACTTGCTCTGCTCTGTAATGCTCCAGATATTGCCGATACCGGCACGAAAATGCATATCAATCTGTCTGCGCAGCTTACGGATCATATTACGGGTATTTTCAATAATGGCAATACGTTCCTCATAAGGAAGTTCCTGAGATTCGTGAGGAATGAAGATTGCCACAGTTCCTGCCATAATCGGACCAATGATACAGGCTGGTAAAAATTCTTTGATGATTTCCCGGAAAGCAAGCTGGTGATTCTGGAGTTTCACAGTGGTTCCTACCGGGTTTGCCAGATCACCGTTATCACCGTCTTCTCCAAATTCCAGAACCATGATCCAGCCATAATTCGTATGGATATTTAACAGATCACGGTATCGGCTCAAAGAAGGCGTCGGGTCATCCTGAAACAGAATCAGGTTAATGAATCCATTCTCGATAATCGGAACGACAGCTTCCAGTTTTTCACGGATCAGCAGATTCTGACTGCGGCTGGAGCGTTCCTGGTCAATGACCGCCATAGCTTTTTCAAGAGCAGCTACGATCTTATCCCGGTTGGCTGGCTTAGTCAGGTATTCAATAACACCAAGATTGATCGCTTCCTGGGCAAAGGTGAATTTGTCGTAAGCTGACATAATGATAAATTGACATTTTTTGTTAAATGTTCGAATTTCCCGAATGGCATCAATACCCTTAATCCCCGGCATCTGAATATCCATGAATGCGATATCCGGTACGAATTCCTGGGCAATCTCGATGGCCTGCCTGCCGGTCTTGGCAGTACGAATATCACAGGATTCGCCAAAGTTCTTGTTGATAATAAATTTCAGGGAGTCGAGAACAATTCCCTCATCGTCTACCAGTAAAACTTTATACATAGAGTTCCTCCTCAGCGGGGATACGGATAGTGACAAGCGTACCCTTATTTTCTCCTTCACTGTCTATGGAGAAGAGATTTTCTTTATTATAATACAGATTCAGTCGTTTCTGTACATTTCCCAGACCTACACCATTAGAATTCTTATCGGAAGGTGCATGGGATGCTTTTCCATTTCGAATATCAGACAGGCGCTCAGGAGAAATGCCAATGCCGTTGTCACGGACATGGATCAGAAATTCATTGTCTTCCCTCAGGACTTCCAGAAAGATTTTTCCTTCCCAGGAAATATTACGGATACCATAACTGATAGCATTTTCCACGACAGGCTGGATAATCATGCAGGGAACCCGGACGCCGGTGATGTCACAGTTAATAGATTTTTCGTAGTGAATGTCACCGGAAAAACGGACATTCATAATAGAAACATAATTATCCACCAGTTCAATCTCTTCTTTCAGATCCACATCTGTGTTCAGGGACTTCATACTGTAACGGAAAAAGTCTGCCATATTCTGAATAAAGGAATAGGTCTTTTCGGCATCCTCCATCATAGCCATCTGCGCACCGGCATTCAGAGAATTAAACAGAAAATGTGGGTTAATCTGTGCCTGATAATAGCGAAGCTGGGCTTCTTTTAAATGGGTTTCCATCAGAAGCTCTCTTTCTTGAGCCTCTTTTTCTGCTTTCATGCTGCTTCTGACTTTTTCAATGTATTCCTGAATGCTGACAACCATTTTGCTGAAAGCGCGGGTTACCACGCCCAGTTCATCATCTGAGACAACCGGCGGCAATTCCACATCAAAGTTACCGGCAGCCACCTGATTGGAAGCAGAGGCCAGAACCAGAAGAGGTCTTGTAATCTGGTTGACCATAACAATGACCAGAAAGATATTGAACAATGCCATAGCAATGGTGACCAGGGTGTTCATCCGCTCAATCAGCCGCAGGGATACTTCCAGAGACTGATAGTTGATGGAGTTGGTCAGAAACTGCTGGTTATTCAGACTATATATATACGAAGTCAGAAAGTTGAAATATTCGGTGGCTTCGTTGTAGGCTGTACGGTATTTACCAGTGTTGCGGGCACGTTTGGCTTCAATGGCCACATCGGCAATATCCAGATAGCTCTGGGAAATATTGTAGATATTTTTTTCCATGGAACCTGCAGTGGAGTCAGTGGTCTGATTGTTCAGATCAGACAGGAGATTGCGGTACTGCTGTTCATAATAATAGTAGTTATTTAAAGAATCTGTGCTCTTAATCTCCAGATATTCCAGAATATTATCATGAAGGCTGTTTAGAGTCTTTGTCATGGTATTTAAGTTATTGTTGCTGGTGTAGATCGTATTGATCTGCTCCAGGGAACGGTTAATATTGGTATTCAGATACAGAGACATCGCCAGAGATAACAGGGAAGTCAGCAGAAAAATGAAAATCAGTCGTAATGGAAACGGTACATGGGAAAAGGAACTTACCTGTTTTTTTGACATTATTCAGCCTCCTTTCCTGTTTCTGATTCAGCTTCTGCCTGTCTGGCATTTAACAGACGAATGGCATCTTCCTTCTCCAGAGTGTGCACATCCACCTGGGAATAGTCGCTGGTGTAACCATATTCCAAGTATTCGGCAAGGTTATCAACAGCACGTTTTCCCATCTGTGCCGCATCAATGACGATATTGGCACTGATAACACCGCTGGAGAGGTATTCCAGTACAGAGTCATTTTGGTAGGAACCAATGATCTTAAAATCTCCCACATAGTTCATATCTACCGCAATCTGGCTGATGGACTGAGTTTGCTGCAGCGTGGTGCAGATTACGATATCAGTCTCGTTGAGATGATTTTTCAAATATTTACGGATAGATTCTTCTACTTCAAAAGTATTGGAGTTATTCAGCTTCATAGTATCCAGTTTCATATCACTGCGCTGTTCCTCCAGTGCTTTGCCGATACCGGAGACCAGAAGACGACTTTCCGTGTCTTGTTCCTGGGAATCCAGAATGACCATGACATTGGAGTCACTGGCATCGGCATACTTCAGGGCAAGTGATCCATAATCGTAACCAATGGTGACGTTATTGACGCCGGTGTAGCTGTAACGTTCACTGTTCATGTTATCCCGGTAAATGGTACTGACGGCAATTCCGGCATCCACTGCTTTGTTCATAAGCTGGGTGGTGGAATAGTCATCGTTTGCTTCCATAATAATGGCATCAACTCTGGCAGCAGTGGCCATCTTCAACAGTTCATTGGTTGTATAGGAGAGATCCAGGTTTTTTCCAAAATCCTCCACGTAAATATTTTCCGGAATGCCCTCTTCTCTGGCAGCTTCAAAAGTTGAGTCCCAGAAAGCAGTCACGGAGTTGGTGATAAAGGCGCAGTGATACTTGTATCCGGAGGCTTCTGTAGTCTGTGTATACTGCTTCTGAAGAGAAGAGATGGCATAGTATTCTCTTACAATATACAGAACCAGACAGACCAGTGAGATCAGAACCAGTCCGGCAATAACCGTGAGATAATTTGTTTTTTTCTTCTTTTCCATAGATAAAGTCCTTCTGGTCAGATCTGATTCGGGTAAAGAAACTGATGCTGGATCAGATACACACCGCCCAGAAGTGTAGCGGAATCCTGTAGCGTGGATGGAATCAGATGACAGTATTGTTTCATGGTATTGTGAAGAGAATTGGTGATATCTTCACAAATGGTGGGGCGGCATCGGTGCAGAACACTGTTCAGAATAATAATATCAGGATTAAAAGTATTCAGCAAATTGTTAATGCCGATGGACATATAAGTAATAAAGTTCTTCACCAGACGTCGGGCGTCCGGATCGCCCCGGCGGTAAAGATCTTCAAAAATATCTGCATGAATCGGCATATGCTTTAATTCAGACAGTTCCGCAAACAGAGCACGTTCAGAAGCGTACTGTTCCAGACAGCCTTGATTGCCGCAGGGACAGGGACGTCCCCCAATCTGAATAATAGAATGGCCAAATTCTCCGGCATAGCCGTTTTTTCCTTTGACCAGCTGATTTTTCATAATAATACCCACACCGATACCGGAATGGACGCTGATGTACAGCATCTCATTAGTCTGATGACAGAAGGACCATTCTCCAAGAACAGAAAGGTTCGCTTCGTTTTCCATCAAAACGGGAACGTGAAAGGCTTCTGACAGCGGTGTAACCAGATCCAGATCTGCATAAGAAGAATATGGAAGGAAAATGATCTGGTTATGATGTACTACGCCGTGAATGCCAAGAGCAATTCCCAGAAGACCGTAACGGCTTTCAGGAAGCGTGTCAATGGCAGCCTGTATTGCAGTGACCAGTGTTGGTATGAGATTCGCAGAGTTTTCCGGAGCGGAATACTGGTAAATGTGACAGTTTCCACCCAACAGATTGGCTGTCATCAGTGTGATGGTCTCAGACGCCAGATCCAGAGAAATGATATATCCGCAGGTGGGATCCAGCCTCAGGAGAATCGGTTTTCTTCCCTTTTTTGTGTCATCACTGCCGATTTCTTCAATCAGTCCACGGTCCAGCAATACCTGTACAATGGCAGAGACGGTGGCTTTTGTCAGTCCCAGATGCCCTGCGATGGCGGCTCTGGATATGGATCCATGCTCCAGGATGGTACGGATAACAGACTGGGTATTAATATCTCGAATAAGTTCCGGATTACCGGTTAAAATTGTTTTCGCCATAATTATCAAAATCCTCTTGCAAAATTGAGTGATTAGAGTTATTATTACTATAACACAATTAGTTCAGAAAGTAAACTAATTGAGAAAATTACCGAAACACAGAAAGGGGACAGAACCATGCAGATCAAAAGCATTACCGATGAGGCATTTAAAAAGTACGGCAGAGTACTCAAGATAGAAGTACCGGATCTGTTAGACCGTCTGGCTAAGACACCTGTGACAGATGGCGTAGAGTATGTAGCATCCGCACCGGAGCTGGAAGCCTGTTCAGAGCGCGAAGCCATTCAGAACAGTGTTTACGGTGGTATGCCGATCCAGATTGGATATTGCAACGGAACCAATCATACTCTGAATGCAGTGGAATACCATCGCGACTCTGAGATTGATATTGCCCTTGACGGAGCCATTTTACTGATTGGCTCAGAACAGGATGTAGAAGATGATTTTACATATGATACAGCAAAGATGGAAGCCTTTGCAGCACCGGCCGGTGCAGTGGTAGAGCTTTACGCTACCACACTTCACTATGCACCGATCAACGCAGAAGGCAAAGAGAACTTCCGCGTAGTTATTATTCTTCCGGAAGGAACTAACACAGAACCACCTGTACTTTCAGGAGTATTCCCGGAAGACAAGCTGATGACCGCAAAGAATAAATGGCTCATCGCCCATGCAGAGTCTAATGAGGGCAAAGGTGGAGCATTTGTGGGATTAAAAGGAGAAAACCTTACCATATAATAAAAAACAGGAGGAGCAATATCATGAACAATTTACCAGAAGTAAAAATTGGAATCGTAGCAGTCAGCCGTGACTGTTTCCCGGAATCTCTGTCCGTTAACAGAAGAAAAGCACTTGTAGAAGCTTACACAAAAAAATATGATGCAAAGAACATCTACGAATGTCCGGTCTGTATCGTAGAGAGCGAGATCCACATGGTTCAGGCTCTGGAAGATATCAAAGCAGCAGGATGTAACGCACTGGTTGTTTACCTTGGAAACTTCGGACCGGAGATCTCCGAATCTCTCCTTGCGAAACATTTCGAAGGTCCTAAGATGATCATCGCAGCAGAAGAAGAATCACAGAATGACCTGGTTCAGGGACGTGGTGATGCTTACTGTGGTATGCTGAATGCAAGCTATAACCTGCAGCTGAGAAATGTTGGCGGATACTATATTCCAGAATATCCTGTAGGAGATGCAGATGACTGTGCAGATATGATTCATGACTTCCTGCCAATCGCACGTGCATATGTGGCAGTAAAAGACCTGAAGATCATCAGCTTTGGTCCTCGTCCAAATAACTTCCTGGCATGTAATGCACCAATTAAACAGCTTTACAACCTGGGTATCGAGATCGAAGAGAACTCCGAACTGGATCTGTTTGAATCTTTCAAGAAACATGAAGGTGATCCACGTATCGCAGAAGTTGCAGCAGATATGGCAAAAGAACTTGGTGATGGCAACTGCAAACCAGAAGTACTTCCTAAGCTGGCTCAGTACGAGATTACTCTTCTTGACTGGATCGAAGCTCACAGAGGATACAAAAAATACGTTACACTTACCACAAAATGCTGGCCTGCATTCCAGACACAGTTCGGATTCGTTCCTTGCTATGTAAACAGCCGTCTGACAGGACGCGGAATCCCTGTATCCTGTGAAGTAGATATCTACGGAACACTTTCTGAATTCATCGGACAGGCAGTCAGTGATGATATCGTAACTCTGCTGGATATCAACAACTCTGTACCAAAGGATATGTACAAAGAGTCTATCGAAGGTAAATACAACTATACACACAAAGATACATTCATGGGATTCCACTGTGGAAATACCTGCTCACAGAAGCTGACAAAGGGTACTATGAAGTATCAGATGATCATGGCAAGAAATCTGCCGGAGGAAGTTACACAGGGAACCCTGGAAGGCGATATCGTACCTGGAGAAATCACATTCTACCGTATCCAGAGTACAGCAGATAACAAGCTTCGTGCTTACATTGCAGAGGGGGAAATTCTTCCGGTAGCAACCAGATCCTTCGGTGGTATCGGTGTATTCGCTATTCCAGAAATGGGAAGATTCTATCGTCACGTACTGATCGAAAAAGGATTCCCACATCACGGAGCAGTAGCATTCGGACATCACGGAAAAGCTCTGTTTGAAGTATTCAAGATCCTTGGTCTGGATGTAGACGAAATCGGATACAACCAGCCGGCAGGTGTACTTTACCCAACAGAGAATCCATGGGGCTAGAATTAATCCAATAAGATTGTAACAAAAAGAAAAGCCGCCTGCGGCGTGTAACTGCAGGCGGCTATATTAAAATTTTAGTAGTTTTATCAGCATATGACAACAAAAACAATTCATAAGAAGGTGTTTGAGCATGCCTTCGGTGAATGCTTTTACTGGAATATGTGGGAAAAGGAGGGTAACATGCTTTATATTGGCGTAGATTTAGGTACTTCTGCAGTGAAATTATTACTGATGAATGCAGAAGGTAAAATCGAAAGTGTAGTATCTAAGGAATATCCATTGTATTTTCCACATCCGGGTTGGTCTGAACAGAATCCGGAAGACTGGTGGAGTGCAGTGTTAGAAGGATTAAAGGAACTGACTGAAAATTGTGATAAGAGCCAGATTGCAGGTATCAGTTTTGGTGGACAGATGCATGGAATGGTTGCGTTGGATGAAAATGATGACGTTATCCGTCCGGCAATTTTGTGGAATGATGGACGTACCCAGAAGCAGACAGATTATCTGAACAACGTGATCGGAAAAGAAACACTGTCCAAGTATACTGCAAATATTGCATTTGCAGGATTTACCGCTCCGAAGATCCTCTGGATGAAGGAAGAAGAACCGGAGAATTTTGCAAGAACCAAAATGATCATGCTGCCAAAGGATTATATTGCATTTAAATTGTCTGGCGTATACAGCACAGATGTATCAGATGCATCCGGTATGCTGATTTTTGATGTAAAGAATAAATGCTGGTCAAAAGAAATGCTGGATATCTGCGGTATCACAGAAGAACAGGTACCAAAGATCTTTGAAAGCTATGAGACGGTAGGAACCATTTTACCGGAAGTAGCAAAAGAACTGGGATTTCCAGAGACTGTAAAGATTGTAGCAGGTGCCGGTGATAACGCAGCGGCAGCAGTAGGAACCGGAACCGTAGGTGATGGAAGATGTAACATCTCCCTTGGAACCAGCGGAACCATCTTTATTTCCAGTAAGACATTTGGCGTAGACGAGCACAATGCATTACATTCCTTTGCTCATGCAGACGGATATTATCATCTGATGGGCTGCATGCTTTCCGCAGCTTCCTGCAACAAGTGGTGGATGGATGAGATCATCGGAACCAAAGATTACGCAGCAGAGCAGGAAAAGATCAAAAAACTTGGAGAAAACCATGTATTCTTCCTGCCATACCTGATGGGAGAACGTTCTCCTCACAACAATCCGAATGCAAGAGGAACTTTCATCGGTATGACCATGGATACCACAAGAGCCGATATGACACAGGCTGTTCTGGAAGGTGTAGCATTTGCTATCCGTGATTCCTTTGAAGTAGCCAAGTCACTTGGTATTAAGATCGAGAGAACCAAGATCTGTGGAGGTGGAGCAAAGAGTCCACTGTGGAAAAAGATCATTGCCAATGTACTGGGAATTAAAGTTGATGTAATCGAAAGCGAAGAAGGCCCTGGATATGGCGGAGCTATGCTGGCTGCAGTAGCATGCGGAGAATTTGCATCCGTAGAAGAAGCAGCAGAAAAGCTGGTCAAAGTAATCGATACCATCGAACCAGATCCGGAACTGGTAGAAAAATACAATGACAGATATGCAAAATTTGCAAAGATCTATCCGACAGTAAAAGGACTGTTTGATGAGGTGACAATCTAAAAAAGAGATAAGGGGACCACGCTGTTGGTCCCTTTCTGTTTAAAATGGGGGCGAAAATCATGAGCAAGAAAATACGCTGGGGACTTCTTGGAGCCGGAAAGATTTTGGACCGTTGGATGAAAGGGGCACGTCAGATTGATGATATGGAGATCGTGGCAGTAGCATCCAGAACCAGAGAAAGTGCTGCAAAGACCGCGGAAAAGTTTCAGATACCGGAAGTGATGACATATGAAGAGATGCTGGCAAGAGAAGATATTGACATTGTCTATATCCCGGTACCGCATACCGCACATATGGAGCTGGCAATCAAAGCTATGGAAGCTGGAAAGTCTGTACTGGTGGAAAAACCAGCAGGTATCAATGTGCATCAGTGGGAGAAAATGACAGAGTGTGCGAAGAAGAATCAGGTATTCCTGATGGAAGCAGTATGGACCAGATTCTTCCCATTGATCAAAGAGATCGAGGCACATTTAAAGGACATCGGAGATGTGCGTGTAGTAAGCACCAATTTTTCTTTCCGCAATGAAGATATGACATCCAGATTAATGGATCCGAACCGTGCAGGAGGAAGTCTTCTGGACGTAGGAGTATACGATCTGCATTTTACCAAGATGATACTGAAAAAAGAACCGATATCCATCAGCGGTGTGGCATCTATGGATACAGATGAACATCATCTGCAGGTGGATGAACAGGCAGCATGGATTGCCCAGTATGATAAAGGTGAATTGGGTCTGATGTGCAGTGCCATACGTACTGATATGATTGATACGGCTTATATCTATGGTACAAAAGGACATATGGTGATCCCGCAGTTCTGGAAACCATGGCAGCTACAACTGACAGTGGGAGACAAAACAGAAACTATTGAATGTCCGGCACCACAGAAGATTGCAGGAATTGAAGATGAAGGATATCAATTCGAGATCGCACATGTGAATCAGTGTATCCGAAATGGAATCAAAGAATCACCGGTCATGACCTGGGAAGAGACTGCATCAATATTAAAACAGTGTGATATGTTAAGAAAACAGTGGGGATTAAAATATCCACAGGATTAAAATTTATAGCATATAATGATAGATATTATAAGACTGTTGAAAAAGCTCATGGAGAAATACCATGAGCTTTTTTATGCGTAAGGGTGTTTGGGATTTATAATAACGATAAGCGTAAAATAAATTGCTTTACTAACATTAACAAACAAAATATTAGAATAGCAAACAAAATATGAAATGCATTATATTTTGTGCTAGCTCTTGATATGGTATATATTAAATAGAGTGAAAATGGTTTATAGGAAGGATGTGTTTTATGAAAGCAAAAGTGAATTTATCATGGATCACTTTTATTGTTATTGCACAATGCGTAATATTGTTGATTTCATCTTGTATTATAGGAATTACCAGTTTTTATTCAAAAAGAGACAGTATTTCAGAAATGCTAAAAGCAAACACTAACCAAGTGGCTGAATTACTCGGAAAGGATTTAAATAGTATATATACCATTGCGGATAATTCTTATTTGAATATTTCAGTACAACAGGCATTACAAAGAGATAATGCTCAGGAATCTTCAGTTTATGAAAAATATTGTACGCATCAGCTGTTGGAATCTTTGAGCACAAGTCATCCAGCCATTAGCGATATGATTATTTATCCTTTAATTGGAGAACCATATCATATTCAAAATGATATTGTTGGAATTCAGAACTGCTATGAACTCAGGGAGAAGAAGTGGTTTAAGCAAATTTCCAAACTTGAAAGTGGGTTTACACTTTTGCCAGAAGAAAATGGACTGATTATAAAAGGAATTGAAAAACCGTATAGTGTATTTGGTAGAACAATATATGCGTCAAGTAGTCGAAAAATTATAGGTTATCAATTTCTGGTTGTTAACACTAAATGGATTGAAACGATAAGTCAAAATGAAAAAGCGGTTATGCAGTATTATGTTTGTGATAATAAAAATATTCCTCTTTTGTTAAGAGAACAGGAAAAAAAGAAGTTTCAGTTATCAGAAAGAGAAGGATATTTTACAGAAGAATCATTAATTAACAATAATCTGAAAGTCGTGGGGCATTATGCGCGTTCCTATTTGCTTGAGGAATCCTGTAAGAGTATCATTATTGTATTGATTTGTATGAGTCCTGTCATGCTGCTCAGTTTGTTTTGCAGCAGTATATGGATAAAGTGGATCAAGCGTCCAACGTTAGAATTAACTGGAGTTATGAAACAAATTGAGCAGGGAGATTTTTGCATTCAGCTTCCACACAGTCAGGTGGAAGAAATCAATGCTTTGAGTGTACAGTTTTCTAGGATGTTAACAGAGCTTTCTATTGAAAAAGAACAGAATCGAAAATTGGAAATGCGTTTTCTTCTATCACAGTTAAATCCCCATTTTTTATATAATACACTAAATTCTATCTATTGGATGATTTTAGATGAAGAAAGAGCTATAGAGGCATGTGAAATGGTGGATGCACTGTCAAATCTTTTGCGGTATGGCTTATATGAAATTGATGCACCATCTACAGTAGGACAGGAATTAGAGCATGTAGAGCAATATTTGTTATTACAGTCCAAGAGATATGAAGATCGATTTTGCTATTTCGCAGATGTTCCAAAGGAATTACAGTCTCTGGAAATTCCCAAACTAACATTTCAACCCATTGTTGAAAATGCGATTAAGCATAGTGTGGAATTTCATATGGAAACAGTAGAAATTAAACTTACAGCTAAAAAAGAAAATGGAATCATATCCTTTTGTTTTAGTAATAATTATGCAGAATTAAAACCAATAGAATTGGAAAATTTGAAAAGAAAATTTACAGAAGATTATCGACCGAATGAAACCGAAGTGAAATCATTAGGAATAGGACTATATAATGTTTACCGAAGATTAAAATTAATGTATGGCAGTAATGCGGAGCTACAGGTACATTATGAAAATCATATGTTTATGTTGGTAATTAATATAAAAACAGAGGCGAAAGGCAGGAAAGAGACATGAGATTATTATATGTAGAAGATGAACGACTAATCCGAGAAAGTGTGGCCAAACAGATACAGAAAATGTTTCCACTGGAAGTATTTACAGCTTGTCATGGAGAAGAGGGGTTAGAACTTTTTAAAAAATATAAACCAGAAATTGTTTTAACAGATATTCGAATGCCTGTATGCGATGGATTAGAAATGACTCGCCAGATACGGGAATTGTCTCAGGATACGATAATTGTCATAGTTACCGCTTATGCAGATTTTGAATATGCCAGAACTGCACTTCAGTATCAGGTACATGATTTTTTAATTAAACCCATTACAATAAAATCAGTACAGGAAACGGTTTGTGAATTGATAGAAATGGTTAAAGTCAAAAATATGGATCGTGATAATAAATTACAGATACAAATTTCCGATATGCTTCATGGGTTGATTTCGTCAGAATCTTTATTTTGGAAAAAACAGGTCATTTTATCTGGATGTAGGATCCAGGAATATCAGAAAATAGGAGGGTTTACGCCATCTGATTCAGGTCTTATTTTGTACGCAGTAAAAAATATCATAGAAGAATTGTTGGAAGTGAAGCAGCAGAAAATTCAGTATTGCCTGATCAGTGAATCATATAACATGTTCTATCTGATTTTTTATACAGAATATTTTCATTCTACAATGCAGACACAACAAATAGAATATCAGATAAAAAAATTATGTGAAGAAATGGTGGATGTGCTGGAAAATAATTTATTCCTTCCTATTGCTCATATTGAGACAGGATTTTTCGATGGAAGAGATTTATATTCCAAATATCTGGAAGTGGAACAGTGCATGGAAAATGACAGAACAAATCAACATATGATCATACAGATGAAAGATGCAAAACTTGAAGAGGAAAGAATAATTTATGCATTATGGAAAGACAAAAAATTTGATCAAGTTGCTGAAAAACTGGTGTTATATTTCAATAAAACAAACAGCATTCAGGAAAGACAAAATCTTATGATTCGACTTTCGTATTATCTTTATATAGCCATGAATGAAGAAAAAGGCGAGAAACAACTGCTCTTTAAAGAATTTTATGATTCATTTCCAAAAATAAAACGGGAATTTTCTGAAATGGAAATTGCTGTAAGAACAACCGAAACATTAAAAAAGCTTACAGAAAAAATGGAAAAAATGGAGAAGAAAATACTACATCCTGTTATTTACAATATCCAAAAAGATATTCGTGATAATTATTCAGAAGTAAAACTTTTGAAAGATTATGCAAAGAAATATAATATTAATGCTACATATTTGAGTGAATTATTCGTGAAAGAATGTGGGAAAACTTTTTCAGATATAGTCACGGATATTAAGATGGATAAAGCAAAGAATATGTTGAATGAACCAGATGCACGTGTATACGAAGTAGCAGTGAAGTTAGGGTATCATGATGGACGTTATTTCAGTCAGTTATTTAAACGATGTACAGGTATGACGCCAAAAGAGTTCCAAAAAAGATGCGATAAATACGAATAAAGAAAACAAAATCTGAAATCTGCGATATATAACCAAAATAAACAGGGTGATAGAATATGATTACAAACAAGAAAAATAAAAAAATTGTAATAACCGTTCTTTTGACGATAGTTTTAGGAAGCGCATTTGTTTTTTCACTGTTGGGGAAAAATAAAACATCTGCAAAAGAAAAAGAACTTCTGGATGTGCTAATCTGGGGAGAAAAAACAGATCTGTTTGACCATATATTTCAGAAGTTTGAGGCAAAATATCCGTCTATAAAGATGCAAGTGTCTTTTGTTTCAGAAAGCTATTATGAAGATTTTATGCGGGAGCAGATCAGCAGTGAGAAAAAAATAGCAGATGTAATATTTATGAAACCGAAGTATGACACGTTTTTATCACTGGAAACCAGAGGACGTCTGACTGATTTGACAGGAGAAACATATCTTGATAATTATCAGTCAGAAAACCTAAAAATTTATGAAGTGAATAAATGTCAGTATGCAATTCCCTTTATATCAAATAAACTGGTTGCCTGCTATAATCTTTCAGTTTTGGAAAAACTGAATTACGAAATTCCGAAAAATGCGCAAGACTTGGAAAAGATTTTCCGAGAGGCATTAAGAAGAGGAATCACGCCAATTATTTTTGGAGGTGAAGATGAAAAAGGCTTTTATGAAATGTACATACAATGGTTGATGTTGGTACTGAGGAATTTTAATCAGACAAGCTCTTTTGCAAATGATCTTCAGAATGGAAAAGTCAGGGCAGATGATCCGGTTTTGTTGGAATACATGGAATTAATTTATAATTTGAGCCAAAAAGGTTATTTTACGAATAAAAATTTGCTGCTTAATATAGCAGAGGCTATGGATGCGTTTGAGTCAGATAAAGCAGTTGTGATAATGAGTGATATATGGTCATTATATCAGCAGTTGGGAAATGATTTCGAAAAAAATTATATGCCGGGTTCTTTGATTGTCGAGGAAGGTGAGGTAAATGAAATCAATTCTCTGAGCTTTATTCTTGGAATCGATTCAAAATCTGATGCAAAAGAAAATGCAAATCTTCTTATAGAATTTTTATCAACAGATGTGGACGAAAATGATATAGAAATGCCAGAAGGGATGCATTTACTCAATACGGAAGCAGATGAAAATTCATCATATAAAAAAGAGTATGATTATGAAGTATATATGGATAAATGTGCCTGGTGGATCAAAGAACCTTTCAAGGATATGACAGCCAGACTGCTCTCAGATCAGAAAATTGAGGATGTAATTGCGAGCACAGAAGAACTGTTTGAGAGTCTAACGATACCGACATATATATATGTACCATAAATAAAAAATAATAGGGAGGTCGAAAAATGGGTAGAAAAACAGCAATTATTACAGGTGCCAACAGAGGGGTTGGCAGAGGAGTTGCTAATGTATTTGCAGAAAAAGGATATGATCTTTTTCTTGCATACAATGGTGAGACAGAAAAGGCAAAAGAAGTGCAGCAACATGTAACCGAAAAATATGGTGTTCGATGTGAATTATTTGATTGCGATTTAAGTAAAGTGGAGGATATTTATAAGCTGGTTGATACAGCAGTTGGCATTTATGGAAAAATTGACGTACTTATGAGCAATGCAGGGGTAGGATACGAAAAATATCTGCGTTATGCAAAAGTAGAGGAAATTGATCATGTGTATATGGTGAATTACAGAGCTGGCATTCTTTTGGCAACTTTGGTTGGGCAGCATATGATTGATAATAAAATCAAAGGCAGTATGGTTTTTACTGCATCTATAAAATCTATACAGCCGACCCCTATTGATTGTATTTATGGTGGTATGAAAGCAGGCTTGAAACGTTCTGTACAATCTATTGCCAGAGAGTTTGGTCCATTTGGAATCAGAGCAAATACTGTATCACCAGGTTGTATTGCTATTAATCCAAAGGGATACGAAGATAAGACTTATGAAGGGGATGCAGATCGTATTCCGATTGGAAGAACAGGAACAGGAGAAGATATAGGATACATGGCGGCGTTCCTTTGTTCTGAAGAGGCAGGATTTATCACCGGTGCGGATTTCTTAGTTGATGGTGGACAGGCATGCGGGGTAAATTCTATGGATGAGACGGAAGATTACGACGGTATTCATGGAAGAGGAACTTATATTGTAAAGTAGGAGATTGGGATGAGAACGATTCTGTATACAGGAATTCATCAGAAGAATAATGGAATTATTGCATGGGAATATAATTGGGAAAATAAATTATTTTCCATCCTGTTTGAGAAAAGTGAGGTACAGAATATTACTTATCTCTGTAAAAGTACTGATGCTCCTTATCTGTTTGCAGCAGGTGAATATGATGGACAGGGGATGATTGCTGTGTACAGAATAATCTCGGAAGGCGAGCTACAGCTTTTGACTTCTTATATTTATAAAAAAGGAACATTCAGTCATTTACAGAGCAGTAAAGATGGAAGGCTTTTATTTGCAAGTTGTTATGGAACGGGAGAAGTATTGATATTTTCTGTTGTAGCAGAATTGCCCAAATTAGAAATGGTTAAGTCCTTTATGTTTGAAGGTAGTGGACCAAATGTAAAAAGACAAGAAAGTTCACATCCACATTCTGTGTATCTGTCTCCAGAGGAACGACTGGCAATTGTGTCAGATCTTGGAGCAGATAGACTATACATGCTTTCAATAGAGCAAAAAAGCAAAACTGTAAAATTTGAATTTGAATGGAAAGCAACTCCTGGTTGCGGACCGCGGCATATAGCTTTTCACCCTGATGGGAAATGGTGTTATCTGTTGACAGAATTATCATCGGAAATCTATGTTTTTACGTATGAAGAATCTTGGAAAAACATACAGAAGATTTCAGCTCTTCCAGAGAGTTTTGTTGGAGAAAATCTGGCGGCAGATATATTGGTTTCTAAAGACGGAAAATATTTATATGCAAGTAACAGGGGATGTAACAATGTGTCTGTTTTTAAGATTGAGCAGGATACAGGTCTGTTGCATTTTTGCAAAAGTGTTTCGACTAAGGGTTGGACCAGAGCAATTGAACTTTCGGAAAAAGAGGAAATATTTTTTGCTCTAAATGAAGAATATGCAGATTCAATTGGAGAGCTGGAGGCATTTTCTATGAACGGTGGTATGCCAGAACAGGCAGTCTCAAACAGACGATGTATTTTTGCATATTCATTTTGTGCAATGTAACGAGATACTTATATATAAAAATGAGTGTAAAAAATAAGATAAATGATATGGAGGGCGCTTATGAAAACAACAAAGAAATTAAAAAGAATGGTTGCAGGAGTATTGGCTTCGCTTATGGCAATGTCTGGGACAGCAAACGTCTGGGCAGCGGATACGGAAGAAAATGTACATTTATCAATGGCATTCTGGGCAGAACAGTCGGAGATTGATCGATTGGATCAGCTCCTGGAAATTTGGAAAGCAGATCATCCTAATGTAACATTGGATTATACATATTGTGCAGGTCCAGATTATCCTACCAAGTTACAAGTGTGGTTTTCCTCTGGGAAGGCACCGGATGTTATCCGTATGTCGCGTGATATTTTTTCCCCATTTGCATCTGAGGATTTATTTGCTGATTTGACACCGTATTTGGAGGCAAGTGGATCAGCAGGTTGCTGGGACGAAAGTTTGTTGGATATTTTTGATTTTGATGGAGAACTGCTTTCTCTTCCTTATATGTATTCTAATTATGTAATTGCATACAATAAAGACATTTTTGATGAAGCAAATCTGGAATATCCTACTGCGGATTGGACAGAAACAGAATTTGTAGAACTTGCCAAAACACTAACTTCTGGTGAGGGACCTGAGAAAACATATGGTATGTGGTTTGGCGGTTGGGTGTGTGAACTTGTACGAGCACTCTATGGAGAACCGAAAATGTATGATACAGAAAATATGGTTATGCAGGCAACAAATAATGAAAAGTTCAAAGCAGCATTCCAGCTTCTTGGGGATCTTCATAAAGATGGATATTGTTCTAATGAAGTAACAAAAACAACGACAACAGGTGGATTTGTTACTGGAAAATATGCCATGGCTATAGCAATGACGGGTGATATTGCAAGTTATCAGAAACAGATTGGTGACAATTTTAAATGGGATATTGTGGAACTTCCAATTAGTGAAACGTATGACACGCGTTGGAATACGAATATGCGGCTTCAGGGTTTTGGTATGTCTAAAACAACAGAGCATCCGGAATTGGCATATGATCTTATAGAATATATGACAACCAATTATGAAGTTCAGAAAGCAGTGGATGAGGATGGCGTAGGCATTCCGGCACTTACCGAGTATCTGGAAAGTGAGGAGTTTAAGACCAACTATGGAGGCGGTGTAGCTTACAATAAAGAAGCCTTTGTAAACATGGCAAAAGTAGGCACTTCATGGGAGTATGCAGGAATTTGGGCAGATATTAATGATACTTTGACCAGTGAGTTCAATGCTTACATTACAGGTGCAACCGATATTGATACAGCACTTGATAACTTGCAGAAAAAAGGTGAGGCTGTTATTGAAGCGGCTAAATCCTGACAAAAACACATCCCAGATTATGAAAGAGAGAAATGATGAAGAAAAATAGAAAGAGAAATGGCATTTACAGAGAGAAAGATTTTTATATATTTGTAGGACTCTGGATTATCGGATTCATTGCATTTACATTGATTCCGATGGGGTATTCATTATATGCATCTTTTACTAAGTGGGATGGCGTTTCTGCACCTCAGTTTAATGGGGTGCAGAACTATATAAGAATGTTTGTGCAAGATGAACGATTCTGGGGAAGTTTGAAAAATACATTGTACTATACGGTAGTTTCTGTTCCATTGAATATTGGGATTGCACTACTTCTTGCTATTTTACTTAACAAAAGATTACCAGGAACCAATATTTTCAGAGGAATTATTTATGCACCGTCGGTTTTAGCAGGTGTAGCGGTTTACATGGGGTGGACTTATCTTTATGGAAATGATACAGGAATGATAAATCATTTGTTATATAAGATCTTTCATATCATTGGACCTAACTGGCTCCAGGATGCGAATTGGGCTATGACAGCACTGATTATCATGAATGTTTTTACCTGTGGAAGTGTTATGTTGATTATTCTGGCAGGCTTACAAGATGTACCTGCTATATATTATGAAGCTGCGAAGTTGGATGGTGCATCACCATTCAAAATGTTTATAAAGATAACGATGCCTATGTTGTCACCGGTCTTGTTTTATGTATTAATTATGCAGGTGATTGGCGCACTCCAAATTTTTACTCAGCCGTATATTATGACCCAGGGTGGACCAATGTTCTCTACGTATACATTCGGGTTGCATTTATACAATCAAGCATTTCGTTACTATGACTTTGGATATTCCTGTGCTTTGGCTTGGGTACTATTTGCAGTAATTATGTCGATTAGTATTGTGATTTTTAAGTCTTCCAAACTTTGGGTATTTTACAGAGAGGATGTGGATTGATGAAACAGAAAGCTTTTTTTAAATATAAAACCAGCAAAATATTGGTTGAAATAATTTTGATTATTGTGGCAATTATGTTTCTATTTCCGCTGTTGTGGATGTTTTGTGCTTCGTTTTATGATACAACACAGGCTTCACAGTATCCACCGAGGTTGTTTCCAGATCCGATAAGTCTTCGAAGCTATCTATATGTATTTAGTGATAAACGCATTCCAAGATATTTTTTAAATACATTTTTACTTACTGTTATTTGTGTAGTGGGAACGCTGATAACAGCATCATTGACAGCTTTTGGATTTGCAAAGCTGAAATCAAGATTTAAGAATATTTTATTTTTTATATTGCTTAGTACAATGATGATACCATCATCAGTAACGTTACTTCCAACTTACACGATTTTCAGTAAGTTTGGTTTGGTAAATACTTATTGGCCGTTAATTATTCCTAGCCTTTTTGGTGGGGGTGCGTTTTATATTTTTTTACTCCGCCAGTTTTTTGCGGCAATTCCGAATGAGCTGTCAGAGGCTGCAATTGTAGATGGTTGTTCTTGGTTTGGAGTATTTTGGAAAGTAGTATTTCCAAATGCAAAACCGGCATTAATTGTTGTGGTGATTAATCAATTTGTATATTCCTGGAATGATTATTTTGCACCGATGATCTATTTGCAGCAACCAGAGAAATATACGGTATCTCTTGGAATCAGTTTTTTCAAGAGCATGTATGGAAGTATGATTGATGTAGGACCGATGATGGCAGTGGCAATGTTGGCTATCGTTCCTATCTTGATTTTGTATATTTCCTGTCAGAAATATTTTATTGAAGGAGTTGTAACAAGCGGAATTAAAGGATAAAAACATGGAAAATAGAGATGTGTTGAAATAAGAAAGGATGAAATGTTGTTATGAAATTTGAGGAAGGCTACTATATTACACCGTCCAATTTACCAAATAAAGGAATTCTTTTTATGGATCATACAGCCAATAATCGTAGTGGGCATTTGGGACATGCGCTTGTGCAATGCGAGAATGGAGATATTCTTGCTTTTTATCCTAATTGTTCTGATGATGGTGGAGGTCATTCGGCAGTGGGATGGATGGAATATAAACGTTCCAGAGATTTTGGAAAAACCTGGGAGCCATCTATGATATATACTTATTCAAAACAATATTTTCAGTTGGGCATCAATACATCTGTAATGGCAGAAAAAGCAGTTGTTACAAATGATGGAACGATTGTGATATTTCATTTGTTGTGTGATATTTCAGAAAATCCATTGTGGGAACCTTATAGAGTACCCACTTATAGTCGGAGTTTTGATCAGGGTCTTACATGGTCGAAAGCTGAAGAAATTGATAAGGATTGCGGGCGCATATATGATGCAGTATATTATGAAAAAGAAATTTTTGTTTTGAAATTTTGTAATGACGCACGAATAAACTGGACGGGATGTTTGCCGGAACATCAGTATAAAATATATGTAAGTAATGATAGTGGAGCATCTTTCCATAAAAGAAGTGTAATTCCTTTTTCAACTTATGGACGTGGCTATGGAACGCTTTGCTTTCTGAAAAATGGAGATCTCATTGCATACTGTTACAACAGTGCAGATGAATATCACGCTGATTATGTAATTAGCCATGACTCTGGAAGAACCTGGGAAAAACCTGAAAAAGCTTATTTTGCTAAGAAACTGCGAAAT
Source organism: Jingyaoa shaoxingensis (assembly GCF_014385005.1). Lineage (GTDB taxonomy): Bacteria > Bacillota > Clostridia > Lachnospirales > Lachnospiraceae > Marvinbryantia > Marvinbryantia shaoxingensis. The sequence goes on along the minus strand of NZ_JACRSZ010000008.1, from coordinate 94,889 downwards.
CCACAGATGATAGCTTTTGGGGATGGTTACTTGATGCATGGAAGAAGCGGAAATACAGAGCCAGATGCTGGGAATTTTGTCTTGTACTATTCGGAAAACGGTATAGAGTGGGATGATGGACGGATATTGGCAAAATGCGAAGCTGGATATGGGGCTTATTCAAATAGCATCATTATTGATGAACCGAATCGAGAAAGAGTATATATACACAGTTCGCATGCATATGCAGATAATAAAACAAACATTCTTGCTTGGTGGGTAGATAAAATATGATTTTGTGGCTTAAAATGTAGTAAGAAAAGAATCTCTTATAGAAGTTGAAAAATCTGGCTTCTATGAGAGATTTTTGATATCTAATTTAAAAGAAGTTTTTTAATGTATGAATATAAATGTTTATGAAACAAGTTAATTCAAGTATTATCAGTAATATAATTCACATGTGATTTTTCATTCAAAAAGCAAGTCAATTTTCTAGAACATACTCTTCAAAAAATGGCAGTGTAAATTTAACATATCCTCGTGTTTCGCCATCGATCAGACCTTTTCGGATCAGACGCTTTCGATAAGGATTAAATTCATTTGTTTCCATGTGCAGGAATTCACGAATCTCGCTGATTTTTCCACTTTTTATCTGAGCAATTCCTCTGGCAACGATTTTATCTTTTGCAGATAATTCAGACCAGAGCTTATCATATACAAATTCACTTAAATATTGTTCATACTGTGGAATGATTGATTTGTAATCACCATTTTGATTCCAGGTCAGATAACCAAGTACCTGAAATGCGAATGGATACCCCATTGTAAGACGGGCCATTTCAGATGCTTGATTTTCGTTTATATGAAAAATAGTCTGATACTTATAAATGATAGCACGATTATTCAGAGGTTTTAATGATACTTTTGGTGCCCGGTATAAAAAAGTAAGGTTTTTCTCATTCTGCAATTCTTCAACATTTTCATATAATCCGGTTCCCAGAAAAAAAACTGGTAAATCCTGGCGGACAAAAATCTGAAATGATGCAGCAAAGATCTGCATGTATTCATTATTAGTTACTTCATCAATAGTGATTAAAACGCGTTTTCCTGCTTTTTTCACTCGTTCTAATATCGCAATAATTGCGGTCTCTGTGTCTGTTATCTGATGAGTGCCTTCTACTTCTATGCCAAATCCAAAAAAGGATAAATTTATTCTGGCAGATTCTATCAAACCGGAACAGAATTGGTTACTATATAATTTGGATAGCATTCCATTCAATAAATCGGTAGAAGGATTCAGTTCAATTACAATCCAATCATTCCGTTCATTTAATTTGTGGGAAATATCAGTCATCATAACTGTTTTTCCAGAGCCTCTGATACCTGTAAGAAGAAAGATTTGCTGATTCACTGGTTCGGCAGTAAAGGCATTTATAATTTCATTTATTTGTAAAGGACGTTCGATAGATTCTAAAGGACTTTTGCCAAAAGTGAGCGTAAATGGATTTTGCATAGTTCACACCTCTTTTACTGTTCTTTACTGTTATAACTATATTTTACTGTCCTTTACTGTTTCTGTCAACGGCATGAGCCTATAATTTCCCTGCGATTCGTTCTGCAATTTTCTGCGGCAGCTGCACTCTTGTGATCAGAAAGATTTCAAAGATTACAAAGAAGTGTGCCAGGAACATGCTGACTACCACGCCGTTGGATGTCAGCAGATAGCCACTTTTGAATCCATACAGTGCCAGAAGTGCTGTGGACAGCAGCACCAGAAGCAGGATTGGAAACTGACTGACCAGTTCTTTCATGGAGATACAAAAATCTTTAAAGGATGCATCAAAGTAGACAAATCTTCCAATGATCATGGTAATAAAATAAAACAGGATTGCATCATAATTATCATCCAGATAGATGAATTTAATATAAGCGAAAATGATCAGCATATACAGCATGCCGGCCATACGCAGGGTGCTTTTTTCCTCTTTTTCGATAATACGAAGCGGAATAAAAAAGTGATCCACGATGCTGATCAGGATAATGCTGACAATAATAAAAGACAGCAGGATAAAATCACGGTAATTCTCCCAGAAAGCCCAGGTTCTTGCAGAGGCACTGAAGTAATCAAAGTCAATCAGGAAGAAGATCCCGGTGAAGAACAGGGTAGAGCTGGCGGAAAGCATCAGTTCATAATAACGTTCAGTATAACGGTTAAACAGGTCAGTCATGGCAAAGACACGGTCGGACTGACGATAGTGCATCGCTTTGTTTTTGGCTGCGATCAGCAGTATAACGTGAATCAGAATCACAACAGCCAGAGACACCAGTAAAAAGAACAGAAGTCCCGGAAAAGAAAGATAATGTCGAATATAATCCGTAAGATACATATAAATCACCTCGAGTTTAAATAGAATTCAAGAATCAGTGATGCTGCAGAGCGCCGATCTGCAGGTTTCTGATAATTCTGAACGGATAAAGATTACTACAAAACAATCCGTACTGGCAATGTTTTTTCAAAAAAATAAGAAAATCCTAATATTGTCATAGCAGATATGTCAAAATTTGCTATAACAGGATGAAAGTGTGTTTTTGTATATATCAGATGTGAAATGACTCCCACCTCTGTAGGTGGTGAGCAACAAATCCGTATCAGTGGTGGGAGTCAATCTCCCATCTGATATAGCCTTCGGCAGGATTGCAGAGATGCGCAGAAGAAGTATGTCATGCATTGCATGACGCGCATCTCGTAGCAAGAATGCCGAGGCATTCTTGAATATATAGCAGTACCTGTCTGGACTAGCACAATTTTAGTGACAATATTGTGCTAGCCTTTTTTGTCGGAAAAAAGAATTGTCAAGAATTTAAAGAAACTGACAAGTTAGTCCAGAAGTATCTGTGATATATTTAGATCATCAAAAAACGGATGGCAACTGTGAAGAGCAGTTACCGAATTCCTAAATCGGGAGGATTGGAAAAATGAAAAAGAGATTAGTTGTTTTAACTGCTATGCTTGCTGTAGCTGCTATGGGAACAATGGCAAATGCAGAAGGCGAAAAGATCGGTGTTGCAATGCCTACACAGGATCTTCAGAGATGGAATCAGGATGGTTCTAACATGAAAGCAGAACTGGAAGCAAAAGGCTACGAAGTAGACCTTCAGTACGCTGGAAATGATTCCGCTACACAGGCTTCTCAGATTGAAAATATGATCGCTAACGGAGACCAGCTCCTTGTAGTTGCTTCTATCGATGGTGATTCCCTTGGAACAGTACTTGCACAGGCAAAAGAAGCTAACATTCCTGTAATCGCATATGACCGTCTGATCATGAATACAGATGCTATTTCCTACTATGCAACATTCGATAACTACTTAGTAGGTAAGACACAGGGTGAATACCTGGTAGATGCTCTGGATCTGGAAAACGCTGATGGACCATTCAATCTGGAAATCATCACTGGTGACCCAGGTGACAACAACGTAAACTTCTTCTATGGCGGTGCTATGGATGTTCTTCAGCCATACATTGATGCGGGTAAACTGGTAGTTCCTTCCGGACAGATTGCAAAAGAAGAAGTTGCTACAGCAAACTGGGCAACAGACGCTGCACAGTCCAGATTCGAAAACATTCTGTCTTCCAACTATGCAGATGGAACAAACCTGGATGCAGTACTTGCTTCTAATGACTCTACAGCACTTGGTGTAGAAAACGCTCTGGCAGCTAACTACACAGGTGAATATCCAATCATCACCGGTCAGGACTGCGATATCGCTAACGTAGCTAACATCGTAGCTGGCAAACAGGCTATGTCCGTATTCAAAGATACACGTGCACTTGCTTCTCAGGTAGTTGAAATGGTAGATGCAATCATCTCCGGCGAAGAAGTTCCTGTAAACGATACAGAAACATACGACAACGGAACAGGTATCATCCCATCTTACCTTTGCGAGCCAGTTGCTGTAACAATTGATAACTACAAAGAAATGCTGATCGATTCCGGATACTACACAGAGGATCAGATCCAGTAAGAAGAGTCAGTAAATGACGGAATGATTTTCATACAGGCGGGTAAACAGCCCGCCTGTTTATTCTGAAAGAGGAGCTTCTGGTTTTACAGACAGAATTATATTTTTAGGAGGGAACAAATTTTGGCTAAGATACTGTTGGAAATGAAAAATATCACCAAAACTTTCCCCGGTGTAAAGGCCCTCGATAACGTAAATCTTCAGGTAGAAGAGGGGGAAATCCATGCTCTGGTTGGTGAAAATGGAGCTGGTAAATCTACATTGATGAATGTACTCTCCGGTGTGTATCCATATGGATCCTACGAGGGAGATATTATCTATAACGGGGAAGTATGTAAATTCCATGATATTAAACAGAGTGAAGAAAAGGGAATTGTAATTATTCATCAGGAACTGGCACTTGTGCCATATATGTCCATTGGTGAAAACATGTTCCTCGGAAATGAACGTGGAAAGAAAGCTGCCATTGACTGGGATGAGACATATGGTCAGGCAGAAAAATATATGAAGGAAGTCGGATTATCCGAGTCTTCCAGAACATTAATTAAAGATATCGGTACCGGTAAACAGCAGCTGGTTGAGATCGCAAAAGCATTGGCTAAAAATGCAAAACTGCTGATTCTGGATGAGCCGACATCTTCATTGAACGAATCAGATTCCAAGGCACTTCTGGATCTGCTTCTGAAATTTAAAAAAGACGGAATGACCTGTATTATTATCTCACATAAGCTGAATGAAGTATCTTATGTAGCAGACAAGATTACAGTTATTCGAGATGGTTCTACTATCGAGACTCTGACAAAGGGCGTGGATGATTTTTCAGAAGACCGTATTATTAAAGGTATGGTTGGTCGTGAAATCGCAGACCGTTTCCCGAAGCGTCACGGAGTGCAGATCAGTGATGTCAGCATGGAAGTTAAGAACTGGACCGTATACCATCCAATCTATACAGAACGAAAAGTAGTAGATAACGTATCCATCAAGGTGCATAAAGGCGAAGTAGTTGGTATCTCCGGACTGATGGGTGCCGGTCGTACTGAGCTGGCCAAGAGTGTATTCGGACGCAGCTACGGAAGCAATATCAGCGGAACGCTTCTCCTGAATGGAAAAGAAGTACATCTGAAGTCTTCCAGAGATGCCATTGCACATAAACTGGCATACGTTACCGAGGACCGTAAAGGTGATGGCCTGATCCTCAGCAATCCGATCAAAACCAATACCACACTTGCCAATATGGCAGGCGTAAGCAATGGTATTGTCATTGATAAAGACAAAGAATATGCAGTTGCAGTAGAGTACAAAGAAAAGCTGAAAACAAAATGTCCTACCGTAGAGCAGAATGTTGGTAACTTAAGTGGTGGTAATCAGCAGAAGGTGCTTCTGGCAAAATGGATGTTTGCAGATCCGGATGTACTGATTCTGGATGAACCTACCCGTGGTATTGACGTAGGTGCAAAATATGAAATTTACTGCATCATCAACGATCTGGTTGCGGCAGGAAAATCTGTTATCATGATTTCCTCAGAACTTCCGGAAGTCCTTGGTATGTCAGACAGAATTTATGTCATGAATGAAGGACGAATCGTTGGGGAGCTGTCACAGGAAGAAGCTTCTCAGGAGAAGATCATGTCCTGTATACTGAGTTCTAGTAAAGGAGAGTAAACGATGGATAAGGCAAAGTTAAGAGAAGGAATACAAAAATATTCAATGATCATCGTGTTAGTTTTGGTAACACTGTTTTTTACCTGGGGTACACAGGGTAAGATCCTGTTTCCTCAGAACATCACAAACCTGATTTCACAGAACGCATATGTATACGTACTGGCAACCGGTATGCTGCTCTGTATCTTAACAGGAGGTAACATCGATCTTTCTGTTGGATCCGTTGTATGTTTTGTGGGTGCTGTAGGCGGCGTCTTCATGGAAAAAATGGGTATGCCAATGCCGATTGCAGTGATTTTGATGTTATTACTTGGTGCAGTCATCGGTGCATGGCAGGCTGTATGGATCGCATACGTACATGTACCTCCATTCATTACCACACTGTCCGGTATGTTTGTATTCCGTGGTTTATCAAACGTAGTTCTTGGCGGTCAGACACTTCCAATTAAGAATCAGGCATTCGTTGTTCTGTTCGGTGGTGGCGCAAACTGTTACGTGCCGGATATTCTGGGCGGAGGAGAAGGAATGAACCGTCTTGCTCTGGTAGTTGGTGTTGTTGCATGTGTAATCTTCGTAGTGGTAACAATGAAAGGTTATCTGAACCGTAAGAAAAAAGGTTATGAAACGGGTAATGTTGCTGCAATGTATATTAAAATGATCCTGATATGTGCAGTCATCCTGTTTATTACTTATAAGCTGGCAAAATACAAAGGTATCCCGACTTCATTGGTATGGGTGCTGATCGTAGTATTGATCTACGGCTACATCACAAGTAAGACAACGATTGGACGTTACTTCTACGCAGTAGGTGGTAACGAAAAAGCAACGAAACTTTCCGGTATCAATACCGAAAGAGTTTACTTCCTGGCTTACACTAACATGGGTCTTCTGTCTGCTCTGGCAGGTATGCTGACCATCGCACGTCTGACCAGTGCGCAGCCTACATATGGTCAGAACTACGAAATGGATGCCATCGGATCCTGCTTCATCGGTGGTGCATCTGCTTACGGTGGAACCGGTACAGTACCTGGAGTTATCATCGGTGCAACACTGATGGGTATCATCAACCAGGGTATGTCTATCATGGGAACTGACCAGAATATGCAGAAAGTAGTAAAAGGTCTGGTACTTCTGGCAGCCGTTATCTTCGACGTAGTATCTAAGAAGAGAAGTGAATAATAAGTTCTAAATACAAAAATATTCCTGAAAAACTGTTCGGCCTTGAAAAAGGCCGGGCAGTTTTTTGTCGAAATAATTCCCGGGAATGATTCTTGTTTACGAAACAGTTTTGTAGTATGATAAACACATGAAACGGTCTGACCAGTCAGGCCGATTTGCGGAGAGTGTATAAAATGAAAAACTGGAATGGTATTGGAGTGTCAGATGGACTGATCGTCGGCCGGGCAGTCAGGATGCAGAAAGTTCAGACTAAGAGACTGACATCGTTGGAGCAGGTGAAGGAGTCCTGTATCAAAAGAACTGCGGAACTATACGAAAGTACAAAAGAAAAAATGGGAGAGGCTCAGGCAGAGGTGTTTACGGCATATCAGATGCTACTGCTGGATCCCAAGCTGTATAAAGGCGTAAATCAGCGTCTGGAACAGGGCAGGGAGCTGGAACAGGCCATTGAGGAAGGATTTGAAGATCTGGCACAGGTATTTGACGGAATGACGAATGAATATATGCGTCAGAGAGCAGAAGATATCCGGGGACTAAAGAAGATGCATCTGGATATGTTGAATGGTAAAAAAACGACTTTTCAGGATGTAGGAGAACGGAATTATATTCTGGTGGCAGAGGAAGTGACGGCCATTGATTTTGCCATGATTGATGTAGAGCATCTGGGCGGTCTGGTAGTCAGGCAGGGAGGTCGTTTTTCCCATGCTATGATTATGGCAAGATCCTTGAATATTCCGGCCGTGACAGGATTAAAAGAGATCGAAGAGATTCATGACGGGGATGAACTGTTTGTGGATGGAAATACAGGAGAAATAGCGATGATCGAACTGCGGGAGCGGGGACGTATCGCACCGAAGGATCAGCATATTCTGGCTATATGGAAAAAGAAATTCCGGAAGAAAGTGGAACGGGAAGAGGTACTGAAAAATCTGCCGACCGGTAAAAATGTAACGGCAGACGGTACGGAGATTCAACTGAGAGTGAACATCAGCGGTCCGTCAGATTTGAAGAATCTGGATCTTTCTGCTTTGCAGGGGGTGGGACTGTACCGCACGGAATACCTGTTCTTTGAGCGCAAAGAAATGCCGGATATCCGGGAACAACAGGAAGAATATGAGAAAGTATTTGATCTTCTGGATGGGAAAACGCTGATCGTACGTACCCTGGATGTGGGAGGCGACAAACGTGTACCTTATCTGGCTGCGAATAAAGAGGAAAATCCATTTCTTGGGGTACGTGGTATCAGACTTACTCTGAAGAAGCCAGAGGTGCTGGAGACTCAGATGGAAGCACTTCTGAGGTCGGCCAGGGGGCGGGCATTTTCCATGATGTTTCCTATGGTGGATACAGTGGAAGAGGTGCAGCAGGCCAGAGAAATCTGGAAGCGAGTATGTAGCCGTGTGAAAGCGGATGGTTGTGAAGTGCATCCGGATATCCGGCTTGGAATCACAATCGAGACACCGGCAGCAGCTATTTGTGTAGACCAGTTTGTAAAAGAAATAGATTTTGTCAGCATCGGTTCCAATGATCTGGCACAGTATCTGATGGCGGCAGACCGGGAAAATGTGGAACTGGACCATCTGCTCAGCCCGTGGCAGCCTGCAGTCATGCGTGTAATACAACATGTGATACAGGTTTGTAATGAATATGGCGTAGAGGTCAGTGTCTGTGGAGAAGCAGGCGGTGAACCGGAATATTTGAAGCATCTGATACGAAATGGACTGCGGATTGTCAGCGTGAGCAGGTCAAGAGTAGATATGACAAGACTGGCGATCTCGGAGACCGTGATATTATAGCGGAAAATGTTGATACAAACACAGATTATATATATTCCTGCCAAATTTTGCGATGAGTTTTTTACCAGATAAAAGGTCGGTTATGTTATAATTTAAGGGAACCGGAGGAAAACGGTAATTATGCGTAAGCGGCGCAAAAGCAGAATATGGAGGGAAGCAGGGTGGAGGAACAGAAATATCTGATCTCAGATGCAGCCAGAATCGTAAAAGTGGAGGCGCATGTTCTTCGTTATTGGGAAGAGGAACTGGAACTTCCTATTGGCAGAACTGAGCTGGGACACCGATACTACACCCGGGAAAATATTGAGACATTTCAGAAGGTGAAAGATCTCAAGGAAAAAGGACTTCAGTTAAAAGCAATCAAGACAATTCTAAAGGGACTGGAAAAGTATGAGACACTGCATCAGGCAGGAGATGCCCGGCCGGATTCGGTACAGGAAGAAAACCCGGATACAGAATCGGTAAAAGATACAGGAAAAGACACTGCATCAGGGCAGGAGAACACGCAGGAATTACAGGTTTTGCAGGAGAACACAGAGAAATTAAAACATTTTGAGAACCTGGTGGAAGGCATTGTGGAACGCGTAGTGAAGGAGAATAATGAGACGCTGGAGAAGCATATTGAGGTGACATTTTCCAGGGAGATGGATTATCTGGTGCATATGCAGGAACAGCGTGAAGAAGAGCGTTACCGCAAACTGGACGAGTCCATAAGACAGCATCAGAACCGACAGATGGTCGCGGCTGCAAAAGAGAGCGGCTGGCTAGGACGGCTGCGAAAATACGGAAAGCAGAAGTAGAAAGTAATAAAAAAGAGTTCCGAAAATTCGGAACTCTTTTACATTCTTATATGGATCTGTAAACAGTCAGATTATTCAGCAGAGATAGCACCTGTTGGGCATTCTGCTTCACATGTTCCACATTCCAGACATGCATCTGCGTCGATTACATATTTTCCATCACCTTCGCTGATAGCTTCAGCAGGACATGCTTCTGCACATGTTCCGCAGCTTACACATTCGTCAGAAATTACGTATGCCATAATAAAAATCCTCCTTGTACATTTTGATTAAATTTTCACAGGAACTGGACATTCCTGCTTTTTTCTGCTTTAATTCTAATACAGAAAGAGTATTAATACAAGAGTTTTGATTGTACTTTATTTGAAACGGTAAGATCGGTAGGACTAATAAAGGTTGCAACAAACTACTGTTTTTGGTAATACCGGAAAAGTTTTATTTATTATTTCATCCAAAACAGGAGGAGGACAGACTTTGGAAAATAACAAGGGCACATTACAGGAAATACAGGAATTCTTACGGAGCAGGGAAAAATGCAACCTGCTGATGGTAGTGATAAATATTGTGGTATTTATCGTGCTGGAGATTATGGGAAGTACCACAGACACGCTGTTCATGGTACGCCATGGTGCCATGTATGAACCACTGGTAACACAGCAGGGAGAGTATTATCGGCTGTTCACCTGTATGTTTCTTCATTTTGGAGTACAGCACCTGTTTTATAATATGCTGCTGTTGATTTTTGTGGGGGATATGCTGGAAAAAGTGGCAGGAAAGGTACGATACCTGCTCATTTATCTGGGAGGAGGACTGATGGGAAATGTACTGTCCATGGTTGTGGCAGAAAGGACCGGGAATTTTGCAGTTTCTGCGGGAGCATCCGGAGCTATTTTTGCAGTAGTAGGAGCATTGCTTTATCTGGTCGTGCGTAACCGTGACCGGGTTCCGGAAGAACTGAGGCGGAGAATGATTGTTATGGCACTGCTTTCACTGATACAGGGATTTACACAGACAGGGACAGATAACATGGCGCATCTGGGAGGATTCTTAGGCGGAATTCTGATCTGCATTGTCGTCTGTCACAGAAAGAATAAAAAAATAACATATAAGAGATAGCAAAGAAACCGTAACGGGCCGGACTTTTTTAAAGTCACAGCCATGTTACGGTTCCTTTATATACTGTCTTTACAGAACCGGCAGGCAGATGAGAAATCTGGTTCCGGAATCATCGCTTTGTACGGAAATAGTTCCGTGATGGGCGCGCAGAATACGCTCTGCAATGGAAAGTCCCAGTCCGGATCCGGTTCTTTTGTAGGAGATAAATGGCTCAAACAGATGAGGAAGCTGTTCTGGAGTTATACCACAGCCATTGTCTGCCACAGAGAGAAGTAAAACAGATTCATCCGCTTTTGCAGAGAGCGTAATCTGACCAGACACCAATGGTGTATTGGAAGTGATGGAGCCTTCTGCAATGGCTTCTGCTGCATTGCGGATCAGATTATCCAGTACCTGCTGAAGCTTGTCCGGATCTGCAGGGATAACGGGTAGGTCAGGTGCCAGAGTTACATAAAAAGGAACCGATGCATCGCCAGTATGGAAGAGAGTATGCAGTAATGCTCTGGCGTGCAGGGTATAGGCTGGGAGCCATGTGTTCATATCCAGAGATATAGGATGGATACGCATGCTGTTGTTAAAGTGGGAAAGTTCTGTCAGCAGAACTTTCAGATGCTGCATCTCTTCTCCGACAGTGTCCCAGTATTCGAACTTTCCTACTTCCGGGTGTGCGGCAGAGATGAGCTGTAGATAGCTGTTGATCAATGTGACAGGGTTACGGATTTCATGTGAAATCGTAGATAAAAGAACTTCATATTTTTCGGCTGTATTCATAACAGATCCTCCTTCAAAAGCATGGAAAACAGACGGCTTCAAATCTCATTCTGCCGCCAAAAAAACCTTGTAAAATCAACGTTTTAGACACATATTACTGTTGACATTTCCGAACTTTACGCCGTAATATGTTATCAAAGAAAGATAACTATATAAATATATACGCAGGAGGAAGAGAAAAATGACAGATAAGAACTGTATTTTTTGCAAAATTTTAGCTGGGGATATTCCATCCGCAGTTGTATATGAAGACGAGGAATTTAAAATTATCCTGGATGTGGGACCTGCGGCAAAAGGACACATGCTGATTCTTCCAAAGGAACATTACAGTGATATACTCACAATGCCGGAAGAACTGGTTGCCAAAGCATTTATTCTGGCAAAGAAGATGGCAGCTAAGATGGAATCTGTTCTGGGCTGCGATGGTATCAATGTAGTACAGAATAATCATGAGGCAGCCGGTCAGACGGTATTTCATTTCCATATCCACCTGATTCCGCGAATGAAGCACGATAAGATCGGTGTGACTTGGAAACCAGGCACACTGTCAGATGCAGACAGAAAGGACCTGTTAGAGAAATTCAGCAGATAAAACGAAAGAGGAACATTTTTATGAATGACAATACCTTCCTTACGGTATATCATGCGTATCAGCGACTGATATACTGGTCGGTGTTGGTTCGGACGCAGAATGAAGAGCTTGCAAATGATATCTGTCAGCAGACCTTTTTAAGGTATTTTGAATATTTACATACAGTAGAGCCGGGATTTGAGAAAGGCTGGCTGTTATCTGTATCTAAAAATCTGCTGACTGATTATTACAGAAGAAAGAAAAGGCTTTCCGTGGATGAAGCGCAGATTAGTGAGGCATGTCAAGAAAAATGTTATAAAGCAGATCCGGCAAAGGAATTTGCTGCAAAGTATTTCCTGAGTCAGATATTGTATGAACTGGAACAGAAAAACAAGGACTGGTACGAGGCACTGTATCAGGTCTGTATCTTGAATCTGCCAGAAAAGGACGTGGCAGAAAAATTGAATATTTCCATAGATCTGCTGCGTACGCGGATCTATCGTGGCAGACAGTACCTGAAGAAGCTGTTTGGTGAAGAATATAGGGATCTGTAACAAACAGAGATAATACCAGATATAGCCGGCAGAGCCTGTTACAAAAAGTGTCGGTCGCAATGACCGACACAAAAATAAGGTTCTGTAAACAAGAAATATTATTTTGGTGACTTGTTTACGCAGGATTCAATCAGATCTGTGATGGAAGAGATCGCATTGCTGAGCTGACTCTTTTCCATAGACTGAATATAGGTATCACGGTTGTCGTAGAGACTGTGGATCGTGGAAAGAAGACGGTCCGGTGTGAGATCATCTTCCGTCAGAACTTCACAGAAGCCCTGGCTGCGGAAAGATTCTGCATTCAGGATCTGGTCACCACGGCTGGCATTGGATCCAAGCGGAATCAGCAGTGCCGGCTTACGCAGCTCCAGAAGTTCGCAGATGGCATTTGCACCGGCTCTGGAGACTACGATATCCGAGAGCGCAAACAGATCTGCCAGCTCCTTTTTGATATATTCAAACTGTACATAGCCTTCTGTGCCATTTAAGGATGGATCCAGCTTTCCCTTTCCACACAGGTGGATGACCTGAAAATCAGGAAGTAACTGAGGAAGGATACCACGGATGGCAGCGTTCACATTAGCTGAACCGAGACTTCCACCGATGATCAGAAGTACCGGTTTATCAGAGGTGAATCCACAGAATACACGGGCTACGTCCTTATTGCCACTTTTCAGTTCCTGCCGGATTGGAGACCCGGTAAGCACTGCTTTTTCTGCCGGAAGATACTTGACAGTCTCCGGAAAATTGCAGCAGATTCTGGTAGCAAAAGGAGCGGTCAGCTTGTTGGCAAGTCCAGGCGTCATGTCAGATTCATGACAGATGACCGGGATGTGTGCACGGTTGGCTGCCATGACGACAGGAACAGCGACAAAACCACCCTTGGAAAAAACAATATCCGGTTTTAACTTTTTCATTAATCTGCGAGCTTCGGCATAGCCCTTGAGTACTTTGAACGGATCACTGAAGTTCTTTAAATCAAAGTAGCGTCTGAGCTTACCGGAAGAAATGCCATAGTAGGGGATCTGCATTTCTTCAATTAATTTTTTCTCAATCCCCTCGTAAGATCCTATGTAATGGATGTCATACCCCAGCTCCTTCAGTCGGGGAAGCAGGGCAATATTAGGTGTAACATGACCGGCTGTTCCACCGCCGGTTAAGATAATTCGTTTCATGACGAACCTCCATATAGAGAAGTTATTTGCAGACGGTATCGTTCCATCTGCTGCATATTTATCTTATATACTATATGGGGGAAAAGTCAAGAAGGGACTTAGATTATGAGGATTATGAGCATGACAAGAGAAGAGATTCTGTCGGACGAGGAATTCTTCGAAAAGTTTCTCTCGGGAAAAGACTGGCCGCCGGAATCAGAAGAGGATCGGCGCCTGACGGAGCACATCCGCCAGGAGATCATGGACAGTGCCGATAAAGAAGAAGCTATGTTGAAGGAACATCCCGAACTGGAAGGCGCGGAGCCTTCGCCCGATATGTTGGAGAAGATTCTGAGTGAGAGGAGAAAAAATGTAATCATTAAAAGTTTATAAATACCCAAAAATGGCTACCGAATTGAAAGAGAATGGGGTATACTTTATGTAAAGTATATCCCGTTTTGCGTTATTGGAAAAGAAAGCAGCAGGGTGGAAAACAGGAACGAAAACAGAGGTTTTCTTCCCGGCAGGAGACGCAGAACGAGCAAGGAGGGAGTCATATGAAGCTTACATTTTTAGGTGCCACTCATGAAGTAACCGGAAGCTGTACGTATCTGGAGGCGTGTGGACAGAAGATTCTGATTGACTGTGGTATGGAGCAGGGTGTTGATACGTTTGTGAATGAAGAACTGCCGATTGCACCGGGTGAAGTGGATATGGTATTACTGACACATGCACATATTGACCATTCCGGTAAGCTGCCTCTGTTATACAAGAACGGTTTTCGTGGACAGATTTTTGCCACGGAAGCGACGGAGAAGCTGTGTGATATCATGCTTCGAGACAGTGCACACATTCAGATGTTCGAGGCAGAATGGCGTAATCGTAAGGGAAGACGTGCAGGCAGGGAAGAATATGTACCGATGTACACCGTAGAGGATGCACAGGGAGTCATGAAGTGCTTTATAGGATGCCGTTACATGGAAGAACAGCGGATTGCAGAAGGGATTACGATTCGGTTTGTAGATGCGGGACATCTCCTGGGATCCTCTTCTATTGAAGTCTGGATAGAAGAAGACGGCGTGAAGAAAAAGATCGTATTTTCCGGTGACATCGGTAATGAACATCAGCCACTGATCCGGGATCCGCAGTATATTCAGGATGCAGATTATGTGGTGATGGAGTCGACCTATGGTAATCGCAGCCATGGACCGAGACCGGACTATATTAAGGATCTGACGGATGTGATCCAGAAGACCTTTGACCGGGGCGGTAACGTGGTTATTCCGGCATTTGCAGTGGGCAGAACGCAGGAGATGCTGTATTTTATCCGTAAGATCAAGGAAGATAAGCTGATCCACGGACACGATAATTTTGAGGTATACGTGGACAGTCCGTTGGCAATTGAGGCTACCCGTATTTTTATGGAGCAGATGGAAGACTTTGACGAAGATGCGCTTGATCTGGTGAATCGAGGTATCAATCCAATCGGTTTCCCGGGACTGAAGACAGCAGTTACCGGAGATGAATCCAAGATGATCAACTTTAACGAGAAACCGAAGGTTATCATTTCTGCCAGTGGTATGTGTGATGCCGGACGTATCAAGCATCATCTGAAGCATAATCTGTGGAGAAAGGAATCTACCATTCTGTTTGTTGGATACCAGTCTAACGGAACACTGGGCCGCGCCATTGTAGAAGGTGCGAAGCATGTGAAACTGTTCGGTGAAGATATTGAAGTAAAGGCAGAGATCCGTGTACTGACCGGTATCAGCGGTCATGCAGATAAGGATGGTCTGTATCGCTGGATCGCATCTTTCCAGAAGAAGCCGGAGAAGGTATTTGTCAATCATGGAGATGATGATGCCTGTGTGGCTTTTGCAAGCCGGATCCGGGCAGAGCTTGGGCTGGATGCAGAGGCACCGTACAGCGGAACCATTTATGATCTGGCAGAGAACCGGTATATTAAGGCTACCACAGGTATTCCGGTACCGAAGAAGGAATACACAGCAGGAAGCCGCAGGAATACGGTATTTGACAGACTGTTGGCAGCAGGACAGAGACTGCTTGCAGTGATCCACCGCAATGAGGGTGGAGCCAATAAAGATCTGGCAAAATTTGCTGATCAGATAGATGCATTATGTGATAAATGGGAGCGATAAGTAACATGAAGAAAAAAGTATTATTTATAGTGAATCCGAAGTCAGGAAAAGGATCAATCCGCAATAAACTGCTGGATATTGTAGATATTTTTATCAAAGCGGATTTTGACCTGACACTTTATATTTCCCAGTCTGCCGGGGATGCCAGAGTCAAGGCAAAAGAGGTGGAAGGAAAATATGAGCTGATTATCTGCAGCGGAGGAGACGGGACACTGGACGAAGTCATCAGTGGAGTGATGGAGTGTGAGCACCGCAGTGCCATCGGCTATATTCCATGTGGAAGCACCAATGATTTTGCCCACAGCCTGAAGATACCTACCAGCATGACGAAGGCTGCAGAGCATATTGCAGCGTGGAATGAATTCCCGTGCGATATTGGAAGATTTAATGACGATTATTTTGTGTATATTGCAGCATTCGGACTCTTTACCGATGTATCCTATGAGACCAGCCAGGATGTGAAAAATGTTCTTGGGCATCTGGCATACATTCTGGAAGGCATCAAGAAGCTGACAGATATTAAGACTTATCCGATGAGGGTGGAGTCTGAAGAGATGACGGTAGAGGGAGATTTTATCTTCGGTATGGTGACAAATTCTACTTCTGTTGGGGGATTCCGCAACATCACAGGCAAACATGTTCATCTGGACGATGGGGTATTTGAAGTGACGCTGATTAAGACACCACAGAATATTCTGGAACTGAATGAGATTATTCAGGCGGTACTTGCCGGAAAATCTGATAATAACAAGTACTTTTACCAGTTCCGCAGCAGGGCTGTGAAGTTTATTTCAGAGGTACCGGTTGCATGGACTCAGGATGGAGAATTTGGCGGTTATCATGAAGTGGTAGATGTGAAGAATGACAGACAGGCGCTGAGACTGCTGGTATAAGGAGAGGAAGAGAACGTGAGTTATGAGGAAAAGAGAGTCAGTGTATGGAGATGCCTGGCAGTAGCAGGAATATTCCTGTGTCTGATTCTGGGAATGAGAATACAGTCACAGGCAGCAGGAAATGTTAGAATAGAGAGTTGTAAGATCAGTTCATCGAATCATGGTAAAGTAGAAGTCAAAGCATCCGGACCGGCTATGATTGCAGGAACAGACAGAAAATATTATCTGGTGGCTTTGTTTCCATACGAAAAACAGATGAGCAAGAAGTCTATTGTAGCAGGATCAAAAGCACAGAAAAGTCTGGTAACTTACAGCGTGAATTTGAATCTGAAAAGCAGATCCAGTATTCTATACCGGAAGTTTGCCATTGCAGTAAAGAAGAACAATAAATATCAGATTGTAAGCAATTTCCAGTACATTACCAATCCGGAATGTCTGGCGTCTGTGCGGAAGGCTTTCCCAAAAGCAGCGTCCAAAAAGGGACTGCATATTAAGCCTACTATGATCTCGGATGCAGAAGATCTGGGGATCAAGCATGCGGCGGTCAACATTTGTCTGGACACTTTTATTGCAACCAGTGGACAGAAGAATTCTTCTTCTGCATATCCATATACATATCAGGGCAGGCAGTACTGGTTCCTGAAGTCCGGCTGCAATGAGGTAGACCGGCAGACCAGGGAACTGGCACGCAGCAATGTGATTGTATCTGGCATACTTCTGCTTCGGCAGTATGGGGGCGGTAAAGTTCTGGTACCGCCAAATGCACGTAATACGGGCAAGAATTACTATGGAATTAATACCATGGATCAGGAAGGTCTGGAGACACTGGAAGCACTGATGCATTTTCTGGGAGACCGTTACATGAATAGTAACGGCAAGTATGGAACGATTGTGAACTGGATTGTTGGTAACGAGGTCAATAATTATAATGATTACAATTATCTTGGTAAGCTATCATTTAATGAGTATATTGATGCTTATACCAGAAGCTTCCGTGTAGTATCTATGGCACTGCGCAGTGTTTACAGCAAGGCAAGAGTTTATATTTCTCTGGATCATTTGTGGAATATCCTGCAGCCTCATGGAAAATGCTATACATCCAAGTCTACACTGGATGCATTTGCAAAACGTCTGAAGCAGGAGGGAGACATTAACTGGAATCTTGCATTCCATCCATATCCGTCTCCATTGACAGATCCGAACTTCTGGAATGATAATGTGACGAATTCTGACAGTACCAAACAGGTAACGATGAAGAATCTGAGCTACCTGACGAATTATGTGTCCACACATTTCAGGAGAGATGTGCGCATACTATTGTCTGAGCAGGGATTCACATCCGTCTCTTACGGAACGACCAATGAGACGCTTCAGGCGGCTGCATGGGCGTATGCTTATTATATTACAGAGTTTAATGACAAAGTAGATGCTTTTATTATGAACCGGCATGTGGATCACAAGCAGGAAACATCTCAGGGATTGTACCTGGGTGTATGGACCAACAAAAAAGGCAATCTGGAGTATGCAGATAAGAAGAAGCAGATCTGGAATGTATTCAAATATATTGATTCTGCAGGCTCCCAGAAAGTATCCCAGTTTGCACTAAAGAGTATTGGCATCAAGAGTTGGAGTTCTGTGATTCCGGGATTCAACTGGAAGAAGTTCTCTTCCATGGGAAGCTATACCTCTGGAAAGGGTACAGTCTTTAAGACAGTTACCAAGCCAAAGAATATTACAAACTCGGTGAAGAATGGTTATAATGCAACGGTAAAGAAGAGCGGAAGAAAAACGACCGTAAAGGTGCATACTTCTATTAATCCGAATCTGTATGTAGGTGCGGACTGGAGATTTTCTTCAAAACTGAATTTTACATCCAGAAAGTATTTTACCTGTAAGTTGAACATCACTGGTATGAAGGAAAAATATGCCCATGTGCGCATACGCTTTTTCCATGGGAACAGTGTGTACGAAAGTTCAGCGAAGGTAAAAGGAGGAGGAACCAGAGCTGTGAGCGTGAATCTGTCCAAATGGGCTTATCGTGGATCTGTGAATAAGATCCAGATCTGGGTAAGACCGTACAGCAAGACACGATGGAAGAATGGTTCAAAAATTGTGATTACCGAGATGAAACAGGCGGCAACAGCCAAATAAAAACCGGAAGCATGAATTGCATTACAGATACTATGATTCAAAAAATAAATTAAAAACAACAAATATTCTGATAAACAAATCACAAAAAAGCTCTTGCATTTTCAAAACAACCGTAGTAATGTATGGGTATCTTGAAAAACAGAGATGAGATTTTTAGAGAACGAAGGCGTTCCGCAAATATGCGGAGCGCCTTTTTTTCAACAATTGATGAGGAGGATAATTATGAGCGAGGCATTTAACGTAGCAAAGATCTTCGGAGAAGACGTCTTTAATGACAAGGTAATGCGTGAACGTCTTCCGAAGAAGGTGTACAAAGAATTAAAAAAGACAATTGATGAGGGCACACCACTGGATCTTTCTGTAGCAGATGTAGTTGCAGAAGCTATGAAGAACTGGGCAGTGGAAAAAGGCGCAACTCATTATACTCATATTTTCCAGCCACTGACTGGTGTAACTGCTGAAAAACACGATTCTTTCATTACTGCTCCGAAAGAGGACGGAAGCATTCTCATGGAGCTGTCAGGCAAGGAACTGATTCAGGGCGAACCGGATGCATCATCCTTCCCATCAGGTGGTCTGCGTGCCACATTCATGGCAAGAGGTTATACAGCATGGGATTGTACTTCACCGGCTTATGTGAGAAAAGATGCCGCAGGAGCTATTCTCTGTATCCCGACAGCATTCTGCTCCTACACAGGAGAGGCACTGGATAAGAAGACTCCGCTGCTTCGCTCCATGCAGGCAATCAACGAACAGTCCTTAAGACTCCTTCGTTTATTTGGAAATACCACATCCAAGAAAGTAACTCCTTCTGTAGGACCGGAACAGGAATACTTCCTGGTTGACAAGAAGAAATATTTACAGAGAAAAGACCTGATCTTTACAGGACGTACTTTATTTGGTGCGATGCCTCCAAAAGGACAGGAAATGGATGACCATTACTTCGGTACCATCCGTCAGAGAATTGCTGCTTATATGAAAGATGTAAACGAGCAGTTGTGGAAGCTGGGTGTAACCGCCAAGACACAGCACAACGAAGTAGCTCCTGCACAGCATGAACTGGCTCCGATTTATTCGGAAGCCAACGTAGCAGTAGACCAGAACCAGCTGGTTATGAAGATTCTGAAAAAGACAGCATGCGAACATGGTCTGCACTGCCTGCTTCATGAAAAACCATTCGATGGTGTCAATGGTTCCGGTAAACATAACAACTGGTCCATCACTACAGATGATGGTATCAATCTTCTGGATCCGGGCAAAACACCACATGAGAACATTCAGTTCCTGCTGGTACTGACCTGTATCTTAAAGGCAGTGGATGAACATGCAGATCTGCTCCGTGAAGCGGCTGCAGACGTAGGAAATGACCACAGACTGGGCGCTAACGAGGCACCTCCGGCAATTATTTCCATCTTCCTTGGAGACCAGCTGGATGATGTAGTTGCACAGTTAATCAGTACAGGAAGCGCTACACACAGTATCACAGGTGATAAGCTGGATACGGGTGTTAAGACCCTTCCGGTATTTTCCAAAGATGCTACAGACCGTAACAGAACCTCACCGTTTGCATTTACCGGAAACAAATTCGAGTTCCGTATGGTTGGTTCCAAGGATTCTATTGCATCACCGAATATCGTGCTGAACACCATTGTAGCAGAGGCGTTCTGCGAAGCCTGCGATGAACTGGAAAAAGCAGAAGACTTTGAACAGTGTGCACATGATCTGATTAAGAAATACGCAACCGAACATCAGAGAATTGTCTTCAACGGCAATGGTTATTCTGATGAATGGGTGGCAGAAGCAGAAAGAAGAGGTCTGCCGAACCTGAAATCTATGGTAGATGCCATTCCTGCTCTGGTTACAGAAAAAACAGTTTCCATGTTCGAGAAATTCCATGTATACAGCAAGGTAGAACTGGAAGCACGCGTAGAGATTCAGTATGAAGCATATGCAAAAGCAATTAATATTGAAGCAAAGACCATGATTGATGTGGCCAGCAAGCAGATTATTCCTGCAGTGATTGGCTATACCAAGAACCTGGCAGATACAATCAATGCCGTAACAGCGGCCGGTGCAAAAGCAACCGTACAGGTGGGACTGTTAAATCAGACATCTGATCTTCTGGAAAAAACCGAGGCAGCACTTGGCAAACTGACAGAACTGACAGCAGAAGCTGCTACCATCGAAGATATTGAAAAACAGGCAAGATTCTTCCATGACAGCATTGTTCCGGCAATGGCAGCACTTCGTGCTCCTGTAGATAAACTGGAAATGATCGTAGATAAAGAAGCATGGCCAATGCCATCTTATGGAGACCTTCTTTTTGAGGTCTAATGATAAGGTTACTTCATTGTAACACAATGTTCATATATCCTTAAATCAGGAAAAGCACCTCGTCCAAGGTGCTTTTTCGCTGTGGTGTGTCCGGCAAGCTGGATCACACTTGACGGTGCAAGTCCGGTCACGGTAATCACCAGTGAGCCGTGTAGTTAAACTTGGTGCGCTGTAGTAATACAGGGGGCTAAGCGAGTGGATAAAGTAACCCTGATAAAAAAACTCACGCACGGTTTGATGAGGGGAACTTACATCTATAGAAAGAGTCAAACAGCTATATGATAGAAAAAATACCAGAAAGTAATAAAACGTGGAGAAGTCTGTCGGAAAAACATGGCTTCTCCGAATTTTTAATTTTCTGGAATCAGATGCTGGAATCCGTACAGTGTGATTTCAGCAGCAGTCTTTGTCAGTTCTTCCAGAGACATATGGAAATCATTGCTGAACCATTTGGTATACATGGACAGGATGCCGGAGGCTGCGTACTCTGCATAAAGAATGTAGCGTTCGCTGTCTGAGTCAGCCGGGATATTGTATTTACGGAAAAAGACATCGATCAATGCATTTTTTGCCCGGAGGATCAGATGGGGCAGGAGGTCTGCGTGGTTCAGTGTTCGATACAGTTCGATATCTCCATGAATGGCAAGATTTAGATTCTCGAAAAAAGAATAGGAATCAAAAACCTCACGGTCAAACAGTTCTTTTTCAAAGACCAGAACTAACTTTTGAACCAGTTCATCTTCCAGTTCGGACAGAATCTCTTCTATATTAGAATAATACATATAAAAAGTTTTGCGGTTGATATCCGCCTGTTCAGACAGTTCTTTTACTGTAAGCTGTGTCAGGGATTTTTCAGATAATAGCTGAAGAAAAGTCTGACGGATATTTTTTTTGGTTCTTAAGACACGACGGTCGGTTGCTTTTGGCTGAGATGTCATGGAAAATTCCTTTCTATGTATGGAAAAGCATGCTGCAAATCACAGAGTAAATCCGTAACAACAGGTCTGCATTCGGTGTCGATATTTGTAAACAACTCCCAATTTGGGTAACAGTACTGTGCAATATGTTTCAAAAGTAACAGATGCGGGTACATTGACCATTGTATCTGTAGTATGCGCCTATTATAATCCACATATATTACAAAAGCAACACATGTTACAAAATTAAGAGCTGACGATGGAAATGCAATGTTGCAATTTACAAAGCATAATCGTTGGTTCTCAAATTCGGGAGGAACCTATGACAACAGAATATTTGATCTATACAGATGCATCTGCGGATATTGATCCGGAGTTTATGAAAAATGAAAACATTCGTTTTGTGCCGATGCGGTATATGGTAGGTGACGAGGAACGTCTCTGTGAAAATCTGGAAGAAGAAGTATTTTTGAAAAAATTTTACGATGCTCAGAGAGCGGGTAAAGTGACGCAGACCAGCCAGATTACCCCACACACTTATGTGGAAACCTTTGAACCAGTCTTAAAAGAAGGAAAATCGATTCTGTACCTGTCTTTATCCAGCGGACTGACCAAGACCTTTGATTCTGTCTGCATGGCAGCAAAGGAACTGGCAGAGACTTATAGAGAGGCAAAAGTACTTCCGGTGGATTCCTTATGCGCAACCGGTGGAATGGGCCTTCTGATAGAATGTGCTGTTCAGAATCAGAAAAATGGAATGAGTCTTGAGGAAAATGCGAAATGGCTAAATGACAATAAGGGGAATATGACACTGTGGTTCATGGTAGATGACCTGATGTATCTGAAGCGTGGCGGAAGAATCCCGGCAACCACAGCGATTATTGGCTCTGCGCTGAATATTAAGCCAATACTGGAAGTGGACGCAGAAGGCAAGCTGATTACCATTGAGAAAAAACGTGGTCCGAAAATGGGACTGAAAGCGTTGGAGAATAAGTATAAAACACAGAGAAATGATGCCTATGGCAACCGTGTGTACATTGTCCACGGAGATTGTGAAGAATACGCAAATGAAATGGAAAAAATGATAAAAAAAGAAAATCCGAATGCGGAGATCACTAAAATGATGCTGTGCCCGATCATCGGATCCCATACGGGTCCTGGCCTGGTAGCTGTGATCTTTTTTGGAAAAAAATAACAGTTGTCATAACTGGAATTATGTCACTCGACAAATTGTACAAAAAAATGACACAATTAACAAAATTACGACTTATACACATTCTATTATAAACTTTGATATCCACACAAAAATTAACCACAAACCCACTAAATGTGCAGTTATACACCAAGTTATCCACATTATCCACATTTTTGTGAACAACAAAAGTGGTTTACATAGGTATTTTTCAGAACGCCTGTTTTGGATGTGTTTCACAAAAACAGCCTTTTTTCGACAGAAAAAAGGCCGAGGCATTCTTGAAAATTGCAGGATATTTATTTCAGTAAAACTGCAAGGGCAAAACTGCTTGACTTTTTGCATATTCTCAGATACCATGAACCCTGGAAAGTAAGGAATATGGCGGATCGGGCAGTATAGATAAGCCGGATCTGCTGTGATTATGGAGAACAGAAATGAGACTGAGAAATATACCAAGAGCAAATGATGTGATAGCAGCCAGTCCCCTGGTAATTCAGGATCCGAAGACTCAGCGTGGGCTGTGGCAGAATGTATTTGGAAATGACCATCCAATCCATATTGAGGTAGGAATGGGAAAGGGAAGATTCATTACAGATCTGGCAAAGAAACATCCGGAGATCAATTATATCGGAATTGAGCGTTACACCAGTGTATTACTTCGTGCAGTGGAGAAGCTGCAGGGAAAAGAACAGCCAGAGGATGGTGCAGAGCAGCAGGAAAACACCAGACAGGATATTCCGGAAAACCTGTATTTTATCTGTATGGACGCCACAGAACTTCCGGAAGTGTTTGCACCGGAAGAAGTAGACCGGATCTATCTGAATTTTTCAGATCCATGGCCGAAAGACCGTCATGCAAAGCGACGCCTGCCGTCCAGACAGTTTCTGGCACGTTATGATCAGATTCTGGATAAAAATGGAACCATAGAGTTTAAGACGGATAACCGGGGATTATTTGACTTTGCGCTGGAGGAGATTGAACCTGCAGGATGGAGACTGTTGATGCATACCTTTGATCTTCATGCAGACACGGAGCTGATGAAAGATAATATTATGACAGAATATGAAGAAAAGTTTGCATCCAGGGGTAATCCCATCTGTAAGCTGATCATAGACAGAGAGCGCAGATGAGGACAGATCTGGGAATGGTAAAAAGATGTCTGTGAGAGACGTCTTGAAAAGCATAACATAGTATAACAGAAAGAAGACAATCGGGAGTGGCTATGAGAAATCGTGGATGGAAAAACCAGATTGCCTTTTTTCTGTATGACCGTCAGCTTGGAGGTAAGAAACTGGGGCAGATGAAAAAGTCTTTTCAGGAAGTGTCCGGTATCTTACAGGGTGAACAGAAAAAGAAGAAGAAAAACTAAAATGAAAATGCAGCCGACCGAAAATGGTTAGCTGCATTTTGTCATGAAAAATATCAGATTTGATCACGGTCAATATTCTTCCGGCTTAAAACACGGTCAATCAGCAGATTAAACAGATAGACCAGAATGGCACCAATCGGGACACTGAGAAACATGCCAAGGACACCGGCAATCTTCCCGCCTAAAGTAATGGATACGATGATCCACAATGGCTTCATGCCTACGGAACTTCCCATCAGCTTCGGACCAAGGTAGAGACCGTCAAACTGCTGAAGAATGAGAATCATAACCAGAAATCCAAGAGACTTCCAGGGATTCACAATGAGCAGAATCAGGAACCCTGGAATGGCACCGATGAACGGACCGAAGTAAGGAATCATATTGGTAATACCTACCACCATACTGATCAACACGGCATAATCCAGATTAAAGATAGTCATAAATATGAAACACAGACATCCGATAATCAGAGAATCCAGCGCTTTGCTGACCATAAAATTGGTGAATATGTTATTACACTCTCTTAAGATCTCGATGGAACCGGAGATATAGTCCTCTGGGACGAAACTGTATAAGATAATCTTGATCAGCTTTTTCAGACTCTTCTTGTCCCCCAGAATGTAAATGGATACAATCAATGCAACAATGGCATTCAGTATCCATTGCACAATCGATACAGATGCACTGTAAATAGCCGGAACAATATCGCTGGCAAATTTACGGATTGTAGAGATCAGATTCGGCAGCATGTCATTCACAGCCTTCTGAATCTCAGACATATCCGTATTTGGAAAATGCTGCTGAAGATTATTGAAAAAGTTTGTGGTCAGGCGGTACATTTTCGGCAGGGAATTCACCAGCTCTGTAATACTGGTAAATACCTGTGGTACGATAAAGATGATACAGATCAGGATCAATCCCAGCACCAGCATATAGGCAAGAATGGAAGCCAGTATCCGGCAGACCTTTTTCTTCTTAATTTTCAAATACTTTTCCATGAGCTGACACAATCGATTGATAATCGGGTTCATAATCATGGCAATCAGGATACCCATCAGGAATGGCATAAGCACATTCAGCACACGTCGGATTCCATTTGTAACAGCAAACGGAGTCATAACAACTCTGACAATCAGGGAACCCAGCAAAATCACCGTTACCGCATAGATACAGATAGTAAAATAACGGTTATTCGGCAGGAACTTCTGACGCTTATCCGGTCTGGATGGGTCTTCGGGTATTGTGTTCCTATGCAAACTCATTTTTATACCTCTCAAACGCTTATTGTGAGGGCAGAATATTCTGGCAGTTCGGCCAGAGACTACCTTATATCTGAGTATAACCGCTTTTCGAAATACATACAAGCGGGGATTTTAAAGGACTTCTAAAAGAAATATAAATTTTTTTTGAAAAAATTGAAAAAAACACTTGCAAAATAGAAAGACATAGCATATAATATCATTTGTTCGAAGCGAACAGCAATTAAATAAGCGCGATTAGCTCAGCTGGCAGAGCACCTGACTCTTAATCAGGGTGTCCAGGGTTCGAACCCCTGATCGCGCACTGAAGGCACTGCTTTTGTAGACTTAGGAGCTACGGGGGCGGTGTTTTTTGCGTTATATGGACGGGGTTCTCACCTTGCGGGATCGATTTTGCCTGTCGTTCTACGCTACGCTTCGGCCGGTTCAAACCAAGATCCCCAGGATCTTGTGAACTGATCGGTGCTTTTACCTGCGGCAGAGTCGTCCACTGGACGACCGCACCCCTGATCGCGCACTGAAGGCACTGCTTTTGTAGACTTAGGAGCTACGGGGGCGGTGTTTTTGCGTTATACAGACGTGGTTCTCACCTTGCGGGAATAGCGTTTTGGCATATATGAAATATTATATTATTTTTAAAACCGGGACAGTTGACAAAATGGCAGCTGTCCCGGTTTGTCTTATCGGAAAAAAATGGATTCTTTCTTTTGAGAGACAGGTCAGATAAGATAGAAAGAAAATGTTCTTGCCATGCTGATGTCTTGTGAAAGTTATATAAATCATATATAATGGGAAAGGACTATAAAAAACAAATTATACAAAAACTGGTTTTGGGAGGGGGAAATATCATGCTGAAGGTACTGATTGCGGATGATGAGAAAAAGATATGCCGTCTTATACAAATGCTGGTGAATTGGGATGAGCTGGATATGCAGCTTGTGGGGGTGGCAAATAATGGCATAGATGCACTGAAGATGGTGAATGAAGAAAAACCGGATATATTGATCACAGATATTTGCATGCCGGGATGTGATGGAATAGAGATTATACGGCAGGCAAGGGAACAGAAAATTTCTATGGAGGTTCTGATTATCAGCGGGTATGCAGATTTTGCATATGCACAGTCTGCCATTCATTACGGCGTAAGTGAATATCTTCTGAAACCTATTAAACAGGATGAACTGACTGCTTCCTTAAAGAAACTGGGAGCAAGATGTATTCAGGAGAAGAAACGGATTGATACCAGCAACAGGCTTTTGCAGTATATGGAAGATGATAATATTCGAAAAAGATGTGCCGTTTTTTATGATCTGCTTCTGGCATCGCCACGCAGACCAATACCGGACAGAGATGAAGTGAACAGACAGTATCTGTATCATTTTTCAGACGGAATCTTCCGGGTATTATTACTAAAACTGGATTATGATACGGAGAAACATGATATTCAGTCAGTACGCTCTATTATGCTGGAACTGGAAGAAATTCTAAAGGCAGAGCTGAAAAGTACCTGCAATGATATGGAGATCTATAAGGAAGAGTGTTATTGCTATATTCTCTGCAATTATGAAAAGGAAAACAGTCATATTTTCAGGAAGTCGGTAAGATACGCTATAGATCAGATTAATGCAAAAAGGTTCAGGCTGTGGGATGCCAGATATTCAGTGGCAATGGGAATTGATGTAGACAATACGGAAAAACTGTATGACAGTCTGGATTCCTGCAGGAGAGCCATGGATAACAGACTACTGGAAGGCGGTGAGCGGCTTCTGGATCCACCGGCGGTAAATAATCAGTTTGACTGCAGAGAACTGACGGAACCATATTGCAGAATATTTGATAAGGCCTCCGATCTGTGTGATGAAAAGATTATTGCAGAAGGCGTGGAAAAGTTTGGAACAGACATTCTCAAAGTAAAGAATATTACAGGTGAAGATCTGTTAAAAGCAGTTATGATGATCGGTACACATGCAGTGAATACACTGCAAAGCGAAGAGGCACATGATCAGCTGATTCTGTTCCGGAAAAAATGCGGGCACTGCAGCTCGGCAGATCAGTTATTTGGAGTGCTGGAGAATACACTGGTTCAGATTCTGCAGAAAAAGAAACAGCAGTTTGAGGAGGAAGAGCGCAAACCAATTCGTATCGCAAAACAGTATATGCAGAATCATTATATGGAGCCAATCACACTGGAACTGGTGGCAGATAAAGTGGGATTCAATAGCAGTTATTTCAGCAGTTTCTTTAAAAAAGAGACAGGCGCAGGGTTTGCAGACTATCTGATACAGTTGAGGATGGAAAAAGCCAAGGAACTGTTGAAGGATACGAAAGACACCGTAAAAGAGGTATGCGAAAAAGTAGGTTACAGTGATGTAAAGCATTTTACGTCTATGTTTCGCAAGTATACCGGGTTAAAGCCGGGAGAATACAGAAAATTATACGGTTAGGGGTACAGCATGGGAGAAGACTGGAAATATCTGATAAGCAGAGTAAAATTTTTTGGATCACTTTTAATGATTCTGTGTGGAATGTTCTGGCTGAAGCTGCTGTATGACAAACGCAGAAACAGAATGGATCTGATATTGGTTCTGGTGATAGGAATCTTTCTGGTGATACTCTGCCTGATGATTATCAGACAGGTGATACTGCCATATAAGAAGATAGAGAATAATATGACCCTTTTTCTGAAGGGATATACCATAGATGGGCTTCAGGACAGTGAAATAGCATTGACAAAAGAAGTGGACAGGATATTTTCAGAGTTGATACAGCTGCTGAAGTCGGAACAGATGCTGAATGAAAATAAAAGACAGGCACAGTATCTGGCACTTCAAAATCAGATTAATCCACATTTTTTGTATAATACGTTGGAGAGCATTCGAAGTGAAGCAATGGAAGCGGGCATGGAAAGTGTAGTCTGCATGACAGAGGCACTGGCACATTTTTTCCGGTATACCATCAGCAACATGGAAAATATGGTGACACTGGAGGAAGAACTGGATAATATCAATACTTATTTCCTCATACAGAAATACCGGTTTGAAGAAAGAATCGGTCTCACTATAGAATATGATGAAGAAGAGCATGATCTGTTAAATCATTGTCTGCTTCCAAAACTGACTCTTCAGCCGGTGGTGGAAAACAGTATTATTCATGGGATTGAAAGAAAAATGGGCTTTAGTACAGTCCGGATTGTTCTCAGATGTACAGAGAAGAGGCTGATTATTCAAGTCAGTGATGACGGAATTGGAATGCAGCCAGAGGCACTGGATGATCTGAACCGCAAGCTGAATCAGTCCCTGTTTGAAAGCCTGCATAACAAAAAGAAAAAAGGTGGAATTGCGCTGGTGAATGTGAATAACCGTATTCATCTGATTTTTGGAGAAGAATATGGCATGACAGTATACAGTACACCGGGAGTGGGCACCGATGTAATGATTGAACTGCCGCTTGTAACCAGTCGGAGAGAACTGAAAAAGGTCGATTTTAATAAAGTGTGAGGCGTGACAGCACTCCGCTTGAAAAACAGGGTATGGTACATGAAAAAAGAAGTGCTGCGTATGCAGAGGGTTACTTATGTAGAAAATGATATTACCATATTGGATAATCTGAATCTGCAGATCTATGCGGGTGAAGTGATGGGGCTTTTGCCACTGGATTCTTTTGGGCTGAATAAAATGCTGGAACTGATGCAGAAGAATCTGCCTATATTATATGGTCAAATCTATATCCGTGAGAAGCTGGTAAATTCCTTTTCTATTGGAACAGAAACAGAGAACAATGTCCTGATGATATCTTATGAGAATATACTGGTAAAGTATCTGTCGCCGGAAGAAAATATTTTTATTTTGAGAAAAGGATATAAAGGGATCTGGATTAATAACAGGATTATAAAAAGTCAGATGCAGATGCTGACAGATGAACTGAAAATAGGAGTGCAGTTCAACAAATCACTGGAAGAAATGTCCGTATTTGAACGGTATATACTGGAAATACTGAAAGCTGTGGTAAGCAGAGCAGATGTGATTATTCTGAGAGATCCCAGTTCTGTAATCACACCGGATCAGATGGACAGATTATATCAGGTGGTCCGGTATTATGCAGGAAAAGGTAATACATTTTTGTATGTAAGTACACGTCAGGACGAATTATGTGCAATGTGTGATAGAACAGCCATTATGGAAACCGGAAGGATTGTGAAAATACTGGAGAAAAGAAACCTGACAGAGCGGGTATTGCGAAATTATATGCTGTCTTACCAGGGAATGATAAAAAGAAGTGCGCAGGTAGAAGATTCGCCTGATGTGGAAAGGATCTTTCGATTCAAAGATTATTCCTACAATAAAATAAAAGAGTTATCTTTCAGCATTCGCAGGGGAGAATGTCTGGTCATCCATGATGGAGGGGAACAGATCTATGATGATCTGGAATATGCTTTTACTGAAGGACGGGGAGATTCCGGTCAGCTTTTATACAGGGGAAAGCCGTATAGAAAGAAAGATACCAGAAAAATAGCTGTGGTTCTGGATAATCCGGCAGAGAATATGCTGTTTAAAAATATGAGTTATGAGGATAATCTGTGTCTTACATCGGATCATCTGCTCAAAGGTCTGTGGCATCGTAAGGAGACGAGAAAAGCAATTGCAAGAGAACGAATGGGAGAAAAAATGCCTCAAAATGGCACGGAAGTGAAAAACATGACCATTTATCAGAAGTACCGATTGATATATGGACGTATTTTATTGCAACACCCTGATATCGTCGTCTGCATTCATCCGTTTTTAAATACAGATCTGAAATTGCGGACACTGATTTATCAATTGATGAAAGAATTGCTGGATCATGGAATTGCAGTAGTGATTGTGACAGTGAATTATCAGAATGTACTTCTTCTGGCAGACCGGCTTGTTTTTGTAAAAGATGGAAAAAATATCGGAATTTTAAACAGAAAAGAATTTGAATACTTGCTTAGTGAGACTTGAGATGGAATAAGAGAGAACGGATGTATGATCTGAAGTTGAGATATGCATCCGTTCATTTTTTGAGTTACAGAAGCAAAAATGCACAAATAAGCATATAAAAATGATAAAAATATAACAATAATTCCATATACAATACGGGAAGAACGAAAAAATAGACAAAAAACATTGGCGAAACAGATAATAACTATACAAAATCCAAAAATACCCCCTCTCTGTCCAAAAGGAATCCCCTTTTGAAAAAAACAGGCGCATGATAGAATGCAATCATCAAAAGAACAGAAACGAAATGAAAAAGAACCATAACTATTCAGAACCATAAATCAGACAGGAGGTGAACATATGAGTGTGTTACTGGAAATGCGCGGGATCCGCAAAAGTTTCTACGGAAATGAAGTGCTTCATTCCGTTGATCTGACGCTGGAAGCCGGAACCGTTCTTGCACTGATGGGAGAAAATGGTGCAGGAAAATCGACAATGATGAACATACTCGTTGGAATCCACAAACGTGATGGCGGAACAATCAGGATTGATGGCCAGGAGGTCAATATAGAATCTCCACATGATGCCCAGAAACTGGGAATTGCCATGATCCATCAGGAATTGTCTTCCGTTGTAGAAATGTCAGTGGCAGAAAATATATATCTTGGAAGAGAGCCTGTAAAAAACGGATTTATTGATTACAGGAAAATGTATAAAGACACAGAAGAGCTTCTTAAGAATCTGAACATTAACCTGAATCCGAAAACCAAGATGGGAAAATTAAGAGTGGCAGATCAGCAGCTTGTGGAAATTGCGAAAGCAGTATCACAAAATGCACGAATCCTGATAATGGATGAACCAACATCCTCCATTACTGACAGAGAGGTAGAAAACCTGTATGGCATTATCCGGGATCTGAAAATGAGAAAAACAGGTATCATTTATATTTCCCATAAAATGGAAGAAGTCTATACCATTACCGATCAGATTACGGTTCTGCGTGACGGAGCAAGCATTGCAACCTGGAACACAAAAGAAGCAACCAATGACATGGTAGTAAAGGCAATGGTTGGTCGTGAACTGACAGAACAGTATCCAAAAAGAAAGGTAGAAATCGGAGATACCATTCTGGAATTAAAAAATTTTACACAGGAAGGTGTATTTGAAAATATCAGTTTCAAACTTCGCAGAGGCGAAATTCTCGGCCTGGTGGGTCTGGTAGGAGCAGGAAGAACGGAAACGATGCAGGCATTGTTTGGAATCACAAAGCCGGACAGTGGGGAAGTTTATCTGAAAGGTCAGAAAGTAGAATTCAAAAAACCGGTTGATGCAATTAAAAACGGACTTGCCTATGTGACAGAAGACCGGAAGGGTGAGGGATTAGTACTTCCTATGAGCATTGCTCATAATATTACATTACCTTCGATGAAAGAGCTGAGCCGAAAGATTTTTATAAAACAGAAAGAAGAAAAGGATAGAGTTGGAAAAGAGATTACAGATCTGAAAGTAAAAACAACCAGTCCGAATCTGGCAGTAAAGAATCTTTCCGGCGGAAACCAGCAGAAAGTAGTCCTTGCCAAATGGATGCTGAAAAATCCGGATGTGATTATTTTTGATGAACCGACCAGAGGTATTGACGTCGGTGCCAAGGCAGAGATCTATAAACTGATGAATGAATTTGTTGCAGAAGGCAAAGCAATTATTATGATTTCATCGGAACTGCCGGAAGCCATGGGTATGTCAGACAGAATCCTGGTATTGAGTAACCACAAAATGAGCGGGGAATTATCCAAAAATGAATTTAATCAGAAGTCTCTGATGAAATTAGCTATGCAGCATATGTAACCTAAGGAGGAGGTAAGGGAAGATGAAAAATACAGGAGAAATGAGCGCGTCCATGAAGGCACAGGCGCGGAAAAATTTTATCTCCAAATATGGATCATTAGTTGCACTGGTTGTGCTCTGTATCATCATTACAATTATTAAACCAAGATTTATCAGTCCATTAAATATACGAAATGTACTGAGACTGGCATCGATCAACGGACTTCTTGCCATAGGTATGACATTTGTCTGTCTGACAGGAGGCATTGACCTTTCTGTAGGAGCGGTAATGGGATGCGCCGGTATGTATTCTGCATACTTCGCACAGGCATCCATGAATATGCCGTGGATCGTAGCGGTTCTGGTAGGTCTGCTGATGGGATTTGCAGTCGGATTATTCAACGGTATCTGTATAGCATACCTGAAGGTGCCGGCATTCGTTGGAACACTTGGTTCCATGAGTGTAGCCAAAGGTCTTACCTACATATTAACAAATGCAAAGCCGATTCCAAACTTAAGTGAATCTTTTAAGGCAATCGGTGGTGGAATGATATTTAATGTAATTCCTATTCCAATTATCGTATTTACCATCATTCTGATCGGCTGTTTCCTGTTGATGTACAAAACCAGATATGGAAGATATGTCATTGCAGTCGGCGGTAATGCAAAAGCAGCACGAGTTTCCGGTATTGATGTAAAGAAAATTACAGCTTCTGTATATATTTTATCCGGAATACTGGCAGCACTGGCAGGAATTATTACAACAGCCCGTGTAACATCCGGTGTAACGAATACCGGTGACGGTTATGAAACAGATGCGATCGCAATGGTTGTAATCGGTGGTACCTCTCTTGCAGGTGGAAAAGGAAGACTCTGGGGAACTATCGTAGGTATTCTCCTGATGGTCTGCTTGTCAAACGGTCTGGATATGCTGGGTGTATCTGCTTACTATCAGATGATTGTAAAAGGTTTCGTAGTAATCGCAGCAGTTATGATGGATGGATTAAGTTCAGATTGATGGGGCAGTCTTGAATTATGTATTTGGCAGATCGCAGAAGATCTGTTAAAAGGGTGATCGGAAATCGAGTAATCCGGTTACAAAAACTATATAAGGGTTAAAAAGGAGGAAAAGGAAATGAACAAGAAAATCGCAATGGCACTGGCAGGAACAATGGTAATGGCACTGGGAGCAGGAACGGCAGCAATGGCAGAAGATACCGTATCAATTGGTGCAACCTATTATACACTGCAGACCGAGTTCTGTATGAGAATGGATAATTATGCTACCAAGTACTGTGAAGAAAACGGTATTGAATATGTATCTTACGATGGAAATAATGATGCTGCTACACAGCTTGACCAGGTTGAAACCATGATCGCCAATGGTGTAGATGCCATTATTCTGAATCCTCAGGATGCAGATGCATGTGTAGCTTGCGTAGAAGCAGCAGACAAAGCCGGAATCCCTGTTTTCGGTGTAAATACAATGGTTAATACAGATCTTCTTACCGCATATGTTGGCTCACAGGACGTTGGCGCCGGTGAAGAAATTATGCAGTACATGATCGATTATATGAAGTCTGATGATTTTAATATCGTAATTATTGAAGGACCTATGGGACAGTCAGCACAGCTTCAGAGATGGGAAGGTATCAACAATGTACTGGCAGATCATGAAAACATCAAAGTTCTGGAATACAATACAGCAAACTGGTCACGTTCTGAAGCTATGACACTTATGGAGACATGGCTGACCACATATGGCGATGAAATCAATGCCGTTGTTGCTGAAAATGATGAAATGGCACTTGGCGCACGTCAGGCCATTGAAGCAGAAGGATATGATATCCCATGTATCGGTATTGATGGTATCACAGATGCAGTTGCAGCTGTAAAAGAAGGCAGAATGATTGCTTCTGACTTCCAGGATGCAGAAGGCCAGATCTCAGGTGCAATTGATGCAGCAGTTGCATACTTAAATGGAGAAGAAGTGGAAAAAGAAATCTGGATTCCTTTCCAGATGATTACACCGGACAACGCTGACGAATACGTTGACAGATACTAAGATAAATCAAATGGGGCGGGTGGCGTGAAGCCCCCGCCTTTCTTAAACAAAAATAACTGATATAAAAACAGAACAGAATCGGAGGAGTACAATTATGTTACCAAATTTTTCAAAAGAAGAAATTATGTCACTGGATCTTGGACTGAAAGGAAAAACAGCAGTCATTACAGGTGGTGCTGCCGGAATCGGAAATGAAACAGCAGAATTTTTCTTAAAGCAGGGAGCAAATGTAGTTCTGGCAGATTTAAATCCTGAAGTAAATAATATTGCAAAAGAAATGGGCGGCGATAAGGCAATCGGAGTTGCCGGAAACGTATGTGATGCAGAATACAGACAGCATGTTATCGAAGAAGGCGTAAAAGCATTCGGACAGATTGATGTACTGGTAAACTGTGCAGGAATCGTAGCACTGGAAAGTGCAGAAATTATCAGCGAAGATTTCTGGAACAGAACCATTAATATCAATCTTTCAGCAAGCTTCTTTATGGCACAGGCTGTTGGAAAATATATGATTGATAACGGAGTGAAGGGAAGTATTGTAAATATTGCTTCTCAGGCAGGTGTTATTGCACTGGATAAACATGTGGCTTATTGTGCAGCTAAGGGCGGTATTATTGCCATGACAAAAGTGATGGCAATGGAATGGGGCAAATACGGTATTCGTGTCAATGCCGTAGCACCAACCGTAGTATTAACAGCACTCGGACATAAGGCATGGGATGGCCCGGTAGGAGATGCATTCAAGAAAGAGATTCCGGCAGAGAGATTTGCAGAACCGGAAGAGATCGCAGCAGTGATCGCATTCCTTTGCAGTAAAGGCGCAGCAATGATCACCGGTCACAACTTACTGATTGATGGCGGATATACAATTAAATAAGCGAGAGGAAAAATAAATTATGCAGAGAATTTTAAATAATCCGGATAATATTGTAGATGAAATGCTGGAAGGGTTTGTAAAAACCCATGGTGATATCGTAAAGAAAACCAGCCATCCGAGAGTACTGGCAGCAGTCAATGCACCTGTAGAAGGAAAAGTTGGCGTGGTAACCGGTGGCGGATCAGGACATAAACCGGCATTTATCGGATATGTTGGAAAGAATATGTGTGATTCCGCAGCAGTTGGTGAGATTTGTTCTTCTCCTACAGCAGCAGCTTTCCTGGATGCATTCAAAGCAGCAGATGGCGGAAAAGGTGTAGCGTGCCTCTACGGAAATTATTCCGGTGATAACATGAATGTAAAAATGGCTGTTAAAATGGCGAAAAAAGAAGGCCTGACAGTCAAAACAGTAGTTGCCAATGATGATGTGGCTTCTGCACCAAAGGATCAGAGAGAAAAACGCCGCGGAGTGGCCGGAGAAATTCTGATGTGGAAATGTGGCGGGGCAAAGGCATCTCTTGGCGGAGATCTGGATGAAGTCATTGCAGCTGCACAGAAAGCAATCGACAGCACCAGAAGTGTGGGAATCGGTCTGACCCCTTGTACCCTGCCAGCAGTTGGACATCCAAATTTTGAGATCAAAGATGGAACCATGGAAGTGGGCATCGGACATCATGGAGAGCCTGGAATCGAAGTATGTGAACTGGAAACCGCTGATAAGATGGCAAAACGGATGACAGATATCGTATTACCTGATTATCCGTTTGAATCCGGCGATGAAGTAGTTGTTCTGGTATCCGGCCTAGGTGCTACACCGGTTATGGAATTATATGTACTGTATAATGAAATCGAAAAACTGATTGTGGAAAAAGGCATTCGCATTCATAAAGCATATGTAGGTAACTATTTTACTTCCCTGGACATGATGGGAGCAACTTTAACCGTTATGAAACTGGATGATGAATTAAAAGAACTGATTGATCTGGACTGCAATACAATGGGTCTGACACAGGTTTAAAAGGAGCACGGAAAAATGGTAGTAAAGAATGCAAAAGGCCGTCCGATTCTGCTGAATATGGTACAGGCTATTCATGAAAATAAACAGTATCTGGGTGATATCGATGGCCTGATCGGTGACGGAGACCATGGAATGAATATGAACAAAGGATTTGTTACCTATGGGGAACGTCTGGGAGAAGATGAAACTACATTTACAGACGGATTGAATGACCTTGGAATGGTTCTGCTGAATGAGATCGGAGGATCTATGGGACCGATCTATGGAACCATTTTCATGGACATGGCAGATTCTGCTGAAGAGGAAGAGGACATTACCCTGGAAGTATTTGCAAAAATGCTGGAAGCAGGACTGGAAGGACTGTATGGTATCGTGGATGCAAGACCTGGCGACAAGACACTGGTAGATACCTTAAATCCATGCGTGGAGTGCATGAAGAAAGCCGCAGCAGAAGGAAAAGACTTTGCACAGGCACTGGATGAAATGAAGGACTGCGCAGAGACAGGAAAAGAGTCTACAAAAGACATGGTTGCAAAGTATGGCCGTTCCAGCAGACTGGGTGAACGTTCCAGAGGTGTTCTGGATGCCGGAGCAACATCCTGCTGTATCATGCTGAAGGCAATGGCAGATGGTATGAAATCCGTATTAGAATAAGGGATCCGGGGGGTGTCAAAATGAAAATTGCAATAGGCTGTGACCCGAATGCACAGAAAGAAAAAGAAGAATTGATGGACTACATAAAAGCAAAAGGATACGGAGAAGTCTCAGACTTTGGAAGTGAAGATCCGATATATGCAAATGTAGCCATAAAAGTCGGAGAAGCCGTAGCAGCCGGTGAATATGACCGTGGTATCCTGATCTGCGGAACCGGAATCGGAATGTCCATCGCAGCAAATAAAGTGAAAGGTGCCTATGCGGCACTGGTAACAGATTACTACTCTGCCCAGAGAGCAAGACTGAGTAATGATGCTAACATCATCTGCATGGGTGCATTTACAACAGGATGCAAGGAAAGAGAATTTCTGACAACCGAATTCCTTACAAATGAATTCGTAAAAGGCTGCGGTTCACAGCCCAAGGTAGATGCATTTGTAAAATATGATCAGGAAAGATAATTAAAAACAAAAAAGCCCCATTTTTCTGGTATGAGTAATGATCCAGATGGAATGGGGCTTTTATATTTCTGAATGTGCTTAATGGAACAGACTGGCAAGATACTGGCTTGGAGACAGCCCGGTATTTTTCTTAAATATCTGGCTGAAATATTGTGGATTCTGACCACAGCCTACCAGTTCAGCGATTTCCTGTACATTATAGGTGCTCTGCTCCATATAATATTTTGCCTTTTGGATACGCAGATCAGTCAGGTATTTGGAAAATTTCATTCCTGTTTCTTTGGCAAATCGTTTACTCAGGTAATCGACGTTCATAAACAGATAATTTTCCGCAAGCCATTTCAGTGATAAACCGGATTTTTCCAGGTTCTGTTCCGTATAGGTGATGATTTTCTGGCTGAGGCTTACGCAGGAACTGCAGTTATGGTAATTCTCAAACAGTTCCGTCAGTTTCCCGCGGACAGACAGGAGGACAGAATCATTTGGTTCCGTCTGATTGATAGCAACCAGATACTTCATTGCGTCTGTCATGTCCGGTTCCGTCTGTTTGGATATGGCATAAATGATGATAGAAGAAGCCTGCTGGCGTAACAGTTCCGGATCAGATATATCGTTCAGAAGCGCAAGCAGTTCATCCAGAGCTGTTAAAGCTGTATCCAGATCCAGTGAAAACGCAAGATCAGTCAGACGATACAGTTCTTTTACCACAGCATGATAGTTATAAATCGGTAAAGCGGAATCATCGATTACCTGATAGATAACTTCATAATTTTTAATATGTTTTACAAAATCCGTCATTAATAAATGGACAGAATCGTATTCTGATTTTTTGTATTCAGAGAGCAGACCGCAGGCCTGTGTTTTCAAATCTGCCAGAAATAAAAGGACGCTTGCGGCTATGTCAGGATTGGATTGGTAAAAACAGATAATAGTTCCCTTCACATAAAACAGGTGGAAAGGAATATCCGGATAACGTGCAGTTATATTTTCATACAGATCATTACAGATAGAAAGAAAGGTTTCCTGTGTAATGAAATAGATATAAAAAAGGGTATACGGCTCCTGTGTTACACTGGTGTACTGATAATAGGGAGACGGATTTTCCTGCATCCATTCTGTTGGGGTCTGAAGATAATAGGTCAGAATGTTTTTCATAATAACCGGCTGGATGATCTGAGATGATGGAGCGGGTTCATTTTTAGAAGCCAGAGCATTCAGATAGTCCTGTTTGGCTGAATTTAAGCAGGCAATGATCTGTTCTTCGTTACATGGTTTCAGCAGGTAATGTTTCACACCGTACTGCATGGCACGCTGTGCGAATTTAAATTCTCCATACCCGGAAAGAATCACAAACTGGGTATCAGGGTTAATTTCTTTTATGCGTTGGATAAGATCCAGTCCACTCAGACCGGGCATTTTGATATCTGTCAGAACGATATCCGGATAGTCATCCAGAATCCTGTTATAGGCTTCGATTCCGTTTTCCGCAGTTCCGATAAGGAAAATGCCGAGAGAATCCCAGTCAATCAGTGAGGCGATGGTTTCGCGTATAATTCTTTCGTCGTCAACAATGAGTAATTTTATCATGATGCCCTCCCGGAAGATAAATATTTACAAGTGCAATGTCATCATTTTCATTGCAGAGTTCCAGACCATACTGGGGACCGTAGATGATTTGAATGCGTTTCTGGATGTTCAGAATGCCTACTCCGAAGCCATGACCGGAAGAAGTTCCGTTGATCATATTTTCCAGGGCATGGTTTTCGAATTGAGAGCCGTTGTTCTTTACGGACACTATATAAAAATCATTTTCCTGACGTGCGGATACTTCTATAAGGCATGGTTCAATGATTTCTTCCAGCGCATAGTAGATAGCATTTTCCACAAGGGGCTGGATCGTCAGATGCGGAAGTTCAATATCCAACAGAGTCTCCGGAACATGTTCGCAATATTGCAGCCGGTCTCCGTAACGGATTTTCTGAATGGTCATGTAATGAGATACAGTCTGCAGTTCGTGTTTCAGAGAGTTAACTTTATCTTTGACACTGATTGTTTCACGCAGAAGACCGCCAAGCGCTTCTACCATAGCTGAAATATCGGATTCCCCGATTGCTTTTGCGCGCCAGTTAACAGATTCAAGTGTGTTGTAAAGAAAGTGCGGGTTGATCTGATTCTCCAGTGCTTTGAGCTGAGCCTCTTTTGTCAGAATTTCACTGACATAATTCTGACGGATCAGATCCTGAGTCTGACGCACCATATCATCAAAATGGTTATGCAGGATACCGATTTCGTCTGTCCGGTTCTGATAGGAATGATCGACTTCAAAGGCAAGCGTATCACTGTTAGAAAAGGTATTCATCTTTTCCACAAGCACGGAGACATCTGACAGAGTCAGAGCAACCAGTTTTCTGGTCAGAAACAGAATCAGAGCAAGCGTAAGAAGAATCAGGACAAAAACAGCAAATTCGGTTCTGTGGATCGTTTGGGCCATCGTACTATATGGAAACAGACAGATGTAACGCCAGGAATTGGCACCCAGATCCCCCTGTACTGAAAAATAAGAGGTACGATCAAGGTTAATTACCTGATAGTCGGATGCCAGTTTTCTGGATAATTCAGTAGCCTGTTTTAAGGTAAAGTTATCCGGATAATAAAAAACTTTATCGTTTTCGTCCATCAGAATGTACTGAATATTATCGGGCAGAATAATAGACTGTGTGCTGGAGGCAATCAGGTTTTTCAGGTCCACATTGACGATGACGGTTCCAAGTGTCCGAAAAGAAAGATGCTTCACCTGTCTGGATTCCCGGCCGAGGAACAATCCATGTGTCCCGCAGTAAGAGGTATCCCATACAGGATAACCGGAGTTGGACTTTGTTTCAGCAATGATGCTGGTATGCACATGAGCAGGAGTGGAAGAACATCCCGGTTCATAGCTGGTAACATGCATATCATTAGAATAAATGCTGATATAACCAATACTGTTATTTTTATAAGTCTGCTGATAATCGGTCAGGAGACGCTCCAGATTACTCCTGGCATTTTTCTTTTTAATTTCGTAATCTTCATCCTTCAGAATAATCAGATTCTGCCGGATGTTACTATTGGTTACAATCATATTTGTCATAGATTCAATATTAGACAGTTTTGAAGAAATATCAGAAGAAGTATAATTCAGTGAACCGGCAAGCGCCTTGTAAATCAGGGCATTTCCGGAATTAATGGTCATGGTAATGCCGCCGATGGACATGGTTGTGAGCAGTATCACGGCCAGAGATACAATCAGAGTAATTTTAGAATGCAACGAAAAATTTCTGATGTGCGATAACATTTTTTCTTTCATGTCAGTAGTTCCTTTTGCCTGGGCTTTTTCTCAGTGTAACACGAAAACAGGCAAAAAATGAAAGATAAATAGAAGAAATCGGTTTTTTAAAATCAGAGGTCGGTTTTTTTTATGTTCAATCAAAGTGCCCGGAACTATAATAAATTGTGTCAGATAAATTAATGAAAGCAGGAAAATCGCAGGTCAGACTACAGATGGAGAAGAGGTCAAAATGAAAAAAAGACAGAAACCATTATGGAAAAAGCTTGCAGCAGCGGGGTTGATATGCGGTGCCTGTATGATCATGCAGGAAAGCAGCGTTCTGGCAACGGCAGATCCTGCAGGTTATCAGATTGTAATGATTGCAAAACAGAGTGATCCATGGTTTGAAGATATGGAAACCGGTGTGGAGCAATTGAAAAAAGATATCGGATTGAATGTTTCCATGCAGTATCCTGAGACGAATGATGCAAAAGGACAGGTCAGGATCGTGGAAAGTCTGATGGAACAGGGTGTGAATGCCATCTGTATTGTACCAAATGATCCGGAGGAACTGGTGGACGTGATACAGGAAGCCCGGGATATGGGGATTGTGGTAGTGACACATGAAGCACCGAGTATTGCAGATAAGGTGGATCTGGATGTGGAAGCATTTGTGAATAAGACATTCGGAGAATTATTTGGAAAAAATATTGCAGAGGCCATGGATGGTAAAGGATACTATGCCGGGATAGTGGGAAGCAGAAATATGGACACTCATATGGAATGGTATCAGGCAGCAGTCAGTTATATTGAAGACAATTATCCGGATATGATGTGCCTGACACAGGAACCTCAGGAGGATGGGAATTCTCTGGCAGGTGCCTATGAAGCCACGAAATATCTGGTAGACAATTATCCGCAGTTGGGGGGAATCATCGAATGTTCCGCATATGGCGCCGGCGTGTGCAATGCGCTTTCAGAGAAAAAACTGTCAGATAAAGTGAAAGTTGTTTCTCTGGCAGTACCGTCCCAGGTAACAGATTTTCTGGGAAACGGTTCACTGATCAGTATTCTTGCATGGAGACCGGCAGATGCGGGATATGCAGTGTGTTATGCGGCTTATTTGCTGGCATCGGGACAGACAGTGGAAAATGGAACTGATCTGAAGGCCACAGGATATGAATCTGTTCGAGTCAAAGATGGAATTGCTTATGGAAGTGCGCCGCTGGAATATACTGCGGAGAATATAGAGGATTATATGTTCTGATAAAGGGGGTAAACACAATGGATTATAAAGAAAAATACGAAACCATGCTGAAAGAATACCGGCAGGTTTTTGAAACACTGGATCAGAATAGCATGAGAGAGTTTATAGAGCTCATAAAGAAAC
The DNA here is from genome assembly GCF_014385005.1 of Jingyaoa shaoxingensis. Lineage (GTDB taxonomy): Bacteria > Bacillota > Clostridia > Lachnospirales > Lachnospiraceae > Marvinbryantia > Marvinbryantia shaoxingensis. Next base: position 52,456 of record NZ_JACRSZ010000008.1, on the reverse strand, counting down.
ATGACAGAATTTTCTGCATTGGAGTCGGACGTGAAGGAATGATGACCAGAGCCTTTGCAATGAGACTGATGCATATGGGAAAAGAAGTGCACTGGATCTGGGATGATACAACACCGCATATCGGTAAAGGTGATCTTCTGATTGCAACGCTGGGGGATGGAAGCATAGGACATATTGATTATGTCTGCAGAAGAGCAAAAGAAGCAGGAGCATACATTTGTGTGGTAACCGGTTCTCCAAGTGGAAAAACAGCGAAAGAAGTAGCAGATCAGGTATTCTTTATCCCGGCCTGTGTGTACAGAGGGACAGATCCTGTGGTACCTTCCTTTCAGCCAATGGGAAATCTGTTTGAACAGTGTCTGTTAATGGTATTTGATGTGATTGTTATGACACTCGTAGATGAAATTCCGGATCTGACATTTGAAAAAATGTCCATGCGTCACCGGAATGTAGAGTAACGATATAGGCACGTGGGGGTGTTTATATAAATATATAATCTTGGGAGGATTACAAAAATGAAAAAGAGAATGGCGTTAATACTTGCAGCAGCGATGGCAGTGTCTATGGCAGTTCCGGCGGTGGCAGCAGACAAAGATGCAGAATACACAATTGCACTTTGCGCAAAGACAGAAGGTATTGCATGGTTTGATGATATGCGTACCGGTGTAGATGAATTCAATGCTGATCACGAGGATGTATATTCATACGAAATTAACCCGGAAGGTTCTGACGCAGCAAAACAGAATGCTATGCTGGAAGACCTGATTGCCCAGGGTGTAGATGCAATTTGCTGTGTACCTGTAGATGCGCAGGCAGTAGCTGAGACACTTCAGAAAGCAAGAGATAAGGGCATTGTTGTTGTTACACATGAAGCGTCCGATATACTGGATTATGTAGATTATGACCTGGAAGCATTCGATAACGATTATTTCGGAACATTATACGGTCAGTATCTGGCAGAAGCAATGGGTGGAGAAGGTCAGTATTATGCAGCGGTTGGCGGACTTGGAATGACAACTCATATGCAGTGGTTCAATTCTATGGTTGATTACCTGAAAGAAAACTATCCGGATATGGAACTGGTTAACCCGGACGGAATTCCTGGAGAAGATGACAATAACGAACAGACAGCTTATGATCTGGCAGTTCAGGCAATCGCAGCATATCCGGATCTGAAAGGTCTGGTAGACTGTGCGGCATCTTCCAATGGTATGGCACTTGCACTGGAAGAACAGGGACGTACAGATATTAAACTGGTTGGTCTTGCTACACCATCACAGGGCGGAGCTTATATCAAAGACGGAACACAGTACAGAGGTCTTTGCTGGAGACCGGCAGACGCAGGTTATACAGCATGTGAGATTGCTTATAATATCTTAAAAGGTGAAGAAATTACAAGTGAATCTTCATTCACAAAAGAAGGATATGAAACAGTTACAGTCGATGGAAATCTGGTAATCGGAAATGCACCATTAGTATTCGATGCTGATAATGTAGATGACTATCCATTCTAAATCGTATTTCGATGAATAAGGTGTGCGGGCGGGTAACAGGCCCGCACTTCTTTTAAAAATAAATGGAGGCAATGTTCGATGATAAATGCAAAGAATATAGTAGAGGCAGAGCATATCTGTAAAAGTTATGTAGGCGTACAGGCACTGAATGATGTGAGCATTACCATTAAAGAGGGAGAGATTAAATGTCTCGCAGGGGAAAACGGATGTGGAAAATCCACATTTGTAAAAATTATTGCAGGGGTAGAAGAGTGTACATCAGGAACCATCCGGATAAATGGGAAAGATTGTACGAAACATTCTGCAAAACAGGCCATTGATGAAGGAATTCAGGTTATTTTCCAGGACTTGTCCCTGTTTCAGGAAATGTCTGTTGCAGATAATATCGCAATAAACAAACTCATCAAGGAAGGAAAACCGCTGACAAATAAAAAAGAGATCCGTAAAATCGCAGAAGATGCATTGAAACTGATTGGAGTAGATATCCCGCTGGACGCAAGTATTCAGGAATTATCGATTGCAAACCGTCAGTTGATTGCAATCTGCAGAGCACTGGCACTGGATGCAAAGCTTCTGTTTATGGACGAACCTACGACGGCATTAACGAAAAATGAAGTAGACAGTCTGCTTGATATTGTCATGGGATTAAAGAAGAGAAATATAGCGGTAGTATTTATCAGTCACAAACTGGATGAAGTTATGAGAATTGCAGACAGTATTACAGTAATCCGAGACGGACAAAAAATAGGTGATTTCGCGGCAGCGGATATGGATGCACAAAAACTTGCATTTTATATGACGGGAAGAGAAGTAGCATATCAGCAATATGAGAGAAAACAGGAAGATCATACTAAATTGCTGGAAGTAAAAAATCTCAGTAAGGCAGGAAATTATAAGAATGTAAGTCTGGATGTGAGAAAGGGAGATATTTTAGGGCTGACAGGTCTTCTTGGAGCAGGACGTACAGAATTGGCACTTTCAATCTTTGGCTTAAATAAACCGGACAGCGGAGAGATTTGTATGGAAGGAAAACCGGTGAAGATTTCCTGTCCGCAGGATGCAATTGATCTTGGAATCGGACTGGTTCCGGAAGAACGTGCAATACAGGGACTGTTTCTGCAGAAGAGTATCAATGAAAATGTAGCAGCAGCAATTCTGAAAAGATTAACAGGATTCTTAGGAAATATAGATCAAAATAAATCACGCAAATTAGCGAAAGATGCGATAGAGCAGTTTCGTATAAAGGTATATAACGAAGAAACACTGATCAATACATTATCCGGTGGAAATCAGCAAAAAGCACTGATTGCCAGATGGGCAGCTTCTCATCCGAAATTATTTATTCTGGATACACCGACTGTTGGTATTGATATTGGATCCAAATCAGAAATTTATGAATATATTCAGAAATTTGCCGAGGCCGGAATTGGTGTCATTATTATTTCGGATGAAGTGGAAGAAATCGTCAGCAACTGTAACAGAGTGGTGGTTATGTTTGACGGTGAAGTAGTGAAAGAATATTCTGAAGAAGAAATGCAGGCTCCGGATATCAGAGAGCAGATTAATGCGCTGGTAGAATCCGGAAAAAAAGCAGGTAAGGAGGCGCAATCATGAAAGGATTAAAAAAAATTGACAAAACACAGCGCTTTCTGATTGCAATTATTGTTGTGTACTGCATCATTGTTGCAATGAGAAATCCGGCATTTTTAAGTCTGACTACATTATTTAATATGGTCAGATCTGCTGCAGGAACGACCATACTTGCAATGGGAGTTCTGGTGGTTATGATTTCAGGCGGAATTGATGTATCCTTTCCGGCAGTTGCAATATTCGGGGGATATGCATCCTTAAGAATTTGCATGTGGTGTAATATAAAAAGTCTGTTTCTGGCATTTTTGATTTCAATTGCAATCGGTATTCTTCTGGGACTGATCAACGCAGTATTAATTAATATTCTGAAACTGGAACCGTTTATTATCACTCTGGCAACTGCAAGTGTATTCTTTGGAGTTATGACGATTCTGATCGGAACCAAGAATGTCGGAGCCAGTGATCTTCCGGAACAATTCCGTGCATTGAGTTCAGCCAAGATATTTACCACAGTAAACCAGTATGGCGGCAAAATCGGATTATCGGTATTTATTATACCGGTAGTATTATGTGTACTGCTTACCTACATTATTTTACATAAAACATTGATCGGAAAAGGTATTTTCGCTCTGGGATGTAATAATGAAGCGGCAAGAAGAGCTGGTTTTAATGTAACTTTACTGAGACTGTTTATTTACGGTTATGCGGGATTCCTGGGAGGAATCATGGGAATCATCTATATTGCCGGTACGAATTCTGTCAATCCGGTATCTCTGGTCGGAACGGAAATGTCCGTGATTGCCTGCGTGGTAATTGGCGGTGCGAAGCCGAGTGGAGGTTACGGAAAAATATTTGGAACATTGTTGGGAGTGATCCTGTATTTTCTGTTTAATCAGACCCTGGTTTATCTGGGACTGTCTGCTGCATGGCAGGACTTTTTCATGGGAATTGTCTTGCTGATCAGTATTATGTCCACATCTTATCAGAACAGAGTACAGAATCGAAAGAACTTTATTTACACAGAATAGCACAGGAGGAAGAAAATATGAAGAAGTTAAAGGAGTATCTCAACAGGGATATATCAATGGCCATTTTGTTTATCTTTTTCCTGGGAATCTGCGTAATCATGCTTGCCAGTTTTGGAACCAGTATGTTTAACGGACAGACTCTTTCCAGCATGGCGTTTCAGCTTTCAGAAGTAGCGGTACTTGCTTTTGGAATGGCGCTGTGTATGCTTCAGGGAGGTATTGACCTGTCCATCGTGGCAAATGCCAATTTATCCAGTCTTCTGGCGGCAATGGTTCTGACAGGAAAATTTTTCGACATTCAGAAGGCGGGAAATGTGGTAACGATTCTGGTTGCAATAATTGTGACGGTGATCGTCAGCAGTTTGTGTGGTCTGATGAATGGACTTATCATATCTAAGTTTTCGGTATCCCCAATTGTGGCCACGTTGTCTACAATGACACTGTTTTCCGGACTTGCAATGGGAATCACAGGTGGCAACAGTATTGGAGGTTATCCGGAATCGTTTTTGAAATTCGGATCTGGTTCTGTTGCCGGTATCCCAATCGTATTTATCACAGCTGTCGTCGTATTTATTGTTCTGATTCTGGCACTGGATCGAACAAAATTAGGTCATGAGATTCACTATATCGGAGAAAATCATACAGCATCCAGATTCGCCGGCATTGATAATGAAAGAGTAATTATGAGAATATATACCATATCCGGTCTGATGGCGGGTATTGCATCTTTAATGATCATGGCAAGGGCGAACTCTGCCAGATGCGGATACGGTGACAGTTATCAGCTGCAGGTTATTATGATATCGGTTCTCGGCGGAATCAGTCCTTCAGGTGGAAAAGGAAGACTGTACGGTGTCTTTATTGCAACATTCTGTATGCAGTTAATGCAGACGGCATTTACATTATGGCAGTTTTCACCGTATTCGAAGAAACTGATCTGGGGAATGATGCTTCTGGTTATTATGTTGATCAATATGATGCAGGCAAAGATCAGCAGAAATGCAAAGATTCGAGAAATGAATGCAAAGAGGCTGGAAAATGCAAAATAATAAGCGTTTGTTTTTTGTGACAAATACAAAAATGTCAAAAGGAATAAAAGAAAGTATTCAGTATTTTGAAGAATTGAATCAGAAAGTCGCAGATCTTGGCGGTATGCAGGTGGAGATTGCAGTTATGCTTCCATATGCAGCGTTGTATGCTGTAAAAAGCAGTGAGAAAAAAAGAGGCATTCTTTTGGGAGCCCAAAATGTATGTGGGGGACGTGAAATCGGTTATACCGGGGAAATCTCAATAGAAATGTTAAAAGAACTGGAAGTCGACTGTGTGATGGCAGGACATTCGGACCGGCGCTGCAAGATGAATGAGAGTAATGAAGAAATCAGAAAGAAGGTGTTGCTGGCAACAGAACAGGATATTTGTGTCTATCTGTGTATAGGGGAAACAGAGCAGCAAAAGCAGCAGGGGATTACAGAAGAAGTATTAAAAATTCAGTTAAAGAAATGTCTCCAGGGGGTATCAACAGAGAAATTACATCTGCTCCGGATTTTATATGAACCGGTATGGGCAATTGGGGTATCGGGAGCCGTAGTTTCACCTCAGTATGCAGAAAAAAGTCATGAGATCATACGGAACTGCCTGGCAGAATTATATGGCCAGGACAGGGCGGACAGCATACCGATTATTTATGGTGGAAGTGTGGATAAAGAAAATGCTCTGCCACTCATAGAGCAGCAGCAGATAGATGGACTTGGAATCGGAAGAAATGCGTGGGATGCAGAAGGATTCAACAGAATCATTCGCAAAGTGATATTTGAACAGAAAAGAGGAAAAAGCGATGCAGAGAATATTGAATAATCCTGATAATATTACAGATGAAATGCTGGAAGGTTTTATGCGAGTGCATGCAGATATTGTGGAGCCGACGGATAATCCAAGAGCAATTCGGGCAAAAACGTCCACAAAAGGACGAGTTGGAGTGGTGACGGGAGGCGGTTCCGGACATAAACCTGCATTTATCGGTTTCTGTGGAGAAGGAATGTGTGATGCAGTGGCAGTCGGAGAGATCTGCTCATCACCTACAGCAAAAGCTTTTCTTGATGCATTCACAGCCGCAGATGGCGGAAAAGGTGTTGCGTGTCTGTATGGTAATTATTCCGGTGATAACATGAATGTAAAAATGGCTGTCAAGATGGCAAAAAAAATGGGTCTGACGGTAAAAACAGTATGCTGTAATGATGATGTAGCAAGCGCACCACTTGCAGAGCGTGAAAAGAGACGTGGAATTGCAGGTGAAATCATTATGTATAAATGTGGTGGAGCTATGGCGTCTACAGGCGCAGATTTGGATGAAGTGATTCGTGTGGCACAAAAAGCAGTAGATCATTCCAGAAGTGCAGGGGTTGGGTTGACACCTTGTACACTGCCGGCAGTTGGGCATCCGAATTTTGAAATTAAAGAAGGAACTATGGAAGTGGGGGTTGGTCCTCACGGCGAACCAGGAATGGAAGTATGCAAACTGGAAAGTGCAGCCGGAATTGCGAAGCGGCTTACGGATATTATTCTTCCGGATTATCCTTTTGAAGAAGGTGATGAGGTAAGTGTACTGATTAATGGTATGGGAGCAACACCGTTGAATGAGCAGTATGTATTATATAATGAGGTGGCAAAGATACTTGATGCAAAAAAAATACATATTTATAAATCATATGTAGGAAATTACCTTACCTCGATGGATATGATGGGAGCATCCCTTACCATAACAAAATTGGACGACGAATTAAAGAAAATGCTGGATATGCCAGCGTATACGATGGGATTTCATGAGAGATAAAAGGAGCGCAGAAAAATGGTAGTAAAGAACGCAAAAGGCCGTCCGATTTTGCTGAATATGGTACAGGCCATTCATGAAAATAAACAGTATCTGGGTGATATCGATGGCCTGATCGGTGACGGAGACCATGGAATGAATATGAACAAAGGATTTGTTACCTATGGGGAACGTTTGGGAGAAGATGAAACCACATTTACAGACGGATTGAATGACCTTGGAATGGTTCTGCTGAATGAGATCGGCGGATCTATGGGACCGATCTATGGAACCATTTTCATGGACATGGCAGATTCTGCTGAAGAGGAAGAAGACATTACCCTGGAAGTATTTGCAAAAATGCTGGAAGCAGGACTGGAAGGACTGTATGGTATCGTGGATGCAAGACCTGGCGATAAGACACTGGTAGATACCTTAAATCCATGCGTGGAGTGCATGAAGAAAGCCGCAGCAGAAGGAAAAGACTTTGCACAGGCACTGGATGAAATGAAGGACTGCGCAGAGACGGGAAAAGAGTCTACAAAAGACATGGTTGCAAAGTATGGCCGTTCCAGCAGACTGGGTGAACGTTCCAGAGGTGTTCTGGATGCCGGAGCAACATCCTGCTGTATCATGCTGAAGGCAATGGCAGATGGTATGAAATCCGTATTAGAATAAGGAATCCGGGGGTGTCAAAATGAAAATTGCAATAGGCTGTGACCCGAATGCACAGAAAGAAAAAGAAGAATTGATGGACTACATAAAAGCAAAAGGATACGGAGAAGTTTCAGACTTTGGAAGTGAAGATCCGATATATGCCAATGTTGCCATAAAAGTCGGAGAAGCCGTAGCAGCCGGTGAATATGACCGCGGTATCCTGATCTGCGGAACCGGAATCGGAATGTCCATCGCGGCAAATAAAGTGAAAGGTGCCTATGCGGCACTGGTAACAGATTATTACTCTGCCCAGAGAGCAAGACTGAGTAATGACGCTAACATCATCTGCATGGGTGCATTTACAACAGGATGCAAGGAAAGAGAATTTCTGACAACCGAATTCCTTACAAATGAATTCGTAAAAGGCTGCGGTTCACAGCCCAAGGTAGATGCATTTGTAAAATATGATCAGGAAAGATAAAGAAGAATCCTCCGCTGGTCTGATGCAATATCAGATCAGCGGGGGATTTTAATATGCAATCCTGCTGGAGGCTATATCAGATGGGGGAAAAAGAATACGAAAAAATGAAGGAAGAACTTCGCAAAGAGTATAATTTGATGTAAGACAGTTCCAGTCTTTACAGACAGTGAATAATAAGGTCCATTGTTCGCAGGATAAAATCGTCCATCAAAAGAACATGTTAGAACAGGATAGTCGCAAATAATAGCGTCTATCCTGTTTTTAATTACATAAATTCGTCTTGCAGTGAACCAAGTGTTTCACGCAGAGTAGAAATAAATAATTGTGCAATTTTGGGAAGATAGGAATCTTTTTTATAAACGGCAGCCAATGGCCAGTGAAAATCCGGGTCATCCATCATGAAAAAAGTAACTTTTCCTGGGTGGCTGCATACCTTTGCACCTTCTGCCGGAACAAAAGTGCAGGAAACGTTCCGGGCTGTAAGATTAATTGCAGTAGTCAGATTACCGGTATCCATTAATATTTCTGGTTCCAGTTGATTTCTTCCAAGAAAATAGTTGATTTCATGAGTCAGATTCTGTCCTGGTTTCGTGATAATCAGTGGAAGCTGATTCAGAACGTTTAATGGTGCTACAGGATAAGAACCATGGTATGGACAATTTTGAAGTAATTCCTGAATGACAGGATGCGTGGTTGGAGCAGCAAGAAGGATGGGTTCTTCAATAATTCGCTCACAGGTGAGTTTTCCGTAGTTCAGGTTGTGAGGAAGATTCATAATTGCCAGGTCAATGTTATCGTGAAGGAGAGCCGATTCCAGCTGATTAGAGCGACCCTCAAATAACTCTACTTCTATTTCAGGATAAGTTTTATGGAAGCAGGGAAAGACTTCAGGAAGCAGGCAGGCACCGCGCCACAGGGCAATACCCAGACGAAGGCGTCCGCTTACGTCATTTTTGATATCCTGAAATTCTTTTAGCAATTCTTTATCCATTTTCTGGAGCTGTAATACATGATGGTAGTAACGTTCTCCTGTATAAGTAAGACGAAGAGGTGAGGAGCCGTGATCAAACAGTTCCACACCAAGATTGTTTTCCAGTCGTTTCAGATACTGGCTGAGAGATGGTTGAGAAATATACAGTTTTTCAGCGGCCTTTGTCAGACTTCCACATTGAACAATGCTAATAAAATACTCATAATTTCCAGGTATCATAGTCTTGAGCTCCCTTACAGTATAATATAAAAGTTATAATATATATAATAACATTGGAATTGGACTTTCACAATAAAATTGCATAAAATAAAGACAGGAAATGAGAAAGATGCATAAATAATATAGGCACAATTAATAAAAATTGTATATAGTGTTGATAAAAATATAACAATACAAAAAATAATGATAAAAATAAACAATAAAAAGGAAAAGGAAGAAAGGAGAAAAAATATATGTTTGACCTAATAATCCGGGGCGGGATTCTCCTGGATCCAAGAAGTGGATTGAAACAGACAGGTGATCTGGCGGTCAATGGACGTCATATTGCGGCGGTTGGTGATCTCACAGATCAGGATTCTGTCAGATCAATAGATGCCAGAGGATGTTATGTTACACCGGGGCTGGTTGATTTTCATGCACATGCTGCTTATGGAATCAGTGATTTTTCGTTACCGGCGGATTTGGTCCAGATTCCGAACGGGGTAACATCCATGGTAGATGCAGGATCTACAGGAGCTGCCGATTTTGAGGCATTTTACCGCCATAATGTGGTAAATAGTATTATGACAATTAAGAGTTTTCTTAATGTTGCAACAATAGGTCAGCTTACACATCAGATAAATGAAAATCCGGATCCGGCAATGTTTGATACAGAAAGAATCGAAATGCTTGTTGAGAAGTATAAGAATCAAATTATTGGTTTGAAGCTCAGGCAGAGTAAAAATATTGTAGGAGATCTTGGACTGAAACCATTGGAAGGATCTGTGGCGTTGGGTGAAAGGCTGGGCTTGAGACTTTCTGTACATATTACAGATTCGCCGGGGGAGGTAAGTGAAACATTAGATCGCCTGAGACCGGGAGATATTTTCTGCCATATGTATCATCAGAAGGGAAATACCATTCTGGATGATAATGACAGGGTACTTCCGGAGGTATGGGAGGCAAGAAAAAAAGGCGTACTGTTTGAACTTGGGCATGGGGCATTTAATTTTTCCGGTAAAATAGCAAAAGCAGCAATTGATCAGGGATTTTTGCCGGATATCATCAGTTCTGATTTAAGTATGCTGTCAGCGTTCAAGGCGCCAACTTATTCTTTTACATACATACTTTCCGAATTATTGAATCTGGGAATGTCATTTGAAGATATTCTGAAGCGATGCACAGATGTTCCTGCCAGATTAATGGGGATTGATCATGATGGTTTTCTGAAAGCAGGCAGACTGGCTGATATTGCAATTTTACGTATTGTGGAACATCCGGTTCATTACCATGACAGATATGACAATTTGTATGAAGGCAAACATCTGATCAAGGTAGAATCTACAATAAAAGAAGGAGCTCAGTTATACAGGGCGTATGACTTTTTATAAAAATTTAAAAGGAGAGATTACTATGAAAAACACAAAAAGAATCGTCGCAACTATGCTTACTGCAGGAGCAGTACTTTCTATGGCATCTATGTCTGCAATGGCAGCAGATAAAACATTCCAGCTAGGACATGTGAATACAAGTTCAGATGATGATCAGTATCAGTACTATGCAGTAACATTTGCAAACAAACTGGAAGAACTGTCAGGTGGAAGTATTGGTATTGATATTGTAACAGACTCTGTTCTTGGGGGAGAACGGGACATGTTTGAAGGCATGCAGATGGGTACTGTAGATATGGCTCTCATTACAAATTTCAGCCTTGGGTCCTTTGATCCGGAATGGCAGGTATTTGATCTTCCATATATGTTCATGGATCGTGAGGAAGCATATTCTATTTTAGATGATGAAGAGATCACAGGACCAATGCAGGAAAATCTTTATAATATGGGTGTAAAATCACTGGGCTTTGGCGATGGAGGATTTCGTCATGTGATTTGCAATGGAAAACCGATTAACAGTGCAGATGATCTGTCTGGCATGAAGATTCGTCTTCCAGAGACGGCTATTTATGTAGATGCATTTAAGGCAATGGGTGCAAATCCAACCACACTGGCATTCAGTGAAACCTTTACAGCAGTTCAGCAGGGAACAGTAGATGGACTGGAACTTCCGATTTCTTCTATTCATTCTACGGGTTATGCAGATATCTGTGAATATATGTCACTGACCGGACACTTTTATTCTCCGTTCCAGATTCAGATAGCAGCGTCCATATGGGATACTCTGAGTGAGGAAGAACAGGGATGGATGCTGGAAGCAGCAAAAGCAGCAACAGATGCGGAACGTGAATTTGTACAGGATAAGGAACAAGAATTTATTGATGAGATGGCGGCAAATGGACTGGCTGTAAATGAAGTAGAAGATAAAGAATCTTTGGCTGAGGCAGCTTCTACCATTTATGATGACTATGCAGGTGAAATTGGGCAGGATCTTCTTGATACTGTAAAAGCAAAGCTTGGTCGATAGGACGTGGGTATAATAACAGATTATTTCCGGCAGGTACAAGTTACCTGTCGGAAATAAAATTAAGGACAGAATATTTGACAGGAGAAGGCAAAATGCTTAGAAAAGTAGATGATTTTTTTAATAAAGCATATATGGGCGTCTCTGTAATTCTTCTGATTGTAGTAATTGTTGCCACAACCATTCAGGTATTTACCCGTTATATCATGAATGCTTCTTTATCAGGAACAGATGAAGTCGCAAGATTTGCATTTGTATGGATGAGTATGCTGGGAGCAAGTATCTGCGTCAGAACTTACGGACACGCAGTGGTATCTATTTTAAATGATTCTTTAAAATCTAAAATAAAACTACAAAAAAGCCATGATCTGATAATTCAGATACTGATTTTTATCGGGGCATTCGTGATTCTGAAATACGGATTTAATCTGGTACAGATGACCGCAAAACAGCGAAGTGCAGGGCTTGGCATTCCAATGTCTTATACTTATGCCTGTATTCCTGTTGGAGCTCTTGGTATGGTAATTAATGCAATAGCAAACATTGTGGATGACATAAAAATGATCAAAGGAGGAACAGACAAATGACCGGTATGACCTACGCAATAATTATATTTGCCCTTCTTTTCTTTTTGATTTTTTTCGGAGTACCAATTGCTTATAGCATTGAACTTTCTGTAGTGGGATTTTTGCTGATAACCGGTTTGAAGCCAATGATTATTATTCCACAGAAAATGGAAATAGGTATGGATACTTTTGTATATCTGGCAATTCCACTTTTTACTTTTGCCGGGTATCTGATGGAACAGGGCGGCCTGTCAGAGCGTCTGGTAGACTGTGTGGAAAAGTTGTTCGGATGGATTCCGGGAAGTATGGGAACCATCACAATTATCTGTTGTCTGTTTTTTGCAGCATTGACAGGTTCCGGACCGGCTACAGTTGCCGCAATTGGTGCACTGATGATCCCGACTATGACCAGCAACGGATATACTAAGACAGAGGCAGCAGGGCTTCTGGCTGCTGGTGGGGCACTGGGACCAATCGTTCCCCCAAGTATAGCCATGATTGTATATGCAACTACCATGGGACTGTCTGTGCCGACAATGTTTATGGCAGCTATGGTGCCTGGAATTGTGTTAGGCTTACTTTTCATCATTACGAATACGATTCTTTTTGTGAGAAAAGGCATAAAGCCAGAACATAAACATTATACAGCAAAAGAACTGCTTCATTCTGTCTGGAGAGCACTCGGAGTTATTTTTCTTCCGGTACTTGTACTTGGTGGTATCTATGGGGGAATCTTTACACCTACAGAGGCAGCTACAGTAGCAGCGGTATATGCGTTGATTCTTGGCCTGGCTTATCGACAGCTTACAGTGGAGAAACTTATAAATGCTATGAAGAAAACAGTGACAACATCTGCAATGGTAGTATTTATTGTTGGAGCATCTAATGCATTTGGCACGATTCTTGCAGCAGCCAATATTCCAAAAACAATTGCAAATGCGTTACTGCCATATCTGAGTAATAAAGTCGTATATCTGCTTCTTCTGGTTGTACTGTTATTACTGGTTGGATGCGTTATGGAGACAGTATCATCTATTGTTATTCTTGCTCCAATTCTGATTCCGATTGGAATTGAACTGGGACTGGATGGTATGCATCTTGGAATCCTGTTCAGCGTAACATTGATTGTTGGATTTATTACACCACCGTTCGGATTAAATCTGTTTACGTCTGCCGCTACATCGGAAGTGAGTTTTGCAGAGGTAGTAAAAGGGGTGGCACCATATCTGATTGCATCGTTGATTTTTGTGTTGATGATTGCATTTATACCGCAGATTTCATTAACATTACCGGCATTGCTTGGAATGTAAAGATACAGGATTGATTTGGAGGATATAAAGAATGAAAGCAGTAGTAGTAGATAAAGATTACGGAAGCGTAACATCAGAAGAACTGGAAACCGTAAAAAAAGCTTATGCGAAAGCGGGAATTGATTTAGAACTTCAACATTTTACCACCGAAGATGAAATTATTGCAGGTTGTCAGGATGCAATGGCAATTCTTGGAACAGGTAATCCGCCTGTGACTAGAAGAGTGATTGAGTCATTGCCTGATTTAAAATTTGTGCAGCGTTTTGGTGTAGGAGTGAATTCTATTGATCTGGATGCAGCAGCAGAACATGGAGTAATTGTATTGAACCTTCCGGGATTCTGTGCAAAGGAATTGGCAGATCTGGCATGTGCCATGATTATGGGGCTGATCCGAAATACCAATTATTATGACAAAGAGATTCGAAAAGGCAACTGGCCAAAATGTCAGTATCTGCTTCCGCCAGATGTACGGGAACTGACACTTGGATTATATGGATTTGGGGCTGCCGGAAGATATCTGCACGATATTTTCCATGGAGGATTTGGAACAAAAGTGATCTCCTGTGATCCGTACGTATCAGATGTTGTCAAAGCACAGTATCCACATGTTGAATTTGTTACTTTTGAAGAAATGGTTGAAAAAAGTGATATTATTTCCGTTCATGTTAATCTGACTCCGGAGACTACACATGTTTTTAATAAAGAAACGTTCCGAAAGATGAAAAATACTGCCATGATCATCAACACTTCCCGTGGACCGGTGATCAATCAGAAAGATCTGGCATGGGCACTTGAAAACGGCGAAATTTTGTATGCCGGACTGGATACCGTAGAAAAAGAGCCGATTGAAAAAGACGATCCATTATTACTGATGGATAACGTTATTCTTGGCCCTCACAGCGGCTCTTACGGTGTCGGAGCGAAGAAGACTCAGATTAGTATGGTTTGCAACCTGGTACCAGACGCAGTAATAAAAGGTGTAATACCTGGGAAAAATGTAGCAGATCGTAGTGTAATAGAAAAAGAAACTGGATACCAGTTTGTATAATTAGGAGGAAAAATAAATGTCAGTAGGATGTAAAATAAGAAAAGATTTTGAACGTCCGGCAAAAGAGCTGGTAGCACGTTTCAAAGATATGCCTGTGGCAAACATTGATGATAATATGGGAAGAATTGCGGCAGTAGACAAAGCAATTGAACCGATCGGAAAAGGTCAGCTCCTAGGAACTGCATTTACTGTACGTGTACCACAGGGAGACAATCTGATGTTCCATGCAGCAATGGATCTGGCAAAACCGGGAGATGTGATCGTCATTGATGCCGGAGGATTTGATGATCGTGCGATTTTTGGTGAACTAATGGCCACTTATTGTAAAACAAGAGGAATCAAAGGAATTGTGTGTGACGGAGCTATTCGTGACAGAGGCGGTCTTGCAGCAATGGAAGATTTCCCGGTATATGCACGTTCTGCTACGCCAAATGGTCCATATAAGAATGGACCTGGAGAAATAAATGTTCCAGTAGTAATTGGTGGAAAGGTGGTAAATCCTGGGGACATTATTGTGGGAGATGATGATGGTGTGATTATCATTAGTCCGGCAATTGCAGAAGAAATTGCGGATGCGACTCTGGCAGTAGAGAAAAAAGAGGCGGATATCATGAAACATATTCTGGAAGATGGAACTTATATTCGTCCATGGGTAGATGAGAAGTTAAAAGAAATCGGATGTGAAATCGTATAAAAACAATACATCTTTCAACAATCTCCTTTTCAAGAATCGGGATAAGTGTAAAGCATAGCACTTATTCCGATTTTTCAACAGTTACCAGATGAAATATAATAGAAGTTGAATAACATGATACGATGAGAGAGAATGTCATGAGAGAAATGATTAGTTTGCAGCTTGCCATGTGTCTGATGATTCTGGCAGGTGTTGTACTGAAAAAAACAGGAATATTTGGAAAAACGGGACAGAAGAATATGACGGATCTTGTGATTGATTTCATATTGCCGTGCAGTATTGTGAAGTCTTTTATGATTGAGTTCTCTATAAAAACATTGATGCAGTTTGGTGAAATTTTATTGATATCGCTGTTGATCCAGACAGGATGTGAAGTATTGGGAAAGGTGCTGTATGGCAAAAAGGAGACACCTAAAGGTAACTGCCTTCGTTATGGTATTATTTGTTCTAACGCTGGCTTTCTGGGAAATGCGATTGCAGAGGGAGTGTATGGAAGTGCGGGACTGGCACTTGCATCCGTATATTTAATTCCGCAGAGAATTGTGATGTGGTCCGCAGGTCTTGCTATTTTTTCAGGAGAGACAGATAAGAAAAAAGTTATAAAGAAAGTAGCAACTCATCCGTGCATTATTGCCTGTATAGTTGGAATTTTTTTCATGCTCACCCAAGTGACTCTGCCAGATTTTATAATGAAAGCACTGTCTTCTTTTTCTGGATGCCTGACACCTGCTTCTATGATGGTAATCGGAATGATCCTGGCGGAAATTAATCCGAAGGAATTAGTGAATAAAGAGGTAATATATTACACGGTGATTCGTCTGCTTATAATACCGGCACTGGTGTGGATTCCGTGTCTGTTATTTTGCGTTGATGCACTTGTAACAGGAATATCGGTATTACTGGCAGCTATGCCGGCAGGTGCAACTACCAGCATGCTGGCATCAAAATATGATTCTGATGAAAAATTTGCGACGGAAATGATTATATTTTCAACATTATGCTCCGTTATAACGACGATGATATGGAGTATGATTTTGTGAAAAGAATCATTTATCAGTCAATCAAATCATTCTGAAACCTGGACAGGTGCTCATAAGGAAGAATCAGACGTCCACGGAACAGTCCGCATCCATCGTTGATCAGGCTGTTGTTGATGGCAGCGAACATATTCACATCCAGTTCGGACAGATCTAATTGAAGCAGACGCATGCCTCTGGCGTAGGCTTCGTCAAAATAGACGTTTTCTCCCCGCGGGATCAGATCTCGCTTGGAGCGCTCATTTTCCTGATGTTTTTCATAATTCAGATGATTGGCAGAACCGATCTCGGCAATATCATCCATGGTCTTGGTACGAAGCTGCATCTCCATATAAGACCTTGAACTGTTATCGTAAAAGGTGATATGCAGGGAACGGTAGCCATAGATATTCTGATCGCAGATATAGTCCCGGTAATATGGTTTCACATCATCATTCATCAGTGGTGAAGTGCTGTACTTTACACCATTTGCCGGTTCGGTGGTAAATCCGCGTTCTTCCAGAAATTCAGGTAGGACATTGGCAATCCGATACAGATATTTCAATTCTTCCGTTTCCCGGTCCTGTCCCGGTTTCAGATGGCATTTGGGAATAGAGATTACGATGCGGTAGGCAATCAGATCCCGAAAACAGTTCAGCCTGTTTTTTAAGTCAGCCACAGGTGGATAAGTACCATGCTCACTGTAATAATCAGAAATATACTCCACAATGTAACCATTGAATTTTTCCTCAGCACGGATCAGTGATTTAATACGCCCCTTGAACGTGAAAGCCAGAAAGGGGTATTCTTTTGCCATATATTTATAAAATTCCCGGATCTGCTGGGACTGTGCGGTCAGGAAATCGTTGTGTTCCAGCAGTTCCTTAATCTGCAGAAGAAAATTACTGTGGATCAGGTCAATTTCATTGTGCGTGCGCCGGGCATCCCCGCGCAGGTCAGAGATGTATTTTTGCAGGATTTTCAGAACGGTATCGCCGGAATATAAATAATCATTTAATGTAATCATAATAATATTCTCCTGTATGCGGACAAATGTCTTTCATGTTGTTTATCATATCACAATTTTATGTGCATTTCATCCATGATTTCAAAAGCAATCAGAAGTTCCAGGCGGACTTTATGATCATCCAGCTTAAATCCTGATATTTGCAGAATGCGTTTTAATAAAAGTTAGCAAGAATTCTCCTTCCTCTACAGGTGGGAGATGAATTGCAGAAAAAGAAAACAGAACACTTGTTCTGCAATGCGAAGTGTGGTATACTATAATCAGTCGAAAGGATAGAAAGGACTGATTATATAGATAAAATGGATCATAATGCACATTCAGTATATTTGATGTATTACCATCTGATCATGG
Organism: Jingyaoa shaoxingensis; assembly: GCF_014385005.1. Classification (GTDB taxonomy): domain Bacteria; phylum Bacillota; class Clostridia; order Lachnospirales; family Lachnospiraceae; genus Marvinbryantia; species Marvinbryantia shaoxingensis. The sequence continues at coordinate 34,764 of NZ_JACRSZ010000008.1, read as the reverse complement.
TAGTGAAATATCGAAGAAAAGTAATAGATGATCCGATTTCAGAACGTGCAAAAGAGATCTTGGAACGTATTGCACCTGATTATGGAATCACACTGGAAGAATGGAATCATGATGTTGATCATGTGCATGTTATGTTTCGGGCACAGCCAAAATCAGAACTCAGTAAATTTATCAATGCGTATAAAAGTGCAAGCAGCCGTTTGTTAAAAAAGGAATATCCACAGATCAGGGAAAGACTTTGGAAGGAAGCATTCTGGAGTCAAAGTTTCTGCCTGTTGACAGCGGGTGGTGCACCGATTGATATTATCCGTAATTATATCGAGACGCAGGGAGAGAAAAAAAGATGAATATAGCTTACCGTTTTCGTATATATCCAAACAGAGAACAGGAAGTTCTGCTTGCAAAAACATTTGGCTGCTGTCGTTTTTTATATAATCAGATGTTGAATGATAAGATACGGGAATATGAAGCAACGAAAAAAATGCTGCGAAATACACCGGCGATGTATAAAAAAGCATATCCATTTTTGAAAGAAGTGGATTCCCTGGCACTTGCAAATGAGCAGATGCATCTGGAAAAGGCATATAAGAATTTTTTCAGGGATCCAAAGATTGGCTTTCCAAAATTCAAATCAAAACACAGGAGCCGAAAAAGCTATACGACAAATGTGGTCAATGGAAATATTCAGGTAGAAGATCATCGGATAAAACTACCGAAGTTGAAATGGATCCGTATGAAAAAACATCGTGATATTCCAGAAAAATATTTCCTGAAATCTGTAACAATAAGTATGGAACCATCCGGAAAGTATTATGCAAGTCTATTATATGAAAAATCTGACTGTGAAAACCAAGCAGAAGAATTTGATTATGAAGACGCAAAGATACTTGGAATTGATTATGCAATGCATGGAATGGCTGTGTTTTCTGAAGATATACAGAAGGAAAATGAAGGATACTTCAGAAAAAGTGAGGAGCGGCTGGCAAGGGAACAAAGAAAGTTATCCCATTGCGTGAAAGGAAGTAATAATTATTACCGACAGAAAAAACGTGTTGCATTATGTCATGAAAAAATCCGAAACCAGAGGAAAGATTTCTTACATAAGCTGAGTCATGAAATGGCAGAGGCATATGATGTTGTTGCAGTAGAAGATATTGATATGAAAGCAATGAGCCAGTGTATGCATTTTGGAAAAAGTGTCATGGATAACGGTTACGGAAAGTTTCGGGAATTGTTGGAATATAAGCTGACATGGAGAGGAAAGAAATTGGTACGTGTAGACCGTTTTTTCCCTTCCAGTAAAAAATGCTGTAAATGTGGCAGTGTAAAGAAAGAACTGAAACTTTCGGACAGAGTATATCTTTGTACATGTGGAAATCGGATAGATCGGGATCTGAATGCAGCAATCAATATACGTGAAGAAGCACGGCGCATGTTGTTAGCAGGATAAATGGGAAGTGTCTGTATCCAGACAATGAAAATATCCCATAACTGGGTAAAAACGAATCGCGGGGCACGCGAGGATAGCTTGTAGATACTTGGCTCAGTAGAGCCATTGAGCAAGAAGCCCCCACTTCAAAATTAGGGATTTAAGTGGTGGGAGCATGTCACGAGCCTGTTTCCGATCTATATAGGGATTATCGCAGTGGTTATTTGTCGGAGCAATTCTGTTAAATGGAAAAAATAAAGAATAGTGACTAAGAGTGATGGGCTGTCTGGTTATTTCCGGACAGTCTCTTTTACGTATAATTTCAAATATTCCACCGAAAAAATGCGTATATACTACGTTTTTTCCACCGAAAAAATGTTGACGAAGATAAAATCCGGGAATAAAATAAAGAAAATGAAGTAACTTATAAGCAGGAGGTGGAGGATGGATAGATTTGCATTGGAAAAATTAAAACAGTGGAAAGAAAAAAAGAACAGAAAACCTCTGATTATACGAGGAGCCAGACAGGTTGGAAAGACATGGCTGATGAAAGAATTTGGAAGAACTTGCTTCAAAAAAACAGCTTATGTGAATTTTGACAGTAATATCAGGATGCGTCAGGTATTTGAAGGAGACATTAATATTGAACGAATGATTCTTGCCATTAGTGCTGAGACTGGTGTATCCATAGACAGTCAGGATACACTATTGATTTTCGATGAGGTGCAGGAAGTACCGAAAGCATTGACAGCTTTAAAGTATTTCTGTGAAGAAGCACCGCAATATGCAATTGTGGCAGCAGGATCGCTGCTTGGTGTAGCTATGCATAAAGGAACTTCTTTTCCTGTGGGAAAAGTGGATTTTATGGATCTGTATCCTTTAAATTTTCGGGAGTTCTTGTGTGCATTGGGAGAAGAGAGATTTGTCGAGATACTGGATAGCTCTGATACAGATATGGTTACGATGTTTAAATCAAAATATATGGATCGTGTCAGAGAATACTATTATGTTGGTGGGATGCCGGAAGTCGTGCAGTGTTATGTTGACACAAAAGATTTTAATGAAGTGCGTGAGATTCAGAAAAATCTGTTGAATTATTACCAGCAGGATTTTTCCAAACACGCAGAAGCTACATTGGTTCCAAGATTGAATCTGGTGTGGAATTCTATTCCGATGCAATTGGCAAAGGAAAATAAGAAGTACATTTATGGGCAGGTCAGAGAAGGAGCGCGAGCTAAAGACTTTGAACTGGCGATTCAGTGGCTGATGGATTGCGGATTGATTCATAAAGTACAGAGAATCAAAAAACCAGATCTTCCGCTAAAAGCTTATGTGGATTTGAATGCATTCAAAATATATCTTTTGGATATTGGTCTGCTTATAGCGATGGTGGATTTGGATGCCAGAGTCATCATAGACGGGAATCGGATATTTACAGAATTTAAGGGAGCTTTAACAGAACAATATGTGCTTCAGCAATTTATAGCTGATCTTGGTGTAGAGGTATACTATTATTCTACAGAAAAGTCAAGCGGGGAAATTGATTTCCTGTTACAGGGCAAAAACTCTGTTTTGCCAGTAGAGGTAAAGGCAGAAGAAAATTTGCGAGCTAAAAGCCTGAAATCATTTTGTGAAAAACATCATCCGGCATATGCGGTTCGCACATCCATGTCTGATTATAGAGAACAAGAATGGATGACCAATATTCCGCTGTATAATATCTGTCGCATAAAGCAGTATTTGTAATGCCCATCGAAAAAAACGATAGCCAGTCATAGAATATATTCGATTTTCATTCGGAAACAGATGTGTTATAGTAAGCAGAAAATGAAAAATGAGCAATTGATATGGAAATCAGTGTGAATCTGATACGGTACCGCCACTGTGAATGGGGAGCATCTTGTAAATGTCACTGGGAAGGCAAAAAGAATGCGGAGATCCTAAGTCAGCATTTATTCTCAACGATCTATTGGGATTTCTGCTCATATGAACCTGTTATGGTGTAAAATGAATGATATTACAGATATTATATGGTACAGATAAAAAGGTTTATTGATAAGAAAGGCTCTGGTCGTTAGGATCAGAGTCTTTTTACCTATGCAGAAGGGAAAATAAACATGATGAAACTTGCTTTTTATGGAAAAGGTGGAATAGGGAAAACAACGCAGAGAGAAAAATGCGGTATGCCCGCACAGCGAAAGGAAGATACTGACAGGAAACAGAAAAATTCATCCGAGCAGAACTTCGATTCTGATACCGATTCTGTATATAATCCATTTTTGCAACAATTTCTTTGCAATAAGGCAAAAAATCTTCTCCATCAAAAGTGAGGGTAACGCCATGGCTGGTGCGGTTAAAAATCTGTATACCCAGTTCGGCTTCTGTTTCTTTAACCGCATTAGAAATCGCTGACTGGGTCATGAAAAGCGATTTTGCAGCTTTGGAAATAGAATGGCAGCGGGCAATTTCTATGATGTATCTGAGATTTTGAATGGTCATGATGGTCTCCTGTGGTGACGGAGTTTTCTGGCTCTGCCGATCAAAACTATCTCATATGGAATATTTTTTTCTTTGCAAATCAGGAAATGTGTTTATAATAGAACTAAGTTGATGGTGAGGAGGATGAAGAAATGAAGTTAGAAAATTTTGAAGGTTACACTTATGTAGACGGCGGTGTCTGCGCAGCGCAGGGCTTTGTGGCAAATGGTTTAAATGCCGGAATTAATCCGGATAAGAAGAAAAATGACCTGTGTCTGGTATATAGCAAAGAACCTTGCAGTGCAGCTGGTGTGTATACACTGAATAAAGTAAAGGGTGCGCCGGTCATTGTGACACGTGAGAATCTGAAAAAGAGCCATGGTATCGCGCATGCAATTCTGGCAAATTCCAAGAATGCCAATACCTGTAATTTTGACGGTATTGAGATTGCAGAAAAAGCATGCAAACTGGCGGCAGATCAGCTTGGAATCAAACCGGAAGAAGTGATTATCGGATCAACAGGCGTTATTGGACAGAGACTGTCTATTCAGCCTTTTGAAGAATATATGAAACCACTGGCAGAAGGTATGACGGCAGACGGAAATGACCGGGCTGCTTATGCCATCATGACGACAGATACTGTTATGAAACAGGTAGCAGTGGAATTCAAAATTGGTGATGCTATCTGCCGTATGGGTGGAATGGCAAAAGGAAGCGGTATGATTCATCCGAATATGGCAACTACATTGAACTTCCTTACATCTGATGTGGCGATCACGCCGGAACTCATTCAGAAAGCATTAAGTGACGTGGTAAAAGTTACCTACAATTGTCTCAGTGTAGATGGAGATACTTCTACTAACGATACCGTAACCGTTATGGCAAATGGTCTGGCAGGCAACAAACTGATTGACAAAGAAGGGGAAGATTATGATATCTTCCGTCAGGCTCTGTACATTGTGATGATGAACATGACCCGTATGCTGGCGGCAGACGGAGAAGGGGCAAGCAAACTCCTGGAATGTAGTGTAACCGGTGCACCGGATCAGGAGACTGCAATTATCATTGCAAAAAGTGTGATTCGTTCCCCACTTCTGAAATGTGCCATGTTTGGAGAAGATGCGAACTGGGGACGTGTATTATGTGCTATCGGTTATGCAGAGGCAGAGTTCGACATTGATAAAGTAGATGTGGATTTTGAATCAGAATTCGGAAAAATTGCAGTCTGCAGAGACGGATCCGGAGTAGAATTCTCAGAGGAAATTGCCGCAAAAATCCTTTCCGCAGAAGAAATTCACATATTAGTAGAATTAAAACAGGGCAAAGCACAGGCGAAAGCATGGGGATGTGATCTGACGTATGATTACGTAAAGATCAACGGAGATTATCGTTCATAGGAGCGAGCCATTGGGGAGCCATTGGGGACGGAGGTGATGGAAGATGCCGGAAAAAAAGCATACATATATTGCCATTGATCTGAAATCTTTTTATGCCTCCGTAGAGTGTCGCGAGTTGAAGAAAAATCCTATGGACACCAATTTGGTAGTAGCGGATATTTCGAGGACGGAAAAAACCATATGTCTGGCGGTGTCTCCGTCTCTGAAGGCATATGGAATACCGGGGCGGGCCAGATTATTTGAAGTGGTGCAGAAGGTAAAAGAGATCAACTGCCAGCGTCTGCAGAAGGCACCGGGACATCGGTTTACGGGATCTTCGGCAGATGCAGGGGAACTGGCGGCACATCCTGACTGGAAACTGGACTATATTGTGTCGCAGCCTCGTATGTCGCTTTATCTGCAGCGCAGTACAGATATTTATCATATTTATCTGGAATACATTGCCCCAGAGGATATACATGTGTATTCCATTGATGAAGTGATGATCGATGCGACTCATTATCTTGGCACCTACGGGATGACGGCAGAAGAGCTGGCAGCGAAAATTATGGAAGATATTTATGATGTTACAGGAATGACAGCAACAGCAGGAATCGGAACCAATCTGTATTTGTGCAAGGTTGCCATGGATATTGTTGCCAAACATATGCCGGCAGATGAGCATGGAGCACGAATTGCAGTGCTGGATGAATTCAGTTACCGAAAGCTTTTGTGGAATCACAGACCAATTACGGATTTCTGGCGAGTGGGTCGCGGTTATGCCAGAAAGCTGGCAGAATATGGAATTCACACCATGGGAGACATCGCCAGATGCTCCATTGGGAAAGAAACAGATTTTTATAACGAAGATCTGCTGTACCGGCTTTTTGGAATCAATGCAGAACTTTTGATTGACCATGCCTGGGGCTGGGAACCGGTAGAAATGAGTGATATTAAAAGCTATAAGCCGGAAAATAACAGTATTTGTTCCGGCATGGTACTTCAATGTGCCTACACTGTGGAGAATGCCAGACTGGTTGTGAGAGAAATGACAGATCTGATGTCTTTGGATCTTGTAGAAAAAGGTATGGTGACAGATCAGATCGTGCTGACCATCGGTTATGATATTGAAAATTTATCAAGACCAGAGATTCGAAAGAAGTATCATGGACCGATTACCACAGATCATTATGGACGCCAGGTGCCAAAACACGGCCATGGGACGCAAAATTTAAAGAAGGCTACAGCGTCCACCAGGCTGCTTATGGAGGCAGCAGAAGAATTGTTTGATCGAATTGTCAATCCGGAGCTTTTGATACGGCGTATAACCATCACAGCGAATCATGTGGTGAGAGAAAGCGAAGTTCAGCAGACAACATCATTTGAACAGCTAGACCTTTTTACCGATTATGATGTGCTGGAGAAGCAGCGTAAAGAGGAAGATGTGGAACTGGAGAAAGAAAAGAAGATGCAGCAGGCTATGCTTAGCATTAAAAAGAAATTCGGGAAAAATGCCATATTGAAAGGAATGAATCTGGAAGAAGGCGCGATGGCAAGACAAAGAAATGATCAGATTGGAGGACATAAGGCATGAGCGAAGAAAAGAAAAAAGTGTCCTTTGCTTATGAAGAGATGCTTCATATGCCCCATCATGTATCCGGAAAACATCCACAGATGTCCCGCTATGACCGTGCTGCGCAGTTCTCGCCTTTTGCGGCTCTGACCGGACATGAGGCAGCGGTGCAGGAAGCGGCAAGAGTGACAGAAGAAAGAGCAGAACTGGATGAAGGAGAAAAAGAACGGCTGAATGAGATTCTGTATACACTTCTGGAAAAATATCAGGGTCATCCGGATATTTCGGTTACCTATTTTTGCCCCGATGCGAGAAAATCCGGTGGAAGATATGTAACAGAAACAGGAAGGATCCAGAAGCTGGACACCTTCCGGCGCACGATTCTGCTGGATAACCAGAGCGAGATACCAATGGATCAGATAAGCAATATACAAGAGAAATAACGCCCCTGCATGATAGCAGAGGCGTTTCCTATTTTACGATAAAGTCTGCAAATTTTCCACGAACCAGTTTTGCCAGGTCCTGCGGATTTAATTTTAAGGTGTAACCGATACGGCCGCCGCTGACATAGATCTGATCATAGTCTTTGGCGCTTTCCTGAATATAAGTAGGAAACAGCTTTTTCATACCGATCGGTGTACAGCCGCCCCGTACATAACCTGTGATAGCATTGATATCTTTTACATGAATCATCTCGATGGACTTTTCACCAACAGTCTTTGCAGCAAGTTTCAGATCCACTTCTTCTGCAATTGGCACTACAAATACATAGTAAGCTTTGCTTTTCCCCTGGGCAACCAGTGTTTTAAAAGACTGCTCCACAGGTGCACCGGTTTTTTCTGCGGTGTGCAGCCCGTCAATAAATTCATCACATTCATATGATATCAGTTCATATGGGATTTTGTTCTTATCCAGAATGCGCATTGCATTCGTTTTAACTTCTTTTGCCATATTGTTCTCTCCTCTCTTTGTCACAGATAATCCACTCATCCAGTGTCAGCGGTGTATAGTCCGAATACATGCAGAAACAGTTGATCATGTTACATGGAATATGCATTTCTTTTCCATCCCGTCCAGTTCGGACTGTAGATCTGGTAATATCACTGAACTGCTCTATCAGCCGCTGATCCATGGTGTCATGCACATGCCCGTAGAGCATGTAAGTCTTGTTTTCGCCTTTTTCATTGCGATAGTACTGACCGTTATAGCACATGACCGGATAATGGCTGAGTATTACTTTACGCTTATTATCCTTCAATTCCTCATAATGCTTCATCCAGACGAAGCGGTCAGTTTTATAGGCATTGTTCTGATGGAAGCGGTCGTGGTTCCCGATGATCAGATAGAGTTTGCCGTTTAAGCGGTTTAACAGCTCCTTCGTCTCGTCAGGTTTTCCCCAGGACAGGTCACCCAGAATAACCACTTCATCATTTGACCGGACTTTTGCATTCCATTTTTTCAGCATATAGTTATTCATTTCTTCTGTGTCGGCAAATCCCCGGCAGTCCATTTGGTCATTCAGTTCCCCATGGAAAAAATGACAGTCGGCAATATAATATCTCATATGCTCCTGCTCCCTGCGGTGTTATTCTTAGTTATCCCAGGTGCGGTATCCGTCCGCATTCCAGGTATGGTCACCCTTCAGACGCAGGTACAACTCCGCGTTGGTGGCGTGTTCGTAAGGATATACGAAAAAAATACCTGCCAGTCCGAAAGTGAGAATGCTTAAATAATCCCAGAAGAAAAAAGACCAGTCCAGTTTGAAAGCATTCCATTTCTCACCGGACATCATTTCCCTGCTCTTAAGGAAAACTTCACGGCGCGGCATCTCAGGATGTTCAGCCAGAATATACGGAACCATGCGGTATTCATAGGACTTTATAATACCTGGGATGAATAGAAGCAGGGACCAGAGTAAAACAAAAATATCGCGGCAGAGTACGGTAAGCACAATATTCATATAGTTGCGGTCCTTAAATGCCATGGTCAGGTGATTCAGACCAGTCTGCTCATTCTTATGTCGTGCATTTTCGATAAAAAACTTACAGCCTCCGATACCAATGGGATCCAGTACCAGAATGCCAAGAAGCATGAGAAGCAGGGATGCCGCTCCACCGAGAAAACCGGAAATACTGTCCCATATTACTTGCATCGGTCCCATCACAAACCGTCGCAGCATGCGTAGTGACGGATCCTGTATCAGACCCTCCGCCTGAGCATAGATGGCCTGATAACCATCAGGAGTCAGTTCGCCGTCGGTATTCAGATACAGGGTGTCATTCAGGACAGGGTTCTCAGAACTCTGCGTTCCGTCCATAAAGGCCAGGCTCTGGTAATAAGCATCACTGGCATCCTGCACGGTGGAGGTAGAAGAACCGCCAATAGTCTGGCTTCCGGCGGCAAACAAGAGGATGATACCTGCCAGCATGCATTTCAGATAATTGGCTTTTAATGCTGCCTTTGCATTTCTTTTTAAATCAGATCGTTTCCACATATCTGTCTCCTTTGCATCATTATAAACTCAAAAGCTGTTATAGGATGGTTATGGCTTCGATGAAACGTTAACAATCCCAGCATCCTGTAATTATACTACATGCAGAAGGTAAATAAAATAAAAAAAGAATAAAATACAGGTTGACAAAACGAGAATACTAGTGTACTATGCAACTATGACAGTAATACAGAACGTACGTGTGAGAACTGGTACAGCATACAAAAATTAACTGGACTGATGCCGCAGAGGGAAATTCAGGCAAGTTATGTGGTACAGTTATTTGCAGTATGATGTACTAGGTCAGATATATCAGGATACAATTCCTGGGACGAGGAGGAAACTATGGAATATAATCCTTCGCTGCCGATTTATCTGCAGGTGGCAAATTCTATCAAGCGGGATATTGTGACAGGAAAGCTGGAGCCTGGGGCGAAGTTGCCGTCTGTCAGAGATCTGGCAGTGGAATATACAATTAACCCCAACACGGTCAGCAGAGTGTACCGTGAACTGGAGATGGAGAATGTCTGTTTTACCAGACGAGGCACAGGAACTTTTGTGACACAGGATCCGGAGAAGGTGAGGACAATGAGAAGAGAGATGGCCGGAACATTGATTTATGAATTCCTGGAAGGAATGAAGCAGCTTGGGTATACCCAGGAGGAAGCCATTCGCATTCTGGAGCAGAGTGAATATAAGGAAGACAGATAGGAGACGGTGAGAGTATGTTAGAGAGCAGAGAAGTAACGAAGAACTATGGCAGTAAGATGGCGGTGAGTGGCGTATCACTGAAGCTGGAACCAGGACTTGTATATGCCATGCTGGGACCGAACGGCAGTGGCAAGACTACATGGATGAAGATGGCAGCAGGGCTGGTGAAACCAAGTATGGGTGAGATGCTGTATCAGGGTACTCCGGTTGGAAAAGAGAGTAAGAAGGAGATTGCCTATATGTCTACAGAGCCGTATTTTTACAACTGGATGTCAGTGGCAGATGTGGGAAAATATTATCAGGACTTTTTTGAAGATTTTTCCATGGAGCGCTATCAGCAGATGCTGGATCGGATGGAGCTGACAGAGGATATGAAGGCAAAGAAGCTGTCTTCCGGTATGATGGCGAAGTTGAAGATTGCTGTCACTATGGCGAGAAGTGCGAAAATTTATCTGCTGGATGAACCGCTGAACGGGATCGATCTTCTGGCGAGAGACCAGATCATGACCAGTATACTGGAAGCTGTGGATAAAGATGTGACGCTGGTGGTTTCCAGTCATTTGGTGGATGAACTGGAGCGGGTAGTGGATGCTGCCATTTTTATGAAGGAAGGACAGCTGGTGGAACAGTGTATGGTAGAAGATCTGCGCATGAACCGCAATAAATCAGTAGTTGACTTATATCGTGAAATCTATGGACATGGGGGAGAGGCACAATGTTAAAATTAATGAAATACGAATTTCGCAAGACAGCATTTTCCAAGCTTATTCTTCTGGCACTTACGGCAGTATCAGAAGTGGCATTTTTGCTGGGAATATTCCTGGAAAAGAATAATCTTCTGGCAATGGGAGAGATATTTTTGCTTTTATGTGCAGTGATCGGTATCGCTTATATTGGCCTGGAGAGCGTGATGGTACTGCAGAGAGATCTGAATACGAAGCAGAGTTATATGTTATTTCTCACACCCCACAGCAGCTACGAGATTCTTGGGGCAAAAGTACTGGAGAATGGCATCTCGATTCTGGTAACAGGTATTTTCTTTGTACTGGTAGCAGCATTGGACTTTACGGTTGCCACAGCATACATTGGAGGAGTAAAAGAGGTCATGGATATGTTGAAGTCCTTTCTGGATGTCAGCATGAGAATTACAGTGGATCCTGTGCAGATGATGTTTGTATTTTTTACCGCGCTGGCAGGCTGGATCGTTTATATCGTGAATGCAGATCTGGCTGTCATCCTTTCAGCAACTGTTCTGGCAGGAAAAAAGGCCAGTGGTCTGGCAGCATTTGTGATTTTCCTGATTCTGTCATGGCTCTTTGGAACCGGAATGGATCATCTGCCGGAACTGTCTGATATGGATCTGCAGTATGCACTGTATATTGCAGCGGCACTGGTTATAGCGATTCTGGTATATCTGTTCAGCGGATGGATTATGGAGAAGAAATTAAGTGTATAAGAGATGTTGCCGGATACAGATTAGAGACCGGAATACAACACAAATGTGACAAAGTTTTACTTGAATGAGAATAAATACTTGTGTAAAATAGACATGCAGGGACAAAAAAGCGTTCCTGCATGTCTGTTTTATGTTTATAAACACAGGAGGTTTTTACATATTATGAAGAAGAAAATCATTGTTGCAGGACATATATGTGTGGATATTACACCGGCGATTCAGGGAAAAAATGTGAGCAAGATTCAGGAATTGCTGATTCCGGGCAAGCTGATTGAAGTGGGGAATGCAACGGTCAGCACCGGCGGAGCGGTGGCGAATACAGGGCTTGCCATGAAGATTCTGGGAGCCAATGTTTCTCTCATGGGAAAAATCGGCGATGATGCATTTGGTGAAATTGTAAAAAATGTACTGAAAAAATATGACGTGGAAGAGGAACTGTCGGTTTCCGACACAGAGGCAACTTCTTATACGGTAGTTGTGGCAGTGCCGGGAATTGATCGGATTTTTCTGCACAATCCGGGAGCCAATAATGCATTTTATACAGAAGATATCTCGGAAGAAGAATTGAAGGATGCGGCACTGTTCCATTTTGGATATCCGCCAATCATGCGTTCTATGTATGTGAACGATGGCGAAGAACTGGTAAAGATGATGAAGAAAGTAAAGGAAGCGGGCGTAGCAACTTCTATGGATCTGGCTGCTGTGGATGAGGCTTCAGAGGCAGGAAAAGTAGACTGGTATCATGTGCTGGAGAGAGTCATGCCGTATATTGATATTTTTGTCCCAAGTGTGGAAGAACTCTGTTATATGCTGGACAAAGAACGGTTCCGGGAATGGCAGGAACGCGCAGCAGGCAAAGATGTGACAGAGGTACTGGATATTGAGAAGGATGTAAAGCCTCTGGCACAGGAATGTATGAAGATGGGAGCTAAGATTCTTCTTCTGAAGTGTGGTGTGCCAGGCATGTATTTCTGCAGTACATCCAGAGAAGCATTGACCCAGATCAGTGACAGACTTGACCTGGACACAGATGCATGGGCTGAAAAAGAGTATTTTGAAAAGAGTTATGTACCGGAAAAGGTGTTGTCAGGAACAGGTGCGGGAGATACATCGATTGCAGCATTCCTGACAGCGATGGCAGATGGCTATACACCGGAAGATGCACTGCATCTGGCTGCGGGAACCGGGGCATCCTGCGTAGCAGCGTATGATGCATTAAGTGGTCTGAAGTCTTTTGAGGAATTAAAGAAAAAGATCGAAGCCGGATGGGACAAAGTAGATTTCATTTAATCGATGACCGGATGTACAGGATGCATAGTTCGAAAAATCTATAATTCACGAGTAGGGAGGACGTAAGCTTGGCAAAATATATTATGGCGCTGGATGCGGGAACGACCAGTAACCGCTGTATTCTATTTGATGAAAAAGGCACGATGTGCAGTGTGGCACAGCGGGAATTCAAACAGTATTTCCCACAGCCGGGATGGGTGGAGCATGATGCAGATGAGATCTGGGCGAGTCAGCTTGGAGTCGCAGTAGAAGCAATGAGCATGATTGGTGCATCAGCAAAGGATATTGCGGCAATCGGCATTACCAATCAGCGTGAAACAGTGATTATCTGGGATAAGAATACGGGTGAACCGATTTATCATGCCATTGTTTGGCAGTGCCGCCGGACATCAGAGTATTGCGATTCTCTGAAAGAAAAGGGGCTGACGGAGGTATTCCGGAAGAAGACCGGACTGGTGATTGATGCCTATTTTTCTGCAACAAAGATCCGGTGGATTCTGAAGCATGTGCCGGGAGCGCGGGAACGGGCAGAAAAGGGTGAACTGCTTTTTGGAACAGTGGAGACCTGGCTGATCTGGAAGCTGACCAAAGGGGAAGTACATGTGACGGATTACAGCAATGCATCCAGAACCATGCTCTTTAATATCAATACGTTGCAGTGGGATGATGAGATTCTGAAGGAACTGAATATTCTGAAGTGCATGCTTCCGGATGTGAAGCCATCCAGCTGTATCTATGGAAAAACTGATCCGTCTTATCTTGGCGGAAGTATTCCGATTGCAGGGGCAGCAGGTGATCAGCAGGCAGCATTATTTGGACAGACTTGTTTTTCGGCAGGAGAGGCGAAAAATACCTACGGAACAGGCTGCTTTATGCTGATGAATACCGGGGAAAAACCGGTTTTCTCCCAAAATGGACTGGTAACGACCATTGCCTGGGGACTGGACGGAAAAGTTAATTATGCGCTGGAAGGCTCTATTTTTGTAGCAGGAGCATCTATTCAGTGGCTGAGAGATGAGATGCGGATGATTGATTCCGCACAGGATTCGGAGTACATGGCAAAGAAAGTGAAAGATACCAATGGCTGCTATGTGGTTCCCGCATTTACGGGACTGGGTGCACCCCACTGGGATCAGTATGCAAGGGGAACTATCGTAGGAATTACACGGGGAGTAAATAAGTATCATATTATCCGTGCAACGCTGGAGTCAATTGCTTATCAGGTCAATGATGTACTGGAAGCTATGAAAGCAGATTCGGGTATTGATCTGTCTGCTTTGAAGGTAGACGGAGGTGCCAGTGCCAATGATTTTCTGATGCAGACACAGGCAGATATTATGAATGCACCGGTGAAACGTCCGGGCTGCGTGGAGACGACTGCAATGGGAGCTGCATATCTGGCGGGATTGGCAGTCGGTTACTGGAAAAATAAAGAAGAAGTTCAGAAGAACTGGGCTGTTGATCAGGTGTTTTATCCGGAGATCACAGAAGAGGAACGGCAGCGACGGTTAAAAGGCTGGAACAAAGCAGTAAAATATGCTTATGGCTGGGCAAAAGAAGAATCGTAAAAATACAGGAGCGGAAGATTCGATCAGTTCGAATCCACCGCTCCTTTTATAATATGGAGGATCTATATAATATTAAGCGCCCATATGTATTGTTACGTGATATTCTTTTTTACCTGCTTCGAAAGGAATCAGACAACCGTCGTAATCTTTTCCATCTACAGTAACTTTCTGAACACCTTTCTGAACATGATCTGGATTTACCACATCAATGTAATACATGGCGTCACGGAAACGACGTGTAAGCTGAAAATCACCGAAGTCTTCCGGAATACATGGATCGATGGTCAGACCCTTGTAAGATGGCTGCACACCCAGGATTGCCTGAGATAAGTTACAGAATGTCCATGCAGCAGTTCCGGTCAGCCAGCTGTTCTTTGCTTCACCGTGGAATTTGGCATCGGCACCGGCAACCATCTGAGAATATACATAAGGTTCTGTGCGATGTATCTCGCTGATGTCCTCAATATAAGAAGGGCAAGTTTTTTTGTAGATCTCAAAAGCACGATTTCCGCGTCCGATAACAGTTTCTGCCATAGATACCCATGGATTGTTGTGGCAGAAAATACCGGCATTTTCTTTATATCCTGGTGGGTAGGAAGAGATCTCACCAAGATTCAGATAGTAATGTGTATATGCCGGCTGGAGAATCATTACACCGTATTTGGTATCCAGACGTTCTTTTACAGAATCCAGAGCTTTCTCTGCAAGTCCTTCTTCTACACCGATGCCAGCCAGAACACAGAATCCCTGTGGTTCGATAAAAATCTTACCTTCTTCACATTCGTCGGAACCAACTTTCTTACCTTCTGCATCGTATGCACGCAGGAACCATTCGCCGTCCCATCCGGCATCCAGAACGGTCTGATACATATCGGCAACTGCAGATTCTGCCTGTTCTGCCAGATCTTCGTGACCGGAGAGACGGCTGATATCTGCAAATTCTTTTCCATATTTTACAAACATACCTGCAATAAATACAGATTCAGCAACAGGGCCTTCGGAAGGACCGGTAGTCTGGAAGGATTCCCCAGGTTCTTTGGAGAAGCAGTTCAGATTCAGACAGTCATTCCAGTCAGCACGTCCGATCAGAGGCAGCTTGTGCGGACCGAGATGTGTGCAGGTATAGGTAAAGGAGCGGTGCAGATGTTCGTACAGTGTATCTGCTTTTTCCTTTTGATTATCAAAGTTTACCATTTCATCCAGAATACTGAAGTCTCCGGTCTCTTTCAGATAAGCGGAAACAGCGGCAATCAGCCACAATGGGTCATCGTTAAATCCGCTGCCGATATCCAGATTCCCTTTTTTGGTCAGAGGCTGGTACTGATGATAAGCACTTCCATCTTCAAACTGGGTAGCAGCAATATCCAGAATACGTTCTCTCGCACGTTCCGGAATCAGATGTACGAAGCCAAGCAGATCCTGACAGGAATCACGGAATCCCATACCACGTCCGGTTCCGGATTCGTAGTAGGATGCAGACCGGGACATATTGAAGGTAATCATACACTGATACTGGTTCCAGATATTTGCCATGCGGTTTACATGAGGATCATGGCTCTTTACCGTGTAGCGGGAAAGAAGCTGATCCCAGTAAGCATGCAGGTTATCAAAGGCTTTTGCTACCTGTTCTTCGGTAGAAAAACGTTCGATCAGGGCATGAGCCGGAGCCTTGTTAATGATATTCGGAGCTTCCCATTTCTGATCCTGCGGATTCTCGCAGTATCCCAGCAGGAAAATCAGTTCTCTGGATTCGCCAGGCTGTAAGGTCAGATTGATCTGATGACTGGCAATCGGATACCATCCGCTGGCTACAGAATTACGGCATTTTCCTTCTGTAACTGCATCTGGGAATGCATTACCATTACCCAGTCCAAGGAATTCATCACGGCTGGTGTCATAAGCATCAATATCAGAATTTACTGTGAAGAAACTGTAGTGGTTACGGCGTTCACGATATTCAGTTTTGTGATAAACAGTGCTTCCTTCAATCTCCACTTCACCGGTACTTAAGTTTCTCTGGAAGTTGGTCATATCGTCCATGGCATTCCACAGACAAAATTCTACATAAGAGAAAAGTGAAATCTGTTTTTCCTGGTCTGAATGGTTGGTCAGTACCAGACGGTTGATTTCACAGGAAGCATCAACCGGAACAAAGGCAAGCAGATTTGCTTCCAGTCCGTTTTTGGACGAAATAAAACGGCTGTATCCCATACCATGACGGCATTCATAGGAATCTACCGGTGTTTTGGATGGCATGGTGCCGGGATTCCAGATGGTGTCACCATCTTTGATATAGTAATACTTTCCGTTAGAATCAATCGGCAGTGCATTATAACGATAACGGGTGATCCGCAGCAGCTTTGCATCTTTATAGAAGCTGTATCCACCGCATGTATTGGAAATCAGGGAGAAGAAACCTTCTGTGCCCAGATAGTTGATCCACGGGAGTGGTGTGGCAGGGGTAGTAATGACATATTCTCTGGCTTCATCATCAAAATGACCGAATTTCATAATTATAAACCTCCATCAAATAACTGAAAAAATGTGTGGAAACAATTTAAGAAATAAAACGAAAAAACGAAAACGGAAAATGAAAACCGAAAAGAATAAAATTTTATAACGAAAAGATATGAATTTGACTTTCCCTAAGTATAGCGGATGATGGAGAGAAAAGCAACTGTTTTTTCGATATATAAAAACGAACGGGAAACCTGCATTATGTTTATGTAGGCGCATGGATCTACAGTGCAATGTGTTTTCGAAAAATGATGAATTATAGAAGAAACAGAATGGTGGGAAAACCGGAACGAAACCTTTCGTTAATTTGATGCGTTTTCTGGAACTTTGTACTAGTAAATATACAATGCGCACTGAGGTACAATTGTGCAACTGGACGAAGATGTCAAAACGATCAAAAATATTGGAAAATCTATTGATCTTTTGTGCAAAAGGATATAAAATACAGTTACGAAAACGATTAAGGGATTTGAAATTGACTAGAAAGAATTGAGAGGCACGACGCAATGGTTTCTATGAAAGACATCGCTAAACAGTGCCATGTATCCATTGCCAGTGTCAGCAAGGCACTGAACGGGTATTCGGATATCGGAGAAGATACCAGGAATCTGATTATCAGAACTGCACACGAGATGGGATACCTTCCGAATTCTTCTGCAAGGGCACTGAAGACAAAGAAAAGCTACAATTTAGGAGTCCTTTTTGTAGATGCTGCCATGAACGGACTGACACATGAGTATTTCAATCATGTATTGGAAAGTTTCAAATATACAGCAGAAGAAAAGGGATATGACATCACATTTATTGCCGGACATGCAGGCGGACAGAACATGAGTTTTTATGAACGCTGCAGATACCGGGGAGTAGATGGAGTACTGGTAGCCTGTTTCAAGTACTACGAAGAAGATATTCAGGATCTGATCCGCTCAGACTTACCGGTGGTTACCATTGATCATACTTTTGAAGGTAAGATCGCAGTAGTTTCCAATAATGTGCAGGGTGTTGAAGAACTGGTGAATTACATTTACAGCATGGGACACAAGAAGATTGCTTACATTCACGGAGATGATACCCCGGTTACCAGGAACCGGCTCAGCGGGTTCTACCGGACAACCCAGAGATATGGGCTGGATATTCCAGATGAATACGTAAAACAAGCAGCTTACCGTAATCTGGAGATGGCAGCGAAAGCAACCGAAGAACTTCTGGATCTTCCTAATCCACCAACCTGTATCATGTACCCGGATGACTATGCAGCCGTCGGAGGCATGAATGTGATCAAAGAAAGAGGACTTCGGATACCGGAGGACATATCCGTTACCGGATACGATGGAATTGAACTGGTACGGATGATGGATCCGAAACTGACAACGCTTTGTCAGGATACCGGTAAGATCGGAAGTACCGCAGCTCACAAGTTGATCAATCTGATCGAGCATCCAAAGACAACACTGATTGATAAGTTTTCCATAGATGGGGTACTTTTCAAGGGTGCAACGGTCGCACGTAACAGAGAATGTTAACGCAGAGTGGAATCTGCGCAACAGATAGAAAGAACTTAATATCATATTTAAATTAAAGGAGGAAGTAACATCATGAAAAAGAGACAGGTAGTTAGTATCGCATTAGCATCTGCAATGGCAGCATCTATGGGATTATCCGCTGCAGCAGCTACAGATGTAGCAGCAACAGATCTGGCTTACAAGGGAGAGCTGGAACTGATGCACTACTCTACATCAGAAGAGGCTGATGGAAATGGTGGATCTGATGCATTCCGTACTACAATCGCTAACTGGGAAGCAGCTCATCCGGACATCACACTGAATCAGAACGTTATCGCTAACGCAGAGTACAAGACAGAGATTGCTACACTGGCAGCAGCTGATGACCTTCCGGATGTATTCTTACTTCAGGGTATGAACACTATCGCATGGGCAGATCAGGGTCTGGTTATGGATCTGACAGATACCATCAAAGCTTCACCATATTATGATCAGTATAATCAGGCATACTTCACACCATTCACAGTTGGTGACAAGATCTATGGATTCCCTGCACTGACAGGTGGTACCTGTACAGTAGTAATTTACGACAAACAGATGTGGAAAGATGCTGGATTCGATACATTCCCAAGCACATGGGAAGATGTAGAAAAAGCTTCCGAATACTTTAACGAACAGGGTATTACAACTATCGCATTTGGTAACGGCGGACAGTGGCAGGCTAACTCATGCTTCCTGTCAACTCTGGGCAACAGATACACAGGTCCGGAATGGTTCTCAAGCCTGATCGCAAAAGACGGCGCTGCATTCACAGATGATACATTCGTAGCGGCTCTGAAAGAAACACAGCATCTGTTCAACGAAACCAAGATCTTCAACGAAGACTTCAACGCAGTAACAAATGAAGATGCTCGTGAATACTACATCTCCGGCGATGCAGCAGCATTTATCGGTGGTAACTGGGATGAATCTTACATCTGGGCATCTCTGCAGGAAACAGATAAATTCGATCAGATCGGTTTTGCAGTACTTCCACAGCCGGCAGATGCAACAGAAGCTCCTAACTCACAGAATATTGGTCTTGGATATGCTATAGCAATCAATCCTAAGGTTGCAGAAGATCCTGATAAACTTGCAGCAGCAATCGATCTGGCTCAGGAACTTACAGGACCTGCATTTGCAAGCTATGTAGCTGAAAACTATGCACTTGGCGGACTTACCAAAGTGGATGATGTTGACCTTAGCGGATTCGATCAGATTACACAGGATTTCTACAACTGGTCTTATGTTGATACAGATCCTTGCGAAATCTATGACTCCTACATCGACAGTGCTGTATGGTCAGTTCTGAACACAGACCTTCAGACTATGATGAATGGTGAAATGAGCCCAGAAGACGTAGCAGCTAACGCACAGGCAGCTTACGAAGAAAACTACTTAAATAAATAAGCTATGCACTGAACAATCCGTGTAATTATAAGAAAATGAGAACCGCTCTGCCCGCGGCGTGAGTGGGCCGGGCGGTTCCTTTTTAAAAGAGGGAAAAGATTTATCATATAAGAATTCGCGGGGTTTTTCTTATATGATGAATCTACAAATCAGGAAGGAGAGGATTCGATGCTAAGTACTATAAAACCTAGTAAAAAAACCATATTTCTCTATCTTTTGGTTCCGGTGGCATTATTTGTGTTTACCGTATTTGTGCCATTGATTACAGCGCTGTTTTACAGCTTCTTTGACTGGAAAGGAGGTCCGGTAAAGACATTTTCCGGAATTTCCAACTATGCACAGTTATTCCATGACGGAACGTTCTGGACTGCATTCGGACATAACATTTATCTGGTAGTCATCTGTATCATCGGTCAGGTTGGTATTGCTTTTGTTCTGGTTATGATGGTAAATTCCAAGCTGGTGAAATTCAAAACGATTCACCGTACCTTTGGTTTCTTCCCAAGTACGATTGCAGCAGTTTGTATCGGTTTGATCTGGAATATGATCTACCACAATCAGTACGGTATCATTAACTGGTTCCTGAAAGCCATCGGCAGACCGGATCTGTGTCAGGTATGGCTGAACAATTCCAAGTGGGTTATGCTGTATGTATCCATCCCACTGATCTGGCAGTACATAGGTTATTACATGGTTATCATTCTTTCAGCAGTATCTTCTATTGATACAGAGATCTTTGAAAGTGCAGAGATCGATGGAGCCAATGGTTTCCAGAAGGCATTATATATTACTTTACCACTGATTAAGAACACTATGCTGGTTTGTATCACCCTGTGTGTAGCTGGTAACATGAAAGCATTTGATAACATCTATGTTATGACCAAGGGTGGTCCTGGAACAGCTTCTATGGTTATGGCAATGTATGGATACCAGGTATCCTTCAGTCAGACAAACATGGGATATGGTAGCTGTATTTCTGTAGCGATCTTCGTATTATCACTCCTGGTAATCGGCGGATCTCAGGGACTGATCAAGAGACTGACCAGAGAAAAGGAGGCATAGAACATGGATAAAAAAGCAAAAACAAACAGACCGGGTAAACTGATCGGCGGATTTTTCATGAATCTGGTTCTCTGGATTTTCTCACTGAGCTGTATTTTCCCGCTGGTATGGATGTTGTATTCTTCTTTTAAGGAAAAACGTGCATTTAATGCGGATATCATTGGACTGCCAAAGAGTCCGACACTGATCAACTATATCCGAATTCTGACCAATAAGGATTATCATCTGGGCGAGTCCATGTGGAACAGTGTACGTACTACCGTACTTTCCATTGTTCTGATTGTACTGTTCAGTTATGTTGTAGGTTACATTCTTGCAAGAGTACGTTTCAAGCTGAACCGTGTACTGTATGCCATGTTCCTGATGGGTATGCTGATTCCGGTACACTCACTGCTGGTACCAATCTATGTAGTATTCCGTAACTGCGGACTTTCCAACCGCTGGTTTACACTGCTTTTACCATATATATCCTTTGGACTTCCAATGGGTATCTTCCTGGTGGAAGGTTATGTGAAGGGTATACCGGTATCCTTGGAGGAAGCAGCGGCAATTGACGGAAGTACCTTCAGCAAGACTCTGTTCCAGGTAATTTTACCGATCTGCAAACCGATCCTGGTTACTGTGGCAATTATTCAGGTATTCTCCTGCTGGAATGAATTTTCTTTCGCATTGGTACTGATTAAGAGTGTAGGTCTGCAGACCGTACCTCTGGCACTGACACAGTTTAAGGGACAGTTCGCATCTGATTATCCAAAACAGATGGCTGCCATGCTGATTACGATGGCCCCGATCGTTGTGCTATATTTCGCTTTCAGCAAACAGATCATCAAAGGCATGGTATCAGGAGCTGTAAAAGGTTAACACGACAAAGGCTGCCGCAAGAGATTCTTGTGACAGCCTTATCGCGTTCAGAAGAAAAAGTAACTTGTCAACAGATATATCAGATGTGAGATGACTCCCACCTCTTTAGGGACGCCACTGAAAAACTGTTTTTACATACAATATATAGTAGCGCAAAACATATAAATATACTTTATCTTGTGCTACTTTGCGCAAAATAAGGACTTTTTCAGTGGCGTCCTTTAGGTGGCGAGGAGCAAATTAGTATCAGTGGTGGGAGTCAATCCCTCATCTGATATAGCCTCCGGCAGGATTGCAGAGATGCGCAAAAGAAATATGTCATGCTTTGCATGACGCGCATCTCGCAGCAAGAATGCCGAGGCATTCTTGAATTCATAGTAATAATGAAGAGAGACATAAACTCAGGAGGGTAAAAAGCGTGAAATTTACAGAAGGATTTTGGCTGAGAAGTGAGAGAAGTAATGGTCTGTTCGCAACAGAAGCTTATTATGTAGATGAGATTCCGGGCGGTATGCGAATCGTGGCACCGGCAGCTCATACGAATGACAGAGGCGGCACTCTGAATATGCCGACGATTACTATAGAATTTGTGGCACGCAATGACCGCACCATCGCAGTCAGCGCATGGCATTATGAAGGATACGATGCGCATCTGCCACAGTTTGAGAAGACAGAAGAGATCGGAGAAGCAACAGTTACTATCACTGAGGATGAAGCTCTCATGGATACGGGTGTGTTGCAGGTTCGTGTGAACCGGAAGCAGTTTTCCTATGCATTTGAAGCAGACGGCAAGGTATTGACTTCCTGTAATCTGCGTAACATAGGACTGATCCGCTGGGATAGACAGCCGAGTACGATGTTTGGAGAAGAAAATTATCTGACAGAAAAATATCATCCATATATGATGAACGAACTGTCTCTTTCCGTAGGAGAATGTGTCTATGGCCTGGGCGAGCGTTTTACCGCATTTGTGAAAAACGGTCAGACAGTAGATACCTGGAATGAAGATGGCGGAACCGCATCTCAGATTGCATACAAGAGCATTCCTTTTTATATGACCAATAAGGGATATGGTGTATTTGTAGACAGCACCGATCAGGTATCCTTTGAAGTAGCCAGCGAAAAAGTAGAATATGTGGGATTTTCTGTACCGGGCGAAAAGCTGAATTACGTATTTTTCTATGGTCCGTCACCAAAAGAGATCCTGAATCTGTATACAGCAATGCTGGGCAGACCGGCACTTCCGCCTGCATGGTCTTTCGGATTATGGCTGTCCACATCCTTTACGACCAATTATAATGAAGAAACCACCAGCTCTTTTATCAACGGTATGTTTGAGCGAGATATCCCTATGAGAGTATTCCATTTTGACTGTTTCTGGATGAGAGCATTCCACTGGTGTGACTTTGAATGGGACAAGGACTGCTTCCCGGATATTAAGGGAACCATTCAGAGATATCATGACAAGGGACTGAAGATCTGTGTATGGATTAATTCCTATATTGCACAGGGCACACCGTTCTTTAAAGAGGGCGCAGAAAAAGGTTATCTGCTGAAACGTGCAGACGGAAAGGGCGTATGGCAGACAGATAACTGGCAGGCAGGAATGGGACTTGTGGACTTCACCAATCCGGATGCAGTGAAATGGTATACAGACAAATTACGCACCCTTCTGGATGTGGGAGTTGACTGCTTCAAGACCGACTTTGGTGAGCGTATTCCGGTAGATGTGGTATATCACGATGGCAGTGATCCACATGCAATGCACAATTACTATACCTTCTTATATAATAAAGCGGTATTTAACCTGTTAAAAGAAGTAAAGGGAGAACAGGAAGCAGTACTGTTTGCCAGAAGTGCGACAGCAGGAAGTCAGCAGTTCCCGGTACACTGGGGAGGTGACTGCTTTGCAAACTACCCATCTATGGCGGAAACGCTGCGAGGCGGACTGTCCTTTGCCATGAGTGGATTCTCTTTCTGGAGCCATGATATCTCCGGATTTGAGAGTACCGCGACACCGGATCTGTATAAGAGATGGGCAGCGTTCGGACTGTTATCCAGCCACAGCCGTCTCCACGGATCAGGAAGCTATCGTGTACCGTGGCTGTTTGATGAGGAAGCCTGCGATGTAGTGGCTCATTTCTCTAAGCTGAAATGCAGACTGATGCCTTATCTGTATGCAAAAGCCATTGAAGCTCACAAAGAAGGCACACCGATGATGCGTCCGATGGTATTTGAATATATGAATGATCCTGCAGTGGCTTATCTGGACAGCCAGTACATGCTGGGAGATGCACTGTTGGCAGCACCGATCTTAAGAGAAGACAGCGTATGCCAGTATTATCTGCCGAAGGGAGTATGGACCCATTTGCTCAGCGGAGAAGTCAGAAGAGGCGGCTGCTGGCAGGAAGATACTTATGATTACTTCTCACTGCCGTTGTATGTAAGAGAAAATACACTGCTGGCGGTAGGACGGGAAAATCATAAGCCAGATTATGACTACGAGAATCAGATGGATCTCATGTTGTACCAGCTTCAGAATGGTGCGGAAGCAGTGTGTGAAGTACCGGATGTGGATGGAAACATTATAAATGTGATCCGTGCAAAGAGAAGAGGTCAGAAGATTGAACTGACTTCTGAGAAGCCGATGCCGCTGATGAAGCTGACACTGTATATGGGAACAGAAAAAACTGAATATACCATTGAGAGAGGAGAACAGCATGTTTGCACAGAAATTAAATAAGAACTGGAGCATGCGCCGTGTGGGAGATGAAGAATTCTGGGAAGCAGTGGTTCCCGGAACTGTTTACACAGATTTGCTGCGCAATGAACAGATGGAAGATCCTTTTTTCAAGGATAATGAAGACAAAGCGTTGAAACTGATGGATGAAGATTACGAATACCATACCGTATTTGACTGTGAGCCGGAAGTAATGAAGGCAAAACACCAGATTCTTCATTTTGACGGAATTGACACGATTGCAGACCTGTATCTGAACAGCACAAAGCTGGGAGAAGTATGCAATATGCACCGTATCTGGGAATATGATGTGACTGGAATGATCCACGAGACAGGTAACGAACTTCGGGTGGTATTCCATTCTCCGACTAAATACATCGCAGAAGCTTTTCAGATCAGCCAGACTCACGGATCAGAAGATGCCATGGACGGATTCGTCAACATTCGTAAGGCACACTGCATGTTTGGATGGGACTGGGGTGCACATCTTCCGGATGCCGGACTGTTCCGCCCGGTAAACCTGCTGGGTGTGGAAGAAGCCAGAATTGACAGTGTATACATCACACAGGAGCATCTGACTGATAAAGTGCTGCTTCATCTGGACGTTGAGATCGAAGAACTGGAAAAGACCGGACAGGACTGGCAATATCATGTAAAAGTAACTGCGCCGGATGGCAGTGTTGTGGCAGACAGCCGGGATCCAAGAACTGTGACTATAGAGCATCCACAGCTCTGGTGGCCAAATGGTTACGGTGAACAGAATCTGTATCAGGTAGAAGTAACTCTCCTGCGCGGGGAAGAAGAGCTGGATGTATGGAGCCGACGAATTGGTCTTCGCACGATGACCATGCACAGAGAAAAAGATCAGTGGGGCGAAAGCTTCAACTGTAGAGTCAATGGTGTGGACATCTTTGCCATGGGTGCTGACTACATTCCGGAAGACCATCTCCTCGGACGTGTCACACCGGAGACTACCAGAAAACTTCTGGAAAAGGGTATCTGGGCAAATTATAACTCTGTTCGTGTATGGGGCGGCGGATACTATCCGGAAGACTGGTTCTATGATCTGTGTGATGAACTGGGTCTGGTGGTATGGCAGGACTTCATGTTTGCCTGTGCTGTATATGATCTGACACCAGAATTCGAAGAAAATATCAGGGCAGAGTTTATTGATAATGTAAAACGAATTCGCCATCATGCCAGTCTGGGACTGTGGTGTGGCAATAACGAGATGGAAGACTTTGTGGCTCAGCATAATGAGTGGGTTACCAAGCAGACAGAAGTGCGTGATTATATCCTGATGTATGAACGGATCATTCCGGAAATTCTGAAAGAATATGATCCGAACACCTTCTATTGGCCATCCAGCCCATCATCAGGCGGAAGTTTCGATGACCCGCAGGATCCGAACAGAGGAGATGTGCATTACTGGCAGGTATGGCATGGTAATAAGCCATTTACCGAATACCGTAAGTATTATTTCCGTTATCTGTCAGAGTTTGGTTTCCAGTCCTTCCCGACCATGAAGACCATTGAAAAGATCAGTGATGATCCGGCAGATTATAATATTTTCTCTTATATAATGGAAAAGCATCAGAGAAACGGCAGTGCCAATGGCAAGATCATGAACTACATGCAGCAGACCTACCGCTATCCGTCTGAATTTACTACGGTGCTGTATGCATCTCAGCTTCTGCAGGCAGACGGTATTCGATATGGCGTAGAACATTTCCGCCGGAACCGCGGACGCTGTATGGGAGCCATTTACTGGCAGTTCAATGACTGCTGGCCGGTAGCTTCCTGGTCTTCTGTAGATTACTGCGGCAGACTGAAAGCACTGCATTACTATGCAAAACGATTCTTTGCGCCGCTGATGCTCTCCTGCGAGGAACAGGGACTGATGACAGCCGGCAAAGACCTGAACCGTCAGTACTTTGATTTTGAAAAATCCATCCGTCTGAATGTGGCTAACGAGACCCGCACAGATATGGATGTGACTGTCCGCTGGGCACTTAGAAAAGCCTCCGCGGAGATCATAAAGAGCGGCGAAACGGAGGTACATGTTCCGGCACTGACCAGTGTATGGCTGGACAAAGAAGAATTCCCGGAAGCCAATATCTACGAAGAATATATCAGCTATGAGATGGAAAAAGACGGAGAGATCATCTCCGAAGGCACCGTGAACTTCTCTTATCCGAAGTACTTCCGTTATCAGGATCCACAGCTTACTGCAAAAGTAATCGGTGATGAGATTGAGATTACTGCATCTGCTTATGCCAAGAGCGTAGAGATCCTGAATGAAAACGAAGACCTGATTCTGTCAGATAACTATTTCGACATGAACGCAGGAACGAAGAGAGTGAAGATCGAAGCAGGGGATCCATCCGTTCTCCGTCTGAGAAGTGTCTATGACATTCATTAGAAGATAACAGAATAAATGAGAAAACCAGAAGGCATCCGGGATATTCGGGTGCCTTCGGTGCTTTTACAGTAACGATGCTATCCGGTTCTTATGCAAATTTACCGGAAAAGACTTCGACAACAGGTATGTTTTATGTTATACTTGCTATAGATTTATGCGTAAAAACATACACGGAAGGAGGCAGGGGGGAATTGGAAAATTATGCCATTGAGATGCTGAATATTACAAAGTGTTTTCCGGGCATTATTGCCAATGATAATATTACACTGCAGTTAAAAAAGGGTGAGATCCACGCACTGCTGGGAGAGAATGGTGCTGGTAAGTCTACTTTGATGAGTGTATTATTTGGTCTGTATCAGCCTGAAGAAGGAGAGATCCGCAAGGACGGAAAGAAAGTGGAGATCAAGGATCCGAATGATGCCAATGATCTGGGAATTGGAATGGTGCATCAGCACTTTAAGCTGGTGGAATGTTTCAGTGTCCTGGATAATATTATTCTTGGTGTAGAGACTACGAAGCATGGATTCCTGCAGAAGGAAGAAGCGCGGAAAAAGGTTATGGCGTTATCTGAAAAATATGGACTGCAGGTAGAACCGGATGCTTTGATCGAAGACATTACCGTAGGTATGCAGCAGAGAACCGAGATCCTTAAGATGCTGTACCGGGATAATGAGATCCTGATTTTTGATGAGCCGACGGCTGTTCTGACTCCGCAGGAGATTCAGGAACTGATGAAGATCATGAAAAACCTGGCAGCAGAGGGCAAGAGTATTTTGTTTATTACGCACAAGCTGTCAGAGATCATGCAGGTATCCGACCGCTGCACTGTATTGCGTAAGGGTAAATATGTAGGTACCGTTGAGACTAAGGATACCACGCCGGAAAAACTGTCTGCCATGATGGTTGGGCGAGATGTGAATTTTGCAGTAGAGAAGAAGGAATGTGAACCGGGAGATGTGGTACTGGATGTGCAGAACATGACCGTAGCATCCAAACGCCATAAGAACAATGCGGTGAATAACGTATCCCTTCAGGTTCACCGTGGAGAGATTGTCTGTATTGCCGGTATTGATGGAAACGGACAGACAGAGTTTGTCTATGGACTAACCGGACTAGAGCCGTTAAAAGAAGGAAAAGTCATCCTGAATGGGGAAGACATCACCCACGCATCCATCCGTGAACGTTCCAAAAAGGGTATGAGCCATATTCCGGAAGACCGTCACAAGCATGGTCTGGTGCTGGATTACAGCCTGGAGTACAATATGGTGCTGCAGAGATATTTTGAACCACAGTTTACCAGCAAAGGTGGTTTCCTGAAAAAAGGAGCTATCCGTTCTTACGCCAAGAAACTGATTGATCAGTACGATGTACGTTCCGGTCAGGGACCGATTACGATTGCCAGATCTATGTCCGGAGGTAACCAACAGAAGGCCATCATTGCCCGTGAGATTGACAAGGATCCGGAACTGCTGGTAGCAGTGCAGCCAACCCGTGGGCTGGACGTCGGTGCGATTGAATATATCCACAGCCAGCTTGTGGCACAGAGAGACGCAGGCAAGGGCGTGCTTCTGGTCAGCCTGGAACTGGATGAGGTTATGAATGTATCTGACCGTATTCTTGTTATGTACGAAGGCGAGATTGTAGGAGAATTCGATCCGAAAAAAGTAACAGTAGAAGAACTTGGTCTGTACATGGCAGGCGCAAAGAGAAAGGAGGCCTTAAGGGATGAATAACAATGAGAAATCCAAAGGAAGCCTTTTGAGAAACGGGGCAGTGCAGTCTCTGATTGCGTCCGTGATCTGTATTATCATAGGTCTTCTGATTGGTTATGTTGTATTACTTATTATCAATCCGGCAGGTGCAGCGGGAGCCATCGTTGCGATTTTAAAGAACTTTATGTATTACCCGTCAGTCGTAAAGGCGACACAGTATTTCGGAAGTACGCTGGTGAAAGCGTGTCCGCTGCTGTTGTGCTCTCTGTCCGTGCTGTTTGCCTACAAGGTGGGGCTGTTTAACATCGGAGCAGCAGGACAGTATGTGGCAGGTGCAGGTGCATGCCTGTATTTTGCACTGGGATTCAAGATGCCGTGGTATGTATGTGTGCTGGCAGCAATTGTCGTAGCAGCAGCTCTGGCAGCTGTTTCCGGTATTCTGAAGGCATACTGCAATGTAAACGAAGTTATTTCCTGTATTATGCTGAACTGGATCTCCCTGTATGTGGTAAACATGCTGCTATCCACAGTAAAAGATCCGTCCAGCCCGTATTCTCTGGCACTGGGATCCACCAATGCGGCAGCAGCTCTGCCTACACTGGGACTGGAAAAATTATTTGCAAATAATAAATACGTATCCATTGCCCTTCCATTGTCTGTAATCGTTGCGATTCTGGTATGGATACTTCTGGAAAAAACAAAACTTGGATATGAACTGAAAGCCACCGGTCTGAATAAACAGGCAGCAAAATACTGTGGTATGAAGGAAAAATACAATATCATCCTGACCATGGTGATCGCCGGTGCTCTGGCAGGGCTGGGTGCATCCTTCTACTACCTGACAGGTGTGGAACAGTGGGCAGTAACCCAGACCAGTGTCCCTGGTATGGGATTTAACGGAATCGCGGCAGCATTCCTGGGAGGTCTGCATCCGATCGGAGCGATCTTCTCCTCCTACTTTATTCAGCACATTACCAGTGGGGGCGCTTACGTGGATAAGTCTATGTACTGTTCCCAGATTTCAGATTTTATCTCAGCACTGATTATTTACCTGTGCGGTTTCGTATTCTTCTTCAAACTGTGGATGAACCACATGCTGGATAAGAGAGACGAAAAACGTGCGATGAAAGAAGAGAAGGGAGGCGAAGCATAATGTTACTTCTGATTCAATATACATTAATATTTGCTTCCGTTTTAATTCTGGTGGCACTGGGTGGATGCTTTTCCGAGCACAGTGGGGTTATTAATATCGGACTGGAAGGTATCATGGTTATGGGAGCTCTGGGAGGAGCACTGATGCTGCGCTTCCTTTCACCGGATCTGCCGGCAGTGGTAATTATTCTGCTGGTTATGCTGGCAAGTATTGCGGTTGGTATGGTATATTCCCTGCTCCTTGCAGTGGCAGCCATTAATTTCAAGGCAGACCAGACCCTGGTCGGTACCGCCCTGAACCTGTTGGGAACGGCAGCGGCAGTTGTTGTGGTAAGAGCTATCAACATGGCAGCAGATCCGAATAATGTATCTTCTACTGTATCCTATATTGCTACCAAGAAGGCATTACTGGTCAGAATCGGAGGCTTTGAATTTAACTGGTTCATGCTGGTAGCACTGCTTGCATTAATAATCTCTTATGTAGTATTATATAAGATGCGGTTCGGACTTCGTCTTCAGGCGTGTGGAGAACATCCTCAGGCAGCGGATTCTGTAGGTATTAACGTACAGAAGATGCGTTATGCGGGTGTGCTGATCTCCGGTGTGCTGGGAGGACTGGGCGGAATCGTATATATTACAGCCGGTGTAAGCGAATGGAAGTTTGAAAATGGTGTGGCAGGATTTGGATTCCTGGCTCTGGCAGTTATGATTTTTGGACAGTGGAAGCCAGTCAATATCGGTCTGGCAGCCCTTCTTTTCGGAATGTTCCGGGCATTGTCTAATGTATATAATGGTTTCGGAGCTCTGGCAGCCCTGCACATTCCAAGTACGGTATACAATATGCTGCCATATATTATTTCCCTTATTGTTCTGGCATTTACCTCCCAGAAATCAAGGGCACCAAAGGCCGAAGGTATTCCGTACGATAAAGGACAAAGATAACACAGATGAACTAATAACAGCCCGCCGGCGTGATGACAGAAGAGAAACTCTTGTTACTGTGAATAGTAGCGAACTCTCAGAACAGACATCCGTTCGGCGGATTTTTTAAAGGAGAACAATGATGAAATATGATGTGATTATTGTGGGCGCAGGCCCTGGAGGAATTTTTTCCTCTTATGAACTGGTAAAATTAAATCCAAATCTGAAAATTGCAGTATTTGAATCCGGATATTCCCTGGAAAAGCGTCACTGCCCGATCGATGGCGACAAGGTAAAGAACTGTATCAAGTGTAAGACTTGTGCGATTATGAGCGGCTTCGGTGGTGCCGGCGCATTTTCAGATGGAAAATATAATATTACCAATGACTTTGGCGGAACCCTGTACGAATATATCGGCAGAAAGGAAGCCATGGATCTGATGAAGTACGTAGATGAGATCAACGTAAAACATGGTGGAGAGGGAACGAAGATGTACTCGACAGCCGGAACCGGGCTGAAAAAAGTCTGTATGCAGAATAAGTTAAAGCTTCTGGATGCGTCTGTACGTCATCTGGGAACGGACATCAACTATGTGGTACTGGAAAACCTGTATGCAGAGTTAAAGGACAAAGTAGATTTTCATTTCCATACACCGGTAAGCAGTGTGGAAGTCATGGACGGCGGCTATCGTGTGGTGACAGAGAAAGAAAGCTATGAATGTGAGAAATGTATCATTTCTGTTGGAAGAAGCGGAAGCAAATGGATGGAGACAGTTTGTAAGGAACTGGATATTCCGACCAAGTCCAACCGTGTAGATATCGGAGTCCGTGTAGAACTTCCGGCAGTGATTTTCTCAGATCTGACAGATGAACTTTATGAAAGTAAGATTGTATACCGTACAGAGAAGTTCGAGGATAATGTACGTACCTTCTGTATGAACCCTTACGGAAGTGTAGTAAATGAAAATACCAACGGCATCGTAACGGTAAACGGACACAGCTTTGAGGATCCGGCAAAACGTACAGAGAATACCAACTTTGCCCTTCTGGTGGCAAAGCATTTTTCCGAGCCATTTAAGGACAGTAACGGATATGGCGAAAGCATTGCCAGACTGTCCAATATGCTGGGTGGAGGCGTCATTGTACAGCGGTTCGGTGATCTGGTAAGAGGAAGACGAAGCAATGCCAAGAGAATTGAGGAAGGACTGGTAACACCGACTCTGTCAGCAACACCGGGTGATCTGAGCCTGGTACTGCCGAAGCGTATTCTGGATGGTATTATTGAGATGATTTACGCACTGGACAAGATCGCACCGGGAACAGCCAATGATGATACACTGCTGTATGGTGTGGAAGTAAAATTCTACAATATGGAAGTAGAACTGGATGAGAACCTGGAAAGCAAACATAAGGGATTGTATGTCATCGGTGATGGAAGCGGGGTAACTCATTCCCTGTCACATGCTTCCGCAAGTGGAGTTTATGTGGCAAGAAAAATTGTAAACGGATAATGAAATGATTGGAGATGGAGGCTGCCAATATGACAGGTGGAAAACCAAGGGTATTGATTATAGAGAAGTCCAATGAAAAACGGACGACACTAAAGAATATCCTTCGGAATGGTTTTCAGATTCTGGAGGCGAAAGACGAAAGAGAAGCAGCTGAATTACTAAAGAAGAGTGGTGTAGATCTGTGTGTGATGCGGCCGGACAGGTACCTGGTACTGACCGGGCAGACAGCCATTTATTCTGCACAGTTAAAGCGCCTGGAGAAGCAGGCATCACTGGATCCACTGACAGGACTCCTGAACCACGCAGCTGCAAGAAAGAGAATCGAAGAACGGCTGCACTATAAGGAAGAAAGTGAGTTTGCATTTATCATTTTTGACCTGGATTATTTCAAACTCGCCAATGACACTTATGGACATAAGTTCGGGGATGACGTGCTGATTTACATAGCAAAGATTCTGCACAGTGTGCTGCGCAAAGAGGACCTGGCAGTACGGATTGGCGGGGATGAGTTTCTGATTATACTGGAATATCATGAGGATATAGAGCCTGTGGTAGAACGTATTTTTCAAATACTGAAGGGAAATTACGAACATTTTCCGATCTCGATCAGTATGGGAATCAGTATAACCGGAAACAGTATCAGGGAATATGACATTCTGTTTAAGCGGGCAGATAAGGCACTTTATGCAGCCAAACGCGGCGGCAGAGGACGGTATGTATTTTATGATGATATGATGGACAATATGTTTTCTGTATTATCTCCGATTGAAGGAGTGAAAGAAGGTAAAAGAGGATTAGCATGAAAGGACAGACAGAAGAAGCAAAGATAAGTACAAAAAACAGTGTCAGGAGACTGGTGATGGTGGCAATTGCTGTATTGCTTCAGGTAGCATGGATCATCGGGCTGGCAGTGAGACTGACGAAGTATTATGCGGCAATTTCCACACTGGCAAGTGTATTGGCATTGCTGCTGGTATTCCGCGTGTATGGACTGCGGATTAATTCTGCTTACAAGATATCCTGGATTATTTTGATTGAACTGTTTCCGATCCTGGGTGTATGCCTGTATCTGATGTTTGGACGAACAGGAGCTCTGGGACCAATGCGGAAGTGGTTTGACAAGGTACATAAGGCTTATGCACATTTGTTACCACAGGATGAGACAACTGTGGATAAGTTGGAAAATGTCGACGCAGGTCTTGCCAGACAATCAGAGTATCTCCGTAAAGGTGCCGGATATCCGGTCTATCAGAATACGGATGTGGAGTTTTACGGAGACACGGTGCAGGCACTGGAGGCGCAGAAGGCAGAGATGCGCCGTGCACAGAAGTTTATTTTCATGGAATATCATGCCATTGAGGATTCCGTTGCGTGGAGAGGAATCGAAGAGATTCTGGTGGAAAAAGCGGCAGAAGGGCTGGATGTACGTGTTTTCTATGATGATATGGGCAGTATTGGTTTCATCAATAAAGATTTCATGGAAAAAATGAAACGAAAAGGAATCCAATGCAGGGTGTTTAATCCATTAATGCCGATTCTGAATGTATTTATGAATAACCGGGATCACAGGAAGATTACAGTGATTGACGGAAAAGTCGGATTTACCGGAGGGTATAATCTGGCAAATGAGTATTTTAACCTGACACATCCTTACGGACAGTGGAAAGATTCCGGTGTGAAACTGACAGGAGATGCAGTGCGCAGCCTGACACTGATCTTTATGGAGATGTGGAATGCCACGCAGAAGGAACAGGAAGATCCGATACCGTATCTGTTAAAGCCAGCTTACCGCTCAGCAGAGGGCGGTTATGTACAGCCTTATGCTGACAGTCCATTGGATGGCGAGCGTACCGGGGAAAATGTCTATCTGAATATGATCAAGAGTGCGAAGAAATATATCTATATCACCACCCCGTATCTGATTATCAGTGATGAGATGCAGCGTACGCTGATACTGGCAGCGAAAAGCGGCGTGGATGTGCGGATTATTACGCCGGGTATTCCGGATAAGCCGCTGATCTATAAAGTTACCAGAAGCTATTATGCAGGTCTGGCAGCCGAAGGGATACGGATCTACGAATATACACCTGGTTTTATTCATTCCAAGCAGATGGTCTGTGACGACGAAGTGGCGGTTGTGGGTACGATCAATATGGACTTCCGCAGCCTGTATCTGCACTTTGAGAATGCATGCTGGTTTGCAAAATGCAGAGCAGTGTTAGCAGTCCGACATGATTTTGAAACACTCTTTCCGGTCTGCCGGGAAGTAACCGAGAAATACTGCCAGAAACGGTCACTGGCACTGCGGGGATGGGAATGCATCCTGCGGATGTTCAGTCCGCTGATGTAAAGAAAAGGCAGTGATTGTGTGTGATCACTGCCTTTTTTATATGCAGTGTGTCCAGCGAAGCTGAACCACACTAGCCGGTGTAAGTCCGGTCACGGTAATCGCCAGTGAGCCGTGTAGCTAAACTCGGTGCGTTGCAGTAATGCAGGGTACTAAGCGAGTGGATAAAGTAACCTCGGTAAGAGGGGCGAGCAATT
>NZ_JACRSZ010000007.1 GCF_014385005.1 Jingyaoa shaoxingensis | reverse complement strand
TATACTCAAACAACCATTGATTCTGATCTAAGCCGGAAACTAAAAAATATTTTGAACGAAAAATTTAATCCAGAACATCCAGATGCTGTATGGTGCTCAGATATCACTTATATTTGGACATATGAAGGATTTGTATATCTTACCAGTATTATGGATCTATATTCCAGAAAAATCATTTCCTGGGTACTAAGTGAGACGCTGGAGGCATCTCATGTAGTAAAATGTATTGAAAAGGCAAAACAGTCCAGACATATTGAAAATCCGCTTATTTTTCATTGTGACAGAGGATGTCAATATGTATCAGAAGCATTTCACAAGGCAACGGAAGGAATGATTCACAGCTATTCCAAGAAGGCTTATCCTTGGGACAATGCTTGCATAGAATCGTTCCATGCCCTTTTAAAACGAGAGTGGATTAATCGTTTCAAAATTTTCAATTATACTCATGCATATAAATTGATTTTTGAATATATCGAGACGTTCTACAACACCGTCCGTATTCATAGTCATTGTGGATATTTATCTCCAAATGAATATGAGGAACAATATCTAAAAAATCTGGAAACGACTGTAGCAAGCTTAGCAAGTTAACAATTACATAAAAAGAGAAAATTGGTTGCATTTAATTTGTACTTTTTCTTGACATAGGACCAGTTATTTTCCCATGTTCCATCATAAGTAATCCTGTCATTCCAGCGGATATCTGCTGTCACTTGACTTTCATTACGATAATCCATAAAAACATTATCAAATCGTTCTCTGATAGCCTGTCCTGTACCAAACATCAAAAGTCCTGCTAATGTCAAACCTTCTACTCCAGTTTTTCTATCTTTCCTATAACCACCCAACTTTTCAAGAAAAGACTTGTCATCTAAAGCATTCCATACATGACCATCATTTCTGATTTCAAAAATCTGACGATATTTTCTTAATGTTTCTTTATCAATATCATCCATTGAATAATACTCAATTATTTGATTATCATTTCCCTCTGGATTTTGATCTCTTATCATCCCTCTAATCTCATGCTCTGTCGCATGATAATCGCCTTCATGATTTCTTTTATATGTTCCCTTATAAGGATTTTCTCCAACATATACCGGACGCATATTAAAATCAGCTCTAGGAACATGAATCACAATTAGTCTTATACTGCCATCTTCAACAATCTTTACATCATCATCAGTTAATAGGTTTATATTCACCTTATTTCCATTAATTGTGTTCCAAAAATCTTCTTTCTGCTTAGGCGCATCCTCTATCCCTTGTATTATAAATCGTTCATTCGGATCAGTCTTGGTTTTATCTTCTCTTACTCCAAGTATGATATATCCACCTTTTGTATTGGCAAATGCAGAATATGACTCATACGCAGATTTTGGCACGCTTTTTTCTGCTTTTTTGCACTCTATATCAACTTTTTCACCTTGGTAAATGAGTTCCTTTAACTCCTGCATATTCATGTATTGCACCTGCTTTCTTTTTTATTTAAATTATAACAATAAGTGTATTTCTATCAATTGAACTTAAAATTTTCTTTCCTAAACATATTTTTATCCAATATCATTTTGAATATTAATAATTCAAGGTGTCAGGTACTTATGAACATACTTACTCATCATGCGTTCATTTACAACTAACACTAAAAATCTATATAATCGCTTTAATAATTCCAATAAGTCCTGTTATGGTCCAACATCAAAAGATTTTCTATTTCACAGCTCAAATTATCTTCCATAGTTATCCCTTATTTCTTTACTGCATACATTTCTCTTAATAGATTAGTAACTTCACTCGGTTTTATCTCATCCTTATGAAACAGAAAATCCATTGTTGTAACATAACCAAGATTAGGCATTCCATTGTTTTCCCTACTCAGTTCTTTTAATTTATCATCTTTATCTATCACAATCTGTATTTCGGGTGATATATAATAATTCTCTGTATATTTAAAAATCCAGTAATTAATAAGCTCTAGTTTCTTCTCAAGAGACATGCAATTCATCTGATGATGCAGTCTTCGATATAACCTATCTCGTCTATGATAAAAAGCATAAACAATCGAATAGTCATTCATCGGAAACACACCTGTATGAATGTTTTGCATCCTTACCTCTGGTCTCATATCATAAATATTATTTATCTCAATACCTTCTGTATCTTTTGGTAATGCTACTAATGTTTGTGTTGCAATCGGAACTACACATGGAATTTTTTTCCACATGATAATCTTAAAATTATTGCAAGAATTCTTATACAAAACATCCTTATATAAATTCAATTCATCCATATAATCTTTATTATCAAGTTGCTGTATTTCTTCCATTACTTCAACATTTTGCAAAATACCTTTCTGTTTTCCTTTTTGATATATTCTTTTTTCCTGATTTCGTTTAGAAAGCATTAACAAAATATCCTTTAATGCTATTTCTGCCAGCATTTTTTCTGTCGGTATTTCTTGTAAGGCATCTACATTTTCATACTCTTGAAACAGCTTACTATCGCAATCTCGGCAAATAAAATGAAAAGTTCCCGAATTACTTATACCTTTTTCCTTGTCTATAACAGGTATTTCAATCAACTTATTTGCATGATATAGTTTACCTGCTTTGGCAATATTCTTGAGCACCATTTTAGGTACAGAATGAGAATTACAAAAACTAGTCTGTTCTTTTCCACAAAGAATACATTTTTCTGGTTTTGTCTCTTCTTGGATTTTTCTCATAAAATCATTTATATCTTTTTTTTCATCTATTTCTTTCGGTATATCAAACATAGGCATACTTTCTCTTCCTCGCATTACTCAAAATGTATAAAATTCATTGATATTTTCCACACACCTTCATTCTTACCATTTCTTTCATAACTTCCTCTATCTGCTTTGCCTTATCATGGGATTCAATCAAGAATCCCATTTCAATATTTCCTTGCATTCCGTGATATGAAAGATTAGCTGACGACACCAGTGATTTTTTTACATCTGATACAATAAGTTTCGCATGCAATGCTGCCATCTTGTCATCTTCTTGCTTTTGATATTCATATATCTGTAAGAATCGCGAACGATATGACATCAGTCTGTCAAGCACTTCCTTCTGCTTTTCTGTATCATTCACATATAAACGAACATATACTCCTTGCTGGCTTTTTTTAATAATAACATCAAGCATTTCGGCAAAATAATCTGAGATTGAATAACCAGTTATAGTAAGACTCTTTTCTGTATTCTCTATCAGATTACGCATTGTATCTTTGGTTCTTAATGCTTTCACACGGAATGAATCTGGTGCAGTAAGGACAAGCTCTGCGTGTTCAATTTTCTTTGACGAATACATCTTCATACAGAGACTGATTATATCTGTTATCTCTTCTTCGGAACAATTAGTAAAATGATTTCTAAGTTCTTCAATCACTTGGTTAAACTGTGCATTCACCCCATTTACGGAATAATTTTCAAGTGCATCAGCTATCAGCCCTGCAATGTATTCAATTTTTACACTTGTATTCCACATAAATCTCTCACCAATTCTCTGAAATATCCCATTTCCTCATGCTCTGGTACCGGTACAACTAATGCTCTATCAAGTAGTCGGTTACCATTTTCACATGCGGTTTCAGAAATCATAGTACAAGAATGACATGCAGCCCCATTTAATCTTTCACTTGTCGGATTCTTCATAAAACATTCTGGATCCGTTGTGCATGTTAACCCATTCTCTAATGCCCCCTTTAACAGTGGTAAAAACTTATTCATTCCCCCAAGTTCAACAAGTCCGCCCAATGAGCCTTCCTTATCTGCTGCACCTGTATAAATCAATAGTCCACACATATTTTCACTGCTATATATGCGCTCATGTAATGCAGATGATGAATATCCCGACTGCATAGACATTTCTTTCATCAGCATATGAGAAAGTGTATGTAACAACACATACTCTGCATTTCTTGGTTTAAAATTCTCCCATCCTTTTTTCTGACAATATGCTGCATAGCATTCCGCATATTTATCAGAACGAGCTTTGACCGTCTCTATCTGCATCCACCGCTTTATTTTTTCTCTACTTAATTCAATGAATACTCCTTCTCCATTGATTTCAACTGCCGGAAGCCATTTTTCTCCCGAAGAGCACTTCAATTTTACGATATATGACTGCTCATCCACTTCTGGTTCTGGTGCTTCCAATCTTGTAAAACCTGTCAAAACACGTACTTCACGTAATCTATGTATTTTAATAATCCTAGAAATATACTCTTTTAAACTTTCACTCAAAGCAACTTCTTCTGCTTTGAAGTACTTAACATCATGTTGATACTCGACATCCTCATGATGCGTAATAGCTGCATACTCCATTTCTTTAAGTTCAGTAAACTCTTTGATATTTTGGCTTAATCTATCATAGGCCGCTTTAAAGTCTTCATAAGAATATTTATCTCCAAAATACTTCTGATAAGCAAATGAAAGACCTGCCTCTTCTCCCATAGCCTCTACCAATGTTTCAATAGTTGCTCTTTGTGCACCCATGATATCATTAATAGGATTTGTCCAAGGTGGAATTGATAT
This sequence comes from Jingyaoa shaoxingensis, assembly GCF_014385005.1. Taxonomy (GTDB): domain Bacteria; phylum Bacillota; class Clostridia; order Lachnospirales; family Lachnospiraceae; genus Marvinbryantia; species Marvinbryantia shaoxingensis. The sequence continues at coordinate 186,890 of NZ_JACRSZ010000007.1, read as the reverse complement.
TGCATTTCTTGTGACTGTAAAATACACATTAGATGCACCACGCTGGCTAGGTATTACACTCTTCTTACAAATTTTCGCCTTTGCTCCTGGTCTATGCGGATGGTTTCCTGAACAGCATAGACCAGCAAATTTTTCCTTCTGCATTGCTCCAGACATAACTCTCCTTGCACCGCAATTACACTCAACACGGAGTTCTGCAAGTGATGAAGTATTGCCCATTGATTTTAGGTACATATCTTCTTTACAACTTGTTTCTCCATGATGTACCCACCATCTCCAAGGGAAATCGTCCATATGCCCATCTTCGCATACTGTTATAAATCTCGAAGGGTATGCTGGAAATCCACACTTAGGGCATTTCACTTCACCTTGATTCTTTTTGTACTGGTCCATATCAAAGTAATCTCTCATATCAAATAAGAATTTACATGTTCCCTTTGAACACACATGGTAGTATGGAAATGACACAACTGGAATATCCTCTTTTCCACCTGTCTTTGGCATAAAGAATCTTCGAACATTCATATAACTAGCCAATCTTGCATCTCTAATTTCTTTACCAATATTGTTAGTATCCCAGTACTCTATATCTAAAACTGTCAATGAATCATTTACAGCATCCATTATCGAGCCTGGTCCATATGTAGTTATTAACTGATTCGGACGAATCTCTCCCAATTTTTTATAAAAATTCATCAGACACCCTCCCAATAAAAAACTGTTGATGATTGCTCAACATCACGCATAGAACTTAGTGTTGGTTTTTCTTTGTCTCCATAATATTCGCCATAGTATGTAAGCAGCCTCTTCTTATCATCAGCTACTGCTGGAACAAAATAATATAGCTTTTCGTCTTTTGCAATGTTCTTCCAAGTATTGATAAACTCATCCATTTCTTTCTCTGTATCTACATAAGACGATGGTGCAGTTATCTTAACTCGCTCAAGAATTTTGTCTTTTATATCTTTGATTTGTTCATCAGAAATATCATTAATGTTTGATGCTCCACCATTATCAGCCATCGTCTCTACCTGTAATCTTAGTAAAGAAACTACCAATGCATGTAATACTCTGTCTCTAGCTCTAGCCGCAAATGGCGTTGCTGTAGTTCCTTCTACATATCTATACATCTGTGAGTGGAAACCAACAAAATTCTCATAATTAGACAGATCCCTTGGTCTGTAAGGATTATAAACAGTAAAAATAATTCCAGGATGCTGTCGACCCACACGGCTTGTTGCCTGAATATATTCAGAGTTCTGCTTTGGCTGACCTACAACTGACATAAGTCCTAAACGGTCAACATCCATACCTACCGCTATCATATTAGTTGCAATAACAACATCATAACAGCCTTGCTTCTCCTTGTTTTTATCATAAGAAATTGCTAACTTTTCAAGAACCTGCGCAATCTCCCATGAAGGTATGCGAGATGTAATTTCCTTCTTTCCCTCAAAACTGAGATACCTCTGTTCTGAGCTATTATATTTATTCTTTACAACACGAATACGGCTTGCTATATCGTCGTCAAGAAGGCGCACTGCACCACCCAATTCTCGAATACTATTAAAGTACCCAATCAATGTGTAATATGGATCAATATAATCCTCATATTCCGGATCCTTTGCTATATCTAGTGTTGTTTGCAAAATAATCGAATACAAACGAATAAGCGTTGTTTTTACAGATTGTCCGCTCGCACATATACCAGCATATTGACGAAATGGCTTTTTTCCATCACTAATCATTCTACTGATTTTTTCTTCTGAAGCATCAACTAAATTTTCAGTTGGAAGCGGTACCTCCTTAATAAAAAATGAATCTCTTGTATCAAAGCCACTTGGCGGAAATTGTGCAAATTCATTTCTCCCATAAAGGAACTTAATCTGTTCCCCAGCATTTCTAATAGTTGCTGTTGAAACAATATACTTAGGTCGAATCTTCTTTCCATTCTTCTCAATACAGCACATCTCTTCTACAACAGTTTCATATCCACCGTAAATCGTTCCAAGAGGACCAGTAATTAAATGAAGCTCATCCTGTATAATTAGCTCAGGAGGATAGAATGGTTTACATGCAACCGTTTCAGCCCTTTCCAATCCCGCTGCGACATCTGCATTATGTCTTCCTGCATGCTTTTCTCCAATAGCAATATGTCCACATCTACTACAATATCTATCTGTTCTGCCAAATAGCAAACCAACTCGTTCAGACCATGGAAGTCTCGCAAATTTATCTACAGTCGAAATAATCACAGTAGGACACTTTGCATAAATTTCCTCATCAACAAGATAAACCGGTATGGTTCTTCCTGTTTTTAACGAAAACATACAATTCTTATCTGCACAGTGAATTTTAACATACTTTCCCTTTTCATTGATGTCATATTCATCCCGTGTGATTTCCTTACCACAATAAGGGCATTTAATAATCTGCTTTGTAAGCTTCCTTATAAATTCTTTCTTCTTAAATTGATCAGAATCGCTGTATTCGCTAAATTTATTTGGGGTAACATTACCTCCAACCCAGAATCCAATCGAAATTCTTTCCTTACCATATAATTTTTCATTCTTCTCACGCAATTGTTCCATCGCAACAATAAGACGCATTAGTCTGTCTCTCTGCTGAGTTGTAAGTAAACGAAGCGTGTACCTTAAAAATACTGTTACTCCACCATCTTTCTCATAATCAGTTTCATCTGAAGCTGTCAGTCTCCTATATGCTATAGTAAAAGCAATCAGCCCTAAATATGCCTCTGTCTTACCACCACCAGTAGGGAAGTATAATAAATCAACAATATTTCGTTCCGGAGACTCACCATCCATAATCCCATACAAATTCAAAAGAACAAATGCAATCTGGAATGGTCTCCACTCACTGTGATCTTTCTTTCTTCCTTTTTCTGGCATATCAGTCATATAATCTCTTAAGCTGCAAGGAATGCCATTACCATAATCTTTTGAAAAAGCTGTAATACTTCTCTGTAAATACATTGCTTGATTCATAAATACAAACGCTTGATATACCTTATCATTGTTTTCAATCAAATCAATTCCAGCATTCATCCTACGATTTGCATCATTGCATTTATCAATAATAGTCTGACCTGTTGCCTTAAATTTATCATCATGCATAGCTTCGTCGTTTGTCAATGCATCTGTAATCCAACTTCCATACATTTCTGTCAATGTACGAAGATTCTGAATAACTTCTGACTTTTTCTTTGGTGAGCCCATCTGAAGCATCGAAAAGGCATGATCCGGCATATCATCTATCTGTACACTTACACTTGGAATTTCATAATCTGGAATAAATGATGATTTTATAGCAGTTGCATTTATCTCTTCTGCTTTCTTTTCCCAAGTAGCAGCACAACCTCTTCCTCTTGCATAAACTGGTCTGCCTTTATAATAATATTCATCCTCTAATTCAACTTTTCTACAGAGATATTCTGGTACAAAAATAGGACTCATCAAATCATCTGCTATGAGCATCTCCACCTGGAACATTACCTTTGCATATTCTTTTTCATCGCCATCCGACTTATCATTATTATGCAAATAAACCGATACCATCTTGTATCCATTGTCTAACTGCATCTTCATAACATAAATATAGATGTTTCCATTAGACTCAAGTGGAATCTGCTTCGAACGCCCCATCAGATTAAAATCGATTTCCACAACATCATTCATCTGCTCACGAATATATATGGTATGTTTCTTCTTTTTCTTATTCTCTGCATCTTCTTCTAAGGTTTCATCTATTACTTCCCCCTGCACCTGTTCTGCATAATACTTTCCCCAATTAATATAAGCATTAACCTTTTGAACATCATCAGAGACATAGAAAGACACACCTATAGAAGACGGCTTCTGAAAACCACCTTTTACTCTATCCTCTGGTTCCTCTTCTTCAAAAATTCCTGCCTCCAAAGTTTCTCCATCAGCATCAAAATTCTTTTCTGTAAACTCTACATCATTGTAATTTTCATCTTCCGTTACATCTGTATCAGCAGGATATAATAATCCCGTAATATAACTACTCGTTGGTACTTCATTCAATTGTTCACAATCTGATGTTGGTCCTATTAAGTCTTTTCGTACTGCATCTAAAATCTTCTGTCGAACAATAGCATGTTTAAAATCCTTTATATCAGCCATCTACAACCTCCGTTTATTCTCCGTCTACTACAACAGGAATTGCCATACCAATTACATATTTGAATGTATTACCTACTATAATCTTATCCCCTGGCACTAGGCGGTACTCCCAAGTCTTTCCGTCTGCATCCACCTGCGAGGCACATTCGCACCACTTAATTGCAGCCTTTGCTTTTTCCTGTACATCTTCATTATCTGTTTGATTTGCAGCCTTCACTTCAATCATATATTTCTTGTCAGCCGTCTCTACTAAGAAATCAGGATTATACTGTTTTGCCGCCTTATAAAATAGTCCTAACTGATTCAAAGGTGGCTTTATAAATCTAATAACTTCTGAATCCTCTTCTAATACCACAGACAACCTTCTCTCATCATCACTATCAAATGCATTCTCTGCATAGTATGATTTCTTATATCCTTCAAACAAATATTGCTTAATATTTTTCTTATCTGGCACTTCCTTCTTAAAATTCAATCGTCCATTTTCCTTCATATTCTTCGCAAATGATTTGAATACAATAAGGTCTTTCTGAACGTTAAATACAAACTCAGTGCTTTCTTCCTTTGACGCATATATCTGTTTTCTTAAGTCCTCTACTATAACAGTTGCATATCTACGGACAATCTTCTTTTTTTCTTCATCCGAACCTTCGATTAATGCGAGATACTGATCAACCACCTCAAGAATAAATTCTGCATCATCAGAACTAAACTCCGGAATACTCTCCAATAAAGAAACTGCAAGCATATTCTCAGGATTTTCTACAATAAGTGCGTCTGCATCCAGCACTTGCAGCAACCTACCATTTACAGCGTCATACCTCTCGATTCTCGATGCCGCAACATCAAAATCCATAATATTTCGTTTAACAGTAAAAGACTTAAATGTAATTGTTGAACTATAGCTAATTCCAATCTTTGGAACAGAGATAGCAACTTTCTTTAACTCTTCAACTTTCTTGATAAACTCTTGTTTTGCATATGGCAATACATTCTTACTACCAGATGACTTCTGTAAATCAATCTGTAATGAAGCATCCCCCTGATGTACAGTAAATGATGTATCAACTGCATCAGTGCCCATGCCCGTCTGAGTCATTTTGTGATCTGATGCTGTGCCATCACTTGTTTCTTTTCCATCATCGTTGGCAAAATAATCAAAAATAGACATCTGTCCACTATCACTTTCGGACTTCTTTGGTACTGCTTTTTTTACAAACGCTTTCTGATACTCAGCAAACAGATTCTCCACTACATTTTCATTATTCAAATCCTGGTATGATTTCACTTTACTTTCGCATAACGCTTCATCAAATAATGAAATCTGCTGGTTCTCAACTGCTGGCTCTACCATAACTGTTTTTGTGTTCGGTATATCTTCCTCATCAAGATTTCTCTTCTTAAATACAGGGTTATTCTTGATATCATCCACAATCTCTCGATAATGATCGTGAGCAACAATATCCAGGGTATCTAATTCCTCAATACCTGTTATCTCACCAAAAGGAAGCCTCAATCCCCTACCAATAGTTTGAAGTGCCAATATGTCACTCTTTGCAGCATTAAGGGGGATAATCGTAAACAGATTATTTACATCCCAACCTTCTTTCAGCTTATATACATGCAACACAATCTCAATTGGATTGGTATTTTTCTCAATGGTTAGTAATTTCTGAATGTTTTCTTCTGTCTCTGCACCACTTGTGCTGGAGTCAATTTCAATAACCTTGCCAACATAACGACCTCCAAAAAAAGCATCAGAATCTATTTTTTCTTTTATTTTTCTAGCATGCGTTGTGTCTTTACAAGCTATCAAAACAATTGGCTTTACCTGTTCTAACTGATTATCTATACAATATTTATATACGATGGACTTTCTTCTCTCATGAAGCTTAATTCCATCTTTCAACTTCATTTCCTCTATATCATCATCTGAATATCCTGCTGTATTTGTTCTTCCCATAACAACCGGAATCTTCAAAAACTTCCCAGCTCCATCCTCTAATCCGTAGTGATAAATAATATTCTTATTTGTACTCTTAGGTGTAGCAGTATATTCCAACCCCAACACTGGATTCAGATAATTAATCGCTTTCTTTGATGCTGGGGCATAGTAACGATGTGCTTCATCCATACAAATAACCAAGTCATCAAACGACCGTAACACATCCGCAAAAGAGCCACCCAAATTTTCATTAAACTTGTGAAATTTAAATTCGATATCTCCCCTAGTAAAAATCTTTGAAATATTAAAGATAAATATCTGAATATCAGATGTTTTTTCTACCACCATTTCCTCTTGGATATATCTTACCGGGTATGATAAATAATTTTCCCCATCATAAACTTTGGGTCTTCCCATCTCTGCTTCAAGTCCCTTAAACATGTATTTTGGATGTCCCGGGACCGCCTCTCGACGCATCTTGTCATAAATCGTATTTCCTGGTGCCAGAATAAAGAAATGTTTGTACCCTTTTGTCTTGTACAAATAATAAATGCATGCACCCATTAAACGAGACTTACCAATACCGGTTGTCATATCAAAACAGAATGATGGAAAATCAAATTCCTTATCTACAGAGATTGTATGTGGATTTTGGCAATTCTCAGATGCTATTTTCTCTGCATCAGCTTTTGAACAAGTTCTATACTCAATCTTTGAACTAATTGCATCGAAGTATTGTAACGCTTCATACTGAGGATCACGCAGGCTCATAGCCCATTTGATTTTATCTGTTGAACTCATTATCCCTGCACCTCACTTTCAAAATTACATTTATCTAATAAATCATTTGGAATCTTCTTCAATTCAACATTTTCAGGAAGTATCATATCAGCCTGATTCTTCTTGCAATAAATAAGCAGACTTTGCTTCTCACCTAAAGTCTTCATTACAGACATTACATACTTTGTATTCACAAATTCTTCTGTGACATGAATAAATCTGTTTTCTGACGAATAACCTTGGAACTCACCAGATGGCTCATAGGTAAATCCCTCAATCTTACAAATTGCTTCACACACCATATTCCATGTATAAGATGGATTAATCTGATAAATAGGTAATACTTTGTTCTTTACAAGTAATGGTTCTGCAAGTTCGTAGAACTTATATCCACCTCCACCTTGCCAACCTACTTCTTTAGATATTCCAGTCTGATCCCCATCAATAACAGAATCTATCCTTTTTTTACATAGTGAATATGCATGTTCCCCTAATTCTACTCCAATCCACTTTCTTCCCATTTTGTGTGCAACTGCAGCAGATGACCCAGATCCCAAAAAACTATCTATTACCCAATCACCAGGCTTTGAAAAATGAGTATATAGCATTTTCAAAAGTATCTCTGGTTTTTTTCCTCCGCGAAATTCAACTCCACCTTCATGTCGACAATTACCAAAATTTGCTGCAAAGTCAAAAAAACCATTAATTGGTAATTCCTTTGTCATATTTTTCTGATTTAGATTTTCAATAGGAACACCTTGGTAATATTTTCCCTTTGTGGCTCCAGTTCTATTAGGACCTGTAAAATATCTGTAAGCATATCTATCATCTCCAATACCATATACTTTATACAAGACTCCTAAGCCATCCTCTTCATATCTTCCTGTCAAATAATCTCTGAAAAATCGTCCTGAGGAATTCCCGTCTAAAATAGTACCTGATGCCCATATTTCTTTTAGTCCATACTCCGATCCTTCTTCTTCAAGAATCTTATATTGTCCCTTTTCAAATATCTCTACCTTCTTCCCTCCAAGTTCAACAATTTTAGATGGAGTATTTTCTGTTTCAATTTTATAAATAAATTTTTCAAATCCACTACTTACTTTATCCAATATTGGCTGAGCACTGTTGCTTTTTCTATATACGTGAATCTGCTCTATTTCTTTATGAAAAGCCATATCCTGCTTTAGCGTTTTCTCCGGGTAACGTACCCTAACATATATTGTCGTTAGATAATTCTGCCTACCAAATATTTCATCTAAAAGAACCTTTAAATATGCACCTTCTGAATCATCAATATGGCAACACAAAAATCCTTCGTCATCTAACAATTTATGTAATAATACAAGTCGTTCACGCATCATTTCAAGCCAGATACTATGTTCCAAATTATCATCGTAATATTCAAATGCAGATCCTGTATTATATGGTGGATCTATGTATACGCATTTTATCTTCCCCGCATAATCTCTCTCAAGTGCCTTTAATGCCAACAAATTATCTCCATGAATCAACATGTTTTCTGCATCAGGATCTCCATAAGAATTTTGATTATCCTCAATCAAAATTCTTGGTTCAAGTTTCTCTTCCTCATATTTACCAACCCATGTCAATTCTAACTTGCCTTTTTTCTCCATGGTAGCCTCCTAAAACTTAATCACTATCTTTGTTACCAGTTGTGGTTTCACCAATACGCTCTCTTCAAATTGTTTCTGCATATTTGCAGCCTCTTCTTCCAATGTCGACATTTCATTATGAAACACCTCTATCATTTTTTGTTTCTGCTCTTCTAAAATTTCTATTTGTTTCTTTAATGCAATCTTCTGTCTAAAATCGCCTTCAATTGCATATTTTTCTTTAAGCTCGTCTAATTCTGAGGTATCCTTGACTGTGAGCAAATATTCCTCTTTTCTTAATTGCAGCCAATTATCCAATTTTTTCTGATTAGCAATCAAAACTGTTCTTTTAGATTCTGTATATTTCTGTTGCATAAATTCATCTACTTTATCAATATATAAAAGGATTTCTTGATTATTAGGAGTCTCTTCTAAGCACTGCTCATTCAATTTTTCACAAAGCTCTCTAGCCAACACATCTGAAGCGCCATATATTTTTCCTGTTATATCAATAATTTCAAATACTGCATCTTCAAGAATCTCTCCAACATAAGAACCACCAACAAGTAAATACCCGTGTTGAATTCCCGGAATTTCCAAGTCTATATTAGTTTCATAGTACTTTGGATATATCTCATTTTCCTCTTTACTTCTACTATTCCAATACTTAAACTGTGAATCATATTCCGCAATTTCTTTCATAATAATATTAAAATGAGACTTATGTTCTTCCTCTGTCTTATATATAAATATGGATTTCAGTTCATCCATTTTCTTGTTTCGTTTCTTTTCTAATTCCTTTTCCAAATCCTTAAATTGCTTTGTAAAATCTGATGTCGTTTTACATTCCTGATAAATAAGTGTAACTCTTTTTTCAAAATCTGCTCCACTTTCTAATAATCCAATAGCTTTATCTGATGCACCAAATACGCCTTGGAATAACTCAAACTTTTCAGAAAGTATTTCATATACTCTCTTATCTGCTACATTCTGAGTATTAAGCAAATTAATAACCACAACATCGTTCTTTTGTCCATAACGATGGCAGCGACCAATTCGCTGCTCTATCTTCTGTGGATTCCAAGGAAGGTCATAGTTTATAATCGTATTACAAAACTGAAGATTCAATCCTTCCGAACCGGAATCTGTTACAAGCAAAATCTTGTATTCATCCCTAAATGCTTCTACGATGGCATTCTTCAATTCAACATTTCTACTACCCACATATTTTCCATAATTTCTAGCTTTCCACGCCTTATAAATCTGTTTAGTAATAGGATCATTTGTACTACCATTAAACTTAAGTATCTGACCTTCATATCCAGCATGAGATAATTCTTCAAACATGTATTGTTGCGTTCTAATAGATTCCGTAAACACAACTATTCTTTGTTTTATACCAGCTTCATCTTGAAATGCAAAAGCTGTCTCCACCGCCTGTTTCAAGGCTGTCATCTTCGCATTTCTTTTTATACTTTCAGCTTTATTAATAATGGCTGTTACCTCATTTATTTCATGCTGAATAAATTCATTTACCTTTTCTCTTGTGTATAATTCATCCTGCTTACTATCATCATCCGTCTCTATTTCATCATCATCAAAAAAACTAAGGAAAAAATCAATACTTTCATCCGCTGATTCAGTTCTAGTTGTTTCCTTCAAAGTTTCAAGTCTGCCTTTTAATACCTTAAAGGTTTCTGCAACTGCCATACTTGATGATGCAAGCAATTTTCTAATAACAGATGTAATAAGTGTTCTGTGTGAATTGGGCAAAGCATACAAAATTTCCTTTTTCAGATAATTATTTATCATCACATAAAGTTCTATCTCCATTGGCGATAGTTCAAAATCAATTGTCATTTCTTTGCGCTCCGAAAATTGAATATACTCTGCCACTTCTTTTCGTAAAGTTCTTTGCACAACAGGTTCTAAACAAGCCTTCAAATCATTGTAATCTTCTCCTCGCAAATATCTTTCAGAAAATATCTGCTTACTATAAAAAACTCTATCATCGATAAACTGAACAAGTCCATATATATCAAGTAAAGTATTCTGCATAGGAGTCGCAGTTAATAGAATCTTCGGAATTCCCTTTGTTAATTCATATAATGAGTTAGCCATCTTTGAACCATTCTTATATACATTCCTAAGCCGATGTGCTTCATCAAATACACAAAAATCCCAAGCTATCTTTCCGAACTCTGCTTTTCTTTTTGAGACAAAGTGGTAAGAAACAATAATTACTGCTTGTTTACTCTTTACCTCTTCGAGATAATCCTCCCAGTTAGAACTATCCACAATTAATGAATCAATATCAAATTTCTCTTCTAATTCAACTTGCCATTGCTTTCGCAGATTTGATGGCATAATAAGTAGTATTTTATTTTTTCCACTGCATAGCAAATACTTGATGACCAAGCCAGCCTCAATAGTTTTTCCAAGACCTACCTCATCTGCAAGAATTGCTCCACCAAGCTCTAATGAAGATAGTGCAAATGTGAATGCTTCAACCTGATGAGGATTGATGTCAATATCAGCCATATGCAAACAACTATATGGATTATTTTTCAGTTCTTGTTGCTTTAATTCAGCATATGTATTTTCAACAATACCCATTTGCGAAACCTCCAATTTTATTTTCTTAATTGTTCTTTTATTTTATCTGCTATTACCTTTGCCATCATTGGCGGAACCGCATTCCCCACCTGAACAAATTGTGCTGTCCTTGGTCCTTCAAAATAATAATTATCTGGAAACGACTGTATTCTTGCTGCTTCCCGCACTGTAATTGATCTATGTTGCTCTATATCTGGATGAATGAAATAATGCCCATCTTTCGATAAATGAGCAAGTATTGTGTGACAATGATCCATATCACCCTCAACAACTTTAAATCGATCTATAAATGAAGTTCTATTTTTATGTGTTTTCAAATCTTCTGGTAAATCATCATATTTCAAACGTTCATGCTGTTCGTTTTCAAACCACATGTCTATTGTTCTCTTATATATTTCAATATCCTGTGCAGTATGTGGTCTTGCAATATGTCCTGTTAACACATCCGATTTTACACGAATGTCATTATCTTTTACATATTTTTTTAATCTGCGCATATCTGTCATAGTATGCTCTATAGCCTCTTCACCAGGCTTTAACACTGGCAAATCCTTAAGTAAATCCCATACTTCTGCTTTACTATGAATTACATCAAATGATGGGTATTCATATCCTGTGCCTTTAAGCCAACCTACTATAATTACTCTTTTTCTACTTTGTAATACTCCAAAATCCTGAGCATTCAACTCATGATAATCAATTTCATAACCCACACGTTTCATATATGTCTGGAGATTTTTAAATGCTGCCCCACCTCTCGCAGTCTTTATTCCGGCTACGTTCTCAAACACAAACATTCTTGGCTTATACTTCTTAAGAAATTGAACATACATCTTATATAATTCATTTCTTGGATCATCTTTCATCGGAACAATCATATGACTGCTCTGTGCTCTTCCCACCAAAGAATATGCTTGACATGGAGGACCACCTATAATTACATCAATCTTATCAATTTCTTTTTCCCTTTTGATATCATCAATTGTGTTGAAAATCCCCTTAATTGTGGCTTCCGACATTTCTTTATTAATTACAGTCTTAAGTTCTTCTTTTGGTATTTTTTCCAAAAGTTGTTCTCTGGTTATTTTTCCTTTTTCATAATCATAATAACTTTTAATTTTGCCATTATCTTTTAAGTAATAATATGCTATTCTTGTTTCTATTGTCTTTGCTGCATGCTCATTCATTTCCACATGCGCAACCGGTCTATAGCCACTTTGAATAAATCCTTCTGAAAGTCCACCGGCACCAGCAAAGAGATCAATATAATTTAACCCATTTTCATTCATGGTTGTTCTACCTCATTATCTCATATTAACTGTCCCATTATCTGGACTTATATTATCATTATGAATTTTTTTCTTTATTTCAGCTAAATCAGTAAACTCCATAATATCAGATATATCACATTCCAATTCAGCACATATTTTTTCTAATACAGTCATAGCAACCATCTCTTCATTTGTCATTTTAGCCATAGTACTACTGCTAATTTTTATCTTTTTACACAGTTGGCTCTTATTTATTTTTTTATCGATCATTAATTTCCATAATTTATTGTATGATACAGCCATATTATCCTCCGTGCTTTTAGGAATACAATTTCACTATTTTATTATATATTATCTCAATTTTGTTGTGAAATACTTTATTTGATTTCTCGAACATTTTTTTCAAGTTGTAAAATAAGCCAGCAGAGGAATCACCTTCCTCTGCCCCTATTCCACATCTTATCTTCTGCTTTATCTTTACCAGCATCTCTACCAACACTCTCATCATAAATTCTCTGGAACTCTTCATAAAGCTCATCTCCAGCCAACTTTATCCTCAGCCTTTTCATTACATCTGAGAACAGCCTTATGCTTCCACTAACATCAGCAATATCAAATCCAAATACATCAACCTTAACAGAATCGTCGACATTCTCATAACCACCAAGCTCTGATATTCTCCTAATAATTCAGCCAGCTTTGTCCACAGGTTCAGTTTCTCTAGTTTCCACAAATTCACTTTTATCTGTTACATCAGTCATACTTTCGCCAACTCTTACCACATTCACATCAGGCGAATTATGAGGCTCTGGTATTCCTATGCCATCTAAATCAGTCTGTTGTTTTCTCGCACTATCAGCTTGCTCTTTCTGTCTGCCTATTTCATTCTGATTATTGTCTGGATTCACTACCTCAACATTCGTCTCCGACTCAACAGCCACATCTTTCTCTGACACAGCCTTCTTTTCCATCCCCGGTATCTCAATATTCCTGTCTGCAACGATTTCTTCATTCTCCGACACCGCATAATAAGCTGTATACAAATCTTCTTTCACAATGCCATCAGCAAGCTGCAACTGCCTCTTAATCTCTCTTTTCTCCTGCTTCAGCTCATCCAATTCTTCCTGCACTTCCGTGTGCCATATCTGATATTCCCGGTACTGCTCTTCATTCTTTATACTGCGTTTCCGACTAGAACTTTCTCTGTATATTTCATGCTATCTGTCCTCAATCTGCTGGATCTTTTCTTCCTGCTCGCCTATGAAATCCACAAGCTCCACAACACTTTTGATGTCATTATTTACAAGCAACAGATATTCGTCCTGTAACCGATGAAACCTCTTCAAATCCTCTGTATACTTTGCTCCGACGACTACAAAGCGCTTCTGCTCTACAATCCTTAACCTGTACAGCTTTGCAAGCTTATGATAATACCGAAATCCCGGTGCCCGCACCTCCATCCACGCATCTTTCTTGAATACATATCCCAGCCGTTTCATCAGATATTTAAAATGCTCCATATTCCCTGCTGCATATGCACACATCTTTGCATCACGAAGAATTATTTCTTTCATGGACATTTCCTTTTCCCACTTGTCCCTGCTGATATTTTTCGGATTTCTGCTGTACTCTGCCGGCATTATGGAAAGTCCCAGTTCATCACAATATTTATTTGTGATAGGCTGAAGATGATTCTTCCAGTTGCTTTTAGGTGAATTGTATTTCTTGCCGGTTGTCATGCTGACACTGTTCCAGATCAGATGTCCATGCATATGCTCCCTGTCGGTATGGACTGCATGGAGATATAAGTGCCCTGAACTGGATACTTACCAGAAACGTGCCAAGGTACCATCTCAGGAACTGAGTGATTACCTCGTAAAAGAATTGACTAAAAAAGAAAAATAAAAGAAGAGAATAGAAAAACCTTACCGATATTCAGTTTTTTACTTCTGAAAATCAGTAAGGTTTCTTTATATACGTTATGAAATAAAATTTTTATCTCTTGAATAATCACAAAATGTTGCCATTTTGTTGCCAATCACTAAGCAAATTTGCTTGTAGCCCCCATAAATACGGGGTTCTTGTGATTGTGTGGATTATTCAAACTCAATCGTTCCTGGTGGCTTACTGGTCAGATCATAGAATACTCTGTTTACGCCTTTGACCTCATTAATAATTCTGCTCATTACGGTCTGCAGTACTTCCCACGGAATCTCAGCTGCTTCTGCTGTCATAAAATCGATGGTCTTTACTGCACGAAGTGCAACTGCATAGTCGTAAGTTCTTTCATCACCCATAACACCTACGGAACGCATATTGGTCAGGGCTGCAAAGTACTGATTGATATCCTGATCCAGTCCTGCCTTTGCGATCTCTTCACGATAGATGTAGTCTGCATCCTGCACAATGCGAACCTTCTCAGCAGTAACTTCGCCGATGATACGGATTCCCAGTCCCGGTCCCGGGAACGGCTGACGGAATACCAGTTCACGAGGAATGCCAAGTTCCAGACCAGCCTTACGAACTTCGTCTTTGAACAGATCACGAAGGGGTTCGATGATTTCCTTGAAATCTACGAAGTCTGGTAATCCTCCTACGTTATGGTGTGACTTGATCACTGCAGATTCTCCGCCCAGACCACTTTCTACCACATCTGGATAGATGGTTCCCTGTGCCAGGAAGTCCACTGCACCGATTTTTTTCGCTTCTTCTTCGAAGACACGGATGAATTCCTCACCGATGATCTTACGTTTCTGTTCTGGTTCGGTTACACCTGCCAGCTTGTTATAATATCTTTCCTGTGCATTGACACGGATAAAGTTCAGATCGAACTGTCCCTGCGGTCCAAAGACAGCTTCTACTTCATCGCCTTCGTTCTTTCTTAAAAGGCCATGATCTACGAATACGCAGGTAAGCTGTTTTCCAATAGCTCTGGACAGGAGACCTGCTGCCACGGAGGAATCCACACCACCTGATAATGCCAGAAGCACTTTTCCATCTCCAACCTTTTCACGGATAGCTTTTACAGAACTCTCTACAAAAGAATCCATTCTCCAGTCTCCGGCACATCCACAGACACCACGTACGAAATTGTACAGCATCTTGGTTCCTTCCTGTGTATGAAGTACCTCCGGATGGAACTGGATTGCATAGAGGTGTTTCTCTTCATTTTCTACTGCCGCTACCGGACAGTCTGCTGTGTGAGCTGTGATCTTAAACCCTGGTGCAATTTTGGAAATATAGTCAAAATGACTCATCCAGCAGATGGTAGATGGCGATACGTCTCCAAACAGGCGGGATGTGGTATCAACAAAGACTTCTGTCTTTCCATATTCACGTACCTCGGCACGTTCTACCTTTCCGCCAAGGATATGCTGCATCAGCTGTGCACCATAGCACAGTCCCAATACCGGGATACCCAGTTCAAACAATTCCTTTGTATAAGTTGGTGAATCCGGTTCATAGCAGCTGTTCGGGCCACCGGTCAGGATAATTCCCTTCGGATTCATGGCTTTGATTTTTTCAATATCTGTCTTGTAAGAATAGATCTCACAATACACGTTACATTCACGTACTCGTCTGGCAACCAGCTGATTATACTGTCCGCCAAAGTCTAATACAATGACATTTTCTCTCTGCAAGATATTCCCTCCTGTTCTCTCAAATCTTTTATTATTATAAGATAGCATACTGTTTTTTACAATGCCTATTTTTTGCGATTTCTCACACTTCCATCTGTTCCCATTTTCCCCTTCGGTACCGAACCACATAGCATACCGCCCGGAACGCCCAGTCAATGGTCATGGCTACCCAGATACCGAATACTCCCATATGCAGCCAGCTTCCCAGCACATAACTGAATGCAATGCGGAAAATCCACATAGAGGCAATAGCAATCCACATAGTCGCTTTCACGTCATTTGCTGCACGCAAAGTGTTCGGTATGGAGAAGGACAGCGGCCAGATCAGAATCGCACAGAGATCGTGATAAATCACAATCTGCCTGGTCATCTCCGATGTTATATCGGACAGATTGTAAGCTTTTAATATCAGTGGCAGCAAGCAATACAATGCAATACTTACTCCTATCATGCAGGTATATACCAGTTTTAAAAGCTTCACTGTATAGTAGCGTACCTGATCATATCTATTTGCCCCCACACACTGAGCCGCCACCGTCAGAATTGCAAAGTTAATTGCCATTCCGGGAAGAATCTGGAACATCGCAATAGTATTGGATACTGCATTGGCTGCAATGGATGCCGTGCCAAAAGTAGATACCAGACTGAGCACCAGAATTTTCCCCAGCTGAAACATGCCGTTTTCAAGTCCGTTTGGAACGCCCACGTGAAGAATCTTACGAATCAGCGGTCTGTCAAAATGCCACTGTATCTTCCTGGACATATGTACCGGCTGATTCTGCCTGCGAAGTAAACCAATCATAATCAATGCAGCAATCATTCGGGAAACCAGAGTTGGAATGGCAGCACCTGCTACTCCCATTTTCAATCCATAAATCAGGATTCCATTACCTGTAATATTAATTGCATTCATAATGAGCGAAGTGATCATGGCAATCTTTGAATTGCCCGTTGCACGGAAAATGGCTGCTCCTCCATTATACAATGCGATAAATGGAATTGATGCGGACACAATCAACAGATAGGTTCTGGCATTTTCCATGACATCTGGCTCAATTTTTCCAAATACCCTGCCAAGGATCAGATTCTGGCACAGGTAGACGCATCCCATAATGACAAGGGATGACACCAGTATGAACAAAACCAGCTGATCAGCTGCCTTACTTGCTTTTTCTTCATTTTTCTGACCGATATAATGTCCTGCTGCAACCGCGCCTCCGGTCGCCAGTGCTGCAAAAATATTGATCAGCAGTACCATTACCGTATCTACCAATGACACACCTGACACTGCTGCCTCTCCTACACTGGCTACCATCAGACTATCCGCCATGCCAACCATAACCGTAAGAAGCTGTTCAATTACCAGTGGAAAAATCAGCTTTTTCAACTGGTGATTAGAAAACAACAACTCCGATTCCGGAATTTTTACTTTTTTCATGCTCCTTTTCCCCCTCATTTCTTTCCTTACTATCATATTTCCACATATTTTCTGTAATTGCAAGAGCCGATTCAAAAAGCCATGAACATCCCTGTGCCTGCGCATGGATATTCATGACTTCTCTTATTCCTCTTCTATATTTTATAAAGTATCTCCCTTATCTGTCCCCACTCTGATGCCAGTCGATCCATTTGCCAGGCCGCATTGGCCGGACTGGTAGATGGCAGCTTAATCATTTTTCGCTGTATCTGTGGATAAGAGTACTTCTGATATAGCTCATAGGATTTTCCGCCATTTCCATAGATCTGCTGAATCGGTGCATGCTCCAGAATTCGGTTCAGATCTGCCGGAACCACATTTTTGATCGAACTGTCACTGGAACCAATGATATCACACTCTGCAATTACATCCCAGACTGCGATATGATTTGCCAGCAAAAATGCTTTCTTTTCTTCTATGGTCTCCGGCACTTTTTTACTCTCGCAGATCCGTGCAAGCAGCTTCCAGAACCGGTTCTGGGGATGTCCATAATAAAAGTTCTGTTCACGTGATTTCACAGATGGCAAGGTTCCCAGAATGAGTATCCGGGATGTACTGTCAAATACCGGATTAAATTCATGTCTCACATGTGTATACTGTTCTTTCTCCATGTTTCCTTTTTCCTTTTCCACGATCATCCGCGTTCCATACAGATTTATTCTCTTATCTGTGTTTACACCAATCCCTGGATTACCAGAATCAATATCAGTATCGGCAGTACAAACTGAAAGTATGGTTTTAAAAACTTGCCGAACTTCAGTCCTTCGCCTTCGTTACATTCTTTCATGTAATTATCAAATCCCCATCCGTATTTTGTCACACAGAATAACAGATAAATCAGAGAGCCGATCGGCAGCAACAGATTACTTACAATAAAGTCTTCGGAATCCAACACATCTCTGCCTCCGATCAGATGCAGATCACTCCAGATATTATAACCGAATACACATGGCAGACTGGCAATCAGAATAATCACTCCATTGATCAGCACTGCTTTCCTTCTCTCCATTCCGAACATATCTACCCAGAAGGAAATAATATTTTCAAATACTGCCATAACAGTTGAAAAACTTGCAAATGTCATAAACAGGAAGAATAAGGTTCCCCAGATTCTTCCGCCTGCCATATTGACAAATACATTTGGCAGAGTCACAAAGATCAGGGATGGACCTGCATCCGGCTGTACCCCAAAGGAGAAGCATGCCGGAAAGATAATCAGTCCTGCCATAATCGCTACAAAAGTATCCAGCAAACTGATCCGTACTGCTTCACCCGGAAGAGAGCGCTCTTTTCCCATGTAACTTCCGAAGATCTCCATGGCTGCAATACCAAGGCTTAAGGTAAAGAAGGACTGATTCATCGCCGCTGTAATGACTTTGCCAAATCCTACTTCTCTGACTTTATCCAGGCTTGGTACCAGGTAAAAGCTGATTCCCTCTTTTGCTCCAGGAAGCATACCGCTGTGTACCGCCAGTACCAGAATCAATACCAACAGTACCATCATCATGATTTTACTGATTTTTTCAATACCATTCTGAAGTCCCTGACTGCAGACTACGAATCCCAGCACTACCGTTACAGCCATCCAGCCTGCCATCTCCAGCGGAGACGCCAGCAGATTACTAAATACTCCGCCTACCGCATCTGCACTCATGCCCGCCGGGAAGACACCTGCTGCAAATTTAAAGAAATAACTGAGCATCCATCCAGATACGGTGGTGTAATACATCATCAGCATATAACAGCCCAACATACAGAACCATCCGTGAATATGCCACTTACTGCCCGGTTTTTCCAGTTTCTTATAGGCCAGTACGGCACTCTTACGGCTGCCTCGTCCAACAGCCAATTCCATAGTCAGTACCGGCACTCCCATGATAAACAGGAAGATCAGGTACAACAGTACGAATAATCCTCCTCCATTTTGTCCAACTACATACGGGAAACGCCATATATTTCCGATTCCAATCGCACATCCTGCGCTGACCAGAATAAATCCAAGTCTTGACTTAAATCCCTCTCGTTTCATCTCTTTCCTCTCTTTTTCTTTTCATATTCCTTTAATCCCTGAAGGGCTTCCCTGGATAATGGGTACAACGCCATCAGATTAAATATGGTCATCAGACCGATGCCCACGTCTCCCAGATCCCATACTATTGTATAAGCCTGGATTCCACCGATGAATAACATCACCAATGCCAGCACTTTATAGCCCGTCTGCCAACACCACTTATCTCCGAATAAATAAGAGACATTGGATCTGGCATAAAATAAAATGCCTATAAATGTGGAAAAGCTGAATAAGGCCAGGGTGATAGCAATGAAAATCACGCCAAAGCTTCCCAAATGATAATTCATAGCACATTGCAGCAGATCCATTCCCTGTAGTCCCGCAGAAATGTCTTCCGGGACAAGCAGCATCAGCATGGCCGTACAGCTGCAGATCACAATGGTATCAATAAACACTCCAAGAGCCTGCACCAGACCTACCTTGACAGGATCGGAAGATTCCGCTGCTGCAGCGGCACATGGTGCGGAACCAGAACCAGCTTCATTGGAAAACAGTCCTCTCTTGACTCCGTTCATCAATACCGTTCCAAATCCACCTGCTACGGCCTGTCGTACACCAAAGGCTTCCTGGAAAATGTGTTTGAACACCGTTGGCAATTCTGTGATATTCAGGCAGATAATCACAATAGTCAGCACAAAATAACAAACCGCCATGATCGGAACCATGATATCCAGCACTTTCACCGTTGCATTTTTTCTTAGTACGATCAGCGCTGCCAGCACAACCAGAACAACAGTTGTGACAATGGTCGGTATCTGAAATGCGTTATAAAATGCAGAGCTGACTGAATTACTGACTACCTGGCTGATACCAAACCAGCAAATCAGCCCAGACAGCGCAAATAAAACCGCTATTACGGAATGACGCATTTTTTTCTTATGAATGCGTTCTGACAAACTATGGATATAATAAGCCGGTCCGCCGCGGTATCCACCATATAGTGGATCCTTTTCTTTATACATCTGTGCCAGCGTAGCTTCGATAAATGCGGTGGATGATCCTAAAATAGCTGTTACCCACATCCAAAATACTGCACCTGCGCCTCCTGCGGATATGGCAGCAACCACACCTACCAGATTTCCCATGCCAACTCTGGTCGCCGTTGACACAATCAGAGTCTGCCAGGATGACAGACTCCCTTTTGTCTTATTCTTCTCCCCCAATGCCTGGATCATATCCGGGAATAACCGGATCGGCAGACATCTGGTTCGGATCGTAAAATAAATACCCGCCGGAATCAACAAAATGACCAGCAGTGAAATTCCCAGGGTACTTCCACCGATTGGAATACGCAGGAGATCTCCCCATAAAAAGGAGTAGACTCCTTCGATTAATTTAACCATTCACTTCCTCCATTTTATAATTTTTCATAGTCATCCGGAATGGTGATGCCAAGCTTTTCACACCGTTCCGGCACATAACATTTCTTCACCTGCTCCGCCTGACGGACTGCCATCTGTGAAATATCGGTGCCTTCTTCCAGTACATCCACAGCCATCTCACCGGTGATCTGACCAAGTTCATAATAGTCAATAGTCAGTGTGGCAATTCCACATCCTTCACAGACACCTTTTTCTCCGCAGATGACCGGTACACCTGCCGGCTCACAGATGTTGTTGATCAGTTCTGCGTTACTTGCCGCCGTATTGTCCGTTGGGATGTAGATCACGTCACAGTTTTCCGCAGCTGTAGTGGTAACTGCTGCAATATCATCCGTTCCGGTAAAGGTGTATTCTTTCACCTCTGCACTGCATCCAAGTTCTTCCAGACTGGACTTGATGATATCTGTCTGATATCTGGAATTTGGCTCTGCGGAACAATATAAAATGCCAATCTCCTTTGCATCCGGAATCAGTTCCACGATCATCTCAGCCTGCTGCTGCAGTGGTGCACAGTCGGATGTTCCCGATACATTCGTTCCTGCCACACCGTTCCATTCCTCCAGATCCAATGCTGCCGGATAATCTGTTACCGACGTTCCCAGAACCGGAATGGTATCAGTAGCGGATGCTGCCGCCTGAAGTACCGGAGTGGAATTTGCCAGTATCAGATCTACATCTTCTGAAACAAATGCATTGATCACTGTAACACAGTTGGATACTTCCCCAGATGCATTCTGCACATCAAAGGTCACCCGGTCTCCCAACTTTTCCGAAACATAATCCTGGAAGCCCTTTGTGGCCTGCTCCAGTGCCTCATGCTGTGTCAACTGACAAATACCAATCTTATAAGAACTATCTTCTGCAGAAACAGCAGAAGCCATCATACCGGCTGCTGTCAGTCCTGCCAATGCTGTTTTTCTCCATTTTCTGTTCATCCTGCCTTCTCTCCCCCTTCTCTTTTTTAATGCCTTACGGATTGTTCCGTGCTTCGCATTCATATCGTTATAAAAGTATAACACATTTTCTCCATCTGTGATAGAAATAGAAGTAAGTTTTCGTATTATTAAGTAAGAAACTCTTCTGATTTTATAAATATTTCATTTTACTATCATCTTTTTCTGGTTTAAAATGGCTATATTGTGAAACAATAAAAAACAGCCATTGGGGACGGAGAAAAGTGGCTTTTTTCCTGTCCCTTCTGGTTCAGAATATCGTTTTATCTGACAATATTTACAGGAGATGATGATTATGTGTACAGCAGCAACTTATCAGACAAAGGGATTCTATATGGGGCGAACTCTGGATTATGAATTTTCTTACGGGGATGAGATTACCGTAACACCAAGGAATTATGAATTTCAGTTCCGTCACATGGGATCTGTTTCTTCCCACTATGCCATGATCGGTATGGCACATGTGGCAGGAGATTATCCGCTTTATTATGATGCTATGAATGAAAAAGGACTGGGGATGGCTGGACTGAATTTTGTGGGGAATGCCGTTTTTCAGGAAGTGGATGATACCCGTAACAACGTAGCCCAGTTTGAATTCATTCCATGGATTCTGTGCCAGTGTGCTACACTTGAAGAAGCGAAAAAACTTCTGAGCCGTATGAATCTGGTAGGAACACCGTTCAGCCCACAGCTTCCTACCGCTCAGCTTCACTGGCTGATTGCCGACAAAACCGGCTCTCTCACCGTAGAATGTATGGCAGATGGTCTGCATATTTATGACAATCCGGTAGGCGTATTGACCAACAATCCTCCTTTTGACAAACAGCTATTCCACTTAAATGATTTTATGCATTTGTCACCAAAGCAGCCGGAAAATACATTTTCACAGGATCTGAATCTGCAGTCCTACAGCCGTGGCATGGGCGCTCTGGGACTTCCGGGCGATCTATCCTCTGCATCCCGCTTCGTCCGTGTGGCATTTACAAAGTTGAACTCCCGATCCGGAAATTCTGAGAACGAGAGCGTCAGCCAGTTCTTCCATATCCTGGGATCTGTAGATCAGCAGCGGGGCTGCTGCGAAGTAGCTAACGGCAAATATGAAATCACACTCTACACCTCCTGCTGCAGTGCAGACACCGGAATCTACTACTATACCACTTATGAAAATCACCAGCTTTCCGGCGTAAACATGTATCGGGAAAACCTGGATGGGGATACACTGACACGGTATCCGCTGATCAACGGGGAGCAGATTCATATGCAAAACTAAGCCAATGGGGATGTGGAAAAGTGGCTTTTTTCCTCTCCCTTCTGGTTCAAAAAAAGGAGCGAACTATTTCGAACTGTTTCGCTCCTTCTTCCTGTTTATGATTTCCATGGACGTTTTTTTCCTGTCCATCCACATTCGTTCCAATAGTCTGCATCCGCCTTGTTCCAGCCAATCTTTTTCTGGACAAACCGCATTGCGTAAAAGAATGCTTTTGTCTTCAGTCCCGGTGTTACTTTTCCATTCTTTTTTCGAATCTGATTTGCTGCTTTTGTAGTTTCTTTCTCAATTGCCTGTTTCGTTTTCTCTGGCACATGTTTCCAATCAATAGCTCTGACTGCATATCCCATCTTATATGTCTTTGCCACACCCCAGAAAAACAGGCTGTCTGCCATGTCCTTGTTCGTGCTTTTCATTCCTGCACCGGCTGCTGTGGATACGCATACCGCCTGCTTTCTGAACATCTCAGGCTTAGGTCTGTGCACCATCCATCTATGTCCCTGATGATCCAGAAAATTTTTCATTGGTGCAGACACATGATAGACATAGACCGGACTTGCAAGTATGATCAGGTCTGCCTCATCCATCACATGTAGAATTTTCTGCTGTACTTCATAATGAGGACATTTTTCTGCTGCTTTTTCAAAGCACTGTGCACATCCTATGCAGAAGTCTGAGAAATCTCTTGGCAGAAAGAATTCCGTCACCTCTCCGCCCACTTTATCTGCCAGCATACGGGCAATATGATAAGTGGAGCCCTTGTGATTTTGTCCATGTATAATAACTGTTTTCATCTTCCATCTCCTGCAATTATTTGTATTTCGTATCTATTCAATTCCTTCACCGATACCAAACCAAAATTCAAGTGAAATTGCCTTTAGTGACGGAATTTTGACGTAATATCTTCCACAATTCCTCTACTGTCTCTGCAATCTGTCCTGCGCCGGCTGCCTCCAGTTCTTCCCTGCTGCCATAACCATACAGAACACCAATGGAATCCAGCCCATTTTCTTTAGCTCCCAGAATGTCATATTCCCTGTCACCAACCATCACAGTATTGGTCACATCTGTAATACCAGCCTTTTCCAGTGCATAACGGATCACATCTGCTTTCTCCACCCGCTTCTCATCCATACTTGCACCGGTAATCAGGTCAAAATATTGATCCAGATGAAAATGCTCCATGATCTGGCTGGTAAAAAATTCTGGCTTCGATGTAGCCAGTATCACCTTTCTGCCTGTCTCCTTTAAATACTTTAAAAGCCCTGGAATTCCCGGATAGACTTCATTTTCAAGAAGTCCCTTGTCCTGATAATATTCCCGATAGTAGGTAATCCCCCGTTCACATTCCTCCGAAGATAATCCGTAATACCTGGCAAAAGAATCCTTCAGCGGCGGACCCACAAATACATTCAGTTTGGAATGATCTTCCTCATGAATTCCAAACTTCTCCAATGCATATGCCACTGCATTGGTAATCCCAAGGCCTGAATCTGTCAGTGTTCCATCTAAATCAAACAGTACAATCTGGTACATCTTTCTTCCTCCACGTTTCTTCACGAATGGAGTCATTTTATCATACTTTCCCAGATCTGTACATTCCTTCGTATCTGTTCAGTATCTTCCTCTTATTTCAGATATGCCTGTGCAGGTACTTCTCGCGAGTAGCCAGTCCCCCTCGAATATGTCGCTCCGACTTATTCACATCCAGCACCTTCCTCGCACACAATGCCAGTGCATGATTGACTTGCGGAAGTCGTTCTGTGATATCTTTATGTACGGTTGACTTACTGACTCCGAATTTTTTTGCTGTCTGGCGTACTGTCGCATTCGTCTCTACAATGTAAGTTCCGATCTCCACTGCCCGTTCCTCGATATAATCTTTCACGGATAAGCCTCCAGAGATGTTGTTTTTACAGTGTATGCAAAGCGAAAATATAAGTATGCTATTTTGTAAAAAAATCAATGAGAATGAGCCATTAACTCCATCCCCACTGGCTTACTCACAGATCTTCCAGATTAATTCCTCTTGGCCGATCCATGTGAACCATGGTGATCTCATAGATATGCTCTGTATCTCCGTTCTTCATGGCATCCAGAATTGCCTGATGTTCTTCCACCGTCTGTGCCATTCTCCCCTCATGCTGAAGGGACAGTTTCGCCAGGCGCTTCATCCGGTACAGAAAAGATGCAAATACAGAGGAAAACTGTTCATTTTCCAGATAGTCGATAATCTTTCTGTGGAACCGGAAATCATATTCACAGAACTCATCGATTCCCTGGTCATTCTCCATGACTTCCTTCATATTCTCCATCAGCCAGTCCAGTTCTTTAAAAAAAGGTCTCAGATTCGCATTGTTTTTTTCTTTCACATCCCTGGCAATCTGCATGGTACAGTAAGTCTCCAGTGCGGTACGAATCTGAAACGTCTCAATTACATCCCGCTCTGTAATCTGGTGTAGCCGAAATCCCTTGCTAGGAATAATATCAATATAGCCTTCCTGTGCCAGACGGTGAATGGCATCCCGGAAGGGAGTCCGGGAGATTCCCAGTTCCTTTGCCAGCTTTGTTTCAGAATATATCTCATGATAAGAGAGCTGCCCGTCGGTAATCAGCTTCTGTAAGTGATCATACGCCTGTTCATTTAACGGTTTCATCGCACTTCTCCTTTTTCTTCATCCTGATTACTATCATACAATATCCTATTTTTTCTGTCAAAAATTCATTTTCCCTCTTGACCGGTATACCGGTATACTGTATGATAAAGGTAAGAAACATGATCAACCGCACATACACAAAAAGGAAGGTGTTTTTCAAATGAAAACAGGATTTATCGGACTGGGTATTATGGGACGCCCAATGGCAAAGAACTTATTAAAAGCAGGAATGGATCTGATGGTTGCAGACCTGAATAAAGACGCAGTTGCAGAAGTCACAGCCTACGGTGCCACGGAAGGCACTTATGCAGAAATCGGTGCACAATGCGAACGTATCATTCTGATGGTGCCAAGCGGCGCTATTTCCAAATCTATTTTATTTGGTCAGGATGGTGTTGCTTCCACCATTCAGAAAGGTTCCATTGTGTGCGATATGAGTTCTGTTACACCAGGCGAATCCAGAGAATGCTATGAACAGTTAAAATCCATCGGCGTAGATTTTCTGGATGCACCGGTATCCGGAGGGGAACCAGGTGCAGTCAACGCAACACTGGCCATTATGGCCGGCGGTGAACCTGAAGTGTTTGAAAAAATGCAGCCTTATTTTTCCATACTGGGATCTTCTGCCCTTCTCATCGGCGGTCCGGGAAGCGGCAGCGTTACCAAGCTTGCCAACCAGATCATCGTAAACAACACAATAGCTGCTATCTCAGAAGCCTTTGTTCTTGCAGCTAAAGCCGGGGCGGATCCGGAAAAGGTCTATCAGGCCATCCGGGGCGGTCTGGCAGGAAGTACCGTTCTGGATATGAAAGCACCGAAGATCCTCAGCCGTGATTTCACTCCGGGCGGGACACTGGTCATTAACCAAAAAGATATGAAAAATGTACTGAATGCAGCCCATGAATTGGATGTTCCGGTTCCATACTCCGCACAGTTATATGAGATTATGCAGTACTTAAAGGTACACGGTCACATCCGTGATGATCACAGTGGTATTGTCCAGTATTTCGAGGATCTGGCAGATGTCACTGTATGCAGCCCAGAGAAATACAAGGAATAGGAGGAATACCGCCATGACATTATCAACCGATTTTTTTCAGACATTACCCGTTGTAGATGAAACAGCCATCGACCTTCTGCTTCATAAAGAGATTGCGAAAAATCACCGGAAGTTTGTAGTACTGGATGACGATCCCACAGGTGTCCAGACCGTACATGATATCTCTGTTTTTACCAACTGGGACAGAGATTCCATTTTACAGGGATTTCAGGAACCAGAACCACTGTTTTATATTCTGACCAACTCCCGTGGTCTGACTCAGGAAGAAACTACACTTGTCCACAAACAGATCGCTGAGACTGTGGATTCTGTGGCAAAAGAGCTGCATAAGGATTATCTCTTTATCAGCCGCAGTGATTCTACCCTGCGTGGACACTATCCTCTGGAACCGGAACTGCTGCGTGAAAGCTATGAACATTATACCGGTAAAACCATACACGGCGAAATTCTCTGCCCGTTCTTTAAAGAGGGCGGACGTTTTACCATCGGCAATGTCCATTATGTCAAATACGGAAATGAGCTGGTTCCTGCTAATGAGACCGAATTTGCCAAAGACTCTACTTTTGGATACACTGCTGCCACTTTACCAGATTATATTGAAGAAAAAACAAAAGGGACCTTTGCCGCATCCGATGTTGTCTGCATCTCGCTGGATGATCTGCGCAGCCTGAATCTGGATGCCATCGAAAAGCAGCTTCTGTCTGTGGATCGTTTTCAAAAGGTCATTGTAAATGCAGTGGACTATGTAGACCTGAAAGTTTTCTGTATTGCACTTTACCGTGCCATGGGAAAGGGCAAATTATTCCTGCTGCGCAGTGCTGCCTCGATTGTAAAAGTGCTCGGTGGTATCACGGATCAGCCTCTGCTTTCCCGCGAAAAAATGGTCACGAAAGATTCCTCTGCCGGAGGCGTTATTGTCATCGGTTCCCACACCGACAAAACTACCCAACAGCTGGAAGAACTGAAAAAACTTCCGGATATTATATTTCTGGAATTGAACGCTGCTCTGGTGAGAGATACTGAAAAATTTGAAAAAGAGGTAAAAAGATGCCTTTCTCTGGAAGAACAATATCTGAAGAAAGGCAAAACGGTCTGCTGCTATACCTCCCGTGCCCTCATCACCGCAGATACCGGAAATAAAGAAGACGAACTGCGTCTGTCTGTACATATCTCTGATGCAGTACAGTCTCTGGTTGGACGTCTGACCGTCACTCCTTCCTTCGTCATTGCCAAAGGCGGCATCACCTCCAGTGATGTGGGTACCAAGGCACTGGGTGTAAAAAAAGCCAGAGTCCTGGGACAGATCCGTCCAGGCATCCCGGTATGGCAGACCGGTAATGACAGCAAGTTCCCGCAGATTCCTTACGTCATTTTTCCAGGAAATGTAGGTGAACGCACTACTCTCCTGGAAGCGGTGGAGATCCTGTTACCTTAATTCACCTATGTAAAACGCGCCTGCCCTGATGAAAGACTTTTCACCCGGACAGGCGCCATTCTATTTTCTCGCAATCATGAACCACGTAGCCGCATGACTGTCATGTTCTTTCAATAACTGGTCGGTACACTGTACTTCTGAAAAACCTGCTTTTTTCAGTTCCGTCATAATCCACTCTGGATCATAGAGCCGTTCCTGAATCTTCTCGGTATTCACCAGGGTCTCACCATCAAACAGATCTGTCTGCAGTGTCACCAGATTTTCTCCCGGATGATATATCTGGAACTGCAGCCGTTTTCCATCCAGTTCTCCAAGATCTACCGGCTCGCACTCTTCTGCTTCTCCTTCCCGAAGCAAGTCAAACAGGAAAGATCCGCCTGCATTCACATAAGAATACACATTCCGGAACACCTTCTTCACATCCTCCTGGTCTAAAATGTGATTCAGGGCATCGCAGGTACTGGTTACCAGATCATAGGTATTTTCCGGCTTCCAGGTCACCATATTCCCTACATCAAATGGAATATTAGGATACTTCTCCTTCGCCATGGCAATCATGCCAGTAGAAAGATCCATTCCGTGGGTACTGATACTATGCTCCTGCATAATACCGCAAAGCACGCCGGTGCCACAGCCAAGATCCAGCATACTTTTTACCTTTATCTCCATCTCTTCTATCCAACGCAACAATAATTGTGCAAAACTCTCCGGGTAGTAATTCCATCCGAAGGCGTCATATACCCTGCTGAAAATATCACTGTACATCTCGTTTTCCTCTTCTATCTTTCATCTTTTACCAGTATTTTGGCTACTGCTGACACTGCACCAAACATTACCCCTGCCACTGGCCATACCAGCCAGGTAAAATCCCATCTCTGTGTCCAGAAACTCCATCCAAGATAGATGGCAGTTGCCGTGCACCAATATACGGTTGAAAAGATATTGATTTTTTCTTTGTATTTCTTTTCTTTCAAAGAATAGTCCCCTTCCTGCAGCAGCATATCATAGCCGCCTCTGACTGTGCTGACATGGATGATCAAATAGACTCCGGCTGCAACCAGCATCAGTAAAACTGACACACTGGCTGTCACGATATAATCCGGGGCTTCCATAGCCATTACCATAAACAGCGGAATCACTGCCAGTATACACAACACTACTCCTATGGCAATTCCTTTTAAATAAACACTTTCATATTCTTTTTTCTTTTCCTTCACCAGCCCGGACACTCCATAGGCCGTCTCGATCTGCTCCGTCTCCAGATATTCATATGTTTTTCCCTGAAGACCTCCTGAGATGAAAATAAAGACTGCACCCGCCACCATCAGCATCAGTACGGTAAGTCCCACTCCGCATGCCATATTTTCACTCAGTCCCCAGATATGAGAATCTGAAAGACCCGCCAGGAAAATCAACAACACAGGACTCAGGATACAAAGCGCCACTGCCCCTGCCATCATCGGTGCCCGCTTCCTTTTCCAATTCAGGAACGCATTGGCTTCTTCCATAGACACACTGTGAATCGATGCCTTTTCTTCCTTATATTCCGGTTTAACCATATACTGCTCCGATATGATTTCGTCACGAAGCAGATAATCTGTACTGACTTCAAACAATTCTGCCAGACGGATGATCTTCTGCAGATCCGGGGTCGACTGTGCACTTTCCCATTTAGATACCGCCTGTCTGGATACCGATAATTTCTCTGCCAGTTCTTCCTGCGACCAGCCATTCTTTTTTCGTTCTTCTGTAATCTTCTCTGATAAGATCATACACATATCCTCCATGCACTTTTTTATGCATATATACTACCCATTTTCCCGGTTGCAGACCACCATTTCAGGCTGGAAATCTGTCAACTGATGGTTGCAACCGACGGTTTCACGGCATTTCATCACTTTTTCTCTCTGCCGTTCTCCATCTGTGCCTTTGCCTTTCTTGCAATCCTTTCTGATACATTCATGGTACTGGCGCGGCTGATCTTATCATTGCCAAACTTCTTTCGAATATTATCCATGGCTTCATCCAGCTTTTTCTGCTGTTCCCGCTTTTTCGGATCTTCAAACAGTGACATCTGTACGAAACCGTCTTCTGTCAGTCCGGTCAGTGCCACTCCTATAAGGCGCAGCGGCTGACCACTCCAGGATTCCTGAAACAATCGTTTTACATTCTGGTAGATCTCATCTGTTACATCAGTAGGATTATCCAGCTTACGCTGATGAGACTTGTTCTTAAATTCCAGTGTGCGGAAGGACACTGCCACGCAGTTACACTTCTTGCCTTCTCTTCGCATTCTTGCCGCCACAATATCACACTGACTGAGCAGAATCGGAAAAATCTGTTCATAAGATACAATATCCTCGTCAAAAGTAGTCTCCACGCTGATGCCCTTTGCCTCCTCCCGCTGTGCTTTTACCGGGGAATCATCCATACCATTGGCTGACAGATACAACTGATGTCCGGACTTTTCTCCCAGTAGCATCTGAATTTCTTTTTCATTTGCCTGTGCCAGATCACCGATGGTATGGATCCCATTCTGTATCAACTTTTTCTCCGATGCCTTTCCCAGAAACAGCAAGTCACGCACCGGCAACGGCCACATCTTTTGTGGCACTTCTTCTGGATATAGCGTATGTACCTTATTGGGCTTTTCAAAATCGGATGCCATCTTTGCCAGAAGCTTGTTCGTGGATATTCCTACATTTACTGTAAATCCCAGTTCCCGGTAAATCCGGTCTTTGATCTCACATGCCGTTGCGATTGGATCCGGATAAATCTGCCCGGTTCCGGTCATATCCAGAAATACCTCATCAATGGAAAAAGACTCCATTACCGGTGCATAGCATGCACAGATACTTTTAAAAGCCTTAGAACAACGATCATACAGTGCAAAATCAGACGGTACACACACCAGATTCGGGCACTTCTGCAAAGCAAGCCCCACCGGTTCCCCGGTCTGAACCCCATATTTTTTTGCAGGGATGGACTTTGCCACTACAATCCCTGTTCTCTTCTTCGGGTCACCGCCGATGCAGGATGGAATCTCCCGCAGGTCCGGCAGTCCTTGTTTTACTCTTTTTGTTGCTTCCCAGGAAAGGAAAGCACTGTTTACATCCACATGAAAAATCAAACGCTGCATAATCTATCCTCTAATTGCTGTCATTGATATTGAATTAACCTTCATAATTATTATAGTTTTTTTCCTTCATTTGAACAATATGTTTCTTAGATCAATCTGCCACAATCATTTTTAAATTCATTGGTTAGTGAATGCTAATCATTCTCATATATCATATGTCTATTTTTCTGTCAATGCGATTTTTTCGTTTGTCTATTCTGATCCCAGACTATCAGACAGAAGAAAATTTGTGACACATTTTGCATATTCTTATTCTTTGTTTGATATAAATAGTTTACTTTTTTACAGAAATGTATTAGAATTTGAATGTATGTAAAAATATACATAAAAAGGAGATTGAAAAAATGAATATTTCACCGCTTCAGAAAGCAAGATATGAGTATTCTCCAAAGCTTCCTGGAATGCTGAGACACGGCATTGCAGATATCTGTGTAAAAGAGGGAGAAGCGACTCAGAGCGTAGCTGATCAGGATAAGATCAAGGCTCTTTTCCCAAATACCTATGGAAAACCAGAGATCACTTTTGAAAAAGGCCAGAACACTTCTGCTTCTAAAAAGCAGGTTGTTGGTGTCATCCTTTCCGGTGGACAGGCACCAGGCGGACACAACGTTGTATGTGGTCTGTATGATGCATTAAAGGCTACCAATCCAGAAAACGTACTGTACGGTTTCAAGGGCGGCCCAAGCGGACTGATCGAAGACAAATATCTGATCTTTGATGACGAATATATTAATGAATTCCGTAATACAGGTGGTTTTGATATCATCGGTTCCGGAAGAACCAAACTGGAAACAGAAGAACAGTTTGCAATTGCTTCTGAAGTATGCAAGAAGCATGGTATCACTGCTATCGTAATCATCGGTGGTGACGATTCCAATACAAACGCTGCTGTTCTGGCTGAATATTTTGCAGCTCACAATACCGGTGTTCAGGTTATCGGATGCCCGAAGACCATCGACGGTGACTTAAAGAATGAAGATATCGAATGCTCTTTCGGTTTCGATACCGCTACCAAAACTTACAGCGAACTGATCGGTAATATCGAGAGAGACTGTAACTCTGCTAAGAAGTACTGGCACTTCATTAAAGTAATGGGACGTTCTGCTTCCCACGTTGCTCTGGAATGTGCTCTGAAGACTCAGCCAAATATCTGCCTGATTTCTGAAGAAGTTGCAGAAAAGAAGATGTCTCTGTCCCAGATCGCTGATTACATTGCTGATTCTGTTGCAGAAAGATCCGCTAACGGCATGAACTTCGGTGTTGCTATCATCCCGGAAGGGGTTGTAGAATTCGTTCCGGAATTCTCCGTACTGATTCAGGAAATCAACGAACTGCTTGCAGGAAGCAAGGCTGATGAATTCAATGCACTGCCTACATGGGCTGACAAATATGCATTTATCGAAAAAGGTCTGACAAAGGAATCCATGGCTGTATTTGCTATTCTCCCACAGGCTATTCAGCAGCAGCTGTTCCTGGAAAGAGACCCACACGGAAACGTACAGGTATCTCTGATCGAATCAGAAAAGCTGTTCTCCGCTCTGGTAAAAGATAAACTGGATGCAAGAAGAGCTGCAGGTACATACAACGGCAAGTTCAGTGCCCTTCATCATTTCCTTGGATACGAAGGAAGATGTGCATTCCCATCTAACTTCGATGCAGACTACTGCTACTCCCTTGGATACAATGCATTCATGCTGATTCAGTATGGTTACAACGGATACCTTTCCAAAGTATCGAACCTGTCTGCACCGGCAAGCGAATGGGTTGCAGGTGGTATGCCAATCACCAAGATGATGAACATCGAAAGAAGACATGGCGAAGACAAACCGGTTATCAAAAAAGCTCTTGTTGAACTGGACGGCGCACCATTCAAGTACTTCGAAGCTCACCGCGAAGAATGGGCTAAGAATACCTGCTTCGTATATCCAGGTGCTATTCAGTACTACGGACCAACAGAAGTGTGCGATATTACAACCATCACACTGGCGTTGGAACATCAGAAATAAATATTTAGACATAATTTTAGCCCCGGGATAATTTTCCCGGGGCTTATTTTTACATCTCCGCAATAGCAGCCTGTGCTGCTGCAAGTCTTGCGATTGGCACTCTGAACGGTGAGCAGGATACATAATCCAGTCCGATCTTGTGGCAGAATTCTACGGATGACGGATCGCCGCCGTGTTCGCCGCAGATGCCGATATGCAGGTTCGGGTTCTCTCCCTTACCAAGCTGAATCGCCATCTCCATCAGCTTGCCAACACCATTCTGGTCAAGTTTTGCAAATGGGTCGTTTTCGAAGATCTTTCTCTCGTAATATGCTTCCAGGAACTTACCTGCATCATCACGGGAGAATCCAAAGGTCATCTGTGTCAGGTCGTTGGTTCCGAAACAGAAGAAGTCCGCATCTTTTGCGATCTCATCTGCTGTCAGAGCTGCACGAGGAATCTCGATCATGGTACCTACCTGATACTTCAGATCTGCGCCTGCTGCTGCGATCTCCTCATTGGCAGTATCTACAACAGTCTTCTTTACAAAACGAAGCTCTTTGTCATCACCAATCAGTGGAATCATGATTTCCGGACAGATCTTCCAGTCTGGATGTTTCTTCTTCACATTGATAGCTGCACGGATGACAGCTCTTGTCTGCATCTTGGCGATCTCCGGATAAGTAACTGCCAGACGAACTCCACGATGTCCCATCATTGGGTTGAATTCATGCAGGGAATCAATGATGCCCTTGATCTGATCCACGCTCTTGCCCTGTGACTCAGCCAGCTTCTGGATATCTTCGTCTGTCTGTGGTACGAATTCATGCAGAGGCGGATCCAGGAAACGGATGGTTACCGGGTTGCCTTCCAGTGCTTCGTAAAGCTTCTCAAAGTCACTCTGCTGAACCGGAAGGATCTTTTCCAGTGCTGCTTCTCTTTCTTCTACGGTATCGGAGCAGATCATCTCACGGAATGCATCGATTCTGTCTCCTTCAAAGAACATATGCTCGGTACGGCAAAGTCCGATTCCTTCTGCTCCCAGTTCTCTTGCTTTCTTAGCATCTGCAGGTGTATCTGCATTGGTTCTTACTTTCAGTTTTCTATACTTATCAGCCCATCCCATGATACGTCCGAATTCTCCGGCAATGGTAGCGTCTACGGTCTTGATGACACCATCATAGATATTACCGGTGGAACCGTCGATGGAGATCCAGTCTCCTTCATGGTATTCTTTTCCTGCCAGTGTGAACTTCTTGTTAGCTTCGTCCATATGGATGTCACCACATCCGGATACGCAGCAGGTTCCCATGCCACGTGCTACTACTGCTGCATGGCTGGTCATACCGCCACGAACGGTCAGAATACCCTGGGAAGCCTTCATACCTTCGATATCTTCCGGTGACGTCTCAAGACGAACCAGAACCACTTTTTTGCCCATTGCATGCCATTCTTTTGCATCATCTGCTGTAAATACAATCTGTCCGCATGCTGCTCCCGGTGATGCTCCCAGTGCTTTTGCAACCGGAACAGCCTTAACCAGGGCTGTCTTGTCAAACTGTGGATGAAGTAGTGTATCCAGGTTTCTTGGATCGATCATGGCTACTGCCTTCTGTTCTGTGATCATGCCTTCATCTACCAGATCGCAGGCAATCTTCAGAGCTGCCTGGGCTGTCCTCTTGCCGTTACGTGTCTGCAGCATGTACAGCTTTCTGTCTTCAATAGTAAACTCCATATCCTGCATATCACGGTAATGATCTTCCAGTGTCGCACAGATCTTGGTAAACTGATCGTATACTTCCGGCATTACTTCTTTTAACTGGTCAATTCTCTGAGGTGTTCTCACACCTGCAACTACGTCTTCACCCTGAGCGTTCATCAGGAATTCACCCATCAGGTGCTTTTCTCCTGTAGCAGGGTCACGGGTAAATGCTACACCTGTTCCGGATGTCTCACCCATGTTTCCAAATGCCATCATCTGTACATTTACAGCGGTTCCCCAGGAATATGGAATATCGTTGTCACGACGGTATACATTGGCACGAGGATTGTCCCAGGAACGGAATACGGCTTTGATGGCTTCCATGAGCTGAACCTTCGGGTCTGTCGGGAAGTCTGCGCCGATCTTCTCTTTGTACTCTGCCTTGAACTGATTAGCCAGCTCTTTTAGGTCTTCTGCTGTCAGTTCTACGTCCTGTGTCACACCTTTGGCCAGCTTCATCTTATCAATCAGCTCTTCAAAGTACTTCTTTCCTACTTCCATAACAACGTCAGAGAACATCTGGATAAATCTGCGGTAGCAGTCCCAGGCCCATCTTGGATTACCTGACTTATCAGCCAGTACTTCTACTACTTCTTCATTCAGTCCAAGATTCAAAATGGTATCCATCATACCCGGCATAGATGCTCTTGCTCCGGATCTGACAGATACCAGCAATGGATTCTCCTTATCCCCAAACTTCTTTCCTGTGATCTCTTCCATCTTCTCGATGTATTCCATAATCTGACCCTGAATCTCATCGTTAATTTTCTGACCATCTTCGTAATACTGGGTACATGCCTCAGTTGTGATCGTGAATCCCTGCGGCACAGGAAGTCCCAAGTTGGTCATCTCGGCCAGATTCGCACCCTTTCCTCCAAGAAGGTTTCTCATATCCGCATTACCTTCTTTGAACAAATAAACCCATTTTGTCATACTCAAATTCCTCCTAATCTGAATTGCTAAAATAGGGCTGCTCCCACACAGCCATATTTCCTTGCTATAACAGGTCTTCATAAAAATAGAAACTTTTAAGCGCAAAAAACACCGGTCATTTTCCCGGTGTGATTGACTACCCTGTTGTAGCTGCACATAATTAGAATAACATATTAAACAAATTAGTCAAGTATTACTTTTATTTTTTAGTCATATTTTTGATTATTTTTCCTGTTTTTCGATCTGTTTACCGTGTTTTTGTATATATCGTTATATTTTTAACACTGTTTTGTATTATATATTGCACAATCAGACAAATGTATCACAAATAATCGAAAAATATTCAAAAGGCTATTTCACCTGAACTGAAAAAGACCGACACTCCAGAAGAGAATGCCGGTCTGTATCATTAAAATGTAAATTTGTCTGCAAAGTATGCATCCAGTTCGTCGATCTTCACACGAACCTGTTCCATGGTATCACGATCACGGATGGTGACTGCACCGTCTGTCTCGGATTCGAAATCGTATGTTACACAGAATGGTGTACCGATCTCATCCTGACGGCGGTAACGTTTTCCGATGTTTCCACGGTCATCGAATTCGCAGTTGTATTTCTTGGATAACTGAGCAAATACCTTTTCTGCGCCTTCATTCAGCTTCTTGGACAGTGGAAGAACACCGATCTTAACAGGAGCCAGTGCCGGATGGAAATGTAATACCGTTCTCATGTCTGGTTTCTCTTCTGTACCAATATTTTCTTCATCGTATGCGCTGCAAAGGAATGCCAGAACCACACGGTCAGCACCAAGAGATGGTTCAACAACGTATGGAATATATTTTTCATGCTTTTCATCGTCAAAATATGTCATATCCTGACCAGATACATTCTGATGCTGAGTAAGGTCATAATCTGTTCTGTCTGCGATACCCCACAGTTCGCCCCATCCGAATGGGAAGAGGAATTCAATATCTGTAGTACCCTTGCTGTAGAAGCAAAGTTCTTCCGGTGCATGATCTCTTGCTCTCATCTCATCTTCTTTGATACCAAGAGTCTGCAGCCAGTTGATACAGAAAGATCTCCAGTAGTGGAACCAGTCAAGGTCTGTACCCGGTTCACAGAAGAATTCCAGTTCCATCTGTTCAAACTCACGTGTACGGAATGTAAAGTTACCAGGTGTGATTTCATTACGGAAAGACTTACCAATCTGTCCGATACCAAATGGAATCTTCTTTCTGGATGTTCTCTGTACATTCTTAAAGTTTACGAAAATACCCTGTGCTGTCTCAGGTCTTAAGTATACGGTATTCTTGGCATCTTCTGTTACACCCTGAAAAGTCTTGAACATCAGATTGAACTGACGGATGTCAGTAAAATTATGCTTGCCACAGCTTGGACAGCATACATTATGTTCATCAATAAAATTCTTCATCTCTTCCTGAGAGTATGCATCGATTGGCTTTTCCAGTGTAATATCATGTTCTTCACTATAATCTTCGATCAGCTTGTCTGCACGGAAACGTTCGTGACACTCTTTACAATCCATCAGAGGATCTGCAAATCCACCAAGATGTCCAGATGCTACCCATGTCTGTGGGTTCATCAGGATTGCACAGTCTACACCGACATTATATGGGTTCTCCTGAACAAACTTCTGCCACCATGCACGTTTCACGTTATTTTTTAATTCCACACCAAGATTGCCATAATCCCATGTATTTGCCAGTCCTCCGTAGATTTCAGATCCCGGATACACGAATCCTCTTGATTTTGCCAGCGCAACAATTTTGTCCATTGTCTTTTCCATATCATTTCTCCTCACTTTTTTATTATTCATAAAGAATATAAGCAACATTGCTGTCTTCTGTTACCGCCTCTGACTTGCCAGTCACCTTCACTCCGTCACTAACATAGCAGATCTTGCCCGGTACATCCACCAGCAATGCTTCACTTACTACTACGGTCTTATAATTCGTACCGCTCATCAGACTGGATCCCCACACATTGCTGCCTTCTGCTGCCTTCCCGTCACTGACCGGAAGAAAGCTTCCCTCAAAGGCATATCCTGCCTGAATGGCCCCGTTAATGTCTCCTACATAGAAGTCCACATGATTGAAGCCGGCATAATCCTGATAAGAATCATACACCAGACGCATCTGTGCCTCTCCGTCTTTGACTTCCAGACTCTTCTTTTTCACAGCCTTGTCGCCATGGCTGCTGTTATAATCTGTGATCTCATTTTCAACAGCACTTTTCAGTTCTTCTTCACTGTAATAAGAAGCGTCAAAACTTTCCCTTACAACTTCTGTAACCGTGCCGTTCCTGCTGACGGATACTCCTGTCACTTCCGGCGAAAAACCTTCCAGTATGCTGCACCCTGTCAGGAAACAGCAAAATCCCAGTAACGTGGCTAATAAGTAACCCCTTTTCATTGACTGCCCTCCAAAATGCAGGACTTCCCCTTCCTGCATTACAAATCAAAATCATAACTGTTCAGTACCCTCACAGTTACGAGTCAAAATCATACAATTTCAATTATACTAAGAACATGCCCTGTTTTCAACTGCTAAATCCGTAAAGTGTTTAAAATTTCCAGTGTTTTAAAGTCTCTGTCAATCATCTTCCGGCGAAATCTTTCCTGCATGGATGTAAATTCACGCTCTACCTCCGGGGATAGTGTGAATGTATACAGTTTCTCCAGTGGTGCTGCCGTCACATACTGCATCGCGTATATGGTTGACTCCAGCAGTCTTTTTCCCCTCGTGTGTGGCAGACAGTTCTGACAGATTACCCCGTTTTTCTCATCTGAGTATCCGCACAGGTGCTCCCCTGATCCACAACTGACGCAGAAAAAGCTCTCCGGGTATTCTCCGTTGATCACCATGGCACGCAGCTCGTAAATGTAACGGATTAGCTTCCGGTCCACCCGTCCATGCTCCAGTGCACGCAGGGTCACATACAGCAGCTTTAGTAGCTCTTTTTCATCGTTATTTTCTCTCGCATAATAATCTGCGAATTCCAGAAAATACATGCCATAATAGGCACTTTCAAAATCCAGTGAAAGCTTCTCAAAATACTGGTCGATCTGCGCCTGATAGATATTGTAAGATGTTCTTCCTTCAAAGCATTCAAAAGTCCCATAACAAAATGGATTGGCAGCCGCCATCATGGGACTGTTCTGTCTGCGTGCGCCTTTGGCAAAACCACTGATCTTGCCTCGTTCCTTCGTCAGCAAAACAATTCGTTTGTCATATTCCCCTATCGGTAATGCGGATAATACCATTCCGGTCAGTGTGATTCTGTCACTCATGCTTACTGAATGTCCTTCTTGTCATAACCAAAGTTCTTCATCAGGAAATCGCTGTCACGCCAGTCTTTCTTCACCTTTACCCAGATCTGCAGATTAACCTTGGCTTCCAGCATGTTTTCAATATCTCTTCTTGCTTCAGAACCGATTCTCTTTAACATAGAACCGCCCTTGCCAATGATAATGCCTTTGTGCGAATCCCGCTCACAGATGATGGTGGCGTCAATATCAAACATTCCGCTGTCTTTTCGTTCCTTCATCTGATCAATGGCCACTGCAATTCCATGGGGGATCTCCTCATCCAGGCAGCGCAATGCCTTTTCGCGGATCATCTCAGCCACAATCTGTCTCTGTGGCTGATCGGTAATGGTATCTTCATCATAGAACATCGGTCCGTATGGCAGATATTTGAAAATCATATCCAGAACAGAATCCAGATTCTGTGCCCGCAGCGCAGATACCGGAATAATCTCTGCAAAATTATAAACCTTCCGGTAAGTATCCATGTATTTGATGATTTCTTTTTTATCTACCGTATCCACCTTATTGATAATCAGGATCACCGGTGTCTTCGTTTTCTTTAACTGCTCTACAATATGACGCTCCCCTGCCCCGATAAAGGTACTTGGTTCTACCAGCCAGAGAATTACATCTACCTCATTCAGGGTACGCTCTGCCACATTCACCATGTATTCACCCAGCTTATTTTTCGCCTTGTGGATACCCGGTGTATCCAGAAATACAATCTGCCCGCGTTCATCCGTGTATACGGTCTGTATCCTGTTACGTGTGGTCTGTGGCTTGTTGGATGTGATCGCGATCTTCTGTCCGATCAGATGATTCATCAGTGTGGATTTTCCCACATTCGGACGGCCAATCAGTGTCACAAAACCTGATTTTTTCTGAGGTGTGTTTCTTAATTCATCTAAATTTATATTCATGTATGCTCCTTTTATCCACGAATCAAAGGTCTTACCTGTTCAAAAAGTTCCTTTTCAGACTGTATCTTTTCTTCTCCTCCAATGACACAGATGTTACCGTGATCCAGCACTGCCTGAAGCAGTGGCTCCAGCGCACGGATACTGTTCTGGTCTGCAGAAAGGATCTGGTCACGCTCTTTTTGCAATTCTTCTTCTGTCACATGGCTCATCCATGCATTTAAGGACCGGCTGCCCTTTGCCGCCGGATTCATCGGCGTATCACATTCGCTGATGGTTCCGATGATATATTTGCACATATCTCTGTCATCTACAGTAAAGTTCTTCAGATATTCTCTGATTCCTTTGTATATATCCAGAGTACGTCCCAGATTCGGATCCCGGTAAGATACCAGATAGGTATCTCCAGTCTTGCCAAATCCACTCATACATCCGTAGGCACCGCCCTGTACACGGATATTGGTCCACAGGTATTCATATCCCATAATGGTGCGCAGAATGCGCAGTGCTCCATTGTATTCGCAGCCATATTGACGGAAGTTACCAGCCAGTGCTACATACTGCACCTGAGATGCAGTCATCAGACCTTCGTTAGACTGTGGGATCAGAATACTTTCCTGTGTCTGTTCTTTTTCGGCACGATGTGGCAGTCTGGCTTTTAAGCTTCGCATCCGGCTCTTTACTTTTTCCACTATTTCTTTTTCAGAGGTCAGACTGACCATCAGTCCTTCCTGTACCATCAGGGTGGAAAGCAGATTTTTCAGATTGTCCACAAGTTCGCCTTTTTTATCCTCAAAATGTGTCTCGATGGATTCTACCAGTCCGTACAGTGCCACTCCACCGGTACGTTCATTGAATGCAGAAACCGGTGAAAAATGTGCCATGGCTCTGGTGGCTGCCGTGGAGTGTCCTGCGCTTGTGAGTCTTACCTGAAGACGGGATTTTAACCGTGCCAGGATCTCGTAGAGCCGTTTTTCTTTCTCCATACTGGAGGTAAAGAGAATCTCTTCGATCATATCAAAGGCAAAATCAATCTTGTCATATAATACTTTTGCCTTCATTTCAAAAGCCGCCGCATATTCTCCCGGCTTTGCAAAGTCTGCAAATACATCGGATACCGGATAAATTCCACCGGACTGAATATTGATCTCATTGCTCAATTCATGGAAGTCATAATGTTCTGTGTCCACCATACCCAAAACGCATTTTAAAATTCCAAGATAAGATAACTGCTGCGGTGTTAAGCCCTTCGCATCAAACATCACATTCAGGTAAGCAATGCCGTTGGTATCCAGTTCGTGATACAAAAGCAATGTGCCATCCACATCAATCGGCTGATTATACAGTGGTGCGATCTCTTTGCGTATATCAGAAAGCTGCAGAAGCGGTATCTTCTCCAGTTCTTCTTTGGTTGACGGAGTCTCCTGGAAAATGCGCAGCTTTCCGGTCTTCTCGATCATCTTCTGAATCTCTTCTTCTGACAGAGATGCCTTATAAGCCGCCAGTTTTTCTCTGACACGTTCTTCTTCTTTGACTGTCAGCCCTTTTTCCGGCTTCATGACAATTAAGGATGCGTGACTGTTGTCCAGAAGATACTTCCGAATCAGTTCTTCATAATAGCCTGTACCCAGTTTGCTCTTTAAGAAATCACAGCTCTGGATCTGCTTCAGATAGAGGAATGGCTCATTCTCATCATACAGCCAGCTGTCAAAAGCATCGATGCCGTACATCAGCCCCTTTGGGAAATGTCCAAAGTCTGCCTCACGTAGCTTGAATTCCAGATTGTTAATACCAGCCAGAAGGGATCGCTCTTCCAGACCTTTTTCCACCTGCTCCTGTAATACCGTGCGTATAATGTGGACAAACTGTTCTTTCTGGTCCGGATTGCTGTTCTTGGCAATCACAGAAAAATATGGCTGGCGTACACCGCTGTCATAGCTGCCTTCTACGTCTTTGCCAATCTCTGCATCCAGAAGTGCCTGCTTCAGTGGTGCTCCCGGTGCTTCCAGCAATACATATTCTACAATAGACATGGCTGCTGAAAGGTCTGCGTCCAACACATCTCCCACAGACCAGTTATATGCCAGAAATGTATTATCTGCTTCCTCCTCCATATTGGAAATGGAATAGGTCTTTTCCAGTTCTTTTACTTCTGCGAATGCCGGCTGCTGACGGATCTCAGAATCCACATGGTCCGCATCGAATTTACTTAAATATTCGCTGTCCAGCCAGGCCAGTCGTTCTTCCATATCCATATCACCATACAGGTAAACATAGCTGTTAGATGGATGGTAGTATTTCTTATGAAATGCCAGAAATTCCTCATAAGTCAGATCCGGGATGTTCTTCGGATCACCGCCAGACTCAATACCATATGGAGTATCCGGGTAAAGCGAGTTCAGGATCTCGCGATCCAGCACATCATCCGGTGAAGAAAATGCACCCTTCATCTCATTATATACAACACCG
Source organism: Jingyaoa shaoxingensis (assembly GCF_014385005.1). GTDB lineage: Bacteria > Bacillota > Clostridia > Lachnospirales > Lachnospiraceae > Marvinbryantia > Marvinbryantia shaoxingensis. The sequence continues at coordinate 144,023 of NZ_JACRSZ010000007.1, read as the reverse complement.
TTATAGACGATCTCATCTTCCGGTTTTTCCAGAACGTAGCTCCATCCTTCCTGTCGGAAGATCTCTTCTTTTTGATAAATATTCGGATAGAAAACGGCATCCACATAGACTTCCATAAGATTACAGAAATCCTGCATATTGCAGCTGGCAATTGGATACATGGTCTTATCTGGATAAGTCATGGCGTTTAAAAAGGTATTCAGGGAACCTTTTGCCAGTTCCACAAACGGATCCTTGGACGGGAACTTCTTGCTTCCGCATAATACACTGTGCTCCAGAATATGGGCTACACCGGTACTGTCTGCAGGTGGTGTGCGGAATGCAATATTAAATACTTTATTTTCATCTTCATTTTCCAGAATCATTACCCGCGCCCCGCTCTTTTTATGAACCAGCAGGGTTCCGGTGGATTTGATATCCGGGATCTCTTCTGTTTTGATTACATCATATTGTGGCAAACTACGAAACATGCCTGTGCCTCCGATCTTAAACTGTAGGCTAAAAGCCCTTGCAGTCTATTATAAATATTTCCTGAAGCAGTGTCAACGCCACAGACGACAAAACAGGCACCACCATAATGGTGATGCCCGTCTTATATAGCTTTTATGCTTAATTACTCTGCTTTTGCTCCGTGAAGTGCAATCAGTTTGTTCAGATATTCATATCTTTCTTCGTTGCACTTCTGGTTCTTAGCGAAGAGTTTTGCAGCTCTGTCTGGATTAGCACGTTTCAGAGAATTGTAACGAACTTCTCCGTTCAGGAATTCATCATATCCTGTGTAATCAGGAGCCTTGGAATCCAGGCTGAACTTGTTCTCTGCTTCTGGGTTGAAGCGGAACAGATGCCAGTAACCTGTCTTAACTGCAAGTTCTTCTTCTGTCTGAGCTTTGCTCATACCTTTCTTGATACCATGGTTGATACATGGAGCGTATGCAATAATCAGTGATGGTCCCGGATAAGCTTCAGCTTCTGCAATTGCTTTTACGCACTGGTTGTAATCAGCACCCATAGCGATCTGAGCTACATATACATATCCGTAAGACATAGCGATGGAAGCCATATCTTTCTTCTTTACTTCTTTACCTGCAGCAGCGAACTGTGCGATAGCACCTGGCTGTGTAGACTTGGAAGCCTGTCCACCTGTATTAGAGTAAACTTCTGTATCGAATACCATTACGTTGATATCCTGTCCGCTTGCCAGTACGTGGTCAACTCCACCGAATCCGATATCGTATGCCCATCCGTCACCACCGAAGATCCACTGGGATTTCTTAGCAAGGAAGTCTTTGCTCTTCAGGATATCCTGAGCTTTTTCACATCCGCAAGCTTCCAGAGCAGCAATCAGCTTATCTGTAGCAGCACCGTTGGTAGCACCAACTGCGAATGTATCCAGCCATTCCTGACCGGCAGCCTTAATGTCTTCTTTGTCTGTATCAGCGATCAGAGCTTCTACTTTAGTCTTCAGACCGTCACGAAGTGCTTTCTGAGCAAGTAACATACCGTAACCGAACTCAGCATTGTCTTCGAACAGAGAGTTGGACCATGCAGGACCCTGTCCCTTAGCGTTTACAGTGTAAGGTGTAGATGGTGAAGAGTTACCCCAGATAGAGGAGCATCCTGTTGCGTTAGCAACATACATTCTGTCACCGAACAGCTGTGTGATCAGTTTTGCATAAGGTGTTTCACCACAACCAGCACAAGCACCTGAGAACTCAAGCAGTGGCTGTTTGAACTGAGAACCTTTTACTGTATTTTCTTTGAATTTAGCAACAACATCTTCTTTGACTGGAAGAGTTACAGCGTAATCGAAGTATTTCTGTTCTCCTTCGTTTGCTTCCATGTTAGCCATTGTAAGGGCTTTGTTGCCTTTCTTACCTGGGCAGACATTTACACAGGAGCCACATCCTGTACAGTCAAGTGCGGATGTAACGATAGCGAACTTGTAATCAGCCATACCAGTCATTGGAAGTGTCTTCATTCCTTCTGGAGCTGCAGCAACTTCTGCTTCTGTCATAGCTACCGGACGGATAACTGCGTGTGGGCAGACATATGCACATCTGTTACACTGGATACAATTTTCCTGATTCCATACTGGGATATCTACTGCGATACCACGTTTTTCGTATGCGGCTGTACCGGATGGTGTAGAACCATCTACATAATCCTTGAATGCAGATACTGGCAGGCTGTTACCTTCCTGAGCACTTACTGCATGCTGGATATTGTTAACGAAGTCAAGAACTTCTTTCTTTCCTTCTGTAGCTGCTTTTGCAATGATGTCTTCTTCTGCTGCGTCTTTCCAGCTTTCTGGAACCTGGATTTCAACAACCTGTTTTGCACCGGCATCGATTGCATCGTAGTTCATCTGAACGATAGCGTCACCCTTACGTCCGTATGTTGCTTTTGCAGCAGCTTTCATAAGGTCAATTGCCTGTTCTTCCGGAATGATGTTAGCCAGTTTGAAGAATGCAGACTGAAGTACAGTGTTGATACGCTGTCCAAGTCCGATTTCTTTACCGATCTTGATACCATCGATTACGTAGAACTTAATGTTGTGGTTAGCGATGTAGCTCTTAACCTGTCCTGGCAGATGATGTTCGATACCTTCCATATCCCATGGGCAGTTCAGAAGGAATGTACCACCGTCAACCAGCTCCTGTACCATGTTGTACTTACGTACATAAGATGGATTGTGGCAAGCCACAAAGTTTGCACGGTGAATCAGGTATGTGGATTTGATTGGTGTCTTACCGAAACGCAGGTGAGACATTGTAACACCACCGGATTTCTTTGAATCATAATCAAAGTAAGCCTGAGCGTACATATCTGTGTTATCACCGATGATCTTGATGGAGTTCTTGTTAGCACCTACAGTACCGTCAGCTCCCAGACCCCAGAACTTGCAGTTGATAGTTCCTTCTGGTGTAGTAACCAGTGGAGCACCCAGTTCCAGAGACAGATTTGTAACATCATCGTTGATACCGATTGTGAATTTTTCTTTTGTTGTGTTTTCGTATACAGCTACGATCTGAGCCGGTGTTGTATCTTTGGAACCAAGTCCGTAACGTCCTGTAAATACTGGAGTAGATTCGAATTTTGTTCCTTTCAGAGCTGCAACAACATCAAGGTACAGAGGTTCGCCCATAGCACCTGGCTCTTTTGTTCTGTCAAGAACAGAGATACGTTTTACTGTCTCAGGGATAGCTGCTACCAGTGCTTCTGCAGAGAATGGTCTGTAAAGACGAACTTTAACAACACCGACTTTTTCTCCCTTAGTCATTAAGTAGTCAATTGTCTCTTCGATAGTATCACATACAGAACCCATAGCGATGATGACGTTCTCAGCATCTTCAGCTCCGTAGTAGTTGAACAGCTTGTAGTTTGTTCCGATCTTAGCGTTTACTTTGTCCATGTATTCCTGTACGATTGCAGGCATTGCATCGTAGTATGGGTTACATGCTTCTCTTGCCTGGAAGAAGATATCCGGGTTCTGAGCTGAACCTCTCTGGCATGGATGATTTGGATTCAGAGCATGGTTTCTGAATGCTTCAACTGCATCCATATCTACCATATCTTTCAGATCTTCGTAATCCCATGTCTCGATCTTCTGGATCTCGTGAGATGTACGGAATCCATCGAAGAAGTTGATGAATGGAATACGTCCTTTGATTGCTGCACAGTGTGCAACCGGTGTTAAGTCCATAACTTCCTGTACGGAAGATTCGCACAGCATAGCTGCACCAGTCTGACGACAGGCATATACGTCGGAGTGATCTCCGAAGATAGAAAGTGCGTGGCTTGCAAGTGCACGAGCGGATACGTTGAATACACCCGGAAGCTGTTCACCAGCGATCTTGTAAAGGTTAGGGATCATAAGAAGCAGACCCTGTGAAGCTGTATAAGTAGTTGTCAGGGCACCTGCTGACAGAGATCCGTGTACAGCACCTGCTGCACCTGCTTCAGACTGCATTTCTGTAACCTGAACTTCCTGTCCGAAAATGTTCTTTCTACCTTGGGTTGCCCATTCATCTGTGGCTTCTGCCATAACGGATGAAGGTGTGATAGGGAAGATAGCCGCTACATCGCTGTATGCATAAGAAGCATGAGCTGCTGCATGGTTACCATCCATGGTTTTCATTTTTCTTGCCATTGGTTTGTTCCTCCTTATTTTATTGATCCGGTTGGGATCATTTTACCATATGAGTATCATATGTGCGGAACTTCAGGTCCTATCTTTGGAGAGCAATTCCTAAAATTCCTCATATGGGTTTATATTAGCACATTTTTCGTGTTTTGTCTATTTGACGATCAGGAAAATATGTATCTTTTTCGATACAGCTTTTTCCAATTCTTTTCTTTTTTGTTAAGATTTATTTTCGAATTCAAACAAACTTTAGACACAACTTTTTTTTATACTGAAAACATCAAATGAAGCCGTTGCGGTACAAAGCTAGCATGTGTTGTGACGGCTCCGACTAAAAATGATCTTCCATAGCAGGACAAATACCTGAGGTTTTATGATCCCTTTGTTTTTAACTTTATCATAAACCTGGAAGTTTACATACATTCATAATTTCTCTCTCCGGCGGTCAGATAACTGACCGCCACCTTTTTATGGCACCAGAGTCATAATCCAAACTGTTACGCATGCTTGCATGCATGTAACAGCTTGGATTCATGACTCGCAAGGATATGAGGATAAAAGTGGGAAGTATTCCCACGATATCCGAATATCCGTCCGGATTGTGAGAGTGCAACGCACGAAACAATCCGGCTGGTGCCATTACTTTGCATCACCCACATCATCCACATGCCCACATATTTTTTTACACAAGAGTATACTCCAGCATTTCATAATGCAGTCTGCTGCCTTCCATAATCTCAGCCGGAAGCAGTGCTCTTGCAACCAGTTTTAATTCTCCGTTTTCTTCGTCTACTCTTCTCAAATGAGCATAATCTCCGTCAATCATTTCCACAATGTAATCACAGGTTAACATGTTGTACTCTCCTTCTTTTCATATTTCTCATATCCCAGCATTTCTCCATACCATGGATGAATCATGGCACACTGGGTAAATCCATTTTTCTCAAACAGACGCTGCATGCTTCTGTTTTTCTGTCCGGTGTCTCCACGCATACAATGACATTGTTCATAGCACCACTGTAAACACTTGGAAGCAATTCCTTTTCCATATTTTACAACTGCGATCCGGTGCAGGACTCCATATGGCTTTGGACTTGTCCATGCTCCACTGACAGATGTTTCATAATCCGGTTCTTCTCCAATAAAAAATACAAATGCTGCCCCGATCTCCCCATCTTCTTCGTATACATACAGACGTTCTTTCTTCAGATCCTCCTGAAGCACTTCCTTCTGAGGGTATCCGTCACTCCATTGCTCTGCATTGCCATTTGCCGCCATGAAAGCCCTGGCAGCACCATAGATCTCCATGATCTCTGCCAGTTCCTCCGGTCTGGCATGGCGGATTCTTGTTTCTTCATTCATAATCGGCTTCCTGCCTCTCTTCCTTCATTTTCTGTGATTCAGTATATACAAAAAACTCCCGCATCGCAATGGATTTTGGGAGTTTTTCTCTATATGAACTTGTTAAAATATTCCTGTGTAACCTGTAACTGTTTTTTTAATATCTGTTGCCACATTCTTGTATGTATTTTGCCTGATCCCTTTGATACTTTTGTCATTTTTACTTGTCCATCATCCATCCTTTTTCGATAGAAATAATGATCCGTATCTTTGTATAATTCCCAGCCATCTTTTTCACAAAATCGCTTTAGTTCTTTCCATCGCGGCATTCAATACTCTCTCCAATCTTTGCAATATCATCCATGATTAAAGCCTTAAAGATATACGGAACATGCTTTTTCCTGTTCGGCGCAGTATTGTAATAAGAAAAATTATTATAATATTCTTCTGCGTATTCCATAATTGCATTAGCAAGTGCCATTCTTGCATTTGCTTCTGTATCTGCATTTTCAATCAAATCTATCTCATTCAGAGACAATGTCACAGTTCCATCATCTTCTATATATTTATCTGCCGTAAACTTGTAAGCTTCCAATATATCATTCATAATATCCAAATTGGACAGCCACATTTTATCTCGTGTTCTTTTAATAAACTGGGGTTTGTCACGCACTACACTGTCAAGAACACTGCTCCACTCTTTTCGTACTTCAGTTGCACTTGTTGCCAGCATATCTATCATCTCCTTTTCCACCTCCAGAATATCACATTCTGCACACTATGTCAACATTGTACATAACGTACGTTTTTATTATTATTATATGTACATAAGGAGATATTTATGCGCAAAAAGCCAGACTCCACATCTGTGAAATCCAGCTTTTTCTTTCGTACATCTGTATTTTATTTAATTTCTTTCAGATCATATGGTGTGCTCTGGTATACATAGAAGTTCAGCCAGTTGGAATACAGAAGCTGACCGGTTGCTCTCCATGTCATGGATGGGATCTTGGTCGGATCATCATCCGGATAATAGTTGACCGGCAGATCCACACTGGTCAGTCCCTTCTTCATGTCACGCTCATATTCCAGTGCCAACGTTTCTCTGTCGTACTCTGCATGGCAGGTTACGAAGAACTGACGGCTGTCTGTGGTTTTGGCAATGGCAAGGCTGCCTGTCTCTGTCACTGCCATCACTTCCAGATTCGGAATGGCTTCTACATCAGAAAGACGTACATCTGTCGCTCTGGAATGTGGTGCCAGGAAATGGTCATTGAATCCACGGAACAACGGGGATGTCTCTTTGCGAATCTCATGAGAATAGATACCAAACAGTTTCTTTGGCATATCCAGCTTCTCGATTCCATAATGATAGTAAAGACCTGCATAAGCTCCCCAGCAAAGATGGAAGGTGCAATGTACATGAGTCTTGGTCCATTCCATGATCTTGCAGACCTCATCCCAGTAAAGAGTCTCTTCACACGGCACATAGTCCAGCGGTGCTCCTGTAATGATCATACCATCATAACGGCGATCCTTGATCTGGTCAAAGGTATGGTAAAACTGCTTCAGATGATTGGCATCTGTGTGGGTGGATCTATAACTTGCTGTCTGCAGGAATTCTACCTGAATCTGCAGCGGAGTATTAGACAGCATACGAAGAAGCTGTGTCTCTGTCACAATCTTGGTCGGCATCAGATTCAGAATCAGCAGATTCAACGGTCTGATATTCTGATGCATGGCACGGTACTCTGTCATAACAAATATATTTTCTGACTCTAATATATCATGAGCCGGAAGTGCATCCGGGATACGTATTGGCATAATCGGTGTTCCTCCTGTCCTCTGTAAAATATCACATGTATATAGTTGTAACATTATTTCAGACTTTTTGCAACCTCTGCCAAACAGCTCAAGTCCATTATTTCAGATGAATGGAATATGTCACATCCAGAGTCATCTTTCCTGTCTCTGCACTTCCGATTACTGCATCGTGCCAGGTATTGTAAGATCCATTTTCTACCTTACGGATGCATTCTGCTTCTCCTGAACTCCATTCATGTTTAAAGGAACGGTACTCATATCCTGAGTTTTTTGTTTTGAATTCCTTTAACAGTGCCTGATATTCCTTTTCCCGTATCCAGCCTGCGTCTTTTTCAGCCAGTGCTTTTGTCACCAGATATAGTACATCGGAATACGCAGGACACTCTGCCCCCGGCTCTGCTTCGTTCTGTATATGCACCTCAGCGCCGGTTACCATGTTTCCTTCTGTTATCCAATGAATCTCAGGCCAGCTACTGTCATCCTGAAATACATAATCGTCTTCAGTACCCGCCTTCTTCTTATAACCGTTTTTTTTCTGAAATGTGCCATCTGACAAAAGTTCTATGTTCGGATATTTTTTATAGTACCGGTTATAATCATTAAAATTCGCCGTTGCCTGTTCAACGGTGAGATCTCCTTTATATCGCGGCATCTCTCCCCATCTTATGATCAGAACAGATACAACTGTTGCACATAAAATCATCAGTAGTATTATTCTTATCTTATTCCCTGATGATCTCTTTTCCATATGTTTTCCTCCGGATTTTCAAGCATCTGCCTTTTTTAATTATTTCTGATAAATGTAAAATACTGCAACTTATATTCCTGATCTCGTTGAGCAACCAGTGAAACTTCCTGCACTCCCTCATTGTCCTCTGTTACAGTTTCACTCTCATCAGATTCTTCTAATGATTCCAGATCTTCACTGTTCTTATCACTCAGCATATTACGAAAGAATTCGTCTCTGTCATAATATAATATGGTTTCGTCAGAATACTGATCCGCTATTGAATCCACTAACATCCCTGCGAAAAAGATTTGTTTTTTTTCTTTATTATATGTAAGATCAAACTTCTCATATTCTTTCCATAAAGGATGTTCTATCAACATGTCAAAATCAACGGTATCATAATCTGTCATATCCGGTTCATCTGTTACATCAATACCTATGATATCACCTTCTTTGTTCCTAAGCACCTCTGCTTCCTTGTAAATACCTGCATTATCATCTGATCTGTTCTCTGCATAAACTCCATTTTGAGATGTTGTCATAAACAAAAAAGCAGATGCAAATACTAAAGTCTTTATTTTCATTGAACACATTTTCTGATCCTCTTATTATCTTATTATCTATTTTCTTCTCCCACAATTCATACATTTGCCTAATGAATTATATTTATGCGGTTGTGGCGTATCTTTTACCGATACAATCACTTTATCACCGCATATTGTACAAGTTCCATAAATTGTTACAGATAACTTACAACACACATCTTTAGTATTTACTTTTTTTATAGTTGACTCTGTATGTGTTCCTTTAACACGATGTGTGTGTTTTTTTGCAGCGTATGTCTCTTTTATCTCCTTTACCTCAAATGTTCCATCTTGATAAATTTTTGTAATCTTTCCTGCTTTTTCACCATTGATGTTACAATCTTGTCCAATTTCCAGATTTTGGGTGATCTCTGTTGATATTCTTTCCGTTGTCTTTGTTGCAAATTCTGCTGCCCCCACAGGAGTCGCACTTGTCATAATTGTCAATACACTTAATACAATTGTTACCATTCTTTTCATTTTTCTTTTCCGCCTTTTTCTACATGCATGTCGTAATTTGAAAATATCACTGTTTTTATCTTCTGTCAATACATATTCTACAAATTATTAGAATTCTTAGTTTTTTATTGACTATCCCGTTCTTTTCATGTATGATCAATTTAACAGACTATATTATATTTACGAAATGAGGTTTTACTATGTATCCATACTATGGTTTATCTGAGGCGGAATATCAGCTTATGAAGCTTTTCTGGGAAAAGAATACCGCTCTTCAGTTTCATGAAATTCTCAGCTATTGTAATGATGAACTTCATCTGAACTGGGCGGCTACTACTGCACAGACTTATCTTGGCCGTCTGATTATGAAAGGTGTTCTGGAAACTGATGGCAAACGTTACCGCAAGTCCTATAAAGCCAGACTCTCCGAACAGGATCTGTCCCAAAAATATGCGAAACAGGTAGTTGATGAATCCTTCGGCGGCTCTATCAAGAATCTGCTTGCATCCCTTACCGGTGGAACAAAGCTGACGAAAGATGATGTTGCAGAACTGAAACAGATACTGGATGACAGTCTGTCCGATCCTTCTGATGAACATTCCTGAATCCCCAATTTTATGAAAAGAGGTTATCTCTATGAAGATGATACTGACACTCCTTCTCACCATGAGTGCATCCGGTACACTGGCATTTCTGGTCTATCTGCTTGCTGTTTTTCTGACACATGAACAGATCAGCGCACATCTTCGGTACCTGATTCTAAAAATCTGTCTGGCTTTTTTTCTGATACCGTTTCCTCTTCTGAAATACGTAGCGGTATCGTATTTTGCACAGCCATATTCCAGTTATTCAGAATCGGTTGTTTTTTTGGATGTTGCCCATTCTGTGAATCTGACAGACTCTGGTTTGCTTCTGCCGTATATCAGTTTATTCTATCGCATTCTTTTAATCGGATGGATTGCAATCCTGACTGTCATTATCCTCTCACAGATCATCAGTTTTCTGATTTTTCGAAAGAATATATCCAACAATATGACACCAGATGAATGTTATCTTGATTCTTTGTATTCTTTAAAAAATACAATGCATATCTCTTCTGATGTAAGAATATTACGGAGCGATACCAATCTGTCACCCTTTACCTGCGGTCTGTTTCATCCCCTGATTATTCTCACATCACTTGTAGATGATGCCTCCGCAGATATGATTCTGCACCATGAGTTACAGCATATCAAGAATCACGATTTTCTATATCGGGTCATTGCTCTGCTGGCTGTTCTGCTCCACTGTTTCAACCCAATTATTTATTTGTTTTTCAAAGAATTAAAGGAGGTCCAGGAAATGAACTGTGACGAAAAACTGACTGTCAATTTTACACCTGCCGAGAAAAAAGCATATGGTAACATTCTTATTGATATAGCCTCACGATCTGGCTCTGATATCGCACCTGTCATATATTTTTCTAAAACCGGCAAATCTGCTTTAAAAAAACGCATTCGGAAGATCATATCTCCTGTTCAGAGAAAAAAATCTTTTGTTTTGTTTTTGCTTACCTGTATATGTTTCACAGCCTCGGTACCGGTCTGCGCATATTCCCCTTCCACCATAGATTGGCGTGGTTCAGATGAAACACCGGATTCCCTGCAAGACACGGACTGGTTTGCCATATATTATGATAATTCTTGTTCTCCATGGGATGATCTTCCAGAAGATGAACATGCTTTTCTAAACTGCGATGAATATTTTATTCTGGAAGACGGCACAATCCTTCCTGTCACAAACGATTCTTCTGCCACTCCTTATAAAACTTGCCAGCACACGTTTAAAATGAGTACTTTTAAAAGACATCAAAAACAAGGAAAGGGATGTATTGTCACTACCTGGCGTGCACAAGTCTGTACCAAATGTCAGTACAAAAAGAATCTTGTTAAAATGAGTTCCCATACAGATAATCCTTGTCCACATAAGTAATATCAAAGAAAATAAAAGAAACAAATAGAAAAACGGCAGTGATTTCCATGATTTCAGGAAATCACTGCCTTATCATTTTTTAACAGTCCTGCCCTCTACTCCTCTTCCCAGAACAGGTCATCCAGTGTCTTATCCAGTGTCCGGCATATGGCACGGCATAGCTTGATGGTGGGATTGTAATCTCCCTTTTCTATGGCATTGATGGTCTGTCTGGAAACATTGACCGCATCTGCCAGTTCCTGCTGGGACATGTCTTTTGCTGCCCTGGCAGCTTTCATTCTCAGGTTCTTCATCTATGCACCGTCCTATTCTTCTTCCTGCTTCTGATTTTTCTTAATCAGCATAATCACCAACATAACAGCCAGCAGTATGGCACACCACAGATTCACGCAGGTATAATTCAGCTTCCCATTCGTAAGCATCGTTCCGTTTCTGAAGCTCTGAACTGCCGAAATCAGGTTGATGACCGTCACCACAAATAAGAACCGGATATACCGCCCTGTATTGGCATGTAATCCAAAATATGCTTCCTTCCAGATGCTGTATCCTGCGAATGCTCCTGCACTTAAGAATAATATCAGAAACATTGGTGTGGCTCCGTCTGCAAATAGATGAATATCCAGTATATCCAATATGGCACATACTACTCCTGTTATAATTGCTGTAAAAAATCCATATTTATAAGCCATTCCCTGCGCTGCTCTCTGCATTTCGTCATACTCTGGCTTTCTGTCTGACTTACCGTACATGATACGTTTGATCGCTATCACTGCGATTACTGCCAATATAAAACCTGCTGCAAACCCAATCGAATGTTCGTTCATCATCAAATTCCTCCTATTCTTTCCTTTGATATTCTCATTCTATTCTTGCAATAGCATTTTGTCAAGTATATATTACATAAAGTTCTATTTTTACGTCAATAAGAATGATTTTTAAGACACAAAAAAGTTCAAAAAAGCTTCCTTCAGTCCGGCGTCTTGCCTTTCTAAAAGAAGCTTTGATTGGTTTGTTTTTGTCTGTTTTTTACTGTACTGCTTCGGTCTCTGTCTCGGATTCTGACTCGGTTTCGGTCTCAATCTCTCCGTCTCCATAGAGAATGGATGTGAGTTTTTCCACAGTTGCATTCATATCAGTCGGTACCAGTATCTCATCCTGTGAAGTATATTCTCCGTCATACGGAATGTGCTGCTGCTGAATATCATAATCCAGCCAGCTTCCAAGCTGCATCATCAGACCAATCATCTGCATTTCTGTAATATCATGGGTTATATAAGGCATTACATCTTCCATGGTATCTGACAACGATGCATAATCCCCATCCTGTGCTTTTTCTGCTATGGCTGTCAGTACATTCCTCTGGCGCTGGGTACGTCCGAAATCACTGCCCTTTCCGGTATAACGGTTACGTGCATAACCAACAGCCTGATAACCATTCAGATGTACCAGTCCGGCCTTTTCAATATAATAATCCTCCGGGTCATCTCCATTGTCTTCACACATACAGGTAATGTAATCATTGGCTGTTACCCGCTCATCTTCGTCGATCTCCAGATCCACACCGCCCAGGGCATCCACCACATCAATCATGGCATTAAAGTCTACCATAGCGTAGTTATCAATCTCAACCTGATAATTATCTTCCAGAGTCTGTACCGTCAGTTCCGGTCCGCCATTGGCACAGGCTGCATTCAGCTTGCGCACTCCCACCCCCGGAATATCCGCGTAGAGATCACGCAGAAAAGATGTAAGATATACGGTCTTCTTTTCTTTGTTCACTGTCACCAGAAGAATCACATCAGAATTGCCTTCCCAGGACTCGTCTCTTCTGTCTACACCAAGAAGCAGAATATTGTAGGTATCCTTCTTAGAAAAAAACTGCTGAGCCATCTTCACCAGCATGTTGCTTTTTTCGCTCTCTGTCGTTTTCTGCACCGTACTGCCGGATCTTGCCGCCAGTGTTTTCCTTTCGGATTCTGTCTCGGGTATTCCTGTCTCTACCTGATGGCGCTGATGTATTGTCAGCGTTGCTGTATCAAAAATATCTGTTTTTTCTGCCGAATCTACATCCGCATTTTTTGTGGCTGAATTTACTGATATGCTATTCTTGTCTGTGGCTGTGGCTTCAGATACATCTGTTTTAGCTGATACTGCCTGCGTTGCTGCTTCACTGCGGTTCTTCTCGCCCTCGACACCTTTTCGTTCTGTAAGCCTGGATGCCATATAGGTACCACGTTTTACATAATTAGATCTATCATAGAATCTTACTTTGAATATACTGTACGCAGAAACCAGTGTTCCGGCAAACAGTACAACCAGTACCAGACATATGATACCTGCAATTTTTCTCTTGTTCCCTTTTCCGTTCTTTTTTTTCATTTCAGACCTCACAAACCATATTCTTTCTAAAAATGATTCCGGAACACTCTGTATTGTACCGGAATCATTGCCTTACGCTTCTGCTTCGCTGCCTGTCTCTGTTTCACTCTGTCCTTCAGTCTCACTGATCTCCAGATCTCCATAAAGTAGACCATTCAGCTTCGTAATCGTATCCGACATGTCATTCGGAATCAGAATCTCATTGTCTGTGTAGTATTCGTCATTATAAGGAATGTGCTGTTCCACGGTATCATATCCAATCCAGGTATTCAGCTTCAGAAGAATTCCGATCATCTCCATCTCTGTAATATCGTGAGTGATATACGGCATAATACTCTTCACTACATCCGTCAGAGAATCATAACTTCCGCTCTGTACCTTTTTCAGGATCGCAGTCATGACATTTCGCTGTCTCTGGGTTCTTCCAAAATCACTGCCTTTTCCGGTATAACGATTTCTTGCATATCCCACTGCCTGATAACCACTCAGATGTACCAGTCCGGCTTCTTTAATATAGTATGGTTCCGGGTCCACTTCATTATCCTGGCACATACAGGTAATGTAGTCATTGGCTGTCACACGCTCATCTTCATCAATCTCCAGCTCTATGCCGCCCAGTGCATCAATCACATCAATCATGGCATTAAAATCTACCATAGCATAATTATCGATCTGAACCTGATAATTTTCCTTCAAAGTCTCCTCTGCCAGTTCCGGTCCGCCGTTGGCGCAGGCCGCATTTAACTTTCGCACACCAATCTCAGGAATATTCACATATAAGTCCCTCAGAAATGATGTCATATAGATCTTCTGTTTGTCCATATTCACTGTCACCAGCATCACCACATCAGAATTACCGTTCCAGGATTCATCTCTTCTGTCTACACCAAGCAGAAGAATGTTATAGGTATTCTTGGTACTGAACATCTGATCTGCAGTATTCAAAAGTGCTTCCTGCTGCTCTGCAATCAGTTTTTCCTCATCTTCGGAAGAAAGTACAGCTTCTGATGTAGTCTCTGAAACCTCTTCGACTGCCTCCCCATCCTTGACCTTTCTTGCTGTCTGACCTGCCAGCTGTCCTGCCGAAATCATATCTTCTGCATAAAAACCACTGGTTCCATAGGTACCTTTTTCCACATAGTTCGTCTGATCGTAAAACTGTGTCTTAAATAACCAGTAACCGGCTCCTGCTGCCACCGCACAGATCAACACCAGAACGAGCAGGATCTTCAGTGCCAGATGTCCTTTTTTCTTCATCATTCTCATCCCTCGTATCTCTCTATTTTTCTCGCTTTTTCCTGCTTTTCTGATGTATTATAGCTTGAAATCTTCACAAATACAAGTATCCAAAATACCAAAAAAAGACAGTTTCTGCACTTTGCACAGGAACTGTCTCTTTTCGTTCTCTTTTTTAGGAATTCTCCATTGCTCTTTCGTGAGCTTTTTCTTTGTAATGATGGGTTTCTTCCAGCATCATATCTTTTACTTTCATCAGTCGGATCTGAGAAGAACGTTCATTTTCACCCAGCTTCATGGAAATATACTTGATATTTTCCTGCGCTTCCGGGATAATAACATGCTCCAGCGCGTTTACACGTCTCCTGGTCTTTTCGATCTCCGCTGACATCAGCTGGCATGCTTTCTCGCTCTCTGCAAGCTTCAGCATATCCGGCAGTACATCTGCCAGAGATTTTACTGCACCATCCAGGTCACTGGAAGTAAAGGCAAAACCATAAGAATAGATGTCGTTGGCATCCGCAGTTCTGGTTTTGTATTCCAGAACCGGAATATCCACGCTCATAACATTTTTCTTGTCAACTTCCAGATAAACTTCCTGTTTCGGTGTCATCAGAGCAGTCTTTAATGTCGGTTCGGACATTCCTGCTTTTGCAATGACAAAGTTGGTGTTTGCAGAACGGATACCAGCTTCTACCTTCAGACGCAGTTCCATGTTCTCGCGAACGAGATCCAGGAACTGTCTCATCAGCTCGTCTCGCTTATCCTTTAGGAGCTTGTGGCCGCGAACCGCTGTTTTCAGCTTATTCTTCTGGCGGGTCAGCTCCATACGGGTAGGATTCACCTGTGTAGATGCCACTTTGCATTCACCTTCCTTCCAAGTTTTTTACTGCGATTTACTGTTTTCCATAGTACATATCGAGGAACTTGTCATCGATACGTTTCAGTTCGCTTCTTGGAAGAATGGAGAGCAGCTTCCATCCAATCTCCAGAGTCTCTTCGATATCACGGTTGGTATCGTAACCCTGAGATACATATTCTTTTTCAAATGCATCTGCAAATTTTGCATAAATCAGGTCGATGTCTGAAAGGGCAGCTTCACCAAGGATAACCATCAGTTCTTTTGCATCTTTACCACGGGAGTAAGCTGCAAACAGCTGGTTCATGGTATTGGCATGGTCAGCACGTGTCTTTCCTTCTCCAATACCTTTATCTTTCAGACGGGACAGAGACGGCAGTACATCGATTGGAGGTGTAACACCTCTTCTGTAAAGATCACGGCTTAAGATAACCTGTCCTTCTGTGATGTATCCGGTAAGGTCAGGGATCGGATGAGTCTTATCATCTTCCGGCATGGTCAGGATCGGGATCATGGTGATACTTCCGTCCTTACCTACCTGACGTCCTGCTCTTTCATACAGTGTTGCGAGGTCAGTGTACATATATCCAGGATATCCACGACGTCCAGGAACTTCCTTACGTGCGGCAGATACTTCACGAAGTGCATCTGCGTAATTGGTAATATCCGTCAGGATAACCAGTACGTGCATGCCTTTTTCGAAAGCAAGGAATTCTGCTGCTGTCAGTGCCATACGCGGTGTTGCGATACGTTCTACCGCCGGGTCGTTTGCCAGGTTGACAAACATAACGGTACGGTCGATGGCGCCTGTTTCTTTAAAGCTCTCTACGAAGAAGTTGGACTCTTCGAAGGTAATACCCATAGCTGCAAATACAACGGCGAACTGTTCATCTTTTCCACGAACCTTTGCCTGTCTTGCAATCTGTGCTGCCAGCTGTGCATGCGGAAGACCGGATGCAGAGAAGATTGGCAGCTTCTGTCCACGAACCAGTGTGTTCAGACCATCGATAGCTGAAATACCGGTCTGGATAAATTCCTGAGGATAGCTTCTGGCTGCCGGGTTCATAGCCAGACCATTGATATCACGGCGTTCTTCCGGAAGGATCTCCGGACCGTCATCGATCGGGCGACCTACACCGTCAAATACACGTCCCAGCATATCACCGGATACACCCAGTTCCATGCTTCGTCCCAGGAAACGTACTTTACTGTTTGATAAGTTAATACCTGTTGAACTTTCGTATAACTGAACCAGTGCATCACTGCCGTTGATCTCCAGAACTTTACAACGTCTGGTTTCTCCATTGGCAAGCTCGATCTCACCCAGTTCATCGTATGCTACATCTTCTACACCCTGTACCAGCATCAAAGGACCTGCTACTTCCTGTATGGTTCTATACTCTTTTGGCATTTTACTGGTCCTCCTTTCCAAGAATGTTCGCAATCTCTACTGCCAGTTCCTTGTAGATCTTGTCGTATTCTGTATCTACATCTGCTTCCAGCGTATATTTGTAACGACCGATTCTTTCACGAACATCCATTTTCAGGATATCATTGATGGATGCACCGCCATTCAGTGCCTCCAGACTCTCATTGTAGAAAGCCATAACCAGTTTCATCATATTATGCTGTTTGTTCAGAGATGTATAGGTATCTACTTCATGGAAGGAGTTCTGATGCAGGAAGTCCTCACGGATAGATCTTGCTGCCTCCATCTTCAGACGATCTGTCGGTGACAGCGCATCCATACCTACCATTTTTACGATTTCATCTAATTCTGCTTCATCCTGCAGAAGGCTCATCATATCCTGACGAAGACTCATCCAATCCGGAGCAACATGCTCGTTGAACCATGGTCCCATGTCATCCAGATACAGAGAGTAGCTGGTCAGCCAGTTGATAGCCGGGAAATGACGTTTGTAAGCCAGTGCGGAATCCAGTCCCCAGAATACCTTTACGATACGCAGGGTTGCCTGAGATACCGGTTCGGAAATATCTCCACCAGGAGGAGACACGGCACCGATGGCACTTAATGCACCTTCTCTGCCTTCGCTTCCAAGGGTAATGACATGGCCGGCTCTTTCATAGAACTGAGCCAGACGGCTTCCCAGGTAAGCCGGGTAACCTTCTTCACCAGGCATTTCTTCCAGACGTCCTGACATTTCTCGAAGAGCCTCAGCCCAACGGGATGTGGAGTCTGCCATCAGTGCTACGGAGTAACCCATATCACGGAAGTATTCTGCAATGGTAATACCTGTATAAATAGATGCTTCTCGTGCAGCAACCGGCATATCGGAGGTGTTGGCGATCAGCACAGTTCTTTCCATCAGAGATTCCCCAGTCTTCGGGTCTTTCAGTTCCGGGAACTCATTCAGAACGTCGGTCATCTCATTTCCACGTTCGCCACATCCGATGTAAACTACGATATCTGCTTCTGCCCATTTTGCCAGCTGATGCTGGATAACTGTTTTACCACTTCCGAATGGTCCAGGTACTGCTGCCACACCACCTTTGGCAATCGGGAACATACAGTCAACGACACGCTGTCCTGTTACCAGAGGCATCTTCGGATGCAGTTTTTTCTTATAAGGACGACCCTTACGTACCGGCCATTTCTGCATCATGGTCAGTTCTTTGTCGCCGTCTGCAGTCTCTAATACGCAGATAACTTCATCTACTGTAAATTCGCCTGCTTTGATTTCTTTTACTTTACCTTTCATAGTAGGAGGAACCATGATCTTCTGTTCTACGATGATGGTCTCCTTTACGGTACCCAGTACATCACCACCGGATACTTCATCTCCGACTTTGGCTGTCGGAACAAAATTCCATTTCTTGTCACGCTTTAATGCAGGTACTTCTACACCACGGATCAGGTTGTTGCCGCCTGTTACTTTCATGATGTCATCCAGAGGTCTCTGAATACCATCATAGATGCTGGCAATCAGACCAGGTCCCAGTTCTACGGAAAGTGGTTCTTCTGTAGATTCTACCGGTTCTCCCGGCTTCAGTCCTGATGTTTCTTCGTATACCTGAATGGAAGCCTCGTCACCGTGCATTTCGATGATTTCACCGATCAGTCGCTGGTTGCTGACACGTACCACGTCGAACATGTTCGCATCTCTCATGCCTTCAGCGATAACCAGTGGGCCTGCCACTTTTTTAATCGTTCCTTTACTCATTGGACAAATCACCTTTCTGAAGATTACTTATTGTTTGAAAACAGAATATCGGATCCTACAGCTGTCTCTACAAACTTCTTGACATTTTCCACGCCCTTGCCAGTATTGCCTGATACGCCCGGAATCTGGATAATGGCCGGCAGGATCTGATCTTTATATTTATCAATAGCGTGAGGGATCTTTGCCGCCCACTCTTCGGTAATATAGATCACTGCGTATTGCGCCAGCACAAGCTGATGCAGCTGCTTTTCTGCTTCTTTTTCATCGGATAACGGATATGTGTCCAGCCCTACAGCCGCAAAACCGTAGATGCTGTCGTAATCACCCATAACTGCAATTTTATACATACATTTCCCTTACCCTTTCCCGGATGGAATCTTCCGGCAGGTTGTTGGCCTTTGCGGATAATATGATTCTTACCGTTTTGATCTCATTTTCCCTTGCCAGCACATAGGCAACCAGCGGTTCTACGGAAAATGGGTTATATTTCTGTGGCTTGATGGTCTGGATGATCTTATTGTCGCACCAGCGCTCAAATGCGGATGGTGATTCCGCCAGAGCTTCTGCGCCGCCTGCATATGCGGTACCTGACAGATATTCGCAGATGGCGTCCACGCTGTTCAGCGCAGCTCTTGCCAGCAAATCAATGTTCAGGCTGTCGCATTCCACCATAGCCTTTTTCATAAATTCTAATGACTTTGCGGTCTTCTGTGAACGCACAGCAATCTTGATATCAGCAACTGCAACGGTATCTTCTGCATAGCTTTTCAGGATACCTGCTTTTGCTTTCTTTCCTGCTGCATAGATGGCTTCCAGTGTGGCTTTGTCGATAATGACATCACACAGCTGTCCGTCCCTGGTATGCATCAGAGTCTCATAAGCTTCCTGTGCCGCTGCTGCCATGTACTCAGGAAGTTTGGAAAAATCTTTTTCTGCTATGATTTTTTCAATCTCCTCACCTGATGGCTCACAGTCTTCATAATAAATACCGGGATGTTTTCCCTTCCGGCAGGTCTCGCGGATGGCGGCCTTCAGATTATGGAATTCATTCGGATAGGACAGTACATCAAATACTGACATATCAATGCCCATCTCCCGCATGGTGTTCCATGTCTTCTCTGTCTCACGGTTCAGCATCGCATCTGCTTCCAGAGGGGTATCACTGTCTCCCCAGCCTTTTTCAGCCAGAAGCTGCAGACAGTTTTCTTCTGTCGGGCAGGCAATCAGCTGTTCAATGGCTGTGGCATTCAGCAGTGAATTTTCCAGTGATCGTATTCTCGCAACCGCAAAGGTAAAATCTATATCTGACATGTAAGTCCTCCTTTACTGGTTACGATTATGAAAATAATATTTTCTGTACAAGATCCTGGCATTCATCTTTCTTTGCATCAAACATAGCTTTGAATGAGCAGTTTTCTTCAATTCCGCCATAGGATAGGATGAAGCCTTTTTCTACTGATGCAGGAGCCTTGGAAAGAACCAGTTCGCCGCCCTTTTTCTGAGCCAGCGCATTTACTTCTTTCTCAAATCCTGCAGGTAATTTCGCAAGATCCTGTGCATTCAGTGCAATCTCTCCTTTTTGAGGAGCGGCAAATTTTTCCACCATCTTTTTCAGTGTCTCGAAATACTCTGCGTCATCCTTGGCACAGAATGCTTCGTATGCTTTCTGAATGGTCTCAGTAATCAGTTCCTGTTTCGCAGCCAGAAGTGCTGTTCTGCGTTTCAGATCCGCGGAGGATTTTACTCTTTCCTGATATCCTGCAAGATCTGTGGCTGATTTCTGCGCAATCTCTGCAGCTTTTTCTTCTGCTTCTGCTTCGGCTGCCGCCTTAATGCGGTCAGCTTCTGCTGCGGCTTCGGCTCTCTTACTATTAGCGGAGGCATTTGCTTCTTCCAGAATCTGGTTCATCATTTTTTCTAATCCAGTCATTCCTTGTGCTCTCCTTCTCTCTATTTTCTGATTTTGTGCGTTCCGAACGCACACTCTATGTCCTGTCTGCAAGCAGCTCTCGGACGTTTACGTTCGCTCCGAACGTGCGCTCATTATACTGGGATGTTTGTTACTGCCAGAATAGAGATCAGCAGTGCCAGGATGGCGTATGTTTCTACCATTGCAGGGAACAGCATTGCTTTACCGAACTGATCCGGTTTCTTTGCTACAATACCGATCGCTGCTACTGCTGTTTTTCCCTGATGTCTTCCGGATACCAGACCTACGATACCGATTGGTAAGCAGGCTGCCAGAATCATAAGACCTGTAGGGATATCAATAGCCGGGATAGATCCGCCAAGCAGACCGATCTGAGATAAAGTGATGAATGCTACCAACAGACCGTAAATACCCTGTGTACCAGGAAGAAGCTGCAAAATCAGAACTTTTGCAAACTGTGAAGGATCTTCAGCAACTACTCCGGATGCTGCCTGACCTGCAACACCTACACCATAAGCAGAACCCATACCTGCAAGAATAACAGCTAATGCTGCTCCTAATAATGCAAAAACAACTCCTAAACTCATTAGATTAATCCTCCTTGATTTCTACATATTTTGTATTTTCTTTAAATGGTTCAAAAGGTTTTCCGCCGCCTTCATAGAATTTTCCGAAGAATTCTACAAACTGAAGACGATTTGTGTGCACATAGGCACCTAAAAGGTTGATACCCAGATTCAGTGTATGTCCAACGATGAATACCAGAATGAACAGGATTGCTCCCAGTACACCGCCGCCGAACATACTTCCCATCTGATTGACTACAGATGCGATAACACCGGTTGCCAGTCCCAGTGCCAGAAGTCTGGAGTAAGAAAGTACATCACTGAGCCATCCGGTGATGTTATACAGTTCGTATGCACCAAGTGCCAGACGAAGACCGATATTCTTCTTGTCTCTTGCTGCAAAGAACAGAAGTCCAAGTGCTCCGATGATCGCCAGTGCTTTTGCCAGCGTGTTCATAAACGGAGAGAATGTCACCTGTGTCTGTGCGATGGATGCAAACAGACTGGACGGAATCAGCATCAGGATCAGTCCGATCAGAAGCATGTACCAGAACACAACATCGCAGATAAATCCTGCCACATCTTTGCTCTTCAGGTAACTGTATCCTTTCAGTCCCAGACCAAAGAACAGATGAACCACACCAACTCCCAGTGAAAATACCAGAAGCTTCATCGGATTATTCAGCGGTACGAACCACAGTGCCGGGATCACAGATGTGGTTGCGGTTCTTCCAAAGAAAGTTCTTGCAACTACATCGATGACGTCACCAAAGTATCCTCCAAAGAGAACACCCCATACAAATGTGGAAATACCACAGTAACCAAACAGGTGCAATGACTTATTCATGCTGTCTGACATGCGCGGAAACTTCTTCAATGCGATGAAGCATGCTACAGAAATCAATAATCCATAAGCTGCATCTGACAACATCATTCCAAATAATACAATATAAAATACGGACATTACCGTTGTCGGGTCTACTTCACCCTTATGCGGCAGACCATAAGATTCCAGTACTCCTTCCACGGATCTGGAAATCTTGTTGTTTTTCAGCAGTACCGGTGGTTCTTCTTCTTCACCGATCTCCTCAAATTCTACAGAACAGTCATATATTCTGGCGATCTTCTCCTCCAGTATAGAGGAAGAAACTTCCGGGATATATCCGCTGATGACAAAAGTCTGTTTTGTCTGCGGTATCTGTCCCAGTACCTGATACTTGTCTGCACGAAGCCGGTAATAATCGGAAACTGCTTTCAGTTCCTCCCTGCTTCCTTCATAAGACTTGATTCTGTTCTCGGCTTCCACACTGTCCGCCTTCAGTTTTTCAATCTCCGCCTCCAGTTCTGTTTTCCACTGGGACGGAATCTTGCCGGATATCTGCGACGGTCTTGCAAACCCGGCTGCCCGGAGCGCATCCTCCAACTTTGCAGCATCTGATTTCAGACATACCGCAGTGAGATAAGTTAGATCCTTATCTGCTGACAGAACTTCCAGATCGTATGCTTCCAGATCCGGCTGGCTCTTCGCCACTTCTGTACGGATTTCCTCTACCGTCATTGGCTTTGGCATAGTTCCCAGAATCATTGCTGTCTCTGCTGTTCCACGGTAATTCATCGGAATATCCAGATTCATCCATGGAACCAGTGATTCGATCTGATTTTCCAGTTTTGCCACATTGGCAGCGTTCTCTGAGATCCGCTTGCTCAGATCCATCAGATCATCTGCTGTTGTCAACAGTCTCTTGCGGTCTGCACGGATCTTTTCAAAATCCGTCTTGTTCATAAGCGGTTTTCCTTCCAGAGAACTGAACATGGAAGTCTTTTCCGGAACATACTTTTGCAGTACTGAAAGTGCATGTTCTGCAAGTGAAGCATGCTTTTCATAGATCTGACGACGTTCTGCCGTATTCATCTTTTCCATCTCGGTATCTTCAATCACTGAGTTGTCAATTTCCACAACGCCCAGTAACTGAAGTTCTTCCAGAATGGCTTTCCGATCTTTTTTCAGTGCGCAGATACTAAATCTCTGCATCTGCATAACTGCCATATCCGCATCCCTCCTTTTCTTTAAATTTTCATAACAAATAAAAAAATGAGCACTCTAAAACAGAGCCTGAATAACCGCCTCTGTCGCCTGTGCTTCTTTGCCTGCTGCAAGGGTCTTTAATGCAGCAATTTCTTTCTGGATATCTGCTTCCACAGATTCCATAAATTTTTCCGCTTCTTTCTTAGAAGCTTCCATGGCTGCTCCGGCCTTGTCTTTCGCTTCCTGAAGTCTGGCTTCCTTCAGGGCTGCTGCGTCTTTCTTAGCCTGGTCTACCATGTCTGTGCACTGCTGTCGGCATTCTTTTGCGATTGTGTCTGCTTTGCCTTCTGCTTCCTGCACTTTTTTGATTGTCTCCGCTACCATGTTCTCACCACCTTCTTCGCATAAACTGAGTCTATCACATGCTTTGTTAAATTTCAAACATTTTATGAATAAGTCACAAATTTTTTGGGGACTTTTGTAAATTATGCACTATTACTTCCTATTAAAAATGGAACCCTATATCTGTTTACGCACAACTGCATACTCATCACCGTTACGATAATATGGACACTGGTAATGAGTATCTGACAGGAAGCGAACCAGTTCATCCTCATCCAGATCCATATCACAGATATAACACTCATAGTTTTCATCATAGCTGTAATAGGCACAGGTATCACATGCTGACTGTGTCATTTTTATTTTTCCTCTTTCTGACTTTCCGTATACTTTTCTTAAAGAACAGTATATCAGAAAAATCACTTCATGTGTTGACAAACCTGCATTTCTATCGTAAAAAATACATATAACTTGTATCCGTCCATTTTTATACATGTGATTCCGGACCGGTACCTGCATTTTACAAAGGACTTTTTAAATTAACATTACTATGAAAAAAACAGACAAAAAACAACATTTTAAAAAACAGAAATCAGGATTTTTACATAAGAGAACTCATACATCCCACGCCGGTAAACTGACTGCGCTTTTTTACAAATACCAGAATGAATCTGCATCCGACGGCTATCTTCTCTGCTATCTTGTGCTGCCGTTAGTATTGGTATTTCTGATTGAATGTATGGCTTATCATTCCCTGATTGGCGGATTTCAGTTTATTATTTTTCATCCATATTCCTATCTGGTCAATGTGATGATTGTGGCAGCCTCTTTCACTTTTGCTCTGATCTTCCGTAAGCGAATCGGCGTTATCATTCTGATCAGCTTGTTCTGGCTGGCAGGCGGCATCGTGAACTTTGTTCTGCTGTTTTACCGTGTAACGCCCTTTACCAACAGTGATCTGCTTCTTATCAAAGACGGGGTTGACGTTGCAGCCAAATATCTGAATACGGCACAGTATATCGGCATTGCTATTTTGGTAATCGCAATTCTGATTCTTTTTGTTTTCTTCTTCGTGAAAACTTCAAAGGCAGAGCATAAACCGAAATATATTCATTCTATTCCGATCATTCTGGGTTCTCTTTTACTGACCTGGGGTGGAATTCTCCTTGGTCAGTCCACAGGACTTCTGGAGACTGCCTTCCGTGAACTTTCCCAGTCTTACCTGAAAAACGGATTTATCTACTGTTTTGGAGCCAGCCTGCTGAATACCGGTATCAGCAAGCCAAGTGACTACTCGGAAGAAATGATGGAACAGCTGACAGAAAATTATGAAACACAGGAAGAAAGTGAAGAAGGAGTTACCTATTATTCCCATAAACCAAACGTAGTGATTGTCCAACTGGAAACATTCTTCAATGTGAACCGTTTAAAGGATATCAAATTTTCCAGCAATCCCCTGCCTAATCTGACCAGGATGATGGAAGAATATCCTTCCGGTGCATTCAGTATGCCTGTTGTGGGTGCCGGTACGGTAAATTCTGAATTTGAAGTGCTCACCGGCATGAATATCGATGATTTTGGAATCGGCGAATATCCATATAAGACCATTGTGAAGGAGACTGCTTGTGAGTCTCTGGCTTATGACCTAAAACCCTATGGTTATCAGGCTTTTGCCATCCACAATAACACCGGTGATTTTTATGACCGGAATCTGGTTTATCCGAATCTGGGATTTGATACCTTTACTTCCGTAGAATATATGTGGCCTGACAACTACACCCCTATGGACTGGGTAAAGGATTCCGTTCTGACAGATGAGATTGCAACCGCTCTTGACAGCACCAACAGCCAGGACTTTGTATTTACGGTCTCTGTACAGGGACATGGCAGTTATCCGACAGACTCCAGTGTAAAATATACCCATCACGTTACCATATCCAGTGATACCATTACTGATGAAGAGTATCTGAACCAGTTGAGTTATTATGTAAATCAGCTCTACGAGATGGATCAGTTCATCGGTGATCTGGTGGATATGCTGCGCAACCGCCACGAGCCGACCATTCTGGTGATGTATGGTGATCACTGTCCAAGCCTGGATCTGACAGATGATATGCTTAGCAGCGGCACGATCTATGACACAGAATACTTTATCTGGAACAATGCCGGTCTGAAATTCAACTGGCAGGATATGCAGGCCTATGAGATGGGTTCTACTCTCTTAAGTGCCCTTGAGATCCCTGATGGTGCCATCAATGCTTACCATCAGAATTCCGGACGTCAGTTGAAAGATGGAGAGATTACAGAAGAAGAGTATTTAAGTGGTTTAAAAGAACTGGAATATGACATACTCTATGGTGATAAAATTACTTATGGCGGCGAAACCCCATATACGCCAACTGATATGCAGATGGGCTTCTTCCCAGTCACAATCAGCAATGTGTCTTATACAAAAGATCATGTTCTGATTGTCCGTGGCGAAAATTTTACCCGTTACAGTCAGATTCATATTAACGGTTCTTCTTATGATACCCTGTATCTGGATCCGAATACCCTGGTAGTTGCCAGTGCAGATCTTTCGGGAAGGACGGAAATTACAGTTTCCCAGTCAACCTTAAGCGAAACAGATAAATATGTATTTTATCCGAAGGCAGGCTAAACAGACAAAAATGATATTTCATTACAGCTATAAAAGGCGGGAATCATACAGAATCAATATGTTCTGCATAGTCCCCGCCTTTTCTTTTACTTTTTACCGTTCGACATCATTCAAGAATGCCTCGGCATTCTTGCTGCGAGATGCGCGTCATGCAAAGCATGACATATTTCTTTTGCGCATCTCTGCAATCCTGCCGGAGGCTATATCAGATGGGGGATTGACTCCCACCACTGATACTAATTTGCTCCTCGCCACCTAAAGAGGTGGGAGTCATCTCACATCTGATATTATTTATTGTCTGCAACCAGTTTCTTAAATCCGTTTACCATAACACTGGCATCCATGCCAAAGGTAACCATATCAAATCCCATCTTGTAATAGTCCTGAATCCAGTCCTCTCTTGCTGTGAAGATGATAGACAGCTTTCCTGCTGCCTTGCAGGCTTTAATGATACGTTCAAATGCAGCTATCATCTTTGGATTCTGAAAATCTCCAGGCATACCCATAGAGATAGATAAATCAAACGGGCCTACAAAGATGCCATCCACACCTTCCAGTGCAGTGATCTCTTCGATATGCTCCAGACAGCCTACTGTTTCACACTGTGGAATCAGAAGAGTCTCTTCGTTCCAGTATTTCATCTGCTGATCCAGTGGCAATTCTCCCGGTTTGCCGAAGCACCAGCGGTCTTTACGGCTTCCGCTGTAACCACGTTTTCCTACAGGTGCGTATTTTCCAAATTCGATCAGTTTCTGAACCTGTTCTACTGTCTCGATATAAGGTACAATCAGTCCTGCTGCTCCCTGATCCAGAAGCTTTAAGATGGCCGGTCTTGCGATTTCACGCACACGGCACAGAGGTACCAGGCCTGAACTCTCTGCTGCACGGATGCATTCCAGAGAAGATTCCACATCAAATGGACCATGTTCGTTATCCACAATGATAAAATCCAGTCCGGTCTGTCCAAGAGCTTCCACTACGTTCGCTCCGCCCAGTTCCACAAATGTTCCAAGAGCGTTTTCGCCTTTATTTGCCATTTCTCTTAATTTATTCATCGATTTTTCTCCTCGTATTCACATACTTATATTGCAAAAGCAGAATCTGTCATATATTACACTCCAGACCGTAAAGCAGCGTCGGTGCTTAGAGACCGTATTCTGGTCTCTTATGCATCCACTACGCTGCGATAAGAGCGAGAGCGTGTCTGGATGTAATATTATACAGATTCTGCATTTTTCAATATTTATACTCCAGAATATGCTGCAAATCCAGCATCAATTGGAAGTACTACTCCTGTTACGGCGCTTGCTGCCTTGTCATCGCAGAGGAAGAAAGTTCCTCCGATCAGTTCTTCGCTGTCTACAAAACGATGTGTCGGTGTTCCATTTAAGATCTTTGCGGAACGTGCTGTCGGTGTTCCGTCTTCATTAAATAACAGGGCACGGTTCTGGTTGGTTACCAGGAATCCCGGTGCGATCGCATTGCAACGGATTCCGGTTCCTGCGAAATGGGTAGCCAGCCACTGTGTCAGGTTGCTGACAGCAGCTTTTGCTCCTGAGTATGCAGGAATCTTGGTCAGTGGAATATAGGCATTCATAGAAGAGATATTCAGGATGCAACCGGATTTTCTCTCTACCATATCTTTTGCAAAAATCTGTGTCGGAAGCAGTGTTCCCTGGAAATTCAGGCTGAACAGGTCATTGACCCCTTCCATGTCAAGATCAAAGAATGTCTTCTGACCCGGTTTTGCTTCGTGCTGGTATTCATTATCTGTAGTTGCACGAGGATTATTCCCGCCCGCTCCGTTGATCAGAATATCGCATGGTCCAAAGTCTGCCAAAATCTGTTCGTGGATCTTTTTCATTCCTTCTTCATCCAGCACATTTCCTTCGTATCCGTTGCAGATAAATCCTTCTGCTCTCAGTTCCTCTGCCAGTTTTTCTACTTTGATTCCGGTACGGTTAATGGCTGCAACTTTTGCTCCGGCCTGTGCAAATGCACGTGCCATTGTGCTGCAGATGACTCCGCCTGCTCCGGTAATTACGACTACTTTTCCTGTAAAATCTACATTTAAAGGTAAATCCATCATCTTCGTATCCTTCTTTCTCTTAATCCAGATTGCCGCCGTTCGCTTCAATCAGTCCGTTAATGTAAGCTGTTCCAAGAGCACGGTCATATAATCCGTATCCAGGCTTGGCATCAGATCCCACTTCATCCCAGATCATTCTTCCGTGATCCGGTCTGAAATATCCGGTAAATCCGGTATCTACTAGTGCTTTTACGATTGCATTCATATCCAGGGATCCGTCCTGTGTCAGATGACCTGACTCTTCAAAAGAAGTGTCCGGAAGGATCTTTACATTACGGATATGCATAAACCCGATTCTGCCCATTGCAGAGTATTTGCGAACCATCTTCGGAATATCGTTCTTTGGTGAGCATCCCAGAGATCCTGTACACAGGCACAGACTGTTTGCAGGGCTGTCCACAATACTTAAGTATCTGTCCAGATTTTCTTCACAGGTGATCACTCTTGGCAGTCCGAAAATCGGATATGGAGGATCATCCGGATGAAGTGCCATCACTACGCCGCATTCTTCTGCAACCGGAATCACACGTTTCAGGAAGTATTCGATATTTGCCCACAGTCCTTCTTCTCCCAGTTCTCCGTAAGCACGGATCAGGTCACGTACTTCTTCCTGGGTGTAGCTGGAATCCCAGCCCGGAAGATGAATATCATCCTTTAACGGATCCAGTCCCTTTAACTGATCCCAGTACATTACAAGACTTGTAGAGCCATCTTCTGCTGCTTTGTCAAGCTGTGTTCTGGTCCAGTCAAATACCGGCATAAAGTTATATGTGATACATTTGATGCCGTATTTTGCACAACGGCGGATATTTTCACAGTAATGTTCGATATGAAGGTCTCTCTCTGGTTTACCCAGTTTGATTTCTTCTGTAACCGGAATGGATTCTACTACATCGAATACCAACCCGTTTGCCGCACATTCATCTACCAGATGCTTGATGCTCTCTTCCGGCCATACTTCGCCCGGTTTTACATCATATACGGCAGATACGATGGAACGCATGCCAGGGATCTGGCGGATCTGTTCCAGTTTGACAGGGTCACTGTCACCATACCAACGAAATGAACTTTTCATGTCTGTCTCCTTTATGTTTTGTCTTTTCAGAATCTCCTGACAGAAAACTGTCAGGAGATTCCGGATATATGGCAGTTATTTACTTATCTCTGTACACGTGCACCGGCGCCGCCCATGATTGCTTCTACTTCTTTCTTGCTTGCCATAGTGGTATCGCCCGGTGTAGTCATGGCAAGTGCGCCGTGAGCTGCTCCGTAATTCACAGCTGCTTCTGCATCGCCTGTTGTCATCAGACCATAGATCAGTCCAGACGCAAAGGAATCTCCTCCTCCTACACGATCCATGATTTCCAGACCCTTGTAGTCTTTTGCCTTGTAGATCTCTCCGTCTGCCCAGCAGATTGCGCTCCAGTCGTTTACCGTAGCTGTTCTTACGGTACGCAGTGTGGTAGCAACTGCCTTGAAGTTCGGGTAGGTCTTAGCTGCTTCGTTGATCATTTTCTTGTATCCGTCCAGATTCAGTTCCTTCAGGTTGGCATCATTTCCTTCGATCTCGAATCCAAGGCATGCTGTGAAGTCTTCTTCGTTACCGATCATAACGTCTACATATTTTGCGATCTCTTTGTTCACTTCCTGAGCCTTAGCCTGTCCGCCGATTGCACTCCACATAGATGGACGGTAGTTCAGGTCATAGGATACTACTGTACCATATTTCTTTGCTGTCTTAATTGCTGCCAGAACGGTCTCGCAGGACTGTTCGGAAAGTGCTGCGTAGATTCCGCCTGTATGCAGCCAGCGTACTCCCAGCTCACCGAAGATATAGTCAAAATTAAAGTCTTCCGGTTTTGCTTTTGAAATAGCTGTGTTGGCACGGTCTGAGCATCCTACTGCTCCACGGATACCAAATCCTCTTTCTGTGAAGTTGATACCGTTTCTACAGATACGTCCGATACCGTCTGTCTTCATCCATTTGATCAGAGATGTATCCACGCCGCCCTGAAGGATAAAGTCTTCCATCAGCATACCTACTTCGTTATCTGCAAATGCAGTAATCACGCCGGTATTCAGTCCGAAACATCTGCGAAGTCCACGTACTACGTTGTATTCTCCGCCGCCTTCCCATGCACGGAAAGATCTTGCGGTACGGATACGGCCTTCTCCCGGATCCAGACGAAGCATAACTTCGCCCAGAGAGACTGCATCATATTTGCATTCATTAGCTGGTCTTAAATTTAAATTCATGACTCTGCTCCTTATCTATTCACTGTTGTATCCTATTTGTGGCTATCGTAATCCAGATAAGCACCCTTCATCGGAGATGCTGCCAGGTCTGAGAACAGTCTCAGTACACCGCGTGTATATTTTGGCGGCTTTGGCTGCCAGTGTTTCTTACGTTCTGCAAGAATTGCATCGATCTCTTCCGGAGTCTTGCGTTCACCCTTTACACCAACGATTTCCAGAACACGTTCTTTTACATCCAGATGGATCAGGTCGCCTTCTTCTACCAGAGCGATTGGACCACCTGCCTGTGCTTCCGGACTGCAGTGTCCGATTACAGGACCTGTGGATGCTCCTGAGAAACGTCCGTCTGTGATCAGTGCAATACTCTTTCCAAGTTCTTTATCAGAAGAAATCGCTTCTGATGTGTAGAACATCTCTGGCATACCGGTTCCCTTAGGTCCCTCGTAACGAATAAATACGGCATCACCAGGATTTACTCTGTGATGAAGTACTGCATCGATACATTCTTCTTCGGAGTCGAATGGGCGTGCATTTAATACTGCGCTGAACATTTCCTTCGGGCATGCTGTATGTTTGATAACAGCGCCCTCCGGGGCAAGGTTTCCTTTTAATACTGCAACAGAACCGTCTGTTCCGATTGCTTTATCAAATGGGCGGATGATATCTTCCTTTGTCATGTGGATACCATATTTTTCATTGGCCTGATCCAGCCACTTCTGGCATCTCTCATAGAATCCATTCTGTTTCAGTTCTTCCAGGTTTTCTCCCAGAGTCTTGCCTGTTACGGTCATAACATCCAGATGAAGCATGCTCTTGATCTCTTCCATGATAGCCGGAACGCCGCCTGCATAATAGAAGAACTCAGCCGGCCAGCGTCCTGCTGGACGAAGATCCAGAAGATAATGTGCCCCTCTGTGAAGACGATCAAAGGTATCACCGTCAATCTCAATACCAAATTCATGTGCGATTGCCGGCAGATGCAGCAGAGAGTTGGTAGATCCGGAAATTGCTGCATGTACCATAATAGCATTTTCAAAGCTTTCCAGAGTGACAATGTCGGATGGTCTCATGTTTTCCATCTGAGCCAGTTTTACTGCCTGTTCTCCGGATTTTCTTGCGTATTCAAGCAGATCCGGGCTGGTTGCAGGGAGCAGTGCACTTCCAGGAAGTGTCAGGCCAAGTGCTTCTGCCATGATCTGCATGGTGGATGCTGTTCCAATGAAGGAGCATGCTCCGCAGCTAGGGCAGGCATTGCATTTTGCCCAGTTCAGTTTTGCTTCATCGATCTCACCACGTTCGTACATAGCAGAGTACATGCCAAGCTGTTCCAGTGTCAGCATATCAGGACCTGCTGCCATCGTACCACCTGTTACCATAACAGATGGGATGTTGACTCTGGCAAGGCCCATCAGGTTGCCAGGCATACCTTTATCGCAGCTGGCAATATATACACCACCGTCAAACGGTGTTGCATTTGCCTGAATTTCAATCATATTAGCAATCATCTCACGGCTGGCAAGGGAGTAGTTGATTCCGTCATTACCCTGGCTCTCACCATCACACATATCTGTTGTAAAATATCTTGCTCCAAAACCACCTGCAGCTGCTACACCTTCTCTTGCAGCTTCTACCAGTTTATCCAGATGTCCGGATCCTGGATGGCTGTCTCCAAAAGTACTCTGAATAAAGATCTGTACCTTTCCAAGGTCTTCTTCTTTCCAGCCAGTTCCGATACGAAGCGGATCCAGCTCAGGTGAGTTTGCACGAAACTTCTGACTCGCTAATTCCATAAATTTTTCCTTTCTTGCAATTAATCTACCTTCCATAATCCAAGTGCCGGTGTTCCCACAAAGTAAACTTCTTCACCGTCCGGCAGTACGTTCCATCCTTCTTTCAGTGTTTCCGGATTGTAACGTTTGGTAATCTCGTTATAGTCTGCCCACTGATATCCTACACTTTCAATTTCTTCTTTAGAAAGATTTTCCGGTTTGGTTGCGTAGGTTACGGTAAAACGTTCTTCTGTAGAGCCCTGCATCAGATGTGCTGCACTCATCAGTCTTCCTTCAAATACGCCCTGACGGTACAGCTCCAGGATATGTTCTGTTCCGGTATAGCCGTATTTTCTGGTCATCTTATCCATCTCTTCGTTCTCACCAAATGCGATTACGCCAGGTGCCAGAACGATCAGCTCTCCGCCGTCGGCTACTGTCATACGTGTACGGTAAATACCTTTGTTTCCTACCCATGTAGTCTTCAGTTCTTCCGGGTCAAGATACGTAACTACTTTCTTTGCACGATGATCTACATGTACGATATTCAGCTTCTGAGCCAGCTCAGCTGCTTTCTCAAATGGCTTTCTGGATTCACCGATATAGAGTCCATGAAGCTTTAAGGTATCATTTTCTCTTGTGGTAACCGTCTGCAGATATACCAGAGGCAACTTGCCATCGATGAAATGCTGCTGTGCATAATCGTATACTTTTCTTGCCGGGCTGTCTATGACACCCAGTGCTTTTTCCATTCCGCAGATGGCACTGAGCATATGAGACTTGTTAATCATCTCACGTCCGCCGGTACCTACGAAAATGTTCTTAGAATAATTCGCCATACCTACTACTTCGTGAGGGACGACCTGTCCGACTGAGAGAATCAGATCATATCCTCCATCTACCAGAAGATGGTTGACCTCTACATCGATCTGTTCCGGGAACAGACCATTACTGATCTCTGAGCAGACCTCTGCCGGAACATAACCCAGGCATACGGTATCTGTCTGCCAGTGGTGTACGATAATACGGTCTCTTGGTACCACATCACCAAAGAACTTCTGCATCTCGTCTTCATTCATTGCCATGTGGGTTCCCAGTGCCGGCATCACATCAATCTGGGCTGACGGGCTCAGCTTCTTATAAAGAAGCTGAGTAATCTCGCCTGCATAAGAATAACATCTTGTATAATCAGGAGGAATGATCAGTACCTTCTTTGCATCCGGGTACTGTACCAGGAGATCATCCAGCATCTTTTCCAGCTGTTCTCCTGAGATCCCCTTCTCTTCTTCTGTCAAATAGAGTTCTTTCATTATAATAGGCTCCTCCTGCTTATTATCTTAAATCAACAACAACTTTCATGTAGTTTCCAGGATTCTTTTCGATATCAATGATGGTTTCCGGAGCTTCGTCCATAGGAACCGTCTTGGTCAGGATCTTCTTCACATCTACTTTACCGGATGTGATCAGTTCGATTGCTTCTTCAAATTCGCCTGCGGAAGTACGTGCACCGCGGATATCAATTTCTTTCTTTGTAAACAGATCTGTAGGAAGGGATGTTTCTTTCTTTGGCCATCCTGTAAATGTGATACGTCCTGCATTGGATACCAGATCCAGTGTGCCGCGGATGCATACGTTTGCTCCTGTACATTCCATAACAAGCTGAGCCATTGTACCATCTGTGATCTTGGCAACTGCTGCTACCGGATCTTCATTTGCAGAGTTGATGATGTATTCTACTCCCAGTTCTTTACCAAAGTCCAGACGTTCCTGTACTACATCGATCAAAATTGCATGTGCGCCGTATGCTTCTGCAACCATTGCTGCCAGAAGACCGATTGGGCCTGCTCCGTAGATGGCACAGAATTCACCGGCTTTCAGTCCGCCTCTGTGTACTCCGTGAAGAGATATTGTAAGTGGTTCAGCCATAGCTGCCAGTACCCAGTCCATTCCTTCCGGCATCTTGACCAGCATATCAGCCGGATGACAGAAGTATTCCGCCATACCGCCGTCTACATGTACGCCCAGAACGTGCAGATCTGTACAGCAGTTGGTACGTCCGATGGAGCATGGATAGCAATGTCCGCAGTAAAGATATGGATCCACGATAACATGGTCACCTACTTTAAATCCCTTTGGATTGTCCTCATCAATCTCTTCGATGATACCAGCCAGTTCATGTCCGATAACTCTAGGATAGGAAACAAGTCCGTTTGTTCCGCGGAAAGCTCCGATATCACTTCCGCAGATTCCTGCTGTCATGATCTTGATCAGTGCTTCACCTTTTTTACGCACCGGTTTGTCCATCTCTACGCAAGCTACATCCCATGGTTTTTCATACTTAATTGCTTTCATTTCTTACATCCTCCTGTGATTTTCACATCATGTTGTCATTTTGTCATTTTTTCGTACACTTCTGGTCTCAGGAACGGCCACTTTCTTCTTAATATTATATAGAGCGCTGTGAGATCTTCTCCCGTGACCATAACCAGATGCTATTTGTAATATACCATACGACGTCATATGTTTCAATCATCAGAATGAATAAATTTGAATCTTTTTTTTTATGAAAAAGTTCTGTATACCCCGTCACATTTTTGTTCGTTTTCTTTTTCTGAATTTTCCCAGTTGTTACTTTTTTCTATTCTCTATTTTTTCTGCTCATTTCATTGTCAATATTGCACAATTTTAAGTCTTGTTTCTGTGCACCATTCCGATTTTGTAAAATGTGTTTGACGTGCGACGTCTCACGTGTTATGGTCATATATGTGAGATACATATGTAAATGCTTCAGGAACGGCATTTGCATTGTGATGATTGATGGGCGGGTTAGCGCTACCGTTCATCTTTCCGGTTTTAATATGTACAAAACCGGAATTTTTTATCCAAATAAAGGAACGGAGGAAAATTATTATGATGATTCTTATCTTTATCATCTCCATCGCAGTTCTTCTGCTCTGCATCATGAAGTTTAAATTAAACCCATTTGTTGCACTGTTGGTTGTAGCTGCACTGACCGGTCTTGCTACCGGAATGCCACTTGCCACTAAGACACTGGAAGATGGCAGTCAGGTACTTGGTATCGGTACTGTAATTCAGAATAACTTTGGTTCTACACTTGGTTCCATCGGTATGGTAACCGGACTTGGTGTTATGCTGGGTATGTTCATGTATGAATCCGGCGGTATCAATAACATCTGTAACGCAATCTTGAAAGTTCTCGGAGAAGAAAAATCTCAGTATGCTGTTGCATGTGCAGGTTTCATTACCGGTATCCCGGTATTCGGCGACGTTGTATATATCATGTTCGCTCCAATGCTTCGTGCACTTTCCAAGAAAACAGGTTACTCCATGGCAGCTTATGCAGGAGCAATCTCTGTAGCAACCACATGTACATTCGCTCTGGTACTTCCTACTGCACCGCCTCTGGCTGTAGCTGCTAACATGGAAATCAACGTAGGTCTGTTCTTCCCATACGCACTGATCAGTGCATTCGTAGGTATGCTTGTTGGTGGTATCGTATATGGCGGATTTATCAACAAAATTGACCGTAAAAATGGTAAAACATGGGATTTCTCAGATCTTGAGGAAGAAGAAAAAGAAGAAGCTGGCGGCAAGAGCATGAGTGGTATGATGGCTCTGTCCATTCTTCTTGTTCCTATCGTACTGATTCTTCTGGGAAGCTTCTCATCCTTCTTCTTAAAAGAAGGTACTGTTCTGACAGTTCTTACCTTCCTTGGTGATAAGAACATCGCCATGCTGCTTGGTGTTCTGTACGGAGCATTTATTTCCAGACCTTACCTGAAACGTTCTATCACGACGATCATGTCCGAAGGTGCTGACGCTGTTGGTAGTATCCTTCTGATCACAGGTGCCGGCGGAGCTTACGGCGGAATCCTGAAGGCTTGTGGCATTTCAGATGTCGTTACCAGCACACTTATGGGATTCCATATGCCAATGCTGCTGATGTGCTTCGTGATCGCACAGGTACTTCGTATTGCTACCGGTTCTACAACCACAGCACTTACTGTTACTTCCTCTATCGTTGCAACAGCAGTTGCAACCAGCGGTGTGTCACCAATCCTGTGTGCAATCGCTGTTTGTGCAGGTGGTATCGGTCTGTCCCTTCCAAACGACTCTGGATTCTGGGCAATCAACAGATTCTTCCACATCGACTTCAGAGACACCATCGTTGGATGGTCACTGGGTGGTTTCGTAGCAGGTGTAACAATCCTGATCTTCGTAGCGATCCTGAGCATCTTCCAGGGAGTATTACCAGGACTGATGTAATGATTCCTGTATCACAGCATTAGCGCTTGCACGGAATTATCCATACAGGATCATAATTTTTTAAGAACCGGCAGATCGGACTTCTATCCGGTCTGCCGATTTTGTTTTAAAAGGAAATTGTAAAACTCCCGTCTGTTTTATAATTTCCTTTTAAAACAAATCAACCACATCGGAAGCTGCTGCCTGCTCTTTTGCAGAATGTATCTGTCTTCCCGAAAGGACTTCTTATGGCTACGACTGATTTAAAACTTGTACATAACGGCGAAAAATCTCTGCCGGAGCGTGTAGCAGACCAGCTTATGAATCTGATCCGCACACAGGAACTTCAGGCAGGTGACAAACTTCCCAATGAATTCGAACTGGCAGAACAGCTTCAAGTCGGCCGGGGCAGTATCCGGGAAGCAGTAAAGCTTCTTGTTGCCCGCAATATTCTGGAAATCAAACGGGGAAAGGGTACTTATATTGCCCAGCATACCGGGGAAATTCAGGATCCTCTTGGCCTCGCCTTTTGCAGCGATCAGTTTCAGCTTGCTTTTGACCTTCTGGAAGTGCGCATGCAGCTGGAACCGTGGGTGGTTGCCAATGCTGCGCAGCATGCAACAGAAGAAGACTGTAAAAAACTGCTGGACAAATGCCAGGATGTGGAAAATAATATTCGTATGGGTATCAATCATCTGGACAGTGATAAGGCATTTCACCGCGCCATTGCCAGCTGTACCCACAATGTTGTGATGCCGAAACTGATTCCGGTCATCGTCTATTCCGTCGATCTCTTCGGAGCTCTGACCAGACGATCTCTGAAAAATGAAACTATCATTCAGCACCGCGCTATCACAGAGGCAATTATGCGTCATGATCCAGATGCTGCCAGGGATGCCATGATTCTTCACCTGCAGCAGAACCGTGACTCATTGCAGTTAATAAAAGAAAAACTTAATCAATCAAAAGAAAAGGAGAACACTTCAATATGAGACAGAAAAGTGAAAAAGAACGTTTATGGTGGGCTCAGTTTAATGCCCTGGAAATGGGAAGCGGATGGGATGATACCGATATCGCCAAACCGCAGATTATGATTGAAGATGTATACGGAGATTCCCATCCAGGAAGTGTCCATCTCCACCAGTTATCCACTCAGGCAGGATATGGTGTCTATGAAAAAGGCGGTTTCCCGGCTCACTATCATACTACCGATGTCTGTGACGGATGCGCTCAGGGACATGACGGCATGAACATTGTTCTGGCTTCCAGAGAAGCCATTGCCGATATGGTGGAAGTTCATGCAAGCGCTGTACCATGGGATGGCATGATTCTCTCCAGCAGCTGTGACAAGTCCATTCCGGCACACTTAAAAGCTGCCGCACGTATGGATATCCCGACCATCTTTATGCCAGGCGGAAGCATGCGTCCGGGTCCAAATATGACCACCAGTCTGGTTGCCGGTGACATCTCTCTTCGCCAGAAACGAAAAGATGCCGTAACCCCACAGGAGATCCGCGACTACTATCTCACCGGATGCCCTTCCGTTGGTGCCTGCACCTTCCTTGGAACTGCCAGCACCATGCAGTGTATGGCAGAAGCTCTGGGCCTTGCTCTTCCAGGCTCCGCTCTCGCTCCTGCTACTATGATGGATATCCAGCGTTACGCCCGTCAGGCTGGGCGCAAAATTATGGAACTTGTAGAACGTGATATCAAGGTATCCGATATTCTGACACCGGCTGCCTTTAAGAATGCGATTATCATTCACAGTGCCATCGGCGGAAGCACCAATGCTACCCTTCACCTGCCAAGTATTGCCAGAGAACTGGGTATTGACCTTCCAATTGAGATGTTTGATGAGATCAATCATCAGGTACCACATATCGGAAATATCTTCCCAAGCGGTCAGTATCTGACCGAATGTTTCTGGTTCGCAGGTGGTATTCCATATGTACAGTTACTGTTAAAAGATATGCTGGATCTGGATGTCATGACTGTTACCGGCAAGACACTGGGTGAAAACCTGGAGGATCTGCAGAAGGACAATTTCTTTGAACGTAACGTAGGTTATCTGAACAACTATCATATTAACCGTGATGATGTGATCATTCCTCCTGAAAAAGTAACCGAAAAAGGAAGCGTTGCCATTCTGAAAGGTAATATCGCGCCGGAAGGAAGCGTGGTAAAATACTCCGCTGTTGCACAGTCCCAGCGTGTCTTCACCGGTCCTGCCAGAGTCTTCAACGAAGAAGAAGATGCTTATCAGGCTGTGGTAGACAAGCAGATCAAGCCTGGCGATATCATTGTCATCCGTTATGAGGGTCCAAGAGGATGCGGT
Source organism: Jingyaoa shaoxingensis (assembly GCF_014385005.1). Taxonomy (GTDB): domain Bacteria; phylum Bacillota; class Clostridia; order Lachnospirales; family Lachnospiraceae; genus Marvinbryantia; species Marvinbryantia shaoxingensis. The sequence continues at coordinate 105,076 of NZ_JACRSZ010000007.1, read as the reverse complement.
ATGCCGGAAATGCTTATGACCACAGAAGCTATCGTGTGTGATGAGGAACTGAACGGACATGTAGCCCTGATCACTGACGGTCGTTTCTCCGGAGCTACCAGAGGTGCTGCTATCGGTCATATCAGCCCGGAAGCTGCCTCAGGCGGTCCAATTGCCTTTGTCGAAGAAGGTGACCTGATCCGCTATGATATCGAGAACCGTCGTCTGGATCTGGTTGGTGCAGCCGGAAAAGAAGTTACTCCGGAAGAGGCTGATGCCATTTTGAAAGAACGAAGCAAAAAAGGTATTATTCCAAGACCTGCCAGAAAAGGCTTCTATAAGAGATATACAGATCACGCACTCAGTGCTATGCAGGGTGCCGGTCTGAACTAAGAGTTCAAGGGAGAATCATTCATGAAGAAAAAGAAAAATATTGCCGGAACTGCCTACTGGGCAGTTCTGATAGCAGGAAGTATCCTTCTCATATTATACTGCCTGATGCAGTCCGTTCCCAAAAATCTGGTTTTCCGCTATGTAACCATCTGGGTTCTGGTTCTGCTGGCAGGCGCCATCATCGTGTTCTTCGTTCCTTATGGAAAAGAAGGCAAAAAGCTGGATGCCATGATGCCGCTTCTGGACACAAATCCAGACCAGTACATCCGTGAACTGACAGCCTTTCTGGAGCAGACTTCTTCCGGAATGATTTTCCAGGTTGGACTGCTGAATCTGGCAGTTGCATACTGCCGGAAACGGAACCACAAAAAAGCTCAGGAAACCCTGAACCAGGTACAGCCGGGTAATCTTTCCATTGCAAACAAAGCTGTTTACTGGTCCACATTCGCACTCACCTGCTTCTATCTGGGACAGACGGAAGACGGCTGCCGTATCATCGACAAGCGCGGCAAAGACTTTATGGACAACCCAAGGCTGAATCATCTGGGTGCTGCACCTGCTATTCTGATGATTTTCTATCATCTGGAAAAACATCAGAAAAAAGAAGCCCGGGAACTGTATGCCAAAGCAAGAAAGAAATGGTACGGTCCACAGTATAAAGCAGATTTTGATTATCTGGAAAAACAATTACAGAAAAAATAAGATTTACAAATCAGACAGGCTGTGTACGAATCTCGCACACAGCCTGTCTTTTTAGGAGTTTTTGATTATAACATTAGTTATCATGTTACCTTATTTATAATACGACACCGTCTTTGAAGATGGAGATACTTCTGTAACCACGGCGTTCAGTCTGGGTTTCTTTTCCACTGGCGGTCTCAATCACCAGATCCAGGAGACGTTTTGCAGCGTCGTCAATAGATTCTCCGTTTACGATTGGACCTGCATCGAAGTCGATCCAGTTCTTCTTGTTTGCTGCCAGCTGGCTGTTGGTAGCCAGTTTCAGTGTTGGAGCCGGTGCGCCAAACGGCGTTCCTCGTCCTGTGGTAAACAGGATCATGTGTGCACCTGCTGCTGTCATAGCTGTAGCAGATACCAGATCATTTCCCGGTCCATACAGCATGTTCAGTCCCTTGGTTACAACAGGGTCGCCGTAACCTATGACGTCCATAATCGGTGCACTTCCGCCCTTCTGAACGCATCCACAAGACTTATCTTCCAGTGTGGTGATACCACCCTGGCGATTTCCTGGACTTGGATTATCATATACCACTTCATGGTGACTGATAAAGTAATTTTTGAAGCCATTGATCATATTGACTGCCTTATCAAAGACTTCTTTATTGATACAGCGGTTCATCAGGAATCCTTCCGCTCCGAACATCTCCGGCACTTCTGTCAGGACGGTTGATCCTCCTCTTGCTGCCATCATATCACTAAAACGGCCTACCGTCGGGTTCGCCGTGATACCTGACAGTCCATCTGATCCGCCGCATTTCATACCGACAACCAGTTCACTGACCGGAATCGGCTCTCTGTGGAACTGTCCTGCATATTCTGCGCACTGTTCCAGAAGCTTTCTTCCCTCTTCGAATTCATCTTCCACTTCCTGGCAGGTGAGAAACTTCACTCTGTCTGAATCATAGTCGCCCAGTTCTTCCAGGAACTGTTCGTGAGTCAGATTCTCACAGCCAAGTCCAAGAACCAGTACCGCTGCCGCATTCGGATGACGAACCAGCGCTGCAAGAAGCTTTCTTGTCTGGGCATGGTCTGCACCGGTCTGGCTGCATCCAAACGGATGATCGAAAGTATACAGTCCATCGATGGTACCCTTTACCAGATCCTGATTCATCTGTACCATACGTTTTGCCACATCATTCACACAGCCTACGGTCGGGATGATCCAGATCTCATTACGGATTGCTGCACGGCCGTCTTTTCTGCGGAAACCATTGAAAGTTTCCGGTTCTGCAGGTGTTACCGGTGTAATAGCCGGCTGGTAAGTATATTCTACTTCCCCTTCCAGATTGGTTGCCATGTTATGGCTGTGCACCCAGTTTCCTGCCTCGATTTCTTCTGTCGCATGTCCGATTGGAAAACCATATTTGATGATATTTGTATCTTTTTCAATCTTTTTCAGGGCGATCTTATGCCCCTGCGGAATATCCCCGCCTGCAATTACAGTATATTCACCTGCAGTGACGCTCTCCCCCTTTGCAATCGGGGTAAGCGCTACTGCCACATTATCAAGTGGATTAATCTGAATTGTTTTCATACCTTTATCTTACAGGCAGCTTGCGTAAGCAGCCTTTGCTCCTTCCTCACGGATCTTCTTCAGATCAGCTACTACAGTTTCTTCCAGACCCTTGATCTGTGTCAGATCCTGATCCCACATCTTTTCATTTGTCAAAACGGCATGTACCAGATCTTCCGGGCTGTCATTTCTGTGTTCATAGTAGAAATCCAGTGCCCAGCGGTCATCACTTACCACATATTCATTTCCTGCCGGACGCTTGCATACCAGACCTTTTTCATTCAGTTCCTGAATATCATTGCTGTAGAATGCAATGTATGCAGCCAGAGACATGGTCAGGCATACCGGAAGCTCACCTTTTTCTTTCACATATTCCAGGAAGGACGGCATATTTCTTGCTTTCCACTTAGATGTGGAGTTCAGGGAAATGCTCATCAGTTCATGATTAACAAACGGGTTGTTGAAACGGTCTGAAACTGCAGCCGCAAAGTTCAGCAGATCCTGTTTGTCCAATGGCAGAGTCGGGATTACTTCATCATAGAGCATCTTGTTCATGAATCCTTTGATGGTTTCATCCTGCATACAGTCACGTACGATATTTTCTCCGGCAAGATATGCACCAAGAACAAATCCTGTGTGTGCACCATTCAGGATACGTACTTTTCGCTTCTTGTATGGGCTCATATCCGGCACTACAAATACTCTGTCTTCCAGTCCTGCTTTCTTGAATGGAAGCACATCATTCAGCTTCGGATCTCCTTCGATAACCCATACACCGAATACTTCGCCAACATCCAGCAATGGATCAGCATAACCATGCTTCTGTTCCAGTTCTGCTACTTCTTTTTCGTCACGGATACGTCCCGGTACGATACGGTCAACCAGAGATCCACAGAAAGTACATTCTTCGTTAACGTATTTCTTGAATCCGTCTTCCATTCCCCACTGTTCAATGTACTGGTTTACACATTTCAACAGTTCTTTACCGTTGTTGTCGATCAGTTCGCATGCAAGCATGATGATGCCTTTTTTGCCTGCTTTATAACGGTGATACAGAACCTGTGTCAGTTTTGCAGGGAAGCTGGATGGCGGGCAGTCATCCTGCTGGCAGGATGGATCATACTGAATACCGGCTTCTGTTGTATTGGAAACGATAATTTCCAGATCATCGCTTGCTGCTACTTCCATCATTGCTTCATAATCTGCTTTTTCATATGGATTCAGGCAGTTCTTTACGCTGGAGATGACACGTTTTGCATCTACCTTCTGTCCGTTTTCACTTCCGCGAAGATATAAAGTATACAGACCTTCCTGTTCATTGATCATCTTTGCAAGACCAGGAGCGATTGGCTGTACCAGACAGCATTTACCGTTCCAGTCAGCTTTTTCATTGGCAAGATCAAACCAGTAATCTACAAATGCACGAAGGAAGTTACCTTCTCCGAACTGTAATACCTTTACAGGTGCATCTTTTAATACATATCCGTCATAACCAGATTTTGCTAATACGTCATAATTCAGTCTATCCATTTCTTTATCCTCCACTTTTTATTAAAATACAAGGCTTCCGTCTTTCATTGGCAGATCACCATTTTCATCAAAGTTCCATTCTTCCGGCTCTGAAATAATTTCCAGTTTGCCTTTGTATGCTTCGTTATCTTTAATTTCATCCAGATATGCTTCTGATAATAAAATTTCACCAATATTCAGACTATTTGGAATCCGGACAATTCTTGCATGTTCTTTGTCGATTTCATTACAGGTCTGCAGGCAGCACTGGATACATTCTTTATCACTTTCCATAACGATCGGAATACGTACACCACCAAGTACAGTACAGGTAATCGCATTTGGATACATGGATTTCAGATCAAGCTGCTTGTATACTCGTGCTGTGGTTGCACTGGAATATCCAAGTCCAATTCCGTTCCCGTGAGTCTCAGGACTTAAGTTCAGAACAGCTACTCTCTGTGCATCAATTCCCCCACTGGCACAGTTGGTACAAAACGTTCCGGTAATATTTGGATCCATACCGTCTCCGCTGAAGTTCTTACCAATCTGATCTACCACCAGCACATCACAGGAATCAACCCAGATACGTGGCATCAGAGATTTTGCATATTCCAGAAGAGCCGGTTCTTTGTCATTGATCTCTTCTGCTGCAACTGCTCCGATCCAGCAGGTCTCTTCAAATGCATTTTCAATCGTTGGTACTGCAAACAGCACTGGTGCATTTGCAATAATCGCGCGTCCAAAGGACGGCACGTTCTTATGCATATTCTGGAATCCGGCCGCATGGCAGATAGTTGCTCCATACTGTTTTCCAAGACCAATTGCCATCATCTTCATCATGCCGCTCTCATAAGGTCCTCGGAATGCAGTGTGTGGTTTGATACGGCATCCGAGAATAATTCCATCTGCTTCGGCAGCATTCTTATCAATGTAAACGTCTACGCCTTCTGCATTCTTGCCAATACATTTCACTTCCATTGACGAAATAATTGGGCATCCACAATATTCTTCTGTAATACCATATCCGGTCAGAATCTCTTTCTGTCCTTCAGCTGTTGCTCCACCGTGACTTCCCATTGCAGGTACAATAAACGGCTGTGCACCCTGTTCCTTACAAAAATCTACGATGCATTTTGTTGTTAATGCCACATTTGAGATACCTCTGGAACCTGCGGTAATGGCAATACGCATACCAGGTTTCACTCTGTCTTTAAACTTCGGTTCTGATAACAGATCATGAATGATCTGTGGAATCTTTTCTACTTCAAGTTTATCATCTGGGAATATCTGTCTTGCACGAAACATCTTTGGTAATTTTGTTCCGCTTACAATATCTGCAACAAATTGTCTTTCTCTCATTTTTCTACCTCTTTATAAGTTTTCTAGCCTGCCCCCTTTTTACAGAGAGCAGGCCAGACATTATTGTTAGTATACCAAATCAACCAAGAATGTTGTCAGTGGCGGGAAATATGTAAGTACCAGCATATCTACTGCAAAAAGGATATAGAACGGAATTGCTTCCTTAATAAATTCTTTTGTCGGGCACTTTGTAATACCACAGGTAACAAACATCAGAGTTCCCATAGGTGGTGTAAATGCACCGATGGTACAGTTGAAAATATAAACCATTGCAAAGTGTATTGGATCAATACCAAATGCAACTGCAATTGGATGAAGGAGTGGTCCAAGAACGATCATGGATGCATTTCCTTCAATAAACATACCTACAACGATCAGAAAAATATTACAGATGATCAAGAATATATATTTATTCGCAATATGACCAGTCATCCATGCTGCCATCGTCTGCGGAATCTGCTCTTTTGTCAAAATCCAGGAGAAGCAGGATGCTGCCGCTACGATCATCATGATAGATGCTGTTGTAGTAACAGTTTCTTTACAGCCTTTTAAGAAATCACTTGCTTTCATTTCATGGTAAAGAATGCCAAGTAACAGAGAATATACGATGGCTACGGTACCTGCTTCTGTAGCTGTGAAGATACCGATTCGTACACCACCGATGATGATAATCGGCAGTAACATTGGCAGAATTGCCGGTTTGATGGCTGCGATCTTTTCAGATGCAGGGATCTTTTCTGTTCTCTTTGGCATGTAACCACGATTCTTTGCAACAAAACGGGTAAAGATCATCAAGGTTACACTCAGTACTAGACCAGGTCCGATACCTGCAACGAACAGTTTTCCAACAGAAATATTGTTAATACATGCATAGATAATCAGTCCTGTTCCAGGTGGAATCAACGGAACGATCATTCCTGAGGCTGCTGTAATAACAGTAGAAAAAGCTTTTGTATATCCTTCTGCTTCCATAGGAGGTACCAGCATCTTACATTCCATAGCTGCATCAGCCAGCGAAGAGCCCGACAGACCACCCATCAGTGTGGAAAGAAGAATATTTACCTGTGCCAGACCACCATACATTCGTGAGGTCAGCACACTACAACATTCCATAATTCGCCTTGTTACACCTGTATAATTCATAAATACACCGGCCATTACGAAGAATGGAATTGCCAGCAGGGAAATTCCCGATGCACCAGAAATGGTCAGCTGGGCAAACATTGCCGGGTTGGTACCTTCTGCAAAAATAAAGTAGATCGCAGAAGCTGCTAATACTGCTACATAAACCTGCACTTTCATAAACAACATAATCAGCAGGCAGATGGCAGAAATAATAACGACTGTTTTCATCCTTTTTTCTTTGCCTCCTCGAATTCTTCATCTGTAATAGACTCAATCGTTTCCTGCTCTGAATATCCAAAAATTGTGGTTAACACAAAATTGAAGATCTGCCAGAGACATGAAATCGGTACAATACAGTAAATCGTAATATAAGACCAATGTAATACCGATGTTTTTCTTCCGGTTGTTGCAAAAAGTTTTAAATATTCCAGACTTGCATATCCGAGATAACAGATGGTAATTACAGTAATTGCCAGAATAATAACGTTCAGGATTTTTCGAATAGCAGCTGGGAACATATCATAAAAGATCTCGATTGCTGCATGGTTTCCTGTTCTGAATGCTGCTCCAGCAGCTCCAAAAATAACCCAGACGATCAGGGAAGCCTGTACTTCCTCTGTCCAGCCAAACGGCTTGCTCAGTATGTATCTGGCAATAACTCCGGCAAAGGTAGCCAGAACCAATGCACACATTGCAACTGAGGCTATGACAACATCAATGTTTAATAACATTGCCTTTTTATCTGTTTTTTTCATTTATGTCCTCCAAATTTGCAGTTTTCACCTGCTCTTGTGTAAAAAGGCTACCGGCTAACTAGCCAGCAGCCTTCTAAACTCAAGTAATATTATTTCTTATTTATCTTATTCCTGTCCAGCTGCTTTTACAGTGTCATATAATCCTTCTGACCATCCAAGACCTGCAGCATCTTCGTTGTAGAACTTCTGTCCCGCTTCGATCCATGCAGCTTTCTGTTCATCTGTCAGTTCTGTGATTTCTACGCCAGCATCTACCAGAAGCTGTTCTGCTTCTTCTGTTGCCTGATCATACAGATCGTTGTTTACCAGACCTGCTTCTTCTGCAGACTCTGTCAGGATCTGTTTCTGCTCGTCTGTCAATGTTGAGTAGAAGTCTTCACCACAGATCCACATAGATGTTGCAAGAATGTGTTCATCTTTTACAAGGTATTTAGCAACTTCCTGGAAAGATCTGTTAGCCAGTGATGTGATTGGGTTTTCTACTGCATCGATGGTACCAGCCTGAAGTGCTTGATATACATCACCCATATCCATACCAAGAGCATTTGCTCCCAAATCTGTGAAAGATGTAATGGATAAGTCATTAGAAGATACACGCAGTTTTAAGGAATCCAAATCTTCCGGTAATACTACTTTCTTTGTGGATAAAATATCACGTGCTCCGTAAATCCAGTTAGATGCCAGTACACGGATTCTTCCTTTTTCTGCCAGTTCATCGCACAGTCCCTGATACCAGTCTGAATCAACAACTCTCCATTCTTCATCCCATGAATCAAACATGAATGGTGCGTAGAAGATACCAAAATCAGGTACTCCATACTCAGCAAGGAAAGCACCGTCAGCAACTGTGATAACATTCTGTCCCATTACCATCTGGTCGATCAGGTCAACTTTTTTACCAAGTCCTGAGTTCGGGAATGTGTTTAACTTCATAGTTCCATTAGATTTTTCATCTACCAATTCAGCCCATTTTTCAACTGCGATAGAGCAAGGTTCTGTAACAGCATTTTCAAAACCAACGTTGATTTCAACATCTGCTGCCATTGCATTCGCTCCCATTGCCATAGCCATTGCTCCTACGAGTCCCATCACTACTAAATTTCTTGTTTTCATAAATTCTTACCCTCCATATTGTTTTTGTTTTATACTCGTCTTCACTCATCTGTGAAGTTACGCCCTTTTGTTTAAAATTCCTTATTCCGGATCTGCAAAGTGGATAACCACTTTCAATTTGCTTCCGCCATATTTACTAAATTCTTCAAATGCTTCTGCTGCTTCTTCCATAGAATATTCAGATCTCTTGGTCGGATCATCGGATGTTGGGTTCATAACAATCTTTTCCAGATCTACTTCTCCGCTGTCTACCAGATCAATCAGTTCCAGGAAGTCTTTCTTCAGTGCATTACGTGAACCGAAGATATTCAGTTCCTTCTTCTGAATAATTGTAAAGAAGAAATCAAGATTTCTGTTGCCTACGCCGATCAGTACTACATTTCCGCCAACCACTACTGCATCAATACAGTTTTGGAAAGTTGATGGAAGGCCTACTGCTTCGATACAAACATCGAATCCGTGATGATCGCCTGTAATCTCGTTTACTTTATCCATAAAGGTATCTGGGTTATCATTCAAGATCTTGCCTGCAAGACCAAATGTGTTGTATGCGTAGTTCAATTTTTCTTCCGCTACATCACACATGTATACTTCTCCGCCTTTTGCCTTTGCTGCAATGGCTGCCAGCACACCGATGGTTCCTGCTCCTACTACCAGAACTTTATCACCTTTCTTGATATTTGCACGGGATGCGCCATGATAGCTGATGCAGAACGGTTCGATCAGTGCAAGCTGTTTTGGTGTCAGTCCCTTGCCTTCGTAGATACGTTCGATCGGCATGGTAATGTATTCGGAAAATGCTCCGTCTCTCTGTGCTCCCATTGTTTCATTGGTCTCACAGCAGTTTACCAGACCTCTCTGGCATGGATAGCAGTGTCCACAGTTAAAATATGGATTGCAGGTTACTACCATTCCAGGCTTCAGTCCTCTGTCATTTTCATCTATCTCAACAATCTGTGCTGAAAATTCATGTCCCGGAATACGTGGATAACTTGCATATGCGAATGTTCCTCTGTATGTACCAAGATCACTTCCGCAGATTCCGCCGTAAAGGAGCTTTAATAATGCTTCACCTTTCTTGCGAATCGGCGTCTCGCTTTCAATGATCTCAACCTTTCCAGGTTCCGGTATTCTGATTGTTTTCATCCAAAATTCCTCCCTTGTCTCTTTCGTTTTCCTTTTGTTGTATACAACATAACTCTTTTTTATCTTTTTGTCAATATTTTATTTCCCACGATCTTGTTTTCACGTTCTTTTCATCTTTTTTCACAATTTGATCATTGTTTTTTTATTATTTTTGCCAAATATCATTTTTATTAATTTATATATTTTTCATAATTATCATGTTTTTTCTTGTACAATATTGTCATTTTCCAGTTTTTGTAGTCTTGTTGTATACAACATAAAATAATTATTTGTAAATTCATTTTCTTTCTGTTATACTGATTTTAATAAACTGAATCTAAATTCGAAACAGGGAGTTTTTACTATGGCAAAGCAATCTTTAAAACAGCAATCTTATGAACTTATTAAGTCCAACATCATCAATTGCGTATACCCACCCGGCACCATTATCACCGAAGATATTTTATGCCAAGAGTTGGAAGTCAGCCGCACTCCAATCCGCGAGGCATTAAACCGTCTGGAAACAGAACGTCTGGTAACAGTCCTTCCAAAACGCGGTATTGAAGTTACCAATATTTCGCTAAATGAATTAAATATGATCTATGAAACACGTTTATTAATTGAACCTTATGCTATTCTGAAACACGGATGTAAAATATCACAACAACAGTATCTGCATTTTTATAGAATATTCGAGTCTTATCAGACTGAACCGGTAGAAGAAACCGCCTATTATGAAGTCGACGAACAGTTTCACCAGCTTTTCATTGATGCAACCGAGAATTCTTACCTAATCAATACCTACCAAACCGTAAACAGTCAGATCTCCAGAACACGTATTCTTTCCGGTCGTGCTTCTCAGGATCGATTATTTTACTCTACACGCGAACATCTGGATATTGTAAAACATGTGTTGTCCAATAACTGGGACGCCGCCGCCCAAGCAATGGAACAGCATCTTCAGGCATCTAAGAGTTCTTATTTCGAATATATGATGAAGCAGCAAAACTTTTTATCTACGCAGTAAAGGGGTATGCCACACGCACGCCCCTTTTCTCATACTGGCATTGTTATGCCAAATTCTATCAATCCATCCCTACGCAAGAACACCATACTTTTCATGGTATCTTTCTAATTCTTTTGCAAGTTTATCTGCCCTATTTTTTTCTCTTTCGGCTTTTTTTCTTTCACGTTCAGTATTCTTCCGTTCCATAGCTCTTCCTTGTTCTTCTCCCATTCCATAGATTCTGTCCATCTCTTTACACATGTATTCTACCCCCTCTGGTGTTTCTTTTAATTGCCTGACTCTGGCCGCCAGCAACTCGTTGTACATTTCATCTGCATTTTTGCAATGCAGGTCATGCATCAAACGCCCCAGCTTTGTATCATCCTGAATCTGGGAATTGACATACAGGATATGACTGCCATCTCCAAATGCCCTGTTGGTATTATTCACATTTCTTTGAATATGATAAATTGGCAGTCCCTCTTTCATCACATCCTCTCTGGTGATAAAGATCACATAACTTTCCGGAAGTTCTTTTACACTCTGTCCCGGATTCAGGGTATTCATATCCAGCAGTGCACTGTTGTATCGACTCCGCTGTGGTGATGCATCTTTACTTTCCTGCTGGATCTCGATATTCATCTGCCGCTTCTTCTGATCCGTGGCAACACAGTCCATTATGGTTGATCTTCCCTGCAGATTCTTATAGTCATGCTGGATCACCTGATCTTCTACAGTTAGTTCACTTTCTCCCATGATGACTTGAAGAATATATTCCGTACATGCCTTTTCTTTTAAAACGTTTCTCATAAATGCATCACTCATGATCGTGAAATTCTTCAATATCTCCCGGTATATCTGATGACGTTCTTCCATATCCTGATGTGATTTTTCATTTTTCTGTGTCAGTTTTCCTTCTTTCTTCTTTATCTGTGCTCTCTTCTCTGCCACATAATTCCCCCTTCTTTTAAGAAGAGGATTCCGTGTACAGAAATGCCGTTGATTCGTATTACCAACGCCTCTCACTCCAGTCCTCTTCTGCCTATTCTGTTCTTAGAAAAGCATACGATTTCTGAATTGAGATTAGATATTCTGACAGTGCTGCGCACTACGAATCGAAAATATATGCTTTATAGGATGTCATGATTGCGTAAGTACGAAGTACGTAGCAATCCGTAAAGCATCGTATCTGTTCAGTACCTTCACAGATACGATGCCAAAATTCAATAAAATCGCCTTTGGCGATAGAATTTTGGCATGCATGTCTCGGGATTTTGGCATATTCATGCCAAAACACCTCGCGGGACAGTGGGTTCTGAACAGTTACAAAACATCTTTATAATCAAATATTATCATGTATCTTCTTCGTTTTCAAGTGTTGTTTTTTATTTATTAATTATCACTTTTTATCTATAAATTTGTAACAAAAATGGTCTAAGAGGTTTTATATTCCCAGACCATCTGTATATCATCGGAAACATGTTTTATCACATGCCCCCTCTTCTTTTCTTCTTCCGTTATTACTTTGCGTCTTCTTATTTCTTTTCTCTTTCTTTCTCCAGTTCCAGAATCATCTGCCGGTTATAATTCAGATGCATGATCATGGCATTCCGGGCACCGATACTGTCTCCATTGAGAATGGAATCTGTAATTGCACGATGTGTGGAAACAGTCTCATCTTTCAGCTTGTTACTGGCAACACCCGTAAAAGCATAGACGGCCGAATAGATAACCGGCATTAACACTTCTGTCACTTTATTTTTACTACATTTTGCAATATGGGTATGAAATTCGATGTCCAATTTCAGATGTTCTTTCCCTTTAAGGAACACTTCTTCAACAGCATCACACAGCCGAACCAGCTCTTCTTTTTCTTCTTCTGTTGCCTTCACACTCGCCAATGCTGCGATTTCCGGTTCAAACATCAGCCGGACTTCAAAAAGCTGAAGTGCCAGTTCATACTGGTCATCCAACACATTTGCCAGTCCCAGCGGATCTTGTTCCAGCGTACTGGTACTGATTACAAAAGTTCCCAGGCCTCTGCGTACTTCCAGAACGCCTTTAGACGCCAGGCTTTTCACAGCTTCCCGCACCGTTCCTCTGCCCACTCCAAACATTTCTGCCAGTGTAAATTCATTCGGTATCTTTTCCCCCACCTCAATCGGTTCACGCAGAATATAATCCATCAGTTTTTCTTCCACCTTTGCAGTCAGAAGTCCTTTGTTGATTTTCTGTAGTCCATCCATGTACTTTTCCCCCATCATACCTGCTGCCTAATCCGCATCTGCAGCTTTTTTTAAATACCCTTCTGTTTTTCCGCTCTCTGTCTTTTATGTTCGAAAAAACTGCCGCAGGGAGTTGCCCCTTTTGCGGCAGTTACTTATTCAGACAGATACCCTGTCACTTCATTCTGTTATCACGGTTGTTCCTGCTTTATGATACAGATTATCTCTGTACACGTGCACCAGCGCCGCCCATGATTGCTTCTACTTCTTTCTTGCTTGCCATAGTGGTATCACCAGGTGTGGTCATGGCAAGTGCGCCGTGAGCTGCTCCGTAATTCACAGCTGCTTCTGCATCACCTGTAGTCATCAGACCATAGATCAGTCCGGATGCAAAGGAATCTCCTCCGCCTACACGGTCCATGATCTCCAGTCCCTTGTAGTCTTTTGCCTTGTAGATCTCTCCGTCTGCCCAGCAGATTGCACTCCAGTCGTTTACCGTAGCGGTTCTTACAGTACGCAGTGTGGTAGCAACTGCCTTGAAGTTCGGGTAGGTCTTAGCTGCTTCGTTGATCATCTTCTTGTATCCGTCCAGATTCAGTTCCTTCAAGTTCGCATCATTTCCTTCGATCTCGAATCCAAGGCATGCTGTGAAGTCTTCTTCGTTACCGATCATTACGTCTACGTATTTTGCGATCTCTTTGTTCACTTCCTGAGCCTTAGCCTGTCCGCCGATGGCGCTCCACATAGATGGACGGTAGTTCAGGTCATAAGATACTACTGTACCATATTTCTTAGCTGTCTTAATTGCTGCCAGAACGGTCTCGCAGGACTGTTCGGAAAGTGCTGCGTAAATTCCGCCTGTATGCAGCCAGCGTGCTCCCAGCTCACCGAAGATATAGTCAAAATCAAAGTCTTCCGGTGTTGCTTTTGAAATAGCTGTGTTGGCACGGTCTGAGCATCCTACTGCTCCACGGATACCAAATCCTCTTTCTGTGAAGTTGATACCGTTTCTGCAGATACGTCCGATACCGTCTGTCTTCATCCATTTGATCAGAGATGTATCCACGCCGCCCTGAAGGATAAAGTCTTCCATCAGCATACCTACTTCGTTATCTGCAAATGCAGTAATCACGCCGGTATTCAGTCCGAAACATCTGCGAAGTCCACGTACTACGTTGTATTCTCCGCCGCCTTCCCACGCACGGAAAGATCTTGCGGTACGGATACGGCCTTCTCCCGGATCCAGACGAAGCATAACTTCGCCCAGAGAAACTGCATCATATTTACATTCGTTAGCTGGTCTTAAATTCAAATTCATTCTTGTTATTCTCCTAACACATCCTGGATATATTATCTTTTGTTACCTGACAGTATTAACCTCTGATTTCTTTTGCCAGTGCTACTGCATCTTTTGCCATCTCACTGATCTTGTCGAATTCTCCGGCTTTGATCATATCTCCTTTTACCATCCAGCTTCCGCCGCAGCAAAGGATCTTGTCACAGCTTAAGTAGTCCTTCAGGTTCTTCAGGCTTACACCACCTGTAGGCATGAATTTGAGCATTGTATAAGGTGCTGCCATTGCTTTGATTGTAGCTACTCCACCGAACTGTTCTGCCGGGAAGAATTTTACTACCTTAAGCCCTCTCTTTACAGCCTGAGCTGCTTCTGAAGGAGTAATGATACCTGGGAAGATCGGAATCTGTTTTTCGATACAGTAATCTACTACTTCAGGATCAAATCCAGGGCTTACAATAAACTTGGCGCCTGCTGCTACTGCTCTGTCTACCTGTTCAATCGTCAGAACTGTTCCTGCTCCAACCAGCATATCCGGGTACTTCTGTGCCATAACACGGATGGATTCTTCTGCTGCGTCTGTACGGAATGTTACCTCTGCGCAAGGAAGTCCGCCTTTTACCAGAGCATCTGCCAATGGCTCCGCATCCTTCACATCATTTAATACTACTACTGGTACGACGCCCAGTGCTGCAAACTGTTCTGCAATATTCATTTTAATCTCTCCTTTTAACTTGCTTCTGATCGCTTCTTTATCGAAGCACATGCATTTTACATTCTTACTATACACTGAAAATTTATCTAAAGTAAACCCTAAAATCAAAGTTTTCGGTATAAATTCAGATACAAATTGATATTATTTTGTATATAAACCGATACATTTCGAAATTTTGGCAGAAAAAAAGAACGAAAACTGGTTTCTTCCCGTTCCTTCTTTCTCTGTACTCAGCAAAAATCTTTATGCACATTACTGGTTGTCTTTACTTTTTAAGCGACTTAGTTCTTTCTGGATGTTGGCATCACATTTCTCAAAAAAACGATATATGCCAGCTAACTCTTCTTCTGAGATTCCATCCAGAATCTTAGCCAAACAATCCTTCTGCGCCTTGTATAGCACATCCGCAATTATTCTGGACTTTTCTGTCAGAAACAGACGGTGGATTTTTTTGTTTGTTTCATCAATCTGGATTCTGACATAGCCTTTTCTCTCAAGCATTCGAATCCCATTCGATACATTAGATTTTGCAATTCCTCGCATCATACAGATATCCCGTGCTGTATTATACGCGCTGTCGTCTCTCAAGAAAAGTAAGATTTCCATCTCTGTCTCCGTCAGATGATACATTTCGCCATATTCTGAATAAACCAGATGATATAATTCCTTGAAATGTAATTTCCAGAAAACACTTTTCCCAGGCATATCTGTCCCCCCTTTTCAATTGTTCATTAATAATCAACAGAAAAATTATAGCAAAAATTGTGTACTTATGTCAAATACTATCTGTCCACGAGGTGTGAATTTCGGATATTTGACCAATATTTCCATTTTTCCAGAACAGTTCATCCTCGCCGCTCTGCTGTGCGTGAAGCACAATTGCTGACGTCGGTGGAAGTTTTACCGTTACATCATACTGATTCATCTGATATACTACTGCATCTGTGTGATAACCGTCCCCGTCTGTCATCAACAACTGTATCAGATTATCACCTGCCCCAATGCCGATATCACGGACTCTTACCGTACGTTCTATCGTATCCTTTCCTGCATTGAATACAACCAGAACCTGATCCTCTTCGGTAAATCTTCCGTATGCCAGATAATTATAATCTGCCCAGAGGATCTTAACAGACCCCTTCATAATGGCTGGACAGGCTTTGTGAATACGGATCATTTTTTTATGAAAATCTATCAGGTCATGATCTTCATGTCCCCATGGATAGGTTCTTCGGTTATCCGGATCAGTAAATCCGCACACCCCTGCTTCATCTCCATAATAGATCGTCGGTGCCCCGGGCCAGGTAAACTGCATCACCACTGCACTGCGAAGCACTGCCTTGTCCACATCCCGGGAAGCAGCATCATAGCCAAGCTGTGCCACACGCCCCACCCTGTGATTGGTTCTTGTCAGGAATCTGGAATGGTCATGATTGGACAGCTCATTCATTGCCACTTCCAGTGACGGTGCCTGGAAACTGTTCATATAATGCCCCATTGCCCACTGAAAATGCAGTCCATTTCCCAGCATATCTTCCCGGTACTGATCGCTGTGCTTTTCCATTCCGGTAAAGAACCAGGTAAGCGGCTCCATAAAGGCATCATAATTCATCACCGTATCCCACTGATCCCCCTGCAGCCACGACTTTGGATCTCCGTAATGCTCTGCAAGAATCAGCGCTTCCGGATTGGCTTCTTTCACCACATCCCGGAATTCCTTCCAGAACTGATGGTTATATTCATTGGAAAATCCAAGGTCTGCAGCCACATCCAGTCTCCAGCCGTCCACATTATAAGGAGGGGAGACCCATTTTTTTGCCACCCCAAGGATGTAGTCATGAAGTTCTTTTGAATTCTCATACGCCAGCTTCGGAAGGGTATCATGTCCCCACCATCCATCGTAATTTGGGTTGTATGGCCATGCATCCTGATTGTTGAATTTGAAAAAATTACGGTAAGGACTGTCTGCGGAAACATATGCGCCTTTTTCATATCCTGGCTCATTCTCATAAATCCGCTCACGATCCAGCCACTTGTTAAAGGAACCGCAATGATTAAACACACCGTCCAGAATGATCTTCATCCCCCTACGGTGTACCTCTTCCACAAATTCTGCAAAAAAGCGGTTGCTGGCTTCTAGATTTTCCTTATCTGTCACACGACGGATGTATTTTGTCGCATGGGAATTATCCTGATCTCCCGGTGCCAGCACTTCTCCACCGTCTTTTACAATCTTTCCATAGTGAGGATCAATATAATCATAATCCTGTATATCGTACTTATGATTAGAAGGCGATACAAAAATAGGATTAAAATATATCACGTCCACGCCAAGATCCTGCAGATAATCCAGCTTATCCCAAACTCCCTGGATATCTCCTCCGTAAAACTCCCGGATTCCCATAAATGCCGGACACTTATTCCAGTCCTTAACCTTTACTGTGGTGTCACCGATATAGAAGTACTCCCGGTCTTCCACATCATTTGACAAATCTCCGTTATAAAAACGATCTACAAAGATCTGATACATGACCGCTCCTTTTGCCCATTCCGGCACATGAAAACCAGGGGTGACACAAAAGCAGCAGTCCGGACGCAATTCATTGCTCAATCCACATTTGTCGTAATAGCAGGTAAGCCGTCCTGCCTTTACCTGAAACCAGTAACGGAGCTGCCGAATTCCAAGCGGTACCTCCGCCCTATAGTAATCAAAGTTTTTATCATTATAATCCAGCTCCATAAGCTGAGATTCTTCCCCGTGACAGAGATACACCGCATCCACATTGTCTCTCTTGGTGCGGAAGCGAATCGTCACTGTCTCGCCGACTTCCGGCTGGGCAGGTGTTACATAATTCTCTGTCTCATCGCTAAATAGTGCACTGGGCCGGAACACCGGCCGCATCCCCAGAATATAGTATTGCATTTTTATCAGCAGTTCTATTTTTTCCCATTCCACTATCTTCTACCTCTACTATCGTCTCCATTGCATTATCATGCAGATTGTTTGTTACTGTTCACTCCGTGACCAGTAACGATTGTTTTACTTTTTGCTCTCACAATCCCATTCATTTATTGTATCCTAATTCTTCATTTCTTACAAGTGCATATATTTCTGTGTTCAAGAATGCCGTAAGTAACGTAAAAAGGACAGCTCGCGCTGTCCTTTTTAGAGAAGGTATTTCTTCTTATGGGTGTTGCAAAAACTATATAATGTATTGGGGGGTTTTTACGATATTTAATATAGCATATCTTTTTGAATCCGTGTGCACAAACTTCACAAAAAAAGAGTTTGTTTTTTATGCATTATTGCCAAAAAGAGTTTCAAATTCTTCCTGCCCGATCTTTTCTTTCTCGATCAAAAGCGCAGCACAGCTATGCAGAACATCCATATGTTCTTTGATGATAGCGGTTGCTTTTGTGTGTGCTTCATCCACCAGACGCTTTACCTCCTCATCGATGACAGCTGCTGTAGCCTCACTGAAGCTTCTGGAATGTGCCAGATCTCTTCCGATAAACACCTCGTTCTCATCTGTGCCATAATCCAGCAGACCTACCCGTTCAGACATACCATACTGGGTCACCATTGCCCTTGCAAGCTGAGTTGCCTGCTTGATGTCCTGGGATGCACCAGTAGTAATATCTTCGATAATCAGTTCTTCTGCAATTCGACCTCCCAGATCGACCATGAGCGTATCCAGCATCTTGCCTCTGGTCATGAACATCTCATCTTTTTCCGGCAGAGGCATGGTATAACCTGCAGCTCCCATGCCGGTCGGTATAATGGATACGGTATGCACCGGTCCCACATTGGGAAGCAGATGGAACAGAAGTGCATGACCCGCTTCGTGGTATGCGGTAATCCGTTTTTCTTTGTCAGAGATCAGACGGCTCTTCTTTTCCGCTCCGATACCTACTTTAATAAATGCCTGCTGGATATCCTGCTGCTGAATATAGGTACGTCCGGACTTGGCAGCCCAGATTGCCGCTTCGTTCATCAGGTTCTCCAGATCTGCACCGGTGAATCCCGCTGTTGTTCTGGCAATATTTTCCAGATCTACATCGTCTCCCAGCGGTTTTTCCTTGGCATGTACCTTCAGGATCTCTTCTCTTCCCTTTACATCCGGCTTGCCTACACCAATCTTGCGGTCAAAACGTCCCGGTCTTAAAATAGCCGGATCCAGAATGTCCACACGGTTGGTTGCTGCCATCACGATGATACCTTCATTTACACCGAATCCATCCATCTCTACCAGTAGCTGATTCAGAGTCTGCTCTCTCTCATCGTGTCCACCTCCCATACCGGTTCCACGTCTTCTTGCCACTGCATCAATCTCATCGATAAAGACAATACATGGTGCATTTTTCTTGGCATCTTCAAACAGGTCACGGACACGGGAAGCTCCCACGCCGACAAACATCTCTACAAAATCAGAACCGGAAATGCTGAAAAACGGTACGCCCGCTTCTCCCGCTACTGCTTTTGCAAGCAAAGTCTTACCTGTACCGGGAGGTCCCACCAGAATCACTCCTTTTGGGATTCTTGCACCCATCTTTGTATACTTCTGTGGCTCTTTTAGGAAATCCACCAGTTCCTCCAGGTCTTCTTTTTCTTCCTGAAGTCCTGCCACATCTTTAAATGTTTTTCTTCTGGCATCCGGCATGATCATGGTTGCACGGCTCTTGCCAAAATTCATCATCTTACTGTTGCCGCCACCTGCCTGACGATTCATCATCATAAACAGGAAAATCACCACAACTGCCATTATCAGCGTAGGAAGTATACTGGTCATAAAAATGCTGGTCTGTTCCACATCATGAAGGTAGGTAGTCACACCTGCATCGTTTAATTCGGTCTGTGCTGTATTCACATCACTGACATTGAGCTGCTGCCGGCTTCCATCCGTCAGAGTCAGCTCCACTCGTCCTGTCGGCACCTGACTGTTCTGATAAATGTCCGCCCTTGCAATCTTGTCTCCTGTCACCTCTTCACTGTACTCCTGCTGCGTAATCGTCTGGGTATCAGACCATCCCCCGCGAAATGCATACAGCAGGAGCAGTACAATGGCAATCGTTAAAAAATAAATGCCAATCCCTCTTGAATTTCTGTTCAAAAATATAGTCTCCTTTCCGTGCCTTCCTTACTCTGTAAATGAAAGCACACCAATATACGGCAGATTACGGTATCTCTGGTCATAATCCAGTCCGTATCCAACTACAAACTCATCCGGAATCTCAAATCCGGTGTAGTCCACATGTACCGGCATCACTCTTCTGTCCGGTTTATCCAACAGAGTACACAGCTTTAAGCTTGCCGGTTTTCTGGCGCTCAAGATCTCAAGCAGATAGCTTAAGGTTCTTCCTGAGTCAATGATATCTTCAATCACGATAACATTCTTTCCTTCCAGTGGTTCATCCAGGTCTTTTACCAGTTTTACCACACCACTGGACTTGGTTCCGGCTCCGTAACTGCTGCAAGACATAAAATCAATCGTCACCGGAACTGTAATTCTCTTTGCCAGTTCACAGGTAAAGAAAATACTTCCCTTTAAAATACAGATCAGATGTACTTCTTTTCCTGCATATTCTTCACTGATCTTCTTTCCCAGTTCTTCAATTCTCTTATCAACTTTCTCTTCTTCTATCAACACACTGATATGTTCTGCCATGATGCTGCCTCCTTATACGTAATCTCCAGTATTTCTCTGGTATTCTTTTCTACCTTGTATGCTTCACTGATCCGGTGACCTACTACCCAGATCACTTCTTCGCCGCACGTTAAAAGCCATACCCCTTTTCTTTGATCTACCGGTATTTTTTCTTCCATGAAATAGGTTTTCAGCTTTTTTCTTCCGCCCTGACGGTTTACGGTCAAATAATCTCCCGGTTTTCTTCCACGAAGCAGAATACCTGCGGTTATTTTATCATAATCCAGCCATTTCGTATACTTTTTTTGTTCAATTGGCTGATTTTCGTTTGAAATAATTCTGGTAAAAAAAGAGCCATGTTCTGTTCTTGTTTCTCCCGGAATTCTGAGCTGCAATTCCGGTAATATTCGATCCTCTTCTTTTTTCTGAATAACCAGGGTATCAAATACTCTTTCCGCCACCCATCCACACGGAAGCTGGATTTTTTTTCCGGACTGCATATGCATCAGTTCTTTCATACTCTGTATGTGTTCCCTCTGCAAATCTTTCAGTCCACACCCTGCTTCTTTCAAACATCTGCGTAAAATTCTTTCCTGTAGAAGTTCCGCTTCCTGCTCCAGACAGGTTACCTCTAGCTGTGCCTTTCCGTCTTTTATCACTGCCATCTTCTGGCATGCTTCTTTTACCAGTATATCCAGGAATTCTTCTGTTCTGCGCATCTCAGTACCAAATTCTGCCAAATGAGTAATCACCCTGGTATTCAATTGTTCTTTCATCTCTGGCAGTAAACGGTTGCGTATGATATTTCTGGTATAATCCAGTTCATCATTCGTACCATCCTCACACCACTGTATGTTTTTTTTCTTTAAAAACGCTTCAATTTCTGTCCGGCTGCATTCCAAAAGAGGACGGATAATTTTTCCTCGCACCGGTCGAATTCCCGCTGCACCATCCAAGCCGCTTCCCCTGGCAAGATTCCACAAAATCGTTTCCGCCTGGTCATTCTGATTATGGGCAACAGCAATCCTGTTCGCTCTCCATTTTTCTCCGATTCTGTCAAAGGCCTCATATCTGGCATTTCTTCCCGCTTCTTCTATGGATATCTTCTTTTCTTTTGCCATAGCAGGTATATCGCAAGATACACATTCATACTCTACCTGATATTTTTCACAGAGTTCTCTGACATATCGTTCATCCCGCAGACTCTCTTCGCCTCGAATTCCATGCTCCACATGGACGACTTTGATTTCAAATGTCATCTGTTTTTGAAATTCCAGAAGCACCATAAAAAGGCATACCGAATCTGCACCACCGGATACTCCAACCAACACCCGGTCCTGCGGCTGTATCATGTGCCAGGTCCTGATTGCATTCCATGCTTTCTGCATCATTCTTCTCCTGTTATATTCTTAGTCTCCTCATCACTATAATGAATTTTCCAAAAAAATGCAACCTTCCTGTTTGCTGCTATTACATAAAAAAGCCATTAAAAACGTGGAGTTCTTATTCCTTAGTGTTTTCAATGGCTCTAAATTATTGTTTACTTTTTCAAAAAACTTGTAGTTTATCCATTCAGGATCCATGTGTACCATCAATAATTTGGATACCTTCTGCCTGAATCATATTGATCATTTTCTCAATTACCTTACAACGACTGCCATCTTTTTTAGTACATATTCCAACATGAACTGTTGTAATGCCTTCCTGTGACAGTCTTTCTATTTTTTCTTTAATACCGGCATCATCATCCGGATCAGCTTCGCATCCATTGCATCGCATAAATGCAGATACCACAGCCTCTTCCCCTTGATACATAGCAAACGCATCTGTTCTTTCATTAAACGCTTTTAAACATGCTGCACCTGTACATACACGGTTTGATTTCAGGCAATTTAACATCGCAATCTTTTTTGACATTTTTTCTCCTTTTAATGACCCTTAGATTTCTATAATATCACAATGTATATCTTGGATTCACATATGGATATTTCTGATTATCATTAATTTCTGCATTCACATGATAATGCTCCGCAATATTGCTTGATGTAAGTACATCTTCACGTTTGCCAACCATTGCTTTTCCATCTTTTAACAAAATAACAGAATCCGAATATCTATATGCAAATGACAGATCATGTATAACCATAATAGAAATCAAATTTCTGGACTTTACGATATCTCGAACCAAATCCAACGTCTCTATTTGATAACGTATATCTAAGTTACTAATTGGTTCATCAAGCAACATAATTTTCGGATCTTGTACCAATGCCCTTGCAAGAAAAACCCTCTGCCTTTCTCCTCCACTTAATTCGTTCAGATTAGTAAATGCATATTTTTCAAGTCCAAAACGTTCAATCATTTCAAAAACCAGTTCTTTATCTTTATCTGATGCTTTGAAACGAATATACGGAGTTCTTCCGAGCATTACAGCTTCTGTCACGGAAATGGCGAAACCTTTTCCGATATCCTGTGGTACATATCCAATCAGTCTGCTGAGTTCTCTGTCTGAGAATTGTATCGTATTCTTACCATCAATCAGTATCTGTCCTTGTGTCGGTTTATTGATCTTATTTATACATTTCAGAAGAGTCGATTTTCCAGCCCCATTTGGTCCCATAATACTGATCATTTCCCCGTCTGAAAAGCGGAAATTAATATCGGAAAAGATCTGTCTCCCTTTCCTGTAAGAAAAAGCCAGGTTTTTTCCTTCTATCATCAAAATCCACCTTCCTTTCCCTTAATTATCAAATGTACAAAGACAGGCACACCTATGTATGCAACTACAATACCGACTGGAACTGTAATAGGACTGAATAACGTTCTGCCGATAGTATCAGACATGATCATCAAAATGCTCCCACAAATACATGAAAACGGTATGAGCAATCTGTTATCAGATCCAATAACCATTCTTGCGATATGCGGAGCAACAATTCCAACAAAACCAATTACACCAACAAAACTTATAATCACCGCTGTTAATATTACAGAAACCAGTCCGATTACAATACGCACTCTTTTTACATTAATCCCCAAGGCCCTTGGCACATCCTCTGATGCGCCTGCCATGGCATTCAGATTTCTGGCATTTAACATTGTAATAATAAAACCAATCATTAGAAGAAATGCTGTAATACCAATCTGAATCCAGGTTGCTTTCTGCATGCTTCCAAACGTCCACCGTACAATGGTATTTAATTCCTGTTCATTTGCCAAATACTGCATCGTGTTTGTCAAAGCATTAAACAGATAGGATAATGCCGTCCCCATTAATACAAGTGTAGTAACATTCATTCTTTTTGCTGCTGCTACGCCATACACCATGATGGTGCATAAAAGAGCCATCACAAATGCTCCAATTGTTTGAAGCAGAAGATTATTCCCAGCAAACGGAAGGTTCATTTTGGAAGAAAATAAAACAACAAACGCAACACCAAACGCAGCTGCATTTGAGATACCTACCGTATATGGAGATACAAGTGGATTATTGGTTATATCCTGCATAACTACTCCGCAAAGAGCTAATCCTGCACCGGAAAGAAATGCCATAACAATTCTTGGCAAACGTAATAGCCATATAATATCATGCATGGTCTTATAACCATCACTATTTCGCAATTCTTTGCTGGCAAAAAAGGCATGAAAAACATCTTTAGGAGTTAAGTCAGCAACACCTATGCATATTGAAAATATCGCAAGAATAAAAACAACTGCCGCACAAATAAAAAGCAATATTTCTTTATGCAAAATCATTTTATCATATTTTCTCTGTAATTCCGATTTATTCATTTATCCCTCGCACCAAACTATTTCATACTAATTCAAACAACATGTCTTATTTAAATGAAAAAGAAAAGTGAAAAATCGCTTTTCTTTTTCATTTAGGTATAGTTCTGATATAGTTACTGTAACTGAGCGACATATCCTTCCAGCTGGTCAAATCCCATATATTCACACCACTGGCTGAAAAATGCATCCGGATCAAGTTCTTCAAATTTTTCCGGATAGAGCCATTTTGCAATATAATTGATAGCAATCAGTTTACTGTTAGCGTTGCCAACAAAACTAGTAAATCCATATACCTGTTTATCCTTTACAGCTGTCAGTTCATCCCATCCGGCTCTGTCAACAAACGAAGCAAGTTCATCTTCCAATTCTCCTTCTTCAAGATCAACTACAGCTTCAAGCTCTCCGTGAACTTTCGTGCTGTAAATATTATCAATAATAACGTCTGGATTTGCATCAAGTATAGCTTCAGGATCAATTTCATAGGCACTTGTATTACCCTTTGTCTGATCTGCTGTTTCATAATCGATGTCACCAAAGATATTGATTCCACCGGCACTTACAATCATATCATTCCATCCAGAGCCTGGAAGACACGTTTTATTTTCACCATTATTTTCAAAATATACCGTCTTTCTTTCTTCTTCCGGAATATTCTCCAAACCTGTTGTTACTGTTTCCATTGCTGATTTACAAAAATCAATATATTCCTCCGCCTGTTCTGAATTGCCTGTAACATCACCAACAAGTTGTATATAGTCGTAATACTCAGAAGGTATCCATGCATTAACAACAAGTACCGGAATATCAAAATCAGCTAATTGCTCCCTCATATTTTCATATTCGCCAAGACTGCTTGTAAATACTGCGTCCGGATTAAGTGTAACGATCTTTTCAACATTAAAGTCTGTACAGTTCTGTCCGACAATATCTAATGTTTTTCCCACACCATCCCAATACTGTGGATATGTATCAACTGCGTTCTGATCAACGCCGACCATAAGATCTGTAGCCCCTACTGCACGGAATAATTCCGTATTATATCTGTCATACACAACTGCACTTTTGATCGGTTCTGTGAATGTATATTCCATTCCATCTCCATCTACTACTTTGATATCCTCTGCATATGCAGGGCATGACATAATGGTTACTAACGCACATCCTGCGATCCCTAATAATAATTTTTTGTTTTTCATTGGTTATTCTATCCTTTCAATTCTGCATGTTTTATAATGTGTCTTTTAGAATAACAGTTTCATTATTATAGTTTAGTTCATTCTGCGAAGCTCATCTTTGCCAGTATTAAATTTTTCAGTTTGCATTAAAAATGGGCATGAAAAACCATGCCCTAATACTTTTATTTTCAAATTTACTATTTGCATAATACGGTTCAGGCATAAAATGCAGCCTCCCATCATATATCTGACTTGCTTATAATAAGCGCACAGTGACCGACTCGTGGGTTCTTACCCCTTTCTATGTTCCGAACTAACGGCAAGGAAGACTATTATTCAATTTTATATCGAGTGCACTTCGAATACATATTTTATTATATCCTTATTGACTGTAAAAGCAAGCAATTCTTCCTATTTTTTCCAGAAACCGCCTGCCAGTATGGTCATATCATCCGGCACGCCATCCTGACAGAATTCCAGAATCTGTTCCAGAAGATTCTGTGCAGATTCTGCCGGATTATCATTGGTCAGATTCTCTATAAAATACATCAGAAGCTTTTCTCCTTCACCTGGCGGAAGGGCATCCAGCACTCCATCCGATATCATAAAAATCATGTCTCCGCTTTCCAGCCGGATCTGCCTTGTCTCTACATCCACCGCTTCCAGCATTCCGACAGGGAGACTGGTAGATATAATCTCTTCAACTCCTTCCTCCCTGCGAATAAAGGTCGCAGCTGCTCCCAGTTTTAAGATCTGACACTTGCCTCTATACAGATCCACCTCGCACAAATCCAGCGTAGAATACTGGCGTACACCACGTTCCAGCACCATAGAAGAATGTAGCATTTTCACTGCTGTTTCTGCGGTAAATCCTGCCTCCAGGAACTGTTCCACCAGTTCAATCACTGCCTGACTTTCCTGATTTGCCCGCACACCACTGCCCATGCCGTCTGAGACTGCCATTACCACCTGACCATGGTTGCTGTTCAGAATCGCATAATTATCCCCGGAAGATACCTGACCGCTGCATTTGGCAGAGGCACATCCCGTCAACATATAATACCTTGTTTCTTCTACAAAATGAATGCTGCACAGATCTCTTCCCACCAGCACTCTGCTGTCTTTTTCCGGTACCATGGGTCTTCCATAGACTTCCGTCAGAATATCAGATATCAAGCTGACCGGAACCGCCGTCCGGCGACACAACAATGTCAGGATCATTTCCGGGTGTCCGGTAACATTTCTTATGATCCCGATATCCTTTACCGTCACATGATGCATTTTCAGGTTCATTTTCACTTTTCTTTCCAGGTTTCCCTGCAGCGGCTGTGCACAATAAGCCGTGCAGGCAATCTCCCGGATAATCTGTGCCGTCTGCTGAAGCTGCCCTGCCACGGCCGCCCGGTTCTCCATCATACGGTTTACCCACATCATATTCAGTCTTGCCCTCAGGAATCCCCTTTCCAATGCTTCTTTAAACGTCCTGCCCCTGACACAGAACCGGTAGAATTCTTTTTCTTTTTCAGAGATCTGCTCAGTTCCTTCCTCGATGGATTCCAGTAATCCATAGGCAAGACGATAGCTTTTCTCCTGTTCCCGGATCCAGCAGACAGTTCTTCTTCCACACTGAGCACAGATATTTTCCTGAACGGTTACAAAAATTTCTTCTATATCTTCTTCACTCAGCCGCTCTTTTTTCTCCGGCATCTGTCGGAAAATCTCTGCTAACTGGCGAAAAGATTCTGCGTATCTTTCTATTCTGTCTCTTTCGATTAAACTTGTCCACTCATCCATAGAGATCCCGCCTAATCTTTCTATAATTCCACTTCAGAATCAAAAGATGTCACACGGATTGTTCCGTACTTCATGATTTCAGACTTTTGACCCTGGCATCTCTAGTATATAAAAAAATTCCCGCAGAATTTGTCAAAACTCTGTGGGAATCTATATCCTATTATATTTTATCCTTTCCATTTGCGAATCTCAAGAAGTCCGGGTACCAGTACCCGTGCACTGGTGCGCAGGATGATTTCACCTTTTTCCGCGGTGGCTCCCGAAGGGTCCCCGCCGATCCCGATTGGCTTTCCATCTTTTGTCTTCCAGTCCTCGGACACCCATCCGATCGATACCTGCCCATAGGGAAGTAATGTTTGATTGTTCATAAACGCTTCCGGCTGTCCGGCTTCTGAAGTGT
The DNA here is from genome assembly GCF_014385005.1 of Jingyaoa shaoxingensis. GTDB lineage: Bacteria > Bacillota > Clostridia > Lachnospirales > Lachnospiraceae > Marvinbryantia > Marvinbryantia shaoxingensis. The sequence goes on along the minus strand of NZ_JACRSZ010000007.1, from coordinate 77,415 downwards.
CCAGTTTTACCAGACTTTCATCCACTGCCATGACCATAGAGGTCTCCATCTCGCCTCCATGGAAATCCCAGATATTTCCTTCTGATATGGTGGCTTTCACATCCGGATGGCTAAACGCACCTGATGACAGGATGAACGGAGAAATTCCCAGTTCACTGCGCAGTTCCCGGCTTAAAATCTGTACCACCGGTGCATTTCCTCCATGGCATACAAGAAATGCAATTTTCTGAAATCCATGGTGTGCCAGGCTGACACAGATATCATAAAGTATATGATAATAGGTATCTGGCTTAAATGTGATGGAACCGCAAAAATTTTTATGTTCGGTGCTTAAGCCCACCGGAATCACCGGAAAAGCCAGAATCGGAAAATCTTTTTCACCGATTGCTTCCAGTTCTTCCCCTATATATTTTACCATAGCTTCTGCTATGATATCGTCGGTTCCCAGTGGCGCCTGATTGCCATGTTGCTCCAATGCGCCAAGGGGAATCAGGATAATCGTTTCTTTTTTATCTACCTGTTCCATCTCCAGACGGGTCAGGTCTCTGTAATTACGAATCATGCCTCTACTGCCCTCTTTACAAAGCTGACTTTGTGAATTCTCTCATAAAGAATATATCCGGCAATGCAGTTCAGTCCGATCTTGATTACGTTAAACGGAATCGTCGCCAGGATGATAAAAGAAGTCAGATTGGTAATGGATGGATTCACGGATGCCACCATCTGGATTACCTGATCCAGCGGAAGTTCCATTGCCTTCGCATACAGCGGCAGGGTAATACATGCATTACAGAAGCAGGCAAATGCTGTACGAATCACTACACTGGATACCATAGAAACTACAGCAGCTTTTCTGCTCTTTCCCATTTTTTTGTAAACAATCCACATCGGAATGACAAACAGGGCAATACCAATCAGATTAGCAAATTCACCCACATACATGGTGTTGGTACCTACTGTCACCAGCTTGATCAGAATCTTGATCACTTCCACCGCTGCCGCGGATGCCGGTCCCATAAGAAACAGGGCAATAATTGACGGCACATCACTGAAATCCAGCTTGTAAAACGGCGGCATCATCGGTACGGATATTTCCAGGGACATCAACGCTCCCGCCAGTGCAGCCAGCATAGCTGTGTAAATCATTTTCTGTGTGCTCCATTTTTTCTTTTCCATTTCTTTTTCCTCCAGAATATTATTTGAGCAGAATTCCTGATTACACGTTTTTCTCTATGCTACGCACTTTTGACACTGTAATCAATGATAAATTCCGGAAAGATGTATGGATTGTCAGAATAAAAGAAATAAAAGATCTCAGGTTCTTCGAAACCTGAGATCTTAATTTCAATTCTGATATCACGTGGCTTCCCGGCCACGCATCCATGCTTGAATCATCTTCTCTCATCCAGACTATACTGTCGGTACCGGAATCTCACCGGTTCAGCTGCTTCATCGCAGTTCGCGGACTATACCGCCGGTAGGGAATTACGCCCTGCCCCGAAGAATTTATTCTATTCTATTCTGTTCTGCACTTAAGATAGCACAATGAGTTAGATCTGTCAACCTGTTTTTAAAGTTCAGATTTTAGCTCTTGTCCGTCAATCTGCTTTTTCTATATTTTACGCAAACAGTGGTTTTAATGCCTCTGCCAGTTTGTCTTTCTGTGCCTGTGCTTCTGCCAGATCTTTACCTAACGTAGTAAAGTAGGTCTTGATCTTTGGCTCTGTTCCGGATGGACGAACTACTACAGTTGCGCCGCCTTCCAGTGCGTAGATGAGTACATTGGCTGCAGGAAGTCCGGTCTCTTCCGGTTTCTTGTAGTCTGTAACTTTTGTTACTGCGTAACCTGCGAATTCTGTCGGTGGGTTATCACGAAGCTGCTGCATAATGCCAGCCATCTTGTCCATTCCGGTCAGACCCGGGAATTCGTAGCTGTCTACCTTGTTCAGGTAACGGCCGTACTGAGCATAGATCTCTTCCATACGCTGCTTCAGGGAACTTCCGATACTGCGGTAATATGCTGCCATTTCGCAGATCAGCATAGAACCGATAACGGCATCTTTGTCACGTACGTATGGACCTGCCAGGTATCCGTAGCTTTCTTCAAATCCGAAGATAAAACGGTCTACTTCGCCTGCTGCTTCCAGCTGTGCGATCTGATCTCCGATCCATTTGAATCCTGTGAGGACATTTCTCATCTCTACCCCATAATGTGCTGCTACTGCGTCAGCCAACGGTGTCGATACGATGGATTTTACTGCAACTGCCTTTTCCGGCAGTGTTCCTTTTTCGATTCTTCCTGCGCAGATATAATCCAGAAGAAGAACTCCCACTTCATTACCACTTACCAGTTCATAAGATCCATCCGGGCACTTCATGGCAATACCTACACGGTCTGCATCCGGGTCAGTAGCCAGCATCAGGTCAGCACCAGTCTCTTTTGCCAGTTCCAGACCTTTTTCCAGTGCTGCAAAGATCTCCGGGTTCGGGTAGCTGCATGTGGTAAAATATCCATTCGGATATTCCTGTTCTGGTACGATGGTAATGTCTGTGATGCCGATATCCTTTAATACCTGTGTTACCGGCACCAGCCCGGATCCATTCAGTGGACTGTATACCAGCTTCAGTCCTGCAGTCTTACACAATCCCGGACGAACCTGACGAGATTCGATTGCTTCATAAAGTGCTTTCTTGCAGTCATCTCCTACGAAGCGGATCAGTCCCTGCTCTACGCCTTCTGCAAAGGATATATATTTTGCACCTGTCAGCACATCTGTCTTCTGAATCTCTTCATATACAATCGCTGCTGCATCATCAGTCATCTGGCATCCGTCCGGTCCATATGCCTTATATCCGTTATACTGTGCCGGATTATGGGATGCAGTCACCATAATACCTGCATTGCACTGATAATAACGTGTCGCAAAGGACAGTGCCGGTACCGGCATCAGTGCATCATAGATTCTCACCTTAATTCCATTGGCAGCCAGCACACCTGCGGCTGTCTTCGCAAATACATCACTTTTCAGACGGCTGTCATAACTGATCGCTACAGTCTGATTGCCACCCTGTGTCTTTACCCAGTTAGCCAGCCCCTGTGTTGCCTGACGTACTACATAAATATTCATTCGGTTCGTTCCTGCACCCAGTACTCCGCGCAGTCCTGCCGTGCCAAACTTTAAGGCAACGGCAAACCGTTCTTTAATCTCATCTTCATTGTCTTTGATTTTTGTAAGTTCTGGCTTTAAGTCAGCATCTTCCAAGTCCGCAACAAGCCAACGCTCGTATTCATTTCGATACATTTTTACCACTCCTACCTTGTTTTTTCTTCAAAATTTGTTCAATATGACAAATTCCCAATATAAATATACCTCTTTTCCATAGTCCTGTCAATTAGTTCTGCAAAACTATGCATAAGGGAACAAAAAAGATCCCTCCACATTTCTGTAGAAAGATCCTTTCCAAATCATTTATTCTATTGCCTGCTATATCTGAGCCTTATATGCTTCTATCGCATGAATTGTCAGATCATAAGATTCTTTTACTTTCTGATACAATGCTTCATCTGCCGGTGCACTGCACGGACGAAGCTGCTCTGTCAGCTCTGACACTCTCTCCATCAGTTCTGTAAATGCCAGATTGGCTGCCACGCCTTTCAAAGTATGTGCTGCACGAAAAGATTCCTGTACATCTCCCGCTGCCACAGATTTATTCAACAGATCCATGGAAGTATCATCCAGAAACTTCAGCATAAATTTTTCAATCAGTTTGTCCATTGCCAATCTGGATCTGGCATCCTCATAATTTCCATGCATCATGGCATAACATTCCTGCAGTGTCATAACTTTTCATCCTTTCTGTTTTCTCCGTGTTCAAGAATTACTTAAGCAGATTCTCATTCTCAAAATAGTCAATCTTCATGGCATGGCGCACTTCCTGAAGTGTAGCCGCCGCTGTCGCTTCTGCCTTTTTACTTCCTTCTCTTAAGATCTCATATACCTCCGGAAGTCTCTGTTCCCACATCTTACGTCTGTTGCGGATCGGTTCCAGTTCTGCCTGGAGAACTGCATTCAGGAACTTCTTCACTTTCACATCTCCCAGGCCACCACGCTGATAGTGGTCTTTTAATTCCTGAAGATTCTGGTAATCCGGAAGGAATTCCCGGAAATGTTCATCTCTGCAGAATGCATCCAGATAGATGAATACCGGATTGCCTTCTACCTTACCCGGATCCTGTACTCTCAAATGATTCGGGTCTGTGAACATGGACATAACCTTCTTCTTAATATCTTCCGGTTCTTCAGAAAGATAGATACAGTTACCAAGGGACTTGCTCATCTTTGCCTTGCCATCAATACCAGGCAGTCTCAGGCACGCCTGATTCTGTGGAAGCATAATACTCGGATCTGTCAGCGTCTCTCCATATACGGAATTGAACTTGTGTACAATCTCCTTACACTGCTCCAGCATCGGCATCTGATCCTCTCCTACCGGCACGGTAGTTGCATGGAATGCAGTAATATCTGCTGCCTGGCTGATCGGATAGCAGAAAAATCCGGTCGGGATACTGGCTTCAAAATCGCGCATCTTAATCTCTGCTTTTACAGTCGGATTACGCTGTAATCTGGATACCGTAACCAGATTCATATAGTAAAATGTAAGTTCGGTAAGCTGTGGTACCATGGACTGAATAAAAATCGTTGCCTTCTCAGGATCCAGACCGCATGCCAGATAATCCAGTGCCACCTGCATAATATTCTGACGCACCTTTTCCGGATGTTCCGCATTGTCAGTCAGTGCCTGTGCATCTGCAATCATGATATAGATATCATCGTATTCGCCGCTGTTCTGCAGTCTGACTCTCTCCTTTAATGATCCTACATAATGTCCTACATGAAGACGTCCTGTTGGACGATCCCCTGTTAAAATAACTTTTTTCACGAGTTGCCCCCACTTTCTTTATTTATTCCAACCAAACACAAAAGCCTCGATAAACCAGCACTTTCAAGTTTATCGAGGCTTTTCTCAAATAGCGGAAGGGAGATTTGAACTCTCGACACCACGGGTATGAACCGTGTGCTCTAGCCAACTGAGCTATTCCGCCACAACAATCAGTATTATAATGGATGATTTGAATGTTGTCAACTATTTTCTTATGAATTTATAAATCTTATTACCTCGCTAATTCTGCGCCCGGAACAGTATCTCATCCTCTCCTACCATTCCCAGTTTCTCTTTTGCTATTTCTCCTGCGTATTCTTCTGTCTTTACTCGTTCCTGAAGCTGGGCAATGTCTTCGGTGCGTTCGTTCTCCTCCTCAAGCTGGGCACTCAGTTTCTCAACCTGTTGTGCATATCCTGCATTCTTATCCTTCAGCTGGCTGCTCTGCACCAGCATGACACACAGTAAAATAAATACCACAGCCGAGATACAGATGATCTCTCTGCGATTGCTGCCCTTATATTTTCTTTTTGTCATTCTATACTCCCAAAAAGTCATGAACCGATTATCTTATTATGCTATATTATCCTATGTCATTCTACCTCGATTTCTGAACTTTTTCAACAGCTTTATACAAATCCTGCGCAAAAAAAACAGCACTCCCCACTGCACCCAGGCTCCAAGAAGAATGGCTGCTGCACTGTACCATCGTACTTCTCCATTATTTTCCAAAAAAGCTGACACAAAAATAATCAGTGCCGCCACACACCAGTACAGTAAATCTTCTATATTCACTGCCAGCATTCCATGCCGTATCACTTTTCGCAGCCCCACCAGGATCAGATAACACCAGATCAGTAATGCTCCTGTCAGAAAACTTTCCATAAAAAAAACTGCTTCCTGTTTTATCATTACACTCATACTCAGTCCAGCAGCCTTTGAAGCAGATTTCCTTCTCTTTTTCTTTTGTGTCCTTTTGCAGAATAAACCAGACTGTCCACCTGCCCCTCCAGTTCTGCTTCTCCCTTCTCCAGATTCAGTTTGCTGATATGCAGTCCTTTCCCCCTGATCGTCAGCATCCCCATATCCGTGTCCATCACAATCTCATTCTCATCAAAGGACAGGACATCACTGACTCCGCTTACCGCTCCGTTTTTCCTTCCGGCAATCCAGATCCGGTGCGCACCGGACAACTGTTTTTCTTCCATACGTTTCCCCTGATCCACTCTTATTTTATATGTATGCCGGACGTAAAAACTCAGAACAGAAAAAACTCGCAAATGATGCGTATTATCGATCAATTGCGAGTTCTTATTTACAGATACTTATATAGATCCTGTGCTTCGTCCTTTTTCACGGTCTCCTGTACATTCAGTACTTCTACTTTTACACTTCTGGTTCCAAACTGAATCTCAATGATATCTCCGGCTTTCACATTCACCGATGCCTTAGCCACCTTGTCATTGACCAGAACACGACCTGCATCACATGCTTCATTGGCAACCGTTCTTCTCTTAATCAGACGAGACACCTTCAGAAATTTATCAAGTCTCATATCCGATTAATTGATAGCGTCCTTTAATGCTTTTCCTGCTTTGAACTTAGGGGACTTAGATGCTGCGATCTGCATTGTCTCACCTGTCTGTGGATTTCTTCCTTCTCTTGCTGCTCTCTCAGATACTTCGAAAGTTCCGAATCCAACTAACTGGATCTTTTCACCTTTTTTCAGTTCTTCTTCTACTACATCTGTGAAAGCCTTTAATGCCTTCTCTGCATCTTTCTTGGATAATTCTGTTTTTTCAGCAATTGCTGCGATTAATTCTGTTTTGTTCATGAATGTATTCCTCCTCTTATCTCTTCGCTTCTCGATTCTATCGATTCGGCTGCTGCACTGAACCTATCCCGTTTCAAATGCCTGTTATATTTATATACCGAGTGCCTTGTTTTGTCAAGTTCCGTTAAAGGAATCCCAGAAAAATACGACGTTTTTCCTCCTGAAATGTCAGTTTTTCCAGCTTTTCCATGCTTTTCCAGGACGCACAGGACTTGCGGCAGTTATAATACTGATTTGCTACTTTCCAGAACTTTTCCGGATAAGACAGCCGTATTTTCAGATAGGCAACTTCTCTGTCTGCCAGCGGTCTTTCTCTGCTGTAAGCATCCAGCATCTGATCTCCTGTCTGTGGTGACCATTCCTGCTTTTCCATGATCTTTCTTACAAACTGATACAGGTCGTTGATCTGAATATCATACCCACATTTTTCAAAATTAGCCGTAAAAATCTGCCTTCGTCCAAGAAAATATACGTTATGCTGATTGTAATTCCCGTGACATAACTGTCCCATTTTCAGGCTGTTTTGATACAGTTCCTCATAACCTGACTGTTCCAGTTCCCAGGCAGCTGCCTTTGCCTGCTGTGCAAAACGGTCATACTCTTTTAGGAACAGTCTCTCAAATCCTGTTTTCTGCTTTCTTTTACGAATAAATTCATAGATCTTCTTCAATTCCCGGTTATGGCGCCTCCAGATATCCCGCAGATCTTCCCCGGCATATTCTGTTTTTTCTTCTGGTCTCCAGACCATATACCCATGTAGCCTGGCAAGACTGCTTACCGCCTGGCGCACGTCTGTGCTGTTTTTGGTATCGCATTCCCTGCCCTCATACCAGTCCTTCAGAATATAACTCTGCTCATCCCGGTCTCTGCAGAGCAGTCTGCCTTCTTTGTTTGCCACTGCTTTATCCACAGGCTGATATCCTTTTTCTTCCATATGCTGCAAAAGCTGACTGGTAAATGCAGCTTTCTTTTCTGATCCGTTATAATCTGCCAGAATCTTGGTTCCAAGAGAGGTCTCACAAATATAAGATCCTCTGCCACGCCGTGCACTGATCAGCTCCAGATCATATTCTTCCAATACCTTCAGACTTTTTTCGTTCACTCATACCCCTCCCCCTTCGCTCTTTCTATCCTATGCAGGGGGAGGGAAGTTTATGTGTCAGCCTTTGTACCTGCGCCTGATATCAGTTTTTCTTCAGATAAGTATCCATCAGATATGCTTTCTCATTGTGGGAAGGTTCTTCCAGCACATCCTCCAGCATCTTCTTCAGAATCTCGCCGATCTTTTTTCCAGGCTTCATACCTGCATCAATCAAATCTTTTCCTGTCACTGCAAGCTGTTTCAGAGAAATGCAGTCTCTGCGCTGCATAATTTCTTCATAAGTCTTTTGCACCTGTTCAAGATTCAGCAGTTTTTCCAGCCTCCGATATTCACTCTGAGCCAATATATCGGCTCCCATCACCTGAAAAAGTCCAGGAAAGATATCTTCTCCCGCTCTGTGGACCAGCCTGCGAATCTGACGTTCATCTGGCTGCGGTCTGGCATCATGGTACAGCACCATACGCTTCACCTGATCCATCGTGGCATTATCAAACTTCAGCCGGCGCAGGATCCTGCCTGTCATCTCTGCGCTGATTCTGGCATGTCCGTGAAAATGATCTACACCATCTACTGTGGTCCGTGCCTGCGGCTTCCCGAAATCATGAAACAATACTGCCAGACGAAGTACTTTATCCGGATCAGTAAATTCCAGTGCTTTTAAAGTGTGTTCTCCCACGTTATACATATGGTGTGGATGATGCTGAGGCGTCTCCATGCAGGCATCAAATTCCGGAAGGACAACGCGGGTGAGTCCCAGTTCATATGCAGTACGCATCATCTCCGGATGTGGTGATACCAGCATTTTCACCAGTTCTGTCTGAATTCGTTCCGCACTGATATCCTTCAGATTCCCTGCAAGTTTTCTGGCAGCCTGTGCTGTCTGCTCTTCGATGATAAAACCAAGCTGCGCCGCGAAACGCACGGCTCTGAGAATTCGAAGGGCATCTTCTTCAAAACGTTCCGTTGCCACGCCGACACAGCGAATCACACCGTCTTCCAGGTCTTCTACGCCCCCAAACAAATCCACCATTCCACAGCTGTCATTATATGCCATGGCATTGATGGTAAAGTCTCTTCTTCGCAGATCCTCTCTTAATTCTCCAGTAAAATTCACCTGTTCCGGGTGGCGGTGGTCACGGTATTCTCCGTCAATCCGGTAAGTCGTCACTTCAAACCCTTCCCTGTCCATCATGACCGTAACGGTTCCATGTTCAATACCGGTATCGATGGTCCGGTGAAACAGTTCTTTGACCTGCTCCGGCAATGCCGATGTAGTAATATCCCAGTCTGCAGGTTCTCTTCCAATTACACTGTCCCGCACACATCCCCCTACTGCATAAGCTTCATAGCCGGCCTCTTCCAGTGTCTGTATAATCCTGCTTACCTTCTCCGGTAACTGTATCTTCATACGTTCTCTCCTTATTTGTTTTATAAATCGGGAAATGCCGAAACACGTTATCTTCCGCATTTCGGCATCTACTTTAAGACCAGAAATATGCAAGTACCACAATTCCCAGGATGATACGGTACCATCCGAATACCGTAAAGCTGTGCTTGCGGATATAACCCAGCAGCAGTTTAATTACCACAATGGATACCACAAATGCTACTACCATACCAATCAGAAGCAGTACAATCTCGCCGGACGTAAATACCAGTCCGAATTTGACGATCTTCAGAAGACTGGCACCCAGCATAACCGGTACCGCCAGAAAGAAGGTAAATTCTGCCGCTACGGTTCTGGATATACCGATCATGATCGCTCCGAGAATCGTCGCACCGGATCTGGACGTTCCAGGAAATACTGCTGCAATCAGCTGAAATGCACCAATACAGAATGCCATTGGATAAGTAATCTCTGCAATGGAATTTACCTTTGGCTGTACGTCCTTATTCTGATGTTCAATCACGATAAACAGCACACCAAAAACAATCAGCGCAAATGCTACTGTCCAATAGTTGTAAAACAGACGATCCAGTTCCTCTTCAAACAGGATTCCAACGACTGCCGCCGGTACACAGGCAACCAGAATCTTGAACCACATGGAAAAGGTATCTTTTTTGATAAAGAACTTTTCCTTTGTGGAAAATGGCCATAGCTTCGGGAAATACAGCATCACCACTGCCAGAATCGCCCCAAGCTGAATTACCACCAGAAACATGGACATAAAGTCCTCTGACACATTCAGTTTTACCAGTTCATCAAGCAGAATCATGTGCCCGGTACTGCTGACCGGGAGCCACTCGGTAATTCCTTCTACGACTCCAAAGAGAATCGCCTTTAAAATCTCAATTATTTCCATACTTTCTCTCCTTATTCTTTATATTTATCCAGAAATCCGATAAACAGATTTCCTGATTTTTCAAACAATGCCAGAGAATCCTCATCACTGAGCAGATACGTATCATCTGCACCAGGCTTGTAAAAACTGATATTTCCCCACTGGTCATATCCGGTAAGAATCCGGACGCCATCTGTCGTGTCTGCGATCACCGGATTGCCTTCACTGATAAAATAGAGAATCTCATCCATGTTGCAGCCGGCCAGATTCAACACTATTTTATCCGAAAGCTGCTGTGTCAGTTCATCCATGTCCATGGTTCCGTTTAAAATACACTGTGGTATATCGGCAAGCCGGATCGTACTTTCTGTTGCTTTATTTCCACGCTCCCAGATATACTGCTGGTTCTTATTGACCACCACACCAAACAGTTCATCCGCCTTCACAATGGCAGTATTGGCATTCTCATACATGCCTGCCAGAGTTCCCTTGGCATAGACATAATAGATCTCTTCCTCATTAGCTGTATATGGAATCGTAATCTTCTTCGCTTCCTTCTGTACCAGCATGCTGCTGCGCACGACTTTCGGCGTCTGAGAGATCACTCCATCTCCAAGAAGCAATACCTCTTCCGTCTTTTTGCGGTCTGTTACCTGTGTAGTCAGCCCGATGCCGGAATCATCTGCCACATTATCAATGATATGATCTTCTCCTGCATCTACCCAGTCATTGCCGGACTTCTGTACTCTCGTCATGGTTAGCAGACGATCTGTAATCTCTCCGCCTGTGACATAGACACCTGTCTGTGCATATTCTTTCAGCGGCTGTGCATTCTCATCCACAATATTCACCTGCTTCATCGGGAACAGTTCATTTCCCTCCTGGGTTACATCAATATCTGCTGTATCTGCCACACCATATATCAGAGACTCATTCAGATATCCCAGCATACGGACACGTTCACTGTCCGGGCAGCTGATCTCATTTACTTTGCCACTCTCCAGATCCATCATGGCAATGGTGGTTGAATCATATGGTTTATTTTCCTTCAGGTACGCAAAATACTGTCCGGAACCGGAACCTTCCACACATCCCAGCTTCAGACCATCCATCAGGGTGCTCTTTTCCATGGTCATCAGATTGATCTGATAAATGCTTCCATCCAGAAGCATGTAGAACATAGACTGGTCGTCTGTCACATATGCCAGCTTCTCTACATCCATACGCAGCAGATCGAAAGAACGGTCAGTATCCACAAACAGCTTTTCTTCCACTGTTCCGGAACCTGCATCGTAATAATACAGCGCCACGCCGGATTCTCCCTCGTGACGTCCCCGGTTCATATAACCCGCCACGATAAAATATACATTTCCACTCTCGCTGACACGGAGCACACGGATCCCATGTTCTCCGTAGATATCCCGGTAATCACTGTCTCCTTTCTGACGGAATGTAAAGATCTGCGCCATCTTACCGCTCTGTGCATCATAGCTCCACAATTCTCCGCTCTGTTCAAATGCAAAATAGTTGTGGTTGCTGTCACTGGCAAATGAGATATCATTCTGGGTAATGCCCAGGTTAATTCCGGTATCCGTAATCACGCCATTATCCGGATCAAATACCTCATCTGTCGTACGTTCAAAGTCAAGCAGCATCACCACTTCATCCGCATAACGGAGACGGAAATATTCATTTACTGTGTATAACTCCACATTTCCGTCTTCATCCTCCGCACTGATCAGGTACTGCTGAGTGATCGTTGCCGTGGTCTCGTTCAGTTCTTTGATTGCCGGAATGGATTTGTAATAAATCTGTGGATTCAGATTGCCCCATTCCAGTTGATCCGTGGTTGTGTGAATATCCATATAGGAAAGATTCATCTGTTCCACATCATTTTCCGGTTCCAGGTAAACTGCCAGAGAATCCGCATTCTTATTCAGACAGTTATCTGAAAACATATTCACAAAATCCAGATATTCTCTGGTATGCAGACTGTCCTGCTGTACCAGTCTGGTATAATAGTAAACATCTTTTCCATCTGACTTAAGCTGAATCTTTAATACATATTCCTGATTCATACGGATCTTGCCAGCCAGCGTGAAATTCGCCGTAATATATTCCCCATCATCCGTGATATCCGTCACATTGGTATTTTCCAGCGACTTTGTACCATCAATGGTAAGCACTTCAAAGTAAATATCCTGTACTTTGGCGCCGAATGTCTGCACACGGATGGACAGATTCCTGTCTGTGGAGATCGGAGTCAGTGTATCCCTGACCATAGTCACTTCCATGGGTTCTACGTATCCATGCAAAGAATTCATATCCACATCTTTATATCTCATATATACCAGAGGCAGTGTGGCTTTTTCCATATCTTCTGTCTGAACGGTCACTTCATCATCCATCATATAGGCAAATCCTGCCAGCGAACCGACAAAGAGCAGAAGAAGCACTCCTATCTTAATCAGTATCTTTTTCATCTTCCCCTCCTAACCGAAGTCTGTAAAACAATGGATTCACATTCCATGCATCCATACATTCCCGCAGTTTTTGACGCATCTGCTGTTTCTTCTCCGGCGTCGCCTCTTCTTGTCGAACTGCCCGGATCAGTATATTCTTCGGGGTATGTTCCATATCGATAAATTCCAGCACCTGCACACGGTATCCTTCCAGTTCCAGTACATCTGCCCGGAAAGCATCCGTCATCAGAGCTGCCATCCTTTCCTGTATCAGTCCATATTTTAATACCGGCTGCTGCAGACTGCTGTGCATCTGGCGGTTCAATTCATGGTGACAGCATGGCACAGCAAAGATTACCTTCGCATTCCATTCCAGTGCTTTCTCCAACGCATAATCGGTAGCAGTATCACAGGCATGGAGAGATACTACCATATCTACCTGATCTACACCGTCATAATCTGCAATATCCCCGGTCAGAAATGTCAGGCGGTCATACCCATAATGGTCCGCCAACTCCTGGCAATGCTCCATCACATCTCTTTTCAGATCCAGTCCGATCATACGGATCCGGTACTGCTTCTTCACTGTCAGATAATAATACAGGGCAAAAGTCAGATAAGACTTGCCGCACCCGAAATCAATCAGCGTCAGTTCCCGGTCTGCATTCAGTTCCGGCAGGATATCCTCCACAAATTCCAGATACCGGTTGATCTGACGGAACTTGTCATAACGAGACTTTACGATCTTCCCTTCCTGAGTCATAACGCCCAGATCTACCAGAAATGGCACTGGTGTTCCTTCTTCCAGAAGATAGCGTTTTTTCCGGTTATGCTCCAGCGGCTTTGCCTGCCTCTTCTGCGGCACAATCCGCTGCTTTATCGTTGCTTTTCCTTTTTTGCTCACCATAGCCTGCACAGACTGCACGGTGGTATCCATCTGAAGCTGACGGTAATCCTGCCTCATCCATTCTCCTATCTGTTCCAGCAATTCTTCCCTGGGATAGTTTTTATGAAATTCTTTTTTTCCATCTGAAACGCAGGTCTGAAAATACAACTGCCCTTTTAACTGCACTGGACGGATCTTCACTTTATCCGGTATCTCTGTGTGCCGCTTTCCACTAATGGTCATGCGCAGCATATTCTCATTCATTGCCTGATTCAGTAAATTCAGTAACTGTTCCATTCTATACTCCTCATCTTTAAAACGGGCACATCTCCCATCTGTTATATATTAATCGTTTTTTGCAGAAACCTCAACTAAAAAAAGAGTGAACAACGTGGCTTTTTGCCTGACGTCTTTCACTCTTTTGAGTTTATTTCAGATATTTTCGCAGTGTTTTCTCAAGTTTTCCAATATCCAGCGGTTTGGAAAGATGCCCGTTCATTCCACTTGCCAGAAATTTTTTCACATCTTCTTCAAATGCATTGGCACTCATGGCAATAATCGGAATGTTTCTGCAGTCTTCTCTTTCCAGACCACGGATATTTTCTGCTGCCTCAAGTCCATTCATCACTGGCATCATGATATCCATCAGGATCATGTCATATGTTCCTTCCGGCGTCACCTTCATGCGTTCCACAGCCTGTTTTCCATTGACCACGCTGTCTGTCTGAATATGATATTCAGACAAAATTGTCTGAATAATCTCCAGATTCAGTTCATTATCTTCCACAATCCTTCCTTCACGTATGCATCCACATACTGATCCAGTTCTTCCTGTGTAAAATACTGTGTCAGATCTGTAAGTACACCATCCTTCTGCAGCACATAAGCAGAATCTGTATAAGTAGAAAATACATCCGGCATATCCTCTGCTCCAACTTCTGTATTCACTGCATCCCGAATGGCACTCTCCAGATCTGATACAGATCCTTTGCTGGTTTCTTCCACATAGATTCCCAGATCTTTTCCCACTGTACCGTTAAATTCTTCTACCAGTTTATCAAACGCAGCCTGATGAACCCCGTTATAATAATGCCAGACTGTCAGCGTAACCGGATTTTCAGGGTCCAGAATTCCCCCGTCATCATATGCGTCCTCAGCCTGTGCAGTCGCGCCAAATACCAGAACGGTTGCCAGTAACGCTATTACTGCTTTCTTTTTCATAGCCGTTTCCCTGCTCTTTCTCTCTTTGTTTCTTCTGTCAGCAATTTCTCTGTCTTAAGATGTTTTCTTTACACAATACCTTTGTTTTTTATCATAACAATCACACTATCTGCTATCAACCTGTTCAGGCTGTCTCTGCTCTACCATCTGCGGCAGCTGCGGTGCCTGCACCTTCTGTGGTACATCTCATGCTGCAGCAGTACCTGTACCAGATCCCCAAACCAGTCCGATGGACGAGGTGGCTGCGGTGGCATTGGCGGTCTGGATGGTCCTGGCGGTGGCTGCGGTGGTCTTCTCTGGGATACTCCATATTCGTGATTCATCACATAGATATCCTCTTCCTGCAGTCTGCTCTGTTCCTGCTCCCATTTTTCCATCTGACCTTCCATCTTGCGGCGGATTCCATCTGCCATATCCAGAATCCTCTGTTTTTCCGGCATCTCATCGAACATAATACTGCCTTCATACTCCATCGTATCACAGGCTCTCTCTACTTCTGCGAGAATCTCCCGAATCCTTGCCGGATACAGTTCCTTCATCCTTGCCAGATCTTCTTCATCCTGTTTTGCAAGCTGCATCAGCTCCCGGTTATCCATGTCCAGACGCCCGGTCTGTACCGCCTTTTCTGCTCGTGGACTCCAGTTTTCTGTCATCATACGGTCACAGTTAGGATAACATGGGCATCCTTCCGGGCCACAGCATCCTTTTTGTTTTTCATTCATATCTGCTCCTGACTTCAGTCATATCCCTACACTATATGCCAGTCAGAAAAGATGGTTCCTGTCACACTTCCAGCAGTTCAAATGCACTTCCGGATGGCTGTACGGTAAACTCCATCCGTTTCCCTGTCGCCGGATGAATGAACTGTAACCGGTGTGCACAGAGCGCAATCATCTCACCTTTTTTTGCCTGCGGGTTATACTTCTGATCTCCGTAAAGAGGTGTTCCATTTGCCGCCATTTGCACCCGGATCTGATGATGCCGTCCGGTAAATAACTCAATCTCTGCCAGTGCCATCTGTTCCTTTTCTTTCAGGATATGATACTGTAATTCCGCTTTTTTTGCTCCCGCAGTTTTGGAGGAAACTACTTCAGACAGATTCGTTTTTCCATTCTTTTTCAGATAATCGATCAGTCTGTCACTCTTCTTCTCCGGTATGCCACAGGTCACTGCCTGATAGTATTTTTTCATGCATCCATTCTGCGCCTGTGCGCTTAAGCTGGCAGCACTCCCGGGATTACGTGCAAAGACAACCAGGCCCTGTACCGGCTGATCCAGACGATGGACAATGCCAAGATATGGGTTCGACTTGCCAGTCTGCTCAAAATAATATGTTTTCAGTATACTCTCCAGATCTTTTCTGCCAAAGGATGCATTCTGGACGGCAAGGCCCGAAGGCTTATGGCAGACACAGATGTGAGAGTCTTCGTATATGATATAATTCATGTTCGTTCCTTTCCTGTCAACGTCCGGGATGATATCCCCGGACTATTTACATAAAATCCGTAGGCATCAAAGTCAGAGGCTTTTGACCCCGACATCATATTATGAAAAAAGGATCCCCATAAATGGGAATCCTTTCGACGCTTCGTTAGATTACTCTCTATTATAATTTAACTACGTTAGCTGCCTGCATTCCGCGAGCACCTTCTGTTAAATCGTAAGAAACAGCCTGACCTTCTTCCAGAGACTTGAATCCTTCACCCTGGATAGCTGAGAAATGTACGAATACATCTGCTCCGTCTTCACCTGTGATAAATCCATAACCTTTTTCTGCGTTGAACCATTTAACTGTACCCTTGTTCATTTCGGTACCTCCATAAAAATATTGAGCAAATGTCTTCTCTGTTGACACCTTGCCTAAATCATAACTACGTCCCCAATTATATGCGAATATACTACAAATGTCAAGTTGATTTTATCCGCTTTGCTCGTCACAATCACCAGTTTTTCGTCATTTTCTGTCCGGTGTAACGGCTCCGTAGATCTCCATCGGGACGTATGCTTTTACATAGATTCCATCTCCCCTGTATTCTTCTTCCAGAAGCTGTCCATACTTTCTTATCAGAGAAATGACGCCCGCATCTCTGTAATCGTAGAATCGTTCAATCAACACATTTTTTTCATTCAGGAGGTCTTCCAGAATCTGTTTTACTTCTCCCAGTCCTTCTCCCCATTTTGCTGATATACATATTGTCTTTTCTGCCTTCAGATCACGATGTGACTGATTCTCTGTCATCTTATCCTGCTTATTAAACAAAGTGACAATCTTCTTATCGGTCACTCCCAGATTCTTCAGTGTCTCATAAACTACATACATCTGCTGATCCATCTGTGGGCTGGATGCATCCACCACATGAAGAATAATGTCTGCATATTTTGCTTCCTCCAGGGTACTGCGAAATGCATCGATCAGATGATGGGGCAGTTTACGGATAAATCCTACCGTATCCGTGAGCAGAATCTCCTGACCGGACGGCAGTTCCAGGATCCTGGTCGTCGGATCCAGTGTGGCAAACAGCTTGTCTTCTTCCAAAACCTGTGCTCCCGTAAGAGTATTCAAGAGTGTGGACTTACCTGCATTGGTATAACCCACGATGGCAATCACGGCCGTAGACTGTCTGCTACGCCGGCTTCTTGCCACTTCCCGGTGCCGCTTCACCTCTTCCAGTTCCCGGTTCAGCTGGGCAATTCTGCTCTTAATCAGCCGTCGGTCCATCTCCAGCTTCTTCTCTCCCGGTCCCCTGGTTCCGATACCGCCGCCCAGTCTGGACAGTGAGCTTCCCAGGCCTACCAGTCTTGCCTGCCGGTACTTCAGCTGCGCCAGTTCTACCTGAATCTTTCCTTCGCTGGTGGACGCTCTGGATGCAAAAATATCCAGAATAATCAATGTCCGGTCCATCACCTTAAGATCCAGTTCCTCTTCCAGATTCTTAAGCTGGGCAGGTGACAGTTCATCGTCACAGATAATGCCTGTTGCTTCCACTTCGTATGCAAGCTGCTGCACCTCCGCAATCTTGCCGGTTCCAATATAAGTACCCGGATGGATCTGTTCCCGGTTCTGAATCACTCTTCCAACCGTCACTGCTCCTGCTGTTTTTGCAAGCTCTTCCAGTTCATCCAGAGACTGCTCCGTATCGTCTCCCTCTCCTGTACTGACACCGACCAGAATGACTCTTTCTTCTACTTCCTGTAATATCTCAAATCCTGTCATATACGCTCCGTTTTCCTATCTGGTAATCAGAAAATCATACTCTTTTTGTCCCGCTTCATCATCCGGGTACAGCTGCATAAATTCCTCTGCCTTCTGTTTTGCCGTGGCAAAGTCCATCTTTTTCTCATATACTACAATCTCATTGTAGAGCAGATCCCGTTTGGATGAGTCCGATACATCCAGAGAAAGTCCCTGCTGAATATCCTGCAGTGCTGTGTCATAATCTCCGTCTGCAATATCGCAGAGTGCAATACCATTATAGCTCTCTGCAGTCTCTCCAAAAGTCTCCTTATACTGCTGATAAACTACCCATGCTGACTGGGTATCTCCCTGTGCCAGGTAAACCTGACCCATCAGCC
The DNA here is from genome assembly GCF_014385005.1 of Jingyaoa shaoxingensis. Taxonomy (GTDB): domain Bacteria; phylum Bacillota; class Clostridia; order Lachnospirales; family Lachnospiraceae; genus Marvinbryantia; species Marvinbryantia shaoxingensis. The sequence continues at coordinate 59,114 of NZ_JACRSZ010000007.1, read as the reverse complement.
GCATGGCATCTTCTTTCTTCGCCTCCACCGGTCTGGCGAGAGCTGTGGCTGCCTTCTCATAATCTCCCAGATAATAGTATATACTGCCCTTCTGGTAATCATCCTCCAGACCTGTAGATTCATTATTCAGTACCTGCTGCAGATACTGATCACCCACCGCAGACTGATTGATAGCTTCATACTGCTGATAGATGTTCAGAAACATCTCATAATCATTTGGCTCCATCACCGCCGCGCCATCAAAATCCGCCTTAGCTGCATCCGTATCTCCCAGCTTTAAAAATGCCACTCCACGCATATAATATGCTTCTGCGTTTTCCCCAAGCTCCAGAATTCTGGTGCAGGTATTCTTCACACTTTCATAATCCTCCAGCTTCATCTGACATGCCGCCTCGTACAGTGAAATATCTGTCTTGGTCTCCGGCATCTTCTCGTCACATAATGCATAGGCAGACTCAAAGGATGTCACTGCCTGTTCATACTGTGCCTGATCCATATATGTGATACCTGCATCACGATCACTTTCCAACTGTTCTCTTGTCTTATTTCCACATCCTGTGAGCAAAAGCATTACCGCCGCCAGCACACAGAAATTTCTTTTTTTCATATTAATCTGTTCCTCCATACTAAAATGAGGATCAGTTTCCTGATCCCCATCATCATAACATACTTTACTTTTCTTGCAAAGTGACTATTTTCCTGATGCTGCACGGTCAAATTCATCCAGAATGGACTGATCCGGTGCAGGTGTTGCCAGACTGAATACTACAATTGCCACACATGCCACAATAAATGCAGGGAGCAATTCATAAATATTCCATGCTCCACCCAGCGGACGAACCAGATACTTCCACACAAAAATCATTACGCCTCCGGAGAGCATTCCTGCCAGTGCTCCGTATTTGTTCGTTCTTCTCCAGAACAGAGAGAACAGAACCACCGGTCCAAAAGCAGCTCCAAACCCTGCCCACGCAAAGGATACGATCTGGAATACAGAGCTGTTCGGATTGCGGGCAAGAATCACAGAAAATACTGCAATCAGCAACAACGTAATTCTGGCTGCAATAATACCGCTCTTTCCATTTCGGTTCAACATATCCGAAGACACTGCAGATGATGCTGCCAGCAGCTGTGAATCTGCGGTAGACATGGTAGATGCCAGAATACCTGCCAGAATAACACCTGCCAACAGTGCAAAAATCACACCGTGACGACTGAGCAGATCTGCAATTCTCACAATAATGGTTTCTGAATTGGAGCCTTCCAGCACATCAATGGCTCCCACTTTACTCATGGAATATCCGATCACACCGATAAATACTGCCACTGCCATAGAGATCACTACCCACACAATGGCAATACGGCGGGACAGTGTCAGTTTCTTCTCATCTTCAATTGCCATAAATCGAAGCAGGATGTGAGGCATTCCAAAATATCCAAGCCCCCATGCCAGTGTGGAGCAGATGGTCAGCAGACGATACGTAGAAGCTGTTCCGGTTGCCACGTCATAACTCTGGAACATGGATAAATATCCCGGAAGTGCCTTTGCATTGTCAATGACTGCATCCAGTCCTCCTGCCACATTCACTCCAAAGATCAGGACGATGATTAATGCGATGGACATGATAATGCTCTGAATAAAATCTGTGGTAGAAGCTGCCAGGAAACCTCCCAGCATCGTGTAGCCTACAATGACCACTGCACTGATAATCATAGCTGTCATATAGCTGACTCCAAACAGACTGGAGAACAGCTTTCCACATGCTGCAAAGCCCGATGCAGTATATGGGATAAAGAAAATAACGATAATAATTGCAGAGATCAGAAGCAGAATCCTGCTTTCATCATGAAAACGGTTCTTAAAAAACTGTGGCAGAGTAATGGAATTGTTTGCCACATGAGAATAACGGCGAAGTCTCTTTGCTACAATTAAAAAGTTAATATAAGTACCAATGGCAAGACCGATTGCCGTCCATCCCGCATCGGAAATACCGGTCAGATAAGCTACGCCCGGCAGTCCCATCAGAAGCCAGCTACTCATATCGGAAGCTTCTGCACTCATAGCAGTTACAAATGGTCCCAGTTTTCTGCCGCCCAGATAAAAATCGTCAGTATCTTCATTTTTCTTGGAACAGCGATATCCGATATAAAGCATGCCGCCAAGATAAATGATAATTGCGATCATAATACATATTTTTGCTGATGTCATAATTTTTCTCCTCCTGCGTGTTTCTATCTTGCCATTATACCCCCATCTTTTCTCTTCTTCAAATAGAACGTAGTTTAGACCAAAGTCTATACTTTTTATCAAAAATTTTATATTTATCAGTTATTTATCAAATTTTTGAACTATACTAAAATTATAATATAATTTAATACTATATTGTACTTTTTTTCGTACACTGTCGTAAGAAAGAATTTGTACCATGCTGCGGATCGGATTTCTATATACGTTCTTCCGGGTTGTGCTTACTTTTTAAAGAAAAAACGCATGTACAAGATCCCTCATACATGCGTTTCACAATTTCGTTTACTTATTCTGACTTCAGCTTCCGGAAGTCTGATAAAAAGATGGGCAGCATGCGCTGTGAATAACTTCGCAGGGAATACTCCCCGCCGGAGATACACCAGTCATACATAAATGCCCTTTCACAGATGGCATAGGCTTTTACAATCTCTCCAACCGAAATATCCGTACGCAATTCTTCTGCTGTCTGACCTTCCATTATAATCTTGCTCAGCAGCCGGTAGTAGAGACGGCTTCGATCCAGCAGAGACTTTTCCCCACGAGTCACAAGCTGTGTAGATAAGAGCCTCGCCAGTAATTCGATGGAAATACTGTTCTCAATCATGGTAAACAGTTCCTGATTCAAAAACAGCAGTTTCTCATAGCTGTCCATAGACGAATCCATGGTTTCTTCCAGTTCTTCATATTTTTCATCAAACAGATAGGCGAGGGTACTCAGAAGTGCATCTTTCCCATTAAAATAATGGTAAAAAGAACCTTTGGATGTATTCGCAGCCACAATAATCTCATCTACTGTAGTATTCTCATACCCCTGTTCATAAAAGAGCTGCCACGCTGCTGTAATAATATTTCCTCTGGTATTTTTCTTCTGTTTTTTTGGCATATATGCTCCCCTTCATTCAAGAATCTCAGCCCTTTTTCCAGGTACTTCTAGTCAGCAGAATCAAGATTGGGAAAATCTCCAGACGTCCTGCCAGCATATCAAAGATCAGAATCAGCTTGGACAACACACCGTAACCTCCATAATTGCAGGTCGGACCAACCACCTCCAGGCCAGGACCAATATTATTAAAACAAGATAATACTGCCGAAAAATTGGTTGTTATAGAAAATCCATCCAAAGAAATCACCAGGAAACTGACAATCAGAATCATTACATAAGCTGCCAGATAAGTGTCAATATTGGTCAGCACATTTTCTTCCATCTTCTGTCCATTATTATATACCACTTCCACTCTCCGTGGATGCAGTGCTTTTTTCAGGTTCCTGCGCATATTCTTAAACAACAGCAGGGCACGTCCACACTTAAAGCCACCTCCGGTACTTCCGGCACTGGCTCCGATCACCATCAGGCAGAGCAGAATTGCCTTAGAAAAGCTTGGCCACAGATCAAAGTCTGTCGTTGCAAATCCTGTAGTAGTTACAATACTTGCCACCTGAAATGCCGCATGGCGTACTGTCTCTCCCAGTGTGTCGTAAAATCCATGAAGATTCAGAGTAATCAAAACCGTGCTTCCCACAACAATTCCAATATACACTCTCAATTCTTCATCTTTTAATACTGCCCTGAACTGCTTCATGAGGATCAGATAATAACAGCTAAAGTTCACACCAAACAGCAGCATGAATATGGTACACACATTCTGAATATATATGCTATAGCCTGCGATACTGTCATTCTTAATACCAAAGCCTCCGGTACCCGCCGTACCAAAAGCAGTGCAGACTGCATCAAACAGAGGCATCCCGCCTGCCAGCAGAAACAGACAGTCCAGTACAGTCAGAAGAATATATAACACATACAAAATCTCTGCTGTCTGCTTCATCTTCGGAACAAGTTTTCCCACATTCGGTCCAGGGCTCTCTGCACGGAGCAAATGCATGGTATAGCCGCCTTTGCTTCCCTTCATAGAAGAGATCGCCAGTAAAAATACCAGAACTCCCATTCCTCCAATCCAGTGGCTGAAGCTTCTCCAGTAAAGGATTCCTTTGGAAAGATGTTCCACCTCCGGGAGAACCGATGCACCTGTCGTAGTGAATCCTGAAACAATCTCAAAAAAACTGTCAATATAGGCTGGAATCTCCCTTGAAATATAAAAAGGCAATGCCCCCATCAGGCTTAACACAATCCAGCTGATACCCACGCAGACCATACCGTCCCGCGCATAGAATCTCTTTTTTCCTTTTCTGCATATTACATAGAGAACTCCTCCCAGTAATGCTATAATCAGAATACTCAGGGCAAATCCTTTTATTGCAGCTCGTTCCTCACAGAAAATACTGATTACCAGAGCCGGAATCATGAACACACACTCAATGCCCAGAATCTGGGCTACAAACCGCCCCATCATCTTGTAATTCATCTGTTAAATCCCTCAATTATTCAAAAATATCATCCAGCTGATACAGAACTCTGTCACTGCTGGTTACTACTACTACAGAGTCTCCCGGAGTAAAGCAGGAATTACCATTTGGAATCTCAATCTGACCGCCATGTGTAATGCAGGCAATCAGTACGTTCTTGCGGATTCTCAGTGCCTTCAGAGGCTCATTACAATGAATTGCCTTTTCATTCACTCTGAATTCCATTGCCTCAGCCTTGCCATCTGCAATGGTATGCACGGTAATCGCAGCACCAGTCTGATTCTCCATGGCACGGACATAACGTACGATATTATTACAGCAAAGCTCTTTCGGGCAGACTACACTTCCCAGCTCCAGTTCGTCTAAGAGATTACCATTCCTGCGGCGTCCTACTTTTGTAATAATCTGGGATACTCCGCACTTTTTGCCATACATGGCAATAATCATGTTCATCTCATCCAGTCCTGTCAATGTTACCAGCGCATCCATCTCTTCGATCTTCTCACTGTATAACAGTGCCTGGCTACTGGCATCTCCCTGGATTACCGTTACATTAGGAAGCAGACTTGCCAGCTGAATACACCGTTCTTTTCTCTGCTCGATGATCTTCACCGACATACCGCTTTTCTGCAGTCTCTGGGCAAGATAAAATCCGATCTTACTTCCTCCGCAGATCATGACATTTTTTACTTTCTTCGTAATAATGCCTGTATTATTCAGTAAAATAGCAAGATTATTGGTTGGTGCCGTCACGAACACCCTGTCACCTGCCTTCAGCACAAAGTTACCGTCTGGAGTCACAACACTGCCATTTCTCAATACTGCACAAACCAGAACCCTGCATTTCACAATACTGTCCAGACGGGTCAACGGCACATTACACAGCTTATTACTGGCATCCAGACGGATCTCTGCAATCTCCACTCTTCCGCCCACAAAAGCCTCACGGTGTAAGAATCCAGGGAACTTCAGGAGACGTTCGATCTCCACTGCTGCCTGCTTTTCCGGATTCACTACCAGAGACAGCGCAAACGTATCCCGCATCTTATAGATCTGGTCCGAATACTCTGGATTGCGGATTCTGGCAATCGTATGAATTCCCTGTTTCATTCCATGTGCAGTCATACAGCAGAGCAAATTCACTTCATCTGCACTGGTTGCCGCAATCAGAAGATCTGTCTCCTGAATACCAGCCTGACTGAGTACCGCCATGGATGCACAGTTGCCCTGCACCGTCATTACATCATAATTTTCAATACTTGCTTCCAGCACTTCCGGGTTGGAATCCACCAGTGTAATATCATGTCCTTCCGCAGACAGCTGATTCGTCAGCATGTTACCGACCTTTCCATCCCCCGCTATAATTATCTTCACAGGTTTTTCCTCCATCGTATCGTTGCTTATCTTTGATGATCTTAACATATTCTATCAGAGAAAACAAGGGGACTCTGTTATCCAGAATCCCCTTGTTTTCTCTGATAATTATTTTACAGATATCTGCCTTTTCTACAGCAGTTTCCTCATACTTCCCATGCTGATTAACAACGTGGATGTATTATGAAGCAGTGCGGATGTGGTCGGCTGAATGATACCCAGTACTCCCAGGCCGATCAGCGTGGAATTAATTCCCACGATGCTGCGATAATTCCTGCGAATACGTTTCATAAGCCGGTCACTGATCTGCTTCAGGATCACAATCTGGTACAGATCATCTGCACTGATGGTAATATCTGCAATCTCTCTTGCCAGCTCTGCCCCGTCACTGATGGCAATGCCCGCATCAGAAGCAGATAATGCCGGTGAATCATTGATGCCGTCTCCGGTCATAATTACTTTTCTGCCGGCTGCCTTTTCACGTTCTACGAAGCCTGCCTTATCTGCCGGCAGCACTTCTGCATAATACTCGTCGACACCGACTTTTTCTGCAATGGCTCTTGCAGTATGTTCATTATCCCCTGTCATCATAACAACCTTGGAGATACCTGCCGATTTCAGTGTACGGATAACATCCGCTGCTTCTTCTCGCAGAGGATCTTCCACACAGATAACTGCAGACAGCCTGCCTTCAATCGCCATATACAGGTGAGAATATTCCTTTGGAAGTCCTTCCAGGATAGCTCTCTGATCTTCCTGAATGACCGTCTTTTCATCTTCAAATACAAAATGATAACTTCCGATGATGACTTTTTTGTCCTCGACTGATGAGGAAATGCCATGTGCAACCACATACTCAACCCTGGAGTGCATCTCTTCGTGCTCCAAACCTCTTTCCTGTGCCGCATGTACCACAGCTTTTGCCATAGAATGTGGGAAATGTTCTTCCAGACAGGCTGCGATACGAAGCAGCTCATCTTCACTTCTGCCGTCAAAAGATACCACTTTTACAACCGTCGGTTTTGCCTCGGTCAATGTACCGGTCTTATCAAACACAATGGTATCTGCATCTGCCACCGCTTCCAGGAACTTACCTCCTTTTACCGTAATATGGTGGGTTCCTGCCTCATGAATGGCATATAATACAGAAATCGGCATTGCCATCTTCAATGCGCAGGAGAAGTCTACCATCAGTACAGACAATGTCTTCGTCACGTTGCGTGTCAGCAGGTAAGTCAGAGCAGTTCCGCCTAAAGTCCACGGAACCAGACGGTCTGCCAGATGTTCTGCCTTGCTTTCCAGTCCTGACTTCAGCTTCTCGGATTCTTCGATCATCTTCACAACCTGCTCATAACGGCTTCCACCGCCTACTGCAGTTACACGAATGGTCAGTTCTCCTTCTTCCAGAACGGTTCCGGCAAAGACTCCGGCTCCTTCATTCTTACGGACAGCAACCGATTCTCCGGTCAGAGATGCCTGGTTCACCATGCCTTCTCCGTCCGTTACCGTTCCATCAAACGGGATCACATTACCCATATGGACCACAATTCTATCGCCCTTCCGGATCTTGTTACTGTCAACCAGAACTTCTGTTTCATCCTGCTTCATCCAGACTTTTTCCACATGCAGAGACATACTTCTTGCCAGATCTCCTACTGACTTCTTATGGGTCCACTCTTCCAGAATTTCACCAATGCCAAGAAGGAACATGACGGAGCCCGCCGTTACGTAATCACCACGTATCACGGATACTCCGATTGCCGTACCATCCAGTACCGGAACTTCGATCTTACGATTCCACAAACACTTCAATCCTTTTACTACGTATGGAATTGCTGCTACGGTATTATAACAGGCATTCAGTGGTGCAGGAAGGAACCATCGTCTTGCATAGTGAAATGCCACCTTCCATACCAGCTTATCCTGATACTCGGCATTTAATTCTCTGCCAGAGTTCTGAATGTAATGCTCGGGTACTTCAATCTCATCATAATGAAATCCCTGCAGCTTCTTCAGCATATCCTGACGGTCAGTATGGTCACCGTTATAATAAACAGTAACGTCACAGGTCTGGTCATTCACCTTTACTTCCTGTATTCCATTCAGACCTGTCAGGAAGTACTGCAGCGTATCTGCCTGTACATAATTCATACGGTATACTGACATATGAATACGGATACGTCTTTTTGATTCGTTTTTAATCTGAAACTTCACTGATGAACGCCCCTTATTCTGCTGTCTCTTCTGCTGTCTCTTCTGCAGTTTCTTCTGCAGCTTCTTCTACTTCCCTGAAATCTTCGTCTTCGAATGCCTGTGCCTCTGCTTTCTGTGCACGTTCTTCGTTGATATCTTTCGCACCTTCCAGAATATCTTCACAGTTTTCCTGTACAAGGTTCACAGTCTTCATCACACACTCTTTTGCACGAAGAACTGCTGCTGTGCACTGTGTATATACTTTCTTTGCATCATCACTTGCCAGAACTTTTACACCTGCTGTTCCAAATACAAAGCCACCTGCGAAAGTTCCCACTTTTTTCCAGTCTACATTTTTGAATACATTTTTCATGATCATTTCCTCCTTGTATTGTAACTTTCATTAGCTTATGCTAACTTTTTTTAAACACAACTATTCTACTTCATGACTCTTTTTTTGTCAATTTCAAACAGGAGAAAAAAGCCTTATTTCACAAAAAACACACATTTTACTGATCGGTATTCCCCATTTTGTCATAGCGTTCAAGGAAGTTGTGACGAACTCCTCCTGCCTTATATTCCACTACTGTATCCAGATTCACATTTTCCACGCTCTTAAAAATGTTACCCTCAACAAACGGATTTTTCTGTTTCAGAGTGCGGATCAGTTCTTTGATCTCCACTCGCTTGGAACGGTTCTCTTCATTATTACATGTGGTACAGGTATCGGTGAACTTGCAGGCACATTGAATAAAATGCAGATCGTTATAGTCTCTCCAGGACTTGATATCATCTTCCCGAATCAGATACAACGGACGGATCAGTTCCATTCCTTCAAAATTCGTACTGTGCAGCTTTGGCATCATGGTCTGTACCTGACCGCCATAGAGCATTCCCATCAGAATGGTCTCGATGACATCATCATAATGATGTCCCAGTGCAATCTTGTTGCAGCTCAGTTCTTTTGCGTAGGCATAAAGATGCCCTCTTCGCATTCTGGCACAGAGATAACACGGGGAATTCTCAATCTCATACACTGCATCAAAAATATTAGATTCAAAAAACGTTACCGGGATATTCAGTCTGCGGGCATTCTCTTCTATGATGTGCCGGTTTGCCTCATTGTATCCGGGATCCATCACCAGATATTTTACTTCAAATTCAAACTTGTTATGACGCTTCAGTTCCTGAAACAGCTTCGCCATCAGCATGGAGTCTTTCCCGCCGGAAATGCAGACTGCAATCTTATCTCCCGGTTTCACCAGTTCATAGGTATTAATGGCTCTGCAAAACCTGGACCAGATCCTTTTTTTGTAAGTTTTTCTCAGGCTCTGTTCCACATTTTTAGCAAAATCTGCTTCTTCCTGGCGCTTCATATAATCCATCAGCCAGGCAACATAGCCTCCCTCCAGACTCTCTGCATCATATCCTTTTTCACAAAGCTCTGCCGCCAGATCCACACTGTTTCTTCCTCTGGAACAACAGATAATCAGCTTTTTCCCTTTATCTGTCAGTTCGCTGTCCGCGATCTTTTCCCCCGGAATCGCCGTTGCACCCGGTATGGCACCGTGTGCAATCTCACTCTCACTGCGGATATCAATTAACTGATAAGTACCCGCATCCATTTTTCTTAATTCTTCTACTGTTATGCTCATGTCTTTCTCCTTCTTCAGCAACTATAGCATATCCTGTTTCACTGTGTCAAAAAAATAGCACCCTGACGGGTACTATTTTTTTATATCTAAGGTTTCATTCATACTGCCGGTTCGATAACCCATCAGATCCAGTGTCACATAAGTGAATCCATAGGATTTGAATTCTTTCGTGATCTTCTCTCTGACTTCCGACTGCATCAGTTTGTCAAATTCTGCTGGTTCGATCTCGATCCTTGCCATCATACCATGAATACGGACTCTTACCTGATGAAATCCCAGATCCAGCAGAAGCTGTTCTGCTTTATCTACCATGCCCAGTTTTTCTTCTGTGATGATCTCTCCATACACGAATCTGGAAGCCAGACATGCAAAGGACTGTTTCTCCCAGGTAGGAAGTCCCAGCTTTTTAGATAACAGGCGAATCTCGTTCTTGCTCAGGCCGCAATGGCGAAGAGGACTCTTTACTTCCAGTTCTGCTACTGCCTGAAGTCCCGGACGGTAATCTCCGTTATCGTCCAGATTGGATCCTTCTACTACATTCTCTACATTCTGTTCTGCTGCCAGCTTCCTGATCTTCTCGAATAATTCCTTTTTGCAAAGGTAACAGCGGTTCTTTGGGTTCTGTGCAAATCCTTCAATATGAAGTTCTTCGGATTCACAGATAAAATGACGGATGCCTTCTTTCTCACAGAATGCAATTGCTTCTTTTAATTCTCGCTTCGGGAAAGAACAGGACTGCGCAGTTACTGCAATAACCTTATCTCCCAGTGCTTCTTTTGCTGCTTTTAATAAAAAGGTGGAATCTACACCGCTGGAAAATGCTACTGCCACAGAATTCAGGCTGCGCAGATACTCCAGCAACGCTTCATACTTTTCTTCTAACTGTCCCATTTGACGTTCCTCCTGCACAAAAATCTTATATCATTATTTTACACTCAGATCTTTTACTACCTCTCCAGCAATGATCAGTCCTACAACAGATGGCACAAATGCCACACTTCCCGGAATATCCCGGCGCTCTGTGCATTTATGCGCTGCCCCTGGCGGGCAGATGCAGTGTGTCCGGCAGCTGATGGACATATCCTCAACCGGTCTTGTCGGCTGTTCTTCGGAATATACCACTTTCAGCTTTTTCACACCACGTTTTTTCAGTTCCCGGCGCATTACTTTAGCCAGAGGACATACCTTGGTCTTGTAGATATCTGCCACCTGGAACTTGCTGGCATCCAGCTTATTGCCGGCTCCCATACTGCTGATAATCGGAATGTTCATCTCCTGTGCCTTCATTACCAATGAAATCTTTGCAGTAACGGTATCTACTGCGTCGACAATATAATCATATTCTTCAAATGGGAATTCATCCGCATTCTCCGGAAGGAAGAAACACTTGTGGACACGTACATCTACTTTTGGATTAATCTCCAGCATACGTTCCTTCATCACATCTGTCTTATACTGTCCTACTGTTTTTCTGGTAGCAATAATCTGACGGTTCAGGTTGGTCAGACATACCTTATCATCATCAATCAGATCAAAGGATCCTACACCGGTACGAACCAGTGCCTCGCACACATATCCTCCAACACCGCCAATGCCAAACACTGCCACACGGCTGTTTGCCAGCTTATCCATAGCTTCTTTTCCCAGTAATAACTCGGTTCTTGAAAACTGTGTTAACATTCTATAACTCCTCTATCTATACTCTAAAAAACAGCGGATGGAAACCATCCGCCGGGTTATTATCACTTTACTACCCACTGTTTTAATAGGGTAATTGTACTATGGAGTCTGTGATCTGTCAATGTACTTTCTATTCTGAGACATTTTATTCTTCCTCACATGGCTGTGGCTCTGTTAGTTTTTCTTCGTAAAAATTCAGAAACATATGCAGCAGCCACGCATAATCCAACAGATTCTCTACTGTGTTTTCCTGTTCTCTCTTTTCCTCATATTCGGCCATAATCTTTCCCCTTTCCAGTTTCTGTTTTTTATTATTGTTTTTATCTTAACACAAAAAAGAACCAATTTTACAACATTTGTAAAATTGGTTCTTTTTTGTGCATAATTGGCAGATTATATTCTTGCAACACCTGTTTTTCTTGCAGCTTCTGCCACTGCATCAGCTACAGCCTTTACTACTCGCTTATCAAACGGGTTCGGAATGATATATTCCGGCGAAAGTTCTTCTTCCGGAATCAGATTTGCAATGGCATAGGCTGCTGCCACTTTCATCTCATCGTTAATATCCTTAGCCCGCACATCCAGTGCTCCACGGAAAATACCAGGAAATGCCAGTACATTGTTAATCTGGTTCGGGAAGTCACTGCGGCCGGTTCCCACAACGGCTGCCCCTGCCTGTTTTGCCAGATCTGGCATAATTTCCGGAACCGGATTTGCCATCGGAAAGAGAATCGGTTTTTCTGCCATGTTCTTCACCATCTCTTCTGTCACAGTTCCAGGTGCAGATACACCAATAAAGACATCTGCTCCCTTCAGCACTTCTTCCAATGTACCTTTTTCCATATTCTGGTTGCAGATCTCAGCCATCTCTTTTTTCTCCGCATTCAGATTATCGCGGCCTTTATAGATTGCTCCATGGCGGTCACACATGATCACATTTTTCAGTCCCAGACTTACCAGCAGCTTGATAATCGCAATTCCGGCTGCTCCTGCACCGGATGTTACCACTTTGATTTCATCCAGATTCTTTCCCACTACTTTCAAGGCATTTAACAGTGCCGCTGTAGTAACGACTGCTGTACCGTGCTGATCATCATGGAAAATCGGAATATCGCAGCATTCTTTTAATTTCCGCTCAATCTCAAAACATCTCGGTGCCGAAATATCTTCCAGATTCACTCCGCCAAAACTTCCTGCCAGCAGGCTGACTGTCTTCACAATGTCATCTACATCTTTGCTTCGCACACATAACGGAAATGCATCCACATCTGCAAATGTTTTGAACAGTGCACATTTTCCTTCCATTACCGGCATTCCGGCTTCCGGTCCGATATCGCCAAGACCAAGTACTGCTGTCCCGTCTGTCACCACAGCTACCATATTTTTTCTTCTGGTATATTTGTAAGATAAATCCACATCCTCTGCAATTTTCAGACAAGGCTCTGCAACTCCCGGTGTATACGCCACAGCCAGTTCCTCCGGTGTCTCGATCTTTGCTCTGCTGATAACTTCAATCTTTCCTTCCCATGCTTCATGCTGTTTTAGCGCAAATTCTTTTTTATCCATCTTCTTATCCCCCTACACTTCTTTCACCTGACTGTAAAATTCTTTCAGAAGTTCTGCCGACTGATCCAGTGCTTTCTGTTCCTCCTCACTGAGCGGAACCAGAAAAGTCTGCTCAATTCCCTCTCTGCCAACTCTGCATGGAAGAGAAAATGCAATTCCTGACCAGCTGCCGTACGTATCCCCCAATACATGTGATACTGGAAGAATTGCATGTTCATCTTTCACAATTGCTTCTACGATTGTAGACACTGCCATTGACACTCCGTAGAAGGTGGCTCCTTTCAGTCCGATAATCTCCGCTCCGCCATCTCTGGTATGTTCGGTAATCTCCCTGCGGTCCAGCTCCACCTTCTGAATGTTCTCGTAATCTGTAAGTGGAATTCCACTGACCGATGCAGAGCTCCATACTGCCACCTGGCTGTCTCCATGTTCCCCTAATACATATGCCTGTACATCTGTCACGTTCACATTCAGGCATGCACTGATATTGGCACGAAATCTGGCTGTATCCAGAGAAGTTCCGCTTCCGATGACACGTTCCGACGGAAGACCGGATACTTTCTGCACTTCACGGGTTAAAATATCTGCAGGGTTGGATACTACCAGCAACAATGGATTCACCGCATGCTTCATAATGCTTTCTGTAATACTCCGGATGATTGACACATTCGTCCGGGCAAGTTCCAGTCTGGTCTGCCCCGGTTTTCTGGCAATTCCTGCGGTTATGATCACAATATCTGCATCTGCACATTCTTCATATCCGCCCTGTCGTACACCAGTCTGTTTATGAAAACTGGTTCCCTGCAGCACGTCAATAGCCGCTCCCTTCGCCCGGTCTTCATTCACATCCACCAGCACAATTTCATTTGCCTGTTTCCTTACCATTAATGTATAGGCAATTGCTTCTCCCACATTGCCGGCTCCAATTACTACAATTTTTTCTCCGTGATCTTTTTTCATATTTGCCCCTCCTGTTTATCTGTTTTTTATATGTTACAGACGTAAACGGGCGGTGCTCTCAGACTCCAGTTAGACCTGCCAGGTTCCGGTGGTCTCTCTGAATGCCTCTTTCGTATATGTTCCCTTACCTCATTCTGATAAAACTGAACCGGAACTGTCTCTATACACAGTCCGGAAGATGTGACAGAACTTTGTCTGATTGACCGCTCCGGTTCCCGGACACTGCATCCGGTCTCATACCATACATCTGCCGCTCTCTTCACCGAGAACGCTTTCTGTCCGGTAAGACTGGTGCTGTGTATCCTGCTTTCATTCATCCCTATCTCATCAGCAAAACTTCCTTTTGCGAAATACAGAACCGGTATCAGTAACAACAGGAAAACCAGAGGGTATATGAATTTTTTCTGAATTGTTTTTTTCTGTATATATGCTATGCCAAAATTCACAATGATGTCCCTTCACGTATCATATGTTTACACCTGTGAATTTTAGCATAGCGTTATTATTGTGTCAATCTTTTTGTATGTCTTTTTATACAATATTGTTCTTTCATGTATACAATGTTCATTCTCGCAAACATGGGATCCAATTATTTCTCAAATGGAAACTGATACGGAAGATGGTACTTATCTCGGATACCGATGAATTCCTTCTGTACCGCTTCTCCCACAGGTACACCTTTTTCTTTTCGTTCCTGCCATACCAGCCATTCCTTTTCTCCGGCAGTATAGATCCTGTCATGCCCAGGTGCTTTTTTTGAAGCCCGTAAAGCGCGGCAGATATCTCCTGCAGTCTTACGGAAAGTCTCTTCACCCATGAAGAAGTCTGGATTTACTACAAAGAAGAAGTGTCCCAGATGATACATGGCTCTGGATCCATCTGCATTTAATCCGGTCAATGCTTTCATAAACGGACCTCCGGCAAGTGCGGCTGACAGAATCTCTACAACTGCAGCATATCCATATCCCTTAAATCCACACATCTCATCACCGATGCCGCCAAGGGGTGCAAGTGCTGCAGTTCCATCTACCAGCGCTTTCAGGATCTCTTCTGAATTCGTCATAGCTTCACCATTCTCCGAGACTACCATTCCGGCAGGTGTATCCTTGCCTTCTCTCGCATAATATTCAATCTTGCCTCTCTGTACGATGGATGTGGCGCAGTCCAGACAGAATGGGAATTCTTCGTCTGTCGGCAGTGCAAAAGTCAGCGGATTAGTTCCCATCATATTTTCCACACCGAAGGTCGGTGCAATGGATGGTCTTGCATTGGTTCCGGTTATTCCGATCAGACCTTCCTTACTGGCCATAGTTGCCCAATAGCCTGCAATTCCGTAATGTGTGGAATTACGGATAGAGCCGCCTGCCATGCCATATTTCTTTGCCTTTTCAATCAGCATCTCCATCATCTTATGGCTTGCCACCATTCCCATTCCATCATGGGCATCCATCACCACTGTGGTTGGTGTATCCTTCAGAATCTCGATCTCTGTTACCGGCTTCAGTGTCCCGTTCAGAATCCGATCCATATAGATCGGTTTAAAACGATTGCATCCATGGCTTTCGATTCCTCTTCTGTCACTCTCCAGTAATACATCTGCACAGATTCTGGCATCTGCCTCCGGCACTCCTACTGCCTGAAACGCATCCACCATAAAGTTCTCTGCCAGTTTCCAGCTGATATACGGTCTAGTTTCCATCTCATTGCTCCTCTCTTACTGCGTTATAGTGTTGTCAGATAACTGGCACACTTTACTGCTTTTTTCCAGTCATCCAACTTCTTTTTTCTTATGTTCTGATCCATCTGTGGATAAAAACTACGGTTCTCCTGCACATGTTTCTGAATATCTCTCAATGAGTCCCAGAATCCTGCCGCAAGTCCCGCCAGATATGCGGCACCAAGTGCTGTTGTCTCTACGCACGCTGGACGTACTACAGATATATTGGAAAAATCAGCCTGCATCTGTGCCAACAGATTATTCGATCCGGCTCCGCCATCAATGCGGATCAAGTTCATATCCATTCCGGTATCTTCTCTCATTGCCTGAATCACGTCATTTGCCTGAAATGCCATAGACTCCAGTGCAGCTCTTACCATATGACTCTTATTTACCCCTCTGGACAGTCCTACAAACACGCCTCTCGCATACGAATTCCAGTAGGGAGCCCCCAATCCTACAAATGCCGGTACCAGATAAGCTCCATTCGTATCTTTTACTTTGGATGCCAGATACTCGGTATCTGCTGCCGAATCAATCAGGTGCAGTTCATCTCGCAGCCACTGAATCACGGCACCTGCAATCATCACCGAGCCCTCCAGTGCATATGTAATCTCGTTCTTTATTCCCCATCCGATTGTGGTTACAAGCCCATTTGATGACATCTCTGGTTTGTACCCTGTATTCATAAGCAGAAAACCACCGGTACCGTAAGTGCATTTTACCATTCCGGGCTGAAAACACTGCTGTCCAAAGAGAGCCGCCTGCTGATCTCCTGCAGCACCTGCAATTCGAATCTCACTTCCAAAGAACTCTGGTGCCGTACAGCCATAGATTTCACTGCTGTTTTTCACTTCTGGGAGCATGGATACCGGTATCTGAAACAGATCCAGAAGTTCCTGGTCCCATCTACATTCAAAAATATTGTACAGCATCGTTCTTGATGCATTGGTATAATCTGTTATGTGTATTCTACCCTTTGTCAGCTTCCAGATCAACCATGTTTCAATCGTTCCAAAAAGCAGTTCTCCCCTTTCTGCCTTTTCTCTTGCTCCTTCCACATGATCCAGAATCCATTTTATTTTGGTAGCAGAAAAATATGCATCCAGCTTCAGTCCTGTCTTTTTCTGTATCTTTTCTCCCCATCCCCACTGTTCCAGCCGTTGACAGTATTCTGCGGTTCTTCTGCATTGCCACACAATCGCATTATATACTGGCTGCGCTGTGTTTTTATCCCACACAACCGTTGTTTCCCTCTGATTCGTAATGCCAACAGCCGCAATTTCTTCCGCCTGTGCTCCAGCTTTCAGTATAGCATCACGGGCAACTCCCAGCATAATGTTAAAAATCTCATAAGGATCATGCTCTACCCATCCACTATGTGGATACATCTGAGTAAACTCGCGTTGTGAGACACTGCATATGTTTCCATTCTTATCAAACAGTATGCACCGGTTACTGGTGGTTCCGGCATCCAGAGCCATAATATATTTCTTCATATTTATCATCCCTGTTCAAATTGTTCATTGTAACTTCTGCATCCTTCATATGCATTCGTCTGATATATAATTTCCAACAGCTTCTGAATTCTGCTTTCCAGGTCTTCTCTTTTGAGTTTTCCCTTTTTTAATGCATTTTCCAGATCACTGATATCTGACGTTGCCCCAGGCATAATCAGGTTGCCGCCTCCGGCCATTACTTTCCATGGCGTACTGCCTCCTGCTGTTGTGGTTGTCCAGTCCGTCATGACGATACCCGCGAATCCCCATTCTCCCCTTAATACGTTTGTCAAAAGATCATGATTCTCCGATACATGTATTCCATTTACCAGATTGTATGATGACATCACTGCCATAGGCTGAGCTGTTTTTATTGCAATCTCAAATCCCCGCAGATAAATCTCACGCAGTGTACGTTCCGAGAGAATACTGTTTGATCCCATTCGATTCTGTTCTGCATTATTGCATACAAAATGCTTGATGGTTGTTCCGGTTCCGGGAACAGACTGTACACCCCTGGTAACTGCTGCCGCTGTTTTTCCCGAAACATATGGATCTTCTGAATAATATTCAAAATTTCTTCCACAAAGCGGATTACGGTGTATATTCATTCCCGGTGCCAGCCACCAGGAAATCCCCATTTCCTGAAGTTCCTCTCCCACTGCCCTGCCAAACATTCTCTGCAGTTCTTCATTCCATGTCTGTGCTATCATGGTTCCAACCGGAAACGCCGTACAAAACTGATAAAATATCGTTTCGTTCTGTAATTCCTTCTTTTCTTCTTTCAGGAAAAATCCATTTTCCATGGATCCCAGAATTCCATTTGTATACACATTTCCTGCTTCTATATCTGCTTTGTATTCTTTCATAATACGTAAGCCTGCCGGACCATCTGCCATAGACACTCCCGGTATCTGATACTCTTTTTCCAGACATCCGCTTGTCTCACCTGCTGCACCCGGCACCATGATCCCCGCCGCTCCAAGAGCTACTTCATGCCCTTTGCTGATTTCTCCCAGAGACATCAAAACCAATTGCCTGTCAGAAAGCTTTTTTACTACTTTTTCTGCTTCCTGTGCCAATGGACTGACATAGATCTGTTTTTCTTCTTCCACTGGTGTCAGAATCAATTTACCGCTATCTTTTTCTGCTGATTCCATCCATTCTTTTCGTTTTTCAACAGCCACTTTAGGATCTGGTTCCCATTCTTTCAGGCTCTGCTTCAAAGAACCTATTCTGTGCGCTTTCTCAATGGTCACTGTCTGTTCTACTGTAACCACTTTTACAGCTCTCAGATGATCAGACGCATTCCCGGCCAGCAGAATATAGTCCCCACTTTCTATTTTCCAGCTATGGTCCGTTTCACTGTAATAGGCATAGTTCTTCTGGTCGAAGATCAGTGTCAGCTGTTCCTCTTCCTCCGGTTTTAATAATCTCGTTTTTGCAAATGCCACCAGCTTCTTTACTTCTCTTGGCTCTTTCTGCGGGCAGGAAAGATAGATCTGAACTACCTCTTTCCCTGCAAAACGTTTCCCTGTATTTTTCACCCTTACTGCAACTCGCGTCTCGGTTCCATATAGTTCTGTTTTTTCTACGGCAATCTCAAATTCCGTATATGATAGGCCATATCCGAAAGCATATCTTGGTTCTATCTGCGCTGCATCAAAATAACGATACCCTACATAGATCCCATCTGAATAGACTTCCTCTGAAGTGTCTCCATTACGATAGCTGAATTCATCTGCATTTGGGAAGTCCTGATACTTTACTGCCCATGTATCCGTCAGTTTTCCACTTGGGCAGACTCTTCCTGACAGCACCCCGGCTGCTGCATTCCCACCTTCCATTCCAGGCTGGGAAATGTTCATAATCGCTTTTATCTTCTTTACTGCCAGCAATTCTTCCAGATCGATCTGTGCTCCGCTGTTTATCAATATAACCAGATTTTCACAGAACTCTGACAGTACACGAAGTTCTTCTTTTTCCAGAGCGCTCAGATAATAATCTCCCGGTTCTGCATGACGGTCGTCTCCTTCTCCCGCATTTCTGCTAATCACATAAACTGCTGTTTCCGTTCCTGCCAGATCTTCTCTGATGATTTTTCTTCCTTCCGGCATCTGAAATGGATTGGCAACATAAATATTGAAAAAATCGGATATGCCCGCCTTCTCTGTCCTATGCAAAATCAAATCGCGCCAGTTCTGTCGCGCCCTTTTATATTTTTCTTCATAGTCTTTCAACCACTCTTCACTGGTAATCTGAAAGCCTTCATTTTTCATTCCCTGATAGACTGATACCACATTTCTGGCATTCACATCTCCTGAACCTGTTCCACCTTTTATGGTGCAGACAGCCCCGTTTCCAAACAGCCCGATTTTGTTCTCTTTTTTTAACGGAAGGATCCCGTCATTCTTTAACAGAACAATTCCCTCCTCTGCGAGTATCCTGGCAAGTTCTTGATTGCGCTGCTCTCTTGGTGATACTTTCGTATCCGTAGTTCCACTGAACTTTCTTTTTTTCATCTGCAACATAAATACATCCTCCTGCATCCCCAAATCTGCTTTTCTTTTATAACAAGGCAGTTTCTTCCTCAGGTTCCCAGAAGCCTTTTCCGATATAACCTTCTGGCAGGATTTCCGGTTTCCTGAATGTTGTAGTCATCTGATACACTGTCTGTGTCTCTATACTGCAAAAGATACCATGAACAATCTCAAGTACATGGCATGCCATTTCTTTGGAAGCTCTGTGAGGTCTGTCGCTGCATATGGACCATGCCATTTCTGCCGCTCCCAGCCCTCTGGACTGTTCCTGAAATCCATGACTGAGCGGAACTGCCAGCGGTTCGTTATGTGGTTTCTGAATGCTGACCCTGCCACCGAATGTGTTTGGATCTCCCAGACGCAGGATTCCTCTGTCACCGTATAATTCCAGATGAAATGTCTCATCTACAACAGAAGACGAATTCATATGTAATGTCACAAGCGTACCATTTCCGTAGGCAAGAATTGCCGTGATAACATTACAGTCATCCAGTGGAATCTCCTGACCATAGAACCTGCTGCTTATACGTTTTATTTTATGGATTTCTTCTGTCTTCTTTCCAAATGACATTACTGACTTCACCGGTCCCAGCAGGCTCGCAAAGGCTGTCAGATAATAGCAGCCCATGTCATACAGAACGGATCCGCCATGTCGGAATAAATGTGGCAGGTTCTCTCCATACACACGATAATCTCTTGACAGAGAAATCAAGCCACTGTGTGGTATACCGATCATCCCTTTTTCCAGAGCATACTTTGCTGTCTGAATTCCACCACCCAAAAATGTATCCGGTGCACACCCAAGCCGCACCTTATTTTTCTCTGCAATCTGACACAATTCTTTCGCCTGTTCCAGCTCCACTGCAATCATCTTTTCTGAATATACATGTTTTCCGTGCTCCAGTGCCTGCTTTGTCAGCGGATAATGTACTGCCGGACTGGTCAAATTGATTACCATCTCAATCTCCGGTTCCTTCAATATCTCCTCATAGGCAGCCGCTCTTATTCCATATTTCTGAGCAGTGCTGTTCATTCTAACTTCATCCAGATCTGAGCAGGCCACAATGTCCAATATCTGAAAATTTTCTCTTATAGAATCCAGATATACCTCACTGATTACACCACAGCCAATAATTGCTGCTTTGATCTTTTTCATTCCATCACCTGCTTTGCATATTCCAGCCCTTTTTCTTTTTCATCCACCGGGAAATATTCCAGTCCTACATATCCTTCATACCCAGTTTCACGAATGGCTTCCAATACTTTACGATAATCAATCTCTGAACGATACAATTCATGTCTTCCAGGATTACCGGCCGCATGAAAATGTCCGATCAACGGTGCATACTCTCTGATTCTCCGGATCAGGTCACCCTCTGTGATCTGCTGATGATAGATGTCATATAGCATCTTCACATGGCTGCTTCCTACTTCTTTCATAATTTCTGCACCTTCATCTGAGCTTGACAGATAATATCCCTGATGATCTACTCTGGTATTTAACGGCTCAATCACCAGCATCATATCTGCTTTTTCCAGATAAGGTACGCACGCCTTTAATCCTTCTACCATTGATGCATGCTGTGTTTCTCTTGCGATTCCCATATCTGCACCAGTCTGGGAAATCAGTGTCCTGCATCCCAGTTCTTTGGCAATCTCTATTGTCCGAATCAGGGAATCAATATACTCCTGTCTTTTACTTTCATCTACCAGGCTGATAAATCCTGTGCAAAATGCTGCGATCTCAATTCCTGTTTCCTGTTTTGCTTTTTTCAGCTTCTCCAGATCCTTATCGTCCCAACTCCAGAAT
Organism: Jingyaoa shaoxingensis; assembly: GCF_014385005.1. GTDB lineage: Bacteria > Bacillota > Clostridia > Lachnospirales > Lachnospiraceae > Marvinbryantia > Marvinbryantia shaoxingensis. The sequence goes on along the minus strand of NZ_JACRSZ010000007.1, from coordinate 37,508 downwards.
TCTACTGCCGGAATCCCCATATCCTTTACTTTGTGAATTGCTTTTTCGATATCTTCTCCCATAAAAACTGCATCTATGCATACTGATAATTTCATTTTTCATTTCTCCTTTTTCTCTGAAAAAAGTCCCATACCTTGTGTCAGGGTACTTATTTACCATACGATACAAGATATAGGACTTTGATTACTTAATATGTAATTACAGCCTGAATAATTTTTGCCGGTTCTTTATCAATGGTATGATAAGCTGTACATATATCATCATAAGCGAATTCCGTAAACAGATTGTCTGTTTTCAGCTTTTTCAGAATCTCCAGGCAGGATTCCACACGTCTTGGGTAATCCCAGAGATTCGAGAACTCTGGCGCCACATGGCCTGTCTGAGACTGTTTGATTCCAATCCGGTTATGATGGAATTCTTCTGATAAATCTACTTTGGAAAGAGCTCCCTGATACCATGCCAGAGCGGTAATCGTTGTTTCCGGTGCTGCAATCCGGATTGCCTGATTCAGTGCTGCACCATTGCCCGATGCTTCAATTACTTTATCCGCTCCACGGTTATTGGTTCTCTTGCGGATCTCCATTGCCACATCACCAGCGGTTGGATCAAATACTTCATCTGCTCCATTCTCCAGTGCCGCTTTTCTTCTCTTTTCCAGTACATCGATTCCGTATACTTTAAACGCCCCACTCATCTTCGCCATCTGCACCAGAAGCTGACCGATGACGCCAAGTCCGCTGACCACAACGGTATCTCCCAGATTAATATGTGTGTCCATAATTCCATTGTAAGCAGTAATCAGATTGGTAAACAGAATTCCCTTTTCCGCAGGAATCTCTTTTGGAAGAATCACAGCATCTGCTGCATTCACCACGTTTTCTTCCTGATGAGGTGCACTTACCGTCACGATATCTCCGACCTTGATACCGGTTACCGCACTACCTACTTCGATTACTTCTCCCACAGAAGCATATCCCATGTACCATACTCCAGGATCACAGCTCTTTACCGGATATTCCCAAAGTTCACTCTCATCTGCATCTACAAACAGACGAGTTACCGGATCCTGCTTTTTCCGAAAAAATGGTGCCAAACCTCTGTATACATTCATTTCTGTTCCATGGCTGACGCCTGAATAAAGAGATTTTAAACGGATCTGGTTTTCTGCCATTGGAAGTCTGTCCACATCAATGATTTTCAGATCTCTTGGTCCTTCATACATAATTGCCTTCATAATTTCTGTCACACCTTTCCTTGTCGTTTCTACTTAAAAGCCAATTGCCTCAATCTGGCTCAAGCACTCTGCAATTGCAGTATCTGCATCTGTACCGTTTACAACATTTGCGCACATACTTGGAATCGGTCCATCTGGCCATGCATCAATCTGGCTCCATGTAGTCAGAGGCATATCACCGGACTGAGAATTTGCAATGGTAGTTGAGAATGCCTTTAACCAGTCATCCTCTGTGAAGTAAGAATTTTCCATTACTGCACAGTTGGAATTTAACAGTCCCAGTTCCTGGCTCATGTACAGCTGTACATCTTCACTGCAGAAATATTTTACCCATTCTTTTGCTGCATCTGCATTTTCTGTTGTTTTGAAAATACCAATTGGTGCAGAGAAAGAAATACCATTTTTCTCATTTTCTGCGCCTGTTGCAGTTGGGAGCGGCGCAGATGCAAACTTGCCTTCCATCTGTGGCGCATTCTGGAGAATGTTATTCTTTGTTTCACCTGTTACACCAAATACCATGGATACATTACCACTCATAAACTCTGTTACAGCATCATAGGAAGCATCCAGACTGTTGCTGCAAATGTTGTATGTGTTGATACAGTCAGATAAAAATGCCAGTGCCTGTTTAGACTGTTCTGTATCCAGAGTAAATTCTGTAAACTCATCATTCATCAATGTACCGCCACACTGTGCCAGCATGGAGAACCATGTCTGATCGTAACGTCCCATGTCTGAATACCATGCAAGACCTGCATGTGTAATATTTCCGTCCTCATCTGTCACAGTCAGTTTCTGTGCATCTTCTACCAGTTCATCCCATGTTGTCGGTGCTTCTGTAATACCTGCATTCTCAAAATCTTCCGTATTGTAAAGTAATACTCTGGTATCAGCACGCCATGGAATTCCATACCAGTCACCATCTACGCAGGCTTCATCTTTTCCGGCTGTGATCCAGGTATCCTCTCCACCCATTTCTTCTACCAGATCATTCAGTTCCATCAATCCGTATTCATCTGAACTCATAGTGGCCAGAGACTTGGTAAAGAAAATATCTGCCACATCCGGTGCTTCACCGCCTGTGCAGGCAAGTGTCAGCTTCTGTGATGCACTGCCCCAGTCCACAATATTGTATTCTACTGAAATACCAGTCTGTTCCTGAAAATCTGCGGTAACCTTATCCAGAGCAGCTCTCTGTATGGATGGATCTGAACCATAAGCCTGCATCCAGAATACCAGGTTTGTTCCGTCATATGGCTTATCTTCTGCCATTACCATAGAAGTTCCTGCCAAAATCATGGTTCCTGTCATGCCTAATGCGATCAAAGATTTCTTCATATCAAATATCCTCCTTTAGAATACATTATCCTTTTTGTTTCACCCTTCTGACATAGTTTCCCGTCTTGCGCCCCTGACAGTAAGCTATTCTTTTATCCTTTTACAGCGCCTGCTGATAAGCCGCTGATCAGATACTTCTGTAAAAATGCAAATATGATAATTGCCGGAATGGTAATAATAATACCGGCTGTCATAGTAATTGCCATCTTTGTATTGGCACTGTACTGTCCTATAAAATCATAAATACCTACTGATACCGGTTTTAATTTGTCTTTTGATAAAATAATACTTGCCCACATATATTCGTTCCATGCCGTAATGAAAGCGAAAATTCCTGTTGAAATAATACCTGGAACAGAAATCGGAAGACATACTCTCCAGAATATTCCAAAATTACTACATCCGTCGATTCTGGCACTTTCCTCAATTGCCACCGGAATTGCCGCATCAAAGTAGCTCTTTATCATGAGGGTACAGAACGGAACTGCCCATACCACATATGCAATCACAAGACCTACATAGGTATTCGTCAGTTTCATATTGAACATGATAAAATATAAGCTGATCATAGTAACTATTCCTGGAATCAGCTGGCTGACCAGCATGATTACAAAGGATACTCTCTGTGCTCTCTTGCGGATGTACCGGCTTATACTGTATCCGCAAAGTGTTGCAAATATGACACTCACAACCGTTGCTGTCAGTGATACTACCATAGAGTTCTTCATATAAGTTGCAAGTGGGATAGAGGACCACACTTTTGTAAAATTCGTAAAAGATAATCTGGATGGGAGTAAGGTCGCTGGTGACTGCATTACCTCTTCTGTCGGTTTCACTGCTGTCACGATCATCCAGTAATATGGAAGTAATACAAAACAACTGATCAGGAATAATGAAATATAATGCCAGATCACTTTCCAAACTTTCTGAATCTTCTTTTTTGTCTTCGCATTCATCAGCTCATCTCCTCTTCTAATTTTCTGGTTTCAGTGAAGAACGAATATAGAAAATGGATGGAATCAATGCAATCAGCATCATAATGATACTAAGTGCCGAAGCATACCCATATCTGTAATTGGTAAACGCCGCCTGATATACTTCTACCGCCATGGTTTTAGTCAATCCCAGTGGTCCACCATTGGTTACCATGTAACTGATATTAAAATTATTAAACTGCCAGATCAGTTCCAGCACAATGGAAGATGTAATCACCGGCCGGATACACGGAACGGTGATCTTCCAGAATGTTGCCATTTTACCGGCTCCGTCCATTCTTGCCGCTTCATATATTTCCTGCGGAACTGTCTGTAATCCTGCAATAAACATGACCATAAGGAATGGGAAAATGGACCATACATTGATGATCGTCAATACAATCAACGGTTCTGATACTCCCAAAAATGTTGCTGTACTTCCCAGGAAATTAACCGGAACTTTTATCAGATGTAATTTTAATAAAATAGAATTAATCGGACTGAAGTTTTCACTGAATATGAATCTCCAGACAATTGATGCTACCAGTGGCGGAGTTACCCATGGAATCAGGAACATTGCCCTGAAAAATCCTCTCAGTGGATAAGGCTTGATAAGTTTGGTAGCTATCAGCATTGCCAGCGATACTCCTAAGACGAGGGACACAATTGCAAAAAACAAAGTATTAAAGATCGTCTGCCAGGTACCCGCCTTTGAAAAAGATTCTATGTAATTTGCCAATCCAATAAACGGTTCCTCTTTTTTCAAGATAGACTTGTCAAAAAATGACATCCAAATGGTTTTTACCGTAGGATAAATCGAAACAATCAAAAGAGATGCAATTGCAGGCATCAGCATCAAAAACGAAGTCCACTGATTTAGAATACTTCCAAAACTATTTTGTTTCTTTACTTTTTCAGTCTGCTGTTCCATGTCTTTCCTCCTTATCCAATGTCTGATTCTACTGTCCTCTGAGATCTTTTACGGAACGCCGTGGAATAAATACCGGTCCGATCTTTACTGTTCTGTGAGCATCATGCTCCGTGGATGACTCAATTCTATCAATTAAGATATCTGTCGCTGCTTCAGCGATTTCCTCTGCCGGGAGCTGCATGGTTGCAAGTGGCGGGGAAAGGAATTCCGCAATCGTATCATCATAACCAACCAGTGAAATATCATCCGGGATTTTCAACCCTCTTTCTGATATTGCCCGGTAGGCGCCTGCCGCCAAAATATCGGATGCGATCAGAAAAGCTGTTGGTTTTACGGATTCCTCTTCCTTTTCCAGAATACCCAGAATCTCCCTGAAACGATAACATCCATTTTCCACTGTATATGCGGTGGTAAAAAAACTGTGTCCTTTTGCATACTCCGGATCTACTTCTTCCATTGCCTGCAGGTATCCGTCATAACGTTCCTGTTCTACTTTGGATTCCGGATTGACACCAAAAAATCCAATCCGTCGATGTCCCATTGCAGCCAGCTTGGATACTGCTATATAACTGCCTTCTGTGTTATCAATCAGAACCTTTTCCACATTATAGATATCCCCACATCGCTCAATCATAACCGTTGGTACCGATATAGTCCGAACAACTTCCCTAACCTTTTCTATAATGGACTGATTACTTCCTGTGTTAAAAATCAGTCCGTCCACGCCGTAAGACATCAGCGATTCCATTACTTCTTTAAATGCTATAGAATTGGTATTCGTCAATGCAAATGATAAAATGGTATATCCTTTTCGAAAACTGATACTTTCTATTCTCGTTGCGATCTTGGTAAAAAAGATATTTTCATCAACAGCCAAATAAATGTATGCCAACAGTTTAGATCTTTCTCCCCGCAGCATTCTGGCATGTCTGTTTGGAACATATTTCAATTCCTCCATCACCGCCTGCACGGCTTTCTTTTTCTTCTCTGCCACATAACCACTATCATTTATACACCTTGTCACACAGGATACAGACACTCCTGCTTTCTCAGCAATCATCTTCAGTGTCACTTTATTGGATGACTTATTTTTCATATTGAATTGTGAAATTTTTTCATATTCGGTCATCTATTTTTCCTCTTATGTTTTTCATTTCCCACCCGCTTATATTGTGATTTAAACATAAACTCCTTCGTTTTGCAACACTATTTTAGTCTATTTTCACAACTTTGTCAGTGTTGTACTATGAAAACGTTGTCACTTTTTCACATATTTACAACAAAACCATTTTGTAAAAATGTGATTTTTTTCACGTTCTCAAAACAAAAAATGACAACAGAATGTTACATGACTTTTCATGCAGCCATTCTGTTGCCATTTACTGAAAGTATTATTTTAGATCTGATACCACTTTATCTCATTTGCATCCATATGCAGTTCAAAGCTGCTTCCGTCTCCTTTGTATACAATCGTATCCTGTGGTTCATAAGTATTGTTAACCACGCAATATTTACCATTCTTTACATATGCATGCACTTCCACATTGTAGTTGCAGGAATACCAGCAGTGCAGTTGATCTTCGGCAGATGAGGACCATAATACTGCACGATAGAGTACTCTGCTATTCTTAAAGCTGTATGGAAGTCCGCTGATATAAACGCCACGACCTTTTCCAAAGGTCTTTACCGCCATCTGTACTTCCTGATGATTCTGTATCAGAATCTCTGTCTCCGGAAGTGCAAAGATATTCTTCTTGCCTTCTCCAAAATCCACTTCACCCTCACTGTCTTCCAGAATGAAATGATCCCTGTGTTCTTCCCAGTTGTACTTGTCTGTATTCAAGTTAAATCCCCGTTCTTCTTCTACGCCCAGGATATCATCCAACTGGAAGAATTTGCCCTGCCACTGGTGTGCTGCAGGTTCGCCCACACCAATAAAGCCGCCACCATTATATACAAACTCTTTTACTGCTGTAATAACTGTCTCATCAATCCAGTTTTCGCCTCCACTCTGAGCTGTATCTGCATCTCCTACATTAATAATAACATCAATGTCTTTCAACAGATCCGGATTGTTCCTGATGTCGTCAAAACTGATAAAGGACACATCAAATGGAGCTCCGCTTAAGGCTTCTATGATACCAAAATAAGAATAATTCTGTTTGTAATAAATTGCGTGGTGCACCATATGATTGCCCCAGGAGCGCATCTTTCCCCAGCAGTTTAACACCGCCACACGCTTTACACAATATGGTGTGGTTCCCTGAATATTGTCGTACAGGGTACGGAATTCTCGGCAGACGTCCTTAATATATTCTACAAAATCCGGGAACTGGAGTGCCAGCTTCAGATAGCCGCCGTATCCGATTCTCTGGATCGGACTGCGAAGGATGGCTCTTCTGGCAGTTACCCAGTTCTCCTTTGCTTCTTTCACCGGATCCCCGCCTTCATAAAAAGTATCCGGGAAAAAGTATGGCAGGAATCTTCCTTCGGTATATTTTACGCCTTTGATATCGCTGAACAGGCGCAGAGTTGCGCCATTTCCAACACTTCCTACTACTGCATCCAGACCAATGGACGCAAATTCGTCCATAAACGGCTCCATACCGATCCAGTGGTCACCCATGAACATCATGGCTTCTTTGCCATATTCGTGTACAATATCCACCATCTCTTTTGCCAGCTTCGCCACTTCTCTTCTCTGGAAATCCTGGAAATCTTTGAATTCCTTTGATGGAATGCGATAGGTATTGTTCATGTATCCCTGGTCGATAATGTATTCCGGGCGGAACGGATATCCCACCTCCTGTTCAAACTGCTGCAGAATATAAGGACTGACAGACGCCGAATAGCCGAACCAGTCTACATATTTTTCCCTTGCCAGTTCATCAAAGATCAGTGTAAACTGATGGAAAAAAGTAGTAAAACGAATCACATCTACATATTCATGGGTATCCAGAAATTGACGCAGTTTTTCCATACAATGCGCCTTCGTTTTAGGCTGACGCACATCAAAAGTAATCTGCGGCTCCACATCTTTCCAGTCATTTACCACAGCATTGTACATATTGACCGGATCCCACATAATATAAGCCAGGAAACTGACGGTATACTCATGAAACCGTTTTGTCGGATGAATCACCACATCCCCGCTCTCTTTTTCGTAAGTCCATTCACCGACAGGAACGACTTCCCCTGTGGTACGATCTGTCACTTCCCACCATTTCCGGATATCATCCCGGTCATTCACCTTCAGCATTGCCGGATACAGATGATCCATCAGATGGATTTTCAAACTGTCTTCCGTTGCCGTATGGAAAGATGACATAATATACATCTGCTGAACTTCGTCCGGATTCGCTTTTGCCCATTCATTATCTTTTCTGGTTGTACAGTAAGTCGCATAGACCTTTGCTCCGGTATTCTTCAATTCCTGCGGAAACTCCGTGCCATCACAGTCTCGGAGTGCATCTGCTCCCCACTCACCCATGATCTCCAGTGTCTGCGGCACCACATCCAGATCTGTCGGTATGGTTACACGACCTTTGTTCTGCTCCATTATCTCTGTCCTCCGTTTTCGTTCTCTATCATTGTGATCTTATTTTTCTCCAGTGTGATTCTGCCGTCACTCATCTGATTTCTCAGAAGAGGAACGCCTCTTCTCACATAGAATTCATTCTCTGCCACATATGCATCCGGATTGCCGGAAGGACTTAAGATTCCTCCCAGATCATCTACGCTGACATTGTATCGGAATGTATTATGGATAGCTTCCTCCAGACAGAACATGACACATCCGCCTTCATTCTGACTGCTGTAATTATATTCATACAGAGTCCCGTCTCCGGAATCTGCATCATACGCCATTCCATCCTGATTCAGCTTCATATCCCGCACTTCATTATAACGGAACACAGCATCCTTACATTTCCATGACCAGATTCCCGCTGCCACCTTACCCATGCGCTCTCCCGGATGACGGTAAACATGATCATTCATCTCACAGGCGCAAGAATCTGCACTGTTGTGTTCTGTTACCGGACGCAGTGCATACATTGGTGTGATGGCATCTCCGCCAGCCTCTTTTACATAATTATTCCTCAGCAGAATATGTTCCTGTCCATATTGCAAAAATGTCTCTTCTGCTAGCTCGGCTCCGGTAAATCTTGCATGCTGATAAGTATAACCTACTGCGATTCCCCAACGACTGACACGCCACACAGAGCAGTCTTCCACCAGCACTCCATCAAAACGTGCCACTCCGGTTACTTTCTCATTTTCCGGCTTCAGAGCCGTCATATAAATTCCGCCATTATTCATGTGCTTATTGTATACATTACCATTCACATCATGGATCATAAGATTGCTCAGATGAATTCCATGCAGGGTACCGCCGTTCTGCGCCACAACTGCCACTCCGGTACGGTCCATTTTATCCGGTGCACAATATGCGTCCATGGTCGTAAATGGCTCCTGATTGGTAATCTCCAGATCGTGAATCCAGATATATTGCGCATCATAGAGCAGAATTGCTGATGACACGTTTCCCCTGTATACATGCGTCGGAGAATCCAGCGGCATTCCATAATCCTGATACCAGATACCCGTTCCGTTGGCATGAATCTTTGGCAGTGCGCCATTTCCATACGCGCCAATCTCGATTGGCAGTTCTTTTGATCCGGAATCTGATATATGCAGATACTGGTCTTCAAATACTGAACCACATTCCAGCAAAATCTGATCTCCCGGATACAATTTGCACTGCTGAAGACGCTTCAGTGTGGCAAAAGGAGTCGTTTTACTCAGACCGTCATAGCAGTCATTTCCTGTTTCAGAGCTGACATAATATGTTCTGTACTGCATCTTCATACTCCTTTTCCCTTATTTTTTTTCGTATGATCAATTCCACATCTTCATATGAAAATGCATCTCCCTGATATCTGGTAAACAGATTCTTGTGTGTTTCATAAAAGCGTCTTGTTTCCTCCCGGCTGATCGGACGGAAAACTTCTCTGTTGTCAATGGCTGCGCTTTCTGAAGCATAAGCCAGCTTAAACTCAGTCAGTTCATGGTGCAGATAGGCAATCGGGGAATACTGCTCAGGTCCGTAGACCGTCTCGCCTTTCTCCAGTGTCTCTCTGCGCCTCCTGTTTTCCACCTGCCTTCGCTGCTCCACAGCTGCCAGTCTTGGATTCTCTATCAGTCCCAGTCTGTAAGCCTGCATCAGACTTGCCATACTGTAGTCCCGTTCCTTTTTATCCAGAAAATCAAATGTCATCATTTTACCGCTCCTGTCAGTCCATTGGAAAAGCTCTTCTGCAGACAGAAGAAAATCACTGCTGTCGGTAAGGTACAGATCAGTACTCCCAGCATCAGCATTCCATAATCTACACTGTAACCGCTCTTTAAATTGGCTACCAGCATTGGCATGGTAATGGATTCATTATTCTGTAAGATGACCTTCGGCCACAGATAATTATTCCATGCATTCATGAATGTGACCGTCATAGCTGCTCCATAAGTAGACTTCATCACCGGTATATACATACGGAAGAAAATCGCAATCTCGCTCATTCCTTCCAGACGGCTTGCCTCAATAATATCCACCGGGAAGGAACGGGATGCCTGACGGAATAGCATAATCATAAACGGGGTGGAGATCGACGGCAGTACCAGTGCCATCCAGCTGTTTACCAGCCCTATTTTGGAAAACATGGTAAATAACGGTATCATTAGTGCCACAAACGGCAGCATCATGGCAAGCAGCAGAATACTCATCAAAAGGTCTTTTCCCTTGTCATGGTAGATTTCAAATCCATAACCTGCAATAGAACAGATCAGAAGTGTCAGGATGGTAATCACTATCGCATTTCGAAAAGAGTTAAACATAGCCAGACCCAGATTCTGATTAGCAGTCAGACTTTTAAAATTTTCCATCAGATAGCTTCCCGGAATCAAACGTCCCCGGACAATATCGATACTCTTATTCGTTGCCCCGGAGATCATATAATACAGTGGGAACACCGATAGCAGGCTTGCGATACTTAATACAATATAAGAGATCCTGTTTTTCCATTTATTACTAGTCACGACTGTCACCCACTTTCATCTGAATTGCAGACAGAATTGCCACACATACCAAAATAAATACGGACAGAGCTGCTGCATAATTAAACTTCGGTGTCTCTACAAAAGAGATGTTAAAAATATAATGTGCCAGAGTCATGGTTGACTTTCCAGGTCCTCCGGCGGTCAGATTCACAGATTCATCAAAAAGCTGCAGGGTACCTGATGTTGACATAATTGCAGTCAGAAGAATCGTTGGCTTTAGCAGTGGTATCGTCATTTTGAAAAACTGCTGAATGCCGTTTGCTCCGTCAATCCGCGCTGCTTCATAGATAGAACTGTCAATATTCTGAAGTCCAGACAGATAAAATACCATATTGTATCCGGTCCATCTCCAGATCAGGGCAATAATGATAACAAATCTTGCCGCCCATGCATTCTGAAACCAGTCTACCGGCTGCATTCCGATGTGAGTCAGTATCGCATTAACAAATCCGTCTCCTGCAAACAATGACTTGAAAATCATAGAATAAGATACCAGTGATGTGGCACACGGCAAGAAGATCATCGTACGGAACAGCCCCTTAAACTTCAGATCCTTATTATTCAGAAGCTGCGCCAGGATCAGTGCCAGAAGCAGCATGATCGGTACCTGAATAATGAAATAGAATACCGTGTTAAACAGACACTGCCGGAAAGTCTTATCCTTTAAAATACGTGTATAGTTGCCGATTCCATTCCAGACTCCTGCTGCTCCCATGCCCTTCTTGAATGATAGCAAAATGGCCTGCACCATGGGATAAAAGCAGAAAATAAAAATCAGAAGAGATGCCGGAATCAGAAATGCCCATCCAATCAGATTATGTCTCTTCTGAAGGCTCATTTTTTTTCGTTTTGGCTGCATATATTCCCTCCTAAAGAGAGCCACTGCAAAAATATCCTTGCATTTTGCAGCGGCCCTTCAATCATCTGTCAAATCTTATACTGTCAAGATCTGATTAACCTTCAATATTAAACTCTACAGTATCCTGTGCATTCTGCAGTTCAGATGTGATATCTGCATCATTCTGTACTACGTTTGTTACTACGTCTGTCAGAGCACTTCTGATATCTGAATAGTAAGCTCCGCAGTCAAATGCAGGAACCTGGCTTGCGAAATCTACGATATCCGCATATACCTTCTGTCCGCCATAGAAGTCAGATGCTTCCTGATATACACTGGATTCTGCTGCAGGAAGATAGCTTGCGATTGCACCTGCATTTACCAGTAAATCATCATACAGATCTACATCTGCTGCAAATGTGGATTTCAGGAAATCAAAAGCCAGATCTGTATTCTCACAGTTGGAAGATACTGCCCAGCTTGCACCACCACAGTTTGCGTAGTTGGTTGCTCCTTCTACATCATCCAGTGCAGGCATATTCACAATTGTCCAGTTACCTGACTGATCTTCTGCTGCCTGAATAGAAGACATAATCCAGCATCCATTGATCACACCTGCTGCATCTCCATTGTTCATGGAAGCAATATACTGATCCCAATCAGTGTACTCTGTCATATAACCTTCTTTTACCAGAGTTGCATATACCTCAACAGCCTGTGCCAGTACTTCGTTATCAGCAATCTTAACTTCTCCGTCTACGATTGGAGAAGCACCTGCGGACTGAAGCATTTCCAGAACCAGTTCGGATCCACCGGAAGTAGTCAGCATCGGTGTACCGGTTTTTTCCTTTACTGTCTTAGCCAGTTCCATGAACTGTGACCAGGTAATATCTTTGAAATCATCTGTAGTCAGTCCCGCTTCTTCTACAATATCAGAACGAATTGCCATGATAGTTGCACCATTATCAAATGGAACACCATAGTTCTTGCCATCTACCGTAGAGTCTGCCAGTTTACCGGCTGAGAATGAAGAAAAATCAATTCCGGAATCTGTCAGATCTGTGAATACATCCGGGAAGCTGGTAACATCTTTGTGATAAGAATAATCCTGCATCAGGAAAATATCAGGCAGTGTACTGTAATCCCCGGATGTCGCAGCCGTAATCAGCTTAGTCTCGATATCGGAGTATACGTTTTCCTGAATATCCAGTTTGAAATCCGGATGATCCTTCTGATATGCTGCCTCTGCCTGTTTCATAGCATAAATATTAAAATTCGGGTCCCAGCACCATACGGTTAATGTCTCATCGTTACTTTCGGCAGCAACCGGTACTGCTGCGATCATACTTCCAACTACTGTAGCCGCCAGAATTGCACTTACTAATTTTCTTCTCATTTTTATCCTCCTTGAAAATCTTTTTCACGTTTTTTCATCTGTCTTTAGCATACGTTGTTTTCTTTTGTATTTCAATTCTCTTTTTGCTTTGTTTTTTAGATTTCTTGCGTTTACGTCTCTTTTGCGCTATTATGGATTTATACTTACTATCAGAAATCAAGGTATCTATTTTTTTGGAGAATTTGCTTTGTTTTTTCAAATAATTCAAATTGTTTTAGATAAAATATACACTTTATAGCAGTCAACCTTCTTTTCTGTTTAGAAGTATATTTTTATTCAAAACAAAATTCCTAATAAATATTTTATTTTCCGGAAAGGAGTCTTTATGAGTACCAGATCCCTGCGATTTTCTTCCGAACAGTCTTCCGCTACTGATGCGGTACTGCTCAGTGCTTCTTCCTCCAGATACGAAGGTGACTGGCCAAGTATCCGTCATTCCCACGCTTTTACTGAATTGTTCTATGTGCAGAACGGTAAAGGAGAATTCCTGATTGAGGATGAGCATTACCCTATTGCCAAAGATGATCTGGTCATCATTAATCCTCAGATTTTGCACACTGAACTTTCCAAAGGCAGCCCTCCTCTGAGTTATCTGACCCTTGGTATCGACGGAATCGGTTTTTCCTTTAAAGATCATAAAGACTTTCAGATTCTGCACTGTCACAACCGCGAGGTCAACCTTCTGTTCTACTTCCAGTCACTTTTCCGCGAACTGGACCGTCAGGAAGAAGGATACGATGTGATCTGCCGCCACATGCTGGAGATCCTGATGATCCAGCTGCGCCGTATTACTGATTCTGCCTTTGAGCTGATGCCATCCCAGCATCCAAGCCGTGAATGTGCCGCCATCAAGCGTTATCTGGACTCTAACTACAGTGATAACATTACTCTGGATCATCTGGCAGAACTCAGTCACCTGAACAAATATTATCTGAGTCACGAATTCTCCCGGTATTATGATATCTCACCGATTAATTATCTGAACCGGAAGCGCATCGAAGTCTGCAAGGATCTGTTGGAAAACAGTGACTATGGCATCTCAGATATTGCCCATCTGACCGGTTTTTCTTCTCAGAGCTATCTTTCACAGAGTTTTCGCAAGTACTGCCAGATGACGGCAGGCACTTACCGAAAACTTGCTAAAAAAAAGCAGGGACAAAAATAATGTCCCTGCCTGCTGCCGTTTTTACATTTCTTCCAGAAGCCTTAAGCCCGCCGCCCCGGTAACCGGGAGGGAAAATACGATTGCTCCGGCCTTTGTTCCGATTCCTGTCTTTTCCATAATGGCATTCATAATCGCATTTTTCTCTTCTTTTTTTGAGACGATCAGTATCACTTCTTTTTCAGAGACAAGCGAGACTCCCAGGAACTGTTCTGCCCGCTTCATTCCGACGCCTTTTCCATGAAGCACGGTGCCACCCGTGGCACCTCCGGATCTGGCTGCTTCCATGACTTTCGTTGTATATCCGTAATTGGCAATCGCAATAATCAGTTCATGCTTCGCATCTGTCATCTCTGCTTCCTCCTCTTTTTCAAACTCCTGTCCATCCAGGAAAAATGCCAGTGTCCTTTTTCCTCCTATGCTGGATAAGGGAACGGTAAAGGCGATTCCGGTTCCCGGAATGTCAATCTGTAATTCTTTCTGCAGTCCCTTTTGCAGCTTCTGCCATACAGCGTCTGTAACCAGTGAGAAAAAAACTCCCTTTTCTTCATCTTCCAGTCCCAGATAATCCAGCACCTCACTGGCTGCCGTCCCACGCCCCAGGGAAATTGTTCCGGCTTTTACCTGCCAGGTTTCATAAAAATTCACAAATTCTGATATTTTTTTCCGGCTGCTGATGGTAATCAGCATCGATACTCTGCTCATATCCTGTTTTTCCTTTCTCAGAACTCGATGATTTCATCATCGCCATACTCTGCAAACAGTTCCATCATATCTGTCTGATATTCCATGCCAGGTGTTCTGCCTGCAGACTGTGCTTCTTTCTTCACGTATAGTACACCAAGAATCTGGATGGTAATCAGTGGCGTCATAGCTACCATTGCTACCACGCCAAATGCATCCCGGACTACATCTCCTCCCACGGCAATACAGGCACCCTGCGCCAGTGGAAGCAGAAAAGTAGCCGTCATCGGTCCGGACGCCACACCACCGGAGTCAAAGGCGATGGCAGTAAAGATCTTCGGAACCAGGAAGGTCAGTCCCAATGCAATGGCATATCCCGGTATCAGGAACCATAAAATCGAGATTCCCTTTAAGACTCGAATCATAGAAAGCCCTACCGACGCCGCAACGCCTATGGATAAACTGATCTGCATAGCCCTTCCCGATATCGCGCCATCTGTCAGTTCTTCTACCTGCTTCATCAGCACATACACCGCAGGTTCCGCTTTTACGATAAAATACCCGATCAGCATTCCAAGAGGCACCAGAATCCATGCATACGGAAGCGATGCCAGTACAGTTCCAAGTGCGTTTCCTGCAGGAATAAATCCCACATTTGCCCCTGTCAGGAACAGTACCAGACCAATATAGGTATACACCAGTCCAATCAGGATTTTACTAAGTGTTCTTCGTTCCAGTTTCAGCGAAAAAATCTGAAAGAGCCCAAAGAATACTGTAATCGGAAGGAGGGATACGCCTATCTCTTTTATGTATTCCGGAATTGCCCCCAGAAAAAGCTGCCCGACTTCTACAGAATTCGCAATACTTCCGCTTCTCTCCGGAGAAAAGCATCCTTCTGTCTGATATATCAGGCTTAACAGCAAGACTGCAAGAATCGGGCCGATGGAGCACAACGCAACCAGTCCGAAGCTGTCATCTTCCGCATGACGGTCATTACGAATGGAAGAAATTCCCACGCCAAGTGCCATAATAAAAGGTACTGTCATAGGACCTGTCGTCACGCCTCCTGAATCAAAGGCAACTGCCAGGAAATCTCCCGGCACCAGCATTGCCAGCAGAAAAATGATCACATAAAATACGATCAGTAATGGTGCCAGCGCAAAACCAAATAGAATTCGCATCAGTGCAACTGCCAGAAAGATTCCAACCCCTGCTGCCACCGACAGGATCAATACCATATTGGGTACGGATGGTACCTGCTGCGCCAGAACCTGAAGATCCGGTTCTGATATGGTAATAATAATTCCCAAAATAAATCCGGTTCCGATAATGAACCACAGCTTTTTTGTTTTCACCAGACTTCCGCCAACCCGTTCTCCCATAGGAGTCATGGAAACTTCTGCACCAAGTGAAAAAAACGCCATGCCGATAATAACCAGCACAGCGCCTATGATAAATTCCACCATAATCTCAGGGGAAAGAGGCGCTATGACAAAACTCAGTATCAGTACTATCACCATGACCGGCAGTACTGCTGTTACTGATTCCCGCGCCTTTTCCTGTATCTTATCTTTTAATGTTTTCCTGTGTATCCGTAATTCTCTGACAAATCCTTTTCCCGCCAACGAAATCCCCCTTGTCTTATATTCTGCCGTCTGTTGGTTTCCAAAAATATGTTTGCCTTATCTTATCACGGATCATTCTATTCTTCCAGAGTTTTTTCAGCTTTTTCCATTTCACATCTGATATACCAGATTCACATCCATATTATACAGTGCTACTATTCATTCAGATAGATCTCTTCTTTTGCCTTCATCAGCAGATACAGTGTCTCGGTTGCCGGAACCGGGATCTGCTTTTTCTTTGCCATCTGCAGAAGCGTTCCTGCCAGATACTCATTTTCTGTTCTTCTGTGATGCAGCACATCCTCCAGCATGGACGTCTTCTTTGCGCCTTTGTAGCTGACATAATACTGAATAATATCTTCGATATCTTCTTCAGAAAGGGGAATTTCTTTGGCCTGCGCCACCTTCACAAACTCCCGCATGCTTTTCCGGCAGATGGTCTGCAGCTCTTCATAAGTCCGAAACTTACTGTAATCTGCCCCGGTCAGTGCCGTTACAGAATTGCCCGCTACATTCAGCATCCATTTTTTCCATACCATTTTGTCTATGTCTGCTTCTACCACTACATCCAGCCCGGTACTGTGCATCAGCCGGTAAACATACTGTACAATATCATCTCCGGAATAGGAAGATGCACCGATGTGGGTCACTCCCGCATTGGTGAAAAGGAGATTTTCTCCATCCATAATGGTATTCGGTCCCTGTATGTACCCCTTCAGTACAATATTCTCCGGAAATGCCTCACAGAATCTCCGGAATGCATAGATTCCATTCTGAAGAGGAAGAAGAATTGTTCCCGGTGCAATCACCGGACGCAGATCTTCTATCGCAGATTCGATATCATAATTTTTGACACAGATAATGGCAAGGGAAGGCTTTTCCACCAGCTCCTCTGCCGTTGAAATTATCTTCGGAGAAAAGGCAGCTCCATTTACCCAGTAATGCTTCTTCTCCATCTTCTTCCTGCGCTGCCCGGTGGCAACCAGGGCAAATCGGTCTCCATAACACTGATTCATATGCCAGGCAATGGGAATTCCGATTGCCCCAAAACCAATGAGTACGATCTGTTCCATATGTTCTCTCCTGTTCTATTCCTCACCGGATGCAAAATAATCTTTTACCAGTTTCACCACTATTCCGGACAGCAGGAACAGTGCAATTAAGTTCGGGATAGCCATCAGACCGTTGAAGGTCTCTGCAATGCTCCACATCAGTCCCAGATTCGCTGTGGCACCAAGAATAGCAACCAGTGCATATGCCACCATGAATGGCTTGATGACTTTTTCTGAAAACAGGAACTCAATACATCTTGCGCCATACAGTCCCCATCCCAGAATGGTGGAAAAAGCAAAACAGCACATGGCAAGGGCTGTAAAGATGGATACCCAGTCGCCATATACAGATGTAAATCCCTGAATAGTCAGCTCTGCACCTGCTGCCGCTCCGTAGTTTATCGGTACCTGACTGCACAGAATAACAAGCGCTGTCAGTGTACAGATCACAATGGTATCTGCAAATACTTCGAAAATACCAAACATCCCCTGTTTTACCGGTTTTCTGGTATCTGCACAGGCGTGGGCAATGGATCCGGTACCAAGACCTGCTTCATTGGAAAAGATACCACGGGAGACTCCCTTTTTCATACTCAGGAACATGCTTCCTACCACACCGCCGGTTACGGCAGATGGCTGAAATGCTCCTCTTACAATAGATACAAATACAGCCGGCAGAACACGGATGTTTATCACGACTACACCGATTGCCAGAACGATATATAACAATGCCATAAATGGCACCAGTTTCTCTGTTACCTGACCAATTCGTTTGATTCCTCCAAGAAGAATCATGCCAACCAGAATGGTGATAATAATGCCGATAATCAGATTCGATGTTGCTACCGCACTCTCCGGAATCACATGATAATTTAACAGTGCGGAATTCACCGCAGTGGTAATGGTATTGACCTGTGTGGCATTACCGGTACCGAACACCGTCAGCACACCGAAGGCTGCAAACAGATATGCCAGCCACAGCCATTTTTTGCCCAGCCCGTTTTTGATGTAATACATTGGTCCGCCAACCAGATCTCCGTTGGCATTCTTCTCACGGAACTGTACTGCCAGGGTCACTTCTGCGAACTTGGTACACATGCCCAAAAGGGCAGATACCCACATCCAGAATACAGCGCCGGGACCACCAATGGCGATGGCTCCTGCTACACCTGCAATGTTACCGGTTCCCACTGTGGCCGCCAGTGCGGTACAGACAGCCTGAAACGGAGTCAGTGTACCGTCGGATGCATTCTTTTTACGAAACATTCGTCCAATTGTTGTTTTAATCGCGTAAGGGAACTTCCGAATCTGCAGGAAGTTTGTCCTGATACTTAAGTACAGCCCCACGCCGAAAATACACAGCATGGCCGGAACTCCCCAGATAAAATTGTTGACTACACTGTTTATCCTTTCTATTGCCTCTATCATACTCTCTCTTGTCCTCTTTCCATGAATTTTGCTCTTCCTGCAAAATACGTTTCTTCTGTATTTCACTCCACAATAGTATTATTGTAACGGATTCTGGGATGGATTGCAAGAAAGGTTTATCTTCCGTTCTGTTTCAGCCATTGCCGTGTAACGCGATAATCTGGCAGTACCTTTTCTACTTCTTCCCAGAATGCCCGCGAATGATTCATCTGCTTACGGTGGCACAGCTCATGTACCACCACATAGTCCAATACTTCCGGTGGCATCTTCATCAATCTGCAGTTAAAATTCAGATTTCCTGCCTGACTGCAGCTTCCCCATCTGGTCTTCTGATTGCGGATCGTGATTCTGCCGTAATTCACACCCATCTGTGCGGCAAAAAAGGCAACCCGCTGTGGGATTACCTCTTTTGCCAGTTCTGTTAATTGCTTTATTTCTTCTTCGGAAATCGAAATTCGGGACGTCTGATCTGCGTTACTTTCCTGTCTCTGCCTCATCTTCTCCAGGTGCAGATCGATCCAATGCTCCTTCTCTTCCAAAAACTCCATAATCCGATACTGAGGCATCCGCAACGGTGCCCGCACCCTTATACTGAGATCTGGATGAATTTCAATGGCAATGGTCTTGCGACGGCTGCGGATCAACTCAATGTCATAATTCTTGTATTTCATTTCTTCCATGCCTTTGCTTTGTATTTCGCTCATTTCACACTTTGCACTGATCTTTTATTCCCCCAGTGCTTTTTGGATTTCTTCGATTACGATTTTCAGTGCTTTAATTCTGGCGTATTTCTTATCTACAGATTCCAGTACATGCCACGGGGCAAAGGATGTGTTCGTCTTTTGCAGCATTTCATCTACCGCCACTTCGTAATCATCCCACTTTTCACGGTTTCTCCAGTCTTCCTCTGTGATCTTCCACTGTTTTTCCGGTGTGTTCTGGCGCTCTTCGAAGCGTTCCAACTGGGTATCCTTGTCGATCTGCACCCAGAATTTTATGATCACAGCACCCCATTCCTTCAGTTCTTTTTCGAACTCATTGATCTCGTTATAGGCACGCCGCCAGTCATTCTCACTGCAAAATCCTTCCAGCCGCTCTACCATGACACGTCCATACCAGGTTCTGTCGAAGATCGCAATATGACCATTCTTTGGCAGTCTCGTCCAGAAACGCCACAGATAATGTCTTGCTTTCTCATGCGGTTCGGGACTGGCAATGGGATGCACTTCGTATCCTCTCGGATCCAGTGCTTCCGTGATGCGCTTAATATTCCCGCCTTTTCCGGCAGCATCCCAGCCTTCATAAGTAATAATCACCGGAATCCGTTTTCTGTATAACCGGTTATGAAGTTCCCCCAGTTCACTCTGCAGCTTCTTCAGCTCTGTTTTGTATTCTGCTTCCTCCAGTTCCTTATCCTTCAGCTCGATCTCGGACAGGCGTGGAATCTGCTCCAATGGAAATACATTCTGCAGAATTGGTACGGAATGTGCCTGATTCTGCAGTGCCACCTGAATGTTGCTGATCATGGTCTCCAACACCTGCAGTTCTGCCCACTTCCGCTCACTGGCATCTATGATATACCATGGTGATGTGGACGCATTGGTATCTGACATATACTGGGAAAATACCTTTACACACTTCTTATAATGTGCATTCTCCCACCGGTCAAACTCTGACACTCTCCATCTGGTGTCCTTATGCTCCAGAAGACGTTCTTCCCGCTTCTTCTGTTCTTCCTGATCGATGTGCATGAAGAACTTCAGCACCAGATATCCGTTGTCTGTCAGCTGACGCTCAAACCGGCGGATACTCTCAATTCTGCTGCCATATTCCTTCTCATCATTCTTTTCCTCCAGACGCTCCCTGCAGATCTGTTCCATCCATCCGGAATCCAGAAATGTGAACTTTCCCTGTTCCGGGATATGCTTAAAATAACGATACAGAAACGGATATCGCTGCTCCTCCGCGGTCGGTTCTGACATGGTAACAACCTTGAAAAACCGCGGGTCAATATTGCGGATTACCTTGCCAATGGTACTGCCCTTACCTGCAGTGCCCCAGCCTTCAAACAATGCCAATACCGGTACCTTGTGTTCCTTGATCTTCATCTGCAGATCGTATAACTGATTTCTCGCATCTGACAAACGCGTCTTTAATTCCTCTTTTTCCGGCATATGCGCCGGGTTCCAGTTTGTAAGCATGGCATTACCTCCTGTGGGATGTTATGATTTACTATTTTACCCCGTACCAGGGTATGAGTAAACTGCTATAATAAAAAAATTAAAATAATCCATACTTGAAGATGTATATCACGTTCGTATTGAAATTTCTGAAACCAAGGCTGGATACCGTACCATCCTTCCATTAGAAATCAGGCAATAATACCAACCACAAACGATAAGAACTAAAAAATCAGGAAAGTCCCGCAAATATGAGACCTTCCTGATTCATTAAACGATCTAATACATATCCGGTGTAGACTGCGGTATCTGCATCTTCGGAAGAGACACTTTTAATTTACTGCTGCCGGATGAATGGCTTCCAGAAGAATGGGAGCTATGACTGCCTGATGAGTGGGAGCTGTGGCTGCTGTGACTTCCTGAACGGTGGGAGCTGTGACTGCTGTGAGACCGATGAGAACTATGGGAACTATGAGACCGGTGTGCCGCATAGACGCTTCCATCTGCCAGCATCACACCAAGAATCACCATCATAGAGCCGATCATGGCCACTTTTGATCTGGAAATATTTCCTTCTTCTTCCTGAATAAAATCTTCCAGACCTTTTTTGATCGTTGGAAAAATATTGTCTTTATCCATATCTACGCCTTCTTTCTTCTGTATACTTTCTTCAGCTTTCCATTTGATACCCGAATGGAATATTTGTACTTACGAATCTTTAAAGTCGCTTTGCCATTCAGTTTGCCATTCTTCCAGGTTCCAGTTACATAATTCTTATTTTTCCAGGTATACTTGCCCTTTCCATTCATGACATCGTCTTTCCACGATCCCTTATACCTGTCTCCATTTTTCCAGATATAGGTGCCGCTGCCATTGCGCTGATCATACTTAAAATATCCAACATATTTGTCTTTATTGCGATAAACAGCGGTAGCTTTTCCTGTCAGGTAGTCATTTTTCCAAGTACCGGTGATCACACAGCCATTGTTGCAGTAATATTTTCCCTTTCCTTCTTTTCGCTCTGTTTTTGCATTATACTTTCCAACATAGCGCTCTCCATCTTCATACCTTATGGTTCCTGATGCTGCCTGAGCCTGATACGGCTGCTGTATTCCGAACAGAACCAGAAAACTCAGCAGCATTACTCTCAGCAGATTCTTCATACCCTTTCTCATTTGTCTTCTCTCCCTTCTTTACTCACACCATCGTCTGAATATCTCTACTACTTCCTCGTCCTGCTGTTCCAGTTTTTCAAAGAGAATGTCCTGTATTCCTTTATAGATTCTGCATCGATATTCCTGAAGCATGGACGGATAAACGGTCTGATATCTTGCATAACTGATCACCGGACAGGTTCCACAATATGGCTGATACACACAGCCATCGCAGTCTGCCAGTCCTTCCAGACAGGAGGATTTCGCAATTGTCTTACAGACAGGATTATTTACAATGCTTTCGTAGGTATCCTGTTCCACATTTCCCAAGCAGAAACTGTCATCCCCCATCTCTGCCAGCATTCTCGCCTCGTCGCAGCTATACACCTTTCCATTATAATAATAGGCAAGCTGACCTATCGCACCGCCACATGGTGAGCGCAGTTCCATATAATTGCCTGCATCTCTGCAGAATATCTTCGAAAGAAACATGCGCGCATGTCCTTCCAGAATGAAGGTTCCCTGTTGGTTTCGTTCTATAATGTAGTCTAGGGATTTCCGGTAAAAATTCAGAAATTCGTCCACTGTGTATCCGATCTTAGCCCAGTTCTTCGCTGCATACCCCAGCTGCGTCAACGGACGTATGGTGATCTGATTTAATCCGAATGCCAGATATTGATCTACCATCTCTCGATATCTGGGAAGTGAATCCCTGGTCGTTGTCTGAATGGCTGACACCGAAGCACCTTTATCCTGAATCATCTGTATTTTCTTTTTCAGAATCTCAAATGTATTCTGCTGAAAATAAGGTCTGTTTTTATTATGTAAGATCTCATCTCCGTCCAGCGATGTGCAGATCGAAACTCCGTGCTTTATCAGAAATTCCAGTTTCTCCTCATCTAACAGCATCAGATTCGTTACAACCGAAAACTCCAGATTCTTTCCACAACTCTGATTCTGTTCTTCTGCATACTCTACAATAAACTGCAGTGTATCAAAATTCATCAACGGCTCCCCGCCCTGAAATTCGAAGGTCACATACTGTGCCGTCGTCTGCAGTGCAATATCCACTGCTTTTGCGGCTGTCTCCCCTGACATCTGCGTATGACGCTCCAGTTCTGTAGACGCCTGACAATACACACATTGCTGATTACACTGCTTAGTCAGCACAAAGATATGCAGCGCCGCTCCCTGAAACAGATTCCGCCGGTACATTCGAAAAGCTTCTCCAGCCCGTTCTACAAACTCATATTCACTGCCATCATATAAGAAGAATTCATCCATTAATCTCTGGGTGATCTCCTCCTGTGGATCCAGCTGATCTCTCAGAAACCGATAAAATTCTTCTTTGGAGAGGAATACATATCTCCCCAGATCATTGGTCAGCAAGACCTTTTGTCTCATCTCTCTGTAGTTAAAAAAATTCTTTTTCATACCTGTACCCTGACTTTATACCTGGTATAGCGGTATGTGGATGCAAAGAATCCACCACACCGGCTTTTCTCTGTGCATTTCTCGCATTCCTCAAAATACCGTATTTTATAATCACTGATACTGTTTCGGTAACAATACCAGTATTTCCGGTCAAACAGACAAAGCGGATAATTGTACAGACTTGGGATGATTCCACAGGCAAAACACTGTTCCACCGCCTGCTGAAGGCTGTCTTTTACTTCATCAAATTCGATCCACACCTGTTCTCTGTTTTTCCAGGCATTTCCCAGTACTTCCATTCCCATGAGATTCACATACTTTATCTCCGGGAACTCCCGGCTGATAAACCGGATCAGTTCATTTAGTCTGCTATAATTCAGTCTTGATACCACAATCCGAATTCCCACTTCCACACCTGCTTCCAGCAGATGGTGAATCCCGGCTCTTGTCTGTACAAAACTTTCCGGACATCCTGCTATCCTGTCATGCAGTTCTGCACAATCCCCATGGATTGGTATCTCAATTTTCAGCCGCCTGTGAGCAAATGCTGAAAACCGTTCTGTATATCCTCCGGCAGCAAAACTCCTCCCATTGGACAACATCAGTACTTCCGCATCCGGTGCCTGACGAAATACTGCTTCTATCAGTTCTGGAAGCTGTTCCTTCAGCAGTGTTGGTTCTCCACCAGTGATATCCACATGTTCTGCTTCCGGATTGATCTCACCTATCTGTTCCAGCAGATTCTCCCTGGTGACTTCATTGGGTCTGGTCCGCAATTTTACAGAATCCGGACACATAATACAGTTAGAGTTACACTGATTCGTCACATAAACCAGTGCACTGGATTCCGCTTTTTCTTCTGTCATTTTATTATCACTACTCCCACGAGATACGTTATCAGCCCTGCCAGTATAAACACTGCAAATGGAATATAACGTACCACCATAATATATTCTTTTCCGTATTTGGACTTTTCCCATCTGTGAATGGATTCTGCCTGTTCCTGGGTAATACGGGACTTCGTTGTCTCATCTGTGCTTTCCGGCAGCCCTTTCACTCTGGAACATAAAAATTGCTGTACCGCAAAACAGGATAAAATCATACCACTTTTTACTTCACTGGTCTTTACCCATTCGTAATTATACTTTTCTGCAAACTTCAGACTGAAATGAGATACCAGTACCAGAAGTATCGTAAGTCCCAGATCATTCATTCGCATACCGCCCGACATCACTGCCCCTGCCACATACAGAATACACAGGATCACGGTCAGTACTTTCTTTCCGCGGAACTGTACTGCCACAAGCTGACTGGTCAGCAGTACTCCCACCACTGCGAAAAAGATTCGGTTGCTCTCATAATACTCTCCCATAAAATAAGCACAAAGTGTGTATACCAGAGATAAAAATGAGATGGAAAACAGCAGATTCCAGACCTGCTGTGAATCAAATTTCTCTTTTTGGAGTTGAATTCCCTTTTTCTTCTTAAAAAACCGGTACCATATTGATTCCAGAAAGATATACAGATAAGCTTCCAGAAAAATCAGCATAAAAATCAACATAGACGGGAACAGCATGCTGTCTGTGGTCACGTACCATCCGGCCGGAAACAGGAAATTCAAAAACATCCATAGTTTGGAATCTCCCGCTCCCCACATCTTTAATGCATAGAATATAATGGCAATGGCAATGGCTGCCAGCAGATTCATCAGAAAAAGCCGAATACTTTCCCGATGTCCGTAATAATACAGAACAACCAGTATACTGGCCGGAATCATGCCGAGGCTGAGCCAGCGGTTGTAGATCTTCCCCTTTTTCCAGTCTGTAACCGCCGCCACCAGACAAATGCCCAGCAGATAAAGCATCATGATCCCTTCAATCATACATACCTCCGGCTGCCCTTATGGTCTCTGCCAGAACGTAATTGCCAAACTCATCCATGGTTCGCTGTGGATCTGCCAGGCACTGTTCAAAAGTCAGGCTGTAGTAATTTTCCTTTTCCTCTTCCATATGGATCTTCGCGATCCGGCTAAAAGCCTGTATTGTCTCTTCTATTGCACTTTTGGGATATATTTCTTTTTGCAGAGTCATTCTATTCATCGTACCACGCCTTCGCAATCTCATCTAAATCATATCGATCAGGCTCGTCTGCTTTTTCTTCCTTTTCCTCAGACTCGTCTGTATCCTCTTCCGGGATAAATGCACTGTACAAGGCTCTCGTCACAATCAGTTCTCTTAATTCCTGTGTATCCTGACCAACCGCCAGCTTCAGGCACTGATTCAGCAGCTCATTCTGAAGCCTTCCCACCCTGTCACTGTCAATCCGTCCATCCTTACCGGTAAAACGTATGATAAAATGCACTTCATCCATATCCAGTCCGATATAATAATCATCCATGAATAAATATGCAGTCCTGTAAACCGCCTTTAACGGATAAAGCTCCTTCTTTATCCGAACCTCCGCTTTTCCGTCATCTAATATCGTGTACTCCAACATAGTAATCCCTCTGAAAATATCTGCTCTTTGTTATTGCATCATAAGATTGCTCATTTATAATCATAGCATTGCTCTATTTCTCATATCTGTAAACCATTTTTATTATTTCTATTGTACAGACTTCCATACTATTCGTCAACGGAAAAGAGCACTTTAGGAAAGATAAAATTCCTAAAGTGCTCTTTGAGAATCAAGTTACATTCTTCCAATAAGGATCAACCCAGTAACCCTGTGTTGCGTTCCATCTGCGACACTGCACATGACCATTATAGTAACGATACTTCATTATTATTTCATCTGCTATTCTGCCTTCCACATCCTGTGCAATTTCAGTATCCTGAGCAACTGTCATTTCATTTGCTCCAGCTATCACTCCCATACTACCTAATGCTAAAACCATTAATACTATACCTACTCTTTTTTTCACTCTTCTCTCACCCCCATTTCCGCTTCCATTGTAGAAATCATATCTTCTTCAACAACTTGTTCTACTAACTCTCCATCTTTCCAAAAATGTAGTACATATTCTCCTTTTTCATTAGTTGTGGTCCACATCTCGCTGCTATTTAATTCTTGTCCTGCACCCATATCTGCATCATAATACGGTGCAACGATAAACATGTAGCTACACACCAGCAAGCCAGCCATTCCTATACACCATACATGAAATCCCGCTTTTGAACTTCCTTTCATTGGCTCTTGATCCAGTACTGCATGAAATCTTTCTTCCATAACTTTATCAAAAGAATCTTTTGCAAAGCCAACGCCATTCCCCGTCAGAAGACGGTTATCTTTGCGTCCTTCAGCCAATATTTTCAATATGACTCCAAGGTATTCTAAGCTTTCTTCTTTTGTGTATCCTGCTGTTGCAGCGATGTCACAACGAACTTCTAATGCGTACTCCAGTTCAGTCCTTACTACATGGGTCAATGGATTCCACCAGAATATGCAAGTCAGAAGATTAGCAGCCATCAGATAACACAGATCATGATTCTTCAGATGTGTAATCTCATGAGAAAATATGTATTCCAGCTCTGTCGCACTGAAGCTTCTCTCCGGTAGAACAATGTACGAATTCCTTATCCCGATACATATGGGAGATGTAATCTCGCTGCTCCTGGTAAGCAAAATCTTACGCTTATAATTTCGCTTCTCACATACTTTCCGTAAAACTGCTGTATATTCTTCACTCCCATATAGGATACTTCTGTGACACACATTCCTCTGCATGATATATAATCTTGCAAACTGGATTAGTCGTATTATGGCTATCACGCCCCAGATCACTCCCGCAATCTGTATAACGGATACATCTCCAAATATGGTGCTGTACTTTGTTATCTTCACAGCCTTGTACCATTTCAGAAACCATGGCCAATATACCCGAACCCGTCTTGCAATTCCGATATCAAACGGTATTGCCATGCGTACCATAAGTATTGCGCAGATCAAAATACTGCCTGAGATCCCGATCTTGCTTCTGAGAATCTTCGTCTTCCTCATTCCAAGAAACATACATGTAAAGATCAGGCTCCACAGCATCATGATCAGAAATGAGAGTAAAAAGTTATCCATGCTTATTTGCTCTCCTCGATCAGTGATTCCAGCTTCCGAATCAGGTCTTCGCTTCCTGCTTCTTTTGCCATAGCCATTGCAACCTTCGCTATGGACTTCTGGTTCACTACACCGCCTACGGACATGGCCATCTGCGCTGCATACTCTTCTCTCGTCAGTGCCGGTACAAAGGTTCTGGCGTACTGTGTATTACTCTGCACCAGCCCGTCTACCTGAATCACCTTTTTCTTCAACATGGAACGAAGCACATTGTGAAGATATCCTGAACTCCATTCCTTAAATGATGGCTTCGCTAAAATATCGTTACCGGAAAGTGGTTCTTCGGATGTCCAGATATATTCCATCACTTCCCGCTCTGCGTCTGTCAATAAATATTTTTTCTTTGTTAACTGCATTTTCTACACTCTGCCTTATCTATATAGTAATTAATATTGCATGTTAATTTCTTTTGTTAACTATTATTCTATAATAAATATCATAGCTCGTCAATCGTAAATTACGTGAAATGGAAGATTTTTATGATTTTTAATCCAACCGTTTCCTATGAATTCGATTTCAGTCTCGCTACACGATAAATCTTATCCAAAAGATAAATATCCTCAACCATTTCAGAACTTGTCTCTTTTCTGTCAATTTTCTTCAGTTTCTTTTTCAACTCTTTTTTCTCTGCAAGCTCTTTCATGTCTTCCTGGTCTGAAAGAACCTTTCTCAAAATATCTAACACATTCATAGCTGTGGAAGCGCCATCCGGAAGTGGCAGATATCCGGCTCCGGTCATGATCATATCGATGACAGATGTGCCAGACGGAAGCTTCGCAAGTTCAAATAAAAGATGATTATATTCCCGTATCTTCTCATTCTGCTCTTTGACCGGAAGTCTGGCAATACTTTCCAGGATTTTTCCAAACAAATCAGGTGTATGCCAGTCATCCGCACTCTTGGCCACATCAAGCACTGAAAGACTTGGCTCGCATTCGAACAACTTCAGCTGATCCAAGTCTTTCGTATTCCTGGATTCCTGCAGATACGCGAACTGATCCTTATTATACCAGTAAAAGCTCAGCATTTGTTCCATAATCTCCGCCAGGCACATATCCGTACCTGGATTCTTCCCCTGCTCTTTCAACATTGATACAGGAAAATAAGATGCATTGAGTGCCATGGAAAGATGTAAAGGTCCTGCACATGCACCAAGAAACAGATCAAAATCTCCTGTTTCTTTCAAACTGTCAGTTAACATCTCCTGCAGCATTGTATTCGCTCCGAATGCTGTCAGGGACAATAAACCATCTTTGTTTAAATATTCAAAGCTCCTTGCTTTGGCGCGCAGTGGAAAACTTATCAAATCTGCTGTCATTAAAAGATTGTTATCCTGATTTTTTCTCGAAAAACGATACATTTCTTTTGCACAATCATATATTCCCGGGAAATGACCTGCATATCGTTTTTCCAAATCTGAAAAATAAGACGCCATAAGGATATTAGCTCCCCGTCTTCCCACGACTCCAAGAGAGGTTGCCTGATACGCATCATTCAGCAGCGCTGCATCATATCTCTTCTCTGCTCCTGTCAATACAATGACAACTTTTCCCATATCCACTAATTCTATCAGTTCTTTTCTTGTCATTCGCTGATATGAGAGGAAAGAATCCAAATACTTTTCCATGGGCATTCCCAGGTACACTGTATCGTATAAAAATAATGCATTTCGAATATCCAGGCCTTCGCTTACCGAACAGTCCATGAAAAAATTCTTCTGTCCGTCCCGAAAATATGGCAGATCTGATCTACTGATCTGATTCCCATAAATAGCTTCTGCATTAGAAAACCAATAATCTGCTTCTTCCGCTGAATATGCAAGTTCTCGATGATACCCCAAGCTATTATTATCCAAAAATTGAATAAACGGATCCAAAACAACCGACTCTTTCTCATTTTCAAATTCTTTCGATACTTCCTTCCTCTCTTTCTTCTGCACACGGATCGTATCCGTACCAAGAACCTGCTTTAAAAAAGACTCCATTTCTTTCATCGTTTCCGGGTCTGTTTTATTCCCCACAAAAATATCTACTGTATAATCAACACCGGGATGATGTACGATGTCTATAAGTTCCACATCTGAATATTTTGCCTCTACAAATGCACGAACCTCCGGTTCTGTGGATACAGAGGCACGAAACCCCTGAACAGGATTTTCAAATGGTATCTGCTCTAACTTTTCTTCATATTCAACCGGTCTCACCTGCGAAAGTGTAACCGGAGAAGCTATCTTTCGTATCTTCTGTTCAAACGTTTTTCTCAGCAGTTCAAAATCCCCCGCATAATCTACGCAGCGGATCTCATAACGAAACATTCCTTTTTTATAGATTTCTGTCTCCAGCTCCGGATACCAACAACGCAGCTCTAAATCTGTTCTCCTTATTTCATCATCTGCATAATACATAAAAAATCTCCCGTAGTTTAAGCAACAGTTTAGAATATCTTTCTCACAGCGTCTGCTTTAAACCGATTTTTCTTCCGGTCCATCCCATCATATCTGCCCATCCCAGCATGCTTTCTCTTTCTTCCCGATCTTCCTCTATACCTGTATCTGTCTCATAGATTGTCTGCAGCATTCTGCAAAAACCATAGATACCTCCCACGTCATCCACGAGTTCTATCCCGTCTTTTTCAATACAGACTGGCGAATATTTAGCAATTACTTTTTCCAGATCCCCTTCTAAAACATCTACATTTTCTCCTTTACTGTCTTTCCAGTCACTGTCTCCGTTCCGTGTATATACATTTTCACAATTTATGAAAACTTTCCAACCATCTCCGAAATCATAACTATAGATCAATTGCTCTGTTATCGGTGAGACCGGAATGTCGTACTTCATCAAAAATTCTTTTTTCTGTTTCTCACTTTTGAATCGTGTATGCATATATTCCGAGATCGCACTTTCTATATCTGTTTTGGATAATTGGTTACTCACATTATCTCTTACCTGTGCATAATCCACTTCTTTTTTCTTTGGCAGAAGAATCTCTGCCAACGGGAGTCTCTCTATTAATTCTTCACAGAAAATGTCTGCAAATGCATCTGTTACCTGATCAATTGTCGCATCACTTAATCTCACCTGATATGGCTCTGGCTGTTTCTTGGCTCCAAATGCAAACTCCCGTACTGTAATCTCCTGCCATCCTGCAAACATATCCTGTACTTCCATCTGATTCATCAGATAATGTTCTCCATATCCCTTATATCTATATGGACCTGTATATTTTTTCTTCATCCATGATCTGATACTTTGTCCTTCCCGATAATCATCGTCCCAATAGATATCCTCATAATTTTCTGTCGGGAATCTGAAGTACACACCGGCCATCCCCGCCCATGTCTGAAAACTGTTTTCAGTTAGTTCTTTAAAGACCTTTTCCGGCAAACTATAGTTGTGCAAATGTCCGTTCTGCCAGCCAAACATTCGAAGGATTGCATAATTTAATGCATGCAGCGTAATATCTGCCGGAACAAGTATATCTCTTGATATCGACTTTTTCATGGAACCATATTTTTTCAGAATCTGAACTTCCTCTTCACTTATACATTTCAGATCCAGTTCCAGATGAAGTTTCAGAACCTGTGCTTTGCATTTGCTTCTGTCATCTTTTACCTGCATTTCACCCCTGTCTCCTTTTCGATTCGCTTTTATCACCTGTATAGCCGCTGCATGCCTCATTCTGTTTCGGTATTTCTCTGAACGCTTTATCTCTTACACTTATATGGTACCAAAAAGCACCCTAACCATCGCCAAGATGCTTCTTCATGCATTGATATTTATTTGATAACGTAGGTACTCAACTTTCCACTTCCCTTTTGCTCAAGTTTATTAACCTTGCAAAGTTCTTTAAGCAATCGGAATGCCTTTGTTGTTCCTGCGCCAATCAAATCTTCGACTTCTTTTCTTGTTATACTGCCATTCTCCCGCGCATACTGAACTATTAGATTCTTTTGCTCATCCAGTGAAATATCGTTGTTCGTATTCTCTATTTCCTGCATCTCAGTTTCTTGCTCTTCATTTCGGTTCGGAAGTGTCACCCGAAAAACGCCCTTTGCTGTTTCAAACTCTGGCTGGAATGGACACACTTTATACGCACGCTCAATTTTTCCAATTCCTGTACCATAACTCTCAATCAATCTCATGCGGTAGAAAACAGCCGCAAGGTTCGGATTCCTCGATTGTGAAACACCAAGAAAAATGGATTTCAACTCCAAACCTGATACAAGACCTCCAAGAGAAACAAATTCGATTCTATCCTCATAGATATTGACCAGATTACTTCCACTAAAAGAGTAATCACGATGAACGATGCTGTTCAGTAAAGCCTCTCTTACTGCTTCTTCTGGGTAATCTCTTCTATCAGTTCTGTCCAGCCCTGAAAATGTTGCTTTCGTTTTATTGACTAAATCAATAAACTGGTAGACATCTTCAAGCTGCTTTAAAATGGAGCCCTTAAATTCCTTTCTGTCTCGGAATAATTCCTTATCTGTTCCTTGAAAAAGAGCAACCTTCGTTGTTGTTTCACACTGGTCTGATAGCAGCAATGCAAGATTTGTATATAAGCCATCTTCACCAATCAGCTTGAGGGTCCGCATTTGCGATGGTCCGATTTCGATAGACCTTCTCTGCATCTCTGTTTGGAGAGTATGGAACGTCAATTCCTGATTCATACTTCTGCACAGTTCAAAAGATCTACCACTGTTTTGAAGAATCATCTCCCGGATTCCCTCTTCAGTCATTGGCTGTGTAGAACTTCCTTTTCTTACATACACTCCACCAGGCTTCAGACCTTTTTCACGGAGATAGTACGGCCGATTCGTTCCTGTTGTTACATCAATTTCGATGACTTGCTTTTCTTCTATTTCAACTGTATTGACTCTAACAAATGGCATTATATCTGGTGCCAGCGAATCCTTCAAAGAATTCACGATTTGGAGCATCACACCATCCGGATCACTAATACCCAGAACTGCTCCATCTTTTCGTACACCGACATAAACTGTGCCGCCCTCTGCATTTGCAAATCCCATCACCTCTTTTCGGATGTCAGGGACATACTCTTGCTTAAATTCGATATTCTGGTTTTCGAATGCTAAC
The DNA here is from genome assembly GCF_014385005.1 of Jingyaoa shaoxingensis. Lineage (GTDB taxonomy): Bacteria > Bacillota > Clostridia > Lachnospirales > Lachnospiraceae > Marvinbryantia > Marvinbryantia shaoxingensis. The sequence goes on along the minus strand of NZ_JACRSZ010000007.1, from coordinate 4,758 downwards.
ATCTTCTGCTCCTTCCTTTCTCATTTCTTTCTTCTTTCTTTCTCATTGTAATCAAGAAAGAAAGAAGAGTCAAGAGGTGCAGAAACAAATGTTTTGTCGATTAAAAAACATACCTCTCTCAGTTTTATTTATAAATTTTTTGAAATGTTTATTTTTTCTTATTTCAGGTATCTTTTACGGTTGGAAGATGTATTTTTCTTTAAAGACACATTTGTCATCTTTCTGCTTCCTACCATTTTTTTCAATTTTTTATTAAATGTCTTTTTGGAAATTTTTACATTTGCCGCACCGGAAATATCATAATAGCTAGTTCCTTTTGGCAACCATGCTATCCTTGCTACATTTTTAAAGATCGATAATTTTTTTATTTTTGTAATGCCAGATAATTTATAATATGTATTTGTAACACCACCCTGTACATATGAGTCTGCATAAACCCCTTTTTTCTTATAGTAAGAAAACTTTGAATTATCCATATAGAGATTCACAATGCGCCGTACTTTTCCATTCTTATAAGTAAAAATCCGTCCATGACCACTTGCATGTGAAACATCTAAGCTATTACTTACAATCAGTTCCGGTACATTGTTGTTATCAATATATGCAAGTGCAAACGAACATCTGGAGGCTCTCACCTTCCAGTCATCCTCCCATGGTATCGTCGCATTGGATAAAATTTTTTTATACGCCTGAATCGCCATGGATTTCTGCGATGCTGCCTGTACCCCCACTGGCATAAGCATTACTGCTACCATTACTGCCATTGCTATAATTCCTGTAAATCTTGTCTTTCTGTTTTTCATTCTCGTATTGTCTCCTCTCAAAAATAGTTATTATACCGTTTGTTCATCTTCACGACAATAGAATTTACTCATTTGCTCACCTCCAACAATTATATTCGTGAGTTAGCAACTCGTAAGTTACTCTTATATCCATCACTTAACTGATTAATTGGCATACGCATCCATTTTCCTTCTTTACTATAATAAAAAGCACGGTACTAACTATTTACCGTATACCTATAATAAGGTAGGAACTCGTGCAAAAATGGCCCCCAAAAAAGAAGCCCACCTACGAACCATGTAAAATTTACACAGTGCGTAAATGGGCTTGTCAGCATTATGCTTCCTTCAGTTTCTCAACCACTACTTTACATCTCTTTTTGTAAAAAGCAATGCCATAAAGAGTCATATTGTGGCGGCCATCGTTTTTCAGGTACTCAGAATACCTTCGCTCTCTGATTTGTTTAATTGCTCTTTCACAGGCTTTATCCAATCCTGATGCTTCCTTTGAATACTTAAGTTCAAAGATAATACCATCGTCCGGATTTTGCGGTTTAATGATAATATCTGCAAATCCCTCTCCGGCTTCCACATTTGACTTAACCACCCAATCTGTGTTTCCCGTCAACAACCCTGCAAGAAAAGTATGATAGGAGTTTTCCTTTTCTGTTTCTGGTGCCTTCGTATCAAAAACACTGATTGTATTATTTAATGTTCGGTTTAAATACTGTTCTATTGCCTCTGTGTTTCCCTCTTCAATATCTTTCCAAAAAGAGGTCATCTGCTCCGCATTATCTGCTATTTTCTGATCAAACCAGTCCTGTATCTGAAGTTTGTATACCTCTCGAACCTCTTTATTTGGAATGATCAACTTATATGCTCCCTGTTCTGTCATACCAACCTGTGTCAAATATCCCGTTGTAAACAGAACGCTCCAAATGTTATCTATACTTTTATCAATCTCATCGTGTGTCAAATCAAGCCGAACAGACTTTTCAATTGGTTCACCTGCAATCAAACGTTCAATTTCGTCCTGTGTTGTTCTATTGGCTATAAAAACAAATCGTTTAACTAAAGCATTTCCGCTGCTATTTATCCAATAACATTTCGGTTTTTCTTCTGGTTTATTACATAGATCATCTATCCGATTGATTACATCCCAAGGGCAGTAAATATCGGCATCTCCGAAATGATATCCATCATACCATTCCTTCATTTCTGCCAGATGATCTTCCAATTGGTAATCTTTTAGCATCTTTTCGACTTCGTCTTCTGTAAAGCCGAACTGTTCATCAAAACGAGCATCCGTTATAGAAAAAATCTTAAAATTGTTCAAACCTGTAAAAATGCTTTCTTTAGATACTCGTAAGCATCCTGTTAAAACTGCGAACTGCAAAAAATCGTTCGTCTTAAGAGTCTCGCCCAACAATCCGCGAATTAACGATACCATTTTTCTATAGTATCCGTCCTGAAAGGCCTTGTCAAGTGGCACATCGTATTCGTCAACCAACACGATAGTCTTCTGCTCATAATGCTTATATAACAACTCAGATAGGTTTTTAAGCGAGAATCTGAGTTTTACCGAAGACGCTGGACTTTGTTCCTTGTTTAAAGAAATCAGTTCACGATACATTTCTTTATCGTCGGCATCCAGTTTATCGCTTTCTAACAGGAATTTAAACCGTCTGGCTTCTGCCACGATTAATTCTGCAAGGCTAAGTTTAGCTTCCTCAAACGTGGTTCCATATACGCCTTTAAGTGTGAGAGATACAACCGGGAACTTTCCCATATATTCATCACAAAGGTCACTTCTTTGCGAGATGTGAAGCCCATCAAATAGCGTCTTATCCGTTTCTATTTCAAAAAAGTAACGGAGCATGCTCATATTTAAGGTCTTTCCAAAGCGACGCGGCCTTGTAAAAAGATTGACCTTTCCCCAGCTGTCAAGAAGCTGTTCGATTAGTCTTGTCTTATCAATGTAGTAAAAACCCTTTCGGCGGATTTCTCTAAAATCTTCGATTCCAACTGGAAGTTTCAACGTTATTGCCATTCTTCCACGCTCCTTTCCGAAGCTATACTACTGAGTATGAGGATACTCAATCCCAGTGTCCTTTGATTTTACCATCTAACCGCCCAAATAACAAGTTGATACCCCCGCACAGCGCAATTATTTTTTCTACCACCGGAGGCACTTATACGCTTCTTCGATGAAACTCATAAACTCCACACTGGCACTCTTGATCATGTGCTTTCCGTCTGTACTTTCTAACTTTTCTGTACGTTTCATAACTTTCTACGGTATTATCTATATCCTTACACTCCAATATGTTCAACCTGGTCACGTTTCAATGTTCCTTTTGCTTTTCAAGCTGTTCTAAACAGTATTTTTCTGCCAAAATTATAAATTCATCCGCAACTGAAATCTGCCGTTCTGATTCTTCTTTACTTGCAATATAAAAATCATCATAATCACTAGCATGGCGAATCTCTTCTGCCTATCCGATTTTCCTTCCGATTTCTCTTGGAAATACAGATGTCTTCACATAATCCTTATTGAAGTTTGCTACTGCATCCTTATGTCTTTTATATGCTTTACCGCTGACTGCATGCACTGCATTAATTGCATGAAAAATGGAATAGTATGCTCTGTTATTGGCCCCTTTATAATCTTCAATAGAAAATAATGCTCTTGCCGATTTCAAATCATTTCTAGCCGTTTCCAGACGATATAACACCAAATCTCGTCTGGTACCAATTTCCTGATTAAGCTGCTCCATATAAAACTACCCCTTCTTTATGAATATTGGAATAAAATGGATAGTTCACAATCCACTTTTTAAAATGTGCCTCGCTCTTTGCAATAGGCTTAATATCCGTGTCATGATCCATATTAAAATCATAAGTCATATAAGAGAGCTGTTGTGCATATGCCTTCAAATCTAAATCGGATATATCCACCAGAATCATAATATCTACATCTGAATCTGAACGGAAGTCACCTCTTGCATATGAACCATAAAGAATTATCTGTCGTACATGGGAACCATAGATTTTTTTAACAGCTTCTACATACTGTTCGATTAAATCCTGCATCATCTTTGACATATATCATCACGTATAATCCAATTATCCTTTTTTGAGGGTAATGGATTATTCTCCTTTCTCCCAATATCTTGGGGTTTATTGAATACTCCACCTCATTTTATGCTGATTGTACTGTAATCTACTTACTTCTTTATTTTATTATAACCAGTTTACGCCCGTTTCTCAATCAAGATTTTCTCATTTCAACTTTACTATTATCTTTCGAATATCGTAAGCGTCCAATAAGAGGGTGTATCGAAATTTCTGGCTGTTGCATGTAAACTATTGATTAGAGTTTTGGGAGTTGACTCTAAAAACTCTAAATCTAATCTAAGGAGCAGGCTTATGGATCTTTCTTCTTTGACTCCAGACAAACAGGTGAAACTTCAATACTGGCTGGATGTAATACAGCAATGCAGGGCCTCCGGACTGACAAATCAGATCTGGTGTGAACAACACGATATCTCTTTGAAAAGTTATTATTACTGGCTTTCCAAAATTCGAAAGCTTGCCCTGGAAGAACTGCCCCGCAAGAAAAACGGCATCCACATGTGTACAGACCAACAGTCAACTGCTTTAACGGAATCCCCGGCTGAGTTTGCGGAGCTTTCACTTCCGGACAGAAACATTTCCCGTTCCACTCCTGCAGCCATACTTCATATCGGATCCATAACAGTGGAACTTTATGAAGGCACATCTGCCCAGATGCTGGAAAACATTCTGAAAGCCGTGCAGTCATGTTAGGAGATCTTTCCCATGTGGAGAAAATCTATATCCGATGCGGCTACACCGATATGAGGAAGCAGCTCAATGGCTTGCTGGATATCATCCAGTACAACTTCAAACTGGATCCTTACAGCAATTCCTTATTCCTGTTCTGTGGAAAGAGGGC
>NZ_JACRSZ010000006.1 GCF_014385005.1 Jingyaoa shaoxingensis | reverse complement strand
AAAAGTTCCTGGCTTGATATCATGTTCCACACACCATTGATGATCTGTCAATCCACTTTGACAGCATTCCATGATGAGACGGTATTGTTCTTCAGCAGGTATTCTTTTGCTTCTCATGAGCACACCTCCATAACTTGAATAGAGTAAAATGCTCGCATCTATCATTTCTGGCAAGAGAAAATGAAGTGAAATGCTTGCATTCTCTAATGATTATTATGGATTGATTTTTAGGGCAACACAATCCGTCGAATTATTTTGCGCTTACCTTGTAGTGTTTGATGTGGATAATTTCAAACAGATTAACGATCGCTATGGTCATGTGCAAGGGGATGTCTGCCTGGCTGAGATTGCAGAATGTATCAAAAAAGTTTATGCAAACTATGGCTATTGTTATCGTATAGGTGGAGATGAGTTTTGCGTACTTCTGAAAAACAGTGAGAAGGAAGGTATGTGCAAACAGGAATTTTTATGGTGTATGGAGGAGAAGCGAAGGAAGATCACATTTTTACCTACAGTTTCCTATGGATCAGCCTCATTTTCAGGTGAGGATATTGTTGAGGTGAAAGAAAGAGCCGACCGGGATATGTATCAATATAAGAACGAAAGAAAGAAACGCAGTAGTATGGAGTAAGAGAACAAACAGGCATATGAATAACTGGCTCAGTGAATCAATCAAACGGACAAAATGAAAAAAATATTAAAAAGAATCCATGGCAAGAGGGAATGAACCGACTATTTGTTTATCAAAGTTAGTTTCCATTCGTGATGCCGAATTAGTCCGAGAAATTTTGTCAGAAATGGGGGATCTGGTATAAAATTGAAAGTGTCTTTTATCAGCCTTGGACTTCCGGATACAAAGTGTGGAAATGGATGGATCGAAAATAGATTAGATATTAGAACAGAAACAAAAATAAAGCACTGCATCATGGAGATGTGGTGCTTTTATATGTTATAATTACATGAGAAAGCAATTGGGATTATGGAGAAAAGCTATGAACAAAAGATTATTACAGCGTTTTTCGCAGTATGAACTTACCAAAAGTCAGATTCGCATTGCCGATTACATAGGAAAAAATCAGAAGCGTGTTTTAGGAATGACGGCAAAAGATCTTGGACAGGAAGTAGATGTCAGTGATGCAACGATTATACGATTTGCCAGAACGGTAGGATTCGAAGGATATACACAATTACAGGAATTTATAGAAAAAGAATTAAAAGAACATAATGAAAAAATTGGAAAACATTCGCTCCATGACCGTTATGTGATGCAGTTTGAGCGATATAATGAGACGGAATCTACCAGTGAAGAAATGATACGCTTAATGAGCAGTAATCTGGAAAATTCGATACGGCAGAATCAGGAAGAATTGTATAAAAAAATAAGTGTAATGATTCTGGATGCAAGGAAGAAGGTGGTGATAGGGCTCCGTGGAGGAAAAGGACCGGCGGTGCAGTTCGCAAGACTGGCAGGTTTGATTACCAATAATGTTCGTGCCCTTATATCGGAAGGACATGATGATATTCGTTATCTTTTGGAATTGGATGAAAATGATGTGGCCATTTTTTTAAGCTTTCCAAGATATTATACGATTGATGAAAAAATAACGACTGTTTTGGCAGAACGCAGGGTGCCAATTATATTGATTACCGACAGTATGACAAATCCACTTACCAGATATGCAAAAGAAGTATTGTTGGTGGAAACGGAACATTGTGGATTTTTTCATTCCATGATAGGTGTAGAAGGCGTACTGGAATATATTCTTATTTTAATGTGCTGGCGCAATCCTGAAGAATTCAGAGAAAAATTGGAACAAAGAGATGCTGTGCTGAATGATTACCTGATCAGTGCAGGAAAACAATAGCATATGAAAAGACTTGTGAAGAAAAATATCGTCACAAGTCTTTTTTTAAACAAAAATTGTATTTAATGAAATGCATATACAATTAAAACACTTCATAAATGTAGTGAAAACTAGTTATTATTTTAACTATAGGGAAATTACAACAGATTGATTTGTCAAAAATACACAGAAAACTAAAAATATTTGGAAAAGCTGTCAATTGAATGTAGTAAATGTTGCCGATATAATCAAATCATCAACAAAACAGAGAGATATTCGAATTAGAATATCAAACATGGTGTTATCAAATACAATGCACAGGGGGAAAAACAATGAAAAATTTAACAACAGCAGCAATTTTAACAACAATAACCGTATTAGGACTGGGAATGACAGCATCAGCAGAGACTACATTACGCCTTGGAAGTGTGAATGGAACAGATTCACCAAATCAGGTAGCAGCAGAAAAGCTGAATGAACTCCTCTCGGAAAAACTGCCGGAATATTCTATTGATATTTTTCCGAGTGGTCAGCTTGGAGGAGAACGTGACATGATAGAGTCCGTACAAATGGGCACATTGGATATGGTTATTACAGCTACCACACCATTGGCAAACTTTGTTCCGAGTCTGAATGTAGGGGAATTATTATATCTGATTCAGGATTACGATCATGCGGATGCTGTATACGAAGGTGAGATTGGACAGCAGTGGCTGGAGGATTGCAGCAATGCCGGAATGAAAGGACTTGCATTCACAGAAGTAGGATTCCGTCAGCTTTGCTATAATAATAAACCAATTGAAACGCTGGCTGATCTTTCAGGAATGAAGCTTCGCGTTATGGAAAATGATATGCATGTAAATGGATGGAAAACACTTGGATGTGATGCAGTTACTATGGGATGGGCAGATGCTTATGCAGGCGTTCAGCAGGGAACCATTGATGCAGTAGAAGTACCATATTCACTGGCATATGCTAACAGTGTGTACGATGTATGTAAATATATCAGTGAAACGAATCATATTTACACAGCGCAGTGCATGTTGATTAGCGATGCAGCATGGAATGGAATGTCAGAAGAAGATCAGGCTGTATTTCAGGAATGTGCAACAGAAGCCTGCGCATATGCAAAAAAATATGCACGTGAATCCACAGAGGACTTTAAGAACAAAATGGTAGAAAAAGGTGTCACAATCGTTGAAGTGGATTTAGATGAATTCCGTGAAGCAATTAAGCCGTTATATGATCAGTATCAGGCAGAATATGGTGAACAGATTGCAGCTATTCAGGCGCTTGCAAAATAAAACCGTATCTGTAAAGGAAGGAGAAAACGATGTTTGGTAAGGTGTTGGATAAAATACAGAATATCATCAATACCATTACCGGGATTATGCTTTTTACCATGGTATGTATTGTCTTTGTACAGGTAATTATGCGTTATCTGATGGGGCACAGTATTTCCTGGTCGGAAGAGCTGACAAGGTATATGTTTGTATGGATGATTTATGCAGGTGTGAATCTGGGAATTAAATCCGGAATACAGATAAAGATTGATGTAGTAGATATGATTTTTAAGGGAAATGCAATTAAGACAGTTCGGATACTGGAGCATATTCTGACAATAGTGGCTATTTTGTTTGCGGCATATGGAAGTATTATGCTGATAAAAGTAGGATTCCGTGCTACCAGTCCAAGTCTTCATGTTCCAATGTGGATCATGTATCTGGTATTTCCGGTCGGATTTTTGCTGGATTTAGTGGAAACAATCCGAAGAATCGTAATTGAGATGAAAGGAGATGAGGGCGTATGAGTTTAGCGGCAATTGCATTGATCGTTGTTATGCTGGTATGCATGATAATTGGAGTTCCGATTTCCTGGTCCCTGATTCTGGCTTCCGGAGCATCTCTGTTACTGGATGGCAGCGCATTGTCCATTATCCCACAGAGATTGTTTACATCTATGGATGCTTTTACAATGCTGGCAGTGCCATTGTTTCTGGTTGCTGGAGACATTATGGCACAGGGAAGTATTTCCAGGCGCATGGTTAATTTTGCGGACAGTATTTTTGGAACCATCAGAGGTGGATTGTCTGTAGTGTTACTGGTTTCCTGTGCGATTTTTGCAGCACTGACCGGATCTGCATTAGCAACAACAGCAGCCATTGGAGCAATTATGTATCCGGCTATGACAGAAAGAAAATATCCAAAAGATTACACGACGGCATTACTGGCCATTGGGGGGACACTTGGTCCGATTATTCCACCAAGCATTGTATTTATCTTTTATGCACAGTCGTCGAATCTTTCTGTAATGAAACTGTTTATGTCTGGTATCATTCCTGGAATTTTATGTTGTGCTTTATGGTCTGTATATGCTATTTTTGTAGCCAAAAAAGAAAAGCTTCCAAAAGAAGGAAATTTTTCATGGAAGAAAGTAGGAATTGCGTTTAAAGAATCTTTTCTGGCACTGCTTATGCCGGTGATCATACTTGGCGGTATTTATCTTGGCATTTTTACAGCAACAGAAGCAGCAGCAGTTGCTGTGGTATATGGGTTATGTATTTCTTTATTTGTGTATCGTGATATTAAAGTCAGAGATTTATTACCAATGTTCAAGAACACAGCGAAGACGACGGCTAACCTGATGATTCTGATTGCGGCAGCCAATGTATTTGGATATCTGGTAGCTTATTTTGGAATTACCACATCTTTGACGGCACTGGTTACAAAGCTGGCACCAAATGCGGTATTGTTTATGGTATTTTCAGGACTTTTGCTGATTCTGTGCGGTATGTTTATGGAAGCTACTGCAGTGGTAGTAATCCTGTGCCCGATTTTGCATCCGATGGCAATGTCCTATGGCATTGATCCGGTTATGTATGCATGTTTTATGGTCTTTCTGCTTTGTATGGGAATTGCAACGCCACCATTTGCTCCAAGTATGTTTGTAGCATGTGGAATAAGCAAGGAACCGATTACGAAAGTAACAAAAAGAATTTTACCAATGCTGGCTATTCAGCTGATAGTAGGAATCTTGATAGCAGTTGTTCCATTTTTATCAACATTTTTACCGTCATTGGTGTAGGAGGAATGAAATGGCTGGAATACGTACAATTTTGGGAGATATTACCGCAGAAGAATTTGGAATTTGCGATTTTCATGATCACCTGATTCGTTCTTATGGACCGGAAATCAGAGAAAATGCCTGGTATCTGATGAATGACGTGGAAGCAGCGTCTGTAGAATTACAGGACTGGATTGATGCCGGAGGAAGATCCATGGTATGTATGGATCCGATTGGATGCGGAAGAGATGTGCAAAAGATGTTGAATATAGCAGAAAAATTTGCAGGAAAAGCACATCTGGTTATGGTGACTGGATTTCATAAAGGAAGTCTTTACGATAATTATGGTCATTGGTCCTTCCTTTATCCACATAATCAGGTGGTAGATCTTATCGTAAAAGAAGTGACAGAAGGAATGGATCTCTTTAGTTATATGGGTCCATCTGTTCAGAGATGTAGTGCAAAAGCAGGTCTGATTAAAGCCGGAACAAGCCTTCGTCAGATTACACCTTTTGAACAGAATATTCTTTCTATTGCAGCAGATGCTCAGAAAGAATGTGGGGCACCCATATCTACGCATACGGATATGGGAACAATGGGAATCGAAACGGCAGAATTGCTAAAGAAAAATGGTGCAAATCTGGAAAAGTGCGTGATCTGTCATACGAACAAAATCAATGATCGTTATTACCATAAAGCAATGCTGGACATGGGAATAAATCTTTCTTTCGAAGGACCGGACCGTTATGAATGGCTGACGGATGTAGCTTTGGCAGAAAACATTTGCTGGCTGGTTGAACGTGGATATGGGGATCAGATTGTGCTTTCTATGGATGCAGGAAGAAATACCATGCAAAAAGGGTATATGGCAAAAGAAGGGAAAATAGCCCATGGAATATCCTATTTGCTGACAAAATTTGTTCCACTTATGAAAGAGGTTGGCGTATCAGAAAAAGCAATCCATCAGATGCTTGTGATGAATCCTGCCAGGATTCTGTCTATTTCATAGGTATCACGAAACGGAAGATAAAAAGGAGATAGTATGAAAGTTTATTTAAGTGAATACATATATCCTCCGGCCGAAGCTTTATTGAGAAAAAAAGCAGAAGTTGTGGATAACTGGGATCAGATAGAGGAATTGGACGCTATCATTTTGAGAACAGTAGATGTGACAAAAGAAATAATAGAAAGAGCCAGGAACCTGAAAGTGATTGGAAAACATGGAGTTGGGTGCAACACGATTGATCTGGAAGCGGCAAAAAAGAAAGGAATTGTTGTAGTAAATACCCCAACGGCGAATATGAATTCGGTAGCGGAATTAATTGTTGGTTTGATGTTGTCTGCAGGGCGTAATATTTCTCAGTGTGATGCTATTTCAAAAAAAGAAGGATTCTCCAAAATTGCACCTCCGGAGATGTGCGGGGTAGAACTTTCTGGGAAAACAATTGGACTGGTAGGAATGGGGAATATTGCCAGAAGAGTTGGAGAAATTTTGAAAAAGGGGTTTGATGTAACGCTTGTAGGATATGATCCATATTGTAGTCAGGAACAGGCAGATGCTCTTGGAATTAAGAAATATGACAATTTGGATGATATGCTGGAAAACAGTGATTTTGTGAATGTCAGTGTGCCATTGCTTCCGTCTACCCGAGATTTAATCAGTGCCGAGAATTTTAAACATTTCAAAAAAGATGCTGTTTTGATTAATGCGGCAAGAGGCGGAATTGTAAATGAGAAAGATCTGAAAGAGGCACTGGAAAAAAAGATGATCCGCGCAGCAGCATGTGATGCATTTGTGAATGAGCCTCCAACAGGAAACGACCCTCTAATGCAAGTGAAAAATTTCTGTGCAACGCCACATATCGGCGCAGATACAGAAGAAGCATTGCAGAGAATGGGAATGGAAGTAGTGACAGACGTGCTGAATGTGTTAGAAGGAAAAGAACCACAGCACAGGGTTGTGTAGGAGAAAAAGGAGAGAAAAACGATGAATTTGTTTGATAATACGCTTCGTGATGGAGGAAACGTAGTTGGACACGGATTTTCAGAAGAACTTACCAAAAGCATAATTGGCGGACTTCTAAATGCCGGTATCAAAGATATTGAAATGGGAAACTGTAAGGGACTTGGTGCTTACGGAAAACTGGGAGCGCAAAAGTGCCCGTCAGATGAAACTTATTTTGAGATACTTCAGCATTATCTTCCACAGGGAAGAATTGGAATGTTTATGCTTGCCAAGTGTGCAGATAAAGAAAATATCAGAAAGGCAAAAGAAGCAGGTTTAAATTTCCTGCGTGTAGGAGCCAATGCCAGTGATGGCCAGGGGGCAGTGAAAGCTGTAGAAATGGTAAAAGAAGCAGGTCTGATCTGTAGATATTCCTTGATGAAAGCATATGTATCTACGCCGCAGCAGCTGGCGGAAGAGGCTAAAATGCTACAGGATGCCGGAGTAGACAAAATAACAATTATGGATTCTGCAGGAACGATGTTTCCAAAGGATGCGACAGAGTATGTGACAGCTTTAAAAGAAAAGGTGACGATTCCGGTTGGATTTCACGGACACAGTAATCTTGGAATGTCACAGGCGAATGCATTGTCAGCGGCAGCAGCAGGCGCCGATGAGATTGATTGTGGATTGTTGGGAATGGCACGAAGTGCCGGAAACTGTGCAACAGAACTGGCAGCTGCAACTTTAAAAAGAGCTGGTTATCTTCCGGAGATCGATGTATATAAATTATTAGATTATTTGGATAATGAATTAATTCCGACAATGAAGGAATATGGTTATCATGTAGCCGTAAATCCTACTGACTTGATGCTTGGTTTGGCGGGATGCCATTCTAATTTCCTTACTATGTTCCGGAAAGTGGCAGAAGAGAAACATGTGTCATTGTTAAAGCTTATTGCGGAAGTGTCAGAAATTGATCGGAAAAATCCTTCAGAAGAATTGTTGCTGAAAGTAGCGTCAACCATTTAACTGAAACCTGAAAAAGCCAATTTCAGAATAAAATATTCTGAAATTGGCTTTTTTACTGTATTTATTTCAGGAAAAAATGTATAATAAAAGAAAAATTCGTCAACAAATCAGCCGAAGGTCTGAGATGTAAATCTATAGGACTGGCATAGAGGAATAGCAGAATGAAAAAGGACAGCGGATCGTATAAAAGGATAAAAATATATTGTTATATTGTTGGATTGATTACTTGTCTGGCGGCATTCTTTGTTGGTGTTTTTCTGCTTCATAATCTGGAAAAGGATGAAAAGACAACTGGAAAATATATGGCGCAGATTACGGAGAAAAGAGTCAGGGCAAGACTGGAACAGTATATCATGATCTCTGATCTTTTGGGAAATTGTATCAGTGCCGGAGAGAATCTGAACGAGAACACTTTTTCTGAACTGGCAGCAAAGATTCCGAATGAAAATGGAGTGATAAAGGCATTTGAACTGGCACCTGAGGGCATTGTTACAGACATTTATCCGAAACAGGGAAATGAGGGGGCTTTTGGACTGGATATGCTGCAGGAACATGAGCGAAAAGAGGATGCAGTTATGGCAAAGGAGAGCGGAAAATATACGCTTGGAGGACCATACCAGTTAAAGCAGGGAGGAAGAGGAGCATTGCTTTTTAATCCGGTTTATCAGGATAATAATTCAGAGAAAGGTGAGTTCTGGGGATTTGTGATCCTGGTGATTGACTGGAATCGCTTCATCGATGAGATAAATCTTGATTATTTAAGTGATGCAGATTTCTGTTACAGAATCTGGACATATGACAGAGATGACAGCGACAGGATTATTCTGGCAGAGAGCCAGGGGGATATGCCGGACAATATTCTGACGGTAGAATGCATAGTTCCAAATAACACATGGTATTTTGACATTATACCCTCAGCGGGATGGATTCCATTTTCTTACTGGATTATGTGTATTGTCGTTTCTTACGTATTCTCATTATTGATGGCTACAGTATTTTATTTGATATTCAGCAAAAAATACAGGGAAAGACAATATGAAGCGGAACTGGAAAAATCTGCTGAACAGGCAAAAAAAGCCAATGAGGCAAAAACAAGATTTTTATTTAATATGAGCCATGATATTCGAACTCCGATGAATGCAATTGTGGGTTTTTCAGGTTTGTTGGAGAAGAATCTGCAAAATGAAAAAAAGGCAAAAGAATATCTGGGAAAGATACAGTCTTCCAGTAATCTTCTGCTGATGATCATCAACCAGGTTCTGGAGATGGCCAGGATTGAAAGCGGTACTGCGGTATTGCAGTTAAAAGCTGAGGATATGGATGCATTATTCCACAGGGTAAATACAGTGTTTGAAGAGAATATCAGAAAGAAGAATCTGCAGTATCATGCCGTTTTAGATGTAAGACATCATTATGCTGTCTGTGATCAGACCAAGGTACAGGAGATTATGCTGAATATTATCAGCAATGCGATAAAGTATACCCCGGAGGGACATGCAATCCATGTGGAAGTACATGAGGCAGTATCAGAGAATCCTTCAAAGATACGTTATATTTTCTCGTGTGAAGATACGGGAATTGGTATGAGTGAAGAATATCTTCCACATGTCTATGAGGAATTTTCCAGAGAACATACCACTATAGAAAATAAAGTGCAGGGAACCGGATTGGGACTTTCTATTATCAAATCCATGATAGAATTGATGGGTGGAAGTATTCAGGTGGAAAGCAGACAGGGCATTGGAACAAAATTTACGGTAGATCTTTCTTTTGACGCAGCATCGAAAGAAGAGGTATACGGAAGCCAGAATACTATTAAGCCATCTGCAATTCACACAATAAAGGGAAAAAGAATTCTCATTGCAGAAGATAATGAGCTGAATGCGGAAATAGCAAAGACAGTTCTCGAAGATGCCGGAGCGTTAATTACCAGAGTGGAGGATGGAAAGCAGGCAGTGGAATTATTTAAAGAGAAACCGGCAGGAACATTTGACGTAATTCTGATGGATCTGATGATGCCTGTTATGGATGGATATACAGCTACGAGGACAATCAGATCATTAGAACGTTCAGATGCAAAAACAATACCTATTATAGCTATGACAGCAAATGCATTCCAGGAAGATGCTGAAAAGTGCATTGCCGTAGGGATGAATGCTCATCTGGCGAAGCCTTTAGATATCGAAAAAGTGATGATAACAATCTGTCATTTAGTGGAAAATAAAGATGAATGAAATATTTATGAAATTACATACCGCATTACAACAGCAGTTATTCATGATGCAGGACTTGAAATACAGGGATTTTCACAGTAGATTATTGCCGGGCATTGATAAGGAGACAATCATTGGAATCCGAACACCAATACTGCGCAAGTTTGCAAAAGAATTTGGAAAGACAGAAGAGGCAAAAGCATTTGTAAAGCAGCTTCCGCATCAGTATTATGAGGAGAATAATCTTCATTTGATGATTGTGAATGCGGAAAAGGATTATGATACCTGTCTGGAACAGGTGAAAGTGTTTTTGCCTTATATCAATAACTGGGCGACCTGTGACATGCCATTGCCCAAATGCTATGCGAAGCATAAGAAAGAACTGTTGAAAGAGATCCCGCAGTGGCTGGCATCAGGGAAAACCTATATTGTGCGTTATGGAATGGGTGTCCTGATGAATCTGTATCTGGATGAAGACTTTCAACCAGAATATCTGGAGTGGGTAACAGCGGTAAGATCAGAAGAGTATTATGTGAATATGATGATTGCCTGGTACCTGGCAACTGCTCTGGCGAAACAATGGGATCTTACGATTCCCTATCTGGAAGAAAAAAGGCTTCCTGAATGGGTGCATAAAAAGACCATTCAGAAAGCCATTGAAAGTTATCGGATTACACCGGAGCAGAAAGCCTATCTGCGTTCGTTGAAATAGAAAACGAAGATACTGAACAGATACGATAAACTTAGGAAAAAGTCTCGATCTCCACGACCCGGCTTTTTCCTTTTTTCTTCCAGATCATCAGATGCACTTTGTATACAAGTGCATCTTCTGTACATTGAAAAGGCTCTTCTTTTAAAATCTCAGACGTAATTCCCTGAGACAGTAATTCATTTTGGCGAAATTTTGCCTGTTGGTACAGACTACAGATCCGGCCTTCTACATCTTCAGAAAAGTTCCGTTCCGAGTAGGAAGAAGCTGCATCTGCCAGTTTACTGTTAAGCAGATCGATCACACCTGCATGTGTAGTCTGATGCAGCAGATGTGCGATGTAGCAGGCTACAATCCTTATCGGAAAACGTTGGTACAGATTCAGCCAGCGTATCAGCGCAGGATCTTTTGCTTCCAAAGCCAGTTGAAGCATTATGCTAATCGCCGCCTGAGACACAAACCAGCGTGGGTATTTCGGAACCAGATATTTGTCCGGGACAGCCGGATAACAGCTACAATTCAGAGGTGGAAAAGCAGTCAGGACAGCCAGCATCTGTTCCGTTTTATTACAATATTCGGTTCCCAGATATTCCAGCTTGTCATGCAAGATTGCAATCCGATACTCCAGCTGACGCAGATACTCCCATTTCTTTACCCAGAAATGGCCGGTTTTTCCATAATCAAATAAATGAGTCTCCAAAACCAGATCCTGGAAAAACAGAGTACACACAGTATCTTCCTGATGAAGAATCAGAACATAACCCGGATCTTCTCTGGAAAGAGAAGCGGACAGTTCGCCTTCAAAATCTGGCAGATATGTACCGGTCAAACGTGCTTTCTGGAACACCAGAAAGCTCTCTACTGCGTCATTCATCAGGTAGACTAGCTTCAGATCCTGTATTTTCAGATCGGGCTGATAGTTCACCAGTTCAAAAGATCCCTGAGCAATCAGCAGATCCAGCTTCTGAAATTCATTGTCTGGCGGCAGAATACCGTCAATACTTACAACCATTCATCTTCTCCAATTAGCAGGTTTTTCCTTCTTTGACAGCCGGTGCAATAGACAGATCCGGTGTATAATAAGGAATCAGGGTTGCCTGAGTTGCATGATACAGGTCAGATTTGCCCGGCCATACAGTAGTCAAAAGTTCATTATTCTGATCCAGCTGGTGGAACCAGGAGCCATGTACATGATCCAGTACTTTTTCATCCAGATACTGCATGAATTTGGCATAGTCATCGGCATATTTCTGATTCTTGGTTACATGCCAGAGTACAGCAGAAGTATTAATGGCTTCAGCCAGTGTCCAGTGCATACGGTCATGGACCACAGGTTTGCCTTCCCAGTCGGTGGTGTAGCAGATACCTGGTGCGCCATCTGCATACCATGCATCTTCGATGGCACGATTGTAAAGAAATTCAGCCATGGCAATATAGGATACAGCATTCTGTTTGTTGGTGCGGTAGAAGGAAAGTGCCCATTGAGTAATCAGTCTTGCCCATTCAATACCATGTCCGGGAGTTGCTCCGTAAGGCTTAAATGGATCGTCAGGACGTTCTTTGTTACATTCCAGATCAGCCACCCAGTCTTTGGAAAAATGCTCCGGAATACGCCAGTGATTCTCTTTCGCCCAGCCGGTTACATGGTCAATGATGCGCCCTGCTCTTACACGGTATTTTTCATCACCGGTCACATCAGCAGCAGCGAGAAATGCCTCTACGGTGTGCATGTTGGCATTCAGGCCACGGTAATCATCCAACACGGTAAATTCTGTATTCCAGGTATCACAGGAAAGTCCTTCTTCTTCATTCCAGAAACGCAGGTCGTAGGTTTTTAACGCTTCATCCAGCAGTTCCTGTGCGCCAGGTCTTCCTGCAAGAACTCCTGAAGAAGCGGCCAGAATAACGAAAGCGTGGGCATAGCACTGTTTGGTAGGTACGATTTCATTATTGGCAGTCAGGCCGGCATACCATCCACCGTTGACATCATCGTGAAGTTCTCCACGCAGACCCTTCAGTGCGGCATCTGCCAGTTCAGCACTGCCTTCATGTCCAAGGAAAGTGCCAATACTGTATACATGAGCCATACGGCTGGTAATCCATGTCTCCCGGTTACGGTCTTTCCATGGTGTACCATCGTCACCAAGGTAATAAGACCCACCGCCCGGAGACGGAAAAGCATGTCCGAAGTTCAGAAGTCCGTCACGGATTTCTTCGAGAAATTTCTTGTTTTCATCGGTATCAATCAGGTATTTCTTATTTTCTGTACTCATTTTGTAATCCCCCAGAGATATCATTTTTGTATCTGTTCAGAGTCTTCACAGATACCATTTTTTACGGTTATATTATACTCGCACAAAAGGCAAAACTCAACAGGGGAAAACTTATGTTTTAGGGATAGAACCTTATGAGATACAATACTGTTCCCATATAGAAAACATGTGAATTGGTGTTTGCCTTGCGCAGAAAAAGGACAGATGCTACACTAAAAGGGACAGAAAAAGAGGAAACAAAAACTGCATGCGGTCAGAAAAGGACGATGGAAAAGATGGTGACAGACTGCTTGCTGAAAAAGGGGACAATTATCATGCAGAAAAATCAGATTTTAAAAATATACGGGACAGATTATTTTCAGATGACAAAGGAAATACTGGAGGAATCAGGACTTGCGGAGATGATTGAACATCGGAAAACTGAGCTCGGCAAAAGTAATCAGGAGTTGCAGATTGGAATTAAGCCCAATCTGGTTTCACCTTCAGAAGCTTCCTGGGGTGGGACTACCCATCCGGAAGTAGTGGAGGGGATCATAGTATATCTTCAGGAACACGAATTTACCAGGATTGCCATGCTGGAAGGCTCCTGGGTAGGAGATAAGACACAGGAGTCTGTAGAAGTATGCGGGTATGACCGGCTGAGTGAAAAGTATAGGGTACCATTCTGGGATATGCAGAAGGACAGCAGCCATACGAAAGATTGCGCAGGACTGGAACTTCAGATCTGTGACAGCGTGGAGAAAATAGATTTTCTGATCAATGTACCGGTGTTGAAGGGACATTGCCAGACAAAGATGACCTGTGCGCTGAAGAATATGAAAGGCCTGATTCCGAATAAAGAAAAACGGCATTTTCATGCAATGGGACTTCATAAACCCATTGCACATCTGAGTATGGGAATCCATCAGGATTTTATCGTTGTGGACAATATCTGCGGAGATCTGGACTTTGAAGATGGGGGCAATCCGACGGTACGCAACTGTATCATGACTGCAGCGGATCCGGTGCTGATGGATGCCTGTGCCTGCCATATGCTTCATTATGAAACGGAAGATATAGGGTATCTGAAGATGGCAGAAGAACTGGGATGTGGCAGTACGGATCTGGAGCATGCCGATATTCGGCTGTGCAGACGAAATGCTGATTATACAGAGTCGGAATTGCCGAAAAGCTACAAGGTTGCTGCGTTGGAGGATGCAGTAGAAGAAGTGGAATCCTGCAGTGCCTGCTACGGATATTTTCTGCCGGCACTGCAACGCTTGAAAGAAGAAGGATTGCTGGAAAAGCTGGGTACAAAAGTCTGCATCGGTCAGGGATACCGTGGTGAAACAGGAAAACTGGGAGTGGGATCCTGTACTTCCGGATTTGAGTATTCTGTAAAAGGGTGTCCTCCAACAGAAGAACAGATTTATGAATCATTAAAGAAATATATCAGTGAAAAATAAACGAAAGCACTGAAATGATGTAACTGCTCAGAACAGATATAAAACAACAAGTGAAAGGTTCTCACAGTATCAATAGTATGATAAAGGAGACCTGTCACCAATAATTTTACCGCTCGTTTGATGGATAGGCATTAGGAATATCTGTCAGGTTTAACAGATAATCTGTACTGATATTATAATATCTGGCGGCTTCTACCAGGATGGAAAGCGGCATGTCTACTTCGCCACGTTCATAGCGGCTGTACATTCGCTGACTGCAGTTTAAGCAGTGGGCAATGGCTGTCTGGGAAAGTTTGCGGTCAGTACGTAATGCCAGTAATCTTGTGTTCATAAATATACCTTTGAATGTTATCGTGAAGTCTGGATTGCATCCAGATAACCTCTCAGACGCTGCTTTCCTGGAGAATCCATCTTGCGATAGGTGTGGAGGAGAAGCTGTTCATCTTCCGCAAGATCACTTCTTTGAAGAGCCGGGTAACGTTGGTCAGTCAGACCAAGAATATAATCAATACTGACACCAAAAAGATCACGGAGTTTGATCAGAGACTTGGCACTTGGATAATGTTTGCCGTTTTCATATGCGCTGATTGTCTCCTGAGATACTTCCAGCTCTGTACTTAAGCGAGTCTGCGATATATGCTTTTCTTTTCGAAGAGAGCGGATGTTATTCACGGTAATACCTTTCCTTTACAATATGATACTATGATCATACAGGTAAAAACAGTAAATAATAGAACGTTAGACTGTAATTATTACCAGAATAAACTGTAAATATACGGAAAGCCAATGGGGACGGGATGAATGGCATTTAAGAGCCATTCAATCCGTCCCCACTGGCTTATTTTTTCATATTCGCAAACTTGGTATACTGTGGCAGCCATGCCAGTTCAATGGTGCCGATGGCACCGTTTCTCTGCTTGGCAATGATGATTTCTGCCACGTTTGGTTTGGCGGTATCTTTATTATAATAATCATCTCGGTAAATGAACATAACCACGTCGGCATCCTGTTCGATAGCACCGG
Organism: Jingyaoa shaoxingensis; assembly: GCF_014385005.1. Lineage (GTDB taxonomy): Bacteria > Bacillota > Clostridia > Lachnospirales > Lachnospiraceae > Marvinbryantia > Marvinbryantia shaoxingensis. The sequence goes on along the minus strand of NZ_JACRSZ010000006.1, from coordinate 220,186 downwards.
ATTCACGCAAGTCAGAAAGCATTGGACGATGATCCGGACGCTGTTCTACTGCACGGCTCAGCTGAGACAGTGCCACTACCGGAACGTTCAGTTCACGGGCAACTGCTTTTAGAGAACGGGAAATATCTGAGATCTCCTGCTGTCTGGACTCACTTCGTTTACTTCCGGTCATCAGCTGCAGGTAGTCGATGATGATAATTCCCAGATTATGTTCCATCTTGAATTTACGGCATTTGCTTCGAAGCTCTGTAACAGAGATACCCGGCGTATCGTCAATGATCAGGTGAGACTTACCGATGACTCCGGCACCTTCGATCAGCTTGCTCCAGTCTTCGTCAGTAAGATTACCGGTTCGGATGGACTGGGAATCTACACGGGATTCCAGGGAGAGCAGACGGTTTACCAGCTGCTCCTTTGACATTTCCAGACTGAATACGGCAACAGTGACATCCTCACGAAAAGCCATGTGCTGTGCAATATTCAGAACCAGCGCTGTCTTACCCATAGAAGGACGGGCGGCCACCAGAATCAGGTCAGACGGCTGAAAGCCGGCTGTCTTATAATCAAGATCAATGAAGCCTGTTGGAATACCGGTTACATTCCCCTTTGTACGGGAAGCCATCTCGATTTTATCCAGAGCATTTAAGACAACATCTTTGATTGGTACATATTCACCGGAAGTATTCTGCTGGATAATATCAAAAATCTGTTTTTCAGTATCCACGAAGATATCTTCCATGGATTCTTTTCCGGCATAACAGGCATTGGCAATACCTTCTGTAGTGCGGATCAGCCGGCGCAGCATGGCTTTTTCATGAACAATAGAAGCATACTGACGGATGTGGGCAGAAGTATAAACAGAATCCAGAATGTCTTTTACGAATTCCAGGCTGGCTACTTCCGGCGGCACATCTTTTTCCTTCAGACGGTCCTGCAGGGTAACCAGATCCACGGCTTTTCCCTCATTATACAACTCCACCATGGCATCAAACAGAATGCCGTACTGTCGTTGATAAAAATCTTCGCTGGTCAGTATCTCCGAAGCAGTCATGATGGCTTCAGAGTCCATGATCATAGAACCGATTACAGACTGTTCCGCTTCGGGACTGTTGGGCAGCACCCGTTTGATAAGAGTTTCTTCCATAATTCTGCGATCCTTTATGCTTCTTTAACAGTAACTTTTAAGGATGCAGTTACCTTTGGATGAAGTTTTACACCGACTTCTGTGGTGCCAAGGGCACGGATTGGATTCGGAAGCTGGATCTTCTTCTTGTCGATATCCAGATCAAACTGCTTTTTCGCTGCTTCTGCGATTTCCTTGGAGGAAACAGAACCGAAGGTCTTACCGCCTTCTCCGACCTTGATTGCCAGAATGATTTCTTTGGTTGCCAGTACTTCAGCAAATGCTTTGGCAGCATCTAACTGTTCCTGAGCAATTTTTGCCTGATTGGCTTTCTGAAGCTTTAAGTCATTTAAGTTTTTTGGAGTAGCTTCCACACCCAGTTTCTTTGGAAACAGCATATTTCTTGCATATCCGTCGCTGACATTGACGGTTTCACCCTTTTTTCCCAGGGATTTTACATCTTCTAATAAAATTACTTTCATAATAATGACTCCTCCTTTATTAAATGGCGCCTTCTGCAATCATGGCGTCCAGTGTTTCTTTTAATTTGGTCTTTGCCTCTTCGGCAGTGATTCCTGCAAGCTGAGCCCCGGCAATATTCATATGGCCACCGCCACCCAGGCGTTCCATGATGATCTGTACATTGACTTCATCAATGGATCTTGCACTGATGTAGATAATATTGTTGTAATCAGTCAGAACAAAAGAAGCTTTTACTCCAATGATATTTAATAATTCATTGGATGCCTGTGCTCCGATAATTGTAGGCATGTCCAGATTCTTGCTTGGCAGAATGCCAATGGCGTAACATTCATGATACAGTTCAGCGTTCTGAATGGCTTCCGCCCGTGCTTTATAAGCAGAGACATCGTTACGCATAATCTTACGGACGCGTGTAACATCAGCCCCGCAGCGCCGAAGATAAGCGGCAGCCTCGAAGGTACGGATACCGGTTTTTGCAAGAAAATTATTGGTATCTACGATAATTCCGGCATATACACAGTCAGCTTCAATCCGTGTCAGCTTCACGCCTTCATTAAAGTATTGAAGGATCTCTGCCACCATTTCACAGGCAGAGGAAGCGTATGGTTCCGTGTAGGAAAGTGTGGCATTGCGTATAATCTCACTGCTCTGGCGATGGTGATCCAGAACCACAATGTTTTTGGCACGCTCCAGAAGCTCCGGATATTCGGTATTGCTTGGACGGTTGGTATCTACGACAACCAGTACAGTATTATCATCCACCAGTTCATCTGCCATATGGTGATTGATAAACATGTCCGATTCATAATCCCTGTTTTCCAGGAACATATTCAGATACGGTGTAATGGAATGACTGTTGCTGTCAATCAGGATATATGCTTTTTTACCAACGCTTCTGGCTGCCCGGAAAATACCAATGGCAGCACCGAAGGTATCGATATCGGTAATCTTATGTCCCATAATGACAACATCATCTTTGGCATTGATAATCTCCAGAAGAGCCTGAGCTTTGACACGGGCCCTGACACGGGTGCTCTTTTCTACCTGCTGTGATTTACCGCCATAGTAGGTAATGGAGACAGCGTCTTTTACCACGGCCTGATCCCCGCCACGTCCCAGGGCGAGGTCGATAGCTGCATGGGCAAAAGAATAGTTTTCTTGATAATTCTTACCATCAGTACCGATGCCGATACTTAAGGTAATATTCATTTCATTTCCGACATTGACGGTCTTAATATCCTCCAGCAGCGAAAAACGACTGTCCTGCATACTGGTCAGATATTTCTGCTGGATAATGATAAAGTATTTGTCTTTTTCCAGCTTTTTGGTAATACCCTGATGATTACTGATGTATTTGTCAATTTTACGGTCAATCAGTGCCAGAAGAAGAGACTTGCGCACGTCATCCATACTGTCAAGAACTTCATCATAATTGTCGATATAGATCAGTCCGGTAACCAGCTTCTGTTCTTCGTTCAGGCGCATATACTTCATCAGTTCCGTATCATCGAACATATATACGGTATAGAGGTAACACTGATCATCCGGAACGACCAGAAGGTCAGACGAGGACTGCCATTCATCAATGTGAACCCGCTTTACCTGAACCCGGAAATTGTGTCCGGCAATGGCGGTTTCCAGTTCCGTTGTCTCTTTTTCATGAGGAAGCTGGGACAGACACAGATCAGGAATCAGCGTGGTGATGACCTGATGATACCGGTTGTTTTTCCTAAACAGGGCCTGCATTTCATGATTCATCCATATTGTCTTGCCGTCTACATCCAGCAGTCCGTAAGGAATACTGAAATCTTCCAGCATCTGGCGCTGTACCTGCCCGTATTCTGCGGCAAAAGACACCAGTTCCTTCATAACAGATGGTCTGTACACGAAAAAAAGTGCGATCATGACAATGAGGTAAATACAGGTAAACAAAAGGGCAATCAGTCCGGCATGTCTGTCACATACAAATATGGCCACATCCATAATCAACAGCAGGACTACAACAAAAATAGGCCATTCTAGGTAGGATTTTAATTTGCCTCCCCAGGACACCTGATGTTTCATAATATCACTCCTATCGTTCATAATGAATGAGTATAGCACAGTTTCAGATATTTTTCCAGCACAGGAAACGGGCAGGGACCGATTTCCAGAACATAGCGGTGAAAGCCGGATAGAGTGAACTGATCAGGCCACTGGCTGCGGCAGTAATTCTGCAGATCCAGAAAAGAGAGGTATCCCAGATAGTATTTCAGATAATTAGCAGGAGATTCCAGAACTGCGTCATAGAGCGCGTCTGCCGCCTGGGTGGAAGTTACCCCAAGCCTGGAAAAGAACGTGTGTATTTCTTCCCGTCCCAACCCCCTGTAATGTACCAGAATATCGGTCAGAGAAGAAAGACCCAGCATCATGGAGCGCTGTTTCTGTTCCAGAGAAACAGAAGCTATGCAGTCTGCGGGCAGGCTTTCTGAAGCATAACCGTAACTCATCATTTCCACATAGGTAGCCCATCCTTCTGTATAGCCGCCAAAGGAGAGCAGACTGCGGAGAGGGGAAAGGACAGAACCGGAATACAGATTCTGATAAAGGTGTCCGGGATATCCTTCGTGTGCCAGTGTGGTATAAAGTTCCAGTCCGTTGTAATTTGCAGCCGGATTGAGATAGATGACATTGTTATTCAGATCATCTACTGGTGCAGTAAGATAAAAAGCAGGACTTAAGTAACCGGAAAGGGACTCATCCACATATTTTAAAGTACAGGAGGTCGAGGGTGGCTGTGGAAAATCTTCTGTCATTTTCTGACGGAGGTCAGACAGAATTTCTTTGGGATCTTCCGGAAACGATATGGAAGAAACCGGTGTAGAATGCAGGCTTTTTTTCAGAAGCGCACGACAGTCGGCAGCATCGGCCAGCAACTGTTTCTGAATTCTGTTCTGTATGGAATCTACGGACAGGGAAGAGCCGGTGGAGGCCCGCACCAGATATTCATAATAGGAGCGTCCCTGCGGAAGGCAGCACAGCCCTTTCTGATTCTGACAGAACTGTTTCAGATTTTCCAGCCCGCGGATAAGAAGCTGGTAGGCAGGAAAAACATGATGGGTAACCAGATCGAGATTTTGCTGTATAAGATCCTTTTTTTCGGATTCTGTCAGGAAGTCAGCTTCACCTGTTTTATGGTTAAAGACGGTTACCAGAAGATGAAGAGAAGGATCTTTTTCAATAAAAGTGCTGCATTGATGAATAATGTCATCTGCACAGGAATCTGGCATAAACAGTCCGGCGGCAGCTTTTTGCCGTTCATAGGAGAGAAGGCTGGAAAAATACTGATCTGTAGTAGATAACAGCTGGAGATAGGTATGTATATCATCAATATTCTCGAAACGGTATTCACAGAGCAGAACCGGAAGCTGTGCCTGAATGCCAATGGTGGCACCGAGAGGCTCTGCATAAAGAGAAAAATTCTGGGCAGAAAGGTCCTGATTTAAGAGATACAGCAGTATATCATAGGTGATCTGATCAGAAAGTGGCAGGCAGGATGGATCCAGATCTGTGAGCTGCTGCAGATAGTCTGCTGCAGTAGAAACATCAGAAGTGGTGGCATTGTAACGTACCGGAATGTCGGAAATACCGTATACCTGTGGATCACGCAGAGTATAATGAAGTGTCAGGGTACTGGATGTAACTTCTTCCTGAAAAAAACGGTCAGTCAGTGCCTGAAAAGAATGTACAGTACGCACATCTGTAAGTTTGAGGAACAGGAAAATCAGGGAAAAAGTAACAGTGGAAAAGAGCAGAAAGATACAGGATTTTTTAACAGACATAACAATGCTCCTGCATTTTTTAAAATTATATGAAAATAAAAAGTGAAATATACTTGCAATAAGTATGATAACATGCTATAGTAAATGTGTTCATCGGAAATACGTTCTGTATTTCCGGAAGGGATCCGGCAATTCTGCCAACTATTCCTTATCTAATTTTAATTAATTGAAAAGGGGGAATGTGCATGATTGTGTAATCGTGTGTTTTTTGCGCACAAAAATCAATGCTGTTCAGTTCTTTTACAGGAATGCTGCAGGTTCTGGACAGACCTGGTGAATCTGAGAATCAGGAGAAAGGACGGGCATATGAAAAAATTAGCTGCCTTTATGCTGGCGCTGTTGATAACGGGAGCCAGCACCGGAGCAGTATTTGCCTATCTGACATCACAGGATAGTGTGAACAATAACATCACAGCGGCAAATACCGACATCCATATTACGGAAAAATTTGATCCGCCGGAAGAATTAATTCCCGGAACGGTAATTCCCAAAACGGTTGCAGTGACCAGCAGTTCTACTACGGACTGTTATGTCAGAGTAATGGTACATTTTTCCAGCATGGAAGCTGAGAAATTCTGCGAATCATTGCAGATTCAGCAGGGATGGACCAAAGGGAGTGACGGATATTATTACTGGAATAACAAAGTAAAACCACAGGAGACGACAGGAACGCTGTTTTCACAGATAATGATCCGAAAGGATGCAGCAGAAGAAGATCTGGAGAGTTTTGATGTACTGGTATATGCAGAAGCAGTAGCCTGTGGAGAAGACAGTATGGAAGATGCATGGGAAAAAGTAAATATATGAGTTTTATGTGATGACAGAAAGGAAAATATATGAAGAAAAATAAAGTAAAAAAGATGGGCAGAAAAACAGTTGGTATGATGGCGGCAGTTCTGTTATGTACGGCGGGAGCATATCAGACATACAGTTATTTTACAGAAAAAGAGGAAGTAACCAATGTGTTTACGGTTGGAGATTTTGATATCAGCATGAAGGAACCAGAATGGAATCCTGCGGATGGAGATGGTGTGAATATGTATCCTGGATATACGGTGTATAAGAACCCTACTGTGAAGAATATGACGGATCCGGGAATAGGGGAACAACCTTGTTATCTACAGATGCGCATGAAGATACAGAATGAAAAAGGGGAGATAATTACAGATCAGAAAACGCTTGATATGATTCGCAGGACGATTCGATATGATAAAACTTATACAGGAAAATGGGATAAAACGGGCAAAGCAGAAAAATTGCAGCAGGGCAAAATACCTGGTTATTCTGAAGGGGATATTTCAGGGATTCCAATGGTAAATCCTGACTTTCAGGAAGTGAATACAGGAAAAGCAGGGGAATATCTGTTCCAGTATAAGGGCGGCAACGGTGGAATTATGAGAGCCGGAGAGGAGACAGTGCTGTTTACGAATGTTGTGATTCCAACGAACTGGGGCAATAAAGATATGGAACAGATTGGAAGATTTCAGATTATTGTTTCTGCAGAAGCCATTCAGTCAAATGGATTCGCATCAGCCCAGGATGCTTTTGCAGCTCTGGGGCAGAGTGTAGAAGAGGGTACGGTGTATGAAGAAAGCTAAGACGCTGACAGGGATTTTTGCTGCACTTGGAATCAGTACATTTGTTTGTGCAGGAGTTCTGGGGTACTGGAAAATTACCGGAAGTACCGGGAACATTCTGACAATGTCTTCGTTTAAAAATCAGATAGAAGAAGAATATCACGCCCCGGCTCATGTTGATCCGGGACAGACAGTAGACAAGGTTGTCAATGTAAAAAATACCGGGACGGCTGACAGTATGGTTCGTGTCAGAATAAAAAAGATGTTTGGAGAAACCAGAGAAGACGGAACATTTGTGCCAGATGACAGTCTGGATCCGGATATGATTCAGATTCGGTGTAATACCGGTGCATGGCTGTATCGTGATGACGGATATTATTATTACAAAGGTATTCTGAAAGCGGGTACAGGAACCAGAGAGCCACTTTTTCGAAGTTATACATTAAGCAGGAAGGCAGACAATGCATACCGGAAAAAAGAGGCACGTATTGTGGTGGCAATTGAGTCTGTTCAGGCACAGGATGACTTGGGGGATATCTGGAAAATCAGTGATAAAGAACTTGGAATCAGCAGACCGCATAACTATCAGAATATCAGCACAGAAGTGATTTATCTGGGACGTAAAGACGGATTTCAGATGTCAGAAAAAGATACGGATCTGTTTGCATCTTTTAAAAATCTGACGCCTGGATGTGCCAGAACGCAGAAGATTTTACTTGAAAATCGATCAGAAGAAGAGATACAGCTGTATCTCCGGGCAGAGAATACGGCGCAGAGGTCAGCAAATAACCGGACGGACAAACTGGTAAAGGAGCTTCTGGAAAAATATGCAGTAATTGAAATTACAGGGGATCAGGGACAGTTATATTGTGGACCGGTATCAGGTAATCTGTCCGGGAAAAGTAACAGTATGCGGGAAGATATTTGTCTTGGAACCTTTAAGGCAAAAGAAAGTCGTAAGCTGCAGGTAAAACTGGCGTTATCAGATGAGATGGATAACCAGTTAAACGAACTGACCGGCAAAGTACGCTGGGTATTCACTGCAAGAGGAGACGACGGGAAGACGACGGCTTCCGGAAGTGTAGTTCAGACCGGAGACCGGACTGCACTTGGAATGTGGATTGCGCTGTTAGGATTCAGTGTACTGTTTCTGATCGGTGCTTTTGCACTGGAGCGAAGCTACAGCAGGAGGGATTAGTATGAAACTGATCAAAGGGATACTGGATTTGCTTATGGCAGTGTTTATTTTTACAGGCATATTACTTTCTGTACCCAGATTGTGGGGATTCCAGATCTATGCTGTCACAAGCGGCAGTATGGAACCGAAAATACGAACAGGAGATGTGATATATGTAAAACAGGTGCCGTTTCAGAGCCTGGAACCGGGAGATGTCATAACATTTTCCATGAATCAGGGGAGAACCGTAGTGACACACAGAGTTGAAAAGATAGATGTGAAAAATGGACTGCTGCAGACAAAAGGTGATGCCAACAAAGAGACAGATCCAACCTGGATCAGCGGGGATACTGTTCGTGGGGAGGTGCAGTACATGGTGCCACGATTGGGATATGTGGCTATGATGGCAGCTACTTTAAGTGGCAAGCTGTTTTTAATGGCAGTTTTCCTGTGGATGGTAGCGGCGCAGATCGTAGTATCCAGAGTTCATATGATTTATTTCAGCCGGAGAAGACTGCCATTTTCTTAGAAATGCAACAGAAGGGAGATATATGTTTAGCAAAGAAAAGAAAGGAAGAATCGTTTTGGGAATGATGGCAGGTGCAGTAGTATTTACTGCATCTGCTGCAACAACGGGAGCATATCTGAAACAGACCACAGAGGGACTGAAAAATGTACTGGCTTCCGGTGATGTGACAGTAGAAGTAGAGGAACCAGGATGGCGGGAAAAATCAGGGGACTCCCTATTACCCGGGGAGAGCAGAACGAAAAATCCTCTGGTAAAAAATATGGGATCGTTGGATGCGTGGGTGTTTCTGGAAGTCCGTATTCCTGTCCGTAAGATCTCACTTGTGAATGAAAGCACGAAAAGAAAACAGCCAGAGAAAGAGACAGAATTATTCCGGTTTCAGACGAATTCAGGGTGGGAATTAATAGAAAAAACCAGGACAGGAAATGATATGTGCTATGTTTATGGCTGGAAAAAGACAGTGGCTCCATCGCAAAAGACAGATGCATTGTTTGACAGTATTACGATGGCACCATATCTGGAAGGCAGTCTGGATGAGAAAGTAGTACAGCAGATCCGAGTGACGGCAAAAGCAGTGCAGAAGAATATTGCATCTGCAGGAACAGGATTAAAAGAACTTTATCAGATCTGTCTGAGCAGCCAGGAATAGCAGGAAAGGAGGAAAATATGAGAAAGAGAAAACTATTTCAAAAGCTTGGAATCAGTTGCCTGGCAGCGGTAATGGCAATTACTTCGGCTGCTTCAGCAGCAGAAGTGATGACAGAAATCAAAGAGACGGAAATAACTTTGAACTCAGATGCAGAATCGGATACAGAAGCGGAAAAATCGGCTGCTGAAACCGGAGAAAAAGCGGGCGATGAAGAAAGTGAAACGGAAGAAACGGAGAAACTTACTGAACCGGGAGAATGGAAAAGTACAGATGCAACAGAAGAGACAGAGGAGGTACTGACAGAAAGAATCACAGAACAGGTAACAGAAAAACAGTCCGAAATGTTATCGACAGAGGAGGATGAGAATAGTTCAGAAAAGGTATCAGAAAAAGTATCTGAGGAAATATCAGAAAAAGTACCTGAAACAAACTCTGAAGAAGTAACGGAAAAGCTGACAGAAAGTATATCAGATACAGAGCAGGAAAAAGACAGCGAGCCAACATCCGGAACGGTCTCTGAAGAAGAGACAGATCAGGAGCCGGATACGGAGCATGGCATAGGAGTTTTGACGGCAGCGTCTGAAGATATGGATATGACGATTCTTGCGCCGGATGACAGTGCCTTCCCGGATGGGGCAGAGATTATTCTTTATGCCGGAAAAGAGCTGGAGAAACTATATGGAACGGACGGTGAAAGATGGGAATATGAGGAGTTTCTTGAGTATATGAAGACCTGCTGGCAGGAAGAAATCCAGAAGGAATACAGTGAAGAAACCGGAAATTCAGAATTGGTAAGATCCATACAGTATCTGTATCCGTATTATTTCAAAATTGTGGACAAAACAGGGGCAGATCTGGAACTTACCAAAGATGTACAAGTATATATAAACATCTATGATCCTGAGGCTGTTAAACAGGAAAAGTCCGGTCAATATTTGAGTAAAGTTGGTTATCATGAATCAGGAAGAGTCAGGACAAATAGTCATAGTGAAGTATACTGCAACACAGATAAGAAATGTCTTGCTGTGGATACCGGAGCAGAAAAATGTGGATTGTATTCACTGGTTCAGATGGAGGAAAAGAGACTCTGTCTTTGTGACAGTACAGCAGAGAATGAACTTTCTCATGCATGGAACTGTCCGGTATTTTATAAAGCACTTGAAAAAGTGTGTGACTGTGGAAGCGGAGCAGAGGCAGTTACGAAGCATGCAGTATCCTGCAATGGTGTATGGAAAGCGTTTCAGGCTGCATGCAGCGAATGCGAAGCCGGAAAAGAAGAAAGAGGAGTACTTCATGATGATTGTGAAGTGGTGGTAAGAATTCACAGAGAACTGTGTGAATGTGAAGAAAATGAAATGAATCTGGAAAAAGCAGTGGAAATGCATGATGAAGGAAGTGCGTTTGTCCAATATGTGATGAAACTTGCAGATTATCTGAACAGTCAGATAGAAATGATTGTATCGGATAAAGGGCAGATTGCAACTGAGGATATCACCCGCGTCTCAGGATGGAGTAATGGAAGCAATGCTTCCACCGATTATCTTTCTGTTAAATTTTATGATGGAAAGTCAACGATGGAGATGCTTGGCGGCGAAACTGTAGCAGGCAAATGGATTCAGGGGAGTATAGCAAAGAAAAGCTATCTGTACTGGCTTCCATTGCAGTCAAACCTGACTGACAGATCCAGTCACGGAGCAAGGTATAATAACGTAATTTACGATTATAAAACTGGCAAATGGTATGATATGAAATTTGTAATTCAGTCGTATCAGGAAACAACATTAGCACAAAGTGGGAAAACGGTATATCCATTTGCAGGATTCTGCAAAAACAAATTACAATTTGGCTTTGACCGCCAGGGACCAATGGTGATACGCTGTAAGATTCTGGAATCCGGAACTTCAACAGAAGCAAAAGTCAAGATAAAGCTTCCTGTATGGGATATCGATAACGCACAGTTTGTGGGAATAAAACAGAATAATGGCTCAATGGATCACCGTTATTATTATACAGGAGCAGAGGAATGGCTCAGAGCCAAAAACGGAGTGTCCATTGCCGGAGTTTCAGGTTTTTCCTATGTGGAAGGAAAATTTGGAACATCAGCCCAGATTCTTTCAACACCTGCGGCCTGTGCAGTGTGGGAAATGACAACATCGGATTTTTCTTTTGCATTTGGCTATTATAATAATGCAACAACATCAGAAGCGACCAGATGGGACAGATTCTATCCACTTTTTACGAATACCACCATTGGAGATGGAAGCTATGGAACGAATGAACTGTATGGAGTTGTCAGTATCTATAGTCAGGACAGCGCGCCACCTGCGCTTCAGGATCCGGTAAAAGAGGTATCTGCGGATAATCAAACGTGGGATAAAAAGCTGAATCTTTCCAGTATAACGGGAGAGTATTATTATGCAATTGAATATACTGTTCTGGATACCATACCGGCATACAAATTTTCATCCCTGGTACTGTCTGACACACTCCCGGCAGGAGCAGATTATGTCGATGGATTGACAGTAACGAGAGTAGAAGATGGCAAGAATAAAACAAACTGGTTTACAGCAGACACAGAGGATGACAAGATTCAGCTGACTGCAACTGCAACGGCACTGTCCTCCAATGATTTTTATGGGTATACATACAGGGTTGCTTTTAAAGTAAAAATGGATCCAACAGAAATGGATCCTGTTTATCAGACATCATCGGGCTGTGACGTTTATACGGTCAATAATGAGGCTAATGTTACAGTAAAGAGAGGAAGTGCAGTATCCGGCAAAGATACCAATACGGTAACCACAACGGCGTTTGGAAGACTTCCTGTTATAACGGTTTTAAAAAAGAATGAGAGAAAAGAACTTCTGGAAGGAGCAGTATATCAGGTAACTGCCAAAGACAATATTACTTCTCTGGCAGGAAAAATCATCTATAAGGCTGGAAAAGTAGTAGATACCATAACAACAGGAAAAGATGGAAAAGCAGTTTCTGAAAAGCTTCATCCGGGAAATTATACCGTAACAGAAGTAAAGGCACCATTAGGGTATGCATTAAATAAGACAGCAAAAGATGTAAAGGTAAGCTACCTTGCGCAAGGTGAACAGACAGATGGCGTCGAAATATCTGTTATAAATAAGCGGCTGTACAGTACCATCAGTGTAACAAAGGAGATTGATGCTGCGGATATTGTCTGGGCACATGGGAATCCGATATTTACTTTTAAAGTAGAAGGAAGAGATGTTCTTGGAAACAAACATATATATTACGATACTGTGGAATTCACAAACGAAAATATTGGATCAGGAACCAGGGCAGCAATGACAGTAAGCTTTCAGGTATTGTCAGGGACTTATACCATATCAGAAGAAAGAACAGCAAGATATCAGCTGGACTCCATTTATAATGTGGTAAATGGTTCCGTATCCGGGGAGACCGCGGTTATGCATGTACAAGGAAGCCAGACAGATACGACAGGCCCGAGTGGAGAAGCAACATTCTATAACCGAAAAACGACAGATGAAGGCCAAAGTCATACAACATTTGTGAGAAACAGCATAAAAAAATAAATGAACAGAAAAAGAAAATAAAAAGCATTGTGAAAGTGCATAAAAAATGGATAACAAAATCGTGAATAATATACGAAAAACAAAAAGCAGAGCAAAAAGTACTTGCGAATGAACTGTGATTATGCTATTGTGAATTCAGAAACCGGAAACGTTACCGATAACGTTTCCAAAAAAGAGACGACATAAAAAGAAAAGGAGAAGAAACATGAAAAAATTAACAAAAGTAGCAGTATCAGCAGCAATTATGGCAAGTGCATTTGCAATGTCAGCCAGCGCAGATGGCGGAAAAGTATATTATCTGAACTTTGCTCCGGAAGTAGCAGACCAGTGGGAAGCACTTGCTGAGAAGTATTCAGAAGAAACAGGAACAGAAGTACAGGTTGTCACAGCAGCATCCGGAACATATGAATCTACATTGAAATCAGAAATGGATAAAAGCGAAGCACCGACACTGTTTCAGGTAAATGGACCGGTTGGTCTTGCTGCATGGAAAGATTATTGCTATGACCTGAAAGATACAGATGTATATAAGAATCTTGCAAGTGATGACTTTGCACTGGTTAACGAAGATGGATCCGTATCAGGTATTGCATATAAGATCGAGACATACGGATTGATTTATAATAAGTCCTTACTGAATGACTATTTTGAAACAGATGGCGCTGTAGTAACATCTGTTGATGAAATCAACAACTTTGATACATTAAAAGCAGTTGTAGAAGATATTACAGCAAAGAAAGATGATCTGGGTATTGAAGGTGCATTTACATCTGCAGGTATGGATTCTTCTTCCGACTGGAGATTCAAGACTCATCTGGCAAACATTCCGATCTACTATGAATATAAAGCAGACGGCATTACATCCACAGATGCGATTAAAGGAACATATCTTGACAATTACAAGAATATTTGGGATCTGTACATCAACAATGCAACCTGTGAACCAAGTATGATTTCCAGCAAGACAGCAGAAGATGCACGTGCAGAATTTGCTCTTGGTGAAGCAGTATTCTATCAGAATGGTACATGGGAAACCAGTGGTATCCTGGAAGAAGGAGATCTGACAGAAGATGACCTTGGTATGCTTCCAATTTACATCGGAGTTGAAGGAGAAGAAAATCAGGGACTTTGTACAGGATCTGAAAACTACTGGTGTGTAAATGCAAAAGCATCTGAAGAAGATATTCAGGCTACAGTTGATTTCCTGACATGGTGTATTACAAGTGATGAAGGAAGAACAGCAATCAGTAAAGATATGGGATTTGCAACACCATTCACCACTTTCGGTGATGACTATGCAGCAGACAACGTTCTGGTAAATGAAGCAGCAAAATATGTAGAGGATGGAAAGACACCTGTAACATGGTGCTTCACTACCATGCCATCTGAAAACTGGAAAAATGGTGTTGGAAGTGCACTTCTTGAGTACGCTCAGGGAACCGGCGAATGGGACAGCGTTGTAACAGCATTCGTTGACGGATGGGCTACAGAATATGCAGCAGCAAATGCAGAATAATTTGTAACTGATAAAGGCAGAAAATAAACAGTAGAATTAAAAAAGGGTGAGCGATGCTTCGCTCATCCTTTTCTGATCAAGAAGAAGGGAAAATTATGGATAAGGCAATTAAAAGATATTGGCCGGTATTTGTATTACCGACAATGCTGGCATTTACAATTGGATTTGTTGCACCGTTTATTTTGGGTATTTATCTTTCGTTTTGTAAATTCACAACCGTAACAGATGCAAAGTGGGTAGGGCTTTCCAATTATGCGAAGATCTGGGGAGATGCATCGGATCCATTTTTGCATTCACTGTGGTATACAGCACTTTTTACAGTAGTCTCTGTATTGCTGATTAATATTCTGGCATTTACAGTTGCGATGTTCCTGACAAAGAAAATTAAAGGAACGAATATTTTCAGAACCGTGTTCTTTATGCCAAACCTGATTGGTGGTATCATCCTGGGTTATGTATGGCAGCTGTTATTAAATGGTATTTTGGCACATTTTCAGAAAACTCTGACCTATTCTTCCGTTTATGGATTCTGGGGGCTGGTCATTCTGATGTGCTGGCAGCAGATCGGTTATATGATGATTATTTATATTTCCGGTATTCAGAATATCCCGGGAGAACTGATTGAAGCAGCAAAAATTGACGGAGCCAACAATCGTCAGATTCTGAAGAATGTCACCATTCCGATGGTGATGCCTTCCATTACAATCTGTACATTCCTGACCCTGACCAATGGATTCAAATTATTTGACCAGAACCTGGCACTGACAGACGGTGCACCATCCAAGATGTCAGAAATGCTGGCACTGAATATTTATAACACATTCTATGGACGAACCGGATATGAAGGTGTGGGACAGGCGAAAGCAGTTCTGTTCTTTATCCTTGTGGCAGCCATTGCCATTACGCAGAATATCCTGACCAGAACAAAGGAGGTACAGCAGTAATGAATGCAAGAAAAGCAAAACACGGTACATTGCTGACCGTTATTTTTACAATCATTTCGATTGCATATGTATATCCGATTTTTCTGGTAGTGCTGAACTCTTTTAAGAAAAAAGCATATATCAGCAGGGAACCGTTTTCCATTCCGCAGGGGAAGATTTTTGTCGAATGGGACAACTATATAAAAGGAATTGAAAAAACCGGATTTATCCAGGCTTTTGGATGGTCTCTGTTTATAACCGTATTTTCCGTGGCAGCTATTATTCTGTGTACTTCCATGTGCGCATGGTATATTTGCAGAGTGAAAAATGCGGCAACCAATACGATCTACTATCTGTGTCTGTTTTCCATGATTGTTCCATTCCAGATGGTAATGTTTACATTGTCGAAAATTGCAAATATATTGCATTTGAACAATCCGGTTGGTATAATCGTTGTGTATTTGGGCTTTGGGGCAGGATTATCCGTATTTATGTTTGTGGGCTTTGTAAAATCCATACCACTGGAGATCGAAGAGGCAGCCATGATTGATGGATGTACACCGCTTCAGACATTTTTCCAGGTCGTGCTTCCGATTTTGAAACCAACCTGTATTACTGTAACAATTCTTCAGGCAATGTGGATCTGGAATGATTATCTTCTTCCATATCTGGTATTGGATATCAGGAAATATAAGACCATACCGATTGCAGTACAGTATCTGAAAGGTGGATATGGTTCTGTGGATATGGGAGCTATGATGGGAGTACTGGTGCTTGCAATTATCCCAATTATTATATTCTACCTGTTCTGCCAGAAGTATATTATTGAAGGTGTGGTAGCAGGTGCAGTGAAGGGCTAGTACCAATATTTACAGGACAATGTACGGCCACATATAAGAGAAAAGAAGGGTTCCCGGCAGGAGTGCAGAGATGCGCAGAAGAAGTATGTCATGCATTGCATGACGCGCATCTCGTAGCAAGAATGCCGAGGCATTCTTGAAAGAAGTGAGGTCAGAACAATGGGAAACGTAACGATTAAAGATATTGCGCAGATATGCGGCGTGGGAGTCAGTACGGTCTCAAGAGCAATGAATAATCATCCGGATATTAACCAGGAAACAAAGGATATGATTATGCAGGCAATTGAGCAGAATAACTATGTGCCGAATAACAGTGCAAGAAATCTGAAGCGGACAGATGCAAAAGCAATTGCTGTGCTGGTAAAAGGAATCAGTAACCCACTGTTTAACCGCATGATTAAGGTAATTGAGCAGGTAACTCAGAAGGAAAAATATGAACTGGTCCTTCAGCATGTAGATGATAATCAGGATGAGGTTACAGTGGCAATTGAACTGGAAAAAGAAAAACGTCTGAGGGGTATTATTTTTCTCGGTGGATATTTTTCACATTCTGAAGAGAAACTGAGGCAGATGTCCATTCCATTTGTATTAAGTACGATTAGCCTGGTAGAAGAAGACGAACGTCAGGAGTATGCATCAGTTTCGGTTGATGATATAAAGGAAAGTTATCGGATTGTCAATTATCTGATTCAAAATGGTCATAAGCGCATTGCGGTAGTTGGCTCCCGAAAAGATGATGAGAGCATTGGATGGCTTCGTCTTCAGGGATACCGTAAGGCACTGGAACAGAATCATATACAGATTGATGAAGATTTGATCTGTTATGTTAACGGTAATCTTGCGACATACAGTATGGAAGCCGGATACGAGATGACAGATGAACTTCTGAAAAAAGGGAAAGAGTTTACCGCATTATTTGCTATGTCTGACCGAATGGCAGTAGGAGCCTGCAAAGCCATTCTGGATCATGGCGGAAAAATCCCGGACGAGTATTCTGTGGTGGGATTTGATGGAATGGATGTGGCGCAATATTATAATCCTTCGATTACAACGATTCAACAGCCGGTAGAAGAAATGGCAGAAGCAACGATTCGGATGTTATTGGATTTGATTCGTAAGAAGCATAAGAGCAGACATCTTGTGTTCGAAGGACAATTGATTGAAGGACAGTCAGTCAGAAATATAAGGGAAAATGAAGGAGGAGCAAACTATGAGAGCAAGTGGAATACTGCTTCCGATCAGTAGTCTCCCATCAAAATACGGCATAGGATGTTTTTCAGAGAGTGCATATCAGTTTGTCGACCAGTTAAATGAGGCAGGTCAGAAATACTGGCAGATACTTCCTTTGGGACCGACAAGCTACGGTGATTCACCGTATCAGTCTTTTTCTACTTTCGCCGGGAATCCGTATTTTATCAGTCTGGAAGAACTGATTGAAGAGGGAACACTGAAGGAAAAAGAGTGTGCTCAGGCAGATTTTGGTGATGATGACAGATATGTGGACTATGGAAAGCTCTATGAAGCCAGATTTCCGCTTTTGCGAAAAGCATATGAGAGAAGTAATATCAGCCAGAATCCGGAATTTCATAAATTTATGGAAGAAAACAGTTATTGGGTGAAAGATTATGCTATATTTATGGCGGTGAAAGCCTTTTTCGGAGGAAAAAGCTGGGATCAGTGGCCGGAAGATATTCGGAAACGCTGGGGTTATGCCATGGATTATTACCAGAAAGAGCTGTATTATGAGATAGAATTTTATGAATACATTCAGTTTGTATTTACCAGCCAGTGGAACCGGCTAAAAGAATATGCCCATAAAAAAAATGTTCGTATCATTGGAGATATTCCAATTTATGTGGCCTATGACAGTGCAGATACCTGGGCTAATCCTGAGCTGTTTCAGTTAGATGATGAAAATCTGCCATCTGCAGTAGCAGGATGTCCACCGGATGGATTTGCAGCAGATGGGCAGTTATGGGGAAACCCATTGTATCGGTGGGATTATCACAGAGCAACAGGATATGCATGGTGGATACGCCGTTTGTCCTATTGTTATCAGTTGTATGATGTGGTAAGAATAGATCATTTTCGTGGATTTGATGAATATTTTTCAATTCCGTATGGAGAAAAGACCGCAAGAAACGGACACTGGGAGAAGGGACCGGGAATGGAGCTTTTCTGGAGAATCAAAGAGTGTCTGGGCGAGAAAGAGGTCATCGCAGAAGATCTTGGATATGTTACGGACTCTGTGAGAAAACTGGTAAGAGGTACTGGTTTTCCAGGCATGAAAGTATTAGAATTTGCTTTTGATTCCAGAGACACCGGAAGTGCCAATGATTATTTGCCGCATAATTATACTGAGAACAGTGTAGTGTATACAGGGACGCATGATAATGAGACATTGACAGGATGGTTTAAGGATATTTTACCTGAGGAACGCCAGATGGTGCGAAACTATCTGAACAATGAAAGAGACAAAGATACGGAGATTTACTGGGATATGATTTGCACTGCGATGCAAAGTGTATCAAAACTATGTGTGATTCCAATTCAGGATTATCTTGGATATGGTAATGAAGCGAGAATGAATCAGCCATCCACACTTGGACAGAATTGGAAGTGGAGATTGAAAAAAGATGAGTTCAATAAAGAACTGATTCAGAAAATTAAAGATATTACAATGTGGTATGGAAGGTATTACGGATGAATGTAATTGACATGCATTGTGATACGATAGCACAGATTTATCGTACACAGAATCAGAAAGAAACACAGAGATTGTTATCAAACAATCTCTGTATTGATTTACAGAAGATGAAGCTGGGTGGATATATGCTGCAGAATTTTGCAATGTTTGTAGATAAGGGTGAGGAAGAGAATCCACTGGAGACAGCACTTGGGATGATAGACTGCTATTATCAGGAACTGAACGAAAATAATGACTGGATTGCACCGGTATTTTCTTATGAAGACATTGTCAAAAATCAGAAAAATGGAAAAATGAGTGCTATGCTGACTTTGGAAGAAGGCTGCGTAGTAAAAGGTCAGCTGTCATTGCTTCGTATTTTTTATCGTTTAGGGGTACGGATGATTGCGCTGACCTGGAATTATGAAAACGAAATTGGCGTGCCAAATCTTACTACAGATGAAGCAGGAACACCACGGTTCGACAAGAGAAATTCCCAGGGACTGACAGAATTCGGTATCGAAATGATTCAGGAGATGGAACGGCTGGGAATGATCGTGGATGTGTCACATTTATCAGATGGCGGATTCTGGGATGTACTGCATCATACAACGCAGCCATTTGTCGCCAGTCATTCAGATGCGGCCAGTGAGTGTAATGTATGCAGGAATCTGACAGATGATATGATTCGCGCGTTGGCAGACCGGGGTGGAGTAATGGGACTGAATTACTGTCATGATTTTCTGACAGAGTCTGACAAACCAGCTGCATTGTCGGCAGATACTTCGATTTTTATGGACGCCGGAAAACAGACAAAAAAGATAAGCAGAATGGAAGATATGGTGCGTCATATAAAACACATTGTAAATATAGGCGGAATAGAGGTCTGTGGTCTTGGAAGTGATTTTGATGGAATTAATAATTCAGTGGAATTTGGAAACGCATCCGGTGTACAGCAATTGTATGAAGCATTGGTAAAAAGTGGATTTTCAGAAGATGACGCAGATAAGATATTTTATAAAAATGTGCTGCGTGTGTACCAGGATGTGTTGAAATAATGAGGAGAAACTTATGAAGAAAAAGTGGTGGCATGAAAAGGTAGCATATCAGATCTATCCAAAAAGTTTTTGTGATACCAATGGAGATGGGGTAGGAGACCTGAAAGGAATCATCAGTAAGCTGGATTATTTAAAAGAACTGGGGGTCGATCTGGTATGGATTTCTCCCATCTATTGCTCACCGATGGCAGATCAGGGATATGATATATCGGACTATTATAATATAGATCCATTATTCGGAAATATGGATGATATGGATCTGCTTTTGGCAGAAGCAAAGAAAAGAAATATCGGTATCGTCATGGATCTGGTAGTCAATCACTGTTCTGATGAACATGAATGGTTCAAAAAAGCATGTGAGGATCCGGATGGGAAATATGGAAAGTATTTTTACATAGAAGATGTAAAGGATGGCAAATTGCCATCCAATATTCGCAGTTATTTTGGCGGAAGTTGCTGGGAACCTCTGCCGGGACATCCGGACAAATATTATCTGCATCTGTTTCATAAGAAGCAGCCAGATCTGAACTGGGAGAATCCGGAAGTACGGGAAGAGATCTTTACGATGGTGAACTGGTGGCTGGAGAAAGGACTGGCTGGATTTCGTATTGATGCAATTATCAATATAAAGAAATCTTTGCCATGGAAGGACTATCCGGTGGATCGGGATGATGGGCTGAGCTATGTGGGAAATATGTTGAAAGAAGTAAGCTGTCATGATTTTCTGACGGAACTGCGAGACCGCACCTTTGCAAAGTATGATGCGTTCAGCGTAGGGGAAGTTTTTGATGAACATGAAGATACTCTGCCGGAATTTATCGGAGATGACGGTTATTTTTCCACTATGTTTGATATGAGTACCGCTATCTGCGGAGCCAGCGAAAAAGGATGGTATGACAGACCGCATATTACAGCAAATGAGTATCGGGATACAATATTTACCAGTCAGGAAAAGGCATGGAATGTAGGATTTTTATCAAATATTATTGAAAATCACGATCAGCCGAGAGGAGTAAGCCATTATCTGCCGGAAGGCGAAGTGAATGATACTTCCAAGAAAATGCTGGCGACACTTCATTTTATGGTGCGTGGTATTCCGTTTATTTATCAGGGACAGGAAATCGGTATGGAAAATGTGGACTTTACATCTATTGAGCAGATAGATGATGTGATGACTCTGGATGAATATCAGGTAGCATTACAGGCAGGCTTATCTTCGAAGGAAGCACTGGAAGCAGTGAAGAAAATGAGCCGCGATAATGCCAGAGTACCATTTTCCTGGGATGATACCGAGCATGCAGGATTCACTACGGGCGAACCATGGCTGATGAACAACCCGGATTATAAAAAGATAAATCTGGCAGCACAGCGTAATGATGAACATTCTGTGTATCAATATTACCGTAGTTTGATTCAGCTTCGTAAAAATCCGGAATATAAAGATACGATTGTGTGGGGAAAAACCGTTCCTGTATGGACAGATCGTACAAACCTGATGGCTTTTTACCGTCAGACTGATGAGCAGACGCTGTTGGTGATTGCCAATTATCAGAAAGAATCACAGAGTGTTACGTTGAAAGAAGATGTTAAGAATGTATTGCTCAACAATTGCATGGAATGGGAACTTGATGGCAGAGAACTTTGTCTGAAAGGATATCAGGCAGTGGTTCTGGAAGTGTAAAAATAGTTACTGTTGACAGCAGACAAGGAGATTACGACAGAAGAAAAGCTGTCGTAATCTCCTTGTTTTCATAGCATGAATCATGCAGAGGTCTTCCTGTCAGAGTTAATCCCAATAGTTTATTCCTTGGTGCGGGTATTGATAAACTGAAGTTTGGTTTTGGAATACAGGATTTTCTGACTGTGGTACAGTCCAAAGTATCCGGATTCCAGATAGCCGATACCGATGGCCAGCAGGAAAAACGGCATGCAGTCAAAACCGAACAATTCAAAACTGAGGAACAGACTGCTGATTGGACAGTTGGTCACACCGCAGAATATGGAAACCATACCACAGGCAGCGGACAGCGATGGAGAAAATCCGGTCAGCTGACCGAAGATACATCCGAAAGTTGCACCGACAAACAGAGTTGGGACAATCTCCCCACCTTTGAATCCGCATCCCAGTGTGATGGCAGTAAAAATTATTTTCAACAGAAAAGCGGTAGGAACCACTTCACCGGCGATGGCATTTGCAATGATATTCATACCGGCTCCAAGATAATCGGTAGTGTGAAGAAGTTTTGTCAGCAGGATAATCAGAAGAGCACCAGAGACTACACGGATCCATTCGTTTGGTACATGCTGCTGATAAAGATGTTCCGTGCGATGCAGGGTGGAACAGAACAAGATGCTGACAGCAGCGCAGAGTAAAGCCAGGATAATGACCAGGGTAATATTTCGGACATCCAGGGGGATGTTGGAGGGAATAGTAAAATGTTCGCCCTCTGCGCCGACCAGAATAGCCATCTCTTTTGCGGTCAGTGCTGCGATAGAGCATGGTACCAGAGCAGCATACTGCATGATACCCACACTGACCACTTCCATGGAAAAAATAGTGGCCGTCAGTGGGGTGCCGAACAAAGCAGAAAAAGCAGCACTCATGCCACACATGATCATAATTTTCTGATCATATTCATCCATTTTGATCCATTTGCCAAGCGTTCCGCCGATACTGCCGCCAAGCTGCAGAGCAGCGCCTTCTCTGCCGGCAGAACCGCCAAAGGCATGTGTCAGAATCGTAGAGATCATAATCAGAGGAGCCATACGAAGCGGTACATACTTGCCGCCAGAGATACCTTCCAGAATTCGATTTGTTCCGCTTCGGGATGGATCCAGTTGATACATGGCTACGATAGCCAGTCCGGCAACTGGCAGCAGGTACAGCATCCATGGATGTGTGGTACGAAATCCGGTTACTGTTGTAATGCATCTTGCAAAAGCACCACCGATCAGACCCAGAACGACACCGGTGGCGCCGGCCAGAACAATCCATCGTACCAGAATACCTATTCTGGCAATGCATTTCCAGATTCCTTCTTTTAAAAAGTCAAATAGTTTATCTTTAGTAAAATTCATGACATCTCTCTCCCATAATTTTATGACAAGCCTGAAAGAAAACAGGGCTCACTTCTTCCAGTATAAAGAAAAGAAAAACATTCTGCAACAAGAAGAGAATAAAAATGTGTATACCTTGCGGAAGAAGAACGGTTTTGATAAAATGAAGCTTATAACAGATGGACACGAAAGAGGCTTTTCATGGAAAGTATTTTATTAAAAATTCAAGATACAGTAGCAAAGTATGCAGAAGTGCTATCGAAGATATCCCGTGTAGATGTGGAAGTGGTGGATAACCGGCTGTATCGTGTGGCTGGAACCGGAATGTTCAGTAAGAAAGTAAATGAGGATATGTCAGCAGAGGGATATGTATATCGTCAGGTGTTAAAAACCGGTAGAAGACAGATCATTTATGAACCGGGAAAAGAAATGATTTGCCAGAACTGTCCACATTGCAATGACTGTCAGGAAGAGATTGAGATTTCTATGCCGGTACGGATGGGAATAGAAATTATCGGAATTATAGGACTGGTGGGAAGTAGCAGGGAACAGAAGGAACGCATCCTGCAGGATGAACAGCTTTATCTGGATTTCCTGGAACAGATCGCAGATTTTATCACGGCAAAGGCAAAAGAATATCGGGAACTGGATAACAAAAACCAGCTGTTAGATACACTGGATTGCACCATTGGACATATTGAGCAGGGAATTATGATTATCGGTGCAGATTATGTGATCACGACGGCGAACGAAGCTGCCAAGAAGCAGCTGGAACTGGAGATGCCGGAAGGAAGTTATGTGAAAATAGAAGCTACCGGTGACCACATGAATTATCGTAATGAATATAAAATGAAAATCGGTGACCGGGAGTTTTCCATTATGGGGCATCTGTATAACCTGCCACGTCAGGAAGGCAGATATGCGAAACTGCTTCTGTTTGAAAACAGTAAGGCAATCCAGAAAAAATATTATGAGATGACTGCTACCGTGCACACACTGGACTGCAGCAATATTATAGGTGACAGTGACAGAACATGTAAAATGAAACGGGAAATCATGCAGGTGGCGCAGAGCAGTTCTACCGTGCTGATTACAGGAGAAAGCGGAACCGGAAAAGAGATGGTGGCAACGGCTATCTGGAATGCCAGCAGCCGACGTTCAGGAAGATTTGTAGCGATTAACTGTGCGGCAATACCGGAAGCATTGCTGGAGTCAGAACTGTTCGGTTATGTCAAGGGCGCCTTTACCGGTGCAGATCCCCATGGAAGAATCGGTAAATTTGAACTGGCCAATAAAGGTGTGATTTTCCTGGATGAGATAGGTGATATGCCATTGTATCTGCAGGCAAAGCTTCTGCGTGTGCTGCAGGAACGTAAAATTACCCGTATTGGCTCGAATCAGGTGATTCCCATCGATGTGCGGATTCTGGCAGCGACAAACCGTGATCTGCGGGAGATGATCCGGGAAAAAAAATTCCGGGAAGATCTGTATTATCGTCTGAATGTTATTCCTCTGGAAATCGCACCGTTAAGAGAGCGTGTGGATGACATACAGCCATTGGCGGAATATTTTGCCATGCATTATGCAAAGCTGTTTCAGAAATATTTCTGGAAAATTACAGAATCGGTAATGGAATGTCTGAAACAATATTCCTGGCCGGGAAATGTACGTGAACTGGAAAATGTGGTAGAATTCATGGTGAATATGATGGGACCGGATGGAATCCTGGATGAGAAAACTCTTCCACGGGAAGTGCGGGAACGGGGAGAAAAAAAGAAACTGGAAGAAGAGCAAAAGCCGGGAGTGGAGGCGAACCGGTCAGATTCGATGATATCAGAAGAACCATTAACATTGAAAGAACTGGAGTATCGGGCGATCCGGAAAGCCATTGATCGCTGCGGAAATACCACACAGGGGAAAAAAGAGGCTGCCAGACAGCTGGGAATCGGTCTGGCAACGTTATATCGAAAACTGGAAGAAATTACTAATTCTCAGAATGAGAATTAATGAAAAAATTCTCATTCTGAGAATAAAAAATTCCCAAAATGAGAAAAAACAGGAAAAACTGATCGGAACAAAGAAGATCCATGAAAAAGAGGGTATGAAAATCCCTTATTTTTAGCGGATCTTTTTTTATATTTTTTTTTCTGAGGATTCGAAAGATGGGAACGAAAATTGCTATATAGATAATCAGAAGGAGAAAAACGACCGGGAATACATAACCGGCGGAAAAGAAGAAAGGAAGGAAGTAATGAAAGAATCATTTAAGATGGTGACACGGAAACACGAAAATGGAAGTGGATGTGATCTGAAGTTATTCAGCCAGGAATCTGCTCATAAAATTCGTGAATTTCACAAAAGCTTTCCGGTGTATGCACCAACACCGCTGGCACATCTGGAAGAGACAGCAAAATGTCTTGGTTTAAAAGATGTGTACGTAAAAGACGAATCCTGGAGATTTGGACTGAATGCATTTAAGGTTTTGGGCGGAAGTTATGCCATTGGAAATTATCTGGCAGGCCGTCTGGGAAAAGATATCTCAGAAGTAAATTATGAAACACTGATTTCTGATGAGACAAGAAAAGAACTGGGAGATATCACTTTTGTAACTGCTACTGATGGTAATCACGGAAGAGGCGTGGCATGGACAGCAAACCAGTTTAAACAGAAAGCAGTAGTATATATGCCAAAGGGCAGTGCACTGGAACGTCTGAATAACATCAAGGCAGAAGGCGCACAGGCAAGCATCACAGACCTGAATTATGATGAAGCGGTTCGTCTGGCTAACAGTCAGGCAGAGCAGAAAGGCTGGGTAATGGTGCAGGATACAGCATGGGAAGGATATGAAGATATTCCGACCTGGATTATGCAGGGATATGGAACCATGGGACTGGAAGCGCAGGAGCAGCTTCCTGAGAAACCGACCCACATCTTCCTTCAGGCAGGTGTTGGATCTATGGCCGGTGCTGTAACCGGATTATTTTCTGCAATTTATGGAGAAGACAGACCGGTGATCACTATTGTAGAACCAAACAAGGCAGACTGCCTGTATCGTACTGCAGAAGCAAATGACGGGGAACGTCATTTTGTAACCGGAGATATGAATACCATTATGGCAGGGCTGGCATGTGGTGAGCCTTGCAGCATTGGATGGAAGATCCTTTCCGATTACGCAGATCACTTTATCTCCTGCCCGGATTATGTGGCAGCAAAGGGAATGCGTATTCTCGGCAATCCTGCAAAAGGAGATGACCGTGTGATCTCCGGAGAAAGCGGAGCAGCAGCATTTGGATGTGTGGCAGAGATCATGACGAATCCGGAACTGGCAGACCTGAAGAAAGAACTTGGTCTGGATGAAAACTCCCGTGTACTGTTCTTCAGCACAGAAGGAGATACCGATCAGGAAAACTATAAAGCCATTGTATGGGATGGAAAATACCCTAGTACACATGAAAAATAAAATTTTTGCATAAAAGGAGGACATTATGTTAAACAAAGAAAGACAGGAAGAAGTAGTAGAATTATGTCAGCATCTGATTCAGAAACAGAGCTATTCCGGACATGAAGACGGTGTGGCAGGAGTTCTGGAAGAACAGTTAAAGAAAAAAGGTTTTGATTCTGTAACCGTAGATAAATATGGTAATGTAATCGGATGTATCAAAGGTAACCGTCCAGGTAAAAAGATCCTTTTCGACGGACACATTGATACCGTTCCGGTAACAGATGAAACAGAATGGCAGTACCCACCTTTCGCAGCAGAAATTCATGATGGTAAGATCTACGGAAGAGGAACCAGTGATATGAAGGGAGCGGTAGCAGGATTTGTAACTGCAGCTGCAGCATTTGCTGAAGATACCCAAAAAGACTTCGCCGGAGAAATCTATGTAGCCGGTGTGGTACATGAAGAATGTTTTGAAGGTGTGGCAGCCCGTGAAATCAGCAATTTTGTAAAACCGGATTATGTAGTGATCGGTGAAGCTTCTCAGCTGAATATCAAGATCGGACAGAGAGGACGCGGAGAAATCGTTCTGGAAACGTTCGGAAAACCTTGCCACTCTGCAAACCCGGAAAAAGGTATCAACGCAGTGTACAAGATGGCAAAAGTGATTGAAGCAATCCGCACTCTGGAGCCAACACACCATCCGGTACTGGGCGATGGCATCCTGGAACTGACTGATATTAAATCTGCACCATATCCTGGAGCATCTGTAGTGCCGGAATACTGCCGTGCTACTTATGACCGCCGTCTCCTGGTTGGTGAAACCAAAGAAAGTGTTCTGGCTCCGATTCAGGAACTGCTGGATAAGCTGATGGCAGAAGATCCGCAGTTAAAAGCAAAGGTTTCCTATGCAGTTGGTAAAGAACAGTGCTACACAGGAAACGAAATCACAGGTGAGAGATTTTTCCCGGGATGGCTGTATGATGAAAAAGACGAGTTCGTACAGGATGTAAAGAAAGAACTGGAAGGTATGGGATATACACCGGAGATCACACAGTACAATTTCTGTACAAACGGAAGCCACTATGCCGGTGAAGCCGGAATCAAGACCTTTGGACTTGGACCATCCAAAGAAAATCTGGCACATACCGTTAATGAATATATTGAAATCGACCAGCTGACCAAAGTAACGGACTGCTATTATGGAGTTATGAAAGCATTATTAAAATAACATCGGGGATTTTACATAAGAGAAGGGATTATGAACATGAGTGGAAAACAGACAACAGCATTAATTATTATCTTTATATACATGGCACTGACCATTGTGTTAGGTCTGGTAGTATCTAAAAGAAAAGCAGCAAAGCAGGCAAAACAGAGTAATGAAGATTTCCTGATGGCAGGAAAGTCCTTAGGACCTCTGGTACTGGCAGGAACCTTATTCGCAGCAAATACCGGTGGTGCAAGTACAACCGGTATAGCAACCAATGTTTACAGCTATGGTATTTCCGCATGCTGGTATGTAATTGCGGCAGGAATCGGATTCGTACTGGTATCTTTTATCGCACCATACTTCCGTAAAGCACAGGCAAGTACCGTACCACAGATCATTGGAAAACGTTACGGAAAAGCTTCCCACATTTTTACCGCATTTACTTCGATTGCTGCACTGTTCATGGCAACAGGAGCACAGATTATTGCAACAGCATCTATTATTAATGTAGTAACCGGGCTGGATTTCCGTACAGCAGCGATTGTTATTACAATAGTTGTTATTATTTATACTATGATTGGTGGCTTCCAGTCAGTGGCAGCAGCAAATCTGATGCACGTAATTGTTATTACTGTCGGTATGGCAGTAGCTATGTTTGTTATGCTTGGTAATCAGCAGGTTGGTGGTTTTGCAGGACTTTTCGCAAAAGCAAAAACAGTAACAGATTCCACAGGAGCATCTCTGGATCTGCTTAGTATGACAAAGATTGGTATACCTACCGTAATCGGTTATATCGCAATGTATTTTATGACATTCCCTACAGGACAGGAAATCGTTCAGACATACTGTTCTGCAAAAGACGGAAAATCAGCAAAATTCGGTTCTCTGATCGCTGGTATTCTGTCTGCTGTATATGCAATTGTTCCGGCAATTATCGGTCTGATGGCTTACGTATGCATCGATGGATATGCAAGTGGTCCACAGAAAAACGCACTGGCAGATGCAACTATGAACTTTGCACCGGCAGTGGTAGCAGGTATTGTACTGGCAGCAGTGGTAGCTGCAACGATGAGTTCCGCATCCGGAAATATGATTGGTACTGCAACCATGTTTACAAATGACGTATTCCGTCCATATATCAATGGAGGAAAACAGGATGATGCAAAAGAAATCTGGATTTCCAGAGTGGTTATGGTGATTGTTGGAGGCGTAGGTCTGATCGTGGCATTAACAGCATCCAATATTATCAGCGTTATGATGGGTGCTTTCGCATTGAGAAGTGCAGGCCCGTTCGCTGCATTTATCTGTGGTCTGTTCTACAAGAATGTAACACAGAGAGCCGGATTTATCTCTATTGTATCCGGAACCATCGTAGCAGCAATCTGGATTTACGGACTGCATACACCATGGGGATTAAGTGCAATGGTTCCAGGCGGTATCGTAGCTTTAATTGTCATCTTTGTAGTATCAGCAATTGAACGAAGCATGGGTGTTGCGCCGGCTCCGGAACTTGAACTGGAAGAAGATTAAAAACAGTCAGTTGTCTGTGGAGCACAGATCTGATCCGCAGACAGCTGCCAGAATTTTGACAGAAAGGTATGGGTGAAGCAAATGAAAAAATTAATCAAGGGTGGTTTAGTAGTAGACGGAACGAAAAAGCCTGGTTATGAAGCAGATGTATTGGTGGAAAATGACAAGATCGTAAAAATTGGCAATATTGATACAACAGAAGATATGGAAGTGATCGATGCAAAAGGGCTGGTAGTAGCTCCTGGATTTATCGATACACACAGCCACAGTGACCTTCAGATTCTGGTAGATCCGGAAGTAAGACCTAAGATCATGCAGGGTATCACAACAGAAGTGCTGGGACAGGATGGTATTTCTATGGCACCACTTCCTCCGCAGTACATCAGCCCTTGGAGAAAGAACCTGGCAGGTCTGGACGGAGACAGTGATGAAATTGACTGGAACTATCAGACAACAGAAGGATATCTGAAAATGCTGGAACATGTAAAACCAGGATTAAATGAATGTTATCTGGTACCGCACGGAAATATCCGTATGGAAGCAATGGGACTGGAAAACCGTCTGCCGAATGAAGAAGAACTGGAAAAAATGCGTCAGATTACCAGACGTGAAATGGAAGCAGGAGCAATCGGTTTATCTACAGGTCTGATCTACATGCCATGTGCATATTCTGAGTCCAAAGAAATTATTGAAATGTGTAAAGTAGTAGCAGAATATGACGGAAGATTTGTTATCCATCAGAGAAGTGAAGCAGATACCATTCTGGATTCCATGGAAGAGGTTATCAAGATCGGAAGAGAATCCGGTGTAAAGATTCATTACTCACACTTTAAAGTATGTGGTAAGAAGAACTGGGATAAGATCGATGATGTCGTTCGTCTTCTGGAAGAAGCAGAAAAAGAAGGTATTGATGTATCCTTCGACCAGTATCCATACGTGGCAGGAAGCACCATGCTTGGCGTAATTCTTCCTCCATGGGTACATGACGGTGGAACAGATAAAGTTCTGGAACGTCTGGCAGATAAAGAACTTCGTAAGAAAATGGTTTATGATATCGAACATGGTATTCCTGGATGGGATAACTTTGTAGAATTTGCAGGTCTGGATAAGATTTTTGTAACCAGCGTAAAAACAGAGAAGAACCAGGATGCAGTGGGCTTAAGCCTGACACAGCTTGGAGAACTTCGTGGAAAAGATCCATATGAAGCGACATTTGATCTTCTGTATGAAGAAGAAAATGCAGTCGGAATGGTAGACTTCTACGGAACAGAAGAACATGTACAGCTTTTCATGAAACGCCCGGAGATGAATGCCTGCACAGATGGTCTGCTTGGCGGCAAGCCACATCCTCGTGTATATGGTGCATTCCCGAGAATCCTGGGAAAATATGTGCGTGAAGACAAGGCTCTTACACTGGAAGAAGCAGTTTATAAAATGACAAAGAAACCGGCAACAGCATTCAATATGACAGATCGTGGTGAAATCAGAGAAGGTGCATATGCAGATATCTGTATTTTCAATCCAGATACTGTTATCGATAAAGGTACATTTACTGATCCGATTCAGTACCCAGAAGGTATAGAATATGTTATAGTAAATGGTGAACTGGCTGTGAAGCACGGTGAACATACCGGCGTAAGAAATGGATCAGTTCTGAAGAAAAAAGGAAAAGAGGTAGTAAAATAATGGCAAAAGAGATTATCGCAACAACAAATGCACCTGGAGCAGTAGGACCATATGTACAGGCAGTGAAAGTAAACGGAATGGTATATTGTTCCGGTCAGCTGGGAATTGACCCTGCAGTTGGCAAACTTCCGGAAGGTGTAGAAGCACAGGCACACAGATCCATGAAAAATCTTGGTGCAGT
The DNA here is from genome assembly GCF_014385005.1 of Jingyaoa shaoxingensis. Lineage (GTDB taxonomy): Bacteria > Bacillota > Clostridia > Lachnospirales > Lachnospiraceae > Marvinbryantia > Marvinbryantia shaoxingensis. The sequence continues at coordinate 189,112 of NZ_JACRSZ010000006.1, read as the reverse complement.
ACTGGAAGAAGCAGGAAGCGATTTCAGCAAAGTAGTTAAGACCACCATCTTCCTTGCAGATATGGACGACTTTGCAAAAGTAAATGAAATCTACAAATCTTACTTTGGAGAAACCTATCCTGCACGTTCCTGCGTACAGGTAGCAAAACTTCCACTGGGCGGACTGGTAGAAGTAGAATGTATCGCTTACGTATAAAAGAACAACACTGACAATACCGCTGCCATAACCTTTGAAAGCCGTTTCAGTTATCCTGGATAACCGGAAACGGCTTTTGGCATATAATCACTATTAGTAGACTTTTCTTCCACCTGCCGGAGGAATATGCAGCGCAGTACGGTATTTTGTGATAAGACGTTTGGATACGGTCAGTCCATCGGCTGCAAACATGTCTGAAAGCTTCTGATCTGAAAAAGGATGTGCTTTGTCTTCTTTTTCGATGTAGTCCCGGATCATTTTCTTGATTTCTTCCTTATTATCCCGGCCTTGTACAAAAAAGTAAGATAATGGAAATACTCCATACTGGCACTGCAGATATTTATCACTGGCAGCGCGGCTGATGACAGATTCGTGTACACCCAGAATAGATGCTGCTGTGGACTGCAGGAAAGTGTGCAGATGTCCGGGGCCATTCAGAAAGAAATCCTGCTGATGCTCTACAATCAGCTTCCCAAGAGAGAGCAGGGTGGAAGAACGATGACGGATACTGTCATTGATCTGTTCCAGTTCTTCTTTTTTCCCTTTCAGATATCTGGCAGTTTCTCCAGCTTCATCTGTTTTTAACAGATCCAGATAATAGTCATTCATGCGGATGGATGGAATGGAAGCATCATTCAGAATGATATCAAAATAACCATCAAAACGGATAATGAGCAACTCAGGGCGGACATAAGGCATGTAATGACGGTCTCCAAAGGAAGAACCGGGCTTTGGGTTGAGGGAGCGAATCAGGCTGCAGGCTTCCAGTATATCTTTCTGTGAACGATGCAGTATGCGTGAAATAGCGGGAATCTGATTCTTACCGAGAAGATCCAGATAATCACTGACGATGGATAGAGCAAGTGACGCAGCCGGATAATGTTTTTTCAGCTGTATGGACAGACATTCACTTAATGTTCGGGCACCTACGCCATCAGGTTCCAATGTCTGCAAAACAGAAAGCATTTCCTCAGTTTCGGTAAGGGAACAGTGGCAGACTTTAGCGATCTCATCCAAAGGTGTAGTCAGATAGCCGCTGCTTTCCAGACTTTGAATGAGATATTTCAGAATAAAAACTTTTGAAGCAGGAAGATTCAGACTGTTCAGCTGAAGAAGAAGAGACTCTTCCAGTGTCTCAGTCATGGAAGTGTCCAGATTCCAGGGATCGGATGCATCCCTGCGCTCCTGTCTTTCATAAACACGGTTTTGTTCATCCAGAGCATTCAGCCATTCCTTTTTACGTTCATCTTCTTCCGGTGGTTCCTCAAAATCCAGCAGAGGATTCTCCAATGCCAAATTCTGCAGATAGATTTCCAATTCCATATTATTCATTTGTAAAATCTCAGAAGACTGAATCATCTGATGAGTAATAGTCTGCTTCTGAGATGGGCGTAATTCCATATCCATAGTATGTATGACTCCTGTTGTGTATACTGTTGCCATTGTACCATAAAAATGACTGTGAAATATGAAGAAGATGTGAATAATTTGAATTTATGTAACTGATCAAAACCCAATGTATTGCGATAAGGTACTGGACAGATACGAATTTATAATAGTGGCTGGACAAATGAGAAAAAAAGGTGCATAATGACAAAAACAGATAATAGAGGACGGAGACAAAAAGGTCCATGAAAAGCAGAAGATAGCTGCATTTCATGGATTTTTTTATTCTGAAAGCAGAAGAATAAGATTGTTTTTGCAATAAAGAGGAGGACTTGTTTTATGTACGATCTGATTATTAAAAATGGTCTGGTAGTATCACCGTCATCCACAGTAAAATTTGATGTGGCAATTCAGGGGAAAAAGATTGTCGGACTTGGGACTTATGATGAAAAAGAGGCTGTGCGGACAATCAACGCAGAAGGAAAATATGTAATGCCGGGCGTTATTGAAGCGCATATGCACAGGCTCTGGCAAGAGCTGATGAGATGAAAGAATCTGCCATTGATTACAGTGTACACGGGAAATTTGTTGAATCTACACCGGAAGCACTTGCTGACATTGAGAAAATGGCGGAAGGAGGAATTCCTACCTTTAAGATGTTCATGACTTATAAAAAAGAAGGCGTTATGAGTGATGACGAGACCATGTTAAAAGTATTTGAAAAGGCAAAAGAGGTAAGTGGACTTCCGATGGTTCACTGCGAAAGTAATGCCATTGCAGAAAGTAATATCGAGAAGTGCAGAGAAGCAAATGACATGAGCTGGGTAAATTTTGCAAAGTGTAAGCCAGTACTTTGTGAAGCCGAAGCATTTGCAAGAGCGGTATATTTTGCAGAGTATGTGGGAAGGGCTAGAAGACGGGACGATCCTTCTGACAGGTTCGGACGACTGCACATTTGATGTGGATGAGAAATCAGCATTTCTGGAAAAGAATGAGGATGGAACCTGGAAGCAGGATTTTACAAAAGTTGTAAACGGTATAAGCGGTATAGAGATCCGTCTGCCGCTGCTCCTTTCTGAGGGTGTCTCAAAAGGCCGTATTTCCATTAATAAAGTCTGCGAACTGACCAGTACGAATATTGCAAAGATTTACGGATGCTACCCACAGAAAGGAATCATTGCACCAGGCTCAGATGCAGACATCGTTCTGGTAGATATGGAAAAAGAAGTAACGTTATCCAAAGATGTACTTCATAATAATATCAGTTACTGTCTCCATGATGGATTCCAGGTAAAAGGATACCCGGTGATGACCATTTCCAAAGGAAAAGTGATTGTAGAAAACGGCGAATTCAAAGGACAGCAGGGATCTGGTGATTTTATTAAGAGAAAAATCAACCCAGAATATTTGAAAAAGTATGGATTGAATTAGCAGATACAACAACAGTTCAAAGCTGTTGAATAAAAATTCGCTTTACAAAAAATAGATAAAGTATTAAACTAAACAAAAAGATATCTTCAGGGCAGGGTGAGATTCCCTACCGGCGGTAGAGCCCGCGAGCCGAAAGGCGTGATCCGGTGAGATTCCGGGGCCGACAGTACAGTCTGGATGGAAGAAGATGATAGTACAGTTGATTTTTTGCATGAATGTAGTATCAGAGCTCTGAGATGGTGATCCATTTCAGAGCTTTTTATATTGGAAAATCAGACATTCATTTATCGATCATATGTAACAGATCAATTCCACCCTGCAGATATTTCTGCAGGTTTTTTTGTATCTGTTACATTGTTTTCGAAATAACTGTACCATTCACTTGTCTGTGAATCCGATTGCACAGGTCTAAAAGCCTCGGCGTAGCCCGGGTAAAGAACAGGAATAAGAAAGAAGGAATAGAAATGACGGATCAGGAATATATGCTTCGGGCAATTCAGCTGGCCCAAAAAGGAGAAGGCTGGACGAATCCCAATCCAATGGTAGGAGCAGTGATCGTAAAAGACGGAAAGATCATCGGGGAAGGCTATCATAAAAAGTATGGAGAACTTCACGCGGAACGTAATGCAATTGCTTCTCTTACAGAATCAGCAGAAGGTGCGGTGATTTATGTTACGCTGGAGCCTTGCTGTCATCATGGTAAAACACCTCCATGTACGGAAGCGATCATTGAACAGAAGATCAGAAAAGTGGTGATCGGTTCTCGGGATCCGAATCCGAAAGTAGCAGGAAAAGGTGTACAGATGTTAAGGGAAGCCGGTGTAACAGTAGTTGAAGATTTTATGAGAGAAGAATGTGATCAGCTGAATCCGGTGTTTTTTCATTATATTACTACGAGGACTCCTTATGTGGTGATGAAGTATGCCATGACACTGGATGGGAAAATCGCAACGAAAACAGGGGCCTCAAAATGGATCAGCGGAGAAGCTTCACGAAAAGAAGTACAGCATATGAGGCATCAGTACATGGGGATCATGGCAGGCATTGGAACTGTGCTTGCAGATGATCCGATGTTAAACGTCCGGGTAGAAGGCTGGAAAAGTCCTATCAGGATTGTGTGTGACAGTAAGCTCAGGATCCCGCCGGACAGTCAGATTGTAAAAAGTGCGGAAAAGTACCGGACGATCGTGGCTTATGCAGATCAGAAGAATACAGAAGAGAAAATAAAAATATTACATACCATGGGAGTTGAAACCATTTACTGTCCCGATGAAAAGAATCAGATAGACCTTAAGAAGCTGATGGCAGATCTTGGAAACAGAGGCATTGACAGCATTCTCCTGGAGGGAGGCGGTACGTTAAATGACAGTGCACTGCGAGCTGGAATTGTAAAGGAAGTACAGGCTTTTGTGGCACCAAAGCTGTTTGGCGGTGTGGCTGGGAAGACACCGGTAGAAGGCATTGGAGTTGAACTGCCGTCTGAAGCAGTGGAACTGAAATATACAGATATCTGTCAGATCGGTGAGGATATCCGGATAAAATGTCAGGTGTGTAGAAAAAAACAGTAGGAGGAATCATGTTTACAGGAATCGTAGAAGAGAAAGGAAAAGTCCGTTATATACAGCTGACAGGGGAATCAGGGATCCTGGCAGTGAAAGCCAGGAAGGTCCTGGAAGGGACAAGGATCGGTGACAGCATTGCCGTAAATGGCGTGTGTCTGACAGTTACGTCGATGCAGCCGGACGGATTTACCGCCGATGTGATGGCAGAGACGATCAGAAGAAGCAGTCTTGGCAGCTGCAAGGCCGGAAGCCAGGTAAACCTGGAACGGGCAATGGCTGCAGATGGCAGGTTCGGAGGGCACATAGTAAGCGGTCATATTGATGGGACTGGTGTGATACGTTCCATGCTTCGGGAAGAAAATGCCATCTGGGTATCGATTGAGACATCACCACAGATTTTGCATCTGATCGTAGAAAAAGGATCAGTCTGCATTGATGGGATCAGCCTGACAGTTGCAAGGGTTGATGAAGCCGGTTTTCAGGTGTCGGTCATTCCACATACAGGAGAAGAAACCACTCTTTTGGAAAAGGTGCAGGGGGATCTGGTTAATCTGGAAAATGATGTGATCGGAAAATACGTAGAAAAACTGCTTGGCATCAGAAAAAACGAAGAAGAGAAAAAAAAATCCGGAATTACGATGGAGTTTCTTGAAGAATTCGGGTTTTAGAACAGGAGGATATACAGTATGTCACAAAACGATCAGTACAACACAATTGAAGAGGCACTTAGGGATCTTAAGGAAGGTAAAATAGTTCTGGTCACAGATGATCCGGACAGAGAAAATGAGGGAGATCTGATATGTGCGGCAGAGTTTGCGACCAGGGAAAATATTAATTTCATGGCGACCTATGCAAAGGGTCTTATCTGTACACCGATGAGTGCGGAACTTGCAGCGAGATTGAATTTTCCGCCAATGGTTGCTGAGAACACGGATAATCACAGTACAGCATTTACCGTGGCAGTGGATCACGCAGATACAACGACCGGTATCTCAGCAGCAGAGCGCTCCTATACCATTATGAAGTGTGTGGATGATGAGTCGAAACCGGAGGATTTCAGAAGACCGGGACATGTATTTCCGCTTATATCCAGAAAAGGCGGGGTTCTGGTGCGGAATGGCCATACAGAGGCAACAACAGATCTTATGAGACTGGCTGGGCTGAAAGAATGTGGTGTGTGCTGTGAAGTTATGAAAGAAGATGGCACTATGATGCGTACATCACAGTTATGGGAAATGGCAAAAGAACATAACCTTACATTTATTACAATCCGTGATCTGCAGGATTATATAAGAATACATGAAAAGCATGTAAAGGAGGAAGCAGCTGCAAACCTCCCAACACAGTACGGTGATTTTAAAATGTATGGATATATCAATGACATTACAGGAGAGCATCATCTGGCACTGGTAAAAGGTGATATAGGAGATGGTGAGGATGTGCTTTGCCGGGTACATTCGGAGTGTCTGACAGGGGATGCATTCGGATCGCTCAGATGTGACTGCGGCCTGCAGCTGCAGACAGCGATGCGCCAGGTAGAAGCAGAAGGCAGAGGAATCATTCTGTATATGAGACAGGAAGGCAGAGGAATCGGACTGATCAATAAGATCAAAGCATATGCGCTTCAGGAGCAGGGATACGATACTGTGGAGGCTAATGTGAAGTTAGGATTTGCACCGGATCTCAGAGAGTACTGGGTGGGGGCACAGATACTGTCAGATCTTGGCGTGAAATCATTAAGATTACTGACAAATAATCCAGATAAAGTCTATGGACTTGGTGAATTCGGGCTGAAGATCAATGCAAGAGTACCTCTGGAGATTCCGGTACAAAAGTATGACCGGAAGTATATGAAGACGAAGCAGGAAAAGATGGGTCATATTTTTAAAGAAATAAATTTATAAAAAACAGCTGATATCAGGAGGAAGAAAAAATGAGACAGATCAATTTAGTAGAAGGAAAAGTAGTAGCACCGGAGGGAATGAAGGTTGGTATTGTGGCAGCGAGATTCAATGAGATCATTGTGAATAAATTATTGGGAGGGGCAGTCGACGGACTGGTAAGACATGGAGTAGAAGAAGAGAATATTACTGCAGCATGGGTACCGGGAGCATTTGAGATTCCGCTTACAGCACAGAAAATGGCGCAGTCAGGAAAATATGATGCAATTATCTGTGTGGGAGCTGTCATCCGTGGAGATACTTCACATTATGATCTGGTATGCAATGAATCTGCCAAGGGGATCGCACAGGTTGAACTTGCAACAGGAATCCCGGTCTTATTCGGAGTGATCACGACTGAGAATATCGAGCAGGCTATTGCGCGTGCAGGAAGCAAAGCAGGAAATAAAGGTTATGACTGCGCGTTATCTGCAATCGAGATGGTCAATCTGATGAAGCAGCTCTAAAAGACAGGAAATAAATGATGACAAAAACGATCATATTCGATTATGATGGAACAATCCATCATACCCTTGGAATCTATGAACCGGCATTTCGTGAAACCTATCAGTGGCTGACAGAACAGAAGGCTGTAGAAGAACGGGAGATAGGCTCGGCGGAAATTGCCGGCTGGCTGGGACTTAACAGTAAGGAAATGTGGAATACATTTTTGCCGGAGCTGGATCAGAGCTATAAAGAGCAGGCAAGCAGGATGGTAGGAGACCTGATGGTAAGACAGATCAGGAAACATAAGGCAGTGTGGTATCCAGGAACAGAGGAGATGCTGACAGCTTTGAAGAACCGGGGATATCATCTTGTGATCTTAAGTAACTGTAAAGCTTCATATCGTGAGGCACACTGGAAGGAATTTGGGATGGAACGATGGTTTGATCGTTTTTATGACTGTGAATCATACGGATTCCGTCCAAAGACAGAAATTGTGCAGGAAATCATCCGGGAATATAGTGGCCCTTATCTGGTAGTCGGAGACAGGAGACAGGATCTGGAATGTGCCAGAGCCTGCAAAAGCCCTTTTATAGGATGCCTGTATGGATATGGTGAGAAAGGGGAACTGAATGGGGCAGATTATTTTGCAGAACATATAGAGGATATACTGCAGTTGGTGATATGATTTTTGCAATATAAAAGTTGAGAAGTGAATTAACAGATACAACAACCCCAGTCTTGACAGAAAAAGGTTCCTGTGTTAGCCTAATATCAGCTTAGTAATAAGAAAACGCTTAGATGAAGAGAGTACATTTGCACAGGACATTACAGAGAATTCCCGCAGGCTGAGAGGGATATGCACCGGTAAGTGGAACATGGCTTCGGAGCGGCGCACCGACTGTGGATTACCGGTGCCGTAACTGTAAAAGTGACGGACAGTTATGCAGGTATCATATAGGCTGCGACGGGATCGCCTGTTATAGCGAAGGGGTGTAGACGCACCCGCAGAGGTTCATACTGCGAGGTATGGATAAAGTGAAGTGGTAACACGGGTACAGACCTGTCTTCTCAGTTTGAGAAGATGGGTTTTTTTATGATGGAAGGAGAATAAAGATGGAAAAGAAAAAGTTTTATATGACCACTGCCATTGCTTATGCATCAGGCAAACCACATATCGGTAACACATACGAGATCATTCTGGCAGATGCCATTGCCCGCTATAAGAGAGCACAGGGCTATGATGTGTTTTTACAGACAGGTACTGATGAACATGGCCAGAAGATCGAACTGAAGGCAGAAGAAGCCGGCATTACACCAAAAGAATATGTAGACAAAGTAGCAGGAGAGATCAAGAGAATCTGGGATCTGGTGGATACTTCTTATGATAAGTTTATCCGTACCACAGATGAAGACCATGAAAAACAGGTTCAGAAGATCTTCAAGAAGATGTATGACAAGGGAGATATCTACAAGGGATATTATGAAGGAATGTACTGTACACCTTGTGAATCTTTCTTTACAGAATCTCAGCTGGTAGACGGCAAATGTCCGGACTGCGGCCGTGAAGTAACACCTGCCAAGGAAGAAGCATACTTCTTCAAAATGAGCAAATACGCAGACAGACTGATTGAACATATCAACACTCATCCGGAATTCATTCAGCCGGTATCCAGAAAGAATGAGATGATGAACAACTTCCTGCTTCCGGGTCTGCAGGATCTGTGTGTATCCAGAACCTCCTTCAAATGGGGTATTCCGGTAGACTTTGATCCAAAGCATGTCACCTATGTATGGCTGGATGCGCTGACCAACTACATCACCGGTATCGGTTATGACTGCGACGGCAACAGCACCGAGCAGTTCAAGAAAGACTGGCCGGCAGACCTGCATCTGATCGGTAAGGATATTATTCGTTTCCATACGATTTACTGGCCGATTTTCCTGATGTCACTGGATCTGCCACTGCCAAAGCAGGTATTTGGACATCCATGGCTGCTGCAGGGTGATGGTAAGATGAGTAAGTCTAAGGGAAATGTCATCTATGCAGATGATCTGGTAGACTTTTTTGGTGTGGATGCAGTACGTTACTTCGTACTTCATGAAATGCCATTTGAAAACGATGGTGTAATTACCTGGGAGCTGATGGTAGAACGTCTGAATTCCGATCTGGCTAATACATTAGGAAACCTGGTAAACAGAACCATCTCCATGTCTAACAAATATTTTGGCGGCGTCGTTGCAGATAAGGGCGTGACAGAGCCGGTAGATGAAGAACTGAAGGCAGTTGCACTGGCTGCACCGGGTAAAGTAACGGATAAGATGGAACAGCTTCGTGTGGCAGATGCTATCAGCGAGATTTTTGTACTGTTCAAACGCTGCAACAAATACATCGATGAGACCATGCCATGGGCACTGGCTAAGGACGAAAGCAAGCAGGATCGTCTGGCCACAGTTCTGTACAATCTGGTAGAGAGCATTGCCATCGGTGCAGAACTTCTGGAATCCTTTATGCCGGGAACCTCTAAGAAGATTCTGGCACAGCTGAATGCACAGAAGAGAGGCCTGGAGCAGATGAATCAGTTTGGTCTCTATGAAAGCGGCAATAAAGTTACAGACAAACCGGAGATTCTTTTCGCAAGACTGGATCTGAAAGAGGTTATGGAAAAAGTAGAAGTACTCCAGGCAGCTCAGAAGGCAGCTTCCGGACAAAAGGAAGAGCCAGAAGAACCAGTGATTGATATTGAACCAAAAGCTGAGATCACTTTTGAAGACTTTGAAAAAATGCAGTTCCAGGTTGGTGAAATCATTGCCTGTGAACCGGTGAAGAAGTCCAAAAAGCTTCTTTGCAGTCAAGTGAAGATCGGAAGCCAGATAAAACAGATCGTATCCGGCATCAAGGCACATTACAGTGCAGAAGAGATGGTTGGAAAGAAGGTTATGGTACTGGTGAATCTGAAACCTGCAAAACTGGCAGGTGTACTGTCAGAAGGTATGATTCTCTGTGCAGAAGACGAGAACGGAGAACTGGCACTGATGGTACCGGAAAAGAAGATGCCTGCAGGTGCAGAGATCTGTTAACACAAAGTTAGGAGCATTACATGATATTTGATACTCATGCCCATTACGATGATGAGGCATTTGACGAAGACCGCGACGAGCTTCTGAAAAGTATGCAGTCCGGAGGCATAGGACGCATTGTGAATGTGGGAGCCAGCCTTCGCGGTGTACAGGCAACGTATGATCTGATGCGGAAATACGACTTTATCTACGGTGCGCTTGGTGTGCACCCGGATGAAGTCGGTGAGTTAAATGAAGAGAAGATGCAGTGGCTGAAGGGGTTATTGTCCCATGAAAAGGCAGTAGCGGTAGGCGAAATAGGGTTAGACTATTACTGGGATAAAGAGTCCCATGAGATCCAGAAAAAGTGGTTTGCAGAGCAACTGCATCTGGCACTGGAATGTAATCTCCCGGTAAATATCCACAGCCGTGAAGCGGCGCAGGACACCTTTGATTTGATGAAGGCTGAACATGCCGGAAAAACGGGATTTGCCGGAGGAATTATCCACTGCTATTCCGGGTCTGTGGAGATGGCAAGAGAATACAGGAAACAGGGTTATTATATTGGGGTCGGTGGCGTGGTAACGTTCAAAAATGCCAGAGTGTTAAAAGAAGTCGTGGCAGATACACCGATAGACCGCATCGTAACAGAGACGGACTGCCCGTATCTGGCGCCGGTGCCGAACCGCGGTAAGCGGAATTCTTCTCTGAATCTGCCATATGTGATACAGGCAATCGCAGACCTGAAAGGTTTATCTGCGGAAGAAGTAGAGCAGGCAACCTGGGAGAATGCATGTAGAGTGTATCAGCTGTGAAAGGAAAATATATGGAATTAAACGAAAAATTATCGAATCCACAAAAGACCATAGAGGTGATTCAGAAGTATGAATTTACCTTTCAGAAGAAGTTCGGCCAGAACTTTCTGATTGACAGCCATGTCTTAAATAAGATCATTGCGTCAGCAGATATCACGAAGGATGATTTTGTGCTGGAGATCGGACCGGGCATCGGAACTATGACGCAGTATCTGGCAGAGGCAGCAGGGCATGTGCTGGCAGTGGAGATCGACAAGACGCTGATCCCGATCCTTCATGAGACACTTTCTGCTTACGATAATGTGGAAGTGATCAACGAAGATGTTCTGAAGCTGGATATCTGTAAAATTGTGGAAGAAAAGAATGGTGGAAAGCCGGTAAAAGTAGTGGCGAATCTTCCATATTATATCACTACACCGATTATTATGGGACTTCTGGAATCTCATGTGCCGGTGGAGAGTATTACAGTTATGGTGCAGAAGGAAGTGGCTATGCGTATGCAGGCCGGTCCGGGAACAAAGGATTACGGTGCTTTATCACTGGCGGTGCAGTATTACTGTGAGCCATATATTGCAGCCAATGTTCCGCCAAACTGTTTTATGCCAAGACCGAAGGTGGGCAGCACGGTCATTCGCCTGACCCGTTACAGCAAGCCGCCGGTAACCACGGAAAATGAACAATTGATGTTCCGCCTGATCCGGGCATCCTTTAACCAGCGTAGAAAGACACTGGCAAACGGACTGAATAATGCACCGGATCTGCACTATACCAAGGATCAGATTGCCCAGGCAATTGAAACATTAGGCGTGTCAGCCAGCATCCGGGGGGAAGCGTTGACACTGCAGCAGTTTGCAAAATTAGCCGATATACTCAGTTGAGTATATCGGCAGAATTGCAGAGGTATTTTTAAAATGGAGGTGTTGCAATGAAGAAGATCGAATTTACCTATCCGTCCCACGATGGAAAGACACAGATTCATGCGATCTGCTGGGAGCCAGAGGAAAAGCCGGTGGCTGTACTTCAGATTTCCCATGGAATGGTAGAGTACATAAACCGCTATGATGAATTTGCTGCGTTTTTGGCGAAACAGGGCTATGCAGTAGTGGGGAACGATCATCTGGGACACGGAAAGTCTGTACAGGATGATTCCTGGCTGGGTTATTTTACAGAAAAAGAAGGCAATAAAGTGGTGCTGCGAGACATTCACCGTCTGCGTCTGATGACAGAGAAACGCTTCCCGGATGTACCATATTTTATTCTGGGACACAGTATGGGATCTTTCCTGGTGCGTCAGTATCTCTGCCTTCATGGAAAAGGCCTGACCGGAGCAATCATCATGGGAACCGGTCATCAGCCGCGGATTGCGACTGCATTTGGCATGGCGTTATGTAAATGCATGGCGCTGTTTACAGGCTGGAATTACCGCAGTTTTCTGGTAGATGCCATGGCATTTGGCGGCTACAACCGCAAATTCGGCTCCTTAAAGGGCAGAGAATGGCTTAGCCGGAATGAAGAAAATGTCAGTGCATACCTGAAAGATCCACTCTGCACGTATCGTTTTACTTTAAATGGATACTATAATCTCTTTTACAGCATCCACATGTTGAGCGAAGAAGAGATACTAAAGAAAATGCCGAAGAATCTTCCGGTTTTTCTGGTAGCAGGAGAAGATGACCCGGTAGGAAATGCAGGAAAGAGCGTAAAGAAAGTATATGAACAGTTCAAGAGACTGGGAATGAAAGACGTGACGATAAAGCTCTATCCGAAAGACCGGCATGAGATTCTGAATGAAGTAGACCGGGAAGATGTTTATCAGGATATTTTCCACTGGTTAGAATATATGAGAGCATAAAAAATGGTGTTGGACGAGCAAGGTCCAACACTATTTTTTTAATGAGTCTTTAAGTAATTCAAAAACCGCTTGGCGGCACCGATAGCCGGACGATTGATTAACTGAGTCAGGTAAATCTTACGTACAAACGCAGTACCTGTATCAGGAAGAGGAACAATTTGTAAATTGAAATTTTCCAATGCCTGGACTTTAGGAACAATCCCATAACCAAGACCATGTGATACCAGAGAAGCAATGCTTTCTTCATCTGGTGCACGATAAACATAGGTGGGTTGGATATCTTGCTGTACCAGTGCGGTATGAATTTCATGATGGGCAGCGGCGGTTTGCTGAAATCCAATCAGGTTTTGAGCCAGAATATCATTCCATGTGGTTGGAACTTGTGCACCTGGAGGACATAATAACACATATGGCTCTGATATAAGTTCTGTCTGAATAAGTTCTGGATCATCCTGTTTAGAGCAGATAATATAGTCAAAATATCCTTCTTTCAGCATGGGAATAAGCTTGCTGGTATTATTCGTTGTAAAATCGATTTTTAAAAGATGATTTTCGGGGAGAGCGAGAAAATCATGTATCAGTCTTGGCAAATAATCATAAAGAACAGGAACAAGACAGCCGATGCGTATCTGTAAATTGCGGTCAGCAGATAATGATTGCATATGCAATTCAGCATCACGTACCTCTCTTAAAATTTTTTTAACATGAACCAAGAACTGTTCGCCTTCATTGCTTAAAAGCAGTCTGTGACCAATTCGGTTAAATAATTCAACATTTAATTCTTTTTCAAGATTGGAAAGAGCAATACTTAAACTTGGCTGAGAAATATGAAGCAGTTTAGCTGCTCGTCCCATATTCTGTGTTTCTGTTATTTTCTCAAAATACAATAACTGATTTAATGTCATATAATCCCTCTTTGTCTCTAAAAGTTAATATAAATAAACTATGATAAACTAAATTTTATATATTGGATTTATTATACAATACTGCACTATAATTTAAAACAAGAAAAGGACAAAATGATACAAAAAAAGAAACAAACAAAAAAGAAAAATATACAAAGAGACGAAATGGAGGACGATATGAAGTTTAGCATGTGTACAGCAGTGTACGGAATGAATGATTTACAGGATACCATCAATCGTGCAGCAAAGATCGGATTTGATGGCGTAGAAATTACGACAGCATTTCATCTGCCAGTGGGAAGTTCGAAAGAATATCGCAAAACAGTAAAGTCATGGATTGAAGATGCAGGATTGGAATGCAGCGGATTACATTACATTTTTGACGGAAGTGTGAAGCTTGCAACTCCAGACAGGAATCTGAATCAGAAGTGTGAAGAATACCTGGAAAAAGTAATCGATGTAGCTGCTGATGTAAATGCCAGAACCGTGATTATTGGGAGTGGCGGTGCAACAAGACATATCGATGATGGCGTTGACCGTCTGGAAGCAACGAAATGTATGGCGGATGTAATTCATAAAGCTGGTAAATACGCAGCAGAAAAGAACGTGGTACTTGCAGTGGAAGCCATTAATCGCTATGAAACCAATTTCTTGAATACAATGAAAGAAGCAACAGAGTTTGCACAGATGGTGGACCATCCGAGTGTTCGGACAATGGCAGATACCTATCATATGAATATTGAAGAAGTAGTGCCTGAAGAAGAAGTGAGAAAATATGGTCATATGCTTGCCAATCTGCATCTTGCTGATTCTAACAGACATGCACCGGGAACAGGTCATTTTGATTTTAAGGCAGTAGCAAAAGCATTGAAAGAAATCGGATTTGAGCAGTATTGCTCTTTTGAGGTATTCGGACTTTATCCATGGAAACTCTGGTTTGATTCTGTAGAAGAAGCGGACAGACAGATGAAAATCGGGATTGCGCATGCACATGCTGCTTTTGATAATCTTTAAAAGAACAGGAGTGTAGGAATGAGAGAAGTAAAATTACTGGCACCAAGAGAATTAAAACTGGTGGAAACAGAAAAAAAAATTCAGGTAACGGATAAAACAGTGAAAGTAGATGTCAAAGCCTGTGGAATCTGTGGAAGCGACCTTGCTTTATACAATGGGAGAAGAGATCTGACAAATGAACATTACTTTGGACATGAGTTTTCAGGAATCATCACAGATCCAGGACTTGGAAAAAACGGAATTCAAAAAGGAATGCGTGTAGCAAGTGAACTGGTAAAGGGATGCGGAATATGCTGGTTTTGCAGAAATGGTCTTCAGAATTATTGTAAAAGTTTGAATTATGCGCTACTTCCTGGAGGATTTTCCGAGGAAACGCTGGTTACAAATGAGGATACCTATAGTTTCCTCAGCCCAATTCCAGAGGAACTGGATGATATTACAGCAACACTTCTGGAACCGGCAAACTGTGCCTTTCATGTGGCAATGAAAGCAAATGTGAAACCGGGAGATACCGTACTGGTATTCGGACTGGGCGCGATCGGTCTGATTGCTGCCATGATCTTAAAAACACTGGGTGCAGGCATAATAATTGGCGCTGACCGCAGTCAGAAAAGAATCGAACAGATGAGAAAAACAGGTTTATTCGATGTGATCAATACAGCAGATGCAGATTGGCTGGATCAGGTAAAAGAAATGACTGCTAAAGAAGGTGTAGACATTGTGGTAGAAGCAACAGGAGCACCTGTAGTCCTTTCTGAAGCATTCAAAGCAGCAAGAACCGGTGGAAGAATCGTTGTTGCCAGTGTCTATTTTGGAGCCGTAGATCAGTTTGAACCATTACCGATTATGAGAAAGGAACTTACGATTGTTGGTTCCAAAGGACCGGCACCACAGTTAAAGGCAGATGGAACATCTGCTGTGGTAGATAAAGTTCTTCAGTTAAAACCAGACCTGGAGAAAATCATAACAGTTTATGATTATAAAGATGCAATCCAGGCATTTGAAGATGCGAGAAGCGGTGCAGCAATAAAAGCAGTTGTAAAATTCTAAATCAAATAGAGTGAAAAAGGAGACAGGAAAATGACAAAAAAAGAATATGTACAGAAATATGGTGGAAAATTCAGTATCAGTGGTGGAGAAACCTGGACTATGCCAAACGGTCACGTTGTTCATTTCGCACTGAATCCAAAGATGGGATGCCGCGGAGCAAATATCGCAGTTGGTTTTCATGAACCAGGAAAAGAATTTGCTCCACACAAACATCCAATTTCAGAAGAAATTCTGATCATCCATTCAGGAGAGGGAGAATGCTATTTATATGACAAATGGATTCCGGTAAAAGCGGGGGATATCGTTTATGCACCTCCAGGTGTACTCCATGGAACCAGAAATCCGGAAGGAAATACAGAAGCTTTTGTAACACTTGGAATTGCAACACCGCCACAGTTGGATCTTTACATGAGAGCCGGTTACGATGTATTAGATGATGATAAAACAGAATATGTTGGAGAATACACAGAATAAGGAGGAATAAGAGATGTTTTTTGATCATTATACAGAGGAATTAAAGAAAACGTTAGATTACATTGATAGAAGTGATATTGAAAAATTACTTGGGATGTTAGAGGAAGCAAGAGAAAACGGAAAACATGTTTTCATACTTGGAAATGGTGGAAGTGCAGCAGCAGCTTCTCACTGGGTATGTGATTTTGGAAAAGGCATTAATATTGCTGATTCAAAAAGAATCAAAATCTTTGCACCATCCGATAACAGTTCTATCTTTTCTGCATATGGAAATGATAATGCATATGATCAGACCATGGTTGAGCAGTTGAAAAATTTCCTTCAGCCGGATGACCTGGTAATCTCTCTTTCTGTATCAGGAAATTCAGGCAATCTGGTTGAGAGCCATAAGTATGCGAAAGAAGTTGGAGCAAAAACAGTAAGCATTATTGGAGACTATAACGGAAAACTAAAAGATTTATCAGATTTCACGATCTTAATTCACTCTAAGAATTATGGTGTAGTGGAAGATATTCATATTATTCTGGAACATGCAATTTCTCAGCAGATGAAAGCCATGATTAAACAGGCAGTATAATCGGAGTGATACATATGTATATTGGAGCTTTTGATATTGGAGGAACAAAAACAATTGTTGCTCTGGCAGATGAGATGGGAAAGATCTATGAGAAAAAACAATTTCCGACAAATACTACGAATTGCTTCAGCCATTTAGATGATTGTGTAAGAATTTTTTCGGAATTTCTGAAAAAAAGAGATCTTACAACGGATCAGATCAATGGAGTGGGGGTAAATCTTCCCGGGATTGTAGACAGAAAAAAAGGAATCCTGTTAAAAGCTGTCTATGCAGGATGGCATGAGATTCCGGTGAAGGATTATTTACAAAAAAAATTGCAGATCAGCAAAATTGTCTGTGAGAATGATGTAAATGCCTGTGCGGAAGCAGAATTGTTATTTGGGCTTGGAAAGAAATATCACAATTTTGCATGGATGACGGTATCAACGGGCGTTGGTGGAGCAGTTGTCTGTGATGGAAAATTAATTCGTGGAGCCCATGGATATGCAGGTGAATTTGGTCATTTGAAAGTGGAATATGATAATCCGGCAAACTGTCCATGTGGAGAAAACGGATGCCTGGAAGCACAAGGGTCTGGTACTGCAATCAGCAGATATATTAAGGAAGCTTCTGACAGAAAGAAATTCTCAACAACAGAAGAAGTAGTGTCAGGTGTGCAGTGTGCGGAACTGGCGAGAAATGGAGAACAGACAGCTTTAGAAATTTACCGAAAGGCAGGAGAATATCTTGGCAGAGGGATTTCCTATTATGTAAACATTCTGGATCCGGAAGCAATCATCATAGGTGGAGGTGTAGCAGCAGCCTTTGATATTGTGAAATCAGAGATACGCAATGCAATTGGAAGATACACATTTTCTCCTATGAAAGATGTGATTGTAACAACGACTCCACTTGGATATGAAGCTGCATTAATGGGGGCAATTGCAATTGTGATTGCAGAAGAAAGTGAGGATAAATAATATGGAACGATTAAAAGCAGCCGTAATAGGAATTGGGTTTATTGGAGCAGCCCATGTGGAAGCACTGAGAAGAATTCCATATGTAGATGTTGTAGCAATTGTGGATGGCATAGGAATAGAAGAAAAAGCTGCACGTCTTGGAATACCGGCATATTTTTCAGACTACAAAGAAATGATTGAAAAATGCAAACCAGATTGTGTCCATATTTGTACACCAAATCATACGCATATGGAAATTGCATTATATGCTTTTTCAAAAGGCGTGAATGTGGTCTGTGAAAAGCCAATGGCAAGAAATGCAGAAGAAGCAAAAATCATGGTGGAGGCTGCAAAGAAGAGTGGACTGGTAAATGCGGTTAACTTCCATAACCGTTATTATCCAATTCCGTATCAGATGAGAAATATGGTAAAGAATGGTGAAATCGGAGATGTGTTTGCAGTTCAGGGAGGATACTTACAGGACTGGTTGCAGTTTGATACTGATTTTAGCTGGAAAATATTATCTGATAAATGTGGAAAAACACGTGCAACAGCAGATCTGGGTTCACACTGGATTGATCTTGCAGAGTATGTGACAGGTCAGAAAGTAAAAGAAGTTTTTGCAGAGTTTAAAACAATCTACCCAACCAGAAAACAGGAGACATCTGAAGGCGTAAAAGAAGTATCGATTGATACCGAAGATTTTTCTTATATCATGCTCAGATTTGATAATGGAGCAGTTGGAAGCGCTTCTTTTTCAGCAGTCTTTTCAGGAAAAAAGAATCAGACTGTTTTACAGGTCGCAGGTACGAAAAAATCTCTGGAATGGGATAATGAAAAAGTAAATGATCTGCTGATTGGTAACAGAAACGAAGCGAATGCGTTGCTTACAAAGGACCCGTCTCTGGCTGACGCGGATACGGCGTCGATTATCAGTTATCCAGCAGGTCATGCAGAAGGATTCCCGGATGCATTTAAGCAGAATTTCAATGCGATTTATAATGCGATACGTGGAATTCAGCCGGCTAATCCATTCGCAACATTTGAAGATGGACTTCATATGATGCAGATCTGTGATAAAATATATGAGAGTGCACATACCGGACGCTGGGTGGCAATTAATTAGAAATTGCAGAATGGAGAGAAGATGAAAATTGGTATTGTAACAAATATGCTGCAGGATAAATCTCTGGAAGAAGTACTGAAGTATTTAAAAAGTGTTGGTATCCAGATGATTGAGCCTGGCTGTGGCGGATTCGCAGGAAAATCCCATGTTAATCCGGCAAAACTGCTGGCAGATCCTGAAGCATTGGAAGAGTTTAAAAATACAGTTCAAAAATATGATATGGAAATCAGCGCACTGTCCTGTCATGGAAATCCAATTCATCCTGATAAAGAAAAAGCAGAAGCATATCATATGGATATGAAAAATGCAGTTCTTCTGGCTGAAAAACTGGGGATTGATACCATAACTTGTTTCTCTGGCTGCGCAGGAGATTCACCGGATGCGAAATATCCAAACTGGGTAACATGCTCCTGGCCAGATGAATATCTAGAGGTATTGAAGTATCAGTGGGATGAAGAACTGATTCCATACTGGAGAAAATTTGTTCCATTTGCAAGAGAACACAGCGTTACTAAAATTGCATTGGAACTGCATCCGGGCTTTATGGTTTATAATGTGGATACATTAAAGAGACTGCGCAGTGCAGTTGGTCCGGAGATTGGTATGAATTTTGATCCAAGTCATTTACTGTGGCAGGGAATGGATCCGGTGGCAGTGATTCGTGCATGTGAAGGAATGGTTTATCATGTACACGCAAAAGATGTACGAATTGATAAATATAACACTGCGGTAAATGGTGTCCTGGATACCAAGCACTACAGTGATGAAGCGCACAGATCATGGATTTTCAGGACAGTTGGATATGGAAATGAAGCAGATTACTGGAAAGATATTTTTTCTGCACTGCGAAAAATCGGATATGATTATGTAATCAGTATCGAACATGAAGACAGCCTGATGAATCGGTTTGAAGGTCTGGAAAAAGCTGTCGATATGGTGAAACAGTGTGGAATATTTGAAGACAGATCTGGTATGTGGTGGGCTTAAAAACAAGCAATGTAAAGGAGAGGCACAATGAAGAAGGTATTAGACAAAATCGACTTTGTCATTCGCTGGATTGAAAATATCGTCTGCGGCACAACGTTATTTGCAGTTGTATGCATCGCATCTGCAAGTGTCATAGCACGTTATATTTTCCAGACAGGTTTTTTATGGGCGGATGAAGTGAATCAGGCATTGCTGGTAGCGATGGGAATGTTTGGAAGTGCGCGTGCCGTTCGAATGGACGGACATACAGAATTTACAACACTTTCCAGCAAACCAAAGTCAAAAGCAGTACGAATTGGTATTCGTGCAGTATTTATGACAATTACAATCGGATTTCTTATATTTTTATTTGTAAATTCTATGAAATATACCAGCAGCGGAACGATGTTAAGTACAGCACTTAAGATTCCGAGAAAGTATTATTATATGTCGATTCCAATGGGGTTTGGTTTAATGATATATGAATATATCAGAGCAATTAACAGGAAAGTACTGAACGATCCTGAAAAACAGGAAGAATAGGAGGAAAAACAATGGGAGAAACAATGGGATTAATAATTGCAATATTAGTTGTACTTACATTTGTGTTTATTCTTTCTGGAATACCAATATATGTATCATTATTGATTACAGGTGTATTAAGTCTTGCGACATTATCGATAAGTACAGGAACACCAATGGCAACACTTGCTGTATCGCAGTCAATTTTTAATGGAATAGGCAGTACCACACTTCTGGCAATTCCGTTTTTTATGCTCGCGGGAGAGATTATGAACCGGGGTGGAATTACAGAGAAGCTGATTAAATTTGCAATGCTTCTGATCGGACGTCTCCCTGGAAGTCTTGCTCACGCAGGAATTGTATCCAGTATGTTCTTCGGAGGTATCACAGGATCTGCACAGGCGTGTTCATCCTGTATGGGAGGAATCCTGATTCCGGCAATGAAGAAAGAAGGATATCCGACGGAAGAAGCAGTTGGAGTAATCGCAGGAGCGTCTACCTGTGGCCCGATTATTCCTCCTAGTATCATAATGGTTGTATATGCAACAGCAGTCGGTGCATCGGTTGGTTCCATGTTTATGGGAGGAATTGTACCAGGAATTTTATGTGGACTGGTACTTATGGTAGTAGTGCTTCTCAGAGACCGGGTAGTTCATTTCCCGCGCAGAACTGAGAAGATGGAAAAAAGTGAGATCAAGAAAACCATTATCGATGGAATTATTCCACTGGGAATGCCGCTTATCGTTGTAGGTGGAATCATGGGAGGAATTATGACTCCTACAGAAGCCGGAGCAATTTCAGTTGTATACAGTTTACTTGTAAGTCTTTTCATTACCAGAACCATCAAAGTGAAAGAGATTGGTCCGATTTTATTACAGGCAGTCAACAGTGCAGCACCATTATTACTGATTATTGCATGTGCAAAAGTATTCAGCTATGGCTTAACAGCTTTGCAGATGCCGGTTATAGTAAACAACCTGATTTTATCCGTAACACATAACAAATATGTATTCCTGTTATTAGTGAATGTTCTGCTGATTATCATGGGAATGTTCATGGATGGTGGAGCTTCTGTTATTATTCTGGCACCAATTCTGGCACCGGTAGCAAGCTCTATGGGAATCAGCCTGGTTCACTTTGGTGTAGTGATGGCATTTAACCTGACAATCGGAAATATTACTCCTCCGCTTGGATATTGCATGTTTATCACTGCGAAAATCGGAAAAATTCCAGTGGAAAAGGCGATTAAAGGAACAATGCCATATATGATTGCGGAGATACTGGTATTACTTGCAATTACATATATACCATTTCTGGTAACTTTTGTTCCGACGATGTTAGGATTAGCTGTTTAATGTGAAAAATGCTGAGCGCATAAAAAATAAAACAAAAAGAAGAGGAGATTTACCATGAACAAGAAGAAAATGATCGCAACACTTTGTACCGCAACGATGGCAGCAGCAATGGCAGCAGTACCGGCCTTTGCAGATGGAGAAGTAACTGTAAAGTATTCTGTTACTTTTCCGGCAACAGGAGTTCAGGCTGATGGAGCAAATGTTCTTGGAGAGTTAATCTCAGAATGCTCTGATGGAAGAATGAAAATGGAATTTTATCCATCTTCTCAGCTGGGCGATAAAGCTTCTACATTTGAAGGACTTGGAATTGGAACAATTGAAATGACAGAATGTGCAGCAACAGATTTATCTGCTTTTAATGACATGTGGTCTGTATTTTCCCTTCCATATTTATGGGAAAGTGGAACACAGGCAGTGAATACAGTAATGGATGATGAGGTGAAAGCGTACCTTGAAGCGGATGCAGAGAGTCATGGATTTGTAATCATCGCATGGACCGATATCGGAAGCCGCAGCGTTTTAAACAGCAAACATGCAGTTCAGACACCGGAAGATCTGAAAGGCCTGAAGCTTCGCTGTATGGAAGATGCAGTTCTTGCAAATTCCGTAAATGCAATGGGAGCAATTGGTACGCCGATGGCATCCAGTGAAATATATACAGCACTTCAGCAGGGCACTATCGACGGACTGGATCATACTCCATCTGTTATTGCAGCAAATGGATGGCAGGAATTATGTAAATACTTCTCCCTGACAGAACATTTCACCATTCCAGATCCGGTATTTGTAAGTAAGGCATGGTTTGATAACTTATCAGAAGAAAACCAGAATGCGATTCTGGAAGCTGGAGAAAAATTCACAGACAAATGGAATAATGAATTATGGCCGGCAGCAACAGATGAAGGATTGAAAGTAATGGAAGAGGCTGGTGTTGAAATTTTAGAAGTAGACAAGAGTCTGTTCAAGGCAACTACTGATCCTGTTGTAGAAGAATTCCTTAGCAATGCAAGCGATGGACAGAAAGAACTGTATGATTTATTAACACGCGTTCGTGAAAACTATTAAAAACAGAATTGGATGAAAGAAAAGGCGGGAGAAATCCCGCCTTTGCAGGTAGAAAAAATGAAATTAGGCGGATTTGGAACACTGAAGGATTATGAAGATATAAAGAACAGTGGATATGATTTTGCAGAACTGGATTTACCGGAGATCACAGAGTTAAGTGATGAGAAATTTGAAAAACTGAGACAGCTTATTGAAGACAAAAAATATCCGGTACTGACTGGAACAAGGCTATTCCCGATTGCTGTTCCGTATTTTTTTACGGATCAATATGATAAGAAAAAAATGCAGGAATATTTAGAAAAATGCTGCATGCGGGCAGAAAAACTTGGAATAACAAAAATTATTCTGGGAAATGGAAAAGCTAGGCGGCTTCCAAGGGAGAAGAGCCAGAAAGAGGAAGATCTGTTTATTCAGGTGATCCGGACGATTGCTGAAATAGCAGGGAAATATCATCTGGAACTCATCATTGAACCTCTGGGTCCCAGATATTCCAATTATTTAAATACAATAGCAGAAACAGTGGAATGCATTGAAAAAACGGGATGTAAAAATGTGTATACCATGGCAGATTTAAGACATATGATTGCATCTGGTGAGTCATTTCAAAATATTGTGAAATACCGAAAAATGATTCATCATATACATATAGATTACCCGCTTTCCTATCCAAACAGAGATTATCCAAGTATCGGGGATGATTATGATTATAGCGAGTTCTTAAATGCAATACATGACGCTTTTTATAATGATACGTTAACTGTAGAAGCCGACGTGCCAGAAAATTGGAAAGCAGCTTATAAGCAGGCAGTAGAGTGCATAAAGAAGTATGGAAAATTTGATGAATAAAGAGTGAATTGATTTACGCAAAACTTATAGGATTTTTTTGGCGGAAAGCAGCGGACACACATTGCAAAAAGCGGATCTATATGCTAGAATGCAGATAGAAGAGGAGGGGATTTTATGATTAAAATTAATCCTTACAGACCGGGCGCTGGTTTGAAACCGATGTATATTGCAGGAAGAGATGATGACATTCATGATGCAGAGCAGACATTCACTGCATTGACGATGGGCATCCCTGTAAGATCTATGATTTACAGTGGACTGCGTGGTGTTGGTAAAACAGTGTTGATAAATAAACTGGAGGAAATTGCAGGTGAACAGAATGTATTTTACAAACATATAGAGGTGGAAGAAAAAAATGATTTTATTTCACAGATTGCAGAATGTTCACAGGCTTTTTTAAGAGAAGTCAGTGCAAAAGAGAAGTTCAAACATTTGATAAAGAAGCCTTTAGAAGCGATAAAATCTCTGGTGATTTCTTTTAATCCAAATGATACTACGTTTTCGTTATCAGTACAGGATCGTGAATTGTATTTATCTAATAATTTAACACAAAGCCTGACAGATGTTTTTACTACGATTGGGGAAACTGCGCAAAAAGCAGAAACAGCGATATGTTTTTTTATTGACGAAATCCAATATATGAAGCAGGAACAATTAGGTTCGTTGATTGCAGCATTACACAGGACAAATCAATTGGGATATCCGCTTATGGTGATAGGAGCCGGTCTTCCAAAGATATATAAAATGTTATCAGACGAAAAATCTTATTCGGAAAGATTATTTATGTATAAGCAAATAGGCTCCCTGACATTGGAACAATCAAAAAAAGCAATAGAAGAGCCGGCAAAAAAGTTTAACGTGAATTATACAGAAGAAGCGGTAGAGAAAATTGTAGAAATAACGAAAGGTTATCCGTTTTTTATTCAACAGCTATGTCAGGTGGTTTATAAGAACATAAATAAAGATTTGATAGATGAAAAGGATGTAGAAAATAATATCGATGAATTTTTAGAGATATTAGATAATGGGTTCTTTAAAGCAAGATATGAAAGATGCGCACAAAGTGATAAGAAATTTATTTTTGCAATGGTGAAATGCGGGGAATTACCATGTACGATTTCTAATGTGGCAAACAACCTTGGGAAGGATGTCAGCTCCATATCTACGACAAGAGCGCAATTGATTAATAAAGGAATTATTTATCCGGTACGATATAAAGAACTTGATTTTACGGTTCCGGAATTTTCAGGATTTATTCAAAGACTGGATGAGTATAAGCAATGGATAACGATGTAATAGAAGAAAAGGCAGATATAATAAATGAGACATTGTTTTCAGAGTACAAAAGTACAGAGAAATCAATGTCTTATTTGTTATACAGAATCACTACAGAGAAGCGTCATCCTCCTTAGTGGAATCTACAGGATGCAGATTCTGGAAAACGGAGGTATCGATGGAGGAATCTTTGCCAGTATCCTCTTCATCTGGAATATAACGGTCAAATACCTTGACCATGATATGTGCATTGAGGAAAGCAATCAGTGCAAATCCGATCATAATCCAGACTAACAATCCAATCGCAATGGTCTGCGGTGTAAGGAAAGTCAGAATAACAGAACCGACAAGAATCACAAGCATCAGCATGGTACGTGGCAGATTGCCGATGGCCATTAGAAAAGCATTCTTAATGGTGTTCGCTACGGTATTATCAAATTTGGCAAGAACCGGAAATACATACAGCAGTGTCAGGGCAAACAGCAGAGCAATTGCTGAAAGCAGGATGAACATCATCTGTGCCATGGACTGGTTCATATTTTTCACAATATGGAAGTCCATATAGAAGATAAACATAGCTGCAAGAGAGATTCCCCAGATGGCGGTAGCCTGTCGGAAGTTCTGTCGGAAAGCCTTGAAATAGCTCTTCACAATATAAGATTCCTCATCCCGTGACATCTTCAAAGTGACATAACTGAGAGAAGTCCATGCGGCTCCGATCGTCACAACCGGGAGACAGGTAATCAGAAACACAATGTTCAGAATCATTACATCTGCCAGCCGTCCAAGGAAGCGCCAGAGCGAATTGTCCATATTAAAAAAGTTACTCATAAAAAACCTCCTTTGTTATTACGAATATAAGAAAAGGGTCGCAAACTGACCCTGCTAACAGTATAACAAAATCTGAGAATAATGCAAGCAGGCAGCCGGGTTTCATTGAATATTTTGGACACAAATGTCGAAAATGTTCAATGAAATGACTTTCAATAATGCGATACATTTAGCCTGGTAACATTGACGCTTACGGTTCATTCTTGTAAAATGAAATTAATATTTTCACAAGGAGGAATCTCTTTGAAACCAGAATGGGAGAAGCGCCGCAGGCGTCTTTATGAATTAATCGAAATTGGCTGCAATTACGATGCCGTCTGCTGGGGCTATGATGTGCTTAACACTTTTACGATCATATTAAATCTGACAGTCAGCATCCTGTATACGTTTGACAATTGGGCACTGAAATATGGAAGTCTCCTTCTTACGATAGAACGTCTGACAGTTGCATTTTTTGCAGTGGATTTTCTGATGCGTGTGATCACAGCGAAGTGTCTGTATCCAAATGAGTCAGAGATGGGGGCAGTGCGAAGGTACCTGCTATCCTTTTCAGGTATTGTGGATATGCTGTCGTTTATTCCATATTATCTGCCGTTTTTTTTCCCATCAGGAGCAGTGGCGTTCCGTATGCTTCGGATCATTCGTATATTCCGGCTGTTCCGGATCAATGCCTATTATGATTCATTGAATGTGATTACCGAAGTTATCGTCAGCAAAAAGCAACAGTTGATGTCATCAGTTTTTATAATACTGATACTGATGATTTCTTCCAGTCTGTGTATGTACAGTCTGGAAAATAAAGCCCAGCCGGAAGTATTTACCAATGCATTTTCCGGCATCTGGTGGGCAGCCTCCACTTTGTTGACGGTGGGCTACGGAGATATCTATCCAGTCACCACAATGGGTAAAATATTTGGCATCTTTATTGCCTTTCTTGGGGTTGGAATGGTGGCCATCCCCACAGGTATTATCTCTGCCGGTTTTGTTGACCAATATTCCAGAATCAAGCGCATAAGCGAGTACGGCAAAGAAGACGATATTCATTTTATCCGGATTCCACTGACGCCACAGGATGGCTGGTGCGGACAGAAAATCAGGGATCTGCATCTGCCAAAGCACATTATCATTGCAGTAGTGCAGAAAAATAAAAAAGTCCTGATCCCCAATGGGAATCTGGAATTGAAAGCGGGAGATGTACTGGTAATTGGGGCAGAATCCGTACCTGACAGCGAACGGATCATATTAAAAGAAGTAACTCTGGAAAAACGTCATTCCTGGACTGGACATCGGATCTGCGATCTGGATATATCCAGACACAGTGTCATCGTTCTGGTAAAACGACACGGAAAGGCACTGATCCCACATGGTAACATGCTGCTTCAGGAAGGAGATACCGTCATTTTGTATACACAGAGTTATCTTGCTAACTCCGAAGATCTACAAATATAGGTATGAGAAAAGATGAAAATTGCATTTTAGTCAGTTACGATTTGGTCATTTATGATTGACTAAAATGCAAATAGAAAACGGGATTCCCCTTGACTTTAGCGGTTTCCTGGGGTACTATAATTACCGTGAAACCAAAATTATGGTAAAAACCATGACGAAGACAGTACATTTGTTGTGAAAGGCACAGCGAGCCGGAGTAGGTGAAAGTCCGGACTGAGTAAGACAGATGGAAGATCACTTCTGAGTTTCAGAATCGAAATGAGCAATCAACTACAAACTAGATTCTGACGGATTCCTCCGTTACAGGGAGCGGATATACAGATATAGTCTGACGTATCCAGAAGAGTAACAGGTGGTATAACGAGCTCTCGTCCTTTTACGGATGGGGGCTTTTTCTGTAATATGGCAAGCCATATTCCATAAAAGGTTACGTTATCTAAATATATACAGAAAGGAAAAATATCATGTACAAGAAAGTATCTACCGATCTCAATTTCGTTGAGAGAGAAAAAGATGTGGAAAAGTTCTGGAAAGAGAACCACATTTTTGAAAAGAGTATGGAAAACCGTAAAGAAGGCCCGACTTACACATTCTATGACGGACCGCCAACAGCAAACGGCAAGCCACATATTGGTCACGTGCTGACCCGTGTTATCAAAGATATGATCCCTCGTTATCATACAATGAAAGGAGAAATGGTACCTCGTAAAGCCGGATGGGATACCCATGGACTTCCTGTAGAACTGGAAGTAGAGAAGATGCTGGGACTGGACGGCAAGGAGCAGATCGAAGAATATGGTCTGGTACCGTTTATCAATAAATGTAAGGAAAGCGTCTGGAAATACAAAGGAATGTGGGAGGACTTCTCCGGTACCGTTGGATTCTGGGCTGATATGGATAACCCATATGTTACTTATCATGATGATTATATTGAGTCTGAATGGTGGGCTTTAAAAGAGATCTGGAATAAGAAGCTTCTGTACAAGGGATTCAAGATCGTTCCTTACTGCCCGCGTTGTGGTACTCCGCTTTCTGCACAGGAAGTAGCACAGGGCTACAAAACAGTAAAAGAACGTTCCGCAGTGGTGCGTTTCAAGGTAAAAGGCGAAGATGCTTACATTCTGGCATGGACCACCACACCTTGGACACTGCCATCTAATGTGGCACTTTGTGTGAATCCGGATGAAACTTATGTGAAAGTAAAAGCAGCAGACGGATATACTTATTATATGGCGGAGGCTCTGCTGGATTCCATCCTTGGAAAACTGGGAACCGAAGAGACACCGGCTTATGAAGTGCTGGAAACTTACAAAGGAATCGATCTGGAATATAAGGAATACGAACCATTATACCAGTGTGCAGCAGATGTGGCTGATAAACAACGTAAGAAAGCACACTTTGTTACCTGTGATACTTACGTAACACTGACTGATGGTACCGGTGTGGTTCATATTGCACCTGCATTTGGTGAAGACGACTCCAAAGTCGGCCGCAAGTATGATCTGCCATTTGTACAGTTTGTAAACGGAAAAGGCGAAATGACCGAAGAAACTCCGTTTGCCGGACTGTTTGTAAAGAAGGCAGACCCAGAAGTATTAAAAGATCTGGATGCAAGAGGACTTCTTTTTGACGCACCGAAGTTTGAGCATGAATATCCACACTGCTGGAGATGTGATACCCCGCTGATCTACTACGCACGTGAATCCTGGTTCATCAAGATGACAGCAGTCAAAGATGACTTGATCCGCAACAACAACACCATCAACTGGATTCCGGAAAGCATCGGAAAAGGACGTTTCGGTGACTGGCTGGAGAACGTACAGGACTGGGGTATTTCCCGTAACCGTTACTGGGGAACTCCGCTGAACATCTGGGAATGTGAATGCGGACATATGCACTCCATCGGAAGCCGTCAGGAACTCTTCGAGATGAGCGGAAACGAAGCTGCCAAGACTGTAGAACTGCACAGACCATACATTGATGAAATCACCATCAAGTGTCCGGAATGTGGAAAACAGATGCACCGTGTACCGGAAGTGATCGACTGCTGGTTCGATTCCGGAGCAATGCCATTTGCACAGCATCACTATCCATTTGAAAACAAAGAAGTATTTGAACAGCAGTTCCCTGCAAAATTCATCTCCGAAGCAGTAGACCAGACCCGTGGATGGTTCTATTCTCTGCTGGCAGAGTCTACCTTGCTGTTTAACAAGGCTCCATACGAGAACGTTATCGTTCTGGGACACGTACAGGATGAGAACGGACAGAAGATGAGCAAGTCCAAAGGAAATGCAGTAGATCCTTTTGACGCACTGGAAAAATACGGCGCAGATGCCATCCGCTGGTACTTCTACATCAACAGTGCACCATGGCTGCCGAACCGTTTCCACGGAAAAGCAGTTCAGGAAGGACAGCGTAAGTTCATGGGTACTTTGTGGAACACTTATGCATTCTTCGTACTGTATGCGAATATTGATGAATTTGATGCAACAAAATATACACTGGATTATGAAAAATTATCCGTTATGGATAAATGGCTCCTGTCCAAGATGAATACCATGATCAAGACCGTGGACGCAGATCTGGCAGCATATAAGATTCCGGAGACAGCCAGAGCCCTTCAGGAATTTGTTGATGACTGCAGTAACTGGTATGTACGCCGCAGCCGTGAACGTTTCTGGGCAAAAGGAATGGAACAGGATAAGATCAATGCTTACATGACCCTGTACACCGCTCTTGTCAATGTAGCGAAGGCAGCAGCACCAATGATTCCGTTTATGGCAGAGCAGATCTACCGGAACCTGGTTTGCAGCATTGATAAGACCGCACCGGAAAGTGTACATCTCTGCGATTTTCCTGTTGCAGATGAAGCTCACATCGATCCGGAACTGGAAGCAAATATGGATGAAGTCCTGAAGATTGTTGTTCTTGGACGTGCAGCAAGAAATGCAGCCAATGTGAAGAACAGACAGCCAATTGCCAATATGTATGTAAAGGCACCACAGGCTCTGTCCGAATATTTTACAGACATTATCCGTGATGAATTAAACAGCAAACAGGTTACTTTCACAGAAGAAGTAGATGGCTTTGTATCTTATATCTTCAAGCCACAGCTGAAGACCGTCGGACCAAAATACGGCAAGCTTCTGGGTGCAATCCGCCAGCAGTTATCATCTTTGGACGGTCAGGCAGCTATGAAAGAACTGAAAGAGACAGGTGCCCTTCACCTTGACATCGAAGGCGATACTGATGTAGTATTAACAAGTGACGATCTGCTGATTGAAACAGCACAGTCTGAAGATTACGTAACAGAGCAGGATAACGAAGTTACCGTAGTTCTTGAGATTAAGCTGACTCCGGAACTGATTGAAGAAGGATTTGTCAATGAGCTGATCAGTAAAGTACAGACAATGAGAAAAGAAGCAGACTTCCAGGTGATGGACAGAATTATTGTCTATGCGATGGGTAACGAGAAGATTGAGCAGATCTTGAGCGCCCACAAAGAAGAAATCGAATCTGCAGTACTGGCTAATGACATAGTACTCGGCAGCACCAGTGGATATATCAAAGAGTGGAGTATCAATGGTGAAAAAGTAACCATGGCTGTTGAAAAACAGTAGAAAGTGGTGGCTGTAAGCAGTAACGAGAAACGAAGGGAGAAGCCAATGGCAACAAAGAAATTCAATAAAAAAGAGTTTATCAGAGAAGTAAAAGCCAACGTGAAGGCTCTGTACAGAAAGAATCTGGAAGAAGCTACACAGCAGCAGTTATTTCAGGCTGTATCTTATGCAGTAAAGGATGAGATCATTGAGAACTGGCTGGCTACACAGGAACAGTATGAGAAGGACGATCCAAAGTATGTATACTATATGTCCATGGAGTTCCTGATGGGCCGTGCGCTTGGTAACAATATGATCAACCTGACCATTTATGATGATGTAAAAGAAGCTCTGGAAGAGATCGGCCTGGATATCAATGTGATCGAAGATCAGGAGCCGGATGCAGCACTGGGTAACGGTGGTCTGGGACGTCTGGCAGCATGCTTCCTGGATTCTCTGGCAACACTGGGATATCCTGCATACGGATGTGGTATTCGTTACCGCTATGGTATGTTCAAGCAGAAGATCGAAGATGGGTATCAGGTAGAAGTACCGGATAACTGGCTGAAAGATGGCAACCCATTCGAGCTGCGCCGTCCGGAATATGCAAAAGAAGTAAAATTCGGCGGTTATGTTCGTGTAGAATATGACGAGAAGACCGGACGTAACTACTACAAGCAGGAAGGATATCAGTCCGTACGTGCCGTACCATATGATTTCCCGATCGTTGGTTACAATAACAATATCGTAAACACCTTACGTATCTGGGATGCAGAAGCAATCAGCGAATTCCAGCTGGATTCTTTCGACAAGGGTGATTACCGCAAGGCAGTAGAACAGGAAAACCTGGCACGCAACATCGTAGAAGTTCTGTATCCAAATGATAATCACTATGCAGGAAAAGAGCTGCGCCTGAAACAGCAGTATTTCTTCATTTCTGCAAGTGTACAGGAAGCCGTTGCAAAATATAAGAAGAACCATGATGATATCCGTAAGTTCTATGAAAAAGCAACCTTCCAGCTGAATGATACCCATCCAACTGTAGCAGTTGCCGAACTGATGCGTATCCTTCTGGATGAAGAAGGCCTGACATGGGATGAGGCATGGGAAGTGACTTCCAAGACATGTGCGTACACCAACCATACCATCATGGCAGAGGCTCTGGAAAAATGGCCAATCGAGCTGTTCTCCAGACTGCTTCCGCGTGTATATCAGATTATTGAAGAGATCAACCGCCGTTTTGTAGCACAGATCGAAGCAAAATATCCGGGTGATTTCGAAAAAGTACGCAAGATGGCTATCATCTTTGACGGACAGGTAAAGATGGCACATCTTGCTATCGCAGCAGGCTACTCAGTAAATGGTGTTGCACAGCTTCATACTGAGATCCTGAAGCATCAGGAACTGAAAGATTTCTATGAGATGATGCCAGAGAAGTTCAATAATAAGACAAATGGTATCACACAGAGACGTTTCCTGCTTCACGGCAATCCACTGCTGGCATCCTGGATCACAGACCATATCGGAGACGAATGGATCACCGATTTGCCACAGCTTTCCAAGCTGAAAGTCTATGTAGACGATCCAAAGGCACAGCAGGAATTCATGAATATCAAATACCAGAACAAAGTGCGTCTGGCAAAATATATTCAGGAACACAATGGTATCGAAGTAGATCCACGTTCTATCTTCGATGTACAGGTTAAGAGACTTCATGAATACAAACGTCAGTTACTGAATATCCTTCATGTAATGTACCTGTACAACCAGATCAAAGATCATCCGGAAATGGATTTCTACCCAAGAACATTTATCTTCGGCGCAAAGGCAGCAGCCGGTTACAGACGTGCCAAACTGACCATTAAGCTGATCAACTCCGTAGCAGACGTGATCAACAACGATGCTTCTATTAAGAATAAACTGAAAGTAGTCTTCATCGAAGATTACCGTGTATCCAACGCAGAATGGATCTTTGCAGCAGCAGATGTATCCGAACAGATTTCCACAGCTTCCAAGGAAGCATCCGGAACCGGTAACATGAAGTTCATGCTGAACGGTGCTCCGACTCTTGGAACCATGGACGGTGCCAATGTCGAGATCGTAGAAGAAGTTGGAAAAGAGAATGCATTCATCTTTGGTCTGTCCGCAGACGAAGTTATCAACTATGAACAGAATGGCGGATATCATCCAGAAAACATCTTCAACAGCGATCAGGATATCAGACGTGTGCTGATGCAGCTGATCAACGGAGAATATGCACCGGATGATCCAGAAAGATTCCGTGAGATCTACGATTCTCTGTTGAATACTAAGAGCAGTGACCGTGCAGATACTTACTTCATTCTGGCAGACTTCCGTTCCTATGCAGACGCACAGAAACGTGTCGAAGAAGCTTACAGAGACGAAGCCGGATGGGCTAAGATGGCAATGCTGAATACCGCATGCAGCGGAAAGTTCACATCCGACAGAACCATCCAGCAGTACGTAGATGAAATCTGGCATCTGAAAAAAGAGACTGTTAAGGTAAAATAAGAATAGTTTTCGTGCAAAGCACGGACGTATTGAAAAGAGGGACTATACATATGCCATGTGTGTATGGTTCCTCTTTTGTGTATAACTTTTCTTTGTAATTCATACAATATTCTGGGAGGGTATGTGTATGAAGCTGAAAATTTATACGGAGCAGATTCTGACAGTACTGCTGGTGGTTGTGGTACTGCCCTGGATGATTACCATGCTGCTGCACAGCAGAATGAGTCAGATTTATGAAAAAATACAGAGTGAAACACGATTTATTTCTGTGAAATCCGGATCTGAGACGGAAGAAATCAGTCTGGAAGAATACGTATTAGAAGTTACGGCGGCAGAATTGCCGGCAGATACAGAAGAAGAGGCTGTGAAAGCCCAGATGGTGCTGGTGCGTACCAATGCCTATCGTCAGCTTCTGAACGGTAAGGTGCGTGAAAAAGAACGAATGTCTCTGACAGAGATGGAATTAACCGGATACGGAGAGAAGTTCCGAAAGGCGCAGAAGGCAACCAGAGGACAGATCCTGACTTATGACGGAGAGCCGATTCTGGCATCGTATCATAAGATCAGTGCAGGACAGACCAGAAATGGAAGTGAAGTATTTCATTCGGATCAATATCCTTATCTGAGCAGCAAGGCATGCCCCGGAGACAAAGACGCGCCGGACTATCGGCAGAGTATTCAGATTGATGATTCCTGGCGGGATATGGAGATCGAAGAAAAGGACAGTGCCGGGTATGTCCTGAGGCTGAAACTGGGCGATGCCGAGATGTCCGGGGAAGAATTCAGGATCAAACTGGGACTTCCATCGGCTGCATTCCGGGTAGAAAAAAATGGCGGAGGTATTTTTGTGATCACCAGCGGAATCGGGCATGGACTTGGCATGAGCCAGTACACTGCACAACAACTGGCAAAGAATGGAACAGGGTATCAGGAGATACTGGCATATTTTTTTGACAAAACCAGACTGGAACATATTTCCGACCGGTAAAAATTAACCGGCTGACAGTATATTTCTCTCGTAAGTGGCAATGCTACAGGTAGATACTTAGAACATTGATTACGAGGTGGATACTATGGAAAATGAAAAATTATTTGGTTTTATCAGAAGAAGGGGAACCTTAGGGATCCTTACACTTGTACTGGTTGGGATTGTGGCTTTTGCTTCCTATCGGACAAGTTATCCTGTGACCACAGAGACGGAGCGGACAGAGGCGGTGAAGGAAGCATCTGGAACCGGCGCACAGCAGAAAAATGTGCAGAATTCGCTGCAGGAATACCAGAATACACGGGAGACAGGAACGGTGTCAGCGCAAAAGAATGACGTATCAGCAGGCAGTGTGTCAGAAGATGTTACGGCAGGTACACTGGAAGAAGCGGCAGCAGCTGGCAGCGGTGAGATGACAGCGAATGGGAAGAATACAGACACTGCTGTAAAAAGCATAAAAGCAGCTGAAGTGAAGACAGAGGCAGAGACAGAAAAAGAAACGGAAGAGGCCGATCCTGTGGTATCCGGCAGTGTGATCTCACCTACCGTACAGTTTTCGGAAGACACGACATTATCATGGCCGGCAGCTGGAACCATCCTGATGGATTACAGTATGGATGGAACCGTATATTTTAAAACACTGAATGAATACAAATACAATCCGGCGCTGATCATTGGAAGTGAGGTGGGGAATCCAGTAGTAGCATCTGCCAGAGGAATTGTGGAAAACATCGCTGTCAATGAAGAGACGGGAACCACGCTGACGATGAACATTGGAAATGATTACGAATTAATCTATGGAGAATTGAAAGAAGTAGCTGTTTCGGAAGGCGAAGTAGTGGAACAGGGACAGCTTCTGGGTTATGTCAGTGAGCCGACCAAGTATTACTGTGAAGAAGGCAGTAACCTGTATTTTGCAATGAAAAAAGACGGACAGATCGTAGATCCGTGCCTGTATCTGGAATAAAACAACTAAAAAGATCATCCATCTATAACGAATAAATCAGTTACGGATGGATGATCTTTTACGTTAAATCATGCCTGGAGCATGAAAAAAAGCGGGTGATGGGAATCGAACCCACGTATCCAGCTTGGAAGGCTGGTGTTCTACCATTGAACTACACCCGCAAATGCAAATAAATTGTACTGATTCATCTAGGATGAATCAAATGCCCAGAACCGGAATCGAACCAGTGACACGAGGATTTTCAGTCCTCTGCTCTACCAACTGAGCTATCTGGGCAGGAAACAAATCATGTTCCATAGATCTTGTGTCATGTCTGACACATCTGACATTATAATAGATAGCTGTGGATCTGTCAAGCACAAAATTAATATATTTTATTTGAAATTTTCTCAATTTTTTTAATAACAGGAACGAAGCAGAATTCTTGCATATCGGAAAACAAATGTGCTATACTTCCTAGTAATGATGTGTTTGGAAAAGAGAGAGTAACGATTCCATACTGCGGTCGTGATGACATGGAAGCGTTATATCAGATGTGAAATGACTCCCACCGCTGTAGGTGTCGAGCAACAAATCAGTATCAGTGGTGGGGGCAATCCCCATCTAATATAGCCTCCGGCAGGATTGCAGAGATGCGCAGAAGAAGTATGTCATGCATTGCATGACGCGCATCTCGAAGCAAGAATGCCGAGGCATTCTTGAAAATGGAGGATGTATGGACGGACTGGTAACATCTATATTAGAGAATTACAAAGAATATCCGATTATCAGTAATATCGATTCAGAGAATCATCTGAACCGGGAAGTGATTATAGAGATTCTGGAGAATGTGCGAAAGGTTCTGTTCCCCGGGTATTTCAGCCAGAAGAAGCTGAGTGGGGACAGTGTAAAATACTATGTGGGAGATCTGCTGGAGGATATCCAGTACAACCTGACCAAGCAGGTAAAGAAAGCTCTGAAATATGTATCCGGCGACAGTCTTTCAGAAAAAGAAGCCAGAGAGAAAGCAGAGAAGATTACAGAGCAGTTTCTGAAGAGAATCCCGGATATCCGCTGTATGCTGGCAAAGGATGTGCAGGCGGCTTATGACGGAGACCCGGCAGCATACAATACGGACGAAGTTATTTTTTCCTATCCGGGTGTATTTGCTATTTCGGTGAATCGTATTGCCCATGAGCTGTTCTTATTGGGAGTGCCGATGATTCCACGTATTATGACAGAATATGCACATAATCTTACAGGAATCGATATTCATCCGGGCGCAACCATTGGAGAATATTTCTTCATCGACCACGGAACCGGTGTAGTAGTGGGTGAGACTACAACCATCGGTAACAATGTGAAGATCTATCAGGGCGTTACCCTGGGCGCGCTTTCTACAAGAGGCGGCCAGTCTCTGCGCAGCACCAGGCGGCATCCGACACTGAAAGATAATGTAACGGTTTATTCCGGGGCATCCATTCTGGGAGGAGAGACGGTCATCGGAGAAGGCGCGGTTATCGGAAGTAACGCATTTATTACTTCATCCGTACCAGATCAGACCAGAGTCAGCATTAAGAATCCGGAGTTGAAGTTTAAAGTCAGAGGAAGCGTACAGACTCAGGAACTTGGTCAGGAAGGATTCTTTGACCGCACAGAGAATGATTGAGGTATCAGGGATCTGCTATAGATCCTGAAGATATACTGAACAGATGCATGATATATGTTTTACGAGGAGGAAAAAAGATGTCTGGTTACAAAGAAATGAGCAAAGAACAGTTACTGCATGAAAAAGACATGCTGGAGCAGAAGTTTAAAGAGGTTCAGGACAGAAACCTGAAGCTGGATATGTCCAGAGGAAAGCCTTCTGCAGCACAGCTGAATCTGTCTAACGGTATGATGGATGTACTGAACAGTACTTCTGACATGGTCTGTGAATCTGGCGTAGACTGCAGAAACTATGGTGTAATGGATGGTATTCCGGAAGCAAGAAAGCTGCTGGCAGATATGTCAGAAGTTCCGGAAAAGAATATTCTGATCTATGGTAACTCCAGTCTGAATGTGATGTTTGATACAGTAGCACGTGCCATGGTTATGGGTGTGTGTGGACATACACCATGGAGCAAGCTGGATAAACCGGTGAAGTTCCTCTGCCCGGTACCTGGATATGACAGACACTTTGGAATTACTGAATTCTTTGGTATTGAAATGATTAATGTACCGCTTCTTCCAACCGGTCCGGATATGGATATGGTAGAAGAACTGGTATCCAGTGACCCATATATTAAAGGTATCTGGTGTGTACCGAAGTATTCCAATCCAACAGGAAACTCTTATTCAGATGAGACAGTACTTCGTTTTGCACATTTAAAACCGGCAGCACCGGATTTCCGTATTTTCTGGGATAATGCATATTCTATCCATCATTTGTACGATGATGATCAGGATGTGATTCTGGAACTGCTCTCTGAATGTGAAAAAGCAGGCAATCCGGATTTGGTATATAAGTTTATTTCCACATCCAAGGTAAGCTTCCCGGGATCAGGTATTGCAGCTATGGCGGCATCTGAAGCGAACCTGGCAGATGCAAGAAGATACATGAATTATCAGACTATTGGCCACGACAAGCTGAATCAGCTTCGCCACGTACGTTTCTTTAAAGACATGGATGGCATGCACGAACACATGAAAAAGCATGCGGCAATCCTGCGTCCGAAGTTCGAAGCAGTTCTTTCTGTTCTTGATAAGGAACTGGGTGGTCTGGAGATTGGAAGCTGGAGCAGACCAAAGGGAGGCTATTTCATCTCCTTTGATGCTATGCCGGGATGTGCCAAGGCAATTGTAGCTAAGGCCAAAGAAGCAGGTGTGATCATGACCAAGGCAGGAGCGACCTATCCATACGGTAAAGATCCACAGGACAGCAACATCCGTATTGCACCATCCTTCCCGACACCGGAAGAACTGGCAGCAGCAGCAGAAGTATTCGTACTGAGCGTAAAGCTGGTAAGTATTGATAAGATTCTGGAGAATAAATAGAAAATGATGCTTTTGGCATCATAAAATCTTAAGATAGAGGAAGTAATAATGCACTTGTGTTATTACTTCCTTTTGAGTATACTGAAATGAGAAAAATGAAAAAAGAGGTAGCAAAATGAAAATAGCAGTTCTGGCAGGTGGTACCAGCACAGAGAGAGAAATATCCATAGTATCCGGAAGCAAAGTATGTGAAGCACTGAGAAGTAAAGGACATCAGGCTGTTCTTCTGGATGTATTCTGTGGAAAAGAAGGTGCATGTGCGGATACCATATTTACAGATCCTTTTGACCTGGATGAAGAGGTCGCATATATGAGCAGTTTTAATGATCAGATCGAGAAGATTCAGAAGGAGAGAAAGTCTTTCTTCGGACCGAAGGTACTGGAGATCTGTGATGCAGCAGACGTGGTATTTCTGGCACTTCACGGAGCATGTGGAGAGGACGGACGTGTACAGGCAACCTTTGATCTGATGGGAATTCCTTATACAGGAAGCGGATATCTGGGAAGTGCCCTTGCTATGGATAAGAGCATTACCAAGCAGTTGTTTATGGAGAACGGTGTGCCGACACCGAAGGGAATCATCCTTCGAAAAGGCGATGCACCGAAGAGTGCAGAAGCACTGGGATTTAGCTTTCCGTGTGTAGTGAAGACGGCATGCGGAGGTTCCAGTGTAGGCGTATATATCGTGAAGACAGAGGAAGAATTCGTTCAGGCTCTGAAGGACGGTTTTTCCTATGAAGAGAAACTGGTAGTAGAAGAATACGTAAAAGGCAGAGAGTTTTCTGTGGGTGTGGTAGACGGCAAGGCATATCCGATTATTGAGATTGCACCACTGGTAGGATTCTATGACTATAAGAATAAGTATCAGGCAGGAAGCACCATTGAGACCTGTCCGGCAGAATTATCCGAAGAACTGACAGCCAAGATGCAGCGCATCGCAGAGATGGGATATCAGGTACTGCGTCTGGAAAATTACGCAAGACTGGACTTTATGATGGATGAATCCCATAATATGTACTGTCTGGAAGCCAATACCCTTCCGGGGATGACACCGACCAGTCTTCTTCCGCAGGAAGCGGCTGCACTGGGCATGTCATTTGAAGATCTGTGTGACAGACTTGTAAATGTATCATTAGAAAATAAATAATTAAGCAGTTTAGGAGCATACTCCAATGAAAAATATGACACTGGGCAATATCGCAGAAGCCTGCAGCGGAACTTACCATGGTACGGAAGAGGCAAAAGAAAAGACGATTACAGACATTACCACTGATAGCCGGAAGGCAGGAAAAGGCAGCCTGTTTGTAGCCATCAAGGGCGAAAAAGTAGATGCACACCGGTTTATTCCGGCAGTGTTTGAGCAGGGAGCACTCTGTGTAATCTGTGAACAGGCACCGGAGCAGGCGGCAGGAGCTTACATACTGGTGGAATCATCCCTTCAGGCGATTAAGGATATTGCAGAATTTTACAGAAAACAGTTAGATATGAAAGTAGTGGGCATTACCGGAAGCGTGGGAAAGACAAGTACCAAAGAGATGATTGCTTCGGTATTGTCTGAAAAATACAGAGTACTGAAGACACTGGGGAACTTTAACAATGAACTGGGACTGCCACTCACAGTTTTCCGCCTGCGTGAAGAAGATGAGATCGCAGTTCTGGAGATGGGAATCAGCAACTTTGGCGAGATGCACCGTTTAAGCAAGATTGCCAGACCGGATATTTGTGTGATGACGAACATCGGACAGTGCCATCTGGAATTCCTGGGCGACCGGGATGGGGTACTGAGAGCCAAATCAGAGATTTTTGATTATATTGCAGAGGACGGAACCGTTATTCTTAATGGAGATGATGATAAACTCGCCACACTGCATGATGTAAAGGGAATCACACCGGTCTTTTTTGGAATTGACAGTGAGCGGAAGATCCATGCCACGAATATCCACAGTCTGGGACTGAAGGGGATCGCGTGCACCGTCTGTACCGGGCAGGGGGATTTTGATGTAACCATTCCGATCCCAGGATACCATATGGTCTATAATGCACTGGCAGGAACTGCTGTGGGACTGTCTCTTGGCATGACCACAGAAGAGATCAGGAGAGGAATCGAGAAGCTGGAATCCTTAAATGGAAGATTTCACATCATAGAGACCGGAGAATATACGGTGGTGGATGACTGTTACAATGCTAATCCGGTATCTATGAAAGCATCTCTGAATGTGCTTCACGATGCGCTGGGACGGAAAGTGGCAATACTTGGTGATATGGGAGAACTTGGTGAGAATGAAAGACAGCTTCACGAAGAAGTTGGCGTAGAAGCTGGTAAACAGGATATCCAGCTGCTGATCTGCGTGGGTGTGCTGTCAGAGTATATGGCGAAGGCAGCAAAAGAGATGAATCCGCAGATGGAAGTAGTTCATATGGATACACTGGAGGAGGCTCTGGAAGAAATTCCAAAACTGCTTCAGAAAGAGGATACCGTTCTGGTGAAGGCATCCCATTTCATGCATTTCGAAAAAATAGTAGAAGTGCTGACATCTAAATAAGGAGGATAAGAACATGAAGAAAAGAATACTGAGCAGTATCGTATTAGGTTTTGCACTGGCAGCGTGCTGTGTGATGCCGGCCATGGCAGATAGCCGCAGGGTAGTGACACTGGGGGCAGACCTGACACAGGATCAGCAGAATACCATGCTAAAATACTTTGGTGTAAATGCAGATTCTGTAGACATTATTTACATTAACAACAATGATGAAAGAAAACATCTGGGATCTTATGTTCCACTGGAACAGATCGGAACGAAGACATTCAGCTGTGCACTGGTGGCTCCAACTACCAAGGGCGGCATTCAGGTAAAGACAGCGAATTTAAGCTGGGTAACCTGTAACATGATTGCATCTACCCTTTCCACATCTGGTGTAACCAACTGTCAGGTAGTGGCAGCTTCTCCTTTCGAAGTGTCCGGTACAGGAGCACTGACCGGTGTTATCATGGCATATGAGACTGCCAGCGATGTAACCCTGGATGAAAGTAAAAAAGAACTTGCCAATGAAGAACTGGTAGCAACCGGTAATCTGGCAGATGAAGTTGGACAGAGTAAGGCAACTGCAGTCATCAATGAGACCAAGCTGCAGGTAATCGAGAATAATATTACTGATATTAGCGAGATTACCAATATTGTCAACAACATTTCCAACGATTATGATGTGACGATTTCTGATGATCAGAGTGAAGAGATTGCAGGCCTGATGCAGAAGATCGCAGAGCAGGAATATGATATCACTCAGCTCAAAGCAACACTGGAACGTGTACAGGCGAATGTGGCCGGAGATGCAGGAGCATCCGAGGAAGAACAGGCAGCGGCAGAGCAGAAGGCACAGGAAGCAGAAGCCGCAGCTGCAGAAGCAATACAGGATACTGAGAGCGAAGAAGACGGATCAGTGATCAGCATTGACGGAAGTGCGCAGGATGAGACAGAAAGTATTCTGGATACAACCGATATTTCCGCACTGGATCAGGATGGCACAACAGCATCTGAATCTACCACGACTCAGACAGTTCTGGATCAGACAGAAGCAGAAGAGGAAACAGATGACGCAACCGGTATTCCGGAAGCAACAGATGATGGAACCATTACACTGAATCCGTCTGAGGAAACAGAAGCTGCAACAGAAGCAGCTGAAGCAGAAACAGAAGCAGTAAATGTAGAAACAGAAGCAACTGATGCAGAGACAGAAGCACCTGTTGAGACCGAGAGTGAAGCAGCAGAGACTGAGGCGGTGACAGAAGAGGTAACAGAGAGCGAAGCTTCCATCACAGCAGATGACCTGGATGAAGACAGCAGGGCACTGTATGAAGAAGCAAAATCTAACCTGGATCAGGCATTTGCAGAAAGACAGGTAACAGGCGAAGACGGTACCGTAGTATATCTGACAGAAGATGCAGCAAAGAAGTTACCGGAAGCTATTGAAAAATATCTCCTGAAGGTGCTGTATGAAGGCGGAGACCAGGTGGCAATGGAAGAGGCAGAAGATCCTGAGATCCCACAGAATATCGTGGAAGATACTAAAGATCTTGCTGAAGACAAGAATTATGAAGACTCAGATCTGGTACAGGTTGACAAGTATGTAAGAAGACTGGTATTTAAGGATTCCGAAAAGATTCTGGAAGATTCCCAGCTGGAGAATAACGATGAAGAGATCGTATACCAGAATATCATGGTGATTCTGGAAGCAGCGTTCGGCGTAGAACAGCCGGATCTGGAATCAGAAGCAGCATTGGATGAAAGCGTGGCTGAAGATGTAGTTGACGATACAGCAGAAGAAGACTACGCAGAGGATTCTTATGATGACAGTCAGGAAGCAGCAGATGATGGTGAAGAAGTAGATGAGTTTGCTGACTTCGAGGAAGAAACAGGAACATTCTAGTAAAACTATGAGAAACACGCTCCGCGAGTTTCTCAAGTTATCGCGGCAGTCGCTAAGGTCTCGTGCAAGCACGGACTTTGGCTCGTTGCTCGCGTAAATCAATGGGCAGGCTGTCCGATGTTATCGGACAGCCTGCCCATTAGCTTACTTATTTTTCTGATACATTTCGGTAATCACATCTCTGGTATAAGCCCCCAGGAATTTCCGTTCTTCTTTGGAAAGTTCCTTCGGATAAATTGGCTTGCCGTATTCCAGAATCACATTTGCCGGCCGAATCCACGGCATATGATTCTCGAAGATATCATCACTGTGGCAGATTGCCATAGGAATGATCGGCGCTCCGGTCTTTTCTGCCATCTTCAGGCTTCCTTCCTTGAATGGAAGTAGCTCGTCCTGATGATTCCGGGTGCCTTCAGGATAAATACACATGGAGATACCGGCCTTCATCTGTTCCACACCCTTCAGGATGGTCTTCAGCCCCTGGCGGATATCTGTCCTGTTCAAAAACAGACAGTAGAGACGTCTCATCCAGTTGGACAGAAGAGGAATCTTCTCCAGATTGTCTTTGGCGACAAATCCGGTCAGGTCAGGACAGCGGCTGTAGGCAGTAACCACATCAAAATAACTTCTGTGATTTCCCACGTACAGGACCGTTTCGTCTTTTGGAATATTCTCTTCGCCAATGACAGTCAGGTGAGAACCCGTTTCCCAGAAAATTAGCCTGAATACTCCCTGAATAATACGCAGGGAAGAAATATCTCTTGCACGGGGATTGAATTTCCCGATAATCCATTCGATGATCAGCACCGGAATGGAAAGGATCAGGAAAAGTACAATCGTCAGCGCAACAATCACTAATCGTATCATGATCGTATCCTTTCTCAAATATTTAATTATAATCTGGTTCTGTACCAGTATACCGAAAAACCACAGATCTTGCAATGGAAAAGAGGGTGATATTCTTCCGGTATTTCTCATAAAAATAATAAAAAAGAAAAGGTGGGGGATCTGTATGACTTTTTTGAGGAAGTATGGAAGATGGATGTTACTGACTGTAGTGTTACTGCTGCTTGCCGGATGTGGACAGCAACAGCCGGAGGGAAAAATACGGGATCTGGAATGCAGTGTACTGGATGAAGATGAGATTCCACAGCCTCTGGCAGATGTGATTGAAGAAAACAAAAGCAAAGAGATGAAGCTCAGTTATGAGAAAGATGGATACCTGTATATTACAAGAGGATTCGGTGAGCAGAAAACCGGGGGTTACAGTATCCGGGAGAACTACTGCTATCTGGCAGAGGACGGGGTGCATGTGCAGTTTGAACTGCTGGGGCCTCCGGCAGGAGAAACACCGCCAGAAGAAGTAACCTATCCTTATATTGTGGTAAGAACAGAGATGGAAGGACAGAATATTATTTTTGAGTAAAAGCAGGAGGCGGGGCCATGGAATTATTGAAGAAGAATATCAGAATGTTTGCCGAGACAGAAAAAGTAACAGATCAGATAACTGTGGAAGAGGACTGTATTGT
Organism: Jingyaoa shaoxingensis; assembly: GCF_014385005.1. Lineage (GTDB taxonomy): Bacteria > Bacillota > Clostridia > Lachnospirales > Lachnospiraceae > Marvinbryantia > Marvinbryantia shaoxingensis. The sequence continues at coordinate 144,981 of NZ_JACRSZ010000006.1, read as the reverse complement.
TCCGGACAGTCTGCCGGATGCCGGTAAGATTGTGTGGAAAAAGGCATTCATCCGTATGGAAGATATGCAGGCAGATGAAGGAAGAGTCACTTTGAATGGACAGCTCAGGGTACAGATCCTCTATCTGGATGACACGACAGAGCATGGACTGCATCAGATCGAGGACATCATTCCGTTTCAAAAGACACAGATGCTGGGGGAACAGTCAACAAAAGAGAATACCCAAGTCATCTGGAAACTGGAAGACATTACCGTCTCCATGATTAATTCCAGAAAAATGGGAATCCATGGACTGATCAGCTTTCAGTTCACTGTGGAAGAAAGCAGAGATGTGCAGGCAGTGGTGGAGATACACGGAGTCTCTGATGTGAGTATCTGCAGAAAGAAAATGGAACTTCTGGAACTGAAGCATCAGAAAAAAGATGTATTCCGTATAAAGGAGAATCTGACGCTGCCTTCCGGTAAACCGACCATTTCACAGATTCTGTGGGATACCATGCAGCTTCGGGGCATAGAGATTCGTCCTTCAGAGGGAAAACTGGAGATCAAAGGTGAGATGTTCCTTTTTCTCCTATATGAGGGGGAAAATGCCGGCATTCAGTGGACGGAATCCGTGGTGCCATTTCAGGGAACACTGGAATATCCACAGGCACAATCCGATATTCTGTGCAGAGTCGAAGTACAGATGGAGCATTATAAGATTACACCGGAAAATGACTACGACGGAGAACGGCGGCAGATTCTGACAGAAGCCACACTGAATCTGGACATTCATCTCTATGAAGAAGAAAGTGCTGATATTCTGGAAGATGTGTATTCACCGGTGAAAGAACTGCTTCCTGTGAAGGAAGAGCAGCCATTTGAAAGCCTTCTGGTGAAACGCAATTTCCATATAAAGATAAAAGGCAGACTGAAACTGGGTGCCAGCCAGCCCAGAATACTTCAGATCTGTAGCAGCGTGGGAGAGGGCAGTATGGATGATATCCGGGTGACAGAAAAAGGGCTTGTCATAGAAGGGGCGGTGCTGATCAGTACGCTGTATGTGTCTTCTGATGACCGGATACCGTATGCCGTTCTGGAAGATGCGGTTCCTTTCCAGCAGACCGTGGAAGTCCCGGGGCTGAATGAGAACAGTCGTTATCAGGTTCAGAATTATGTAGAACAATTATCGGTGAATATGCTGGACAGTGAAACACTGGAGGCAAGCGTAGCTTTATCTGTAGATTTGTTTGTGGTGGAGCTGCATAAGGAAGCGTGTATGACAGAAGTGGAGATACAGGAAATGGATCTGAAAAAGTTGCAGGATCTGCCCGGCATCGTCGGGTATATTGTTCAGCCGGAGGATACCCTGTGGAGTATTGCAAAACAATATTACACCACGCCGGAGAAGATCTGTGCACTGAATCAGATCGAGGAAAAAGATGTCAGACCGGGAATGGGTCTGGTGATTGTAAAAACTGTTTTATCAAACTAACTAAGCGGATTGACAATCAGAAAAAAAATGATAGAATAAAGGCATAACTGTATACAATGTACGAGGGGAATACACATGAGAGAAATAAAACTGAAAGCGAGAGCGAAAATCAATCTTGGACTGGACGTAGTACGGAAAAGAGAAGATGGCTATCATGAAGTACGAATGATTATGCAGATGATCAATCTGTATGACAGGATCACTCTGCGAAGGAGTACAGAGCCTGGAATCCGTGTTACTACGAATCTTCCTTATCTCCCGGTGAACGAGGACAATCTGGTGTACCGTGCAGCGAAGCTGCTCATGGAGGAATTTAAGGTTACCGTAGGTGCAGAGATAGAGCTTCAGAAGTACATTCCGGTAGCAGCAGGCATGGCAGGAGGAAGCTCTGATGCAGCAGCTGTTATGGTAGGAGTGAACAGAATCTTTCATCTGGGACTGACGAAAAAGCAATTAATGGAGCGTGGTGTAAAGATCGGTGCAGATGTTCCGTTCTGTATCATGAGAGGAACAGCACTGGCAGAGGGAATCGGAGAAGTGCTTACCCCACTTCCGGCTATGCCACACTGCAGTCTGGTGATTGCAAAACCGAAGATTCATGTATCAACTAAATTTGTATACGGTAATCTGAAGGCCAGTGAGCTGAAGGAGCATCCGGATATTGACGGGCAGGTGCAGGCACTGCGGGAAGGCAGCCTGGAACAGCTTGTGGCGAAGATGGGCAATGTTCTGGAGACCGTAACGGTTCCGGCCTATCCAGTGATCGATGAGATAAAGAGAACCATGCTGAAAAACGATGCCATGGGTGCTATGATGAGCGGAAGTGGTCCGACTGTATTCGGTATATTCGAACGGGAAGAACGAGCACAGGAAGTCTGTCGGTTACTGAAAAAAGAAGGCGCGGCAAAACAGGTATATCTGGTGCGCCAGTAGGATCAGATACCAGAAAAGTACGGAGGGAAAAAGATGGAAAATTTTCAGGTAGAAATGAACGAATATCTTCCTTTACGTGATGTGGTATTTCAGACACTGCGAAATGCCATCTTGAAGGGAGAATTAAAACCCGGTGAGAGGCTGATGGAGATTCAGCTTGCACAGAAGCTTGGTGTCAGCCGTACACCGGTCAGAGAAGCACTCAGAAAGCTGGAATTGGAAGGTCTTGTCATTATGATTCCAAGAAGAGGCGCCATTGTGGCAGACATCACAGTGCAGGATCTGAATGATGTGTTGGAAGTGCGTCAGGCACTGGAGGAACTGGCAGTGCGCAAGGCATGCGACTGCGCTACGGATGAACAGCTAAAAGCATTAAAACAAGCAGCCAATGATTTTAAACGATGCACAGAGAGCGAAGATCTGCTGGGCTGCGTGGAAGCAGATATGGAATTCCATGAGATCATCTACGCTGCAACCAATAACAAGAGACTGCAGCAGATGCTGCTGAATCTGAGGGAGCAGATGTACCGTTACCGCATGGAATATATGAAGGATAAAAGAATGTATAAGCTGCTGATTGATGAGCATGATGCCATTCGAAAGGCGATCAAGAAAAAAGACAAAGAAAAAGCTGGCATGATTATGAAGACTCACATTATAAACCAGCAGGAAGCCATTGAACGGAATCTGGACCGGACAGAATAAAAGAAAACGGGGTGCGGCATTTGCCACACCCTGTAACTTTTTTACTTCATATCTGTTCAGTACCTTCACAATGGGTTCTGAACAGTTATTTTACTTCAATCAGTTCATACTCGTCTGTACCGAGCCCGAGTTTCTTGGCATGCTCGATACAGCTTACCCAGTTGGTATCCGGATGGCTCATATGGAAATGATCGTGATGTCTGCTTTCTTCCTCGTTGGCATGGACATGTTCTTCCAGAACGCTTCCGTGGATAATCGGCTGGGCATTGACAGCATCTGCACAGGCTTTGTCCAGTGCAACCGGGTCGAAGGATGCGAACATACCCACATCCGGAACGATCGGAAGGTCATTTTCTGCATGGCAGTCACAGTTTGGTGAAACATCCATAACCAGGCTGATATGAAAAGCCGGACGGTTGTTGATGACTGCTTTGGAATACTCGGCAATCTTACAGTTCAGGATATCATTGGCTTCATCACTGGCAGCCAGTACGGCATCCTTCGGACAGACACCGATACAGCGCCCGCAGCCCACACATTTATTATGATTGATAGAAGCTTTTTTGTCAGTAACGACAGCTGCGCTGTGAGCACAGATTCTGGTACATGCACCACATCCGATACAGAGATCCTGGTCAACATGAGGCTTTCCGGCACTGTGCATTTCCATCTTTCCGGCGCGGGATCCACATCCCATACCGATATTTTTCAGGGTACCGCCAAATCCGGTTGCTTCGTGCCCTTTGAAATGGGTGAGTGTCAGGAAAATATCGGCATCCATGATGGCACGTCCGATCTTGGCTTCTTTGACATATTCACCGCCTTCAACAGGAACGAGCACATCATCGGTTCCTTTCAGGCCGTCGCCGATCAGAATATGGCATCCGGTAGTATATGGAGTGAATCCGTTCAGATAGGCACTCTCGATATGATCCAGTGCATTCTTGCGTCCGCCTACATAGAGGGTATTACAGTCTGTCAGATAGGGTTTTCCACCCAGTTCTTTTACAAGATCTGCAATAGTTCTTGCATAATTTGGGCGTAAAAAAGCCAGGTTACCAGGTTCACCGAAATGAATTTTGATTGCAACATATTTGTTTTCGAAATCAATGTTGGAGATGCCGGCCTTCTTCACAAGTTTTGTCAGCTTCTGTTGAAGATTGGTACTCGTGCCGGTACGCAGGTTGGTAAAATATACTTTTGATGCTTCCATGAAGCTACCTCCTTTTCAAAATATGTTTTTATTATAAACATTGAATGGGGGGTTGTCAAAATGAACAATAACCACAGGCAGAAAATTAGGGGAAGCGGTGAGAAAAAACTGGAAGTGAACAAATACCCATGCTATACTGAAAGCTGAAATGCCAGGGGCATTTATAATTATCTGTAGTTTTACGGAGAACAGACATGTTGAAATTAGGAAATCATTTATCATCATCAAAAGGATATAAAGCAATGGGTGAAGCGGCAGTAAAACTGGGTGCCAATACCTTTGCTTTTTTTACGAGGAATCCACGAGGCGGAAAGGCAAAAGAGATCAATCCATCTGATGTGGAGGCATTTCTTCAGCTGGCGCAGGAACAGGGACTGCAAAGACTGGTAGCACATGCACCATATACTCTGAATCCCTGCTCAGCAGATCCGGATCTTCGGGAATTCGCCAGAAATACCTTTGCAGATGACTTGAAACGTATGGAATATACACCGGGGAATTATTATAATTTTCATCCGGGCAGTCACGTGAAGCAGGGAACGGAAACGGGAATCACTTTCATAGCAGAGATGCTGAATGGAGTGCTTACTGAGGAACAGACAACCACAGTACTTCTGGAGACTATGTCCGGAAAGGGTACTGAAGTGGGACGAAGCTTTGAAGAACTGCGTGCTATTCTTGACAGAGTAGAGTGCCAGGAGAAGATGGGTGTCTGTCTGGATACCTGCCATGTATGGGACGGTGGATATGACATTGTAAATGATCTGGACGGGGTACTGTCAGAATTCGACCGGATCATTGGTCTGGAGCGCCTGAAGGCAATTCATCTGAATGACAGCCTGAATGATCTTGACAGTCACAAGGACCGGCATGCCAGAATTGGTGAGGGAAAGATCGGACTGGAAGCACTGGTACGAGTGATCAATCATCCGGAACTGCGGGAACTGCCGTTTATTCTGGAGACACCAAATGATGATGCAGGATATGCAGCAGAGATAGCTTTGCTGAAATCAAAATATATAGAATAATAGTAGTAGAAAGAGTGAGTAGAATTTGAATACGACAGAGATTTTGCAGAGACTTGAGAAAAAAGAAATTACTATAGAAGAAGCGGAAAAACTGTTAAAGGCAGAGACAGCGACGGATGAACTGGAGTATGCCAACATAGATTATGAAAGAGAAGAACGTACCGGTGTGCCGGAAGTGATCTACTGTGCCGGCAAAACAGCAGTACAGGTGCGTGGAATCGTACAGAATATGCGTGAACACGGGCAGAAGCATATTCTCGGTACCAGATGCAGCAGAGAAAAATATGAAGCTGCAAAAGAAGTATGTCCGGAATTGGAATATGAGGAACTGTCACGGATTATGATTTATCAGCCGGAACCATTTCCATTAAACAAAGGAAAGATTCTGATTGCCTGTGCGGGTACATCGGATCTGCCGGTGGCAAAGGAGGCAGCCCTGACAGCCAGATTCCTTGGAAATGAGGTAGAAGAAGTATATGACGTAGGAGTAGCAGGGATCCACCGCCTGTTTGCCAGAATGGATACGATTGAGAGTGCCAGTGTAATTGTGGCAGTGGCAGGTATGGAAGGTGCACTTGCTTCTGTGATTGGCGGTCTGACGGACAAGCCGGTGATCGCGGTACCGACATCTGTGGGATATGGTGCAAATCTGGGGGGTGTGACCGCCCTGCTTGCCATGCTGAACAGCTGTGCCAGCGGTGTCAGCGTGGTGAATATTGATAACGGCTTCGGAGCCGGTTATATGGCACACAGCATTAATTGTCTGACTGGAAAGCGAGAGGAGAAATAAGTGAAAGAATTAAAGAAGATATTGTATTTTGACTGTTCTTCCGGAATCAGCGGAGATATGACGCTGGGAGCTCTGATTGATCTTGGGGCGGATAAAGAACAGTTCCTGGCGGAACTGAAAAAACTGAACCTGGAAGGATATAAGATCGCATTTGAGACCACTCAGAGAAATGCAATTACAGCTACCCATGTAAATGTAATTCTCACAGAACAGGAAGAGGACCATACACACAGTCATGATCGTGAGCACATGCACGATCATGGACATGAGCATGACCACAGTGAAATGCATGACCATGAACATATGCATGATCACAACCACGATCACGGGTATACACATACACATGCACATGGACATTTTCACCGGAGTTTCCGGGATATCCGCAGGATGATTCAGGACAGCAGCCTGGAGGAAGAAGTAAAAGATTTGTCCCTTCGTATTTTTACCAGAGTGGCACAGGCAGAGGCGAAAGTGCATCATAAAGATGTGGAAGAAGTACAGTTCCACGAAGTAGGCGCTGTGGATTCTATTGTGGATATTGTAGGAAGTGCCATCCTGATCCATATGCTTCAACCGGATCGGATTTGCGCATCCGTGGTGCAGGATGGACATGGATTTATCCACTGCCAGCATGGAATGTTATCCGTGCCGGTACCGGCAGTCTGTGAGATCTTTTCTGCATCCAATGCAGTGATTCATCAGATTGATGTAGATACGGAGCTGGTGACTCCGACGGGAGCAGCTATTATCTCAGAACTGGCAGAGAGTTTTGGTACTATGCCATCCATGAAGATTGAGAAGATGGGATGGGGAGCAGGAACCAAGGTGTTAAAGATTCCGAATCTCCTGAAGGTGACACTTGGCTATGAAGCACAGGAATCTTCAGATTATACACAGACAGACGAGATCATGGTTATGCAGTCTAATCTGGATGACTGTACCGGCGAGATGCTTGGGGAAGCCATGGAAGTGTTGCTGGAACATGGGGCACTGGATGTATTCTATACTCCGATCTATATGAAAAAGAACCGGCCGGCATGGTGTTTGACTGTATTGGCCAGGCCGGAAGATGTACCAGAGATGGAAAAACTGATGTTTGAACATACTACAACCATAGGAATTCGAAGATACTTAAGCCAGCGAACCATTCTGAAAAGAGAAAAAAGCAGTGTGCAGACTCCATACGGAGAACTTCAGGTAAAGAGAGTGAAACTGGAAGACGGGTACCGTGAGTACCCGGAATATGAAAGTGCGAAGAGACTGGCTGTTGAAACTGGTAAATCGTTATGGGAGATCTTAAATCATGAAGGAAAATCTGGAGAGCTTGTATGAAAAAGCAGTAATGATTGCGCAGGAAGCACACAAAGGACAGCTGGATAAGGGAGGGAATCCCTATATTGAACATCCACTGTATGTGGCTTCTCAGGTGGAGACACCGGAACTGAAAATGATTGCAGTTTTGCACGATACCCTGGAGGACAGTAATCTGACAGCAGATGATCTGAAGGAAGCAGGTCTGCCGGAAGAGGTCGTTGAAGCAATTGCTGTTTTGACCCATGAAGACGGGAATGAAGAAGCTTATCTGGATTATATCCGGAGGGTAGCCGATAACAAAATGGCTGCAAGAGTAAAGAAAGAGGATCTGAAGCACAATATGGACATGTCAAGAATTCTGAACCCTACAGAAAAAGATCGGAAAAGGCGTGCCAAATATGAAAAAGCACTGCAGTTGCTGGAAGAACTGACAAAAGTGGAATAAGAAAGGATGATTCAGAACCCGATAAAGAGCTCTGGGCAGGTTAAAAGAAGGAACAGAAGATACATGAAAGCAAGAAAATGGAAAAGACGGGTGCTGTGGCTGCTGTTGATTCTTATAGTCATTGCAGGTGCAGGTGTGACGATAGCAATGAATCTGGCAGAAAAGAATCTGGCAGAAAAGAAAACGGAAGTACAGACAGAGGGAAAAGAGAGCGAGACTGGGAACGCAGCAGCGAAGAAAACCTATAAAGTAGAAAAACCGGAAGTGTCAGAGCAGCTGCTGACTGTGAATGATTATTCCAGACCGGGGGAGAAGACGGACGCAACAAAATATATAGTGATTCATTATCTGGGGAATCCAAAGACAACTGCGCAGGAAAATCATGATTATTTCGAAAGTCTGAAAGATCTGCAGAACTGTTATATGAGTGCTAATTACATAGTGGGACTGGAAGGCGAGATTATCCAGTGCGTACCGGACAACGAAGTGGCATATGCTTCTAATCAGGAAAATCATGAGTCGATCTCTATAGAGAACTGTCATCTGGACAGTACCGGAAAGTTTTTGAAAGATACGTATATTTCACTGGTGAAACTGACTGCATATCTGACAGAGACTTACAACCTGGGAAGAAACCAGATTATCCGCCATCATGATGTGACAGGTAAGGATTGTCCACTTTATTATACCGAGCATGAAGATTACTGGGAAGATTTTCGTGATGATGTTATGACTTATCGTGACCTGTGCAAGAAGCAGGAAGTAACAGATGAAGAACTGGAAAAACTTCTGAAAGGAATAGCACACACCTATCAGGATAAGTCAGAAGCAGAAGATGAGGAAAGAGAAAGCGAAGAGAAAGAAAGTGAAGAGGAAAGAAACGGAAGGGATGAATATTATGAAGAAGACTTTGTAAGCAGGCTGGATCAGACAGAAAGCTATACACCGGATACTTCTTATACACCGGATACATCCTATACGTCAGATACCTCTTATACACCGGACACATCCTATACGCCAGATACCTCTTATACACCGGACACATCCTATACGCCAGACACCTCCTATACACCGGACACTTCTTATACGCCAGACACATCCTATACGCCAGACACCTCTTATACGCCGGACACGTCCCAGACACCGGATACTTCTGATACATCAGACAGTCAGGATACGACCGGAGCTGGAGACGATGGAAGCACAGATATATCTGGAGATACGGGAGACAATGGAAATTCAGATGCATCCGGAGATACCGGAAGTGATGCAGGTGTGGATACAGGAGATGACGGAAGCAGTGTTCCGGCAGATAATTCCGGAGATGATGCGGGAGACAGCGCGGCAGAAGATACTGCGGAAGTAGTAGAGGTGGAAGATATAGAAACGGCAGAATAGCTAAAAAAGCTGGCAGAGAAACGAAAAAAGCAGGTACTTAAAAAAAGTACTTGCTTTTTTAAAATTCTGTGTTATAGTAGTTATAGAACAAATGAAAGGCATGAATATTTGTTTACGAATAATTCGTATCTGTTCAGTACTTTCACAGATATGACAGTGGGTTTTGAACAGTTACTACAATTCCTATAACAGGAGGTGACGGATATGAACATTAATAAATTTACACAGAAGTCTCTGCAGGCAGTGAATGATCTGGAGAAGACTGCATATGAATTTGGCAATCAGGAAGTAGAACAGGAGCATCTTTTATATACACTGATGGATCAGGAAGACAGTTTGATTAAGAAGCTGATAGAGAAGATGGAGATACAGCCGCAGTATTTTGTCAATAGCGTGGAATCCGCTATTGAGAAGCGGCCGAAGGTCTCCGGTGGTAAGCCATATATTGGCAATGATCTGAATCAAGTACTGATTACGGCCGAAGATGAAGCAAAGAACATGGGAGACGAATATGTCTCCGTTGAGCATCTGTTTCTGGCGATGATCCATCATCCGAGCAGAACAGTCAAAGAACTGTTCCGTGAGTACGGCATTACCAGTGAACGTTTTCTGCAGGCATTGTCTACTGTAAGAGGCAATCAGCGTGTGACTTCCGATAATCCGGAAGCTACCTACGATACCCTGAGCAAGTATGGCCAGGAACTGGTAGAGAAGGCACGTCAGCAGAAGATGGATCCTGTCATTGGACGAGATGCGGAGATCCGTAATGTAGTACGGATTCTGTCCAGAAAGACCAAGAACAACCCGGTGCTGATCGGTGAACCTGGTGTCGGTAAGACAGCAGTAGTTGAAGGGCTTGCACAGCGTATTGTCCGCGGAGATGTACCGGAAGGACTGAAGAATAAGAAGATCTTTTCCCTGGATATGGGGGCACTGGTAGCAGGTGCCAAATACCGTGGTGAGTTTGAGGAACGTCTGAAGGCAGTTCTGGAGGATGTGAAGAACAGCGAAGGCGAGATTATCCTGTTTATCGATGAGCTGCATCTGATCGTGGGCGCAGGTAAGACGGATGGTGCTATGGATGCAGGCAATATGCTCAAGCCTATGCTGGCACGTGGAGAACTGCACTGTATCGGCGCTACTACACTGGATGAATACCGGAAGTACATCGAGAAGGATCCGGCACTGGAGCGTCGTTTCCAGCCGGTAATGGTAGATGAACCGACAGTAGAAGACACCATCTCCATTCTGCGTGGATTAAAAGACCGTTATGAAGTCTATCATGGTGTGAAGATCACAGACAGCGCGCTTGTAGCAGCAGCTACACTGTCTCATCGTTATATTTCAGACCGTTTCCTGCCGGATAAGGCTATTGACCTGGTAGATGAGGCTTGTGCACTGATTAAGACGGAGCTGGATTCCATGCCGACAGAACTGGATGAACTGTCCCGTAAGATCATGCAGATGGAGATTGAGGAAGCAGCCCTGAAGAAAGAAACCGACCGTCTGAGTGCTGACCGTCTGGAGGCACTGCAGAAGGAGCTGGCAGAGCTGAAGGCAGAATTTGCCAATATGAAGGCAAAATGGGATAATGAGAAGAATTCTGTAGAGAATCTGTCAAAGCTCCGTGAGCAGATCGAACAGATGAATAAAGATATTGAGCTGGCACAACGCAACTACGATCTGAACAAAGCTGCTGAGTTACAATATGGTGAGTTGCCGAAGCTTCAGCAGCAGTTGCGGATCGAAGAGGAAAAGGTAAAGAATAAAGACCTTTCACTGGTACATGAGAGCGTAACAGAGGAAGAGATCAGCCGGATTATCTCCAGATGGACCGGTATTCCGGTAGCCAAACTGACAGAGAGTGAGCGAAGCAAGATCCTGAATCTGGATCAGGAACTGCACAAGAGAGTCATCGGACAGGATGACGGTGTCCAGAAGGTAACAGATGCCATTCTCAGATCCAAGGCAGGTATTAAGGATCCTGGCAAGCCAATCGGTTCTTTTCTGTTCATGGGACCTACCGGTGTAGGTAAGACAGAGCTTGCCAAGGCACTGGCACAGAGCCTGTTTGATGATGAACAGAACATGGTGCGTATCGATATGAGCGAGTACATGGAGAAGTACTCCGTATCCAGACTGATCGGAGCGCCTCCAGGATATGTAGGATATGAGGAGGGTGGTCAGCTGACAGAAGCAGTCCGCAGAAAACCATATTCCGTAGTACTGTTTGATGAGATCGAGAAAGCACACCCAGATGTATTTAACGTATTGCTTCAGGTACTGGATGATGGCCGTATCACAGATTCTCAGGGACGTACTGTTGATTTCAAGAATACTATTCTGATTATGACATCCAACATCGGATCTCAGTATCTGCTGGATGGTATCAATGAAAATGGCGAGATTTCAGAGGAAGCCGAGAAGATGGTTATGACAGACTTGCGTGGACATTTCCGTCCGGAATTCCTGAACCGTCTCGATGAGATCATTATGTTTAAGCCGTTGACAAAAGACAACATTGGTCATATCATTGACCTGATGATGGATGAACTAAATGGCAGACTGACCGAACAGGAGATTTCCCTGAAGCTGACAGAGGCTGGTAAGAACTTTGTCATTGAAGGTGGTTATGAACCAATGTACGGTGCTCGTCCGCTGAAGCGATTCCTTCAGAAGAATGTAGAGACATTGGCAGCCAGAGAGATTCTGTCCGGAGAAGTACAGGGTGGAGATACCATTGTCATTGATGCACTGGATGGTAAACTGGTGACCAGGATCGAGCATGATAAGGAGCAGGCATGATACCAAAAGATCCTATGATACTGCTGAGTTATGTGAATACTCAGTTGCGAGACTTTTATCCAAGTCTGGAAGCACTGGCAGAAGGACTGGAAGTGAATCAGGAAGAACTGGTGAAGAAGCTGGCAGACATCGACTACGAGTACGATGCACAGCGGAATCAGTTCGTGTAGAAAGAAAAATGGCATTGGGACGAATGTTCCGATGCCATTTTTCATTTCGCAGGAATGGTTTTTGTTTTTTATCGCAGGGTCAGTTTAAGGGGCTGAGAACAATCTGTCCGGCAGCGCGGGTCTTTTTCATATCAATGATCCGCTGGTTTTCCGAACCACGGAATCTCAGGCGGATATTCTTTTTCTCTTCCACAAAACGACCGTCCACCAGAGTGTCAATCTGATCCAGAATGGTATCTGTCACATCTGTATAGCGGCAGCCTCCCGGAACAAGATCTTTATCATATGTATATCCGGTATACATCCAGATGGTTTTATCTGGAAGTTCCTCTTTTACCCGCAGAATCAGTCTGGCTACATCTGGCTGATTTTGCAGTTCAAAAGGCTCACCGCCAAGAATGGTCAGACCGTCATAGTAAGGGTGGGAGAGCTCATCCATAAGCTGCTGTTCCACTTCAGGGGTAAAGGGGTATCCATAATCAAAATCCCAGGTCTCCGGCTGAAAACACCCCTTGCAGTGATTCAGACAGCCAGATACAAAAAGACTGACCCGCATGCCAAGCCCGTTGGCACTATCAGCAATCATGATTTGTCCATAATTCATGGTTTACACTTCCTTTGAGAAATTTGCACTGTAACTATATCAGTATTCTAACAGATGCCTATAATAAAAGCAAATGAATGTTATGGCTGAGTCTGCCCAGTGCGCTTGTCAAGGCAGTGTGGCTGTGCTAAAATGAAGTCATTCAGGTGAAACAAGAAAAAGGGGAAGGATATGTGGATTAGTAAGTATTTTGTTTATTTTGTCATATTCAGTTGTATGGGATGGATCTATGAATCTATTTTTTGTACCGTGAAAAGTGGTTCCTGGCAGAACCGGGGATTCCTCTATGGTCCGGTATGCCCGATCTACGGAGTGGGTGCAGCGACCATTATGGCACTGGTGGACTGGTATGCAGGACAGAATCAGGGGCAGGTGAATTATACCTGGTGGCAGGTATTTCTGGTAGCTTTTTTCGGAAGCATCGTACTGGAATATGTCACATCCTGGGGACTGGAGAAGTTGTTCCATGCATACTGGTGGGATTACAGTGACGTACCCCTGAATATTAATGGAAGAGTGTGTTTCCCTGCATCCGTGGGATTTGGAGTGGCAGGTCTCCTTGTAATCTATGTGATCGCACCGGCAACCAAGGATGCTACCCAGTGGATTACACCTATTTTAATGGAACTTTTTTCACTGATTTTTATGGCACTGCTGGCAGCAGATGCAACACTGACAGTTTCAGCCCTGACCGGATTTGAACGGAATGTGGCAGCAATGGAAGAGGCGCTGAACCAGCATATGGAACAGTTTGTCAGTACCGTACAGCAGAAGAGCCAGGCAGCCGGCGAAGTACTGGGAGAGAAAAAGCTGGCAGCCAGCGAACGTCTGGCAGAGGAACGTATGCGTTTCACAAAAGAGAGACTGGAAAGCATCACAAAACGGATGGGCAGCGGACACCGTGCAGCCCTGAACCGTGTCAAAGGATTTAGGAGATATGGTACAGAGACAGAACGCAAGTCCAAGATTCGCGGTATTTTCCATCAGACAGTAAAACGATATAAAAAAGGCGGGGATGAAGCATGAAAAAATGTTATGAGACAGTCTGGGAGATCTTTAATAAATGCGCCAACAATCAGATGCGGGATATCTTTATAGATGAGATTGAGACAGATGATACAGATGCTTATGTCAGAGCAAAGATTAAAGATCAGGATCTGATCTGGGAAAAGAGCATTCTGGAGGATGGAACCATCGTGTATGACATTGACGCCACCGGGACAAAAGAACGATTTTCGTTTACAGAGATATAGGCGCATTGAAGAAAATGCCTGCCTGTGTTACAATGATGGACGTAAATCATAAAATACAAAAGGAGGAAAAGACCTATGTTTATTACAGATAGTATTTTTTATGTAGGAGTAAATGATCATCAGGTAGACCTGTTTGAAGGACAGTATGATGTACCGAACGGTATGGCGTACAATTCTTATGTAATCATGGATGAGAAGATTACGGTAATGGATACCGTAGATGCCCATTTTACAGAAGAATGGCTGGGCAACATTGCAAAAGTATTAGATGGAAAGAAGCCATCTTATCTGGTTGTACAGCATATGGAACCGGATCATGCAGCAAATATTCACAATTTTATGAAGGCATATCCTGAGACTACCGTAGTGGCCAATGCCAAGACGTTCGGCATGATGAAGAATTTTTTCCCGGATATGGAGCTTGGAGATCAGAAACTTGAAGTAAAGAACGGTGAATCACTGTCTCTTGGAACACATACACTGACCTTTGTATTCGCACCGATGGTACACTGGCCGGAAGTTATGGTTACATATGAAAGTACAGAAAAGGTACTGTTTTCTGCAGACGGATTCGGCAAATTCGGAGCTTTGGATGTAGAAGAAGACTGGGACTGCGAAGCTCGTCGTTATTATATCGGTATTGTAGGCAAGTACGGCGCACCGGTACAGACTCTTTTAAAGAAAGCAGCAGCTCTGGATATCCAGATAATTTGCCCGCTGCATGGACCGGTTCTCACAGAAGATCTGGGACATTACATTGAAAAATACGATATCTGGTCTTCTTATAAAGTAGAATCCGAGGGTGTAGTTATTGCTTACGCATCTGTTTACGGCAATACCAAGAAAGCGGCAGAGATTCTGGCACAGAAGCTGGAAGAGAAAGGATGCCCGAAGGTCTCTCTGTTTGATCTGGCACGTTGTGATATGGCAGAGGCAGTGGAAGATTCTTTCCGTTATGGCAAGCTGGTCCTTGCATCCCTGACTTACAATGGCGAAGCGTTCCCATTCATGAGGACATTCGTAGATGAACTGGTAGAACGTAACTATCAGAACCGTACCATTGGTATTATTGAAAATGGTTCCTGGGCTCCGATGGCAGGTAAAGTCATCAAGGCCAAATTTGAAAAGAGCAAGAATATCACCTGGCTGGAAAACAACTGTACCATTATGTCAGCTGTTAAAGATGAAAATATTCAGCAGCTGGAAGCTATGGCAGAAGAACTCTGCAAATAAACAAGAATGGATGTAATTATAAACAGAAGAAAAGATAAAGTGAGACGGACTGCCTGGTGCAGTCCGTTTTGCATATCATATGTGAAATCAAAACTCATAATTCTATCAAATTTGGATGATAAAATGAGCAACGTGAATTACAGGTTACTGTGAACGAAGTGAACAGCAACGATTACAGGGAGAAAGAAACGTGAAAACGATTGAAATTCTAATAGTGGAGGATGAGCCAAAGCTTGCTCAGACGGTTGGGGATTTCCTGAGGATACAGAATTACGATGTAAAAATTGTGGAAGATGGAACTGGAGCCTTAGAGTGTTTCAGGGAGAAGAAGCAGCAGATTGATCTGGTATTGCTGGATCTCATGCTCCCGGACATATCCGGATATACCGTGTTAAAAGAGATTCGAAAGGTATCTGAGGTACCGGTTATCATTCTGTCTGCCAGGTCAGCTGTGGCAGATCAGATGAGTGGATTTGAGAAAGGTGCGGATGACTATATTACCAAGCCATTTACACTAGGACTGGTGAAACTCCATATAGAGGCAGTATTGAAGCGGGCAGGAAAAATGCGTTCAGTATTGGAATATAAAGAACTGAAGGCAGATCTATCCGGACAGATGGTATACCGGAAGGGTGAATTGATGGATACAACGAGAAAAGAATTTGAACTGTTGGTTTATTTTATGGATCATGTAGGGATTGCACTGCCAAGAACGACCATTCTGGACGCAGTATGGGAATACGATTATACCGGAGATATCCGAACGATAGATACGCTGGTGAAGCAACTTAGAAAGAAGTTGGGAGAAGACTGCAATTATATACGGACAGTGTATGGCGTTGGCTATATTTTCGGGGAGGAATAGAATGAAAAAGAAAGGAACAAAGAGAACACCGGAAAAAAGGGCGCTGACGCTGGCAATTGCATTTGTACTGGTTATTGTTCTTTATGCATTGGGCTGTTCGCCATGTTATATCGGTCTAAAGACAAGAATTTTACATCAGTTTTATAATGAATTGCAACAGATAGAGCTTGCTGATCTGGATGATGATGATATTGAGAATCTGAATGAATTCCAGAAAGAAAAGTTCGAAGTGATGGTGGTGAATGATGTATTTAAGCCTGTTTATACCACAAAAAATGCAGTGCCGGAAGATTATGTAAAAAAACGGATTGAAAATAAGTTAGATAAATTTGATGGGAAAGCTACGGTGGAAAAACGTAATCTGGAATCTCGTCAGGTACTGGTTATGCGAGGAAAGCTGACGCAGGATGGGCATGACTATTATGTCTATGTAAGAAAGGATGTGCAGTCTGGGCTTGATATCATGCAGGGAACAGTCTGGTATTTTACAGCCTGTCTGACGATTATAACGATTCTGGGGTATCTGGGAATGAAAAAAGACGGGGAGAAACAGCAGACTAGGTCAAGAAAGGCAGATTACCGTCTTATGGAGAGCCAGCGTGAATTTGTGGCGAATATTTCCCATGAATTAAAGACACCTCTGGCAGTTGTATCCAGTCAGGTGGAGATGCTGGAGATCGGAGAAGATAAAATAGATCGTCCATATTATTATGCATCTATCCGGGAAGAACTGGATAAGATGTCTAAGATGGTGGGAGAACTTCTGGACTTTTCTATGCTGGATAACCAGATGAACGCTATGGAGATCAGCAAAGTTAATGTGTCAGAGATGCTGGAATATCTGTTGCTGCGGTACGATGCCATGTTCCGGAAAAATGAGATTAAAGTGAATTCGGATCTGGCAGCAAACTGTTATGTATATGGCAATCGTATGTATCTGGAAAGGGCAGTCAATAATTATCTCATGAATGCATTCCAGCATACCCAACAGGGAAAACAGATTACAGTGACACTGAGAAGAGAAAAGCAGTCCCTTTATCTGGAGGTCTGCAATGACGGGGAACCGATCAGAGAAGATCAGATGGAACGGATCTGGGACAGCTTCTATACATCATCGAAAAAGAAGAATCCGTCTGCAGAAGGCGGAAAAAACATTGGTCTTGGACTATTCGTAGTCCGCAAGATTGTGGAGAAACACAAAGGAAGCTGTGGTGTGGAAAACAGATCAGAAGGTGTGGCTTTTTGGATAAGACTGCCGCTGATAAAAGAAAATAAGTAAGGAACTGCTCAGATACAGACAGGAATATGCAGACAGAACAGGAAAGGAAGGCGTTTGGAATCATGAAGAAAAAAACAGTTTTATGGATATTGAGTATGGCCGTATGCGGCAGTCTGCTGACAGGCTGCGGGACAGCTGAGAAGAAGGAATCAGAGACGATAGCAGCAACTGAAACGGCAGAGACATCTGCCAGGGAAGCTGGTGAAACAGAAAATACAGAGACATCTGCCGGGGAAGCTGGTGAAACAGAAAATACGGAGACGGTCACTGAGGAAGCTGATGAAACAGAAAACACAGAGGAGACTGGCGAAGTGGATAAAACATCAGTCAGTGGCAGTCAGATTGGAGCACAGGTTTCTGTATCCGGATGGAACATTACCGTGGAGGATGTGCAGAAAAATACTTCTCTTGAGAATGTCAGCGTAGAACTGGGGTACACTGGTGTGGAAAAAAGCAATTATCAGAAGGAAGCAGAATCCGGCAAGACATTTTGTCTGGTAAAAATGTTGATTGAAAAAGATGGAAGCAAAGAAACCATTGACTGGAGCAATCTGAAGCTGACAGACGGTGAGGGAAATGAGTATACCAGAATAGAAGATGACTTCCTGGCAGATCTGGGAATGATGCGTATGACAGGAAATACGCTGAATTTTGGGAAAAATGAAGGCTGGATTGCCTTTGAGATCAATGAGAATGCAGATGGACTGGAACTGAGTTATCCATTTGAAGAAGAAGCATATCATTGTGCATTATAGATACAAAACAACAGGGAAATCTGGTATCTGAAAGCGGAAATATAAAACCGGATATAAAATCAGGAGAATGAGATGAAAAAGCGAGAGATTCTGGGAGCTGTGCTGCTGGCAGCAATGCTGGCGGCAGGAAGTGTGACGGTACTGGCAGAGGAAGACAATACGGAACAGGAGACGCAGGAGCAGGAAGGAGACATCCAGGAACAGCAGAGCGAGATTGATGCGGCATTGCAGGCAGAACTGGAAAATGGGTATGCACTGGAAGATGCATTAATTGTTGTGAATCCTTACGGTACAGCACCGTTAAGTGCAGTTGCAGTGTTTACGACAGAAGAAGCCTGTGGCGGAACCGTAACAGTAAAAGGCAAGTCACCGGAAAATGATGTGACAGGTACGTTTGAGGCAGATACAGACCATATTGTGCCGATATACGGATTATACAGTGGACAGGAGACAGAGGTGGTGATCACACTGGATGATGGTACGTCGTCCACATTTTCTGTGGAGACAGAGAGTGTGAATGTGGATTATGGAACGATTCAGACAGAGATGCTGGATGAAAGCGCTTATGATTATTCGCAGCTTACTTTTGTATGTTCCACGATGGGATCTGTTTATGCAGTGGATGCTGCCGGGGATCTGCGTTTTTTCACAGATATGGGAGGTACGCTGGGAGTTCATCAGCTGCGTAACGGGCATCTGTGTATGCCGTCATCGGAAGTACTGCATCCAACCTATTACAAAACAGGACTGATTGAGATTGATCTGACCGGAAAGGTATATCAGGAGTATGAGGTGCCGGGTGGCCAGCACCATGATTTTGTGGAACTGCCAGATGGCAATCTTCTGATAGCATCAGATGCAGAGGACTTCAGCACGGTAGAAGACCGTGTGGTGGAGATTGATCGGGAAAGCGGAAAAGTAGTATGGGAACTGGATATGAAAGATCTGATCAGTCAGGAAGACGGACAGTCTGCATCCATGGACAGTGACGGCAGCGAGGAGACAGACTGGTTCCACAACAACGGTCTGTGGTATGACGCAGAACATGATCTGGTGCTCCTTTCAGCGAGACATAAGGATGCTATTGTGGCAGTCAATAAAGAAGATAAGACGCTTGCCTGGATTCTGGGAGATCCGACGGGATGGGAGAATACGGATGCTTCTTATTTCTTTACTCCGGAAGGAGATGACTTCGAATGGTTTTATGCACAGCATAATGTGACTATGTTGGATAACGGAGATATCTGCCTGTTTGATAACGGAACGGCTAAGGTTAAGAGAGTGGATGCGCAGAATCGTGTAAGCGGGGACGATGTTTACTCCAGAGCCGTGATTTACCACATCGATACAGAGAATATGACAGTTTCCCAGGTATTTGAATATGGAAAAGAACGGGGATCAGACTGGTATTCAGACTGGATCTCAGGCGTGGAATCTCTGGATGGGACGAAAGACCATCTCTGGATTACGGCAGGGTCTCATCTTTACAGTGAATCTGAAGACCGCAGTGATTTTTATCCGAAGGATATGTTTGCGGAGGGATTGACAAAGACAACCCATATTGATCAGGTGGATAACGGAGAACTGACCTTTGAATTGACCATATCAGGAGACAGTTATAATGCACTGACTTACCGTTCATTCCGTATGCCGCTGTATACACAGTATCTGGGAAAGAAGGCGTATGGATACTACGGACAGCGTGTGGAAGCATCTATGGACCGGGAAGATACTATTCTAATTCAGGAAAATGATCAGGCAGCAGATGTGGTGAAAACCGATATAACAGCCGAACAGACAATGATTTCCACATCTTATGAGATTGATCAGCAGCTCATTGCAGAGCAGAAAAATGGCTATACATGGGAGAATCCCATAGCAATTGTGAACCCTTATCAGATTGCACCGCTGACAGCGGTAATCCTTTTTGATACCCCACAGGAATGTGCAGTGCGTTTTACTGTAAAGGGCAAGACCGAAGAAGCGGATGTTTCAGGAGAAGTGGATGCGGCTGTTTCACACAGAGTGCCGATAATCGGTCTGTATCCGGGAATGGAAAATACAGTGGTTCTGGAACTGCTGGATGAGAACGGTGAAGTGACAGATTCCAGAGAAGTGAAGGTGGCGACAGAAGATCTGCCAGAGTCACTGGAAGATGTAATCTATCCGGTAAAGACCAGTGGTACATCTGCATATGGATTAACGATGGTTTATGGGCAGAGAACCCATCTGCCATTTGCCTATGACTGCATGGGGGATATCCGTTGGTATATGGATAAGGAGACGGCAAATTACGGTCTGTATCTGCTGTCCAATAACCGCATGATCTGGCAGGATACCGGTGCTTATGTGCCAAATATGGAAAAACCTCAGTCTACGAATCTGTATGAGATGGACTATCTGGGGCGGGCATATACCATGTATTATGTATCCGGTGGCAGCCATCATGAAGTGATTGAGAAGGAGCCGGGAGGCAATCTGCTGGTGCTGACCAGTTCCATACAGTCTCATTATGAAGATAAGATACAGGAAATTGACCGTCAGACAGGGGAAGTAGTAAATGAACTGGTTCTGGATGACATTCTGGACTGTGAATATGTGAACCGCGCTGACTGGGCACATATCAATACAGTGTCCTACCAGCCTGAAAGTGATACGATTCTTATCAGTGCCAGAGACATTGAGTCTGTCATCAAACTGAACTGGACGACGAAAAAGATTCAGTGGATTCTCTGTGATCCCAGATTCTGGGAGGGCACCGGCTATGAATCATATGTACTGCAGCCAGAAGGAGACTTCATATATCATTTCCAGCAGCATACAGCCTACCAGCTCAGTGTAGATCTGGATGGCAATCCAGATACCATTGAACTGAGTATGTTTGATAATCATTATGTCAGCGGAAGAAAGAGCAAGCTGGATTATTATGATAACGATGATGCATCTTACCTGTTAGTGTATTCCATTGATGAGAGTGCAAAAACGGTAAAACAGATTAAGAAAATCCCGACAATTTTTTCCAAGATTACGTCTTCGGCCATCTATGATGAAGAAAGCGGTCATATCTTTGGTATGTGTGGATGGGTACCAAGGGCAGAAGATGAGCGGAAGGGTATGACCTATGAGTTTGATTATGAAACAGGGGAGATTCTGAACCAGTTCAGTATTTCCACTACATTTTACCGGGCTTCTGAGATGAAGATAGACTACAATGATCTGGCAGCTCCGATGGAACTGGAAAAAAACTATATCAGGGGAGAGTTGTGGCAGCCTGTAGCAGTTGAACTGACAGAACCGGTTACGAAACCGGAAGCTGTCCTGAGTGAGACGGAAGTAGCCTTTCATCTTACCGGTCAGGTGCTGTATGCAGGTACACTGGATCATCAGATTTCTCAGATTGTATTTCAGGGAAAAGAACACACTTATATATACGATACCACAGACATTGTACTTCAGATCCGTGATTATCTGGCACATTATGAATATATTCCCGTTCCGCTGCAGAATCTGGAACCGGATGAATATGAGATCTTCATGATGTATCAGGATCGCTGGGTCGATACGCAGCACAGAATCAAGATATCTTCTTGACATAATATGAGAATGTGTGATATGTTAGTTAACGTTGCAAACCCATAAAAACAAGGTCGAAGAGGGATTGCAGGGCGGTCACCGCCTTTAAATGTGCCGAGTGTTCGTGACCTTCCACTCGTAAAACAAAACTAAAGGAGAAAACAGAATATGAAAAACAAAGGTACTTTATTCATGGTGCAGGCTGCTGCAATTGCAGCCGTGTATGTTGTGCTGACCACAGTATTTGCTGCATTCAGCTTTGGAGAAGTTCAGGTGCGTATATCAGAAGCACTGACTATTTTGCCGGTCTTTACACCGGCAGCGATTCCGGGGCTGTTTGTCGGTTGTCTGATTTCCAATTTTCTGGGCGGAGCGATTCTGCTGGATGTGATTTTTGGAAGTATTGCGACACTGATTGGTGCAGTATTTACATGGAAACTGCGTAACAGCAGTAAGTGGCTTGCTCCGCTTCCACCGATTGTGGCAAATGCCATAATTGTGCCATTTACATTGTATTATGGTTATGGCGTGAATCTTCCGATTCCGTTTATGATGCTGACAGTTGGTATTGGTGAAGTCATTTCCTGTGGCGTTCTGGGAATGATTCTCTATGGGGCATTAAATAAGTATCGTTATGCGATATTCGGTAAAGCATTTGAAACTGGTAAGTAAAAAAGAGAGTGTGGTTTCTTTTTCAGAAATCACGCTCTCTTTTTTCAGCGGTTGACAGATAACAGAGATCTGGTGTAGGATATCCAGAGACATATGTTTGCCTGACGTGGATAATATGGAGGATAAAGAGAATGAATATTGTATGTTTGGATCTGGAAGGGGTACTGGTACCGGAGATCTGGATTGCGTTTGCAAAGGAGAGTGGAATTCCGGAACTGAAGAAGACAACCCGTGATGAGCCGGATTATGATAAACTGATGAAGTGGAGACTTGGCATTTTAAAAGAGCATGGGCTTGGATTAAAAGAGATTCAGGAGACGATTGCAAAGATTGATCCGATGCTGGGAGCAAAAGAATTCCTGGATGAGCTTCGTTCTATGACACAGGTGATCATTATCAGTGATACCTTTACACAGTTTGCCACACCGCTGATGAAGAAGCTGGGCTGGCCGACGATCTTCTGCAATACACTGGAAGTGGCAGAGAGTGGGGAGATTACAGGATTCCGTATGAGGATTCATGATTCTAAGCTGACAACTGTGAAGGCACTGCAGTCTATCGGTTATGATACTATTTCCAGCGGGGACAGTTATAATGATCTGGGTATGATTCAGGCAAGCAAGGCAGGCTTTTTGTTCCGCAGTACAGAGCAGATCAAGGCAGACCACCCGGAACTTCCTGCATATGAAACTTATGAAGAGTTATTAGATGCAATCAAAAAGGCATTATAAGCAGAAAAAATATGGATACCAGATAGATCGAAAAAAGTCTGTCTGGTATTTTTTTGTAAAAAGTTCATATCAGGAATTGACAAATACCTGGGTGGGGTATATAGTATGAAGTATAAAGAGAAATACCCCAATGGGGTATTCTTGAAAAGATGAAAGGAACATGGGCAAATGGGAGAAGATAAGAAGGAAGAAGTCTGTTGCTGCTGCGAGAAGCATAAGGAACGTTCTGATAATGAATACCGGGATCTAATGAACCGGCTGAAGAGGATCGAAGGTCAGGTGCGTGGAATACAGGGAATGCTGGAGAAGAATGCCTACTGTATCGATATTCTGGTTCAGGTATCTGCGATCAATGCAGCACTGA
Organism: Jingyaoa shaoxingensis; assembly: GCF_014385005.1. Lineage (GTDB taxonomy): Bacteria > Bacillota > Clostridia > Lachnospirales > Lachnospiraceae > Marvinbryantia > Marvinbryantia shaoxingensis. The sequence continues at coordinate 121,377 of NZ_JACRSZ010000006.1, read as the reverse complement.
ACAGTTTTAATAAAAAACTGCTGGCAAATCACATTGAGACTTGTGTGGCGGAGAATATCCGGGAGGGGAATGACGATGTCATTCAGGAACTGGTGAATGTTTTGCCAAAACTTATGAAGTAAGAGGAAGGTGAAGTTTGTTATGGAACAGTATCAGGTAACAGGCATGAGCTGTGCAGCCTGCAGCTCCCGTGTAGAAAAGGCGGTTTCGGCGGTGCCGGGAGTGACATCCTGCTCAGTCAGTCTGCTGACCAACTCCATGGGAGTGGAAGGAAGCGCATCTCCGGAAACCATTATTCAGGCGGTGGCAGATGCGGGATACGGGGCATCCTTGAAGAAAAGTGGAGAGAACAAGGCTGGAAGCACACAGCCGAATTATGATGATATGCTGAAGGACACAGAGACACCGAAGATGAAGAAGCGTCTGATTGCGTCGGTAGTACTTCTGATTCCGCTGATGTATGTGTCCATGGGACATATGATGTGGAACTGGCCACTGCCATCCTTCTTTGAAGGCAACCATGTAGCCATGGGATTGGTACAGCTTTTGTTTACCATTGCCATTATGGTGATCAACCAAAAGTTCTTTGTGAACGGTGTGAAGGGGATTCTTCATAAGTCCCCGAATATGGATACCCTGGTGGCGTTGGGGTCCGGAGCATCCTTTGTTTACAGTGTGTACGCCCTGTTTGCCATGACCGGTGCACAGGTGGCAGGAGATGGCGAGGCGGTCATGAGCTACATGCATGAGTTTTACTTTGAATCGGCTGCTATGATTCTGACCCTGATTACCGTGGGAAAGATGCTGGAGGCAAGGTCTAAGGGAAAAACCACAGATGCACTGAAGAGCTTGATGAAACTGGCTCCGAAGACAGCCACGGTAATTCGTGATGGCAAGGAAGTAGAGGTGGGAATCGAGCAGGTACGTATCGGAGATCATTTTGTAGTAAGACCTGGGGAAAATATACCTGTGGATGGTATTGTAATAGAAGGAACCAGTGCGGTAAATGAATCAGCACTGACCGGAGAGAGTATTCCGGTGGACAAAGAAAAGGGCGATAGTGTATCAGCAGCAACCTTGAATCAGTCTGGCTTCTTACGATGCGAAGCAACCAGAGTAGGAGAAGATACCACTCTTTCCCAGATCATTCAGATGGTCAGTGATGCAGCGGCAACCAAGGCACCCATTGCCAAGGTCGCAGACCGGGTATCCGGAATCTTTGTACCGGCAGTTATTACCATTGCGGTTGTAACGATTATCATCTGGCTGCTGGCAGGACAGAGCATTGGTTTTGCCCTGGCAAGAGGTATTTCGGTACTGGTAATCAGCTGCCCTTGTGCTCTTGGTCTGGCAACACCGGTTGCCATTATGGTTGGCAATGGTATGGGAGCCAAACATGGTATTATGTTTAAGACCGCAGTATCTCTGGAAGAGACTGGTAAGACAGATATCGTGGCACTGGATAAGACCGGTACGATTACCAGCGGGGAACCGGAAGTAACCGATATGGTTCCGGCAGAAGGATACAGTGAGGAAAAACTGCTTCTGGCAGCACTGGCACTGGAGCAGAAGAGTGAACATCCACTGGCACATGCGATTGTACGTCTGGCACAGGAAAAACAGATAACCTGTGATGCGGTGGGAGAGTTCGTAGCAGTAGCAGGAAACGGTCTGACAGGTACGCAGAAAGGTGTACGCCTGACAGGTGGTAACCGGAAGTTTATCGAAAGCCGTGTGAAGATCCCGGCAGAGATTGCAAAAGCTGCAGATAGCCTGGCAGAACAGGGAAAAACACCGCTGTTTTTTGCAGAGGATGAGAAGCTGATCGGTATGATTGCGGTAGCGGATGTCATCAAGAAAGACAGTTATCAGGCTATTCAGGAACTGAAGAACATGGGTATTCATGTAGTTATGCTGACCGGTGATAATGAACGTACTGCAAAAGCCATCGGCAGTCAGGCCGGCGTGGATGAAGTCATTGCCGGAGTTCTGCCGGATGGAAAAGAAGAAGTAGTTCGTAAGCTGAAGGAAAAAGGCAAAGTCACTATGGTAGGTGACGGAATCAATGATGCACCTGCATTGACAAGGGCAGATATCGGTATGGCAATCGGTGCCGGAACGGATATTGCCATTGATGCGGCTGATGTGGTACTGATGAAGAGCAGACTTCTGGATGTACCGGCTGCAATCCGTCTGAGTCGTGCTACATTAAGAAATATCCATGAAAACCTGTTCTGGGCGTTCTTTTATAATGTAATTGGTATTCCACTTGCGGCTGGTTTGTGGTATCCTATATTCGGCTGGAAGCTGAATCCGATGTTCGGGGCAGCAGCCATGAGTCTTTCCAGTTTTTGTGTAGTCAGCAATGCATTGCGGCTGAATTTCTTCACCATGTATGATGCGAGAAAGGATAAGAAGCACAAAAACCATAAAAAACAGATAAAGATATCTGATACAGATCAGAATAAAGAAGTAAAAGAAGAAAAGGAGATAAATGAGATGAAAAAGACAATGGAAATCAAAGGCATGATGTGTGGACACTGTGAAGCAAGAGTAAAGAAGACACTGGAAGCCATTGAAGGTGTAACGGAAGCAGTAGTAAGCCATGAAAGCGGAACAGCAATCGTTACCATGAGCACAGAAGTGGCAGACGACGTGCTGAAGAGTGCAGTAGAAGCACAGGACTATGAAGTAACCGGAATTCATGCATAAGAAGAATGCGTAAGCATTCCTGAATCACAAAAGCTGGCTGTATACACAGTCGGCTTTTCGTGTGTACATCAGATGTGAGATGACTCCCACCTCTTTAGGTGGCGAGGAGCAAATTAGTATCAGTGGTGGGAGTCAATCCCCCATCTGATATAGCCTCCGGCAGGATTGCAGAGATGCGCAAAAGAAATATGTCATGCTTTGCATGACGCGCATCTCGCAGCAAGAATGCCGAGGCATTCTTGAAAGGATAAAAAAGAAAGGAAGCGTAACACCATGAAACTGGGAAGAAATGATGCCTGCTGGTGTGGCAGCGGGAAAAAATATAAAAAGTGTCATGAAGCATTTGATGAAAAGATTGCGCAGTTTGCAAGAGATGGAGCAGAAGTGCCGGATCATTCTATGATTAAGACGCCGGAGCAGATCGCAGCCATCAAAGAGAGTGCAAAGATTAATATAGCGGTGCTGGATTATGTGGCAGAACATATCAAAGCAGGTGTGACTACAGAAGAGATCGATCAGTGGGTATATAATGAGACCACGAAGCGCGGCGGTATTCCGGCACCTCTGGATTATGAGGGCTTCCCGAAGAGTGTGTGCACTTCCATCAACGAAGTAGTATGCCACGGAATTCCGTCTGACAAAGTGGTTTTGAAAGATGGGGATATCGTAAATGTAGATGTATCCACCATTCTGAACGGGTATTTTTCCGACTCTTCCAGAATGTTCTGTATCGGGGATGTTTCCGAAGAAAAACGGAAACTGGTCGAAGTTACAAAAGAGAGCATTGAAGTCGGTTTAAAAGAAGTAAAACCATGGGGATTCTTAGGTGATATGGGGCAGGCAATCAATGATTATGCACAGGCACATGGATACTCCGTAGTCAGGGAGATCGGCGGGCACGGTGTGGGACTGGAATTCCATGAAGACCCATGGGTCAGCTACGTATCCAGACGCGGTGAAGAAATGCTCATGGTTCCGGGAATGATGTTCACCATCGAGCCAATGATCAACATGGGAAGCGCAGACATCTTCCAGGATGAAGAAGACGGCTGGACCGTGTATACAGAAGACGGCAAGCCATCTGCACAATGGGAGATTCAGGTACTGATAACTGAGGATGGATACGAGATTATAGCTTATTAAGCAAGGAACGCTGTTAATGAATGAAAAACGCACTGCCAGAGGATATATTTCTGGCAATGCGTTTTTTTACGTGAACAGGAAAGTTTATTTAATAAATAGAAAGAACATCGTCCACATTTTTGCGTTTCGGTCTGGATGGAATATCGGCAGCCTGTCCGATGGCAATGACAGACACAATCACTTCTTCTTCTGGAATAGACAGAAGTTCACGAATCTTATCAGCATCACGGATTCCCATAATCAGAGTGGAGAATCCACATTCCACAGCCTTTAAGATCAGGTTTTCATTCTGGAGCCCCAGATCATAACATCCCCAGCCGTTACCCAGTTCATTATCTGCTTCTTTTGTTTCATGTCCGTGAAATCCAGAGGTATCACGTACATAGGTGGTTACAATGTAAGCGGCATGTTCTGAATTACGCTGGTTGAATTCCGGAAGACATTCGGCACGGAACTTCTGAATCATATTCTCAGAAAGAATGCAGTGATATCTTCCTGTTTCTGTGTTTTTCCATGATGGAGCTTCCAGTGCTGCTTTCACAAGATCTTTAATGTCATCTGCTTCCGGTCTGCTGTCTGTGTCATAGTTTCGAATACTGCGGCGTTTTTCTAATAATTCCTGAAATTCCATAATTCATCTCCTCGAAAAAATATTTTGTTAATATTATGACATTTTCGAAAGAAAAAAGCAAATAGAATGTAATGGAAAGAAGAAAAATTCTTGAGTTGGTTTGATGGGAATGTTACAATAGCTATGTAGAAAAGTAACTGTTCAGAACCCACTGTCCCGCGAGGTGTTTTGGCATGAATATGCCAAAATCCCGAGACATGCATGCCAAAATTCTATCGCCAAAGGCGATTTTGTTGAATTTTGGCATCGTATCTGTGAAGGTATTGAACAGATACGTAGAAAATATGAATGGTTCAGGGAAGTTGTCGATGAGTGTGCGGAACCGTTATGAAACAGAATCAGTCAGGAGGGTGAAAAATGAGAAAAACAGAAATGTTCTTAGGTATAGCAATGCTGACATTGGCGTTTCCAATGACAGCATTTGCTTCAGACGGCTTTGAAGACTTTAATGATTACATGACAGAAGATGGCAATTATGCCTATTATTTTGAATGTGGAATCAATGTGAAAATGCCGGAAGACTGGTATAGGAATGTTCTCGTAGAAACGGAACAGAAGTTTGTGACCTTTTATCATCAGGCAAGCTACGATAAATACCTGGAAGACGGAGACAATGCAGGTGGAAAGCTCCTGACGATAGGATGTTCTGTGAATACGGATTTCAAGGATTATCCTGGTTATACCTATATCGGATATGACGAGGAAGAAGCCATGAATTATTATTACGCTGTTCCGACAGATTATCAGGGATACGCAGAGGATGAGGCGGTGAAGTCTGAATATGACCGGTTATATTCGGAATTGGAAGAAGTGTGTAAAAACATCACCTTGAATACAGACTATGACGATGATGATCTGGATGACAGTGAGGAAGCCGCAGAGATTGCCAGAAAAGCAACGGAGATTCAGCCGGAAGATAAGGGTGGAATGATTGCCGGTAAGATAGGCGGTGATGAGACGGAAACAAAGACAAGTGCGGAGCCGGAAGAATATATCTTTGATGAAAGTAAGTCTGATTATGAAGGTACGTGGGTATCTTTCGCTGATGCATATCAGGTGTACCTGCCGTCCTACTGGGATTATTATTATCTGACCGAGCAGGAAAAACAGGAAGGCATTCTATATAAGGCAGAAAGCGAAGCGGAAGATATCGCAGTCATTATCAATTATTCAGTGATTGGCAATGGAACTGAAGAAGATCTGTTGACAAATGAAGAGGTGGCAGAGAACTTTCAGCGTGCCGGATATCGTGAAGTGAAGCAGGTGGTGATTAATGGAATCACCAGTGTGACATGCAGTATCCCGGATGAGGATATCAGTCTGACAGCATTTTTAAATGAAGAAGGAAATCGCCTTTATATGGTGATGGTAAATACGGATGAAGAGACTTCCATGCACTATATAGAACCGATTCTCCATTCCGTGAAAAAAGTATAACAGGATAAAGAAAAGAGTCGTCTGTGCCGCATAAACGCGAGCACAGGTGACTCTTTTTCATAAGTGAGCAGATCAAAAGCCAGAAAACTCCGTCCCAAATGGTCACCAATGATCAGGCGTAGTGATACTTCCTGCGCTGGCTGATCAGGCAGAGTACAGTCACGCAGATGGTCAGTAATTCGGCAATCGCCACGGATCCCCAGATACCGTCGATGCCGAGGAACATCGGCAGAATCCATACCACACTGAGCTGGAAGACCAGAGTTCGCAGGAAGGAAATCAATGCGGATAACGGACCATTGTTCAGTGCGGTAAAGAAGGAAGATCCGAAGATGTTGAATCCGCAGATCAGGAAGGTCAGACTGAAAATACGGAAGCCGTGGCGGGTAAGCCGGAATAGTTCTGCATCATATCCCACAAAGATCTGAGCCAGAGGGGCGGCAATGAGCTGGGCCATAACCACCTGTACCATGCTGGTTATGGCAATCAGCCGCAGGCTCTTATTCAGCATATTCTTCAGCTCAGAATGATTTTCGGCACCGTAATGGTAGCTGACGATTGGAGCACTTCCGATGGAGTATCCGATAAAGATGGCAGCAAAAATAAAGTTGACGTACATGATGGTTCCGTAAGCGGCTACTCCGTTTTCTCCGCTGAATTTCATCAACTGAAGGTTATACATGGAATTCACGATGGAGCTAGACAGATTTGTCATCAGTTCGGAGGAACCATTGGTACAGGTTTTACACAAAATACTGCCGTAAAATCTGGTTTTACCAAGACGAAGCTTGCTGGAATTTTTCCTGGAAAAATAAAGTAATGGAGTAATACCGCCAATACATTCACCGCAGATCGTAGCAATTGCGGCACCTGCCAGTCCCCAGCGGAAGATTCCCACAAAGAGCAGGTCCAGAACCATATTCGTAACACCGGCGGAGATGATCACGGCAAGTCCCAGTTTTGGCTTTTCAGCTGTGACAAAAAAGCTTTGAAATACATTCTGCAGCATAAAGGCAGTCAGGGAAATACTGCTCAGTCGGCCATATAAAATACAATTCTTTAAAAGTTCTCCTTCGGCACCCATCATAATGGCAACAGGCTTAATCAGGACTGCCTGTACGCAGCTGAAGAAAATGCCGCCTGCAATAGTCACATAGATCAGCATGGAAAAGTATTCATTGGCTTTTTCTTTTTTCCTTTCTCCAAGAGTCTTTGCGACGATGGCACTGCCTCCGGTACCCATCATAAAGCCCAGTGCAGAAAAAGCCATAAGAAACGGCATTGCCAGATTCACAGCGGCAAATGCAGACTTACCAACAAAGTTGGAAACGAACAGGCCATCTACAACACTGTAAATAGAAGTAAATATCATCATCACAATGGATGGAAAAACAAATTTTAATAATCGCGGGTAGGTAAAATGATCTGATAATTGTATCACGCTATACATGCTCCTTTCTGTTCGATGGAAGATCCTTCATGGTTTTATCCAGCCGGGTCATGTATTCTTCCAGAAGATTCAGAAAAATCAGGGATTGCTGTTCTCCCATCTGAAGAAATACCTTATTTTCTGCTTCAATAATTGGCAAAATATTCTCTTCTGTAATAATTTTCCCTTTTTCAGTCAGATAAATCAGTTTTTCACGTCCCCTTCCGGATTCAAGGGTCAGATAGCCATCTTCAGCCATTTTTCGAATGGAAGAATGAACGGTCTGTTTGGGAATATAACAGGCCTGACAGATATCCTTCTGACGGCAGCCATCGCCCATTTCCACGATGGAATACAAAATATCAAACATGCTGGAAGACATGCCGGCTCTCTGCGAAGCATCATGATACATATCAATTAGTTTTTTATTAATATGATTATACCGGGCCAGATCGGCACTGATTTTGATATGGGTGTGCATAAAAAGTTCCTCCTGAAGTCTGAAATCGGACTAAATATAGTATAGTCCGATTTCAGACTTACGTCAAGGAGAAAAAAGAAAATCATCAAACAAAGAAACAGGGGATGGAGAAAATAGCGTTATTTATAGAAGTAAAGTATGTAATGGCTTTCTGTCTGAAACGGTGTAGGATGATGAAAGAAGGGGGAAAAAGAAAGGACATCACAGGATATCAGAAGAAAAGATATTCTGTAATGCCCTCTTTCTTATTATGCTTTGCTTTTCTCAATAGCTGCCTGCACAAATCCTTTGAACAGAGGATGTGGGCGGTTTGGACGGGACTTCAGTTCCGGGTGTGCCTGGGTGGCAATAAAGAATGGATGATCTTTGATCTCGATCATCTCTACGATTCTGCCATCCGGTGACAGTCCGGAGAGGGTAAGACCATTTTCGGTCAGGATCTTGCGGTAATCGTTGTTGACTTCATAACGGTGTCTGTGGCGTTCCGCAATCTGATCTGTTCCGTAGAGTTCATATGCTTTTGTGGTCTTATCCAGTACACAAGGATAGGATCCAAGACGAAGGGTTCCACCAATGTCTTCGATGTCTTCCTGGTCTGGCATCAGTGCGATAACCGGATGAGTGGTGGCAGGATCCAGTTCGATGCTGTGGGCATCTTTCAGACCGGCTACGTTGCGGGCGTATTCCACAATGGCGAGCTGCATGCCAAGGCACAGACCGAGGAATGGAATCTTGTTAGTACGCGCATAATGGATAGCTATGATTTTGCCATCAATACCGCGTCCGCCGAAGCCGCCAGGGACCAGAATACCACTGACATCACCAAGCATTTCGTCGGCATTTTCCTCATTTAACTGTTCTGAATCAATCCATTTGATATGAACAGTGGCATGTTCTGCAATACCGCCGTGCTTCAGTGCTTCTACTACGCTGATATAAGCATCGTGAAGCTGAATGTATTTTCCAACCAGAGCAACAGTAACGTCTTTGGTTGGATGACGGAGTGCGTCCACCATAGCCTTCCAGTCAGTCAGATCCGGTTCCGGACAAGGAAGGTTCAGACATTCACAGGCTACCTGAGCCAGATGTTCTTCTTCCATGGCAAGCGGTGCTTCATACAGATATTCTACATCCAGATTCTGAAGTACATGGCTGACAGGAACATTGCAGAAAAGGGCAATTTTCTCTTTCAGTCCATCTTCCAACGGATGTTCGGAGCGGCATACCAGAATATCCGGCCAGATTCCCATTCCCTGTAACTGCTTTACACTGGTCTGGGTTGGCTTCGTCTTCATTTCCCCGGATGCTTTCAGATACGGAATCAGGGATACATGGATCAGGATGGCATTTTCCCGTCCAACATCATGTTGGAACTGACGGATTGCCTCCAGAAACGGCTGGCTTTCAATATCACCTACGGTGCCACCCACTTCAATAATAGCAATATGGGTTTCATTTTCATTATAATTACGGTAAAAACGGCTTTTGATCTCATTGGTGATATGAGGAATTACCTGAACGGTGCCTCCGCCAAAGTCTCCGCGTCGTTCTTTGTGAAGAACAGACCAGTAAATCTTACCGGTTGTAACATTGGAATTCTTAGTCAGGCTCTCATCAATGAATCGTTCATAGTGACCCAGATCCAGGTCTGTCTCAGCACCGTCATCTGTTACAAAAACTTCACCGTGCTGGATCGGGTTCATGGTACCCGGGTCAATGTTAATGTATGGATCAAATTTCTGCATGGTTACTTTGTATCCACGGGCTTTCAAAAGACGGCCAAGAGATGCTGCGGTAATACCCTTACCAAGACCGGATACTACACCTCCTGTTACAAATACGTATTTTACTGGCATAAAAGTTCCTCCTTAAATCTGAAAAAGTGGTGTAATCTCCCACGGAAGATTACACCCCTTTGTGCAACATAGTAATTACATACCATGCACATGATTATAGCGGATTTCCATTTAAAAAGAAATGAAAAATTTAAATTTATTTATGAGTAGTTCTGATAAAAACAATTCATTTTTTTGATTGCTCATCTTATTTCTTATGGAAGTTGCGCTTGCTTTCGTATACCGGCTCAGAAGTAAACTGAATGGACAGACGCTGGAAGGTCTTAATATCCACGGAAGAGAGCAGAACGCTGGTGTGTACCTGGCATCCGGCAAGTTTTGGAAGCTGGTCAAGAGCCGCCTGTGCATCCGGATTGTTTTCGGCACTGGTGGACAGGGCAATCAGGACTTCATCGGTATGAAGACGCGGGTTTCGGCTTCCCAGATACTCGGTCTTTAACTTCTGGATCGGATGGATGGCTGCAGGGGAAATGACCTTTTTCGTATGATCAATACCGGCAAGAAGCTTCAGTGCATTCAGCAGAAGAGCTGCAGAAGCACCCAGAAGATCAGTGGTCTTTCCGGTAACAATGGTTCCGTCATTCAGTTCCATAGCTGCAGCCGGGCCGTCTGTTTCTTCGCTGCGCTGCAGAGCGGCAGTTACCACTTTACGATCGGTCTTGGTGATGCCTGCCTGTTTCATAATGAGTTCGATCTTCATCACTTCTTCTTCTGTGGAAGTGCCGTAAACCAGGCCATTCAGGGACTTATAGTAACGGCGGATGATCTCCTGACGGGAAGCTTCTTTGCAGGCTTCATCATCACAGATACAGTTGCCTGCCATATTCACACCCATGTCTGTCGGGGACTTGTATGGACTTTCTCCGGAGATCTTTTCAAACATGGCATCTAATACCGGGAAGATTTCTACGTCACGGTTATAATTAACAGCAGTCTCGCCATAAGCTTCCAGATGGAACGGGTCGATCATGTTGACATCATTTAAGTCAGCGGTAGCTGCTTCATAGGCAAGATTTACCGGATGCTTCAGCGGAATATTCCAGATCGGGAAGGTCTCGAACTTGGCATATCCGGCATGAATGCCCCGCTTATGTTCATGGTACAGCTGGGAAAGGCAGGTAGCCATTTTTCCGCTTCCAGGTCCGGGTGCTGTGATAACAACCAGTGGACGGGAAGTCTCAATATAATCGTTCTTTCCGTAACCTTCGTCGCTGACAATCAGTGGAATGTTACTTGGGTAACCAGGGATTACATAGTGGGTATATACCTTAATACCCAGTTTCTGAAGACGGCTGCGGAAGACATCTGCACTGTTCTGGCCGGCATACCGGGTAATGACAACACTTCCCACATACAATCCACGCTCTTTGAAGACGTCGATCAGACGAAGAACATCGGAATCATAAGTAATACCAAGGTCCCCACGGATCTTGTTCTTTTCAATGTCACCGGCACTGATGACGATGACGATCTCGGCCTGATCAGAAAGCTGCATCAGCATACGAAGCTTGCTGTCCGGGGCAAAACCAGGGAGTACTCTGGATGCATGATAATCGTCAAAAAGTTTGCCGCCAAATTCCAGATACAGCTTGTTGCCAAACTGACTGATACGTTCTTTAATATGTTCTGACTGCATGGTCAGATACTTATCATTATCAAATCCTGTTTTCATGTTCACCTATCCTTTGTTCGTTTTAAATACAGAAAACCACTCATGTGCATGCACATTGTGGTTTCAAATTTCGATGCTGTAATTATCATATACTAACCGGCTCATTTTTACCAGACATTTTTTACAGGAAATGTACGAAACTGCGAAAAGTCATTGACAATAGAGTAAGACAAGACTAACATTAGGTTAGATAAATAAAACTTTCTATAGTTATGACATATCATATCTGTGAAAAGGGGGATGTGAGGAGGAGATTATGTTTTTACAGATACAGGGTATCAAAAAGTCATTTGGATCCGGAGACAGCAGAGTCAATGTACTAAAAGGGCTGGATCTGGAGATTGAAAAAGGGGAATTTTGTGTACTGCTTGGACCGTCCGGTTCCGGAAAGTCCACGTTGCTGAATATTATCGGTGGAATTGACAGTGCTGATGAGGGAAAACTGATCATTGACGGAGAATGTCTGGCAGATATGTCGGAGAAAAAGCTGTCAGTGTACCGTAGAAAGCATCTTGGATATATATTCCAGATGTATAATTTGATTCCCAATCTGACCGTAAGGGAAAATATAGAGGTGGGAGCTTATTTAAGTGATCAGCCTCTGGATGTGGACGAATTGCTTCATATTCTTGGCATTTATGAGCATCAGAAGAAACTGCCGAATCAACTCTCCGGTGGACAGCAGCAGCGGTGTGCCATAGGACGTGCTATTGTGAAGAATCCGGATATTCTGCTTTGCGATGAACCGACGGGCGCACTGGATTATAATACGTCAAAGGAAATTCTGAAGCTCATTGAAACCGTGAACCAAAAGTACGGGAATACGATTGTGATGGTAACCCACAATGATGCGATCAAAGATATGGCAGATCGTGTGGTAAAACTGCGAGACGGCATGATCCGGAAAAATTATATCAATGAACACAAAATTCCTGCCGCTGAGCTGGACTGGTAAGGAGGAAATGTGATGAAGAATCCTTTACACAAACGATTGCCGCGGGAACTGAAAAGCGAATTTGGAAAATATGCAGTGGTATTTTTTCTTATGGTAGCCACTATTGGTTTTGTGTCCGGATTTCTGGTGGCAGATAACAGTATGCTGATTGCCTACAATGAAAGCTTTGAAAAATATAACATTGAAGATGGCAATTTCCGCACCGCAGACCGGATCTACCGGAGCCAGCGGGAAGATATTGAGAAACTGGGGATCAGACTGTATGAGAACTATTATATAGAAGAAGAACTGGATAACGGAAACACCATGCGCTTCTTCAAGAACCGGGAGGAGGTTAATAAAGTCTGCCTGATGGAAGGAGTATTCCCGGAACATACAGGCGAGATTGCCATTGATCGTATGTATGCAGACAATAATCAGCTCTCTGTGGGAGATACACTGACCAGCAAAGACAAATCATGGAAAATCACGGGACTGGTTGCGTTATCGGATTATAGCTGTCTGTTCCAGAATAATAATGACTCCATGTTTGACTCGGTAAAATTCGGTGTATCCGTGGTCACAGCGGACGAATTTGATTCCCTGAATCAGGATAAACTGCAGTACAATTATTCCTGGAAATACAATCAGGAACCATCGGATGAAAAGGAAGAAAAAGAGATCTCAGAAGATCTCATGGAAGATATAGGGGCAATTGTTACCCTTGAGACCTTCGTCCCAAGATATACCAATCAGGCAATTACCTTTACCGGAGAGGATATGGGTGGAGACAGGGCAATGATCATCATGCTGCTGTATATCATCATGGTCATTATGGCATTTGTATTCGGTATCACCATCAGCAATACCATCCGGAAAGAAGCCGGTGTGATTGGCACGTTACGGGCATCCGGCTATACCAGAAGAGAACTGGTGCTTCATTATATGGAACTGCCGGTGCTGGTAACTCTGGCAGGTGCCCTGATTGGAAATATTCTGGGCTATACCGTGCTGAAAAATGTGTGTGCAGGCATGTATTATGGAAGCTACAGTCTGCCCACTTATAAAACGGTGTGGAATGCAGAGGCATTTTTGCTGACAACTATAGTTCCGGTGCTGATTATGCTGGTGGTAAATTACAGTGTACTGCGGCACAAACTGCGTCTCTCTCCACTGAAATTCCTGCGCAGGGATCTGTCCGGAAAGAAACAGAAGCGTGCCATTGCTTTAAGTCCGAGAATCAAGATCTTTTCCAGATTTCGTCTCAGAGTTATTTTTCAGAATATGAGCAATTATGTGGTACTTTTTATCGGGATTGTGTTTGCCAATCTGCTGCTGATGTTCGGACTGCTTTTGCCATCAGTGTTGTCGCACTATCAGCTGGAGATACAGAACAATATGCTGGCAAAATACCAGTATATGCTTCAGGTCCCGGTTAGTGCCATCAGTGGAAGCAAGTTAGAGGAACTGCTGAATCTGGCAATGTTTTATATGGATGTGCGGACCGATAATGACGATGCAGAGAAGTTTTCAGCTTATTCGCTGAATACACTGCCGGGCAAATATAAGTCAGAAGAGGTGCTGCTCTATGGTGTGGAACCGGACAGCAAATATGTGAAGGCAGATCTGGAAGACGGGGCATACATTTCCAGTGCCTATGCAGATAAATTTCAGATACAGGTGGGAGATACTATTACCCTGAAAGAAAAATATGAGAAGGATGAGTATTCCTTTCAGGTGGACGGTATCTACGATTATACAGCAGGTCTTTGTGTATTCATGGAGAGAGACAAGCTGAATGAGACTTTTGATCTGGAGGATGATTATTACAGTGGATATTTCTCAGATACTGAAATCACGGATATCCGGAAAAAATATATTGGATCCGTAGTGGATCTGGATGCACTGACCAAGATTTCCCGTCAGCTGGATGTGTCTATGGGAAGCATGATGGGACTGGTGAATGGTTTTGCTATTTTAATTTACATGGTACTGATTTATCTGCTGTCGAAGATTATCATTGAGAAAAATGCACAGTCCATTTCCATGGTAAAGATTCTGGGATATACCAATGGAGAGATCAGCAGATTGTATATTATGTCAACCTCGATTGTGGTGGTGATTTGCCTGTTGGTAAGTCTTCCGATAGAACGGGCTGTGATGGAAGTATTGTTCCGTGAAATGATGCTTGCCAGCATATCCGGGTGGATTACCATGTGGGTGGACCCAATGATCTATGTACAGATGTTTGCAGCAGGTCTGCTCACCTACGTAGCAGTTGCCCTGCTGGAATTCCGGAAAATCAAAAAAGTTCCAATGGATGAAGCACTGAAAAACGTAGAATAAAAGAAAGGCAAAATCGAAAGGCACTGCAGGCGCTGTAACAACGTCTGACAGTGCCTTATTTTATAGTTTTTTTATGAAATAAAGAAATCTTTTTCGAAAGTGTATATTGATTTCTGAACGGATAATCCTTATACTTAATAATGAGTGTTTTTTACACATAGGAGGAATGAAATGGACAATAACCAAAATGGTTCTAATAATGGACCAGGCAATCGAAAAGGCCCGAAAAATGGTCAGACGATTATTATATTTCTGATTGTTACGGTGATTACACTGATTGTAATGGCATTGTTTAACAGCATGATGAACGGTACGACGAATCAGGAGATTACGTACAATAAGTTCATGGAGATGCTGGACAATGGAGAAGTGGACAGTGTAGTGATCGAATCCAATCAGTATGTAATTACACCAAAGGAACAGCCTTACGGATTCTCATCCCTGAAAGGCATGAAGTTTACTTACTATACAGGTGTGGTAAATGATCCGAAGCTGTCAGAAAAGCTTCTGGATGCAGGTGTGGACTTTAAGAAAGAGATCCCGGATATGTCATCCGAGCTGCTTTACAGTGTATTATCCTTTGTATTGCCACTGATTCTGATCTGGGTAATTATGGGATTCGCCATGAAAAGAATGGGCGGCGGAGGCGGCGGTGTCATGGGCATCGGCAAGAACAAGGCCAGAGTGTATGCCCAGAAGGAGACCGGTGTTACCTTTAAGGATGTAGCAGGACAGGATGAAGCGAAGGAATCTCTGCAGGAAGTGGTAGACTTCCTGGAGAATCCGGGAAAATATACGAAGATTGGTGCGAAGCTGCCGAAGGGAGCCCTGTTAGTGGGACCTCCCGGAACCGGTAAGACGCTTCTGGCAAAGGCAGTGGCAGGTGAGGCACATGCACCGTTTTTCTCCCTGTCAGGTTCTGAATTTGTAGAGATGTTTGTCGGTGTGGGTGCATCCCGTGTCCGTGAACTGTTCGAGGAAGCCAAGAAGAATGCACCGTGTATCATCTTTATTGATGAGATTGATGCCATCGGTAAGAGCCGTGACAGCAGATTTGGCGGCGGTAATGATGAACGGGAACAGACGCTGAATCAGCTTCTTGCAGAGATGGATGGATTTGACAGCGGATCAGGACTTCTGATTCTGGCAGCCACCAACCGTCCGGAGGTTCTGGATCAGGCACTTCTCAGACCGGGACGTTTTGACCGTCGTGTGGTTGTAGATAAGCCTGATCTTCAGGGACGTATTGATGTATTGAAGGTTCATTCCAAGAACGTCATGATGGACGAGACGGTAGATCTGGAAGCCATTGCGCTGGCAACATCCGGTGCAGTAGGATCGGATCTGGCGAACATGATTAATGAAGCTGCGATCCTTGCTGTTAAGAAGGGAAGAAATGCAGTCAGCCAGCAGGATCTGTTTGAGTCAGTAGAAGTGGTACTGGTTGGTAAGGAGAAGAAGAACAAGATCCTCAGTAAGGAAGAGAGACGGATTGTTTCTTACCATGAAGTTGGTCATGCACTGGTCAGTGCACTTCAGAAGGATTCCGAGCCGGTTCAGAAGATCACTATTGTACCTCGAACCATGGGTGCCCTTGGTTATGTTATGAATGTTCCGGAAGAAGAAAAGTACCTGAATACTAAGGCAGAGATTCAGGCACGGATCGTGGAATGTGTCGGCGGACGTGCAGCAGAAGAGATAGTGTTTAACAGCATCACTACAGGTGCGGCCAATGATATTGAGCAGGCAACCAAGATGGCAAGGGCTATGATTACTCAGTACGGTATGTCTGAGAAGTTCGGTATGGTTGGTCTGGAGTCACCGGAGAACCAGTACTTAAGTGGAAGGAATGTGCTGAACTGCAGTGATGAGACGGCAACTGAGATCGACCGTGAGGTAGTGAAGATCATCAAAGATGCGTATGCAGAAGCTTTAAGACTTCTGCGTGAGCACAGAAAGGCACTGGATGAGATTGCAGCTTTCCTGATTGAGAAAGAGACTATCACCGGAAAAGAATTCATGGACATCTTCCATGAGGTCGAGAGACGGGAAGAACAGGAAGCGGAAGAAGCTGCTGAGGCACAGGCAGAAGCGAAGGCAGAGCCTGTCGAAGATACAGTACCGGATAAGACTGCTGAGGCACAGACAGAAGCACAGACAGAAGTACAGCCGGAGCAGCAGGCGAGTGAGGCTGAAGAAGAGAAGACTGAGCCAGAAGCAGCTGCAGAGGATCAGTCCGAACAGGGTGAAAAGGATCATACAGATCATACAGAGATGTAAAAAGATATGTAACGATAATGCCCCGGTTCATGTACGAGATGACATGAACCGGGGCATTCTTTGTGATCTACTGGATGACAACTGCCATCTTTCCCATTTTGTTATAGATGCGTTCAAAGGAACTTGCCTTGCGCCATACGAGACCACTTAATGGGTCATTAATCAGTACTTTCCCTTTTTTCTTATCATAGCCACAGAAAACCACGCAGTGTTCGTAGCGGTAGAAGGTCCATCTTTTTCCGTTGGCGCGGTAAGAATAGACGCCTACAGGATTGTACATGTACATGGAATTCCATACGATAACCGGAATGTTGGCGTCAACATAACGGTATAGATCTGAGAATCGGATGCCGGTCAGATCATAGGCTTTCAGTGCAGATTTTTGTGCCTTCAGATATTTGTTGGCAGTGGTAGTAAGCCCGGGAGAATAGATACCTCCGCCGGAACTGCTAAAAGGGCTGCCCCAGAACTTAGTAACAAAGTTCGAGCCGCTTCTGGAAAGATAGCGGGAGGCAATGGTAGTTTTGGATAAAGAAAAACCGTAATACTTCAGCACCATAGTAAGGGCAACGGATTCACATCCGGTTGGAAGCTGAGGGCGCTGCCGGACATTCTGCATGGAAATGACCTTCTTCTGATTCTTGTATTTTCCGGAAGAAGTGCTGCTGGCAGCTTCGGTAACCAGCATCTTTCCGGTGCGGTATCCGTTATGGTTGTAATAAAATTGACCGATCCATGTATTTTTGGCAATCTTGCCATTCGCCCTGGCATAATAGACATGTCCTTTATGATAAAAAGCCCGGTTCCGGTACATCTGTCCATTCTTGTCAAAATAGTAGGTTTTCTTTTTATAAGTCACCATACAGTTCCTGACGATGTTACCCTTTTTATTATAATAGTAGGTCCCGCCATTTTGTGTGACCAGTTTATTGTGGGGAACTTTGGCTGGACTGCCTGCGGAAACCGGCATAACAGCCAACGTCATCAGTAAAAGCAAAAGTGGAAGAAACAAAAATCTTTTTCTTGTTTTCATAGCAGCTCCTGATGAATGTAAGATACAATTAATTTAACATAAAAGTATATACAAAAGCAATCTTTCTATTATAATAATGATACTGGTACATCATACTAATGGGAGAAAGGTATAAAGAAATGCAGGATTTTTCATATGATTTTGAAGAACATGAGATGGAGATTGAGAACCGGATCCGCAATCTGATGTGGACGGTCAGCGGAGACTATGCCCTGAACACCAGGCTGGATGTGGCATCTTTTTCCAGAAATAAATATATATCCCTGTATGATGCCATTAAGCAGGGAGCTTTTGCCAAATATTTTGATAGCAGTGAACTCTCCATGTATATAGTAAAAAAGCTGTTTTATGGAGTGGAAGAACCGGTTCTGATGAATATTGCCCAGCTTTGTGTGGATATGGCAGTTTATCAGAAGATCGCGGCAGAGCGTCCGGGAGTGGCGAATATCCGAAAGAAGGCTTTTGAAGCTATGCTGGATCTGGATTTTCGCAAAATGAATGATTCCTTTATGGGAAGGGTGAAACTGGAAGTTATCCGACAGTTCCTGAACGGAAGGGGACGGGCAGAAAAAAGAATTCAGGATGTGCTGGATGTATTGTACCGGCTGGAAGAGACAGACAGCACCATGGAGATTATCAGAACCATAGACTGGATCTATAATTCCGCGATTGACCGTTCTTTTGAGAGAAAACACGGGGATCTGGATTTTGTGCTGCGAACTTCTGTAGAAGAACTGGCAGAAGCAACCTGGCAGGATTTCCTGGATGAGGAAATGTATGAATCCGTGCTGGAACAGCTGGTGGATCAGGTGAATCAGAAGGTTATCAGTCTGGATGAGAAAGATCAGAAGGAAGAAAAACAGTCGGATGGACCGAAGAAAAAAAGTATTGTAGTGTTGGATGAAAAGGCACTGGCAAAAATGAACAGTTATATGCAGCTGAATTTTGGCAAGTCTTATCTGTCAGAAACAGAACAGAAGAAGACAGACCGGAGATTGTGTAATGGTGCCCATGCTGACTGCAGTCTTTATTATACAGACGGAATCCTAGAGAATCCCGTGCTGGTTAATGCACAGTATGTCAATGCGAAGAAACAGGCAGACCGGAATCTGCTTCTGCTACGTAACAGTAAAAATATGGTAAAGAAAAATGTGGATATTATGACAGATAATCTGAAGCGTTCTCTGGTGACCAGGACACAGCAGGAAGAGCTGCTGGCAGATTATGGTCAGATCTTGCCGGTACGTCTCTGGAAGCTGGGACGGACAGAAGATACCAGGCTGTTTCAGCGGATTATCCGACAGAATCAGACTGATTTCGTGGTGGAGATTCTCATGGATGCCAGTGGTTCCCAGAGAGACCGACAGAGCCAGGTGGCGATACAGGCATTTATCATCAGTGAGGCTTTAAGCAACGTGCATATTCCTCATCGTGTGATGAGTTTCTGCACTTTCTGGGATTATACGGTAATGCAGAGATTCAGGGAGTATGATGCGCCCAAGAGCGAAAACCGGAAGATTTTTCAGTATACTACGTCTTCGAATAACCGGGACGGACTGGCAATCCGTGCAGCTTCCGATTCTCTGCTGCAAAGGGAGGAAGAGAATAAGATTCTGATTGTATTAAGTGACGGAAGACCGAATGACGTGGTTGTCAACCGCCCGAACAGCCGTAATCCCAAAGCTTACTGCGGAGATTATGCCATAAAGGATACGGCGCAGGAAGTGCGCAAAGCCAGAAACAAAGGTATTTTTGTGCTGGGTGTATTTGCAGGGAAAGAGCAGGATCTTCAGGCCGAAAAACGGATTTTCGGAAAAGATTTTGCATATATCAGGGATATTCGTAATTTTTCCAATGTGGTAGGACAGTATCTGCAAAAGCTGCTTGACTGGTGAATGTGACTGAAATATTACAAAAGATGTCAAAAAAGTCGAGGATTTAAAAAAAACGTAAAATTTATTGACAAACATACCTCCATATGTTAAGATGTGAACGTAACAAATGTAACATTTATGTAACAACTATGTATTTGATTGTATTGATTTCGTATTTATTGATTGATTATTTGGAGGTTTGATTCTGATGAACAAGGGAATGAAAAAGCATGTAATGAGAGCTGCGGCATGTTTTGTAACAGGAAGCATGCTGGTGGGAAGCAGCTCCATGGCAGCATTTGCGGCAGGTACCAGTCTGGTAGGTGTTGGAAGTGCGACCGTGAAGGAAGCATCTGTGGATAATACAACAGAAGAGACAGATGCAGCAACAGAGGATACAGCAACAGAGGATACTACAGTAGAAGAAACTACAGCAGAAGATACAGCAACAGAGGATACTGCGGCAGAGGAAGCAGCAGAAGAGACAGAAGCTGCACAGAGCAGTATGGTAGGAACGATTGCAGTAGCACAGCCTGGTGATGAGACATTTTTCTACATCAGAGCGAACGCAGATGTGAACTCTGATGTAGTCGGATACTTATATGACGGTAACTGTGCAACGATCCTGGGAGAAGAAGGAGACTGGTATTATGTACAGTCCGGCGGATGTACCGGATATGTGGCAAAGTATCTTCTGACTACAGGAGAAGCTGCAGCATCCGTTGTTGAACAGGTGGCTACTCCGGTGGCACAGGTCAATGCGGAAGCACTGATGGTTCGTTCAGAGCCTTCGGAAGACGCGGATGTAGTAGATACGGTTACAGCAGATCAGATTGTATATCTGGAAGAGGATCTGGGTGGATGGGCAAAGATCTCCACAGGAACTACCGAAGGATATGTCAGTGCAGATTATGTCAGTTATGCTACCTATCTTCCACAGGGTGAGAGCCAGGAAGAAGCAGAAGCAAGAATTGCAGAAGAAGAAGCTGCATACCAGGCATGGCTTGATGAACAGGAAAGACAGTATCAGGAACAGTTAGCAGCAGAACAGGCTGAATGGGAAGCACAGAATCAGGCTTGGATCGAATATCTCCAGAGCCAGAGCGATTATGCAGACCAGGCACAGGCGACAGCCGATGAAGCTCAGGCAGCAGCCGACCAGGCACAAGCGACAGCAGATCAGGCAGCGGCAGATCAGGCTTATGCAGAGCAGGTAGCAGCCGATGCACAGGCAGCACTGGATGAAGCATATAATACAGGTGATGAAGAGACTATTGCCAATGCAGAAGCATATGCACAGCAGACAGCAGCTGATGCACAGGCAACCGCAGATCAGGCACAGCAGAGTGCTTATGATGCACAGGCAGCGGCAGATCAGGCACAGACAGCGCAGGATGAGGCAGCAGCTGCTGACCAGACAGTATATGATACCGTATCTGATGCAGGAATTGATACATCCGAGGTTACGAATACTACAGATGACAGCAGTTCAAATTCTTCTTTAAGACAGCAGATTGTAGATTATGCACTTCAGTTTGTTGGTAATCCATACGTATATGGTGGAACTTCACTGACCAACGGAACAGACTGTTCCGGATTCACACAGTCTGTACTGGCTAACTTTGGAATCGATATCAGCAGAACAGCCGGACAGCAGTCTCAGGGTGGAACATCTGTTGATTTGAACAATCTGGAGCCTGGAGATCTGTTATACTATGAAGGAAGCGGAGATTATGGAATCGGGCATGTAACCATGTACATTGGTGACGGTAAGGTTGTACATGCCAGCAGTTCATCCACAGGTATCATCGTATCTGACGTAGACTACAGAACCCCGGTATCAGCTTCTGATTATATCGGAGACTAAAACAGACAATCAGATAATCAATAAATACATAAAGAGAGGGCACTGCAAATCCAATGCAGTGTCCTCTTGCATTTTCGGAATAAATCGAGTATGATTTTTCATAGCAAAAAATATTAGTACTGCGAAGGAGGATGTATGGGCGAGATTATAAATGTACAGGAGTTATTTGGTGAAAATGTCTTCAATGACAAAGTAATGCTGGAAAAACTCCCGAAAAAAGTGTACAAGGAACTTCATAAAACCATTGATGACGGAAAAGAACTGGATCCTATGATTGCAGAAGTAGTTGCAGGAGCAATGAAAGAATGGGCAATCGAAAAGGGGGCGACACATTATACACACTGGTTTCAGCCGCTGACTGGATTTACTGCAGAAAAGCATGATGCATTTATTACAGCGCCGAAGGCAGATGGCTCTGTTCAGCTTGAGTTTTCCGGTAAAGAGCTGATCAAAGGCGAACCGGATGCATCTTCATTCCCGTCAGGTGGTCTGCGTGCTACCTTTGAGGCAAGAGGATATACAGCATGGGATTGTACTTCTCCTGCGTTTGTAAGACAGGATGCAGCAGGAGCCATTCTCTGTATCCCGACAGCATTTTGCTCCTATACCGGAGAAGCATTGGATCAGAAGACTCCACTGCTTCGTTCCATGGAGGCAATTCAGACTCAGACCCTTCGTTTATTAAGACTTCTGGGCAATACCACATCCCGCAAGGTAAAACCATCCGTAGGTGTGGAACAGGAGTATTTTATCGTAGACCGTGCCAAGTATCTGAAAAGAAAGGATCTGATCTTTACCGGCCGTACCTTATTTGGTGCCATGCCGCCAAAGGGACAGGAACTGGATGATCACTATTTTGGCGTTATCCGTCCGCGAATCGCAGCATTTATGAAAGATGTGAATAAAGAACTGTGGAAGCTGGGTGTATCTGCCAAGACACAGCATAATGAAGTGGCACCGGCACAGCATGAGCTGGCACCGATCTATGCGGAGTGTAATGTGGCAGCTGACCACAACCAAATCATTATGGAGACACTGAAGCGCGTAGCAGAAGAACATGGTCTGCAGTGTCTGCTTCACGAGAAGCCATTTGCGGGTGTGAACGGTTCCGGTAAGCATAATAACTGGTCCCTGACCACAGATGATGGCATTAATCTGCTGGATCCTGGCAAGACGCCTCACGAGAACATTCAGTTCCTGCTGATATTGACATGTATCTTACGTGCGGTAGATCTTCATGCAGATCTGCTCCGCGAATCAGCATCAGATGTGGGAAATGACCACCGTCTGGGAGCTAACGAAGCACCGCCGGCTATTATTTCAGTATTTTTGGGTGATCAGCTTCAGGATGTGCTGACACAGCTGATTGACACCGGAGAAGCTACCCACAGCTTAAAGGGAGGTACCTTGCATACCGGTGTTAAGACCTTGCCTGATTTTGCCAAAGACGCAACGGATCGTAACCGTACTTCACCGTTTGCCTTTACCGGTAATAAGTTTGAGTTCCGTATGGTTGGTTCCAGAGATTCCGTAGCAGAATGTAACGTTGTCATTAATACCATCGTGGCAGAAGCATTTTCCGATGCCTGCGATGTACTGGAAAAGGCAGAGGATGTACAGGTGGCAGTTCATGACCTGATAAAGAAATACGCCAGTGAACATCAGAGAATTGTCTTTAATGGCAATGGTTATTCTGATGAATGGGTAGCAGAAGCAGAGCGCCGCGGACTTCCGAACATTAAGTCCATGATAGATGCCATTCCTGCCCTGGTAACAGAAAAAGCAGTAAATCTGTTTGAAAAATTCCATGTATTTACCAGAACAGAACTGGAGTCCCGTGCCGAGATTCAGTATGAGGGTTATTCCAAGGCTATCAATATCGAGGCGAGAGCTATGATCGATATTGCCAGCAAGCATATTATTCCGGCAGTGCTGCGCTTTAACAGAAGTCTTTCTGAGACCGTGAATATCATGAATCAGACGGGGGTAGAGACTGATGTACCGATGGATATGCTGCGTGAATCTGCGCATCTTCTGACTGAGACGAAGAAGAGACTGCAGAAGCTGGTTGAGGTAACCGATCATGCAACCGTCATGGAGGCAGGAAGAGACCAGGCAGTATACTATTATGAAGAAGTATTCACAGCAATGGAAGCTCTGCGTGTTCCGGTGGATGAACTGGAAATGATCGTAGACAAAGAGATGTGGCCAATGCCATCCTATGGAGATCTGCTGTTTGAAGTATAATTCATAAAATCGATTATTGTGATTTTAACGATTTGTTCTGTAAAAATATGTAAGAAATTCTCCAAACCAGACAAATCTAAAAAAAGTATAAAATCTGCATTGACATTTCATTTTTCCGGTGGTATTATGCAGTACATAAAAGCAAAGGCGCTATGGAAGATATCCATGGCGCCTTTTGCAGTGGTACAAAAAGGTGCATCAGGCGACGCAGATGTATTGAATGGCCGCTAATTCTGTAGAAAAAAGAGCGAAACAACGAAGTTTTGTGATAGAAGAAAAATCTTGTAAAACTTCGGTGCTTTGCTCTTTTGTTTCTATAGGGAAAGAGGAGGAGAAAATTATGACACAAGAAATTTTAAGTGCAATTTCCGGTGAAGTGTATGGTGTCTGGTTCCTGATCGGTGCCGCACTGGTATTCTGGATGCAGGCAGGATTTGCCATGGTAGAGGCTGGCTTTACCAGAGCAAAGAATACAGGAAATATCCTGATGAAGAACCTGATGGACTTTTGTATCGGTACTGTCGTATTCATTCTGATTGGTTTTGGATTATTCCTCGGCGAAGACTGGCTGGGAATTGTCGGAAAACCAGGATTTGATATTTTCACAAATTACGCAGAATTTGACTGGTCCAACTTCGTATTTAACCTGGTCTTCTGTGCAACCACAGCAACTATTGTATCCGGTGCAATGGCTGAGAGAACAAAATTTATTTCCTACTGTGTATATTCCGCTATTATCTCCGCAGTGATTTATCCGATTGAAGCTCACTGGACATGGGGCGGCGGCTGGCTGGCACAGATTGGATTCCACGATTTTGCAGGTTCCAACTGTATTCATATGGTAGGTGGTATTTCCGCACTGATCGGTGCAGCAATGCTTGGTCCTCGTATTGGTAAATTTACAAGAGATAAGGCAGGAAAAATCACAAAAGTCAATGCTTTTCCTGGTCACAACCTTCCACTTGGATGTCTGGGTGTGTTTATCCTCTGGCTGGGCTGGTACGGATTCAATGGTGCAGCAGCCACATCCGTAGAAGAACTTGGATCTATCTTCGTAACAACCACTATTGCTCCGGCAATTGCAACTGTTGTTTGTATGATTTTTACCTGGATCAAATATGGCAAACCAGATGTATCCATGTGTCTGAATGCATCTCTGGCAGGTCTGGTAGCCATTACCGCACCTTGTGATGTATGTGATGCCTTTGGTGCAATTATCATCGGCGCTGTGGCAGGCGTTCTGGTAGTATTTGGTGTCTGGTTCCTGGATTATGTACTTCGTATTGATGACCCGGTAGGTGCCGTAGCAGTTCATTGCTTAAATGGTATCTGGGGAACCATTGCAGTTGGTTTATTTGCAACCGATACAGCTCCTGCATTTGCAAGAGGTTATGGTGACGGTGTGAACTTTGGTGCAAACCAGATCGCAGGAAAAGGACTTTTCTATGGCGGCGGTTTCCATCAGTTAGGATTACAGTTTGAAGGTATGCTGGCAACTGCAGCATGGACAGCAGTGACCATTACCATTGCTTATCTGATTATCAAAGCCATCTTTGGACTTCGTGTTACCGAAGAAGAAGAAATCGTCGGACTGGATGCTATGGAACACGGTCTGACCAGCGCATATGCAGGCTTCTCCATCATGGATGTTTCGAACACCATGATCATGGAAGTCAATGACCGTACACAGATCGGTTCGGATGATTATGCAACCGCAACAAAAGCACAGAAAGATGCTGCTGTCAAAGTGATCAACACCGCCCCGGTGGCCGATACCGGTATTCACAAAGTGGTTATTATTGCAAGACTGTCCCGTTACGATGCTCTGAGAAAAGCCATGAACGATCTTGGTGTTACAGGTATGACCGTGACACAGGTTATGGGCTGTGGTATCCAGAAAGGTGCCGGCGAAATGTATCGTGGTGCTGAGGTCGATGCAACCCTGCTTCCAAAGGTAAAAGTCGAAGTGATTGTAGCATCCATCCCGGTAGACGATGTGATCGAAGCGGCAAAGAAGACTCTGTATACAGGTCATATCGGAGATGGCAAGATCTTTGTATACAATGTTGACAGAGTCGTAAAGATCCGTACCGGTGAAGAAGATTTCGAAGCACTGGAAGATGTAGAATAGTAAAAAAATCATAACTATATTTGTAAATCCAACCTCCTAAGTATTTGGATATGTGAAGCTGTTCCGTTTGTATGAAAGCACAGGCGGGGCAGCTTTTTCTTAAGAAAATATTATTTTGATAATAAAACTACTTGACAAACAAAATATTTGCACATATACTTTGATAGTCAAATATATTTGCTATAAAAATATATGAGACTCAAATATATGGAGGAGATTACATGAGAGCAGTAATATGTGGGACTGGTTCGGCGGTACCGGACAAGGTTTTGGATAATGAGGAACTGTCCCAGATGGTGGATACAAACGATGAGTGGATCCGGGAACGCACAGGTATTGCCCGAAGGCACATCGCAAAAAAAGATACCTGTGTATCACTGGCTGTGAAAGCTGCAAAGTCTGCATTGGAACAGGCAGCGATCCCGGCGGAAGATATCGACCTTCTGATTGTGTCAACGATTTCATCTAATGTGGTGCTGCCATGTACAGCGTGTGAAGTGCAAAAAGAGATCGGAGCAGTCCATGCGGCTTCCTATGACCTGAATGCAGCCTGTACCGGATTCGTGCTGGCATATCAGAGTGCACAGAGCTTTCTTCAGGCAGGATTCTACAGGACAGTTTTGATCATTGGAAGCGAATGCCTTTCCAATCTGGTCAACTGGCAGGATCGTGGGACCTGTATCTTGTTCGGAGACGGTGCCGGTGCAGCAGTACTAAGAGCAGAATCAGGGAACGGCTATCTTCCGGCAGCACATTCAGATGGGAAAAAAGGTGTAGCACTGAAGTGCAAAAGTTTTTTTGACGGAGATATGGAAAATCAACGTTTCCGCCAGGAAGAATACAAAATGCAGATGGACGGACAGGAAGTATTTAAATTTGCAGTTCGGCAGGTACCGGCAGTAATTATGGAAGTCCTGGAGAAAAATACGCTTGCGTTGGACGACATCGATTGGATGATTTTACATCAGGCAAACAGCAGGATCGTAGAGGCAGTCAGCAGACATCTGAAGGTACCTCTGGCAAAATTTCCCATGAATATGCAGGAATACGGCAATACTTCATCAGCCAGCATCCCGATATTGCTGGATGAGATGAACCGGGACGGGAGACTGAAAAAAGGACAGAAGATCATACTGGCAGGATTTGGAGCAGGACTTACCTGGGGGGCAAGCATTCTTGAGTGGTAGTGTAAACCTGGCTATCGTTATTACAACAGATAGAATTGCCCGACAGGCATTCTTGAATATGCAAGAATGCCTGCGCTCAGATCAGAAATTATAATAAAAAAGAGCAAAAAGGAGATTAAAAACATGTTTGAAAAAATCAGAGAAATGATCGCAGAAAACTTAAATATTGATATGAATACCATTACAGAAGGTGCTTCTTTTAAGGAAGATCTGGGAGTAGATTCCCTGGATCTGTTTGAACTGGTAATGGCGCTGGAAGAGGAGTTCGGTGTGGAGATCCCGACAGAGGATCTGGAGGAACTGACAACAGTCGGTGCTGTTGTGAAATATGTGGAAAGCCATCAGGAATAACAGGAGTTGGGATATGAAGACGGAGATTACAGAATTACTTGGAATCGAATACCCGATTATCCAGGGCGGTATGGCATGGGTTGCAGAGTATCATCTGGCAGCGGCTGTGTCAGAAGCCGGAGGTCTGGGGCTGATCGGCGCAGCAAGTGCACCGGCAGACTGGGTCAGAGAACAGATCCGCAAAGCAAAAGAACTGACACAGAAGCCATTTGGCGTGAACATCATGCTCATGAGTCCATATGCGGATGATGTGGCAAAGGTGATTGTGGAAGAAGGCGTGAAGGTGGTTACCACCGGAGCCGGAAGCCCGGAAAAATATATGAAGATGTGGAAAGAAGCAGGAGTGAAGGTCATTCCGGTAGTCGCATCCGTAGCCATGGCAAAGAGAATGCAGCGTGCAGGCGCAGATGCGGTAGTGGCAGAAGGCTGTGAATCCGGTGGTCATGTGGGAGAGAGTACCACCATGGCTCTGGTTCCGCAGGTGGTAGATGCAGTGGAGATTCCGGTGATCGCCGCAGGTGGTATTGCAGATGGAAGAGGCATTGCGGCAGCATTTATGCTGGGAGCAAGAGGCGTTCAGATGGGAACTCATTTTGTG
The DNA here is from genome assembly GCF_014385005.1 of Jingyaoa shaoxingensis. Lineage (GTDB taxonomy): Bacteria > Bacillota > Clostridia > Lachnospirales > Lachnospiraceae > Marvinbryantia > Marvinbryantia shaoxingensis. The sequence goes on along the minus strand of NZ_JACRSZ010000006.1, from coordinate 93,168 downwards.
GTAACCACAGAATCCCAGGTACATGAAAATTACAAAGACATGATTATCCATGCCAAAGATATTGATACCCGTGTGACAGGCAGAACTACAGGACATCCGGTTCGTGCACTGAGAAATGATATGACGAAAAAATACCTTGCACTGGAAAACAGCGGTGCAGGATTCGAAGAACTGGAACTTTTGACCCTTGGCGGTCTTCGAAAAGCCGTAGTAGAAGGGGATGTGAAGAACGGAAGTGTCATGTCCGGACAGATTGCCGGTCTGGTAAAAGAAAAAATGTCATGTCAGGAACTGATTCAGAAGCTGGTAACAGAGACAGATGCGTTACTGAAAGGAACAGGAATGTATGAGTAAGACAGCCTTTCTTTTCCCGGGACAGGGTGTACAGAAGTGCGGCATGGGAAAAGATTTTTATGAGAACAGTCAGAAGGCAGCAAGGCTTTTTGAGGAAGCCGGCGAAGCACTGGGACTGGATATGAAGGCACTTTGCTTTGAAGAAAATGATCTCCTGGATCAGACGGAATATACACAGGCAGCACTGGTGACCACGTACCTTGCCATGTGCCGGGAACTGGAACAGCATGGCATGCATGCAGATATTACAGCTGGGTTAAGCCTTGGCGAATATGCGGCCATTGCAGTGGCTGGGGGCATGAGTGACCTGGATGCCATTCGTCTGGTGCGAAAAAGAGGCATGCTGATGCAGCATACTGTACCGTCAGGTGAGGGCGCCATGTGTGCAGTGCTGGCACTGGATGAGAAGAAGATAGAGGAAGTCCTGGAAGAGATTCCGGATGTAACCATTGCCAATTATAACTGTCCGGGGCAGATTGTCATTACCGGAAAGACAGCAGCGGTACATCTGGCGGCAGAGAAATTAAAAGAAGCCGGAGCCAGACGGACAGTGATGCTGAATGTCAGCGGACCTTTCCATTCTCCGATGCTGAAATCTGCGGGGGAATCCCTTCAAAAGGAACTGGAGCAGATAACATTCAGTCCGTTAAAGATACCCTATGTGACCAATGTAAATGCACAGAAAGTGACAGATTCAACAGAGATCATTGATCTGCTGGTACGGCAGATGTATTCACCGGTGCGCTGGATGCAGAGCATGGAAACCATGCTGGCAGACGGAGTGGATACTTTTGTAGAGATCGGACCGGGAAAAACACTGGAAGGATTTTTAAAGAAGATAGACAGAAACGTGCAGGTACTTCATGTATCCTGCTGGAAGGATTTGGAAGAGATATGTCAGATCAGAAAATAGCAGTAGTAACCGGAGCTTCCAGAGGAATCGGCAGGGCAGTAGCCCTCCGTCTGGCAAAGGATGGCTACAAAGTAATCATTAATTATAACGGCTCAGAAGCAGCAGCTCTGGAAGTAAAGAACCAGATTGAACAGATGGGCGGTCAGGCAGACACGGCACAGTGCAACGTGGCAGATTTTGCAAGCTGCCAGAAGTTTGTGGAAAAAGTGATAGAAGAAAATGGTCAGATCGATGTATTGGTGAACAATGCAGGGATCACCAGAGACGGACTGCTGATGCGCATGTCCGAAGAAGATTTTGACCGGGTACTGGATACGAATCTGAAGGGAACTTTTCATATGATCCGTTTTGTGTCCCGTTATATGTTAAAGCAGAAAAAAGGACGCATCGTCAATATGGCATCTGTAGTCGGGGTATCCGGTAATGCGGGGCAGGCAAATTATGCAGCATCTAAGGCAGGCGTTATCGGCCTGACCAAAACAGCGGCAAAGGAACTGGCATCCCGTGGGATCACAGTGAATGCCATTGCTCCTGGATTCATTGATACAGAGATGACCGCCGTATTAAGTGATGCCGTAAAAGAAAACAGCAGAAAACAGATCCCTCTTGGAACATTTGGTAAGCCGGAAGACGTGGCTGGTGCCGTAGCATTTCTGGTATCAGAAGATGCCGGATACATTACAGGACAGGTGATTCATGTAGACGGTGGAATGTGTTAATACCAGGGACAAAAGGTCAGAAATCCGTTCATGCTTGCATGATAAGGATTTTGACCTTGGGACCCGCCAAACATGAGGAAGCAGCGATTTGCACAGCAAATCAGCGGATTCCGAATGTTTGCAGAATTGCGGGAGGCAGCTCACTGCGGAGCAATTCGTGGGTATTATAGTAAAAGAAAGGAAACAAGCATGAAAAGAAGAGTTGTGGTGACCGGTCTCGGAGCGGTTACACCCATTGGAAATACCGTGGAGGAATTCTGGAATTCCATCAAAGCGGGAACTGTTGGAATTGGGGAAATTACGAAATTTGATACAACGAATTATAAGGTAAAGCTGGCAGCGGAAGTGAAGAATTTTGATGCAAAAGAGCGCATGGATGCAAGGGCAGCCCGCAGAATGGAAGCATTTTCCCAGTTTGCGGTAGCTGCCGCCAGAGAAGCCTTTGAAGATGCAGGACTGGATATGGAACAGGAAGATCCGTTCCGTGCAGGCGTAACCATCGGCTCCGGAATCGGCTCTCTGAATATTATTGAAAAAGAATACGAAAAGATTCTTACCAAAGGACCGGGAAGGGTGAATCCTCTTATGGTACCATTGATGATCTCGAATATGGCAGCAGGAAATGTGTCCATCCAGCTTGGTTTGAAAGGGAAATGTACAAATGTAGTAACTGCCTGTGCATCCGGAACCAACTGTATCGGAGATGCTCTTCGGGCGATTCAGTACGGAGACGCGGAAATTATGCTGGCGGGAGGTACAGAGAGCAGTATTACGCCGACAGCCATAGCCGGATTTACCAATCTGACTGCACTGACCACATCCACAGATCCTCTTCGTGCGTCCATACCATTTGATAAGGACCGCAGTGGATTTGTACTGGGAGAAGGCGCCGGAGTAGTGGTTCTGGAAGAATTGGAGCATGCACTTTCCAGAAATGCCCATATCTATGCAGAACTGGTGGGATACGGCGCAACAGGAGACGCCTATCATATCACATCGCCATGCGAGGATGGCAGCGGCGCAGCAAAAGCCATGGAATATGCTATGAAAGAGGCAGAGGTAACACCGGAACAGGTGGATTACATCAACGCCCACGGAACCAGTACCCATCATAATGATCTTTTTGAGACAAGAGCCATCAAACTGGCATTTGGGAATGCTGCAAAAGATCTGTACATCAATTCCACCAAATCCATGATTGGTCACCTTCTTGGTGCAGCAGGCGGTGTGGAATTTGTTACCTGTGTAAAATCCATGGAAGAAGGATACATCCATCAGACGGTCGGCACTGCCGAGACAGATCCGGAATGTGATCTGAATTATACGCTTGGCGCACCGGTGGAAAAAGAACTGAACTATGTTATGACCAATTCGCTTGGATTTGGCGGGCATAATGCATCGTTGTTGTTGAAAAAGTATATCTGATGTATGTCATGCATTGCATGACGCGCATCTCGCAGCAAGAATGCCGAGGCATTCTTGAAAGGATAGTATCGTCACACGGATGATCCGGTGACAGGAAGGAAACAGACATGGATATCGAACAGATGATTCGGCTGGTGAATACAGTCTCTGCATCCAATCTGACAGAGTTTTCCTATGAGGAGAGTGGCATGACTGTCAGACTGGAAAAGAAGCAGGGCAAGACAGTCATTTATCAGAATATGGCACCAATGGAAGCAGCAGCTCCTGGCATTTCAACTGCATCTGCAAAAGAATCTGTACCAAAGGCTGGTATGGCAGAAGAAAGCACTCAGCCGCAGGCAGAGAAGAAAGGAGCAGAAGGCAAAGTGATCACATCTCCTCTGGTGGGTGTCTTTTACGCAGCTCCGGCAGAAGATGCAGAGGCATTTGTACAGGTTGGAGATACGGTGAAAAAAGGTCAGGTGCTGGCGATCGTAGAAGCCATGAAACTGATGAACGAGATTGAAAGTGATTACGACGGAACCATCGCGGAGATTCTGGTGGAAAACGGCCAGGCGGTGGAATATGGTCAGCCATTATTTAAGTTACAGTAAGACACAGGAGGTTATGTATCTGCAGATCAGATACATAAGATGAGAAGATAAGTATGAAACATTTAGATATAAAAGGAATTCAGGAGATTATCCCACACAGGCATCCGTTTCTGCTTCTGGATTATGTAGAAGACTATGAACCGGGGCAGTATGCGGTCGCTTATAAATGTGTGTCCTACAGGGAAGAATTTTTTGCAGGGCATTTTCCACAGGAGCCGGTAATGCCGGGAGTACTCACTGTGGAGGCACTGGCACAGGCAGGGGCGGTAGCCATCCTGAGCCTGGAAGAGAATAAAGGAAAAACCGCATATTTTGGCGGGATTCAGAAGTGCAAATTCCGTGGCAAGGTTGTGCCTGGAGACAAGCTTCGCCTGGAGACTCGGATTATTAAGTCCAAGGGACCGGTAGGTGTAGGAGAAGCAGTCGCTTCCGTAGACGGAAAAGTGGTAGTCAGCGCAGAACTGACTTTTATGGTGGGATAGGAAGGAAACAGCGATGAAAAAAATACTCATTGCCAATCGTGGTGAGATTGCGGTGCGGATTATACGTGCATGCCGGGAAATGGGAATCGAAACAGTTGCGGTTTATTCCGAGGCAGACAAAGATGCCCTGCATACCAAGCTGGCAGATGAAGCTATCTGCATTGGCCCGGCGGCATCGGCGGAAAGTTATCTGAGCATGGAACGGATCATCAGTGCAACGGTGGTTTCCGGTGCAGATGCCATTCATCCGGGATTTGGATTTCTGTCGGAAAACAGCAAGTTTGCGGAGCTGTGTGAGCAGTGTCATATTACTTTTATCGGACCGGATTCTGCTACCATTGCCCGACTGGGCAATAAGCAGGAAGCCAGAAATACCATGATGGAAGCGGGCGTTCCGGTGATTCCGGGAAGTCAGGAAGCAGTCTATACTGCAGAAGAAGGCAAAAAACTGGCAGAAGAGATCGGTTATCCGATTATGATTAAGGCAGCTCTTGGCGGCGGTGGAAAAGGTATGCGGGAAGTGTATACACCGGAGGAATTCGAGACGGCTTTTCAGACAGCACAGAAAGAGACAGAAAATGCCTTTCATGACAATACCATGTATCTGGAACATCTGGTGCTTCATCCCCGTCATATTGAATTTCAGATCCTGGCAGATCATTACGGGAATGTAGTACATCTGGGAGAGCGTGACTGTTCGATCCAGAGAAATCACCAGAAGCTGATAGAGGAATCTCCATCCCCGGCACTTTCCGAAGAACTGCGCAGCAAAATGGGGCAGGCTGCAGTGAAGGCGGCGAAAGCAGCCGGCTATACCAATGCGGGAACCATTGAATTTCTGCTGGAAAAAGATGGCAGTTTTTATTTTATGGAGATGAATACCAGAATTCAGGTGGAACATCCGGTGACAGAATGCGTCACGGGAATTGATCTGATTAAGGCTCAGATCCGTATCGCATCCGGAGAGAAGCTGATGTTTACACAAGAAGATATCCATATTAACGGACATGCCATTGAGTGCCGGATCAATGCAGAAAATCCTGAGAAGAACTTCCGGCCGTCTCCGGGAACCATCACAGATATGTATCTTCCGGGAGGAAAAGGCGTGAGAATCGATACAGCAATCTACAGCGGATATACCATTCCGCCCTATTATGATTCTATGATTGCCAAGCTGATTGTCTGGGCACACAGCAGAAAAGAAGCCATTGATAAACTGCGAAGTGCACTGGGTGAGGTGATCATTGAAGGTGTTGATACTAATGTGGATTATCAGTATGGAATTGTCAATCATCCGGATTTTGTCAATGGAACTACAGACACAGACTTTATCAGAAGGATATCATAATGAAACTGGACAATATGTTTAAGAAAAACCGAAGCACTTCCCTGAAAAGGGCGGAGAGCAGACTGACGAAACCGGAAGTGCCGGAGGGGCTGATGCGCAAGTGCAATCAGTGTGGAAAAGCGATCATAGCAGAAGAAGCAGAAAACGGATACTATATCTGTCCGAAATGTGGTGGATATTTTCATGTCCCGGCGTGGAATCGTCTGGAGATGATTCTGGATGAAGGCAGTTTTGAGGAGTGGGACAGTGAAATGCCTCTTCAGAATCCTATGGAATACCGGGGCTATCCGGAAAAACTGGCATCCGCCAAGGCAAAGACAGGTTTGAATGAAGCTGTCGTGACCGGAAAAGGAAGTATAAACGGTATGAAAACGGTCATCGGAGTCTGCGACGGCCGTTTTCTTATGGCAAGCATGGGAGAAAATGTGGGAGAAAAGATCACCCGCGCCGTGGAGCGCGCTACCAGTGAGAAATTGCCGGTGATTATGTTCTGCTGTTCCGGTGGAGCCAGAATGCAGGAGGGAATTGTATCCCTCATGCAGATGGCGAAGACATCTGCAGCTGTGAAACGTCACAGTGATGCAGGACTTTTGTATATCAGTGTGCTGACCGATCCGACTACAGGCGGTGTGACAGCCAGCTTCGCTATGCTGGGAGATATCATTCTGGCAGAACCGGGAGCATTGATCGGTTTTGCCGGACCGAGAGTTATAGAGCAGACCATCCACCAGAAGCTGCCAAAAGGATTCCAGAGATCAGAATTTCTTCTGGAGCATGGATTACTGGATGCGATTGTGGAGAGATCGCAGATGCGGGAAGTACTGGGCAGTCTCTTGGAACTGCACGAAAATGCAGGAACAAAAAAGTCCATGCCGGGAGAAAGAATGTCGGAACAGAGGACGGCAGGGAAGATAAGGCAGGGACAAAGCGTGCCAGGACATCGGAGAGATGCCTGGGATCGTGTACTGACATCCCGAAGTAAGAACCGACCTGTTGGAAGTGACTATATCCGTGCAATGTTTACAGATTTTCAGGAACTTCACGGAGACCGGTTATACGGAGATGACCCGGCTGTGATTGGCGGAATCGCCAGATTTGGCGGACAAAGTGTGACGGTCATTGTCCAGGAAAAGGGCAGCAGCACCAGAGAGAACATAGAACGCAATTTTGCCATGCCAAAACCAGAAGGGTATCGTAAGGCGCTGCGTCTGATGAAGCAGGCAGAAAAATTCCACAGACCGGTGATCTGTTTTGTGGACACACCGGGAGCATTTTGCGGAATTGAAGCAGAAGAGCGGGGGCAGGGAGAAGCCATTGCACGAAATATTTACGAAATGTCTTCTCTGAAAGTGCCGGTTCTGACAGTCATTATAGGAGAAGGTGGCAGTGGAGGCGCCCTTGCCCTTGCCACATCCGATGAGGTGTGGATACTGGAAAATGCGGTGTATTCGATTCTGTCACCGGAAGGTTTTGCAAGCATTCTGTGGAAAGACAGCAGCAAGGCAAAGGAAGCAGCCAAAGTTATGAAACTCACATCAGACTGTTTAAAAGAGCAGGGAATTGTGGATAAAGTGATTTTTGAGCCGGAACATCTGACCAGAGAAAATCTGTATAGGGTGACGTATCCCCTGGAAACAGAGATGGAAGTATTTCTGGAGCATTATCAACAGATGTCAGAAGAGGAACTGGCGGAACATCGCTATCAGAGATTCCGCAAGATGTAATATGCAGTGAATGTCGAGGCATTCTTGAAAGAAAATGCGGTGCTGGCAGGAACTGGAAGGAGCGGCAAAGATGGAGAAAGATATGGAAAAAGAATTATGGATCGGAAAACGGCGTGTGGAGAAACCTGTTTTACAGGGCGGCATGGGTGTCGGAATCAGTCTTGGTAATCTGGCTGGTTCTGTGGCAGCGAACGGAGGTGTGGGAATCATCTCCGCAGCCCAGATTGGATTCCGTGAGCCGGATTTTGATACCAATACAGAAGAAGCCAATGTGCGGGCAATGCACAGTGAATATGCGAAAGCCAGAAAGCTTGCTCCGGAAGGTGTGATTGGTTTTAATATTATGGTGGCAATGCGCCATTATGAGCACTATGTAAAAGAAGCAGTGCAGGCAGGTGCGGATCTGATCGTGTCCGGTGCCGGACTTCCAATGGATCTTCCTGCAATCGCAGGAAAGGCGAAGACGGCACTGGCACCGATTGTATCTTCGGAGCGATCTGCCAGACTGATACTGAAATACTGGGAGAAAAAATATCAGCGGCTGCCTGATCTGGTGGTGATTGAAGGCCCGCAGGCTGGCGGACATCTGGGATTTTCACCAGAACAACTGGCAGAATATGTACAGGAAAAAAAGAAAAACTTCGACGAAGAAGTTACAAGAATTATCACTACCGTAAAAGAATTTGCACAAAAAGCAAAAATGTCCATTCCGGTAGCTCTGGCAGGCGGGATCGACAGCAGAGAAGCAGCCTGTCATGCCTTTGCACTGGGGGCAGATGCCATTCAGGTGGCAACACGTTTTGTAACAACCGAAGAATGCGACGCAGATATTCGCTATAAACAGGCATACATTCAGGCAAAAGAGACAGATATTGTTATTACAAAAAGTCCGGTTGGAATGCCGGGACGCGCCATTTTAAACCCCTTCCTGAAAAAAGTACAAAACGGCGAACAGATTCCACACAGCAAATGCCACGGCTGCCTCAAAAACTGCAAACCATCAGAAATACCATACTGCATCACCGATGCCCTGATCCATGCAGCTAAAGGAGAGACAGACCAGGCACTGCTGTTCTGCGGGGCAAACGCATGGAAGGCAAAGAAAATACAGACTGTGAGAGAAGTCATGGAAGAAATGCTGGGAGATGAGCTGTAATTTGTGAAAGACGGACGAATGCGGATGGATGATCTGTGATTTATTGTGAAAGACGAACGACTGAAAATGTATTGTCTGCTAAGATACGTTAATTTCTCGCATTTTTTAGCATCGCTTATGGACACCTGCTCCCTGCGATAGAACCGTTTGCAGCGTCACAGGTGTCGCTAGATGACGCAGCAGATGCCGAAAATCAACGTATCTTAATGGATATCATATATTGATCTTCTTTGACCGTCAGGCGCATATTTTAGTATATTGAACTTCTTTGGACATTTCACCCGCATGAAAAAACAGTTGCCTGCAAATGCGAAAAGAGGATATAATAATCACAAACGGAATTTCAGAAAGATATGGTGGCGATACATGGGAGAGAGAATGGATAACGCAGCAGAAAAAATCAATTATATACTGGTGAACCTGATTAATGAGGTCTGGGTTCTGGAAGAAAAAGCCATTATTACCGATGAATTCAAGGACATTACCAACAATGATATGCATGTCATAGAAGCAATCGGTCTCGGCGATGGAAGCAATATGTCTTCCGTAGCCAGAAAGCTGAACATTACAGTAGGTTCCCTTACCACTGCCATCAATCATCTGGTAAAGAAAAACTACGTAGAACGCCACAGAAGCGAGGAAGACCGGCGTGTGGTATTTATAAAGCTGACGGAAAAAGGCGTGGCGGCCTATGAGCACCATGCAGATTATCACCGTCAGATGACCAGCGCAGTTATGGAAAAGCTGACAGATGAAGAAGTTCCGGTATTGGTGAAGACACTGGATGCATTGTCAGATTTCTTTAAAGGATATGGAAAAGGAAGTAAATAGCTATGAAGACAGGTTTGATACTGGAAGGCGGCGCCATGCGTGGCATGTATACAGCAGGGGTGCTGGATGTCATGATGGAGAACAACATTTGGGTAGACGGAGCAGTAGGAGTTTCTGCCGGAGCGGTATTTGGCTGTAATTATAAATCAAAACAGATTGGCAGAACCATTCGATATAATAAAAAATACGGAAGGGATCCTCGTTATGCGGGATTCCATTCTTTGTTGAAGACAGGAGACTACTTTGGAACAGAATTCTGTTATCATGAGATTCCTGAAAAGCTGGATCCATTTGACAGTGAGACGTTTCAGAAGAATCCGGCAGAATTCTATGTAGTAGGGACAGATGTGACCACGGGAAAAGCCGTATATCATAAATGCACCACCGGAACAGACAAGGATCTGGAATGGTTCCGTGCATCAGCGTCCATGCCGTTGCTGTCCAACATTGTAGAGGTGGATGGCTATAAGCTTCTGGACGGAGGCATCGCAGATTCTATTCCGCTGGAGTGGTTTCGCAGCATCGGGTACAGGAGAAATATCATCATTCTGACCAGAGATAAGACATATCATAAGAAGAAAAACAAGATGATTCCTCTTTTTAAAACACTGCTGCATAAATATCCGGAAGTGGCAAAAGCCATGAAACAACGTCATATCATGTATAATGAAGAACTGCGTCTGGTAGAAGAACAGGAAAAGGCAGGAAAGGCACTGGTGATTCGTCCAAGTGAACCTATCACCATATCCAGAACTGAGAACGATCCGGAAAAACTGGAAGAGGTCTATCAGCTCGGAAGAAAGGACGGAATTGCCAATCTGAAGAAAATGAGGACGTTTATCAGAACGGCCAAAGTGGATTCTGATCCCCTTGACGTGCAGGAAAAATAGCATTATAATCGGTCATGGGAGTGTCTTGCTGTAACTATTAAAGCAACACACAAAAGTAGAATATCATACCAGGAGGTAGTTAAAATGGCAAAAGTAAATAAAGACATGCTGATTGGTGAAATCCTTCAGTTAGATCCAAACATGGCAGGCGTATTAATGGCAAGCGGAATGCACTGTGTAGGATGCCCTTCTTCACAGGCAGAATCTCTGGAAGAAGCAGCTATGGTTCATGGACTTCCAGTAGATCTTGTAGTTGCAAGACTGAATGCATATCTGGAAAGCGTTAGCAAATAAGATAAAATGAAAAAGGGATTGGCGTTTTAACGTCAATCCCTTTTTTCGTACGCGCGGCGGGTTCACAACGTGTCTGCTTACAGTGCTGACAGCTTCTGCAATGCTTCATTGCGCACAATGGCTTCGCCGTGTTCTACCAGATAAGCTTCATTACCCGCCGTATACTTCAGACCCGTGCCATATTCAGAGAGCATATTGCAGATACGGTTGAATTCCTCCGGCGTATGGGAGGACTTGCTCAGAATAAGATGATAGGAATCGTCTGAAGTATCTTTATAAAGAGAGTTCACCCCATTGTAGCTGCCCTGAAGAATATGAGCGGCATGGATGACATCGTCAAGTCTGTGGAAACCATAAATCTTTTTCAGTTCCACATACAGATCTTCTTCTGATTCTGAATCAGCAGATTGATTCGTGTCAGAATTCTCAGCCCTGGAGGACAGAGCCTTATGTGTATCACGGATCTTCTGGAACAGATTCAGGATATCATCGGCTCCTTCCGGTTTGACAGAAGAGAGCGCGCTGAGAAGATCACTGTTATCATCTGCGGAATTACCCTGAGAGAACTTGGCAAAACGAGTATCCAGTTCCTCAGGATCCTCAACCTTGGTAATGATCAGGATAATCGAATCAGCAGACATTGGAATTGCCTCAATCATAAGAGGAATATCATTTGCTTCAAAACCACATTCATAGGCAGCCTGCTGCATCATCTCCCGGAAAAGGGACTTCGCTTTTTCGGTACCATATGCCAGTTCGCTGAGTTTTAATTTGCGTTCAGCGAGATCTTCACGAGTCAATGTACAGCGTATCTGATTTTCATTCAGTCTTTCAATTTTCATGAAATCACTTCCTTGCCTGATATCTTGAAAGGTTACTGATATCAGCAACCTTTCTGCTTACAGTATATCCTACTTTAGTCAAAAATGTAAAGTGGAATACTGGCAGTGATCTGTAAAATTATTATAAAATACTTGAAATACAAGAATATGTGCTGTATAATAAATAATAAGAGAAGACACATATTAAAAATGAAGAAAGGAGGACTATTTTACAGCGTCAGCAGATTCTTCTGCGAATTATTTCTTACATGCGATATTCTTCGCATGCATTTCATCTTATTTAATAATATTGATAACATCGTATCGGTGAAGATACGGAACAACAGAATATTGGCATTGTCTTCTCTGAAAAAGAGTTTACGGATCTGCAGCAGGATATACAGGACTGACTGCATAAGAGTACCACGGCAGAAATATATCACAGGCAGCACCTTCGTGGGTTCCGTAGAGAGAACAGAAAGAAGTGAGAAACATCGAATACAGAAAACCGTACGGTATGAGAACATACGGTACAAGATCACATGATACAAAAGAGATGTTTGAAAAACGTAAAGAGAAAGTACTGGAGAGCAGCCTGTATAAGGAACTGCAGGGGTATCAGAATGCAGGAATGTCCCTGTGGCTGAACGGCAGACCCAGTACCAGCTATGGAATTGCCAATTATGTACGGGAAGAGTCAGATTACATGAGGGATTACCGTTTTGACGGGAATAATGAGATCTGTGGAATCGGTTTCGACAGGATCAGAAAAAAACGAATAAAACCAAGAGAATAGCAATCCGGGTTTCCCTGAACAGAAAACTTAAAATTGTATGAAGTTTTTCTGAAAAAGTCGAAAACTGTTAGATGTGTGTCACAAAGTATGCTATACTCAGAACAGCAAGTATGCCATATCATTGGCACAGGCACGGAGGAATGAGAATGAAGAAAAAGGTGGCACCGGCTCTGGCAGTGATTCTGTTAATTGTGGTGGTAGTTGGGATCGGTTTTCTGACCAGGCTGATTCAAAAATATACGCCTTCATCTGAAGTAATGGACAGTCAGGAATATTTCGGACTGGACAGTGATGATGAAGCGGCAATCGTAGTAGGCAGCGAGATCATTTCTTATAAAGGAAAGCTGATTGGCGATGTGGCATATGTGGATTATCAGGCAGTCAAAGAAACACTGAATGATTATTTTTACTGGGATTCGGATAATAACACTATGTTATACACTATGCCGACAGATGTGGTACAGATCCCGGCAGGTGCCAGCAGTTATACCACAGATGGCAAGACACAGGATCTGACTTATAATATCGTACTGATTGATGGCAGCAAGACTTATATTGCACTGGACTTTGTAAAGCAGTACACGGCGATTTCTTATGAGGTATTTCAGGAGCCGAACCGCATTGTGATTAACAATGAATGGGGAGATGTGACCGTAGCCAGCATCCGCAAGAAGGGTAAGGTTCGTACGCTGGGAGGCATCAAGAGTCCGATTCTGAGGGAAGTAGAGAAGAACGAAGTGGTTCGCATTTTGGAGCCTATGGAAGACTGGACCAAGATTCTGACACAGGATGGATATATTGGCTATATTAAGAACGATCGTCTGGTAAAGGAACATACGGAGACCTTAACGACGGACTTTACTGCACCGGAATATACCAGCATTGTGAAGGATTACAAGATCAATCTGGTATGGCACCAGACGACCAGTATGGATGCCAATTACAATATCATTTATGATATTGCCAGTGTGAAGAAGGTCAACACCATTTCACCTACCTGGTTCAGTATTGCATCCAATGACGGAACGCTGGATTCCCTGGCGCTGGCGGATTATGTGGATACTGCGCATGACAATGATATGGAAGTATGGCCACTGGTAGACAACTTCAGTGAGAATATTGATTTCGCTCAGGTTATGAACACAACTTCAGCGAGAAACAAGATCGAGAATCAGTTGATCGCAGCGGCCATCGAGTACAGTTTTGATGGAATTAATGTGGATTTTGAGAATATCTCAGAAGACGCAGCAGACGGATATGTGCAATTTGTGCGTGAGTTATCAGTCATGTGCCGGAAGAATGGTATTGCTTTATCAGTAGATGTACCGGTTCCGATGGACTTTACCGCACATTATAACCGCAAGGCACTGGGAGAAGTGTGTGATTATGTGATTATCATGGGTTACGATGAACACTATGCCGGGTCAGAGGAAGCAGGATCGGTAGCAAGTCTGTCTTTTGAAGAAGAAGGCATTCAGAACACATTGACTGATGTGCCGGCGGCGAAGATCATCAGCGGTATTCCGTTTTATACCAGACTTTGGTGTACGACCACCAATGCAGATGGCACCACTACTGTGACCAGTGATGCACTGGGTATGAACGATGCACAGCAGGTGCTGGAGAACAATCAGGCAGAGAGTACCTGGGATGAGACTACACAGCAGAATTATGCACAGTTTGAAGGCGAGGATGGTGCATTGTATCAGATCTGGCTGGAAGACACCAAGTCGTTAACCAAGAAACTGGAGCTGATCAAGAATTACAATCTGGCCGGCGTTGCAGAATGGAAGCTTGGGCTGGAAGATGATTCCGTATGGGATCTGATTGCCAAGTATATAAGTTCATAAGTAAACAGAGTCCCCGTTGCATACACTGGTAAAAAGTATGCAGCGGGGATTTTTCATGGGCAAAAGACAACTGGAACGGATCATGACGGCATTGATTCTGGCAGGGGCATTTTATGTCGGAAGACTGGGAGCACAGATGATGGAGATGCACAATCGGATCACCCAGGCGGTATCCGGAGAAGTAAAAGAGTACCGGGTTGTGATAGATGCCGGACACGGAGGCTTCGATTCCGGCAAAGTCGGTATAGGAAACATTCTGGAGAAGGAGATCAATCTGGCAATTGCAGGGAAAGTACAGCAAAATCTGGAGGCGGCAGGGATCGAGACCATTATGACGCGGGAAAGTGACCGGGGGCTGTATGATGAAAATGAGGAGAACAAGAAACAGCAGGATATGAAAAAACGATGTACGGTCATCAATGAATCCGGTGCGGATCTGGCAGTGAGTATACATCAGAACAGTTATACGGAGGAATACGTATGTGGCCCGCAAGTGTTCTATTATGAGACATCTCAGAAAGGAAAAGAACTGGCACAGACCTTGCAGGAAGCACTAAACCAGAAGCTGGATATTGCCAGACCGCGGGAAATCAAGGCAAATAATACTTATTACATATTGAAAAAAACCCAGATTCCGACGGTGATTGCAGAATGTGGGTTTCTGAGCAATACAGAAGAAGCAGAAAAACTGATCAGTGAGAAGTATCAGGAGCAGGTCGCAGAAGCAATATGCGAAGGAATAAGAAAATACCTCAGAGAACGGGCGTCCGTTCTCTGACGAAAACCTCTATTGCGTTCAGTATCGGTAAATGTTATACTTACTAAGAAAAAGAGAACTGTTCAGAACCTGCTGTGAAGGTACTGGACAGATGCGAACAGACAGAAAAAGGAAGCGAACATACATGCAGACGATCATATCAGATATGACGAATCAGATAGATGAAAAAGAGATGAGAGAAGCGGGCGAGATCCTGAAGAATGGCGGTCTTGTGGCATTTCCGACGGAGACAGTATACGGATTGGGAGCCAATGCACTGGATGAACAGGCAGCGTTCAAGATCTATGCGGCAAAGGGCAGACCTTCTGACAATCCGCTGATTGTCCATATAGCGAAGACAGAAGACCTGTATCGGATTGTAGAAGAAGTACCGGAAGAAGCGAAGAAGCTGGCTGAGAAGTTCTGGCCTGGGCCACTGACTATGATTTTTCAGAAAAAAGAGATCGTACCATATGGAACGACAGGAGGGCTGGATACTGTAGCGGTACGTATGCCGAACCATCCAGTTGCGCTGAAGATGATCGAAGCCGGAGGTGGTTATATTGCAGCACCGAGTGCCAATACATCCGGCAGGCCAAGCCCGACCACCGCACAGCATGTGGCAGATGATCTGGATGGCAAGATTGAGATGATACTGGATGGAGGAAGCGTTGGAATCGGAGTGGAATCCACCATCGTGGATCTGAGTACCGGTGTGCCGACAATCTTACGTCCAGGCTATATTAATAAGGCAATGCTGGAGAAAGTCATCGGGAAGGTGGAAGTAGATCCTACACTTTTGTCTGCAGACTGCAAGCAGCGCCCGAAGGCACCTGGTATGCGCTATAAGCATTATGCCCCAAAGGCAGATATGGTCATCGTGGAAGGGGAAGAAGAAAAGGTAATTGCCTATATTAACGACCGTATCTGTGAGGAATTAAAGAAGGGAAACCGACCGGGCGTGATTGCGTCAGATGAGACAGTGCACCGCTACTGTGGAGGCACAGTAAAGTCTATGGGAAGCCGTCGTGATGAACTGAGCATTTCCAGACATCTGTATGCAGTGTTACGGGAATTTGATGAGCAGCAGGTAAGCTGTATTTTCTCAGAAGCTTTTGAGACACCGAATCTGGGACAGGCGATTATGAACCGGATGGTCAAGGCTGCGGGGCATCAGATTATCCAGGTTTAGAGGAAGAATATATGAAGAAGTATGATAAAGTGTTGTTTGTAAGTCACAGTGATACCTCCAGAGGACCGATGGCAGAAGCAATCTTACAGAACAAAATGCTGTTGGAGGATATCCTGGTGGATTCAAAGGGAATGATTGTATTATTTCCGGAACCTGTGAATCCCAAGGCGAAAGAGATACTGTCACAGCATAAGCTGGAGCTTCCGGATCACGAGGCAGTAGCTTTTTCGGCAGATGATTTTGATGAACGTACTCTGATTCTGACAATGGAACAGGCACAGAAGCAGAAGATACAGGAAGAGTATGAGGACAGAGTGAAGAATCTGTATACCATTTCGGAGTACAGCCAGACGGAAGAGGGGGATATCTACGATCCTCATGGCAAGGCACTGGAAGAGTATGGTCATTGTTTTGATGTATTGGAACTGATTATTTCAAAATTAACAGAAGTATTATTACAGGAGGATGAAGAACATGATAGCGGTAGCATGTGATCACGGCGGTTACGTATTAAAAAAAGAGATCTTAAAGCATCTTGAAGAAAGAGGTCTGGAATATAAAGACTTCGGATGTGACAGTGAAGAGGCAGTAGATTATCCGATCTATGCAAGAAAAGTAACATCTGCCATTACTTCAGGGGAATGTGAAAGAGGTATTCTGATCTGTGGAACAGGGATCGGCATTTCCATCGCAGCCAACAAGGTAAAAGGAATTCGTGCGGCACTGTGTACGGACTGTTTCACAGCAGAAGCAACCAGACAGCACAATGATGCAAATATTCTTGCACTGGGTGGAAGAGTTGTTGGACCGGGACTGGCACTGAAGATTGTGGATACATTCCTGGATACACCGTTTTCCAACGCAGAGCGTCATAAGAGAAGAATTGAGTTGATTGAACAGGATTAAAAGGTACAGGTGAAAATCATGTCAGATAAGCGCAAAGATTATATTTCATGGGATGAATATTTTATGGGAGTAGCGATTCTTGCAAGTATGCGTTCCAAGGACCCGAATACTCAGGTGGGAGCCTGCATTGTCAGCCAGGATAATAAGATCCTGTCCATGGGTTACAACGGGTTCCCGATCGGCTGCTCAGATGATGAATTTCCATGGAGCAGAGAAGCAGAAGGTCTGGACAGTAAGTATTTGTATACTACCCATTCTGAATTAAATGCTATTCTGAACTACCGTGGAGGAAGTCTGGAGGGGGCAACCATCTATGTGACATTATTTCCATGCAACGAATGTGCCAAGGCAATTATCCAATCAGGTATCAAGAAACTGGTATATGCTTCAGATAAGTATGCGACGGCGGTCAACGTACTGGCATCTAAGCGGATGCTTAAAACAGCCGGAGTAGAACTGATCTCATATCAGCCGTCAGGCAGAACGATAACCCTGAATGTGTAGAAAAATCAGGGTTTCAAAAAGCATAAAAAGAGCGCCAGAACCGGCATTTGCCGGAACTGGCGTTTCTTATAGCTGGAAACTAATTTTACAGCTCATTCTTGGCTGTTTTTTCAATTTCTTCGATATATGACTGATATTCGGCAAACTTGCCACTGTAGATATGATCCAACAGAGTATTCAACTGGCGCAGGGCAGTCAGGAGCATTTTCTGAGAGATCAGATGCTGCTCTACTGCATCGGCGAGTTCATCCAGATCTACGACTTTTATCTGACCATCCGGATAGACCAGAACATCGGCGAGCAGATCGATCGTAATATAGGTATTGGTTTCGGGCTGGTATTCATGTGTGATAATATCACAGTACCAGCAGATCAGCCGGTTCTGGTGATCGTAGAACTTACTTACTTTGACGCCCTGCTTCCAGAAAAAAACGGAAATGCCATGGCTCAGGTCTTTTTTGGGGCGTATGGTGTCCCAGGTGGTGATCAGATAATCATCCGTACATCGAATGACCTTATCCTTATCCAGAAGAACACATTCAGCAGGGATCAGACGTTTTCGATAAAGAACAGGCGAGTTCATAAAAGCCCCTTTCCGCGACACCGCTATATAAGATTTCCTTTTTCTATAATTTAGCATAATGCAGTGGAAAATACCAGAAAAATCTAGGAGATTCTTGACGAAAACGGGGGTTTGCAATAAAATGGGATTACAGTGTCCGAAGAATGCCTGTATCAGGCAGATACGATTGAGAATAATAAAATGAGGAGATAGACAATGGCAAAGGAAAAGAAACTTGTGGAATCCATTACTTCTATGGAAGAGGATTTTGCACAATGGTATACAGATGTTGTTAAAAAAGCAGAGCTGACAGACTATACAAGTGTGAAAGGATGTATGGTCATCAAACCTGCCGGATATGCAATCTGGGAAAATATCCAGCACGAACTGGACCGCAGATTCAAAGAAACAGGCGTGGAGAATGTATATCTTCCAATGCTGATCCCGGAGAGCCTTCTTCAGAAGGAAAAGGATCATGTAGAAGGATTCGCACCGGAAGTAGCATGGGTAACCCATGGAGGACTGGAACCGCTTCAGGAGAGAATGTGTGTACGTCCGACATCTGAGACATTATTCTGTGATTTTTATGCGAATGATATTCATTCTTACCGTGATCTGCCGAAGGTATATAACCAGTGGTGTTCCGTTATGAGATGGGAGAAGACCACAAGACCTTTCCTTCGTTCCAGAGAATTCCTGTGGCAGGAAGGTCATACGGCACATGCTACAGCAGAAGAGGCTGAGGCACGTACCATTCAGATGCTGAATGTATATGCTGATTTCTGTGAAGAAGTACTGGCTATCCCGGTTGTTAAGGGCCGCAAGACAGACAAGGAAAAATTCGCAGGTGCAGAAGCTACTTATACCATTGAATCACTGATGCATGATGGTAAAGCACTGCAGTCCGGAACCAGCCACAACTTCGGTGATGGATTTGCGAAGGCATTTGGTATTCAATATACAGATAAAGATAACACCTTAAAATATGTACATCAGACTTCCTGGGGTATGACCACCCGTATGATCGGAGCAATTATCATGGTACATGGTGATAACAGTGGACTGGTACTGCCACCACGTATCGCACCGGTACAGGCAATGGTGATCCCGATTCAGCAGAAGAAGGAAGGGGTTCTGGATAAGGCTGCCGAAGTGAAGGAAGCACTGGTAAAATCTGGTATCCGTACAAGAATGGATGATTCTGACAAGAGTCCGGGATGGAAGTTCTCAGAGAGCGAGATGCGTGGTATTCCGGTACGTATCGAGCTGGGACCGAAGGACATCGAAGCAGGACAGGCAGTGATCGTTCGCCGTGACACCAGAGAAAAGATTACTGTATCTCTGGAAGAACTGACCGGCAAGGTTACTGAGACTCTGGAGATTATGCAGAAGGATATGCTGGAGAGAGCAAGAACACACAGAGAATCCCATACTTACACTGCCAAGACTCTGGATGAGTTCAAGGATATCGCAGAGAACAAGCCTGGATTCATCAAGGCAATGTGGTGCGGTGATCAGGCATGTGAAGATGCATTAAAGGAAGAAGCCGGTGTTACATCCCGTTGTATTCCATTCCAGCAGGAAGAGATTACCTGTGAATGTATCTACTGCAAGAAGCCGGCCAAGGCTATGGTATACTGGGGCAAAGCATACTAAGAGTGAAGATACTGAACAGATACGAATAAAGAATGTTTTAAGCTGAAGTTATAATACAGCAATGTGTACATGTGTCAGAGGTATAAGTGTTGTATTATACAAAAAGTAAGCCGAAAATATGTGAAAAATGATAGAAAGCACACAACAATGCCGAATGCAAGGCTGGCAGTTGTGTGCTTTTTGACTATTTGCATATAAAAATATGACAAATGTCATATGAAAAATGTTACAAAGTACAGGTGAAAAAAGCTTGGAAAAATTTTATAGTATTAATAACAAATAATTACTTGGGAGGTAATTGAAAAATGAAAAGAAAAGTGGTTACAGCGTTAATGTGCACAGCAGCTCTTGGAAGCATGATGGCTATGAGCGCAAGCGCAGAAGGAAAACTGGTTGGTTACACATGTATGGATGGAACAAACCCATTCTTCGTTGCTCTTCAGGGTGCTATTGAAGAAGTAGTAGAAGCAAATGGTGACGAGCTGGTAGCTATGGACCCGGCAAACGATTCCAACAAACAGATTGACCAGATCGAAGACCTGATCTCCAGAGGAATCGAAATGATGTTTGTAAACCCTGTAGATGCTGACGGTATCATTCCTGGACTGGATATGTTAAAAGATGCAGAGATTCCAATGTTTGGTTTCGATACACAGGTTGGTGACATGAGCTACTTAGTATCTTATGCCGGATCTGATAACTACAATGCTGGTTATGTTTGTGGTGAAGACCTTGCTAAGAAAGTTCCGGAAGGTGGAGATATCCTGGTACTGGATTCCCCAACTATGCAGTCTGTAACAGACAGAACAAACGGATTCCTGGATGCAATCAAAGAATCTGGTGTAGAATTTAACGTAGTAGGACAGCAGGATGCTCAGGGTAACCAGCAGGTTGCTAATGAAAAAGCTACTGACCTTCTGACAGCTAACCCAGATGTAGTAGCTATCTTTGGCGGAAATGACCCAACAGCTCTTGGCGCATATGCAGCAGCCGATGCAGCAGGTGTATCCCCACTGATCTATGGTGTTGACGGATCTCCAGACGTAAAAGCACTTCTGAAAGATACTATGATTGAAGGTACCGGAGCACAGTCCCCAATCACAATTGGTAAGACAATTGCTGAAACAGCTTACAAATGGTTAGATGGCGAAGAAGTAGAAGAATTCATCCCAATCGAAACATTCCTTGTAACAGCTGATAACGTAGATGATTACGGTACAGATGGATGGCAGTAAGCCGACAGGCAAAATATAAAATCTGATAACGAGGTGACAAAGGGCTTTGCTCCTTAAGCGGGCAGAGCCTTTTCCATGACACAGAAAATATTTTTTCTGTGTCATGGAAAGTATGAAAAAAGACAGGTGGTGGCGATTAGTGAGTGAAAAATACTTACTTGAAATGAAGGGCATTAGCAAATCCTTCCCTGGAGTTAAGGCTCTGCAGAACGTAAACCTTCAGCTGAAAGCAGGAGAAGTACATGCACTTCTTGGAGAAAACGGAGCAGGAAAATCAACGCTGATAAAAGTATTGGGTGGTATTTATCATGCAGAAGAGGGCGAAATCTTCATTGATGGTCAGAAAACTGAGATTAATGATGTAGTGGCAGCCCGTCATGCAGGTGTTTCGATCGTGCATCAGGAACTGGTGCTGGTGCCATATATGACTGTTGCAGAAAATATATTCCTTGGACGGGAACCGGGAACAAAGATGAACGTGGATCGTGTAAAGATGTCCAGGGATGCACAGGAACTGTTGGATGCTTATGAGATGAATATCAATGCTGATACACTGGTTGAAAAACTGACAATCGCCCAGCAGCAGATGGTTGAAATCGTAAAAGCAATTTCATTTAATTCCAAAATTCTGGTTATGGATGAACCGACGTCATCCATATCTGATAAAGAAGTCGGTTTCTTATTTGAAACTATGCGTACCCTGACCAAGAAAGGGGTAGGTATCATCTATATTTCTCATAAGATGAGTGAATTGGAAGAAATCTGTGACCGCGTTACTGTCATGCGAGATGGTCAGACAGTAGGTACCAGAGTGGTAAAAGAGACAAATAAAGATGCTCTGATTGCCTTGATGGTAGGACGTGAGTTAACAAATTATTATACAAGAGATTTCCTTGAGCCGGGAGAAGTGATCCTGAAGTGTGACCATATTTCCGATGGAAAAATGGCAAAGGATGCCAGCTTCGAGCTTCATAAGGGGGAAATCATTGGTTTTGCAGGACTGGTTGGAGCAGGTCGAAGTGAAACCATGAAAGCTATCTTCGGACTGGCAGATCATATGACCGGAGATGTATATGTAAAGGGAAAGAAAGTAAATATCAAGTCCCCAGTTGATGCATTAAAGTATGGAATCGCACTGGTTCCGGAAAGCCGAAAAGAAGAAGGTCTTTATAAAGTACAGAGTGTGAGATTTAACTCCACGATTGAGGTACTGGGACAATTCATCAAAAATCTTCATGTAGATGGCAAAAAAGAAGAAGAAATTACTCAGAAATATATCGATATGATGGCAACTAAGACACCGAGTCAGGAGCAGGTAATTGGTAATCTGTCCGGTGGAAACCAGCAGAAAGTAATGATTGGACGCTGGCTGGCAACCCACCCGGAGATTCTGATTCTGGACGAACCGACCCGTGGTGTGGATGTTGGTGCAAAGGCAGAGATCTATTCTATCATGAACGATCTGGTAAAAGAGGGAATGTCCATTATCATGATTTCCTCCGAACTTCCTGAAATCATCAACATGAGTGACCGTGTCTATGTCATGAATGAGGGACGTGTCACAGGATGTCTGAATCATGAGGAAGCAGAACAGGAAGCAATCATGCAGCTTGCAGCAAAATAAAAAGATCAAATCATATCGTATTTTAAGGAGGAAACGTTATGGCATCCAGAGTAAAAAATGGAATCGTCAAATATTTTAAAGACAATATCGGTATTATCATTGCATTGATTGCAATGTGTGTATTTATGCTGATTTACCCAAAGACAAGAACTACATTTATGACACCTAAGAACTTATTCAACATTCTTCGTCAGAATGCATCGAATATGTTCCTGGCAACCGGTATGACAATGGTTATCATCCTGGGTGGAATCGAACTTTCAGTTGGTTCTGTTATCGCTCTTTCCGGATGTGTGGCTGCAGGATCTGTAGTATACTTCCATCTTCCAATCGTAGTTGGATTTATTCTGGCTATTTTAGTTGGAGCACTGGTTGGTGTATTTAATGGTTTTGTTATCTGTAAAACAGATATCCCACCTTTCATCGTAACACTGGCATCTATGAACATTGCAAAAGGTATTGCTCTGGTTATTACCGGTGGTGCTCCGATTCGTTGTATGGAACCACTGTTTAAATGGCCAGGCGCCGGATATATCGGACCATTTCCGGTACCTGCAGTACTGATGATTATTATCTTCATCATTGCGGTATTCATGGTAAACAGAACACAGCTTGGACGTCACATTTACGCAGTAGGTGGTAACGCACAGGCAGCAAAATTCTCAGGTATCAACGTAGAAAAAGTAAAATTCATCGTGTATACATACACAGGAATTATGGCAGGTATTGCAGGTGTTATCATTGCATCCCGTTTGTATTCCGGACAGCCGACAGCCGGTGATGGCGCTGAAATGGATGCTATCGCAGCCGTAGTCGTAGGTGGTACTTCCATGAGTGGTGGTTCCGGTACACTTGGCGGAACACTGATCGGTGTATTAATCATCGGTATTCTGAACAACGGACTGAACCTGATGGGTGTAGACTCCAACTGGCAGTATATTGTAAAAGGTCTCGTAATTCTGCTGGCAGTATACGTAGACTGGGTAAGAAACAAAAAAGCAGGAAGATAAAATATCCTTCCCGCATAATAAGAAAACAGATCCCCGTGTTATATGGCATGGGGATTTTGTTGTACATATATGTCATGAATCACAGGATCTGAAAACTGTCAGATCTTGTTTATAAAAAAATTAGATAAAAAGCATACGTTTTTGGGAAGATATAGATAAACAGAAAACAAACTGCTCTCAATTTGTGTAAGACGATAGGAAGATTTTAGGAGCATCTGCGAGTATAGTGTTCTTCATATTTTTGCAATGTTTGTTCGCAAAAATATGAAGAATAATAAATGACGCAGTAGATGCCCAAAATCGACGTGTCTGAACAGATGAGAGCAGTTTGTTTTCGTTCGTCTATAAATTCCAAATTCGTTCATTTTTAATATACTTTAGAGATACTGTCACAAAAACTCTTGACCCACATCTTTTTCAGACATAAAATTTAAACAGAATGTTTGTGTGCGTGAATCAATAGAGTTGGGAGAATATATGAACAGAAAAGTAATTTTAACATCAGCAATTCTGGCGGCATCAGCTGCTCTGACTGGATGCCGTGTGGCAGAAGTGACAGAAGAGGAGCATGAGCCGAAGATATTCGGTGCGACCTATATGACGAGGAATAATCCATATTTTGATGTGCTGCATGAAGCTATTGAAAATGTAGTGGAAGGAAACGGAGATATTGTGATTTCCCGTAACCCGTGTCAGGATCAGGAGAAGCAGAATGACCAGATCCTGGAGATGCTGGATGAGGGGATTGAGGTCCTTTTTCTGAATCCGGTGGATTGGGAAACGGTAGAACCGGCATTAAAAGCATGTCAGGAAAAGGGCGTCATTGTTATCAACATGGATACGGTTGTAAAGGATCAGGAGTATGTGTCATCCATTATCGAAACGGACAATTACGAAGCAGGAGTGCAATGCGCAGAAGATATGATGAAGCGTCTGGATAAAGCCAGAATTGTGGTACTGGATAATCCGACTCAGACTTCCATATCCAATCGTGTACAGGGATTTATTGAAACGGTGGAGGCTTCGGCAGAAGGAGATAATTACAAAGTTGTAGCCAGAAAATGCGGACAGGGAGAATTTGAGGACAGTGCGGACGCCATGGCCTCCATATTAAACCGTGGAATAGAGTGTGAGGTAGTACTGGGAGGAAATGACCCGTCAGCACTGGGAGCGCTTGCTGCGCTGCAGCAGTATCATGAAGACAACGGAGTATTGATTTATGGGATTGATGGTTCACCGGACTTCAAGTCTATGCTGAATCTGGGACTGGTGACAGGAACCAGCGGACAGGATCCGCGTCAGATCGGGGAAGTGGCAGCCCAGACTGCCTATGACTGTCTGGATGGAAAAGAAGTAAAAAAATACATCAGTATCACACCATACATGATTACACAGGAAAATCTGGATGACTATGAAATCACCGGATGGGGCAGATAGAGGAGAGGTGGACCGAATGAACGAAGAAAAAGATAAAACCGTGATCCTGCTGCAGGGCTCCATGCTGGCACTGAATGTAGCAGCCGTGATCCTGATTTCTACTTTTATCTACTATACGACGGAGAAAATAATTTACCGCTACGATGCCAGGAGCTTCCTGGATGGAGTGACAGCAATTCCCAAGAATCCGGAAAATGTGATGCATACTTGCATCATAGCAGCCGTTTTTCTGATAGTATCCTTCCTTTTCAGGCAGATAGTAAAAAAGTATCAACTAATGATCTGTTCTATGTTGTTTGATCTGGTGTTATGTTTTATGGTAATTTACACACTGAATTTTAATTATAACGGATTACTGTTGTTCCTGTTTGCAACTATGATTTCACTGGTCAAAGGTGGAAAAGTAAAAGTGGCACTGGTTGCGCTGGCAATTGGAGGCTATGTTCTGGCAGATTACGAGCTGCTGTCCATCTATATGCCACTGTATCATCTGAACTCTTACATACAGTATTACCCGGCGTCTACACAGCAGATATTTTATGGCGTGTTCAATATTCTGATTTCGCTGAATGTGGTGTTATTTATTATCTACTGTGTTTATGTGATTAACGCACAGAGGGGCACGATTGAGCAGATCAATGAATTGTATCATGAGATTCAGACAGCCAATGAACAGCTTCAGGAATACGCCAGTATGACAGAGAAGATGACACAGACAAAAGAAAGAAACCGTCTGGCGCGGGAGATTCACGATACACTGGGACATACCCTGACAGGGATTGCAACAGGTCTGGATGCCTGCCTGGCGCTGATTGATATCAGTCCGGAGCAGACGAAGAAACAGTTAAAATTATTGTCAGATGTCAGCAGGGAGGGGATCAAAGATGTTCGTCGTTCCGTGAACGAACTGCGACCCGATGCCCTGGAACGTCTGAGTCTGGATGCGGCCATCCGTAAGATGATTATCGACATGAGCCAGGCATCTGACGTGAAGATTTATTTTTCCACAGAAGAAAAACATCTGAAGTTTGATGAAGATGAGGAAAATGCTATTTACCGTGTGATTCAGGAAAGCATCACCAATGCAGTGCGCCATGGTAAGGCCGGTAAGATCTGGATTACATTAAAGAGACAGAATGATATGATTCTGCTGTCCATTAAAGACAACGGAATCGGAGCAAAAGAGATTAAGAGTGGATTCGGAACCAAACATATCAAAGAACGGATTGAGATGCTGCATGGAACGGTATCTTTTGACGGAAGTGATGGATTTACAGTGACAGCAGAGATACCGATACGATGGGGGGAAAACTATGATTAAAGTATTAATAGCGGATGATCAGGAACTGATCCGACAGAGTCTTCAGATTGTG
Organism: Jingyaoa shaoxingensis; assembly: GCF_014385005.1. Taxonomy (GTDB): domain Bacteria; phylum Bacillota; class Clostridia; order Lachnospirales; family Lachnospiraceae; genus Marvinbryantia; species Marvinbryantia shaoxingensis. Next base: position 66,716 of record NZ_JACRSZ010000006.1, on the reverse strand, counting down.
TTAAACAGCAAGCCGGATATCACCGTATGTGATGTGGCTGAGGACGGGCAGGCAGTAATCCGCAGTGTACGTAAGGAAAAACCGGACATTATTCTGATGGATGTGCGTATGCCGAAAATGGATGGGGTACAGTGCACCAAGATCATCAAAGAAAACTATCCAGAGATCAAGATTATTATTCTGACCACATTTGACGACGATGAGTATGTATACAATGCATTGAAGTTCGGAGCCAGCGGATACCTGCTGAAGGGTGTTTCTATGGATGAACTGGAGAATGCTATCAAAACTGTGTATAGTGGCAAGGCCATGATCAATCCGGATATTGCCACCAAGGTATTACGCCTGTTTTCGCAAATGGCGCAGACGGATTACACCATACCGGTGGGAAGAAAAGGTGTGGAAGAACTGACCAGGACAGAGTGGAAGATTATCGCACAGGTGGGAACCGGTGCGGCGAATAAAGAGATTGCAGATGCACTGAATCTGTCGGATGGAACGGTGCGCAACTATTTGAGCACGATATTGAATAAGCTGGATCTGCGTGACCGTACTCAGCTTGCGATCTGGGCAGTGCAGACTAATGCAGCCAAGCATCTGGCAGCAGATGAAAAATAAAAAGGCGGAAATACAGATGAAACGAAAACAAAGTATCATGATGGCTGTGGCTGGAATTCTGGTTGCGGGACTGTCAGCATACGGTATCTGTCATGTACATTTGCGGAAAAACATTACTCTGGAGTTCGGAATGTTTACCGGAAGCAACTGGGATGTGGCACAGGCCAACAGTTTTACTATTATCGATAAGGCAATTGCCAAATTTGAACATGCGCATCCGGGCGTGACGGTGCATTATTACAGTGGAATACGCAAAGATGACTATTCAGAGTGGTTTTCCAGAAAGCTCCTGGCAGGAGAAGAACCGGATATTTTCATGGTGCTGGGTACCGATTTTAATCAGTTCGCTTCCATGGGCGTGATGAAGAATCTGGAGACATTTATAGAAGAAGATACGGATTTTGAGCCGGAAAAATATTTTACCAGTGCATTTGTCAGCGGACAGTATGAGTCCGTACAGTATGCACTTCCTTATGAAACCGTGCCCACACTGATGTTTGTGAATAAAACCCTGCTGACCCAGGAAGGCATTGATATGCCGGAAGAGAACTGGACCTGGGAGGATTTTTATGAGATCTGCAAAAAAGTAACCAGAGATACAGACGGTGACGGAGTACCGGATCAGTTTGGCAGCTACAATTATGACTGGATGGATGCGCTGTGCTCCAATGGCGGCGGTGTGTTTAATAAGAAGGGAACAGAGGCTGCACTGACAGATTCCAGGGTAGTGGAAGCAGTAAAATATGTACGCAGCATCAATGATCTGTATGGCGGAGAAAAACTGACTCAGGAGGACTTTAATGGCGGGCGGGTGGCATTCATGCCGCTGACCTTTGCGGAATACCGTACTTACAAGACCTACCCATATAAGATTCGAAAATACGCCAATTTCCAGTGGGACTGTGTTACAATGCCGGCAGGAGAACAGGGCGGAAATATTTCGCAGGTAGATTCCCTGCTGATGGGAATCAGTGCCAATACAAAAGAAGAAAAACTGGCATGGGAGTTTTTAAAGCTCCTGACGTATGACGAAGAAAGCCAGATGAATATTTTTTATGACTCCCAGGGAGCATCTGTATTGAAGACAGTGACAGAGTCTCAACAGATGGAACAGGTTGTACAGGAAGATATGGAAGAGGGAGATACGGTTATCAACGGAAAACTGCTGGGCCGGGTTATTGAGGAAGGGCATGTAGAACCTCAGTTTAAGAAATATGAACAGGCAATGTCTCTGACGGACAGTGAGATCAACAAAATTCTGGAAGAAGATAAAGATGTGGACAGTAATCTGAAGATTCTGCAGAGAACCATCAACGAATATCTGATCCAGTAAATTGTGCATGACATTGCGATAAGCACACAGAGTAATGCATGAAATACATAAAAGTAATGCAATATATCATTCAAATAGCAGGAAAAAAATATTGACAAAGGGAAAACGACAAGGGTATTATAAGTTCAATAAATACGCAGACTTTTCGTAGAAGTCGATATGACAGGAGGAGAGGTATTATGAGAAAATTAACAAAAGCAGTCAGCGTGGCAGCAGCGGTTGCTATGACAGCAACCTGTTTTTCAACTACAGCATTTGCGGATGACACATTTAAGATTGGTGGAATCGGACCGATCACAGGCGGTGCTGCTGTTTACGGACAGGCAGTTATGAATGCATCCCAGATGGCAGCAGATGAGATCAATGCAGCAGGTGGTATCAACGGATATCAGATCGAGTTCAACTTCCAGGATGATGAGCATGACGCAGAAAAATCCGTCAATGCCTACAATACATTAAAAGACTGGGGTATGCAGATGCTGCTTGGTACTGTAACATCTACACCTTGTACCGCAGTAGAAGGGGAAGCAGCTAACGACAATATGTTCCTGCTGACACCTTCGGGATCCGCAGTAGAGAGTATTTCCGGAGACAATGCATTCCGTGTATGCTTCTCTGACCCGAACCAGGGTACTGCTTCCGCTCAGTATATTGGAGAGAACGGACTGGCTGAGAAAGTAGCAGTTATCTACAATAGTTCTGATGTATATTCATCAGGTATTTATAACACATTTGCAACAGAAGCAGCAAATCAGCCATTTGAGATTGTTTCAGCTGAGGCATTCACAGAAGACAGCAAGACAGACTTCTCTGTACAGCTTCAGAAAGCAAAAGATGCAGGAGCAGATATGGTATTCCTTCCAATCTACTACACAGAAGCATCTCTGATTCTGACACAGGCTGCATCTATGGACTATGCACCGACATTCTTCGGATGTGATGGCCTGGATGGTATTCTTGCAGTAGAAGGATTTGATACAAGCCTCGCAGAAGGAGTTATGCTTCTGACACCATTTGCAGCAGATGCAAAAGATGAACAGACACAGGCATTTGTTTCTTCTTACAAAGAAAAATTTGGCGATACACCGATCCAGTTCGCAGCAGATGCTTATGATGGAATGTACATTATCAAGGCAGCAGCAGAAAAAGCAGGACTGACACCGGATATGGATGCTTCTGCAATCTGTGATGCAATGAAGACAGCTATGACAGAGATCACATATGATGGCCTTACAGGATCAGGCATGACTTGGAGTGCAGATGGTGAACCAGACAAAGCACCTAAGGCAGTAGTCATCAAAGACGGTGCTTACACAGCACAGTAAATATATAGGATAACACAGGGGTTGCCGTTCAGGTGGCAACCCCTTCTTTTCTTATCATGGAAAAAGTACTTTTTCTTATGACAGAACAAGGATGGAGAGGTGTATTATGAGTTTTCTGAATTATCTGATCAGTGGAATCAGTCTCGGAAGTGTATATGCGATCATAGCACTTGGATATACCATGGTATACGGTATTGCCAAGATGCTGAACTTTGCCCACGGTGATGTTATCATGGTGGGTGCATATGTGGTATTCTATTCGACAGCTGCAGGCATGCCGGCGATTCCGGCAGTTCTGTTATCCGTAGTAATCTGTACCGTACTGGGAATGGCAATCGAAGCAGTGGCTTACCGTCCGCTTCGTAGTGCAGCATCCCCTCTGGCAGTATTGATTACAGCCATCGGTGTCAGCTATCTGTTACAGAACCTGGCACTGTTATTCTGGAGTTCCAATACCAAGTCTTTTACTTCTGTTGTAAAGATTCCTGCACTGAAAGTAGCAGGACTGAACATCAGTGGTGAGACGATTGTGACTATCGCTGCATGTATTCTGATTGTAGTGGGACTGACGTTATTTATTAACAAGACAAAACCAGGTCAGGCTATGCTGGCAGTATCTGAGGATAAAGGCGCAGCACAGCTGATGGGTATCAATGTGAATGCAACCATCGCATTGACATTCGCGATTGGTTCTGGGCTGGCAGCTATCGCAGGTGTACTGCTTTGCTCCGCATACCCGTCCCTGACACCATATACAGGATCTATGCCTGGTATCAAGGCATTCGTGGCAGCCGTATTCGGAGGAATCGGATCCATTCCGGGTGCCATGATCGGCGGTATTCTTCTGGGTATTATCGAGATCTTTGGAAAAGCCTATATTTCTTCCCAGATGGCAGATGCCATTGTATTTGCAGTACTGATTGTCGTGCTTCTGGTAAAACCGACAGGTCTTCTGGGCAAGCAGATTCAGGAAAAAGTATAAGGAGGATAGAGGCATGAAAAAGATGATGACAAAAAAAGCAAAACAGAATGCGATTACCTATGGTATTGTAATCATTGGCTTTCTGGCAATGCAGCTCCTGTCTGCGACCGGTCACATGTCCAGTTCCTTATCCGGACTTCTGATTCCGTTTTGTTACTATGTAATTCTGGCAGTATCTCTGAATCTGGTGGTAGGCGTTCTGGGTGAACTGAGTCTGGGACACGCAGGCTTCATGTGTGTGGGCGCTTTCAGTAGTGTATTTTTCACCAAATGTATGGAAAATGTGATTACCAACAGTGTAATCCGTTTTATCATTGCACTGATTATCGGTGCAGTTATAGCGGCTATTTTCGGTGTACTCATCGGTATCCCGGTACTGCGTCTGAAAGGTGACTACCTTGCTATCGTGACACTGGCTTTTGGCGAGATTATCAAAAACCTGGTAAATGTATTATATATTGGAAGAGATGGCAATGGTTTTCATTTCTCTATGAAGGATTCACTTTCCCTTGGTATGGAGCCGGACGGACAGGTCATTGTCAATGGACCGCAGGGTATCACAGGCATCCCGAAGGATGCTACTTTTGCGATAGGTGTGATTCTGGTTCTGATTACTTTATTTATTGTACTGCGTCTTGTGGATTCCAGAGACGGACGTGCGATCCAGTCTATCCGTGACAACCGCATTGCAGCAGAATCCATTGGTATCAACGTTACAAAATACAAACTGATGGCATTTTCCGTATCAGCAGGTCTGGCAGGTATCGGTGGTGCCCTGTATGCACATAACCTGTCTACTTTAAGTGCCACACCAAAGAACTTTGGTTACAACATGTCTATCATGATTCTGGTATATGTGGTACTTGGCGGTATCGGAAATATCCGTGGATCTGTCATTGCACCAATCGTGCTGAATCTGGTACTGGACTATTTCCTGCGAAAGATGCAGATGCTGGGTAACAACGTGGTACTGCAGTTCTTAAGTGACAACCGTATGCTGGTATACGCAATCGTGCTGATCGTGATCATGCTCTTTAGTTGGAGCCCGAAGATGATCGAATGGCGTGAACGTGTATTCCATAAGAAAGCAAAGGAGGAGGCGTAAAGTTATGGCAATGCTGGAAGTAAAAAATCTGGGAATCTCCTTTGGCGGTCTGCGTGCCGTAAACGGATTTCACATTACGATTGAGAAAAATCAGTTATACGGTCTGATTGGCCCGAACGGTGCCGGAAAGACCACGGTATTTAACCTGCTTACCGGTGTATACAAGCCAGATGCAGGAAGTATTCTTCTGGATGGCAAAGATATCACAGGGGAAAAGGACATCGAGATCAGTAAGGCTGGAATCGCCCGCACCTTCCAGAATATCCGACTGTTTTCACAGATGAGTGTTCTGGATAATGTAAAAGTCGGAATGCATAACCATCATGAGTATTCTGTCCTGGCAGGCATTTTCCACACCCCGAAGTATAAAAAAGAAGAAGCCTTGATGGATGAAAAAGCCATGGAGCTTCTGAAAGTATTTGACCTGGCTGATATGGCAGAGACCAATGCTTCTAATCTTCCTTATGGTAAGCAGAGAAGACTAGAGATTGCCCGTGCGCTTGCCACCGATCCAAAGCTTCTGCTTCTGGATGAACCGGCAGCCGGCATGAACCCGAAGGAAACAGGAGAACTGATGGATATGATCCGTTTTGTACGGGATCATTTCGATATGACCATTCTTCTGATTGAACACGATATGAAGCTGGTTTCCGGTATCTGTGAGAAACTGACTATGCTGAATTTTGGTGAGGTTCTGGCAGAAGGTGCCACATCAGAGGTACTGAATAACCCACAGGTTATCACAGCATATCTTGGGGAATAGGAGGAATGAGACAATGTCAATGCTGGAAGTAAATGACTTACAGGTATATTACGGAATGATCCATGCGATCAAGGGAGTTTCTTTCCATGTCAATGAAGGCGAGATCATCGCACTGATCGGTGCGAATGGAGCCGGAAAGACAACCATTCTTCATACCATCACCGGTCTGATTGCACCGAAAGGTGGTCAGGTTGTCTTTGAAGGAAAAGATATTACAAAAACACCGGCACATAAGATCGTAGAACTGGGGATGGCTCATGTACCGGAAGGCAGACGAGTATTTGCACAGCTTTCTGTGTACCAGAATCTGAAGATGGGAGCCTATACCAGATCAGATAAGAATGAAATCGAAGAATCTTTGGAGATGGTATATAAGCGTTTTCCACGTCTGGAGGAACGTAAAAATCAGATGGCAGGTACCCTGTCCGGTGGCGAGCAACAGATGCTGGCCATGGGACGTGCACTGATGAGCAAGCCGAGAATCATCCTGATGGATGAACCATCCATGGGACTTTCTCCGATTCTGGTAAATGAGATTTTTGATATTATCCAGAGCGTCAGCGCCAGCGGTACCACCGTACTTCTGGTAGAACAGAATGCGAAAAAAGCCCTGGCAATCGCAGACCGTGCCTATGTACTGGAAACTGGAAAAATCTCACTGGATGGCAATGCCAAAGATCTGCTGAATGACGATTCCATCAAGAAGGCATATCTGGGCGAATAATAAGATGAGAAACAAAAAAGAGTAAGGAAGCTGTTATGATACAGCTCCCTTGCTCTTTTTTACATATATTTTTCAAACATGCTCATATTTCGGCAATCATGAGAGAGAGGATCTTTAAAATATTTCTGATCTGTGATCTCCTGTCCAAATCCTCCGGTATAACCATATTTCTGGCAAATGGTCAGATCATCTTCAAGATTTCGGCAGCCATCTCCCCAAATCAGATGACCATAAGGATTGCCATCGACAAAATGAGTATGAATGATCTTGTCGCCAAAAGTCTGGAACCACTGTTCCAGAGTCTCACCTGCAACACCCATCGCAGTTGTATCGATAAGAATTTTCAGATTGTCCTGGGCTACATCATCCATCATTTGCTTTGTATCACTCAGACGAAAAACAAGATTTGACTCTTCAGGCCGGAGACTTTCCATTGCAAGTTCAATTTGATAAGATTTTGCAAAATCGCAAAGATTTTGCAGCATTTCTACACATCGTTTCCATGCATCTTCTCTTGTTTCATCCAAATATCCCCATCCTGAGTTACATTGCATAATTTTGCAGCCTAACTCAGAGGCAATGCGAATACCATTTTTAAAATAATCCATGCTTTTTTGAAATGCCATAGGCTTGCTTGCTGCAAACTGATATTGATACATACAGTTTTCAGGAGTAAATACTTTAACTTCTAAGCCTCGAGAATGGATTTTAGATGCAATTTGTTTTGTATCTTCATAACTGACCGCATCCATAAAAATGTGTGGAATACCACCCCAGAGTTCAATACTTTTAAAGCCGGCACGTTGCTGTGCGTCTAAAAAATAATCCAGAGAGTATTTCATATAATGGATGTTCATACCGCAAACCTGTGTTCTGTCTAATAGTGCCATAGTGTCCTCCTTGTGCATTTGTTATTTATGATTCTATTATAACATTACATGACGTTATATTCAAGACAATTATGCAGATCGGTCAAATCTTTTTGAAAAATTACCCTGAATGGTAGAATGATCCTGAAAAGTGACAAAAGCCTGTGGATCAATGTGCAAAACAGTTTTTTTCAGCAGATTACTTTCTTCTTTGGATACAACTGTCATGATAATGTAAAGCGGTTCGTTCCGATATCCACCAAATCCTTTCCAAATAGTGCACCCCCTGTTGATGGTTTCAAAAATGTAATCTTTTACAAGAAGATTTTTCGTTACAATGAAGGTACAGGTCATAATATTCTGATAATGAATTTTATCCATAACCAAAGATGCAATAAAAGAAAAAATAATAGAATAAATAGCGAGCTGGTAATTATCGTGAACTGCACAAAATAAGTAAATGCAGGAATTAAGGGCAAGAGAAAGTTTTCCGACACTGAAACCAGGATGAACACTGGTCAGATAAAGTCCAAGAATATCGGTTCCACCTCCGCAGCTTCCATAGTGCAGAGTAAGACCTACCCCCAAACCGGCCAGAGATCCACCAACAAGGATGCAGGTTAAGATATCGTTAATAATTGGACTGGAAGGGACTGGTATGATCGTCATAAAAAGAGACTGAAACAGAATGCAGATGATGCTTTTAATCAAAAAAGCCTGGCTGAGAATATTTTTGGCAATATAAAACAGAGGAATATTTAAAAACAACAGAAGTAAACCGGTAAAATCAAAATTGGAAGAAAATGTAGTACCGGTAAAATCATTCAGAATAGTAAGTATTGTTTGAGCAATGCCAGTGAATCCCCCTCCAAATAAGTGAAGTGGAACAATAATTATTCGATAGGAAGCTGCATATAGAAAGACGCCCAGAATAGCCGGGATAATTTCTAATAGATTTTTTTTCATTTTCTGATTCATAAAATGCCCTCCTCAGTGTTATATATAACATTATAATACAATACTGAAAAAAGTAAAGAAAAATATGATTGATAAAAAGAATATGTTATGATACAATACAATACAAGCATATAACAAATATGCAATAGAAAATAAACTAAGAAAAGGAGAACGCAAAAATGCAGATCGATGAAGCGGCAATCAAGAGAGAACACGAAAACGGAATATCTATTATTGAACCAACACAGAAAATAGTAGATGCTATATGCTCACAGGGATATAAAAATATTTTTTATATCGGAATTGGCGGAACTTATCTTTATGCCAGTCAATTTATGCACATAGTGAAACAAATAGGATCTACCATCCCGATTTATTTGGAAAATGCTGCAGATTTTAATGTTGTTGGAAACCCACATTTCTGCAAAGATTCGATTGTCATAATTGCATCTATTTCCGGTGATACCAAAGAAATTGTCGAACTGATGGATCACGTACATGCTGTGGGGGCAAAAGTACTGGGTTATGTAGAAAAAAAAGACAGTCCACTTGAGAAGGCATGTGATTATGTTGTCACAACAGTTGGAGGAGAGTATTACTTCTGGTATACAGTAACATTGCGTTTTCTCGCAAATGCTGGTGATTTTCAGAAATACGATCAGTTTATGGAAGAGTTAAAATGTATGCCGGAAAACATTGTAAATATTTATAAAGAATCAGATAATAAGGCGAAAGAATTCGCTGATAAATATTGTGACTCTGATTTAATTTATTTAATTGGTTCCGGTAATCTGGAAGATTGGGCGACTTGTTATGGTATGTGTATTATGGAAGAAATGCAGTGGATGCCAACAAGACCGGTCTCAGCAGCCAATTTTTTCCATGGTACGCTGGAAGTAATAGAAAGAGATATACCGGTGATGCTCATTAAGGGTGAAGATAAAACAAGAGTACTAATGGATCGTGTAGAGAAATTTGTGAATACAATCAGTGCGCATGTTACGGTATTTGATACCAGGGAATACGAATTAAAGGGTATCAGTGAAGAATTCAGATGGATGCTGTCACCGCTTGTTGCAAGGAGTTCTTTCCAGAGAGTATCCGCACATCTGGAACACAATAGAAGACATCCACTTGGAATCAGAAGATATTATCGCAGACTGGATTATTAAAATTCAAAAGTCGCTTGCATGAAAAAAATGCGGATGTTATAATTTACAAGAAGAGATATGATGTAATATAAATCATATTATATTATTATAACATAGCAAGGGAGAATTCAATGAGCAAACTCAACAAAGAGTCAAGTGTGGCACTGTATCAACAGTTAATTGATGAAATAAAGGATCAGATAGCATCGGGGAAATTGACAACAGGTGATCGCTTAATGACTGAATTTGAACTGAGCCAGGAATATAATGTAAGCCGTATTACTGTACGAAAAGCAATAGAGGTTTTGGTAGAAGAGAATATTCTGATAAAAAAGCAAGGAATCGGAACATTTGTAGCAGAAAAAAAACTGACAAGAAATGTGGGAGTTTTTATGGGATTTACCAGTAACTGCATTCAAGATGGTAAGACACCTTCAACGAAATTGCTTGCTGCAGAATTGGTAAAAGCTACAACGGTAGATGTAAAAAATCTTGATTTGAAACCCGGAGAAAAAGTAATCAGAATAAACAGATTACGTATATCAGATGGTGATCCGGTAGTTATCGAGGAAACGAGATTTTCGCAGAAATATGCTTTTTTGTTTGGTGAGAATTTGGAAGGTTCATTGTATGAAATCCTTGCACATAATGGAATTGTTATGTCCGGTGGAAAACGTACGATCAATATCTGTAATACAACAAAAGAAGAAGCAGAGTTACTGGAAGTGGAAGAAAATGAAGTGATGTTGTATATGAAAGATATTTGTGTGGATGCGAATGGTACGCCGATTCATTCATGCAAGAGCATTATCAATCCGAGAAGGTACGAGATTATCATTAATACAATGCCAAATAAAGGATAAAACAGAAAAGGCGCATGATACATGCGTCTTTTCTATTTTAAGAAAGTGAGAAGCCTATGTCTATTAGAATTGACTATCATACCCACAGTGAGATTTCGCCAGATGGGAAATCAGATATGGAACATATGTGCCAAAGTGCCATAGAAAAGAAAATCCAGGAGATTGTTTTTACGGATCATTATGAATGCTATGCATATGGAGTGAGAAGCAGGAACTTTCATTCAGAATATGTCAGAACATATTTTGAACATATCGAAAAAATACAAAAAAAATATCAGGGAATTTTGAATGTGAAAAGTGGTGTGGAACTTGGACAATCATATTTAAATTCCGGCGAAGCAAAAAATGTTTTAAATCATCCATTCGATTATGTAATTGGGTCACTTCATAAGCTGGGAAATATCGACCTTGGATGGATACAGTTTACGGAAAGCAATGCCGGATATATTGGTGATACCTACTATCGCTGTCTGGAAGAACTGGCAAAGAATGGAGAATATGACTGCATCGGTCATCTGGATTATTATAAAAAACATTGTGCCAGAGCAGGATTGAGTGATCGGTTTGAACATTACCGCCCGATTATCAAAAATATTCTGATGCATATAATAGAAAGAGGAAAAGGAATTGAGGTAAACACGGCATGTATGGGTGTGCTGATAGAGGAAACCATGCCAGATTTACCAATACTGGAACTGTATCGGGAACTTGGAGGATCTATCATTACAGTGGGGTCAGATGCTCATACCCCAGACAGAATCGGTTATGGTTTTGAGCAGGTAAGAAAAAAGTTATTAAAAGCAGGATTTACGCAGATCACAGTTTATGAAAAAAGAGTCCCAAAACAAATCAGCCTTGCAGAAATGACAGAGTAAAATAAAAGGAGGCTATCCAAAATGGATGCCTCCTTTTAAAGGTGGGAGAGTATGACTAATATTCCAGTTTCCACATGTAACGTCTTTGACTTAACGGATGATTACGGGCAATCGCAAGCTGTTCAAAATAAACTCTGACAACGCCGGTAATTAACATAGGACTGAAATATTCTGCTACAGAAGCTGGTACGTAATTGGAAAGACCAAAATCTTTGGCATCAATAACGGTAGTTTTTGCATCAAATCTGTTCAGGAAATCCAATGCCCTGGAATCCATGGCACGTGTTCGTCCATCATTCATTAATAAAAGATATGGAACATTTTTGTCCACAATTTCAAAAGGACCATGGAAGAATTCACCATCATTGCAGAATCCAGAATTTACCCACTGCATCTCCAGAAGAAGGCAGATAGATGTGGAATAAGCAACACGTTCTGTTGCACCGGAACTCATAACGTAAATGATAGACTCGTCTTTATAATCTTCCGCAAATTGTTTTGCAGATGGAAGAACATAAGAAACAGCGTTTTCAATGGCATCGTAAATATGTAAGTAACCGTTTACCATATCTTCATATAATTCACAGCCCTCATACTGATTCAGAACTTCTACAGCCAGCATCAAAACGTTATTCATCTTTTCCAATTTAGCTGCATAGCTTTTTTCAAAACCATGCACAATCACATAATCACCATTGGCAGCAAGAGGGGAAGCTGCATCATGTGTAATAGAAATAACAACAGCACCCTTTTCACGGGCCAGTTTTGCAGCAGCAACTGTTTCAGGAGTGTTTCCTCCTAAGGAGCAGGCAATTACGATGGCAGTATCATCGCAGGCTGCAGGTGGTGCATAGTTAAATTCATTGGCGGTAAAATATCCGGTACGAAGTTTGTGGGCGTTAGCTCTCATAAAATATTCAGCCGGATATAATTCAGAAGAAGAAGCTCCGCATCCTACAAAATAAAGTGTCTGGATATTCGGATGTGTTTTTTTGATATTCTCAATAATTTCTTTTGGTTGCATCATAGGCCTCCTTACGTCTATTTGTTTGTATAATACATCATATAACAACTTGGGAAAACAGTCAATGCTAAAATGAAAAATGGAGTAAAAATGTAAGTAATACACAAAAAAACAAAAAAAATCTGTCGATTAATGACAAAACTGTGATTTTTGTTAAAAAAGACTTGCCATATAGCATATAATGTTATATGATGATACACAGAAGAACATAACAAGCGAGGAAAAGACATGATAAAAGTATTAGGACTTGGAGATAATGTTGTAGATAAATATATGCATATTCGTACCATGTATCCTGGCGGGAATGCATTAAATATTGCGGCAACTGCTCAGATTATGGGAGAGCAGGCCGCTTATCTGGGAATGTTCGGAGATGATGATGCCGGAATGCATGTATATGATACCATAAGAAAAATGGGAATAGATACTTTACACTGCAGATTCAAAAAAGGCGAAAATGGATATGCAGAAGTAAAACTTGTGGATGGCGACAGAACCTTTATAGGAAGTAACCAGGGTGGAGTATCAAAAGAGTATCCTTTAGATCTTACGGAAATAGATTATGCATACATTGCGCAGTATGATTTGTGCCATACCAGCATTTTCAGTTATACAGAACCATATTTGGAAAGACTCAGCCAGATGACAACATTTTTGAGCATGGATTTTTCCAATCGATATGACGATGAGTACCTGAAGGCGAATTGCCCATATATTGACTGTGCGGCAATATCTTGTGGAAATGCCTCAAAAGAGAAGGTAGAGGAGGAAATTAAAAAAATAGTATCTTATGGATGCAGACATATAGTAATTGCGACACGTGGATCGAAAGGTGCAGTAGTGTATGTAGACGGAAAAATATATGAACAGTCCCCGTGTCTGATAAAGGCAGTTGATACTATGGCCGCAGGAGATTCCTTCATAGCAAGTTTCCTGATTCATTATCTTGCCGGAATGAAAGATGTTAGAGAATTTCCTGCAGATTCAGGCAAGAATGGCATTACAACCATATCAGAATACAAAGATCTTTGTGTGAGAAGCAGTTTATATCAGGCAGCAATTTTTGCATCACAGCAATGTCAGAAAGATGGATCTTTTGGATACGGAAAGAAATTTTAAACGGGAATAACTATTCAGGAAGATGAATAGTCCAAAATAAAATAAAAAGAAAAGAGGAAAAAAGGATGAAAAAAAGGACAGCAGCATTATTACTTACTATGGCTATGGCAACATCACTTTCTACAGCAGCAAGTGCAGAAGATGTTACAATAAAGTTTCTGCATAAATACTGCCAGCCTGAGCAGGCACCTGTATTTGAAGAGATCGTAAAGCAGTATGAAGAAGAACATCCTGGTGTTCACGTTGAAATCGAAACTACCACAGATAATGAAATTAAATCAAAGCTAAAACTGGCATTAGGAAGTGGAGATATGCCGGATGTATATCAGACCTGGACTGGTGAATACTGTGAGAAATTTATTCGAGCAGGATATGCACTTGATCTCACTCCATATATGGAAGAAGATCCAGAGTGGAAAGACTCTTTCCTCCCGGCAGCATACAGTGCATTTACATATGATGATGGACAATATGCAGTTCCGACACGTTTTGATGCAGAAGTGTTTGTTTACAAAAAATCGGTATTTGAAAAATATGGATTTGAAGAACCAAAAACATGGGACGAGCTGATGAAAATCTGTGAAACACTGAAAGCCGATGGCGTGACACCATTTATTCTTGGAGACGGATTATCCTGGGATGCTCCACACTGGTATGGCGCTTTATGGCAGAAATTTGTTCCGGAAGATGTATTAGAGGGACAGGATTTTAATGTAAAAACAGTTACAATCGATGATCCTGGATATGTAAACGGTCTGAATTATTTTACAGATTTGCTTGACAAAGGATATTTTAATGACAACATCAATTCTATGGAACACAACATGGCACTGGAAGTATTTTATGCAGGAGAAGGTGCTATGGCGTATGTAGAAATGTTAGAGTTTAATGATATCAATAAAGGTCTTGACGGAGACTTCGGATTTTTTGCAATGCCAACCATCGAAGATGATGCGGCAAAAGGAAACCAGGAAAAACTGTTTGGAGCACCGGAAGGTATGATTGTAAATCCAAATTCAGAAAATGTAGATGTTGCAGTAGACTTTTTGAAATTCCTTACATCAGTAGAAAGTCAGCAGAAGATTGTATCAGAAGCAGGGCATACAAGCTGTGTAATTGGAGCACATACAGAAGAAAATACGATTCCTCAGCTGATTGACGGTATGGCATATGTTCAGAATTTCAACGGGATGAGCAACTGGACAGATTGCGGATTTGAGGCAAGCATTGTAGATACCATGTGTAAATTGGGACAGGATTTTGCAGCTCAGTCTATTACAGCAGAAGATTATGTAGCAGGACTGCAGGAAACAGCAAAAGTAGTTCGTGAACAGAATGCAGAGTAAGATTTGAGAGTTATAATCATGGGAAGCAGTCAACAAAAGGACTGCTTCCTGTGAAATACGGGAGGTATTAAAATGAAAAAAAGACATATTACAGCATGTTTGTTTCTCGCACCTGCTATAATTGTTATGTTAATCTTTATGTATATCCCAATTGTCCAGAACTTTTATTATAGTCTGTTTAACTGGTCTATTTATAAACCGGGAAAAACATTTGTAGGACTGAAATATTTTATAGAATTATTTCAGGATAAGGTATTTTGGACATGCTTAAGAAATAATACATTATACGCATTAATATCTTTAGTGGGACAGCTTGGAGTAGGTCTTGTGGTAGCAGCTATACTTGAAGCAAAGTTTATGAGAAAACATTCTGGATTTTTCCGTACCGTATTTTTTATACCTTCTGTAATGTCATTTATGGTTGTAGGTCTTTTATGGCAGTTGTTTTTCAATCCAAATGTAGGACCGTTTAATGGCATTTTAAAAGCAATGGGAATGAATACGGCTAATCTTAATATTCTTGGGAATCCAGGTACCGCTATTTTTGGCGTAATTTTTGCATCACAGTGGATGTATTTTGGGTATATGGCAATGCTTCTTATTATCGGTATTCAGAAAGTCCCTGATGAATTATATGAAGCGGCTGAAATAGATGGTGCAAATGCACTGCAGAGATTTTTGCATATAACAATACCAAATATTAAAGAAATGATTTTGGTAGACTGTATTATTATTGTAGTGGGTTCCTTCAAATTGTTTGATGAAGTGTTTATTATGACAAATGGCGGTCCGGGATATGCTTCAGAAGTTATATCTACATATCTCTACAGAACAGCATTTCGTGCAGATATGATGGGATCAGCCAGTGCAATGGCGGTAGTTCTGTTTGTGATAACTTTTGCACTATCTATTTTCCAGATGAAAATCTCACGCAGTGGTGAAGAGTAGCAGGAGGAGAAACATGAGAAAGAAGAACAAAAAAACAATTGCGATAAAAGGGATTACATATATATTGCTGATATTGTTAACATTGTTTATCATCATTCCTCTGGTATGGATGATGATATCCGGTTTCAAATCCAATGGTGATTTATTCACAAACAGTTTTGGCTTACCGAAAGAGTGGTTATTTTCTAATTATATATTAGCGTGGAAGGTAGGAATTGGAAGATACCTTTTAAACAGTGTGTTTGTTACTTTTGTATCAGTAGCATTGACGGTTATTATCAGTGCTCTGGCAGCATTTGCCCTTACGAACAACAGATTATACTTTAAGGGCAGAAATGCGGTATTTATATTCATTTTAGCAGGTTTAATGTTAGCACCGCAAGTTAGTGTAGTTCCATTGTATAAGATGTTGAACAGAATGCATTTATACAATACTTATTGGGCAATGATTCTTCCGTATACAGCATTCAGAATAGCTTTTACTGTTATGTTGATGAGAGCGTATTTTCTGGGTCTTCCAGCATCATTAGACGAGGCTGCATATATCGATGGATGTACCTCATTTGGAGTATTCAGCAAAATTATTATGCCTTTATGTAAACCAATATTAGCATCTTCAGCATTGATGTCAGCAATGTATTGTTGGAATGAATTTATGATGGCAATGATATTTACATCAAATGATAAAATCAGAACCATTCCAACAGGTCTGATGAACCTGACCGGAACACTCAGAACGGAATGGGGAACATTAATTGCAGGTCTGGCGATATCTGCTTTACCGATTATTATCGTATTTATTATATTTCAGAAACAGTTTGTTCGCGGAATTGCAGCCGGAAGTGTGAAAGGATAGTAAGAAAATGAAGAATTTGAAAACGGATCAGATAGCTGTATCGAATTTTCCATATTACAAGTATTCATTGGATTATGCATTGGATTCATTAGCTCGTATGGGAGGAAAAAATCTGGAGTTTTATGCCTGTGATCCACATTTACATATGGATGATGCATCTGTTTCAGATATAAAGACTGCTGCGCGAAAAGTTCGTGAAAATGGGCTGAAAACAATTTGTGTAACACCGGAACAATGTAACTATCCGGTTAATATTGCTTCGGCAAATATAGCAGCAAGAAAAAGAAGTATAGCTGTTTATGTGAAAGCTATGGAAACAGCAGTAGAAATGGATTGTCAGTTATGTCAGTTTCTGGCAGGATTCGGATGTCTGGATGAGGCAGATGAAGATATATGGAAAAGAAGTGTAGAATCGTTGGGATATCTGGCTGATTTAGCTGAAACATATGGTATTCATATTGCTCTGGAAACTTCGCCGAAAGAATATACCTGCCTGACCGACAGTATAAAAATAGCAGATATGGTGAATGAAGTGGGATCTTCTGCACTGCATGGCATGATTGATACAGCTGTACTTGGATATAGTCATGAAACAATACAGGATGCGATAGCAGGTCTGGAGAATGGTAGAATTCTTCGACATGTACATGTGGGAGATGGAAAACCTAACGGACATTTTATAATTGGTGAAGGAAATCTGAACTTAAAAGAAATGATGAGTGCATTAGATCAGATAAAATATGAATATGCGATAAGTCTGGAAATTCTGAATCCTCTTTATACATCAGATCCGGAATATGCGATGAAGACGTCTTATGAGCGATTAAAGAAAATAATAGAGTGAAAAGAAAATATGAGTTTTTCTTTTTTTTAACCCTGTCCTGTGATAAAATATAAGCACAAAACAAGAATTAAGCAGGGAGGGGATCCTATGAAAAATGTAGTTGTTACGATTGCAAGACAGTATGGAAGCGGCGGTAAAACGATCGCTCAGATGTATGCACAGAAGCATGGCATCCCGTGTCATGAAAGAGATATTTTAAGACTGGCAGCAGATGACAGTGGTATCAATGAAGCGTTATTTGGAGAAGTAGATGAACGGTTAAAAAGTGGCAATCTGTTCGGTATCTCCAAGAAGATCTATACGATAGGAGATCTGATTCCACCATCCAGCCCGGATTTTACATCTACACAGAACCTGTTTAATTATCAGGCAAAGGTGATTCGCGATCTGGCAGAGCAGGGACCGTGTGTATTCATCGGACGCTGTGCAGATTTCGTGCTGGCAGATAAGCCCAATGTAGTCAGTGTATTCATACATGCGCCACATGATTACTGCATGGAACAGGCAAGAGAGCGTACAGCTAAGAATGTAGGAGATCTGACGAAATTTGTTGCCAGAACCGATAAGTTCCGCGGAGATTATTACCGTTACCACACCGGACATGAGTGGAACGATGCAAGGAACTATGACCTGTGCCTGGACAGCAGCAAACTGGGATTTGATGGCTGCGTAGAGGCTATCGAGAAATATATTGAAGTAAGATTTAAATAAAAGCAGGAAAGACAGATTGGTGCAGAAGTGTGCCAGTCTGTTTTTAGTTCGCGTGCTATGGGTACACTCTAACAGGAAAGGATATAGGGACAGAGATGGAAGAAAAGAAATTAGAAAAAAATGTAATCGAGGATCTGATTCATCAGGCATTTGAAGCGCAGGCAAAAGCTTATGTGCCATATTCTCAGTTTGCAGTTGGGGCAGCGCTCCTCGCCAGAGGTGGAAGGATCTATCAGGGATGTAATATTGAGAATGCATCCTACACCCCGACCAATTGTGCAGAACGTACTGCATTTTTCAAAGCAGTATCTGAGGGTATCACAGAATTTGATGCCATTGCCATTGTAGGAAATAAGAAGTTTGTGCCAAAGGGAGAAGGGGATTATTGTCCGCCATGCGGTGTGTGCAGACAGGTAATGAGAGAATTCTGCAACCCGGAGACATTCCAGATTATTCTGGCAAAATCCGAGACAGAATATCGGATCTACACGCTGAAAGAGCTGCTTCCGCTGGGATTTGGTCCGGAAGATCTGATTTAGTCCGTTGGAACCCAATGGAAAGGCAGTGATTTCATGTAAATTATGAAATCACTGTCTTTTTTGCATCTAAAGTCGGTACTGTACCAGTGGTACCTTCGTCATATATCATAACTGGAAGGATAACTGATTCTGCCGGGGCTTCTGGGTTCGTCATACGTCTAAGCAAAAGTTCCACTGCCGTATCAGCCATATTTTTATCCGGTGGTGCGGAAATGCTGGTTAGTGGAAGAAGATAAGGCTGCATCTGTCGCAGGTAGTCGAAGCTGATGATAGAAATATCTTCCGGCACACGATATCCGTTTTTTAAAAGAAAATTCATAACAGAATAAGTTCTGGTATCATTAAAACTAACAATAGCCGTGTAATCAACAGGAAAAAGAACAGATTCCAAATTGCCATAGTAAATCGCATCTGCCACCAGAGTATGAGAAAGCATACGTACCTGGTTAGTATCAATTCCTGCATCGGAAATAGCCTGAAGAAAACCATTATAACGCAAAATCTGTGACTGGTTTGTCTGAGGTCCTGCCAGGAATAGAAAACGGCGATGCCCTTCGCTGGCTAATCTTTGACCCGCCAGATATCCTCCCTGATAGTCATCACAGCGCACAACATCATTCGAATTCTTTTCTGTCTCACGGTCGATCAGGACAAGAGGAATGTGATTCTGGTTAATGATGTCGACGTCTCTGGTACTGTCAATTTTCGGAAACAAAAAAATACCGCTGACATTATAAGAAAGTGCCAGGCTTAAAGCATTTTCCACATAATCTTCTTCAAACTGAGAGCAAAGAATAAATAAGTGATAATCATATGCCCGCAGCTTTATAGATATCTGAGAGATCATCTCGGAGTAGTGTGGATTTTGGATATCTTCGATGATAACTGCGATCAGATTCGTATGACCGGAACGCAAAGATGAGGCCATAATGTTGCGCATATAGCCTAAATCATCAGCGATCTGCTGAATCTTTGCAATTGTTTCCTGAGAAAGTCTGTTATCATTACGCAGTGCACGGGAAACGGTATTCACAGAGTAACCGCATGCATTCGAAATATCTTTTAATGTAACGCGTCTGTTTGTCTGGCTCAAATTGCGACTCCTCCCGTTCTTAAAAAATCAAGTATTATTCTATAACAGAAAGAGACAAAAATCAACAAGTATCAGAAAGCTAGAGAGCTTCTATACATGCGAAAATGTACAAAAAAGCGATTTAAAAACTGTATGCTTTTGACAAAATGACGTAAATAAGCAAAAATATGATTGACAAATTATAGGATTAACGTTAATCTGTAATTACAAAAAACGTGATACCAAATTAAGGGAGGAAAAAAACATGAAAAAGAAATTGCTTGCAGGCGCATTAGCAACAGCAATGGCACTTGGGATGTCTTTTGGTGTAGGAGCAACGGATGATGGATCTACACAGGGAACGAATACATTCGTAGATGGCGGTACAGAACTTAGCTTTTGGACATTCCAAGAATTGCACGTAGGCTTCTGGACATCCATGGCAGATGTATGGAATGAGCAGAATCCAGACAGACCGATTAACCTGACAGTTACCACAGGAGAATCTCATTCTACTCACAGCAAACTGCTGATTGCCTGCCAGTCAGGAGAAGGTGCACCGGATATGGCAGATATTGAAATTGGTTACTATGGATCTTTCCTGAAAGACGGATATCTGCTTCCAATCAATGATGCAGTAGAACCATATAAAGATGATGTGGTTATGTCCCGTGTAAGCATGTATGGCGATAATGAAGGCAACTATTATGGTGTAGACTTCCATCTTGGTGCAACAGTAGCATATTACAACATGGACATCATGAATGAAGCTGGTGTAGATCCTGCAGATATCGTTACCTGGGATGATTATGTAGAAGCAGGTAAGACAGTTCTGGAAAAGACAGGAAAACCAATGTGTGCAGTAGAGACATCTGACCTGTTCTTCCCACAGTGCATGATGCTGGAAAAGAACGCTCAGTACGTAGATGATGAAGGAAATCCAAATCTTGTAACAGAAGAGCATGCAGAAGTTATCGATTACATCAGAGAAATGATTAACCTTGGTGTTTGTGAAATCGCTCCAGGCGGTGGATTCCATACAGAAGAATGGTATGGTCATCTGAATGATGGCGGTGTTGCTTCCGTAATCATGCCACTGTGGTACATGGGAAGATTTACAGATTACTGTGCAGATCTTAATGGCAAGATGGCTATTTACCCAATCCCGGTTTGGAACGAAGGCGATGTTCGTGAAGTTCTTCAGGGTGGTACAGGTACATCCGTAATCAAAGGTACAGAAAATGAACAGCTTGCAAAAGATTTCCTTGCATTTGCAAAATTATCCAAAGAAGGATGTACATATGAATGGAATGAATTAGGATTTGACCCTATCCGTACAGAACTTTGGGATGATCCGGAAATCACAGACAACAAAGACAATAAGTTCCTTGCTTACTTCACAACCAATCCATTTGATGTTCTGAAAGCAAACGGAACAGACATTACAGCACCAAATATCTCTGGCGCTTACTCAGCAACATACAGTACATTGGTATCTACAACATATTCAAATGCATTTGAAATTTCAGTAGATCAGGATGCTATGGAACTGCTTCAGGGTGAACAGGATTCCATTATTTACTAAATCAAACGTCTGATTTACAGGCATAAAACCATTAGGGTGCCGCGGGAGGATAACCCGCGGCATTTTTGAATCATACGGGGCACTCTCCTATGTGATGAAAGGAGAAAATATGAAAAAACAAAGTGTGGTAAAGAAATTTTTATATTCACAGAAAGTAGCACCATATGTATTTGTAATGCCATTTATACTTACGTTTGCAATCTTTTTTGCATATTCCATTGTAAGTATGATTCTTATGAGTTTTCAGAAAGTAGCAGGTGCAAATACAACATTTATCGGATTAGAAAATTACAAGATACTGACCAATGCAGTATTTCTTAAAAGCTTGAAAAACAGTGTCTTTTACACCATAGTAACCTGTATTATGATGATTCCGATTCCTATGATACTGGCAGCTATGCTGAACAGTAAGCATATGAGAGCAAAAGGAACATTTCGAAGTATTTTATTTATACCGGCACTCACTTCTGTAGTAGTAGCAGGTGTGGTTTTCCGTTTGATGTTCGGAGAACTGGAAGGATCTTTTATGAACCAGGTTATGAATCTGTTTGGAGTAGAACCGATTATCTGGTTGAGAAAGCCGGTTACAGTATGGATTACATTATTTTTCCTTTGCCTGTGGAGATGGACAGGTGTAAACATGATGTATTATCTGTCTGGTTTACAGCAGATACCGGCAGATCTTTATGAATCAGCTTCTATTGATGGGGCAACAGGAATGCAGCAGCTTCGTTATATCACGATTCCACTGCTGAAACCGACGACAATCTATGTATTGACCATTTCCATTTTTGGTGGTATGGCGATGTTTTCAGAAAGTTATATGTTATTTAATGGAAACAAATCCCCGAATAATGTGGCAACCACATTGGTTGGTATGTTGTACAGAATGGGATTTGAACAAAATCAGCTTGGTATTGCCAGTGCAATAGGTGTAATTTTCCTTTTGATTGTTCTGGCAGTCAATATGATTCAGCTTCGTATTAACGGTACAATTGGAAGTAAGAAGGGGGAATAAACAATGTCAATGACAAAAAAATCGAGAATCTTTACAATATGTTTATTTATCTTCTTCATTTTGATTGCAGCGATTACGCTGTTACCACTGGCACTTTTGGCAGTATCATCCCTGCGTCCGGGTTCTGACCTGATGCGTTATGGATTGAATTTCTCCATTGATTGGGCAAATGCAAATCTGAACGAATATAAGATGTTATTCAGTGGACAGAATGCATATTTCACCTGGTATAAGAATAGCTTGATCATCACTGTTGTACAGGTGGGATTGGCATTATTTCTCAGTGCCTGTGTAGGATATGGGTTTGCTATGTATGATTTTAAAGGAAAAAATATCTTATTCCTTTGTGTATTGCTTGTTATGATGGTTCCGACAGAAGTGATATTACTTCCATTGTATCGTCTGATTGTAAAGATGAAATTGATCAATAATATGTGGGGAATTATCCTTCCGTATCTGGTTGTACCGATGCTGGTATTTTTCTTCCGACAATATTTGTCAGGTATTCCGAAGGATTTCCTGGATGCAGCCCGTGTGGATGGCTGTACCGAGTATGGGATCTTTTTCAAAATTATGATTCCTTTGATGAAACCATCTTTTGCGGCAATGGGTATTTATCAGGGAATGCAGAGTTGGAATAACTTCCTGTGGCCAATGGTTGTGACAAATTCGATTGACAAGATTACACTTCCTGTCGGATTACAGAGTTTGTTATCACCATATGGAAATAATTACGACATCCTGATTGCGGGATCCTGTTTTGCGATTATACCGATTTTGATTTTATTTATCTGTTTCCAGAGATACTTTATCGAAGGTATGACAGCCGGAGGTGTAAAGGGCTAGAAAGGAGACATCGAGAAATTATATGACAGATGTAGGAGGAATGAAGAATATGAAACAGGCAAAAATGATGATAGATAAAGCATTTAAAATTTCAGAAGTTGATAAAAGAATCTATGGATCTTTTATCGAACATTTGGGAAGAGCTGTATATGATGGTATTTATCAGCCGGGCAATCCACTTTCAGACGAAGATGGTTTCCGTAAAGATGTGCTGGAAATGGTCAGAGAATTGAATGTGCCGATCGTCAGATATCCAGGTGGAAATTTTGTATCTAATTTTTTCTGGGAAGACAGTGTGGGTCCGGTGGAAGAACGTCCGACTCGCCTGGAACTGGCATGGAGAAGTCTGGAAACGAACAAGATCGGTTTAAATGAATTTTCCAAATGGCTGGAAAAAGCAAATTCGGAAATGATGATGGCAGTGAATCTGGGAACCAGAGGTGTGGCGGATGCCTGCAATTTGCTCGAATATTGCAATCATCCAGGTGGAACGAAATACAGTGATATGAGAATTCGCCATGGTGTAAAAGATCCACATAATGTAAAAGTATGGTGTTTGGGAAATGAGATGGATGGTGACTGGCAGATTGGTCATAAAAACATGCATGAATATGGTCGTCTGGCACAGGAAACGGCAAAAGCCATGAAATTGATAGATCCTTCCATTGAATTGGTTTCCTGCGGAAGTTCTAATCTGGATATGCCGACGTTCCCAGAATGGGAAGCAACCACACTTGGTTATACATATGATCATGTGGATTATGTATCTATGCATCAGTATTATGGAAATTTGAACAATGATACGGAAGACTTCCTGGCATTATCAGATGATATGGATCAGTTTATCCGTTCTGTTATTGCTACCTGCGATTTTGTAAAAGCAAAGAAACGTGGTAAAAAAGATATTAATCTGAGTTTTGATGAATGGAATGTGTGGTTCCATACAAGAGAAGCAGATGATGAATTTATGGAAAAAGATCCGTGGCATATTGCACCGCCGCTTCTGGAAGATCAGTATAACTTTGAAGATGCTCTTCTGGTTGGTCTGATGCTGATTACATTAATGAAACATGCAGATCGTGTGAAGATGGCTTGTATGGCACAGCTGGTAAATGTAATTGCTCCGATTATGACGGAGAAAGATGGAGGAAAGGCCTGGAGACAGACCATTTTCTATCCGTTTATGCATGCATCCAGATATGGACGGGGCATGGTTCTTCAGCCAGTAATTGAAACACCGGTACATGATACAAAAGAACATGAAAATGTAACAGATCTTTCCAGCGTAGCGGTATGGAATCAGGAAAAAGAAGAGCTGACTATTTTTGCAGTAAACAGAAACACGAAAGAAGATATGGAACTGATCACAGATCTGCGCAGTCTTGAGGGATATCATCTGGAAGAACATATTGTATTGGAAAGCAATGATATGAAAATCTGCAACAGTGCAGGAGAAGAACTGGTAATGCCAAAAACTGTACAGAGAAGTACCATGGAAGATAAAAAAATGACATCCATGCTGACCAAAGCATCCTGGAATGTGATTCGATTAAAAAAATAAAGTATCCTGGAGGTAAAAATGAGTCAGGAATTAGAATATAACAAACCATGGATTTTGCAGAGAGCAGATCCTTATGTGTACAAGCATATAGATGGCACGTATTATTTTACAGCATCCATTCCGGCTTATGATAGGATTGTACTCAGACATAGTGATACACTGGCAGGCTTAAAAGACGCAGAAGAAGTCAGGGTGTGGCAAAAACATGACAAAGGGATTATGAGTGAACATATCTGGGCACCGGAGCTGCATTATCTGAATGGTAAGTGGTACATCTATTATGCCGGTGGCGATATAGATGATGTTTGGGCGATCAGACCTTATATTCTGGAATGTGCAGATCAGGATCCTATGACAGGGAACTGGGTGGAAAAAGGTAAAATGATCCGGGCAGAAGAAGATGAATTTTCATTTGAGGCATTCTCACTGGATGGCACGGTATTTGAAAATCGTGGAAAACACTATTATATATGGGCAGAAAAAGTAGGAGTTGGAAAACAGATTTCAAATCTGTATATTGCTGAAATGGAAAATCCCTGTAAGTTGAAAACGGTGCAGGTGCTGTTAACAACACCGGATTATGACTGGGAAAGAATTGGTTTTTGGGTAAATGAAGGACCGGCTGTCATACATCACGACGGAAAGATTTATATGACATATTCTGCTTCGGAAACAGGAGCAGCATATTGTATGGGTATGTTAAGTATATCGGAAGATGCTGATCTGTTGGATCCTGCTATGTGGAAAAAGGAACGTTACCCGGTATTAGAGACCAATGCAGAAAAAGGCATCTATGGACCGGGACACAATTCCTTTACAGAAGATGAGCAGGGAAATCCGATTATGGTATATCATGCCAGAACAGAAGAAAAGATTGAGGGTAATCCATTATATAATCCAAATCGTCATGCAATGCTGATGAAACTCACATGGGGAGAGGATGGAAGACCGGTCTTTAAGTATTAGTAATCCATTGGGGACGGAGTTTTTTTGCTCTAAAGAGTTGAAAAACTCCGTCCGTTTATGTAACATTATATTTTACAGCATTGCTTATTACTGTTCGAGATATGCCGGTAAGTCGGCTGAGCTGTCGTATGGAAATACCGGAATGATACAACAAGTGCAGATAGTGATTTCTTATAGGAAGTTCAAGACATTGAAAATCAGAAGGAGAATTGCAGGGTGTTTTTTGACGGATGATTTTAAGTGCCTCTGCGTCTGGAAGACGTGAACTGGAATAGTATTCCATGCATCTTAGATCAGAAGTAGTGTGTAAATACTGAAGACATTCTTCATGATTCGGAAACAAAACAGGAATTTTGTCGATATCAATAAAAGAAGAATTATCATTTACTGGTTCGCTTTTAAATCGGTTCTGAAACAGATACCCCATGCGCTGATATTTCTGATTGTACTATCCTTTCATGAACTGTTGAGAAATGAATTCAGAAATAAGCGAATTGTTAAGAGCCGTTATAGAAAATCTGATATATAATGCAAGAGGAAAATGGAATTTGACCAGAGGGGACAGTAAAAAAACCAGAAAACACCGTCCCTAATGGAATTTTGTAGACAAATGAGAGGGAGAAACGTATAATAGTTATGTATATCTGGATCTTTTTGTATAAAAGAATCAAAAAGAGAACAGCTGATGCAAAAGACAGGGTGGTGTAGAAGTAAATGGCTGGGGCGTTAATGATAAAAACCGGGACTAAGCTGCGCATGGCATTTGATGTGCCGGCAGGGCAGGATCCAAAGTTTAATATGATATGTACATTTCATAAAGCAGTAGATGAATCGGCATTTTTAGTTTCGGTTCCGATGGTTGGCGGCAAGGCACTTCTGCTGGATGAGAATCAGAAGTTCTTATTCCAGTGTGGAGAAGGAGATGATATACAGGTATTTGCCGGATATGCGGATGCTGAAGTAAAGATGGGAATCCGTCGTTACTGGAAGATCCGCCGTGTGACGGAGCAGAGACAGTTTATCAAGCGTGCGGATATTCGTATGAAGGTAGCACTTCCGGTTCAGTATATGCAGGAGACCTGGGCATTGAACCTGGATGGAGAGATTGATAAAGAGAATGGCGAGACCATGGACATTTCTAATGGTGGTCTTGCAGTATGCATGAACCGCTGGTTTGAAGTGGGAGAGACCTGTGTCTTTACTCTGCCAAGAATCGGTACCGTTTCCGACGGAATTGCATCCATAGACGTGGTGGGTGTGGTATGCTGGATGAGAGAGGTACCGAAGGGCAGCGCTTTCCGGTATGTTGCAGGTATTCAGCTTCGTTTTGCAGATATGGATGAACGCAGGAAGATGCAGGACTATGTTGCCGGTGTGAAGAAAAGGTACAGACTATGAGTTTGTGGAAGAAAAAATCTGGCAAAAAGACACACGGTCAGATCCAGTCAAAGATGAATGGAGAAGCTGCTCCAAAGAAGAAACACCGTTTTGGAAAAAAGAATAAAACGGATCAGATTATCCGGATCCAGGAACTGCAGGAACTGATGGCGAAGTACGGGGATGATGTAGATCCGGAGACCATCGTCAGTATGTATATGCCTCATCGGAAGAAACAGAGAATTGCAGCAGCCCTGCTTCGTCTGGATAAGCTGCAGGTCGCACTTCTTGGAATGCTTCTGGCAATTGCGGTGCTTTTCATAGCAGCATTTATGCAGGAAAAGATGGGCAACTTTACCATCAACCTGAATCGTCTGGAATTATACCGTAAGGGAATCAGCATTTCTGAGACAGGGACGTTTGAAGATGCTACCGCAAGGCTTACTGCCAACACAGTACAGGATGCCACGAATATGTCCATTGAAGATCTTCCGGATGATCTGGATGGAATAGATGGTGACCACAACGGAAAGAATTATATGGCATATACCTATTATCTTCGAAATGCAGGAAAAGAAGATCTGGGTTATATCGCTAAGATTACCCTGGATTCCTGTGCGAAAGGTGCCGAGGAAGCTGTGAGAGTGGCGGTCTGGAGAAATGGGGAACGGGTTGTTTATGCAGAACCGGCAGCAGATGGAAATGAGGAACCGGGATGCACCAATTTCGTTTCAGACGATGTGGTCTGCCAGTATGAAGAAAAAGATTTTCTGGTTGGTAATGTGGATCGTTACACGATCGTTATCTGGATGGAAGGCGACGACCCAGAATGCGTAGACTCGATTATCGGGGGAAGCGTGGAATTCAGCATGAATATCGATGCAGACTACGATGATGACACCAGTCTGCTGTGGAAGTTTGTAAAAGACATCAAAGATACCATCACAGGTGACAAGCCGATTGATGCAGCAGGAAATACAGCTCCAAACGGCAGCTATTATCCAGACAGAGAGATCACCTGGGAAAACAGAAGAAACAAATAAAGAGGTATAAACAGCGCCACAACCGCTGATTATATAGAATTCAGAAGAAAAATGACATGAGAGAAAATCGATTGTGAAATGGATTTTATGATAAGATGAGTTTCTCACCGACAACGGTGAGAA
The DNA here is from genome assembly GCF_014385005.1 of Jingyaoa shaoxingensis. Lineage (GTDB taxonomy): Bacteria > Bacillota > Clostridia > Lachnospirales > Lachnospiraceae > Marvinbryantia > Marvinbryantia shaoxingensis. The sequence goes on along the minus strand of NZ_JACRSZ010000006.1, from coordinate 38,173 downwards.
GAGATACTCTTTCAACCGGGCCCGGTGGGAGCATGATCTTATCATAAAAGAAACAAAAGAGCGAGACGAGTGGAGAAAATCTTCTGAAAATAATCCACAAAAGGAAAGGAAAAAAATGATCGAATCAAAAAGTGTAAAAGCGCTGAAAAAACAGCTGGCTGCAGCAATTGCCATGGTATGCGTTGCCGCTGTAGCGCTGGGATCAAGTACATATGCTTGGTTTGTAACGAATACTAAAGTTACGGCTGGTACCGCAGAGGTATCTGCTACAACTGCTAACACCCTGCTTATTAAAAATGAAGATAGTGAGTGGGCAACGACCTATACATTTACGGACGAAAATAAAAACTTTGTACCAGTCTCTACAATCGGAAAAAAATCAACAGATGCATTTGATTTCTTCGTTCAAAATGATTGGGCAAAAGATACAGATGATAAAATCACAGTAAATAAAGTATCTGCCGCAACTGGAGATGAATATTGGACAAAAGATTTTGAAATTAAGGCTTCTCAGGCTTGTAAACTGTATCTTGACACAGAAACTGCTTTTAATGTAACTGGCACTAACAATACTATGAACAAAGTTCTGCGTCTTGCTCTTGTTGTTTCAAACAGTGAAGGAGTATGGAAGAAAACAGTATTTTATCAAATTGATCCAGTAACTAATACTACAGGATCATACAATACTACTCTTACAGCTTTAAGTGCGGATGGTATTAATAAAGCAGTTTCTGGTATGACCAAAGCAGAAACTACAGATACTTTTGGAACCCCAACCGCAGACAGCATTGTATCAGCTGCAAGTAAAGCACTTACTGGTGATAATAAGGCTTTAGCAACTCCAGATCCGGCAAATGGACTTTCTGCTACAGTTGGTCAGGCTGATGAACTCTATAACTTCACTAAAAATAATGAAGTTGTTAAAATTAAAGCATATATCTGGATGGAAGGCTGTGATTATGATTGTAATAACAGTACTGTAAATGAAATTACAGGTACTACAAACAAGATTACGGCAACTCTCGGGTTCTGTGCTGGAAGCGCTCAGTAATATTTTCTAAAATTTCCCAGACGGTTGTGGCGTCTGGGAAATTTTTTTACCCATTTTTTCTTATATTTATTATCCCCAATCCCCACCACTCTTTTTCAGTACATCTGATGAATTGCTATTTCCCCAGTTTCTGGTATAGTCATGTAACTGAAAAGAGAACACTCAGAAGGGAGAAATGCAATATGAGAAAAAACAGGACATCATGTGGGAACAAAGTACACTATGGGAATCGGTGGAGAAATGGGTGACTAAGTATTTGAAAAAGAGTCACTCAGAATATCGTGAACTCCAGATGAAAGCAATGAGAATTGTGGAAGAAAATCCAGCACTGCGTATATTGATAAATAGTATGGAAGGTATAGTGTTAACACCGGAAGATCACAAAGCCTTACATAAATACTTCGAAACAAAGGATGAGATGACAATATTCGAATATGAATACTATTATCTTGCTGGACAGATAATGACATTCTCTTGGCACTGAAAAAACAATCAAAAACTGTTTCTATTTCTGAAATTCTGCATATAATATAGATGAGCATGGAAATTCCAGCTCCACAAAGTTTTCCAGAGCTATTGAACTCTGGCAATTTTGTGATATAATGATTTTAGAGGATAGCGGCGATGACCAGCTATCGCGGTGATGAAGCAATTGACTGGTTCGGTTTCAGCCAATTGTGGAGCCAGACCGTGGGTTATGCGGTAACCACAAGCCGAATAGATTCTTTGAATCGAAGAAAAACGCTTAGTGAGAGCCTTGCTTCGGCAAGGCTCTTATTTTGTGGAAAAGGAGATGGTGTGTATGAAAAATAATGATTATGGATTACTGTATGATGCAGCAGTTGCGTGGAAAGAACTAACAGAATATTATTATGTTTTTACATTTAGCTACAAACAGCAACTATACACAATTCATCTATCATTTCCATCTGAGAAGTTTCCACATCTTGCAGGCTTTCAATATTTGAAGGACATCTATTTGCCACGATTCAATCCGTCTAAAACAATGAATATGATTCTTTCAGGGAAAATTAGCCAAAGTCAAATTGAAAAAGGTTCACAATATGAAGAATTTGTAAAACTGCGTCTGGAAGCATTAATCCGATTAAAGGAAACACTGGAACAGGATTTTCAGTTGCATTCTTATATGCCCCGGTTTTATTCTTTTACCACGCAAATTAAAGCAGATTATCTGATTTCCAGTACGACAGCACCAGTGGATTTTATATTTATCATTAAATCCAGTTCATCAGGAGAGATTTCGATTTGCGATTTCGTATGTTGCTCTGCTTTTATGCAGACGAAGCGAGACTACCGTGAAAACCAGCGCCCACGAAGTATTTTGAAAAAAGAGCGGGTACATATCGCAACCAATACAACTACGATTCTATTTGACCGTCTGAACAAGAAACAATAAAAATACACGAATACACAAGGCACAGCTCATGAAAGAGTATGTGTCTTTTCTATTTGGAAAAACAGACAAATCAAACTTAATCCCTGACAATGAAAGCTTTGTTAGAATTTGTCGGACGATTTTATTTATAAAAGCAACAATCCTGTGTTAAGGTGAACACACATTTCGAGGAATTTTACAATGAATATGTGTTGAAAAATCGCAGAACCAGCTATGAATTTATTGAAAAACAAGCCTCTTTATGTTACGATTAACCAAATATCTGTGCAAAACAAAGATAAATGCAGTGCAGAAAAATGGGAGTCTGGGGGTTCCTATTTTTTGTCATGTAAAAAACAGGAAGCTTCGACCTGGAATAATAAAAAGTGTTGTTTCATAGGTGAAAGGGTACTATATGAAAAAAATACAGAAATGGATAAAACAATATAGAGGAGCGGCAGTGTTGTTAGGACTTGGAGTACTGACACTTATAATATATGGAAGTTTTGCAGCATATACCAGTTTTAACAGTGTGAAACGAGTTGTATCTACAGGAACGCAAAGTGATACAATGTTTGGTTCAAACTACCTTTCACCACTGAATTTAAGTGATACAAATTATCCGGTTAAGCGTATTTCGCTTTCAGACGATACGAATTGTACATTTACAGTGTTGGTTGGCAATTATGTCTGGGGAGATGAGTCACTTTATAATCCTAAAGATATTACCTATACAGTAACGGCAAAGCTGCTGTCAATGGACGGAGGAGATTTGCCGGCTGATTACAGTTCAATTAAAATGAATGAAACACCTTTTGGTGATGCAGGAGAATTAACAAAGGAAAATCAAAAATTACCAACAGGAAAAGCAGTGACAAATGAGTACAAATTTGAGATGCCGGGCAGCTTGAAAGATAAAATAAAGATTCAAATAGTTGCAGAGCCTGATGCTTCATCGAAAGAAGCAGTAAATAACCAGAAACTGGCGGCAATTCTTTCTTTTTCCGGTTATGAAGCTGTCAAAAACTGGACAGGACATTTCCTGGATTCTAAAGATAAGAATCCAGATCAATATGATGCGTTTAATTATGAAATATCTGGTAATGGATCTGGAAGTGTGACAGTAGTCTGGGAAGATAGTTTACAGCTGAGTAAATGGGCTACAGGTGGTAAACAGGTAAACAATTCTTATATTTTTACAGTAGATGGATCAACAACTGCGGTTCAGTTCCAGTTTTACAGAAATCCAGAGAAAGTATCGGATTTAGATGGAAAAGCCTGGAAGGATCTGGAAGCGTTAGTCAAAGTAAGTTTTACAGAAAAGGTTGATGGGAATAATGACTAGAAGAAACAGTTGGATAAAACGTATTATTGCGGCGGGAATGACAGTCAGTCTGGTATTGTCAACAATGGCTCCGGCCTGGGCGGAGGAAGTGACAGAAGTATATAGTGATCAGGAAATGTTAGAAGACAATTTCGTAAATAGTAATGTAGTATCAGAAGACCAGGAAGCCGAAATAACATCTGGTAATTTAGAACCGGCAGAATCAGATTCACAGTCCGACGAGGTGGAACCGGAAGAAACAGAAGCACAGTCATATGAGGATGAATCTACAGAAACAGAGTTACAACCAGATGATTCGGTATCGGCAGATACAGAAAATCATCCGGAAAGTACTGAGGATGAGGAAGTACAGGGGCAGGAGATTCAGTTAGCACTGGAACTTCTTTCAGAAGAAACCGATGATGACAGCCGGGCATCAGGCCTGTCACTTACTGAGGCAATCGGATTATCAAATAACCTGGCTCTTGACGAAAAGAATAGTAAGATTATTAACGTTACAGATGGGACAGGCTTAATCTTACTTTCTAATGTCAGACCATCAGACTATTGTAGTGGTTATACCATTAACTTAATCACAACAGTAGGCTGGAATGTTACAAAATCAGTAGAAATTGCAGGTAAGATGTATGAGTTCCTGGGGCTGGGGGACGAAACGAATCCATATAGTGGAACATTTACATTAGATAAAAATACGTCTGCATCACAATATTCTATAACAACATCAAGGGCATTATTTAACAGTCTTTCTACAGATGCAGCTTTAAGCAATACCATTCCGTTCATTATTTCTTCGGAATCATCTTCTGAGAAACCACTTCTGGCTGAAAAACTGAAAAAAGGCAGTAGTGATAATAAGTTAACGTGTAAGATTGTACTCAGAGAACCAAATGAAGGTGTTTCAGATGCAAAAATTGGCGGACTGATTGGTACAATGGAAACGGATACGAATGCAGATATATCGTTTGAAAATACAGTAAACAGTGCCCTGACAGTGAAGGGAGAATCGCACACGGGTCTGTTCTGTAATACAATGGAGTCCGGCGCATCGTTGACAGCGACATTTACGAATACAAATAATGGTAAAATCACTGTTGAAGCAGCTGCTAACGACGCAGATGCCGGCGGTTTTGTCGGCCATATGGAAGATGGAACATTAACGATTGCAGGAAAATCGGTGGCGCAGGTCAATTCTGCTTACGGAAATGCAGGCGGTCTTGTGGGAAGTGCCAATGGAGGAGCAATTCAGATAAAGGAGGAAGAAAATACAAATACATCCTTTATATTTGCTGATTCGTTTGCACTGAAAGCAGGAAGCGACAAGGCAGCTGGCGGGCTGATCGGGGAATATAAGGTTGTGGACAGTGAAACACAAACAGGAAAATCAGCAGCGGAGTATGATCTTTCCAGATACCAGTTTCCAGCAGATGACAAAGAAATAACGATATCCGGCGGCAAGAATGTCGGAGGTGTATTTGGGCTGCTTCAAAATACGGGCAAGAATGCATCAGTCACACTTTCAAAGAATCCAACAAATGGCATCAATGTAAAGGTATCTGAGGCAGTTATCAATTTTGGCGGATTGATCGGCAGTTATCAGGCAGAGAATCTGGCAGGTTCCCTGGCAATAAAAGGCGAGGGTGATCCATTCATTCATGTGGTATCTGCCGGCGGCAGTAAGGCAGGTTCTTCTTATGGCGGAGTGATTGGTGAAGTATCTGAAAAGAGCTATGTGGAAATAGAAAATGTATCCGTGTCGACCGCAGATATGAACAGCAGTGCAAATACCAGATTTGGAGGTCTGGTGGGCACGGTAAATGACGGTCTGCTGAATGTGGGCAGTGTAACACTTACAACGAATGGCAGCGACATCGCAGTGAATAGTGTAGATGGACGGGGCGGTCTTGTGGGTTATCTGGTAAAGGGTGTCCTGCGTCTGCATGGTAAGACAGATTTGAGCGGACAGAAAATCACCACTGCCTATAATCATGTGGGGCAGATCGTTGGAAACAATGGCGATGGACTGGTGTATGCCACTGGTAATGGCAACAGTTTAGCTGAGGATGGAACTGGATGGAGTCTTACACGTTATTCAGGTGCTGACAGGAGCGGATCTGATATCGGTAACTGGGGGGCAGTCGTGCGTCTTGGTGAGAACCTGACAGAAGGCACGGATGGAGCATTTACCTTTGACACTGCTGCGCACACTGTTACGGTGAATAACGGAACAGGGGCAGCTATAAGCAGCACCAATAATTTCGTGGCATATGCACTGGCATTTGATCTCTCAAATACATATAAGGATAAAAACGCTGCCTTAAGGTTCAATAATACAGTGGATCCAAGCGCAAGTCAGAGCGTAATTCTTACAGGCAATGTAGATCTTACAGGTACTGGTGTGATTGGCATCGGCAAGGATAATACGGAGAAGGGTGTATCTGCACAGACATTTACAGGAACTTTTGATGGTGGCAGTTACACGGTTACGCTGGATATCGGAACAACTTATGGCGCAGGCATTTCTGGATCAGATAATGCAGCCGGTCAGCTTTATGCAAAGCGCAGTGACCAGCAGGATACTCATTACAGTCTGGCACTGATTCCGTTTGCAAAAAATGTGACGGTTCAAAACCTCACAATTAAGGGAAACGTTCATTGTAAAATCCCGAAAACCGTAAATCAGGAAGGAAACGAAACGGATGTCAGATATCCGGCATTTGCTTCCGGCGTGATCGGATACGCAAGTGGAACAACAACATTTACCAGTATAACGGTAAATGCGGCAGTTTCAGTAACAGAAGAAACGGAGGCAAAAAAGCTTCATGCATGGCAGAGCGGATTTCTTGGAAGATTCGAAGGTACGCAGCTGACCTATCAGAATTGTACCTGGGGAACCGATGCCAGCCTTACAGATGAACGCAGTACAGATAACGCAAGAATGGGCGGCCTGGCTGCTGAAGTGATGAGCGGCGCAGAGGTCACAGTAAAGGACTGTATTTTAAGTGGAACGATTACATCAAATGCATTATACAATGCCCGAGTGGGTGGGCTGATTGCAGTCAGCCGTGGGGAAACCCAAAATGGCGGGAATTTAAGCACGATCTCTATTGCAAATCTGAAGGTGAATGGTGAAAAAGTTAGTGCAGAAAACGCAAATGTTACAAGCGGTGGCTTACTGGGTTATCAGTGGCAGAATACCAATGTGGTGTTTGCGTCTGCTGACAGTACCGGAAGCAGTACTGGAGTAACCATATCAGGGGCGAGCCTTACTTCTGTCAAGGCTCAGTTTGGCGGTCTGGTATACCAGGCAACCGGCTACTGGAATGCAACGGAAAAAGACAGCATTGTCTTTTCAGCTGGTACAGATAATCAGGCAACTGTTTTTAACGGAAAATCGGAGAAAAATGCAATAAGTGGTTTACTGGTGGGAACAGGTCTCATCAGAAATACAGTAAAAGAAAATAATGCGGAGAAAGAAGTGGTGGATTCTGCACTGTATCTGGAAATGGGAACCTGGGGGAGTGCATCCGATGCAGCGTATCGGATTAACAGTAAGGCAGTGACACTTAATATCAGCAATTCTGAATATTTTGATGAACTGGTTGGAATCACAAAGGACAGTGATTTTGGAAATACCAATGCAGTGGTCTCGCTGGCAGTGCGTGACAGTAATGGAGATGCAGTGCGTATTGATACGAATACAATCACTACTTATAAAGGACAGATACAGAATTATAAAAATGGTCAGACAAGATATTATTACAATCTGGACAGCTACCGAAAAAAGAATTCAGATCTGAATTTAGACAGTGTTTCAACAGCAGAAAATCTGGTTTTGTGGAGTGCTGCGCAGTATGCGGCACCAAATATCAGAGGATGTTTCCGAAAAGGGGACCAAGCGGATGTTACGATCTCTGGTAACATCGATCTGACAGGCTATTCTTATTATCCGGTTACCCCGATCGGGGCAGTGAACCTTGGAACCGGTATTGTAGATACGGGTCTGACCTTTGACTACGAAGGGATTGAAACAACGGAAACACAGAACAAACAGCCATCGGATTCCGATCATCAGCACTATCTGATGTACTATGGATTATTCTATAATACATCTCATAATATTGCGGTAAAGAAGACTTCTTTTTCCGGTACAGTGGGCAAAGAAAGCAGCGCAGATAATACAGAGAACAGTAATGTTTATAATTCTGGTGTGCTGATTTTTGGAAGCGTGGAAGGAGATCCGGCGAATAATATTGTAGAAATCAGTCTGAATAACGTGACATTGGCAGGTATTCGTGTCACTGGTGTGCAGAAAGAGAATCCTGCCTATGCGCCGCTTCTGATCAATCGGATCGAACAGGCGGCAAAACTGACGGTAGATACGCTTACGACCGGTGAGGGATATAGTTCTGGTGACGGAGCGGAAAAGACAACAGTTTATGCAGCAACCAGTCTGATCGGTCATGTAGGTAGTAATACAGCTACAAAGCTGACCCTTTCCTTTGCCAACATTGCACTGGATGGTCGATTGCATGCAGATACGGGAAATACCACGTCCGTGTATAATAACGGCAGCGTTTCGGTAGAATACCATACGACTCATACGATTTTTACCAGAGCAACGCTTCTGGAAGCATTCCAGTATTCTTCCAATGGTTCCGGTACCTATAATTTTAACAGCACGGATACCCTGGTTACTTACGGTGTGGAACTTACAAACACGGGAAGTACCGGACGCAATCCGGATAAACAGTATCAGTATTACGATTGTGATAGTTACATAACCGATGAACAGAATAAAAGTGCAAATGAAGCATATGTAAAGGAAAGATATGCAGACAGCAATTTTATTCGTTATGTTTCTGTACAGCAGAATATTACAGAGAGCAGATATGAACTGGATATCAACCAGAAGACGACCGGTCTTTTGAAAGGATGCGGCACTTATGGGGATCCATATATTATTGAAGATGCATATCAGCTGAGTTCACTGGCTGCGTATATTAATGGTGGTTCAACAAAGTTTCAGGCTGTCTTTAATTCGAAAGTGCTGGAGGAACAGAAACAGACAGCGGACAGCTACCATACACAGGATAGTGCCACAGAAGACAGTATGGCAGGAACAGATATCCTTTATACATGGGAGAACGGTACATGGAAAAGAGATGCCGAAGATGCAGCGACCATAGAAAAGGACAAAGCAACGAAGTATCTGTTAAATGCATACTATAAAATTAATCGAGATATTACAGTTTCCGCAGAGAGCTTTGCCGGGCTTGGTACGTTAACCAATCCGTTTAGCGGTGTAATTGTAGGAAATACGCAGGAAGTTACAGTCTCTGTGAGTGGTACAAACAGTAATAAAGACAGCTTTGGCGGACTGATTGCATATAGCCGCGGAAGTGTGGTAAAAGATCTGAAGGTGGATTTTTCAAAGGCAGCCATTGCAATGCAGGCGGAAAGTCTTCCGGGAATCAGCAAAAATCCGTTTTTTGGCGGCGTGGTTGGTTACTGCATGGGTGGGGATACAATCATTGATCATGTGTCAGTAAGTTACGGATCAAATTCGGTATCTTTTAGTGGGGCATATGAATATATGATTGCAGCAGGCGGCTATGTAGGTCTGGTCGGCGGTGCAACCCATATCACAGAAAATACGGACTACGAAAAGACCGGCGGTGGCGTGGTATTCCGGAATATGAATGGCACGACGAACAGTTTTTCTACGACATGTTCAGATGCGAATGCTGCCAATAAGACTGTAAATATGAAGGATGTAGATGCAAACAACAAAGCCGGCAAGTCAACATCCGCAGGCGGAGACTATTTTTATCGTAATCCTTATGTTGGACGTGTACTTGATGGCTATGCTTGTGCGGAAGACTGTACCGTAAATAACACGGATAAAAACTATACCATTCCGAATTTGACAGCAGGAACAAATGACCTTCAGGTAAGCGATGCAAGTAGAAGCCTGAATGTTACCGTAACTTCTGCCCAGGGATTGTGGCTGCTTTCCGCAATTGTAAACAGCGGTGCAGGGGCGATGGACGCTAATGGCAATTACACCGATGTAGATGGTCAAGTCGTGGATGCTTACCAATCTGGCAAACCACGTACTGCATCCTACGAAGGAATCGGAACAGCGTCAGCTGATGATAAGAATCTCGTGGATGAAGCATACTGGGGCGGATGGGCAAGTACTGCAGGCAGTGATACGGCAAAGAATCGCGTGTCTTATCTGGTGAAGAATTATACCACAGGAAATGCGGTTGCCCGTCTGGCAGGGAAAAGTACTTCGACTGATACTAATACTCCAGTTATGCTCACATTTGAAACAGACAGCATAGATATGAGCAGCTACGGAAATGGTTTCCGGGGAATCGGTTCCAGCTATGGGAATAATAAGCATGTTTGGAATAATGTCTGTAGTATTCCTGAAGTATATCGCCGTAATCTGTTGATTCAGAGCATCAACACCGACAGGACAGAAGACACGGTGATTACCTTAAATATGAATCAGAATGATTATCATACAGAATACAGCACTGGTGTATGGCGCAATCAGGGAGCCGGACTGTTTGTGGATTTTCACTTTACAAATGGGTGTGAGGTGAATCATCTTCAGATATCCGGAAACATTAAGCTTGGATTATTTGGTGCATATAGTAAGTTAACATATGTGACAAAAAGAACGAATCCGGAAGTGCATATAGGGGTAGGAGGTTTTGCTGCAAGAACTGCCAATTCTAGTGGTACGGTAACCTTTAATCACTTTAACTTGAAAGATATCAACGTGTATGGTGGCACTATGACAGGTGGAGCCATTGGTTATATCGACGGATATAGTGGAGCAGGAAGGAATGTATCCTTTACCAACTGGACGATCCAGAACGAAAAGGTAACAAAATGGGTTTATGACGATGGAAGTACAGGTGGATTAGTTGGATGGAATATTGGTTATGGTACTTTGTCAATTACCGGAAATGAAGATAGTTCTGTAAAAGATGTAGATCAATTATCTGTTACTACACATGCAGAGAGCTTTAATACAGCTGCCGCCGGTGGTCTTGTGGGCGCGAATGATTACAGTTCTGTAAAAGTAGAGAATGTAAACGCACAGAATTTGAGTGTTTCAGGCAAGAATCTGCGAGATCTTGGTGGTTTGCTGGCAGCAGGCAGAAAAGGTGGTATGCTCGAAGTGAAGAAATGTTCCCTTGCTTCTATGAAGATTACGTTAGAGATCAATTCTAGCCAGAGATCTTTAAGTGCCTGTGCGGGAGGTATCATTGGATTTCACGAAAGACCACTGACAATTTCAGAAGTAATGATTGTGTCGGATTCGACCATCAATGGTCAGCAATTTACCGGTGGTTTCGTAGGCTATTCAGCTGTAGATGTGACAATTCGTGACTGTAGAGAAGAAAATATCAATATTAAGACAGCTATGAACTGGATCGGTGGATTTATTGGATATGTCAACCCGAACAGAACAGCTACATTCCAAAATTGTCTGGAAGAAAATGTGAATATTCTTGGTCGGTATACAGGTGGTCTTGTCGGAGCCGTTGATGGGTCTATAACAGCATCGAACATGACACTTGAGCGTGTAATGGTAATTACCAATGGAAATGCTTCGTCCTATTATGCCGGCTTGCTTACCGGAAACTCTGCGAATAATGGCAAATCTACAAATAAAGTTTTGGGATATAATATTTTAGCGAAAGATTGCAAGGCTGGCTATAGCAACGTAAGTGATTTTAACAAATTGGCAGCAGCAACGATTCAGTCATCGGATACTACCGGGCTGTGGCTTGGAAACAATGGCAAAACAACAAAGACGAATCTTACGGCTGTGTCAGCCGGCGGTGATGTCTTCCCACAAAAGGATATCGGTACGCAAAGTGGAGTTGCCACGATCATTTACGCCGATAAAACAGCGGATCAGACTTACCGGCCGACAGAATCTACAGCGAAGCCGTCCCCATCTGAGGCTCCGTGGGTGGATGTAAATCCAAAAGGTGATGTACCATTTGCAGATGGTACTGTTATGACCGGTAACGGTATCGGGATGTCAACGGACGTGCCGGTTGCAAAAAGTATCTTACAGCGATTTAGCAGTACAGATGCTGACCGGTATTGGAATTTAACAGAATCAGATAATGCAACAGATGTGACGTATAGAAGATTTTCACAGTTTTTGGATACTTCCAATGAAGCCTACATAACGACTTACAGAACAGAGGAATCGTCAACCACAGAAATAAGTGCAGATATTGATTTCCCTGTCCTGGTAGTAAACAACAGTGCAGAGGTAGACACAATGCTGTGGAACTATATTGCAGCTATGACAAATGTTGAAAGCGGTACGAAAGCGAAAACGCAAGTAAAGAGTATTACAGCAACTACCTATAAGTGGGACAGTAAAGCGAATAATTTTGCTGCTCAGACGACAGGAAGTTTGAATGTAAGCACAACAAAAAAGATCTCTATTGTGCCAAATGCATACGATAACATGAGTAGCCAGTTTACTTTACTGGATGTGACTTACGCCAATCCGACAAATGGGGAAGCAGAACCATTTCATCTGTATATTCCGGTTTTGGTGAAAAAGGTTCTCTACATATGGTTTAAGACGAGGTTCATTGCCGGGACAGATTATTGTGCATCGGATTATCCGATGGACGACGATAAGACTAACCATTATGCAACAGCAGGCTTTGATGAGCCATTGACTGCCTACATAGAATATACCTATGATCAGGATACAGACTGGCAGTCTATGCTGGACAATGGAGAGAATCTGCTGTGGTCTTATGATAAGATTCTGGATCTTGCATATAACAGCACCGGTACTCTTCCAAAGGGAACCCAGCTGACACTGGTGGACAGACAGACGAAGCAGTATTATACGTATACAATGAGCGGAAACGAAGATGTGCATAACTTTAATCTTTCACAGATGCAGACACCAGATGGAAAATTATTTACCCCGGTTGATATCTGCGATCTGTTAGGGCTGACTGTTTCTGGTCCAGTGACAGACGAGACAGAAGGAGCAGCTTATTATGTCAGAGAAACAGATAAAGAGAATGCTACAGTCAGAGTTGGAACGGAGTATTTCCGCAAGGCAACGGAAGCGGATACAAATGAACCGAAATACAGAATAACGGCTGCCGAGAACCGGGAAGCACGAATCGAAGGATATTATCTGACTGTTCAGATTCCGGCAACAGCTGGTGTAGCAATGGTGAATAATCGTTTGAATTATGCACCGTTATCACGGAAAGAAGGTACACTTCCGGCTTCTGTTAAGACAAAAACAGTGAATGGTATAAGTACTTCGAGTTCCGGTTATCCGATATATCAAGGGGTTGAACAGACTCTGACAGTTTCTACCAGCCGTATCCATAATGGAAGTGATATGGGCAGCGATACAGTTATGGAAAATGGGGACAGCATAAAAATAACGCTGGAAAGTAAATTGAAACTGACAGAAGCAGGAAAAGATCAGTTTAGCAAGGTTGGACCTGCAGAAGTGTACCATCAGTTTGATATCAGTCTGAAAAAATATCTGACTGATATCAACGGAGACTATAGTGTGATTGGCACAGAGATGGTAGACTATACATACACACTGTCTGGTCAGGAATGGACAAAAACACTGAGCGGCAGAATTCAGGATGCCGCCGGCCAGGAGATGGTAACGATTCGTTATGGAGGCAGTGATCTGAAAAAGGCATTAGAATCAGCAGAAAATGATGAAACTGCAGTGAAGGTTACAGCGGTGATTACACTTACCTATGCGACAGCAGATTATTTTCCGGAGAGAAATACATCTAACAGCAATGATAACAGTGGTATTTCCGCAATTGCTGCATCACGGATAGCCAATACTGAGAGCCAGCTTCCGATCACTTCCACAAAGAGATCCCAAGAGGGCGAAAAACGGTATTATATTACGAATCGATCCCAGGCAAGTCTGACCTATTCGGCAGTAGACAGAACCGGAGTGGGAGATACGACACAGCAGCTGGGAATTAATCCAAGTGATGAGGAAAACTCCTCTGATATGATTTATACAAGGGGAGATTATGACTATTCTAATGTAGATGCAGATACGCTTACAACTGCGAAAAGTATTCGTTATTCACTGGAATTATTCCGGAAAAACGACAATGGAGTGTATGATGAAACTACTTCATTGTCCATGAAAGATTACCTTCAGAATCTCTATATACAGAATCATGAAGTTACAGACTCAAAAACAGAATCCTGTCAATGGACGGAAGAGTTTACCGCAAACGAGACGAAACATGTATTTACGAATATTAGTTTTGTGCCACTTACTGGTGATGCATTTGAAAAAGCCGGTTATACTTATGCCAATTATAAGGTAAGGCTGACAGCGGTATTGCTTAATTCAAATGGTGAGGAACTTGCTGATACGAAGACATCAGATTATATTATCTATACGAATGCACGTATTTATCAGGAGATGATAGCAGTACTTCAAGGTGCGGCAGCGAATAATGTGGACAGCGAAACAAAAGCGGGGTGAGTACAGGCAATGGAGAACAAGAAAAAGGAGGAACTGACTCCTGAGGAATATCGGAAGAAAGTTCAGGATCAGATAGAACACTATAAGCAGCAGTGGAAAGTTTTTTTGCGAACTGGGATCTTTGTACTTGTAGCATTGGTTGCTATTATCATTGCCTGTATTGCATGGTTCGTCAGCAACAACAGAGTGACTGGATCTACCGGAACTATTCAGGCAGTAGGCAGCGAGTTTGATCTCGCTGCTGCTGGGACAAGTGAGAATAAGGGTGTTCATGATGGTCTGCTGAATGCGCAGCCGGGAACAGATATAAAACTTAGTGAGGTAGACTATGCATCCACAGATGGCGAGCATACTTCTATTACCTGGGCAATTACAGAGAACAGTAATGTGAATAATAAGACAAAAACGGGAATTAATCCAGGTTCCAGTGGAAGTCTGACATTTTATATTATTTCTCATAAGGATGGGAAACTGAGTGTAACGCTGAATTTGACACTTACTGGTTATAGTGGAACTGAAAATGCCCAGAAGCCAGAAGACTTAACTGAGGTGAAAAAAGACATACAGCAATTACTGGAAGGACACATTCTTCTGTTTGCGGGATATGATGCAAAAACGAATTCTTACCAAAACTGGATCTCAGATGATGCAGGAAAGTGGAATGTGAATCTTGGAACAGAAAATAACAATATTTCTTTGTCCAGAGATGAGCAAGGAAATATCATATGGAGTGCAGAGAATGCTGCAAAGGATACTGCTTATCCTGTGACACTTTATTGGATCTGGCCTGAGATACTGAGTTCTTATCTGGTAACAGATCAGCAGTATACAGGAAACAGGCCGATATTATTTAAAACAGAATCAGATCTGCCAGATGATTTGTATGAGAAAATGTGTAGAACTGGGAGCAATCGGTATTTTCTTGTGACAGATCCGAATGAATTTAGCACTGTAGTTACAGCGGACAGACTTCGGCAGATGAGAATGAATTTTAATCCAGCTATTTATGGAAATATGTCGGTCTATTATAATATGGCAGACCAGACTCTGGGAGAAAATGTACGGTTTCTGAAACTGAAACTGGATGCGCAGTAACAGCTATTTGAAAAAGGAGGCATTGGCTACATGAACCGGCCAACAGATGAACAGCAGGACAGGATGGAAGAAAATAATACAAAATCATTATCTCAGCGGAAAAAGCGGGGAGTGCAGGCAGTAATAATTGCGGCAGCAGCGCTTATTGCCATACCGGTTCTGGCATGGTTATTCATTCAGAGAAGCATGGAGACCATGACTCAGATCAATATGCCATATGCACTGCGCATCGGAGCAGGAAATGTGAAACCAGTTCAGCAGCTGGAACTCAGCAATATTGATGTTTCAGGAGAACAGAAATCAAAAGATGTCGTTTTCTGTGTATATAGCGAGGAGAGTAAAGTATATCATCTGGAACTGGCACATACGACCAATATTGGATTTCAGTATACGATATATAAGGCTTCCATATCAGATGCAGGAAAGATAAATTATCTTGGCAGGCAGTATCAACAGGATGAATTGCTGGCTGGTAAATATCTGAATCAAGATAAGGTCAGCAAATATGCAACTAAGGCGTATCATCAGATGACGTATGGATCATATGCTGGGGTTCAGGCATCTGCAGAACCGTTGTACTGGATTACAGACAGTCAGGAAAGCCTTCCAACAGCCACAGATGCGACAGGTTATTATGTAAATTATTATATTTTACATATTTCATGGGATGAAACGGTTCAGAATAATAAAGAAACAGATATGGTATATCTTATGGCGGGGTAACCAGCAGGGACGGTGTTTTCCGGCTTATTTCCTGTCCCTGTTGGCATTTGAAACTACCCGGTCACAGTAGTGACCGGGTAATTTCTTTTCAGCAGACATTCGATATACTATTTTGTGTAAACATATGTTACACTGTAAAGACAAGGGAGGATGCGTCAAAACGTACAAAGGATAAAAAGAGAAGATACATAAGAGAACCTTTCTGAAATACAGAAGATGGCAGAAAAATAAACAGAAAGGAAAATCTTATGACAGCAGTGAAACATGAAGACGCAGTGATGAAGATGGGGTTTGATTATTTTCGGGATACTATTCTGAAAATGTTGAACATACATTATCAGTTTGTGGACAGTAGACCGACAGAGCTGATAGAAATTGATATAGAAAATCTGTATATGGACTGTGTAATAAATACATACCGTGTGCATCCAATTTATCTCACCGGTCTTCAGGCGGATAAAATACTAAAAAATGTAAAAAGTAAGATAGAATCGGGATTCACATTAAATGAAGAAGACTTTGCAAATCTGACACTTACCCCATTAATGGCAAGTACCATGAGTCGAAAAGATATTATAAAAGAAGCAATTCAGATCGTTCGTCAGGAAAAACAGCCAACGGCCGAGAAAACCATGGCAATGTTGTATACATTAGCTGATAAGTTCCTGAATACAGATGAACTGGAGGAAATAAAGGAGGTGCTGACAGTGACAAGATTGGGACAAATGATTTATGATGATGGAATAAAAAAAGGAATAGAACAAGGAATAGAACAAGGAATAGAACAGGGAATAGAGCAAGAAGAAATGAGAAATTCCGCCTTGATTGCGAATCTGTTAAAGGAAAAACGTGTAGCCGATCTCCAACGATCTGCTGAAGACAAGGAATATCGGAAAAAATTGCTGAAAGAGTTTGGATTAGACCGGTAGGAAAGGGACAATATTGAATGGTTCTTGTAAAAAAATATAAAAAATGTTATTATCATCCTGAGTATTCAGTGTTTAGGAGATGAAGAAGAGTGAAGAGAAAGACAGCCCTTCGAATTAGCGTAGCTTTATTATCAGCTGGTATTGTGATAAGCACAGTAAATGGAAGTACCGGCAGGATTGCTTTGGCTGAGGAATTAACGATATTGGAAGATGAAGAGAATTTGACTGATACAGAGGCAGAGAATCTGGAAGAACAGGAAGTGACAGAACTTCAGAATCTGGGTGAGGAGTCAGACAACCAGGATGCTGAAGAACCGGAAACGGACATGGTGATCGAAGAGACGGAAGTTCATTTAGAAGAGGAGACTGAGACTTCACAGGAAGAAGAGACAGAAGTTCTTTTCGAAGAGGAGAGCGAGACTTCACAGGAAGAAGAAACAGAACTTCCATTGGAAGATATGATGGAGATTCAGCTTCCTCAGAAAAGTGTGCAGGTTCGGATCTCAGATTTTCTTCCTGTTCAGGAAGAAGAGACAGGCATTGTACTGAATCTTTATGAGGATGTATATCTTCTTCATATAAAAAGCGAACAGGGGAAAGTAAATACGTTCTATTTTAACCAGCCGCTGAATGACAGTGATATTGTTTTATATCATTTTAATTCAGAAAACAATACAGCAACAGATGGGGTATCTGGGCAGAATGACATAAGCCTGTTGGAAGATGGAAGCGTGCTTTCATTAAATCTGGAAGATGCATCAGAATATGTGCTTGTAATTAGCAATGGAAATAATTATGAGAACCTTGCGTATACGTTAAAGAACGAGGCTGTACAGCCAGATGAGACAGAAGATATGACGGAGCCGGAAACAGAGCCGGAAAGTGAAGTTACATCTGAGCCAGAAACAGAGGCGGAAAGTGAGACAGCATCTGAGTCAGAAACCGAGACAGAAAGTGAGACTGCATCCGAGTCAGAGCCAGAGACAGAAAGTGAGACTACATCCGAGTCAGAAACACAGGAAGCAACACTGGTATCTGTGAGACTCAATCTGGATCAGGATCTGAAGACCGTTCCGACGGTATTTTCAGAGTATTTGGATAATCTGGATACTTACACTGTGACTCTTGTCTATTCTGATGGATCAGAGAGTATACTGGATAAGGCGGACAAACGTTATATATTATCTGTTCATTATGAGGATGTGAAAGAAGACGAAGGAACGATTCATAGAATCTATTACGCAGCAGTCGAGGAACATTCAACAGGAAAGCAGTTCGAAGATACCCAGTACGCAGAATTGGGAAAAGAAGAACCGGTGGAGATCAAGACAGAAGAAATGACATCCGTCATTCTGGAGGGAAAGAAAAAATGGATTGTAGTTCAGTCCACTCCGGCTGTTACCGGGCGTTATGCGATGAATAGTGATAAGCTGATCAAAAATATCTATTATATTTCAGAAGAAGGTGAAGCTGTTCATGCAGAAGATGCATTTCAGCTTCAGGAAGGCGTAACATATCAGTTTTTAATTGAATTAAAATGAACTATTGGGGACGGAGTTTTATGGCTTATGCCATACCCCGTCCCCACACACGTTTCAGGAAAGGAGGGGTAGCCGGAACATATGAATCATGCAAAACAATTGAAGCGCAGGCTTACGGCAGCTATGATCGCATTGCTGATTGCCTTTATGGCGATGCTTGCGGCTACCTATGCCTGGTATGTGTACAATACCGGACGCCATACCACCAATGTGCGTATGGCAGCCGGTGCAGGTGCCAATCTGCAGATCAGCAATGCTTATAATGGAACTTATGGATCAGCGGCCGTCCTGAAAGATTTTTCCGGTCAGCTGGAGCCGGTATCGACAAACCGGATCATCAATGGTTTTCAGAAGGTCCTGGCATTCACTGGCGGTGCGCAGGATCAGCCGGAGCTGGTGGCCAATATCTTCGGAGATGTGGAGAAGAACGAATATTATCGGACCAGTCTTTTTCTGCGGACCAACGGATCGGATACCGATATTTATGTGTCGGATATTGGATTTGAAGATAGCAACGAAAACAGTCCGATCTCATCTGCTATCCGAGTGGGGCTGGTGGTACATAAGCCAGGAGAGAATCAGGTGCCTCAGGAAGAATACATTTTTGCCATCAGTGACAAGAAGAATCCGGAGGCAGAGTACAACACAGCAACCGGTAAGGAAGGCTATGTACTTGATTCCGTCAGGAAGGACGGCAGTACGGTCGACTTTACACCGTACACTTCGGATGCCTACTGTATCTACAATCAGAATACAGGAGTGGTTACATTAAAAAAGAAGTCTCAGAAACTCTGCACTATATCCGGTTCAGGAGACGGGAAAACCGGAACACCGATAGAGATTGAGATCTATATCTGGCTGGAAGGGTGCGACGAGGACTGCACCAGCAATCTGTGCAGCCAGACATTAAAGAATCTGGCAGTATCATTTGCCGGAGTTACCAAAGACCAGGGATAAAGTAAGACAGAAAGGAAGGCACTGCCTGTGAGTAAGGAAGTTCAGAAATTAAAGCATTCTCTTGGAATGTCCATGGTGTGGATTCTGCTGATCCTGCTGATCATCACCGGATCCACCTATGCGTGGTTTACATTTGCGGGCAGAGCTTCTACCAATGTCACCCCTATGGGGGGAAGTATCGGCAGCGGAAAAAGTTCCCTGCTGATTTCCAATCATCAGAGCGGGACTTTTGACAAGACCTGTGAACTGCAGTTAACCGGTAATCCGGATACCTTAAAACCGCTCTCTACAGCGGACTTGAATCAGTTTTTTACAGCAAAAGCACAGGACAACCAGGGGATTACGGTGCTATACCGTAGTGCAGACAGCGAGGTTGACCAGAGTGCGCTTCATGGAACGGTATATCTTCAGTGTCTCAATGCCCCATGTGAGGTATACTTTAATAAAGAAGAATTGAATTTGGGAAATGACGTTCAAGTTCTGGCGGCTATGCGGCTGGGTCTGAAGATTACATCTCATACAGGTACACAGAATCTTATTTTTCAGTTAGACGATTTGGGAGCAACCGGGAATGCACAGTCAGTGAGAACGATTTCACGAGCTTCAGCAGTCGTATCATCCATAGCTTCATCAGGCAAAGCCAGTTATGTGGATGATCCGGCCCTTAAGATCGGAGCGTATATGGCTCAGGCAGGAGCCTACGAGAATGAATATGATCCGGGAAGCACAAGCCTTTGCGCATTAGACAAAGACGAGGTGGCAACGGTGGAATATTGGCTGTATTTGGAAGGTTGTGATGAGCAGTGTTCCAATCCGGTACAGAATAAAGCAACTGAGATCCGGCTGGCATTTGCAGGGGTGGATGCAGAGGAAAAGCAACAGTAAGAAAATTGCCGGATATGCTGAAACGGCAGGAAAATAGGTGCTGCAGGCAGAGAAAAAGTAATCAGGCTGTGAGTGGCAGGGAATAGAGAAGGAGAAAAACATGAAGCATATGTTCAGGACCTGGTTCCTGAGTGTGACGTCCATTGCGGCGTTACTGGCACTGGCGGCGACCTATGCCTGGTTTACATCCAACCGTGCAGTGTCTACCAGTGTGGCGACTGCGAGATCCGGTGAGGAGACTCTGGAGCTTCAGATCAGCAGCCGTGGAGGAAGCGGTTTTCAGAGTATGGATACTGCGGCGATCCAGCAGGTGAATCAGACCAGCGCAACGTACCTGATGCCAGTCTCTACAGCGGATCTGGTGAATTTTGTCTATGTGCCAATGACCGTGAACGGCAATGCGTCCACATTCGAGGAAGTAAAAGAGGAAAAATATTATTATCACGGACGTGTATATCTGCGTGCCCAGGGAACGGGCTGGCCACAGGGAACCAGGATGAACCTATATCTGGACCAGACAGACGGATTTCTGGGAAGGAACACGGACGGAAAGATGCTCAGCGCAGCACGTCTGGGACTGATGTTTGACGGGGATGCATCAACAGCTGCGATCCTCAGGCTGACAGAAGAAGAACTCGGCAGTAAGCAGGTGTATAATACCGTGATCAATGGGAAGACGCTGGGGAAGAATCAGGTGCTTTCATCAAAAAACCATACGGTGCAGGCTGTGACAGATCCCAGTGTATCAGTAGCGGACTATACGGTATCGTTTGGCAGTGAGGATATACAGATTCCGGAAAAAGCACTGTTGTCTATGGAACTGAATAAGGTCTATACGGTGGACGTGTATTTTTATCTGGAAGGCTGCGATCCTGACTGCTCAGATGCCATTGATTTTCAACAGGCAGACCTTCATCTGGCCTTTTATGGAATGGTTGAGGAGGTAACAGGATGAGTGAGATACCGCAGAATGAAAAAGTAGTCCGCAGCCGTCTGTTGACGTCGATACTGCTGGTTTTGCTGGCACTGGTGGCCATTACGGCAGCAACAGTGGCCTGGTTCTCGATTGCAGATAAGGCGAAGGTCAAGACCATGAGCCTGGATATCATAGGTGATCTGGATCTGAAGATGGATCTGGATGCGCACAGCACCATAGACCAGTATAAGAAGACATTGTCATTTACAGACATTGCAGCGAGAATTCAGCAGGAAAAAGGATTTTCCATGAAAGAAGTGCCGCTGGATCCGGTGACCACATCCGATGCAAAGACATTTACATTTGAAAATGGAAGTACAGCGTCTGATACCAGTGGATCCTATCTGGAATTCACATTGCATTTTATGGCAGAAAAAGATATGCTGGTACATCTGACCAGCGCCGACAGCAGTGACGGAGCAGATGACGGTACGGCTATTGTTTCACAGAATACCGCACTTCCACAGGCGATGCGGATCAGTTTTACGGCGGACGGACAGACCTGGATCTATGATCCCGGTATGACAGATACAGTCAGTCAGTCGGGGGATACGAAGACATTTGGACTGCCGGCGGCATCGTCCATGAAGCTGACAGAGAATAATGTCATGTTTTCTTTAAAAGAAGGTGTGGATAAGGCAGTACTGGTACATGTATGGCTGGAAGGAACAGATGAAGCCTGTACCGATGAACTGAAAGAAGCAGAATATGCCATCCGGCTTCGATTTACCGGAGAAGATACCAGTACAGATCAGGAGAACGGATAAGGATGACATATATTTTGACAGCAGAGGTTTACGGAAAGAACAGAATAGGATAGAATAAAAGATAGAAAAAGCAAGGGAGAAAGAAACAAATGAAAGCTTTAAAACGTATCGGAACTGTGGTGCTCAGTGTAATCTTATGGGCCATCATATTGATTGCCGCACTTTATGCCTTCACGACGATGGCAACGAAGGATAACACCAATGTGGCGAACCTGTTTGGGTATACCCCTCTGGTAGTAGAGTCAGATTCTATGGCACCTACATTTTCAGCAGGCGATCTGATCTTTATTCGTAAGTGTGATCCTGCAGAACTGAAAGAGGGCGACATTATCTGTTTCCATACAATCATCGAGAACCAGTATGCACTGAATACCCACCGCATCCAGAGCATTGAGACGGTGGGAGATGCGAGAAGCTATACTACCATCGGTGATAATAATGATGGTATTGCCGATCAGCATGTGATCTCTGACGGGGATATTGTCGGTAAATATGTGGGACATCTGACAGGAGCTGGCAAAGTTATGGACTTTCTGTCCAGCAGCACCGGATTCCTGGTAGTTATTGTACTGCCGATGCTGCTGTTCTTTATCTATCAGGTATATAATCTGATTATGATCAGTATCCGTCTGAAGAAGGCCATTGCCGTAGAGACTGCACAGGAGCAGGAACTGGCAAGACAGCAGGTGGAAAAACAGGCAGAAGAGAAGCAGGCAGAGCAGGAGAAGGCTCAGAAGGAAAAAGAAGAAGCGCAGGCTGCACTGGAAGAAGCCCGTAGAATGAAGGAAGAGGCAGAGGCACTTCGTGCTCAGGCGGAAGCAGAACTTGCAAAAGCGAAGGGGCAGAAGCAGAACGGGGAGGATGAAAAACAGTGAGTAGCTTTTTAAAATTTGCTTATGAGCTGTTGTCTCAGGTTGTATATAATATCGTATCCTGGCTGGTGGCGTTCCTGAATCTGTTTATCACGGGCTGGGTACAGTATTTTCTGATTTTTAAGACGTATTTTTTCAGTTTTGGTATACCGCAGAAGATTCTCTCAATACTGTTGATGATTCTGCTGTTTGCCATTCCGGTTACGATTCTCATACTGCTGGTGCGCAAGGCCATCATGCATCATCAGCTGAAGGCAGACAAGACGGATAATGCCGCTCTCTATAAAGAGATTGGCAGACTGAACAAGCAGGTGCTGTCTCTTATGGATGAAAAGAACAGCATCCTTGCCCTGAAGGTAAATGCTATGGGCGGTACGAAACGGATTCCGTACGTGGGAGCATCTGCCCTTACAGATGATGTGATTCCTACGCTGGATAATGTAACCGGCGGTGCAGGAGCAGCGTCAGGAGTATCAGGTGTGGCGGCTACGGTGGAAGGAGCATCAAGTGAAGCAATGTCAGCCGGACCGGTTTCACAGGCAGTTCTGGATCATGCACCGGTGGTGAAGGCTGTAGTGACAGAGCAGAAAGACAAAGTACTTACCAGTCGTTTTCCAAAACTTACACTGGTGGATCAGGAGTATGCAGATTATCAGTATCCGGTATACGATGATGAAGTGACACTGGAAGAATTTGTGAACAGATACCGCCTGTATGCGGCAAGCCAGCTGGGACTGTATTACACTCCTGAGATTATACGAAGATTCGTGGCGGGTATGGCATCCAGCAAGCTTTTGATTCTGGAAGGTATCTCCGGTACCGGTAAAACCAGTTTGCCATATTCTTTCAGCCGATATCTGAACAACCCGGCAACCATTGTGTCGATACAGCCGTCTTACCGTGACCGTACGGAGATTCTGGGTTATTTTAATGAATTTTCAAAGAGATTCAATGAGACTGAGTTCTTAAGGGCGTTATATGAGGCCAATTACCGTCCGGATCCGACGCTGATTGTACTGGATGAGATGAACCTGGCACGTATCGAGTATTATTTCGCCGAGATGCTGTCTGTACTGGAAATGCCGAGCAAGGATGAATGGGTACTGGATCTGGTGCCTACAGCCTGGGACGGTGATCCGAAGCTCCTGGATGCAGGTAAAATTCATGTGGCAGATTCCACATGGTTTATCGGAACGGCAAATAACGATGACTCTACCTTTACCATCACGGATAAGGTATATGACCGTGCGATGCCGATTGAATTGAATGAAAGGGCGGATGCCTTTGAATGTGATCCACAGCCAGGCTGTGATGTGACAGCGGAACATCTTCAGTATATGTTCCAGAGGGCAAAAGTGGAGCATCCGATCAGTGATGAGATGCTGGATAATCTACAGAAGCTGGATCAGTATCTTCAGACCCGTTTCAAGCTGGCTTTCGGAAACCGTATCATGAAGCAGATGTATGATTTTATTCCGGTCTATGTGGCATGCGGTGGAACGGAACTGGGAGCCATGGACTATATTATCGCAAGAAAAGTACTGAAGAAGTTCGAAAGTATGAATGTCAGCTTTGTGCGTGATGAGATTACAGGGCTGATTAATTACATTGAAAAGACATTTGGAAAAGCAGGTATGGAGGACAGTAAGGCATATCTGCACAGAATACAGAATCTGTATTAATGAAGTGAAATGAGGAAGAAACGATGGAGACTACGATTAATGATTTATACCTGAAGTATACCGATGGGGTAGGACAGGCACTGGAGGAAGACAGGTATTTTCAGTATCTGTATGAGATGGTACAGGCCGGAGACAATACCCTGCAGCAGAAGAACCGTATTCTCCATAAGGTGGTAGATGAGCGCTGGCTGGGAGTGGTGGAAGACAGCCTGGATTCGATTTTTAATATTATAGACAAACCACGCCGTTTTGTTACCACATCAGAAGAGGTGGTGCCGGTGGCTCTGGCCAAGAAGATTACCGCAGACAGCGTGCGGCATCTGAGCATGAATACACAGTTTATAGCATCTGATGAAAATGGGGATATTCAGCCGACAAGGATTCTGAATGTGACCACAGAAGAGAGCTACGACCTGTATGAGAATCGGTTTGTATACCATCTGATTCAGCGTCTGTTTACCTTCGTAGATAAACGTACGGATGTAATCTTCTGGTCCACCGGAGATGAGATCTGCAATACCATGAGCATGGAAAGTAAAGTAGATGATGCTTATGAAGAGATTTCCTATAAGATTGAGATGACGATCAAGAACCGTCAGAGTTTTGCTGAGAATGACAGTGACAATATGGATGTCTTCAAAAGAATCGATCGTGTGCGCCGTATGGCACGTACGCTGCGATCCAGCTCCTTCTGTGAACTGATGGCGGGCTGTTCCATGGTGCGAAGCCCGATTCAGAGAACCAACCTGATGATGAAGGATCCGGATTACCGGAAGTGTTATCAGCTGTGGCAGTTTATTGAGAGTTATGATGA
Organism: Jingyaoa shaoxingensis; assembly: GCF_014385005.1. GTDB lineage: Bacteria > Bacillota > Clostridia > Lachnospirales > Lachnospiraceae > Marvinbryantia > Marvinbryantia shaoxingensis. The sequence continues at coordinate 12,582 of NZ_JACRSZ010000006.1, read as the reverse complement.
AGCAGGATATACGATTGAGGAACGTGACACGGCTCTGGAATTCGATGAAGAATACCTGATCCAGATGTATACAAACCTGATTACCAACTATACCGTATTTAAGAGTCTTTTGGAATCGGATCCGCGTAAGATGCATGAGATTGCGGAACTGAAACGGGAACCGGTAAAGCCGAAGTTTATCAAGGAGATCAAAGAGGAGATCGTTGATGATTATAATATTCCGGATGTGGAGGTGCGCAAGGTGATTATCGAAGAAGTCACTCAGGCGCAGCTGGATGCGGAAGCAAAGCTGGAAGAAGAGACAGCCAGAAGAGAGGAACTGGAGCAGACCATTTCCGATCTGAACTGGCAGATGGATTCTCTGAACCAGCAGATGCAGTATCTGGAAGATATGAGAGCACAGATGGAAGAAGAGATGGAGCAGCTGCAGAGTCAGTTTGAATCAGAGCAGTCTGCAAGAATAACGGCAGAAGAGACTATTGAGAAGACGAAGACTGAGGCAGAAAGTGCAATGGCAGCAGCGAGACTGGAAGCAGAGAAGCTGGTGGATACTGCAAGAAGCGAGGCGAAAGAGATCGCAGATGCAGCGCAGAAGGAAGTCACAGAACTGACAGAAAAGAAGAAGCAGGCAGAAGACCGGCTGAGAGAAGAGAAGAAGCAATCAGCGAAGCAGCTGGAAGCTCTTGAATGGGATCTGAAGGCAGAAAGAGAAGCAAGGATCCGGATTGAGAAGGCGGCGGAAGAAGAAAAGAAAGCAGCCGAGAAGAAGCTGGCTGAAGTACAGAAGAATGCTGACCGGAAGCTGACGGAGACGAGGCGTACTGCCGATCAGAAGCTGGCAGAGACAAAGAAAGCGGCAGACCAGAAGCTGTCTGAGGCAAGGAAAGCGGCACGGCAGAAGCAGGCAGAAGCAGACAAAGCTGCAGAAGAAAGAATTGCTGCCATAAGGGAAGAAGCAGAAAGCAGATGTCAGAAGGCAGAAAAAGAAAAGGAAAAGGCACTTGCAAAGGCAGAAGCGAACAGCCTTTCCCATTACATCCGGGACGTTCTTCAGGAACGTAAGGAGAAGAAGAACGCAAAAGAGGATAAATAGTATATGCTGAAAAAAGTAATATATGGCATCATCAACACCGTTTCCATTGTGATTATAATGGCAGCGGTGCTTGTGTTATGTATGGTTGTAATGACAAAGCCGGGAAAAGCACCGGAGATATATGGATATTCCGTCCTGCGTGTTATGACCGGAAGTATGGAACCGACCTATCCGGTGGATACCCTGATTGTAGTAAAGAAGACAGATCCGGCAGAGATCCGGGAAGGAGATGTGATCTCTTTTTATTCGTCGGATCCGGCGCTGGATGGTGCAGTGAATACACATCGTGTCGTCAACGTGAAACAGGAAGACAACCAGTGGATCTATACGACCAAAGGAGATGGCAATAATGTGGCGGATCCCTATGAGGTAAAATCCGGTGATCTGATCGGTAAGGTGATATATGACTCCCTTCCCTTTGGAAAACTGTCACGTCTGACTGCCAATCCACTGATATTTATTCCCCTGATCCTGCTTCCGCTTGCCGTGATTCTGGTTACGAATCTGGTCCGTACGATTTCGCTGGCAGGTAAAATCGCAAAAGAAGAGGAAGAACGGGCAGTAAAGGAAGCAATTCAGAGTATTCGGGATAAACAGCAAAAAGAATAGAGAGCAGCGAATATGGAAGCATATTATTACCAACATATGAATAAGACACAGCAGGCGGCGTATCACAGTCTGTTAAAAGGAGTGCAGGATCTGGAAACAGAGATTCAGCTTCCGCAGATGGACGGAGAAAGCCTGTACCAGGTGTTTTTCCGGATGCGGCTGGATCACCCGGAGGTGTTCTGGCTGACGGGATATAAGTACAAATATTACAAGGATTCCCCCAATCTGATTTTTGTGCCGGAATATCTTTTTGAGAAAGAAAAAGTCCGGGAGCACCAGAAGGCGATGAAGGCCAGAGTGGAGAAACTTGTGCGTCCGGCAGTGAATCTGTCTGACTTTGAAAAGGAAAAATACGTGCATGATTTTATCTGTGAAAATGTGCGTTATGATAAGCTGAAAAAAGCATATTCTCATGAGATCATTGGGCCTCTCGGGCAGGGGGTAAGTGTCTGTGAGGGAATTGCCAAAGCAGTAAAAGTGCTGCTGGATGCGCTGGGCGTGTGGTGTATCATTGCCATCTGTGGCAACAATCCGGAAAAAGGCATTAAGTACCGTCACACCTGGAATGTGGTAAAGATAGGAGGAGTGTATTATCATCTGGATACGACGTTTGATAATACGCTGGGAAAAGATGGAAAAGAAATCCGGTATGATTATTTTAATCTGGATGATCAGCACATCTTCCGGGATCATGAACCACTGATTGCCCCGGCACCTGCATGTACGGATCATGATCATTTCTATTATAAAGAGAAAAAGCTGTCTTTTACGAAACAGGAAGATGTCTATAAGCGGGCACTTCAGGCTGCCAAAAAGGGAAAAATACTGACCTTTCACTGGCGTGGAGGATATTTTACCAGAGAAGTCTTCCAGGAATTGCTGGAACTGATCCGAAAGGCCGGAAAAGAGAAAAATAAGACGGCGCTTCTTCAGGTAAACTGGGCGCAGGCCGTCATACGGCTGCACTATGAAGAGGCGCAGGTGGAAGAAGAGATCTGGATGGAAGAAGCCAATGAAGGTGAGAAAGAATAAAGTGTTATGAAGAAAGAAAAATTGACGCCCTCAATAGCGTAAACGGATTGGATAAAGGTATCTGCATAGAACAGGGCGGCGCCTGCCTGAAAAGTGTGTGTCATGTTTATCATGGCATGCACTTTTTTAATGCAATAACGTAAAAATTGTGCATTTTGAACAATTCTTAATCTTATAATTCATTATTTTATCAATTTACACAAATAAAATCCTCTGTTATTATATACATACCGACAGTCGCCGACTAATAGTATGTAAAATACAAGGAGGATCATTATGGACACAAAAGTCTCCAACAAACCTAAAATTGCCATCGCAGCGATGTCACTGCTTGCCATGGCATCTCTTGGTATTACACCGGCATTGTCCTCAATCGCAGGTGCATACCCGGACATCAGCCAGAATACTATGGCACTTTTGCTCACATTACCAACTATCACAGTTATGATCGCATCACTCTTTGTTTCCAAACTGAACCAGTATCTGTCTAAAAAGAAGCTGGCACTGCTTGGAATTCTGATTGTGATCATCAGTGGCCTAATACCATACTTTATCACAGACTTTACAGTAGTACTGATTACCAGAGCAATTCTTGGCATCGGTGTAGGTATTGTGAATCCTGTTGCAGCCAGTCTTCCGATGGATCATTACTCTGAGGGAAAAGACAGAGATCAGGCGCTGGGTATCCAGTCTGCTTTCAGTGGTGGCAGTGCCATACTGTTTACCATGATTGGTGGCTATCTTGCTGTATCTGACTGGAAAATGTGCTACCTGGTTTACCTTGCACCGATTGTACTTTTCGTTATTGTAGCGATGGCTCTTCCTGATCTTGGACCGATAAAGCAGGAAAATACAGGTAAATTCATCATTGAAAAAGCAGGTCTCATTTACACACTGTTTATCTTTGTGTACATGGCAATGTTCAATACACTTTCATTAAATGTATCTTATCTTGTTACGGATGCCGGCGGATCATCTCTTGAATCTGGATATGTAACAAGTGCATTTTCATTGCTGGCATTTCTGGGCGGTCTTGTTTTTGCCTATGTTGCCAGACTTTTCCAGAGATTTACTCTGGCCTTCGGACTGGCACTTTCCGGTTTGGGACTTATTATCATGGGGACAGCAGCCAGCATACCTGTTATGATCATCGGTGCAGCAGTTTGTGGTATCGGCATGTGTACGGTAATGCCGTCCTGTATTGGTAAAGTGGGAGCAAAATCATCACCGGGAGCAGTAACCTTTGCTATTGCACTTTTCATGGCGGGTTCCAGTATCGGACAGTCTGCTACTCCTTATGTAGTATCTGCCATGGTGAAGATATCTGGTGGAAATATTTCATCTTACTACGTGGTTCCGGGTATTGGAATTATTGTAATAGCTGTTATCAATGCTGTTTGTAATTTAAAGAAGGAGGATAAATAAATGATCACAGAAAGAGAAAACTTTTTTCGAATGCTTGACAAAAAACCATTAGACTATGTTTCACATCAGCCAGGTCTTCTGCAGATGATTCTGCCGACGCCGATACATGACCGTGCACCTGGATTTGGTACAGGTACAGACTGGTTTGGGGTGCACTGGACAGAAGATCCGGATATGCCAATGATGCCGCTTCCGACAGAAGGACTGCCTCATGTACTGGAAGATATTGAAGACTGGCATGACATCCAGTGGCCGGATCTCAGTGAGGAAGACTGGGAAGAAGGATATAAAAAAGATGTTCCGGTAAGGGATCCAAACAGAATACTCTGTGCCATGATGGTTTCTGGTCCGTTTGAAAGGCTCCATGACCTTATGGGGTTTGAAGGTGCGCTCTGTGCACTTCTGACAGATCCGGAAGAATGTGAAGCATTTTTCTCGAAATTATGTGATTTCAAGATTGAACAGATCCGTTATTTGAAAAAATATTATGATATTGATATGGTTCATTTTCAGGATGACTGGGGCAGCCAGAAGGATCTTTTCTTCTCACCGGATATCTGGAGGGAACTCATCAAGCCACATGTAAAACGAGTGATTGATGCGGCACATGAAGTAGGAGTCTGCTTCGATATGCACAGTTGTGGCAAGATTGACCGCATCGTAGATGAGATCATTGAAATGGGTGTGGACGTACTTGACCCGGTACAGCCAGTAAATGATCTTGTTCTCTGGCATGAAAAATTCAAAGACAAAGTAATCTTCATGGGCGGATTGAACGCACAGGATGTCATCGACCGACAGGATGTCACAGAGGAGCAGATTCAGAAGGAAGTAGAAGAAAAAATCGATCTCTTTTCTACAGATGGATACTATATTCCATTTGCAGTTGCCCTCACACCGAATGTCATGAAAGCTCTGGATCACTCGTTCATGTATGGACGTACCTTCTATCATAAGGATGAAGAGCATCAGCAGGCAGTAGAAGAATTCAGGAAGGAACTGGCAGAAAAAACAGAAGATATGGCAGCATCTGTGGTTCCCGGAACGGACATGAAAGTAAAATAACAGTAGTTTTTTTACCGGATAAGTTGACTATCCCGCTGTTCCTTGGTAGCATAAAATTATTATACTTGGAAAGCAGGATATTATGGAACAGGAAAAACTAACTCAACGTAAACAACAGGCTCTGGATACACGCAGGAAAATTTTCAACACTGCATTAAATCTTATCAAAGAAAAAGGATTTGACAAGGTAAGCGTAGATGACATCTGTGCAGCCTGTGGTGTATCCAAAGGAGCTTTCTATCATCATTTCAAATCCAAACTGGACATCATGTCCGAATCAGAAAGCCTTATCAATGACATGCTGGAAAATATACAGATCCATGAATCCGACGGATCTATTAAAGAAAAGCTTTTGATTCTTATGGGTTCGATTCTTGATGTAGTAGAAAAATCCGGTGTAGAAGTCACAAGACAGCTTACCGTTGTGACCACAGGAGGTCACTATATCCAGCAGGAAAACCGCAATACATTTGCTATCCATACCAGAAAACTGATTCAGCAGATCCTGGCAGAAGCAGTAGAAAAAGGAGAATTATCTCCTGAGACAAACAAAGAAGCCAGTACTGAAATTATCATGACCTTTCTGTCCGGCATGATAGCAGACTGGTGCATCTTTAACGGGGCATATTCTATCAGTGAAAAAGGATGGTGGCTTTCACCGATGATTATCGATGCACTGCTGTGATCCTGTGGGGACGGAGTTCCCATTGGCTTTCTGGAACAGGAAGCATATAATAAGAAAAACGGTAACTGTCCAGAACCTGCTGGCTTTGTAGCTGAGAAGGTACTGAACAGTTACGAAAAATGTTTTAAGATCGGGAATTATGAATAATCAGGTATTGGATTCGCAGTTGAATCTGGCTTTTAATGCCACATCGGAGGAGTTAGAAAAATCACTGGAACTGGATGTTGGATTTGACAGCCGAACCAGACAGTGGGAGGCCATTGTACGGTATGCAGGAACAGCCGAACAGAACGGAGATACAGAGAAGAGGCGCACAGAGAGAGGTATCGGAAATACACTTTCTCTCCGGGATGAGCCGGAAGGTTTTGAACAGGCATCTGTAACCTGGTTATCCGGTGGGTACGGTATTGTCCGGGGGACGAAAGAAGCAATCGATGCACTGAGCCAAAATCCATTTATAGAATATATTGAGAAACCGAAACGGTTGTATTTTGCCACAGAACAGGGGAAACTTGCCTCCTGCATGGAACCATTACAGTCCGGATTCAGTTTTTCTTTATTTGGTCAGGGAATCCTGATTGCAGTCTTGGATTCAGGGATTGATTATACGCATCCGGAATTTCGGAACCCAGATGGCAGTACTCGTATACTGGCCGTCTGGGATCAGACCGGAAACGGGAATCCACCGGAAGGATTTGAACTTGGGACAGAATACAGTCGTGAGGAAATGAATGAAGCGCTGAGGAACATAGACAATGCAGAGGCACAACTTTCGATCAGAGATCTCAGCGGACATGGAACAGCAGTAGCTGCTATTGCTGCAGGAAACAGTGGCGTGGCGTCGCAGGCACAGATTTTAATTGTAAAACTTGGAAACCCGGCACCGGATTCTTTTCCAAAGACCACAGAACTGATGATGGCGGTGGAGTATGCTTATCGAAAAGCATTAGAAGTACAGATGCCATTGGTGATTAATTTAAGTTTCGGAACAGTATACGGTCCGCACAATGGAACAGGATTGCTGGAAACTTATCTGGATGAGATGATGGGGCGTTGGAAATCTGTAATTGTGGCAGGAACAGGCAATGAGGGAAATGCGGCAGGGCATACGGCAGTGACGCTGCAGGAAGGAGTTCAGACAGAAATTCAGTTTGGAGTGGCAGCAGGAGAGGCAGGGCTGAATGTACAGCTCTGGAAAAATTATACGGATCAGTTTGACATATATCTGCGTGCACCGGATGGGACACAGATCGGACCGTTGTATGAGAATATGGGACCGCAGAGATACCGCATAGGGCAGACGAATCTGCTGATTTACTATGGAAAGCCATCTCCATTTATGATCTCTCAGGAGATCTTTTTTGATTTTATACCGGTTAATGATTATGTGACGGCAGGCGTATGGCGCATCATTCTGGAACCACGGCGCCTGACAGACGGCAATGTCGATCTGTGGCTGCCATCAGCAGGAACATTGAACCCTGCAACCCGTTTTTACAGACCGACAGCAGAGAATACCCTGACAGTACCGTCCAGCGCAGGAAAAGTGATTGCAGTAGGGGCTTACGATTCCAGAAGCAGAATCTATGCGCCATTTTCAGGAAGAGGCAATCCGCCTGGGCGTCCGCCCCTTCCGGCGTTGTCTCAGATACGCCCGGATCTGGTGGCACCGGGCGTTGACATCCAGACAGCGGCAGTCGGAGGCGGTTACACATCCGTGACAGGAACTTCCTTTGCCACGCCCTTCGTATCCGGTGCAGCAGCCATGCTGATGCAGTGGGGGATCATAGACAGAAACGATCCCTATCTATATGGTGAAAAAGTGCGGGCGTATCTGCAGAGAGGAGCACAGAGACTGCCAGGGTATAGGCAATGGCCAAATAATATCGTGGGGTATGGGGAGGACGTTATAATAAGGTTACATTGAAGAAAGTCAGTAAAATCAAGTGTTTCCGTTCATTTTCCCAACACAGAAACGAAGCACTTTCACCATGATTTTGAAGAAAATCTGCCCGGGTTTGATTTAAAATGATATGGAAAGAAAGATTTGTAGCAATGACGTAACATGAACATCTGGTTCTGTTACAGATAAAAGTTTAAACGAAAGAGAGGTCTTATGAATATGAAACTGACTTATACAAATGTAAATGGATGGACTACAATTTCTCATAGTTCATCGGCTCTGTGACTGTGTGTCAGGCTCTTTGATAACTATTTTTTCTTATTGTTCTTCCATGTTTTGTATATAACATTGGAAACAGGAAGTAAAACACATATAGCTACAAACCAATCTGGAAAATGTGGCATAATCTCAATCCTCCTTATCTTATACAAGATTGAATATAGCCGCTGCAATGCAGATAGCAGCAACGATAAGTGATACAATAATTCGTAAAATGGAAAAACTATACAATTTTTCTGGATTTTGCGTGTCATAACGCACGGTAATGGTTGTTCCAATCTGTGACGCCATTGGTACTTGTATGCAGTTTTGGGACTGATACGTTCTTCCATTCACTTTATACGAAACGGTCGCCCATTTTGAATTACGAAATTTTGAGTTTTCTGGATTTATTGTTTTGAAAGAAATAATCGTACCGACGGTTTGTGCCGTTTTGTTTCCTTTAAAAAAAAAATTGAATACAGTTTATCAATCCAAAACACGATGCTATCACAGCAATGACATAAAGAAAAATAGTATCTCTATCCATAGTCTCACCTTCTTTCTTTATCACGCCAAGTCTGCTTTATCGTAAATCTTTATAGACAAAGATGCTGATATTGCTAAAATCGCAAAACCAATAAGGACAATACCGCCATAAACAAGGTATGGGGAAAACATAGAGAGGAAGTTTAAGTTTAGACTTCCTGCTCTCATAAACAGTGGCAGAATAAATGGCGAAGCCATAATAATCACCCCAAAGGCAAACTTTGTTTTTTCATATCCAAACTTATACTGTATTGGCAAATAAATACCAATAAAAACAGATACAATAAGAAACATAAATGCAAACAGCTTTGTATCTGATGTTCCTAATCCGGGCATAAACAAGGTTTCAAGTTCAAAAACGATACAACAGATTGCATATATAGCCATGCAAAAAATGTATTTTGATGAAACTATTGCTTTCCGTGAAAATGGTGTGGCACATAGTAATGTCGCAGCTTTTGGAAATTGATACTCTTTTAGGGATACATATTGCAACAGCATGAAAACGCCAAAAATGACAGAAAGAATAAATCCAAAAACTCCCGTAAACTCCGGTGTCCGCCAACGCATGACAGGTGGGATAAGTGCAATAACTACAAGCATAATCAGCACATATTTTTTTACAATCAGAAAATCCTTTTTTAGTAGGGCGAACAACATCACTTTTCACCTCCGATATTTCCAAGCATAATATCCTCAATCGTCGGACGCTCAACCATAATGTTGGGAATATAAGACCGTACTTCGGATATTTGCTTTGTAATTCCTGTAAATCCAAAATCAGTTTCCGATATAGATAAAAAGAGCTTGCGAGTATCAGGTGTTAAAGCTCCACTATCACCTTTGACAATCCGATATGTGTCAAGCAAGGTATCCTTTTCCTCTCGAAAGACGATACGCCCGTTATCAATCATAATGAGCATATCGGCAATCTTATCAAGGTCAGAGGTGATATGTGTCGAAAAGAAAACACCTTTGCCGCCATTTTCCATGTACTCAGTTAAGATTTTCAAAAGCTGCCCCCTAACTAAAGGATCAAGTCCGCTTGTCGGCTCATCCATAATCAAAAGTTCTGCATTATGAGAAAGAGCTAAAGCAAGAGCATACTTCATTCTCATACCTTTGGAAAGGCTATTGATTTTTTGCTTCGGGTCAAGCGAAAACATATCCATGTACCGCTTAAAATCCTGTTCAGACCATGAAGTGTACGCAGACGAAATAATTCCTTTCATTTCACTTAGCGAAAGTTCTTCGTAAAATCCCCCGCCGTCTAAAACTATACCAATACGGTCTTTGATTTCTCTTTCATTCTTATCCATGTCAAGACCGAAAAACTGAATTTTGCCGGATAGCTTGTTCGTCAGACCTAAAAGCGTCCGCAACGTTGTTGTTTTACCTGCTCCATTGACACCAATAAAACCTGTGATACACCCCTCTGGCAAAGAGAATGTCACATCTTTCAAAGAAAAATCGACATACGACTTATTTAAACCGCTGACTGTCAAAATATCGTTCATTTCAATCCTCCTCGTAAAGAATATCCATCATGGAATTAAGTTCTTCCTTACTGATTTTCAGTGATTTTGCTGTTTGTATCATATCCGCCATTTTTTGTTCTACAAGTCGTCGTTTGGAGTCACGGAGTAATTCAAGATTGCTTGTAGATACAAATGTCCCGATTCCTACTTGACTTACAATAAATCCCTCCTGTTCTAACTCCTCATATACCCGTCGAATTGTTAAGACGCTCACTTTCAAATCATTAGCAAAAGCCCGAATAGAGGGAAGTGCGTCCCCTTCAACCAATTCTTCTTTTAATATGGCGTCCTTAATCTGGTCTTTTATCTGTTGGTATAAGGGAGTGTCAGAAGTATTTGAAATTAGTATTTTCACAAATCCCCTCGCCCCTTTCTTTTAGTGTGATGTAATTACATACACATTATAAACAACAGGCACATTATTGTCAATATAATACTGAAAACAAACAGATAGAGAGGAATTACAGGGTTTTTCTTTACTCTCTTTTGGCAAAAAGGGGCTTCCCGTTGTAATAGATAACAAGGGATAAAACTTTCATAGCAAGCATAGGAAGCGAGTACCCACTTCCGTATTTTGCCCTGTAAAATTGCTTGTTGGGAAATGTCCCAAACCCTCGATATGAAAGGAGCGCTTGGATAAAATTAAATATACAGTGGATAAAAGTATTATATGGAATTGCATTGATACTTATTGGTATAATATTGGCTGCCCGGCATTTTATTGTGGCTGGAAATGGTATCGGATATTTCATTTCTGGCATATGTTAATTTTGAGGGTATTTCTAATTTGGATATTCGAAAAATATTTGGACTGGGAGAAAAAGAGAAAACGAAAGCATCTCGACTTCTTACCAGTGCTGTTGACGGAGGCTATATTAAAGTAATGGATCCGGATACTGCACCAAGGTATAAAGTAAGCGTCAAATAAAACAGTGTATAGAAAAATAACCGTCAGCCTTTTATACTAAAAGGTCAACGGTTATCGACAGAATTCTTTTACAAGAGGATTCCAAGGCAGATAATCATCCAGATATTCAGGATGTTCAAGAAAAGCACTCCCCGGCATGTCGGACAGGATATATTTTATATATTTCATCGGGGCAAGTCCATTCGCTTTCGCTGTCTCTACCAGTGTATAGATTCCTGCACTGGCTTCCGCCCCTTTCGGACTGCCGGAGAACAGCCAGTTCTTTCTGCCGATCACAAAGGGACGGATACAGTTTTCCGCAAGCGAATTACTGATGGAACAATTCCCGTCTTCCAGATAATTCCAAAAACCTTCACGGTTATTTAAGGCGTAATGAAAAGCTTTTGAAAGTTTGGATTTCGGCAGCTCTCCGATGGCACTTTTTTCTGCCCATGACCAAAAAGCCTCGAGAAGCGGTTTCTCGCGGATAAGACGTTCTTTTTTCTTCTGATCAGGAGGGAGCGCCTCCAACTCTGACTCTATGTTAAAGAGTTGATTCAGACGGAGGATTGCTTCCGCAGGTTTTGATGCTTCCGAATTATGGATGTCTTTTGGGAGCGCATCCACGAAAGCCCGGCGCAGATGCGTATAGCAAAGACATCTTTTTACTCCTGAAACTGCATTGTATCCGGAGTAAGCGTCTGTATGGATATAACCTTCATATTCCCTCAGAAACGCTTCCGGATATTTCCCGCTTCGTCCCGGCTGGTACTCGAAGTAGCGGATGGGATTTACGGCATCTCTGATGTTGCAGTAAACCCACATATAGGAATCGGACGTATTTTTCCGTCCCGGTTCTTTCAGCACCTGTACATGTGTTTCATCGATATGAAGGTATCTCTGTTTCAGAAGTTCCAGCTTCAGACGGTGGACGATGTGTACAAGCCAGTCCCGATAGACAACCAGAAGCCAGTTTGACATAGTCGCTCTGCTTAAACGTAATCCCAAAGCCTCCCATTCTTTTTCCTGTCTGTACAGCGGGATGCTTAATTCAAACTTCTGGTGGATGAGCCAGGTGATGGTAGATGCAGATGCCAGAGAATGCAGGACGGGAGGATATGGCACCGGAGCCTTCTCCATATAAGGAGTTCCGTTTTTCCGGCATGACCTGCATTCATACGTTTCCCGGTAATGGTCAATCACCTTGAGTTTTGCAGGGATAAACTGTACTTCCGTGCGGACGAATTCTTCCCCTACTTTCACCATCGTACTCCCGCAGTTATCGCATATCTGTTCCCTTTCATCTATGGTATGGAGTACTTTGCTGTGAGGGAGATTTTTTACCAGTTCTTCCCGCTGACCGGTGTACTTCCTTTTACGTAGGTGCTTCTCTATCTCAACAAGCTCCGGTTCGTGTGCATCAGGATCCGCACAGGTTTCGATTTCATTAAAAAGAGACATCTGCCCCTCGATTTCGAGAGTAGATGTCTTCTCGGATTTTGTTCCATAAAGTTTACG
>NZ_JACRSZ010000005.1 GCF_014385005.1 Jingyaoa shaoxingensis | reverse complement strand
GATGAGATATCTCATGCGAAAGCAATAAGACCCCTTGAAGACGACGAGGTAGATAGGGCAGAGGTGGAAGTGCAGTAATGTATGGAGCTGACTGTCACTAATAGGTCGAAGGCTTGACCAGGAATGGTTTGGGAAACACGGATGAAAAGTATTTACCGTATGCGGTTTTGAAGGTACAACCTTCAGATGGCCCAGTGGCTCAGTTGGTTAGAGCGTCGCCCTGTCACGGCGAAGGTCGTCGGTTCGAGTCCGATCTGGGTCGTTAGCATAAAATTAAATATGCGAATGGGATCTTAGCTCAGCTGGGAGAGCATCTGCCTTACAAGCAGAGGGTCACAGGTTCGAGCCCTGTAGGTCCCATTTACAACAGAAATGTTGTATAATGGATGGATTCCCGAGTGGCCAAAGGGGACAGACTGTAAATCTGCTGCAAATTGCTTCGGTGGTTCGAATCCACCTCCATCCATTAAGCCGATGTGGCTCAATTGGCAGAGCAGCTGATTTGTAATCAGCAGGTTATCGGTTCGAGTCCGATCATCGGCTTTTTTGTTTTATATAGTATATCGCGGGGTGGAGCAGTCTGGAAGCTCGTCGGGCTCATAACCCGAAGGTCATAGGTTCAAATCCTATCCCCGCAATTTTTTTTGCCTGATGATCAGTTTCATCGGTGAATATGCCCAGATAGCTCAGTTGGTAGAGCAGAGGACTGAAAATCCTCGTGTCACTGGTTCGATTCCGGTTCTGGGCACTTAACTGAATATGGAGCATTAGCTCAGTCGGTAGAGCACTTGACTTTTAATCAAGTTGTCCGGGGTTCGAATCCCCGATGCTTCACTTTTATGAATCCAGGATGAGTATCCTGGTTTTTTTGTGCCGGAAAATATAGAAAGATGTTCTGATAATTCAAATACATCGTAATATACTGTGAGAGAATCTATAACAATTTTGTTTTTAGTTCAGACTTTCGTAAGAAATTTTATGATTTCTTTAGGATGAAAACATAGTTTGAACACATTTGTTGTATATACTAGCAGCATATTAGCAAAGAGCTAATATATTTCATAACTCACACTTCGCAGCGACCACACGCTGCGGAGTACTCCCTCAAAATATAATTTTTCTCTTTCCTGAAAGGGCTGTGCAGATTGCACAGCCCTTTCGCATGGTATTTTTTAATTTAATCAGGAAAACTCGTCAGATGTTTACCAGGTGAGTCCGTCCAAAGAATTTGTCTGGTCGGATGAGATAGTAATGATTAATTTGTGAGGCAGGCAGGCAATGACTTCACCGGTCTCGGAAATAGCACCGGTCCGAACACAGACCAGATCAGGACAATTGGCTTCCGTGACTGAGATCTGTCCGTTGTGAACCGTAATAGTGTTGCTGCCGCCATTTTCATCATTGAGAAACAATTCTGTATCTTTGTTCAGATCCAGTTCAGCAACCGTTTCTCCATCCTGTTCTATGATTGCGCTGGTACCGGATTTTCCAAAATAATATTTCTGAATCAGGAATCCAATACAGATAATCAGGAACAGAATGATGAGAAAAAAAATGGTATTTCTTTTTCTTTTCATAAATTGATCTTCATTCCTTAAAATGTTTTCTTCAACTCACAGCCGGTAAGAATAAATTCTGCTTCAGTATCAGACAGTGAATTGATCAGTTTGGCTGCTTTTTCATAGCCCAGTGTCATACAGGTGGTGCTCAGTGCATCTCCGGTTAAAGAAGAATCACAGATAATGGATACACCCCAGAGATCATTCTGAATAGGGTATCCGGTATCGGGATCCAGAATATGATGATAGATCACACCGTCCTGTTTAAAATAACGTTCATAGATACCGGACGACACCACAGTTTTATCGGTGACTTTCACTACATCTGCCACAGGCTCCTTGTCATCAAAAGGCTTCTGAATACCGATACTCCACTGTGCCCCGTCTGGACGGTTTCCAATGGCAAGAACATTACCGCCCAGATTCAGAAGACCGGAGGTGACGTCATGTTCTGTCAGGTAGGACTTGATATGATCAGCAGCAAAGCCCTTGACCAGTGCGCCGAGATCAATCATCACATCATCAGAAGAAAAGGTAAGGGTATTACCGGATAATGAGATCTGATCCGCGCCGACTTTCTCCAGAGCAGCTTCAATATCTTCCTGAGCCGGAACAGTGGCGTCTTCACTCTTAAAATCCCACAGGTCAGACAGGGGTGCTACAGTGATATCAAATTTGCCATCTGAGATATGGTAATATTTTAGTCCGACAGAGATCAGTTCTGCCATATCGTCAGATACGGTTACGGTATTTGACGTTCTGTGATTGATGGCGTATAGTTCACTGGATTCCAGTGTACGGCTGAAGGTCTGTTCGTATTCTCCGCACATATCCACGCAATGATTCATCAGATCACTGCCATTTTCATCCGCATAAAACTGAAGGCTAATGACCGTATCAAAATACACGAAGTTTTTTTCGTACAAAGTACCGGCTGCCTGCTGATCGGTTTTCATTCCACAGCCGCTGCTAAGAAGCAGAAGGCTGCAGGAGAGTACAATCGTTTTCAATTTTTTCATAGACACCTCTGGATTCAATGACGCTGGTCAGTGGTGTCGTAGGTTTCACAGAAACGAGCAGAAAATGAAGGTTCCATACCTGCAGCGGTCAGATGAGAGATATCACCTAAGTGAGCCGCACGGAAGATGGCAGTACCCTGTTCACGTTCTTCAGTATGAATTGTTGATACAGAAGTCGGTGCAAAGGCTGTGGTATGCCACAGGATAAATGGAGATACGTTCATCAGGTGGGATAGCAGCACGCATTCCAGACCAAAATGACAGAAAAAGACGATGTTATCCCGATTGGGCTGTTCTACCAGGTAAAGTTCACCGTCACGTACATAGCCATAAGAAGCCAGCAGACGGTCAAATTCGGTTACCACATTGTCATAGACAGACAGGAGGTTGCCGGAATGTGTAATTTCGCTGTCACGCCATTGGGTTGGATGAAAGTATTCAGGGTGACGGAAGAGATAGGATGGCAGAACATCCCAGCATACATTGGCAGTCAGCCTGCCATCACGGATCTGGCGGTCGGGATAAGCTGCCAGAAGTGATTCTTTTGTTGCAGCTTCATCCAGAAAAACCCGTGCAGGGAATTCCTGAAGCCAGTTAAAAGTAGTGGCTGTACGGTTCATTTGTTTTAATGTGCAGGATGCGGTGTCCTGGGCGCGTCCAAGAGGAGATACGTAAAAATCTTTTACGTTCATTTTTTCCATACGGTGGGCAAGAACTTCAGCCTCTGTCCAGCCGTGTTCGGTTAAGGTATCGTGTTCATAATCAGGATCACCATGTCTGATAATAACTAAATTCATAATTGTACTCCTAAATAAAGATTAAAGTAACTGTTCAGAAGCCACTGTCCGTGAAGGTACTGAACAGATACAGATTAAAAATTATCGGCGCAGTCTGAGACCTATATATGAAATATATAGAAGACTTCAGACGATTGCCATGATCTCAAATATTATATCATGGAGCCCTGGGATTGTGGTATACTAACATCAACTTTTCGCAGGAAAATACTAGAAGCGAGGAAAAAAGATTGAGTAACAAAATCAAAGAAACAGAACAGAAGGAACAAAATTTCCTTTATGAGAAACTGAAAGAATATTGCAGTTCGGATGCCTATCCCTTTCATATGCC
Source organism: Jingyaoa shaoxingensis (assembly GCF_014385005.1). Lineage (GTDB taxonomy): Bacteria > Bacillota > Clostridia > Lachnospirales > Lachnospiraceae > Marvinbryantia > Marvinbryantia shaoxingensis. The sequence continues at coordinate 133,611 of NZ_JACRSZ010000005.1, read as the reverse complement.
CGGGCATAAGAGAAATAAGACTCTGATAAAAGAACTTCTGGGCGGCGTGTATGGAGATGGAATGCCTTATCAGATTGATATTACAGAGATTGACGGATTTGATAATCTTCATCATGCGGAAGAGATTCTGCTGGAGGGACAGAAGCGGGCAGCAGATTTGTATGGTGCAGAGGAGAGTTTCTACCTGATTAATGGAAGTACCTGTGGTATACTGGCGTCGGTATTTGCATGTACTGCTCAAAAGGGCAAGATTCTGATGGCAAGAAACTGCCATAAAGCAGTCTATCATGCGGCAGAATTGCGAGAACTGGAAACTGTCTATCTTTATCCGCAGTTATTTTCAGATGGAGATACCATCTGGCAGGGAACGGCACAAATCAACGGACCGATTGCCCCGGAAGATGTGGTGAAGGCATTAAAAAGGAATCCGGGTATTGAAGTCGTGGTAATTACATCTCCCACTTATGACGGTGTGGTATCGGACGTGAAAAGAATTGCAGAGATTGCTCATAATTATAAGATTCCGTTGATTGTGGATGAAGCCCATGGAGCACATTTTGGTTTTCATTCATATTTTCCGGAAAATTCGCTGAAACATGGAGCGGATTTGGTGATTCACAGTCTTCATAAGACACTGCCATCGCTAACCCAGACTGCACTTTTACACAGAGGAAAGAAGAGTCGGATCAACAGTGAGAGAGTGAGAAAATATCTGGATATTTTTGAAACCAGCAGTCCTTCCTATGTGTTTATGGCAGGCATAGATCAGTGTATCCGACTGATAAAGGAACAGGGAGCGGAACTATTTGATCTATATACCAGAAGAATTCAGCGCTTCCGAGAGGAGACAGCACATCTGGCACATATTCATTTGCTGCCGGATCGGGGAAGAGTACAGTATAGCAGTGAGAGGGATTCAGGAACAGATGATAAAAATAAAAGAGTTGTCGTAGATCCAGGAAAGCTGGTGATTGCAGCAGACAGTCTGAGTGGACAGGAGCTGGCGGAAATATTGAGAAGAGAATATCATCTGGAAGTGGAGATGGCGGCAGCAGGGTATGTGATAGCCCTGACCAGTCTGGCAGATACAGAGAAAGGATTCCTGAGACTGAAAAATGCACTTATCCACATTGATAAGATGATTTCCACAACTTATGTGGAAAGACAGCGAAAGGCACCAACAGAGACTTACTATGACGGGCAGGCGCAACAGACTGTGCCGACGGAGAACAGATTTGACCGGGATACGAAGCAGGTGATGACAATTGCAAAAGCAGCAGAAAGCAATATGTGGACAGTGGATCTGGGAGACAGTGCAGGCCAGGTGAGCGGAGAATATATCTACCTGTATCCTCCAGGGATTCCTCTGGTAGTACCGGGGGAGCAGATCACGGAAAAATTGATTGCCCGTATACAGGATATGCAGAGAAAAGGGCTGGAAATACAGGGACTGCGGGATTATACAGGAAAAAAAGTAGATGTTTGCAGAAAAGTGTGATATACTAAGCTGATTCTGGGGCTGCGCCCGGAAAATTACAAAAAGAGAGGAAGATCGAAAAAACAATGAGTGCTTTTCGGTATAGAGTGAAAGTGCTGTATCAGTACAAGGATCTGATAAAAGAACTGGTAAGCAGAGATCTGAAGCTGAAATACAGACGAAGTTTTCTGGGTTATATATGGAGTGTATTAAACCCACTGCTGATTATGATGGTATTAACAGTAGTTTTTTCTACTATGTTCAATAAAAATATTGATAACTATCCGGTTTATTTACTGAGTGGTCGAGTTTTATATGATTTCTTAAAACTCAGTACCAATAATGCGATGAAATCTGTAACAGGAAATGCGGCACTGTTAAAAAAGACAAATGTTCCAAAGTATATTTTTACACTGGCAAAAGTGACCAGCTGTATGGTAGATATGGTATTGTCTATGGGAGCACTGGTGATTGTAATGCTTGTTACCGGAGCGAAGTTCTACTGGACATTCTTACTGTTTCCGGTAGTAGTACTTCAGATGTATATTTTCTGTTGTGGACTGGGATTCTTACTGGCAACATTGAATGTATTTTTCCGTGATATTGTGTACATTTATAATGCGATTACTACAGCATGGCTGTATCTGACCCCAATCATTTATCCGTTGGAAAGACTTCCGGAAAATATGCAGTTCCTTATAAGAGAATTTAATCCAATGTATTATTATGTACAACAGTTCCGTGATCTTGTATATACCGGATGTCTTCCTCAGGCGAGAGTTTTCTACGGAGGATGGATCATTGCATTTATTATGCTGGTAATTGGAGTTACAGTATTCCAGAGAAAGAAAGACAAATTCATTCTTTATATTTAACTGGTATCATGTGCTTGAATCACTTAGATAAATCAGGAGAAAATCATGAGTAAATATGTTGTAGACGCGGATCATGTTACTATCCGTTTTAACCTGTCGAATGAAAAAATTAATAATTTAAAAGAATATGCCATTAAATTAGTAAAAAAAGAGCTGATGTTTCAGGAATTTCTGGCTCTGGATGATGTTTCTTTAAAAGTAAAAAAAGGCGAAGCCTGGGGACTCATCGGTGTGAATGGTTCCGGAAAATCTACGTTTCTGAAGGCAATTGCAGGTATTTTGAAGCCATATAAGGGAACGATTAAGGTTCGAGGCAATATTGCTCCGATGATCGAGCTGGGAGCCGGATTTGACGGAGAACTGACGGCGAGAGAGAATATTTATATGAACGGTACACTTCTTGGACATTCCAAGGAGTTTATGGATGAACATTTTGATGAGATTGTAGAATTTGCCAATATTAAAAAGTTCCTGGACTCCCCGATTAAGAACTATTCTTCTGGTATGAAGGCAAGACTAGGGTTTGCGGTAGCAACCGTAGATTGTCCGGATGTACTGATTGTAGATGAAGCTCTGGAAGTTGGTGATATGAACTTCCGTAAGAAATGCCGTGAGCGTATGTCAGAACTATTGGAAGGCGGCACTACACTGCTGTTCGTATCTCATAATATCAAGACGGTCCGTGAAGTCTGTGACCATGCTATCTGGCTGGATAAAGGTAAGATGAAGATGAGCGGTGAAGTAGCAGAAGTATGCGACGCTTATCAGGAGGAACAGGATCGACTGGATCTTGAGAGAAGACAAAAGAAGAGAGAAAAGAACTTTAAGAAAAAAGGAAAAGTATATGATTATCTGGTAGTAGGTTCTGGTCTGTATGGAGCAGTTTTTGCCAGAGAGATGGAGAATGCAGGAAAAAGATGCCTGGTACTGGAAAAAAGGCCACATGTGGGTGGAAATATCTATACAGAAGAAACAGACGGAATCCATGTACACAAATATGGAGCACATATTTTCCATACCAGTGATGTAGCAGTATGGAATTATGTAAAAAATTATGCACCGTTTAATAATTTTATTAATTCACCGATTGCCGTTTATAAGGATGAGTTATATAACCTTCCGTTCAATATGAATACATTCAGTAAACTGTGGGGAGTCCGGACTCCGGCAGAAGCAAAGGCAAAGATAGCAGAGCAGATAGCGGACCTGAATATTACAGAACCGCAGAATCTGGAAGAACAGGCACTGTCTCTGGTTGGAACGGATGTGTATGAAAAGCTGATCAAGGGTTATACGGAAAAACAATGGGGAAGAGACTGCAAGGATCTTCCGGCGTTTATTATCAAACGTCTGCCACTTCGGTTTACGTATAACAATAATTATTTTAATGATAAGTATCAGGGAATTCCTGTTGGAGGATACACACAGATTATTGAGAACTTACTGGATGGTATTGATGTAAAAACGAATACCGACTTTTTCAAATATAAGAAAAAATATAAGAATTTCAAAAAAGTCGTATTTACAGGTATGATAGATGAATATTTTGATTATAAGCTGGGGCATTTGGAGTACCGTACCGTACGTTTTGAGACAGAGCGTGTGGAAGAAGAAAGCTATCAGGGCAATGCAGTTGTCAATTATACAGACCGTGAAGTACCATATACCAGAATTATTGAGCATAAGTATTTTGAGCCGGAGAAGGAAGCTGCGCAGCCAAAAGAGTATACCATTATTTCAAAAGAGTATTCCACGGAATGGAAGCCGGGAATGGAACCATATTATCCGGTGAATGATGAGAAGAACAGCAAACTATATGAGGCTTATCAGGAACTGGCCGGAAAAGAAAAAAATGTTATCTTTGGCGGAAGACTGGGACAGTATAAGTATTATGATATGGATAAGGTGATTGCCGCAGCACTTGCTGAAGCAAAAAAAGAATTGAAAAAATAGCAGACAGACATAAAGTATAAAACAGTAGAAGATCCTTATGGAAGTGACCATAAGGATCTTGTATTATGTAATAATCATTAATACAGACCTTGTGAAATAAGATCTTTGATTGATTGAATGACAGCCTCTTTGTCTTCTTTGTAAGTGACGCCGAACCATTTATCCTGAGTCGGAAGTAAAGTAACCAGTGCCTGATCCTTCTGAATCAGATCATCGATGATGGTTGGCAGCAGGTATTCGGAAGAAAGATCATCTTCTGGAATGCTTGCTAAAAATTCCCGGAAACCGTCCTGAATATAGTCAATAAAGTCAGGTGTCAGCCCCCACATGTTCATGGATACATGGGTGTCCAGAGGAATGGAAATCTGCTTGCCATCATTCTGAAGAGCGGCAGCACCATCTGGGGTTTTAACTATATTTTTGGTCTCTACAATCTGTGTCACATGATTCTGAGCATCTACCTGGCAGATTCCTCTGGTAACTCCGCCATTGTCGCTCAATGTATTTTTAAGAACAAATCCTGCCATGCAGAAATGAAAATGATTCACTGCATTACGGGGTGTAACCAGATAGTCATGGATCTTGAAAAATGCTTCTTTGCCATAGTAGTCGTCCGCATTCACTACAGCAAATGGTTCATTTACTGTGCCACGGCAGGCGAGGATAGCCTGACCGGTTCCCCACGGCTTTTTTCTTCCAGCCGGAAGTTTAAATCCGTCCGGAAGGTCGTCCATTTCCTGAAATACGTAACGGATATCGGCCTTCTTCTCAATACGATGCCCGATCATTTCCTGAAAATCCCTTTCAAGATCCTTACGGATAATGATTACAATTTTATTAAAGCCTGCATCCAGAGCATCTGCAATGGAATAGTCCATGATAATTTCGCCATTGGGACCTACAGGCTCTAACTGCTTGATTCCACCGCCAAAACGGCTGCCAATACCGGCGGCCATAATAACGAGAGTTGTATTTTGCATATATGCCTCCTCATATTTATTATTTTATGTCATTGCTCAGGGGCGTTTTGTCAAATATCAGAGAATGTAATTTACTGAACAGATAACATGAGTTCATATTTTTAATTATAACATGAGTGAGTAGATTTTGACAAAAGGATTGTGGTATCATAATGGAAAATGTAAGAGTGGGTTACTGTTCACAGCCAGTGTTCCGCGAGGTGTTTTTTGTGAGCGAAGGTCACAGAAAACCCGAGACATACCGCGCGAAATCATGCAAATGCATGATTTCTGTGCATCGCGAAGCGTGTTGCTGATCACGGAGTGAACAGTAACAAGAGTGGAAAGTATGAAATTAGCGGGTTATTATTCATCAGGTGAATTTGCCAATAAGGCGCATATCACGAAAAAGACAATTCGATATTATGATGAACATAATATTTTAAAGCCGTCTTTTGTGAATGAAAACGGAGCACGGTTCTACACGGATGAGGATTTTGCCAGACTGCAGCAGATACTGTTTCTGAAATATCTTGGATTTTCTCTGGACGATATCCGGGAGATGACCATGCGAAATGGGGATCAGTCATTTCTGTCAGAGTCACTGCAGATGCAGATGGGGTTGATTGAGGAACGTCTGGAACAGATGCAGCTAATGAAGCAGGCTCTGAAGGAAGCGGCTCAGGCGGTGGGAAATGGCGTACAAGTAGACTGGAGTCAGATGCTGCAGGTGGTGAATGTTAATGAGATGGAGCAGAAGCTGAAGAATCAGTATCTGAATTCATCTAATATATCAGCCAGAATCAATTTGCATAAGGAATATGCAGCAAATCCGGAAGGTTGGTTTCCGTGGCTGTTCACGCAGTGCAGGATTCGTCAGGAAGATACGGTTCTGGAACTTGGATGTGGGGATGCATCCCTGTGGCTGGAGAACAGAAAACGGATACCGGATAACATAAAGATCATTTTGTCAGATCTGTCGGATGGCATGATTCGTGATGCAAAAAGATCCATTGGAAATGATAAAAGATTTCATTTCGATGTGATGGATGCTCATCAGATCCATATGCCAGATTCTTCCGTGGATCTGTTGCTGGCCAATCATGTATTGTTTTACTGTGAGAATGTGCAGCAGGTATTTCGGGAAGCCAGGAGAGTGTTAAAACCGGACGGAATCTTTGTGTGCAGTACTTACAGTGGCAGGCATATGAAGGAGATCAGTGAACTGGTACAGGAATTTGATGACCGTATTGTGTTGTCAGCGGAACGTCTGTATGAGCGGTTTGGAAAAGAAAACGGAGCAGAACTTCTGCAGCAGGAATTTCATAATGTGATCTGGCTGCCTTATGAAGATCATCTCAATGTGACAGATGCAGATGCACTGATTGCTTATGTGCTTTCCTGTCATGGCAATCAGAACCGTTATATTGTAGACCGTTATCGGGATTTTTGTGCATTCGTGAATAAGAAAACGGAAAAGGGATTCTATATTACCAAGGATGCGGGAGTGTTCGTGGCAAAGAAAAGGTGAGGTAATCTTACCTGGCCGTTATAAAGTTGAGAAAAATAAAAGAAAGTACTTGAAGGTGCCCTAAGGGCACCTTTTATAATGTAACTATGATAACTAAAGATTTGTTTTTGGTCTGATTTCAGAGACCAGGATAGGAGTACAAAAGCTATGAAGGGAATTATTTTAGCAGGAGGATCCGGAACCCGTTTATATCCGCTGACCATGGTAACTTCCAAACAGTTACTGCCGATTTATGACAAGCCTATGATTTATTATCCGATGTCAGTGCTGATGAATGCAGGAATCCGTGATATTCTGATTATTTCTACCCCGCAGGATACACCACGTTTTCAGGAACTGCTGGGAGATGGAAATCAGTTTGGGGTGAATTTGTCTTATGCTGTACAGCCAAGCCCGGACGGACTGGCACAGGCCTTTATTATTGGCGCAGATTTCATTGGTAATGATACAGTAGCCATGGTGCTGGGGGATAATATTTTTGCAGGTCATGGTCTGAAAAATAGACTGACCACTGCGGTAGAGAATGCAGAGAATGGCAAAGGTGCAACTGTATTCGGTTATTATGTGGATGATCCGGAACGTTTTGGCATCGTAGAATTTGACCATAACGGTAAGGCTGTTTCCATCGAGGAGAAGCCGGCACAGCCAAAGAGCAATTATTGTGTAACCGGATTGTATTTTTACGATAATCGTGTAGTAGAATATGCAAAAAATCTGAAGCCAAGTGCCAGAGGAGAACTGGAGATTACCGATCTGAACCGTATCTATCTGGAAAACGGGGATCTGAATGTAGAACTTCTGGGACAGGGATTTACCTGGCTGGATACCGGTACACATGAGAGTCTGGTGGACGCAACGAACTTTGTGAAGACGGTTGAGACTCACCAGCATCGTAAGATTGCCTGCCTGGAAGAGATCGCTTATCTCAGTGGCTGGATCAGCAAGGAAGAGGTACTGAAGACTTACGAGATCGTAAAGAAAAACCAGTATGGCCAGTATCTGAAGGACGTACTGGATGGAAAGTATAGAGACTAGGAGGAATCAATATCATGAATATTATCGTTACCGGCGGAGCCGGATTTATCGGAAGCAACTTTATTTTTCATATGTTAAAGAAATACCCGGATTACCGTATCGTGTGTTTGGACTGCCTGACTTATGCAGGAAACTTATCTACACTGGCACCGGTTATGGACAATCCTAACTTCCGCTTTGTAAAGGAAAGCATCACAGACAGAGAGGCTGTTTATAAATTATTCGAAGAAGAACATCCGGATATCGTGGTAAACTTCGCAGCAGAGAGCCATGTAGACCGTTCTATCGAGAATCCGGAAGTTTTCCTGGACACCAACATCAAGGGTACTGCAGTGCTGATGGATGCCTGCAGAAAATATGGCATCACCCGTTATCACCAGGTATCTACCGACGAAGTGTATGGAGATCTGCCTCTGGATCGCCCAGATCTGTTTTTTACTGAAGAGACTCCGATCCACACCAGCAGTCCCTACAGCTCTTCCAAGGCTGGTGCTGACCTTCTGGTACTGGCATATCACAGAACTTATGGATTGCCTGTAACTATCAGCCGCTGCTCCAACAACTATGGTCCATATCATTTTCCGGAAAAACTGATTCCACTGATGATTGCCAATGCGTTAAATGACAAGCCTCTTCCTGTTTACGGCGAAGGTTTGAATGTCCGTGACTGGCTGTATGTAGAAGACCACTGCAAGGCCATCGATCTGATTATCCACAAAGGTCGTGTAGGAGAAGTCTACAATATCGGCGGACACAACGAGATGAAGAACATCGATATTGTCAAACTGATCTGTAAGGAACTGGGCAAACCGGAAAGCCTGATCACTCATGTAACAGACCGTAAGGGCCATGATATGCGCTATGCCATTGATCCAACCAAGATTCATAATGAACTGGGCTGGCTGCCGGAGACAAAGTTTGCAGATGGTATCAAGAAGACCATCAAATGGTATCTGGAGAACAGAGAATGGTGGGAGACTATTATTTCCGGTGAATATCAGAATTATTATGAAAAAATGTACGGAGACAGATAACAATGGGACAGATTAAAGTAGAAAAAAATGTAGGTGGCATCCAGGGACTGTGCGTGATCGAACCGACGGTGCATGGAGACTCCCGTGGATATTTTATGGAGACCTACAATGAAAATGATATGAAAGAAGCAGGTCTTGATATGGTGTTTGTACAGGACAACCAGTCCTGTTCGACCAAGGGAGTCCTGCGTGGACTGCATTTTCAGAAATCATTTCCACAGGGCAAGCTGGTTCGTGTAATCAAAGGTTCTGTCTATGATGTGGCCGTGGATCTGAGAAGCAACTCTGAGACTTACGGAAAATACTATGGCATCGAACTGACGGAAGAAAATAAGAAGCAGTTCTACATTCCACAGGGCTTTGCACATGGATTCCTGGTATTATCTGATATCGCAGAATTTTGCTACAAATGTACCGACTTCTATCATCCTGGTGATGAAGGTGGAATGGCATGGAATGATCCGGAAATCGGCATCCAGTGGCCACAGGTAAATGGCAGTTATCAGGGAAGTGCATCTGCGGAAGGATATGTGATGGCAGACGGTACGGCACTGAACCTCAGCGACAAAGATCAGAAATGGCTGGGAATCAAAGATACATTTAAGTTCTGAAAAGGTAAATGAGTAGTATCTGTTCAGTACCTTCACAGATACAGTAATTATAATTTTGAGGCAGCGGTTAGCTGCCTCTTTTGGCAGTGGAAAGTTATTGAACATTACTCTGAACGTATGATATAATTAAGTATTAGGAACATGGACGAGGCTCAAAAAAAGATATGCGAAAGGGAAGAAACATATGGTAACCGTACTGGTTTCGGAAATTTATAAGATTAACAGTATTCAGATTACAATGGAAAAACTGTTAGAAAAAAGGCCAACAGAAGAGGACGAAAAAGAAGAAGAAAAAATCGATGAAGATATGGAGATCCAGGACAATCTGAGTGAAGAAAATACAGAACTGGATAAACAGTTGAAAATACTGTTACTGCATTATCGACCAGATAATAAACACACGTTAAGACTGGTTATGACAGGTGAAGATGGAGAACAGAAACTCTATACCTATGAAGAAATGCAGGATATGATTCTGGAATATGAGAATGAATTGATGGAACTGTATCCTGAGCAGGTTCAGAGAATTGATATGCAGGATATTCCAAAATGGCAGGCTCTGAATCAGGTCATTGATGGGTTGGATACGGATTATTTCCAGATTCTTCAGGCGGGTGACAGAATCAGTCAGGAAACATTGACAACATCAGAAGAATATATGGATGAAGTAGGAGAAGGCGCAGATATTCTTCTCATGAATCTGTATAACAGTAAAAAACTGATACGCGGAGTACAACCGAAAGCGTTAAAAGGGGTATATTCTCTGGATTATATAGACTGGTTCAGAAAAAATGAATGGACTTTTACAAACTGTCTGATAAGACGTTCTGCATGGGATGGTATTCACTTTAATGAAGAGGGTGGCTATGGATATGCTCCATATGCAGTAACTATGCTGGAACTGGCAAACAGAAAAAGAAATCTGGCAATGTACAGGGGAGCATACCCCAAATTTGGTTATGTGAATACGGCAGGAAGACCGAAAAAGGAGATTCCGGAAGAAGAGACAAAAGAATTCTATACAGAAGAACTGGAAAAGAACTATCTTCCGGCATTGCAGTGGGTTATGGAACGGGATCAGGAGATCCCAAGGGATGTACAGTATTACATCTTTGGTGAATTGTGCAGAAGATTTAAACATAACCGGGACAGCAAAGATAAAAAGCTGTTACAGGGAGAAAAGCTGCAGGAGTTCAAGGAAGTCTGCAAAAATATACTGAAATACATTGATGATGACATCATTTGGGGATATGCAGGATCAGCAAAAAAATATACGCCGGGAAATGCACTGGCATATGCATTGTTCCAGATAAAATATGGCGAAGATCTGAATATGGAATTTGGTCTCCAGAAGAGAGAAAGAGTTTCCGTACAATCCAGGATGAATGGACGTCTGCTCCCGAATGAACTGATTCCAACGATACATGTGGATTTAATGAACTATGAGAAAAAGACACTGAGTATTGAATTTTCAGCACCTAAATTTGCAGGCCCGGAAGGAGTAGAAGTAAAAGCTCTGATCAATGATCAGGAGTACCCTATTCAGGAAACGCCACGATATTCTTATGTAAGATTCTTCAGTGAAAATGTATACAAACTTTTCACGTTTATCATTGAGATCCCTTATGAACAGTTGCAGGAAAGAAATGTATTGTCCTTTAAACTGAAACAAAACGGTAATGAACTGATGCTTCCGGTTATCAGTGGAAGATATGTATCAAGAATTAACAGCACAGTGCCTGGATCTTACTGGTGTTTTGGCGAGTATATGGTACGTTTTGTGGGAAAATTTAAGCACAATGCGATTATCATAGAAAAGGCAGGAAGAAAGAAACGTATCATACAGGAACTGCGCGTCCTGAAAAATATGTGGTCCGGAAAGACAAAGAACCGTGCAGCATTAAAACTCAGACTGCTGTACTGGCTGACACGTCCGTATTATAAGAATAAGAATATCTGGATTGCATTCGATAAACTGTATAAAGGCGGTGACTGTGGAGAATATTTTTATAAATATATGTGCAGTCGAAAAGATTCCAATGTATATCCGGTCTATATCATCAATGAGGATGCTCCTGACAGGCAGCGTCTGATCGAAGAAGGATATCATCCGGTCAGCAGAAGCACCTGGAAACAGAAATTACTGTTTCTGAATTCAAAGATGATTTTTGCAACCCATGTGCCAATCCCGGGATTCAATGCAATTGCCAAGAATGTGTTAAAAGGTATTCAGGACAGACTGGAATACAGTCCGACCTGTATCCAGCATGGTCTGACCGTGCAGTACCTGGCTCATGATTCTCACAGACAGTTCAATAATAATAAACGTTATTATTGCGCATCTAAGTATGAGATCCAGAATCTGAGTCTTCCGGAATATGATTATCGTCCGGAACATCTGAAATTGACAGGTGTTCCACGTTACGATGGTCTTGTCAACAAGGATCAGAGACAGATCCTGATCACGCCAACCTGGAGAAGTTATATTGCGATGCCGTCTGTTATGGGAAAATCCAGACCATATAATCCAAACTTCAAAGAGACGGATTATTTCAGAATCTATAATGATTTGATTCATGATCAGAAACTGATTGAGACAGCTAAGAGAACAGGCTATAAACTGATCTATTTGCTTCATCCGATTACCAGTGCGCAGCTGGAGGATTACGGTGAAGTGGAGAATGTAGAACTGATTCAGGCAACCACCGTGAATTATGAAAAGATCTTATGTGAATCCAGTCTGATGGTAACAGACTATTCAGGAGTTCAGTTTGACTTCGCTTATATGAGAAAGCCGGTCGTTTATTATCATCCACCAAAACTACCACCACATTATGTAGAAGGCGGATTCTTCTATGATACTCAGGGATTTGGTGAGATCTGTACAGAACATAAGCAGCTGGTTGATACGATTTGCGATTATATGGAACATGAATGTAAACTGAAAGATTACTATAAAGCACGGCAGGATGATTTCTTTGCCTACGCGGACCATGATAACTGTAAGAGAATTTTTGAAGATGCCATTGCATATCAGAAGGAATTAGCAGAAAACAGATAGGGATAAACGGGAGAGAGTTATGACAGAACAGTGTACCGTTTTGAAAATAGATACTTTAACTGAAAATCTATGGACAAATATTAGAAAAAGTATAGACAGTCTGAAAACAGAGTATGTTGTTTTTATTGGTGCAGGATCCAATTTTTCAGATGAAGATCTGCAGTTTGCATGTGAATATGCAGAAAGAGAACATCTGGACACCGTCATGATGGAATGCTGCTATATGGAAAGTACAAAAGACAGCAGTCAGGGAAGCATACGGTCAGGAAAAATCATTCATCTGAAGAAGCAGAAGGAACTGATTTCCCTGCCGGATGATTATGAAGCTGTACTCTACAGAAGCAGGGCAGTACAGGAAAACAGGCCGGATCCGTCACACGGATATCATGTTGCAGCGGATTTGTTCTACAGAGTAGCGGAAAAATCCATGATAACGGGATATGTCCGGGGAACGCAGGTGGTAATCGGACATCCGGCTCAGGGCGATGCGAGCAGAAACTCAGATAACCGGAAAACAGACTGGTATCTGGACTGTTTTGAAAAGCATATACAGCTGACAAGAGAACGGTTTACCGGTGAACTGCCACTGTATGTACAGGTGCATTTCTTAAGAGAATTGATCATCCGTTATGATGCCAATAAAAATCATGCTGATAAACAGGTATTAAAAGGAGAACAGCTGCAGAGATTCTGGGATATTTCTTCAGATATTTTAAAAGATATTGATGATAAACTGATGATATCCGGAACCAGATTATGGTCCGGATATGCACTGGCCTTTGCCCTGCAGGAAAAGTTCCTGCATTTAAAGTATAAAGAACTGCAGGAAAAGTATTTTCTGGTGGATCCGGAGCAGGAGGGAAAAGGAGAGAAGTATCCTTTGAGAGTTCTGGTCAATGGACGGCAGATGTGGAATCGTGTATTGCCGAGAGTCTGCATTGATGTAATAAATTACGAAAAAGATAAACTGATACTGGACTGTTCCAGTCCGTTCTTTATGAAAGGACCGGATGTCCGGTGGAGTGTTCTGTTTAATGAAAAAGAGATCGAATATCTGGAAACAGCCCGGTATAATGATACTGCTTATTTTGGACAGACAGATTACCGGGGATATACATTCCGGATTATTCTGAAAAAAGAAGATTTTCAGGAAAAGAATACGCTTCAGTTTGTAATAAAGGGTGACAAAAAGAAGATTGAACATCCAATTATTACCAGAAGATACACTTCAAGAATATCGGCAGCTCTGGATGCTTCCTACTGGTGTTTTGACCGGTATGTTATGACCTTTAACAGGGGCAATGTGAAAAAACTAATTCGAATTGAAGAATGTGACAGATGGAGACATCTGAGAAAGGAACTGGCTTTCTGGAAGGCTGCATCTCAGCAGGACAAAGGCAAAGAGAAGATAAAAGAAAGAATATGGTACTGGCTCAGTTACCCTTATTACCACAGAAAAAATATCTGGCTCACCTTTGATAAGCTCTATAAGGGCGGTGACTGCGGGGAATACTTTTATAAGTATGCACTGACCAGGAAGGATACTGATGTGGTGCCCGTATATGTCATGAACAAGGATGCGGAAGATACGCAGAGATTACGAGAAGAGGGTTATCAGCCGCTGATCCATGGAACAAGGAAACACAGATTGATGTTCCTTCATGCGAAAATGGTGTTTGCCACCCATGCAGGCCTGTATAACTTTAATGGAATCAGCAATGAGGAGATTCCGTATCTACAGGATCTGTTGTCTGCGGATGCTGTATGTATACAGCATGGGCTTTCGGTACAGGATCTGGCGTTTAATGCCAATCAGGCATTCAATAATAATAAACTGTATTACTGTGCGTCCAAATATGAGGTGGCCAATCTTCGGAAGCCGCAATATGGCTATTTGGATTCATCTGTGATCAGGCTGAAAGGCCTGGCAAGGTATGACGGTCTGAAGAACCGTGATCAGAAGCAGATTCTGATTACACCAACATGGAGAACTTATATTTCGCTGGGAGCAAAAGAAAAGAATGAATCCAGACCATACTCAGAGATGTTTAAAGAGACGGATTATTACAAGATCTACAATGGACTGATCACTGATCAGAAGCTTTTAGATACTGCCAGGAATACGGGATATAAAGTAGTTTATCTGGTACATCCGAATATTGGAGAACAGGTTGTGGATTTTGAAAAAAAGGATGGCGTGGAGATCATCTCTGCCCTTGGTGTAAACTATGAGAAGATCTTATGTGAATCCAGTCTGATGGTGACAGACTATTCCGGTGTGCAGTTTGATTTTGCCTATATGAGAAAACCGGTTGTATATTATCATCCACCAAAACTCCCACCGCATTATGTGGAAGGAGGATTTTTCTATGAGACTCAGGGATTTGGAGAGATCTGTACGCAGCATCAGGAACTGGTAGATACGCTGTGCGCTTATATGGAGAGTGGATGTGCGTTAAAATCGTTCTACAGGGAACGACAGGATGATTTCTTCGCTTTCAGTGATCATGAAAATTGTAAACGTATTTTTGAAGACGCCTATAAATGGCAAAAGGAAGGAATATAATCGGAAGATGATGGGAGTAAATAAAAAAGAGAGAATCGTGTGGATTGATCAGCTGAGAGGAATTGCCATGTATTTGGTGGTGTTGGGACATGTGGCTCTTCCAAAAGAAGCACAGTCAGTCATATATTCCTTCCATATGCCATTGTTTTTTATCATATCGGGCCTGACCTTAAATGATGAAAAAATCAGAAGAACACCGATAAAAGAATATATATGGAATAAAATTCAGAAATTGATCATTCCGTATTTTTGGATGTGTTTTGCAGTGTTTCCGTTATGGTATTTTGCCTGGCATTATCTGAAAAATATAAAAAGAGGTGTTGGGGATGCACTATATGGAATCTTTATTGGAAATGGCGTGATTGTACCATCGACGTCCAATGCATTGTATTTTTTACTTGTATTATTTCTAGCGGATGTTTTGTATGCAGTGATTCAGAAATATGCAGGAATTGATAAAAAGTATGTGATACTGGCAATAGTAATGTGTCTCTGTATCGGCTATCTGGATCAGGGAGTAACGCATATCTGGCATTTTAACGTAGCATTTACCGCTATTGTATTTATGTATGTGGGAAAATGTTTTATGGATTATTATAAGAGTCATGAAAGTATCAGATTTGTCCCATTCAGGAATGTTGGTTATTTTGGATGCATTGCTGTTTTGCTTGTTACAGGTGCTATTACCCATCAGCTGAATGGAAGAGTTTCTATGACAGCAAACAAATTTGGAAATTCTGTTATTTTTTATTACATGACAGCATTGTCATTTTCATTTGCGGTGATTTTGATTGTCATGAAGATGCCTGTAATAAAAATTCTGAAGTACATAGGACAGAATACGTTGTTGTATGTAGGCGTACATTTGCCAATTTTAAGAATTTTTGAAAATGCTTATCCTGATATTTTTCTGAAGTATCAATACAGTATTCCGTTTTCTGTAGTTCTGTTTTTGGGAATGGCATTGCTGTGCATATTGGTAAATTCATTTTTCCCATATATCTGTGGAAAGAAAAATGAAAAATATAAAGAAGCGGTTTATATCGGAAAATTTGTTCTGCTATTTGAATGTTTTATCATACCGGTGTTTGGACTGATTCGCAGATGTGGTTTGTGGAAACATGATGTTATTCATATGATGTTTGTGGCTCTGGCAACAGGAATCTGCAGTGTACTGTTTTTAGTAATTACACAGAAACATATTCCATTTATCTATATGGAGAAGAAAGAAAATTCGTAAAAGGAGGAAAAGTAGATGGTATCAGCAGTAGTTTTTGCAGGGGGCGTAGGATCCCGAATGAAGTCACAGGATGTGCCGAAGCAGTTCCTGATCGTGGATGGCAAACCTATTATTATCCGCACCCTGGAAGTATTCAGCCAGCATCCGGAAGTAGATGAGATCGTGGTGGCATGTCTGGAAAGCTGGATTCCGGTATTAAAGGAACAGATTGAAAGATATCATGTACAGAAGATACGTGCCATTGTGCCTGGGGGTGCAAACGGACATGGCTCCATTCACAATGGTCTGGTAAAAGCGGCGGAGACGGCAAAGGGTGAAGATATTGTGCTGATCTGTGACGGCGTTCGTCCAATGATTACCGCACAACTGGTATCAAACTGTATCCGGGAAGCAAGAGAGTATGAAAATGCAGTTCCGGTGACACCAAGTATCGACTCTGTACTGGAGAGCTTCGACGGCAGTACCTGCCGGAAGAGCTATAAGAGAAGCAATATGTTCATTACTCAGGCACCACAGGGTTATACATTCCGTAAGATCCTCTGGGCACATGAAGAAGCAGAGAAAAGAGGGATTACCAATCCGACTTCTTCTGCAGAACTTTTACTGGAACTGGGCGAAGATATTCATATTTTTATCGGAGAAAGACAGAATATTAAGGTAACAACACCGGAAGATCTGTATACCTTACGTTCCGGATATTATTACAACCGTTACCGTGCGTTCGCCAGTGAAGAACTGCTGAACGAGAGAATGTCAGAAGGAGAAAACAAGTGGGAAAAACAATAAAAGAACTGGTCTCAGAGCTGGTGTATGCAGATGTGGAATCTGTCACGGACAGAGACCTGCCGTGGGAGGAACTGAATAAAAAGACGGTTCTGGTGACCGGTGCCAATGGATTTATCAGTTACTATGTGGTACTGGCACTGCTGATGCGCAATGACCGATACCAGGCAGGTACGAAGGTCATCGGACTGGTGCGTTCAAGAGAGAATGCAGAGAAAAAGTATGGAGAAATTCTGGATCGTGAGGATATTTCACTTCAGGTACAGGATGTATGTGAACTGACGGACTGCGGAAGAGTGGATTATATTATTCATGCAGCGAGTCAGGCTAGTGCATGGCATTTTGAACATGATCCGGTAGGAACCATCAATGCTAATCTGATCGGAACACAGAAGGTACTGGAACTGGCAGTCAAATATCAGGCACAGGTGCTGATGTTCTCCAGTCTGAAGACATATGGAAGCTTTGGTGAGAATCCGAAGGAATCCATGAAAGAAGAAGATGTGGGATATCTGGATCATACTTCTTATAAGAATTGTTATGCAATTGGCAAACGGGCGGCAGAGACTTTATGTGCCAGCTACAGCAAGCAGTATGGTATTCCTGTGAAGATCGTACGTCCAAGTTATATCTATGGACCGACCAGACGGGGGGATGACCGTGTATGGGCGCAGTTCATGGTAAATGTGCTGAACAACGAAGATATTGTGTTAAAGAGCAGTGGTGCACCTTACCGTTCTTACTGTTATGTGACAGATACGGTAGCAGCTGTATTTACCGTGTTGTTAAAGGGGCAGGTAATGCAGCCGTACAATATCTCTTCCCAGGAAGGAAATATTACCATCCGCAATCTGGCAAGAGCAGCGGTAGCGGCATTCCCGGAAAAGCACTTAAAGCTTTCTTTTGTAAATCCAGAAGACGAAAAGGAACCGAAGATTACTGCAAAAGTTTGTGAAATCCTGGATTCTGAGAAGTTAGAGAGCCTGGGCTGGAAGGCAAAGGTAAGCATCGGAGAAGGCATGAAACGCGCCATTCAGATTATGGAAGAACAATAACGAAGAGTAAACAATATTTACCAAGAATTGACAGTGATCGATAATTCAAGTATGATAAAATGCAGAGAATGAAAAGCAAATGGCAAGACTGTTTTATATGATAGGGAAAAGCTCTACAGGAAAAGATACCATCTACAGGGAAGTAATCAGCCGTACAGATCTGGATCTGAATCCTCTTGTAATGTATACGACAAGACCGATCAGGAAAGGGGAAACAGATGGAAAAGAGTACTATTTTGTGGATGAAAATGTCCTGAATGAGCTTGAGAAGGAAGGCAGAGTGATTGAAAAACGTGCTTATCATACCATTCATGGAATATGGACATATTTTACGGTGGATGATGAGCACGCGGATTTGAACAGAAAAGACTATCTGGCAATCGGGACACTGGAATCGTACGCACAGATCCGTAATTATTATGGAGAAAAACTGGTTGTTCCGGTCTATATTCAGGTGGAGGACGGACTTCGCCTGGAGCGGGCTCTGAAGCGTGAGAAGCAGCAGCCAGTTCCGAAGTATGAGGAACTGTGCAGGCGTTTTCTGGCAGATCAGGCAGATTATGCGGAAGAGAAGCTGGCAAAAGCTGGGATTGACAGAAGATTTTCTAATGATAAAGACATTATGTCCTGTGTAGAAGAAGTAGCTGCTTTTATCCGGGCAGGGCAAAAGAAGTAAAGGAATAATCAGTTACCGGCTATACAGTGAACGGTAACGAGAATCAGGCAGCACCTGGTTCAGAAGGGAGAAGGCATGGCAGGATTTGATCAGATTATCGGGCATACAGATGTGGTAGAGCATCTGAAAAATGCAATGAAGATGGATAAGGTATCACATGCCTATATATTTAACGGAGAAAAAGGCTGCGGGAAGAAGACACTGGCGAGAGAATTTGCCAGAGCGCTGCAGTGTCAGGGAGAGGGAGAAAAACCGTGCGGAATGTGTCAGTCATGCCGTCAGGCAGAGGGACACAATCAGCCGGATATTATAGAAGTGACGCATGATAAGCTAAACACCATCGGTGTGGATGATATCAGAGAGCAGGTAGTGGCAGATGTGCAGGTACGTCCGTACAGCAGTCCGTATAAGGTATATATTATACCGGATGCGGAGAAGATGAATCAGCAGGCACAGAACGCACTGCTGAAGACCATAGAAGAGCCGCCTGAATATGTGGTGATTTTACTTCTTACTACGAATTCGGCAGCATTTTTACCGACGATTTTATCCAGATGTGTGATGCTGAATATGAAACCGGCATCGGATGAACTGGTAAGAAAGTATCTGATGGAGCATGTGCAGATCCCGGACTATGAGGCTGATATCTGTGTGGCATTTGCACAGGGAAATATAGGAAAGGCAGAACGTCTGGCATCCTCTGAGTATTTTTCAGAGATCAAAGGTGCAGCCATTCACTTGCTGACCCATGTAAAAGACATGGACATTGGGGAGATCTCCCAGGCGGTGAAGGCAGTTAGTGAATATAAGCTGGATATCCGGGATTATCTGGATCTGCTGGCAGTATGGTTCCGTGATGTACTGTACTTCAAAGCAACCAGTGATGCCAATGGTATTATTTTTAAAGAGAATGTGAGAGCAATTACGACGCAAACCAGACATTGCTCTTATGAAGGGCTGGAGCAGATTTTGGATGGAATTCGCAAGGCAAAGGCGAGACTGACCGCCAATGTGAATTTTGATCTGACGATGGAATTACTGTTCCTGTTAATAAAGGAGAATCAGTAGAATGACAAAAATTATAGGGGTTCGTTTCCGTACGGCGGGGAAGGTATACTATTTTGACCCTAAGAATATGGAGATTAAACGGGGACAGCACGTCATTGTGGAGACAGCCCGTGGAACAGAATATGGTCATGTGGTAGTAGGAACGAAGGAAGTAGCCAGAGAAGAAGTGGTACAGCCACTGAAACCAGTACTTCGTATCGCCACTGCGGAAGATGACGAGCATGCAAAACGTAACCGTGAAAAAGAGCGGGAAGCGATGGCAATCTGTCAGAAGAAGATCCTGAAGCACAATCTGGATATGAAGCTGATTGATGCTGAGTATACATTTGACAATAATAAGATCCTGTTTTACTTTACAGCTGACGGCAGAATTGACTTCCGTGAGCTGGTAAAGGATCTGGCAGTAGTGTTTAAGATGCGAATTGAGCTGCGTCAGATAGGTGTACGAGACGAGACAAAGATCTTAGGGGGAGTGGGAATCTGTGGACGTCCTCTTTGCTGTCATACGTATTTATCAGAATTTGCACCGGTATCGATTAAGATGGCAAAAGAGCAGAATCTGTCTCTGAATCCGACGAAGATTTCAGGAGTCTGCGGACGCCTGATGTGTTGTCTGAAGAATGAAGAGGATACTTATGAGTATCTGAATAGCCGTCTGCCGGATGTTGGCGAGACAGTCACCCTTCCGGATGGAGACCAGGGTGAAGTACACAGTGTGAATGTATTGAGACAGACTGTGAAGGTTCTGATCGAGGTGGATGACGGAAAAGAAATGAGCGAATATCCGGTGAGTGAACTGAAGTTCAAGCCGAAAAAACGTAAGAATAACAATAAAGATAATGACCGGGAAATCAAGGAGAGCAGAGAAATCTGCGACAGCGAGGCGGAACCAAAGGAACGCAAAAGAGAAGGACGAGAAAATTGTGACAACGAGCGTGTATCAAAGGAACACCGGGAAAATCGTGACAATGAGCGTGGACCAAAGGAACGCCGGGAAAATCGTGATAATGAACGTGAACCAAAGGAGCGCAGAGATCGACGTGAGCCAAGGGAACGCAGGGATAACCGTGAGCATCGGAATAACCGACGTCACAACCGGGGAGAAAAGCCGGAAGTTACACGGGAGAGAGAATCAGAATGAAAGTTGAGCTGAAAGCCGGAGAACGAATCGATGAACTTCAGCGCAATGGCTACCAGATCATTCAGAATGAGAATGGGTTCTGCTTTGGCATGGATGCAGTGTTGTTGTCCGGATTTGCGAAAGTGAAAAGGGGTGAAAATGCTCTGGATCTGGGAACCGGTACCGGAATTATCCCAATTTTGCTGGAAGCAAAGACAGAAGGCAGACATTTTACCGGGCTGGAGATTCAGGAGACCAGTGCAGACATGGCACAGCGCAGTGTATGCCTAAATGATCTGAATGAAAAAGTGGAGATTATCAGAGGTGACATCAAAGAAGCAACGGATTTTTTTGGAAAAGCATCCTTTGATGTGGTAACGTCGAATCCGCCTTATATGACCGGGCAGCATGGTCTGGTGAATCCAGATATGCCTAAGGCAGTTGCCAGACATGAGATTCTCTGTACACTGGAGGATGTGATAGGACAGGCATCTGCATTGTTGAAAGAAAACGGAAGATTCTATATGGTACACCGTCCGTTTCGGCTGGCTGAGATTATGGTAACCATGAGCAGATATCGGCTGGAGCCAAAACGCATGAAGCTGGTGTATCCTTTTGTGGATAAAGAACCAAATATGGTATTGATAGAAGGTCTCAAAGGAGGACGCCCGAGGGTTACCGTGGAGAAGCCACTGATCGTATATGAGAAACCGGGAGTCTATACCAGCGAGATCTATGATATATACGGGTATTAGAGGAAGGGAGGCGCAGGCCTTGCAGGGAAAATTGTATTTGTGTGCAACACCGATCGGTAATCTGGAAGATATTACTTTGCGGGTGCTGCGTACTTTAAAAGAAGTAGATATGATTGCGGCAGAGGATACGCGAAACAGTATTAAACTGTTGAATCATTTTGAGATCAAGACGCCGATGACCAGTTATCATGAATATAACAAGATCGATAAGGCATATTATCTGATTGAACAGATGAAGGAAGGAAAAAATGTAGCACTGATTACGGATGCCGGTACACCGGGGATTTCTGATCCGGGTGAAGATCTGGTACGCCTGTGCTATGAAGCAGGAATCGAGGTTACATCCCTTCCGGGAGCGGCGGCATGTATTACGGCGCTGACGTTGTCGGGACTGTCCACCAGAAGATTTTGTTTTGAAGCGTTTCTGCCATCGGATAAGAAGGAAAAGCAGGCGGTTCTGGAAGAACTGAAGACAGAGATGCGTACCATCATTCTGTATGAGGCACCGCACCGTCTGGTAAGAACACTGGAAGAATTGCTGGAGACTCTGGGAGACCGCAGGGCAACCATTTGCCGGGAACTGACTAAGAAACATGAGACAGCATTTACCACAACACTGGCAGAAGCATTGGAGCATTTCCGGCAGACCGAGCCAAAGGGAGAATGTGTCATCGTCATTGAGGGCAAGAGCCGACAGGCAGTGGAACAGGAAGCCAGGGAGAAATGGGAAGAACTGAGTGTAGAAGAACATATGGAGCATTATCTCTCCCAGGGAATTGATAAAAAAGAGGCAATGAAGAAAGTGGCAAAGGATCGGGGAGTTCCCAAGCGTGTGATTTACCAGGCACTCCTGACCATGACGCTTTTACTGCTTGGTGTGGGATGCGGAAAAGCAGCAAAAACTGTGGCAGATGATCCGTATCTTGGTGTGGCACAGGTGTTGCAGCCTGTGGCAGAGGGCACGGACGTACTGTCAGAGGGGAGTTTTACACTGGATATCTCAGATACATCCCAAGGGTACACGGTAGCGTCTTATCAGGGAGATATGGAAAAAGTCAACATACAGTTAACAGGACCCGACGGAATTGTGTATAAGTATTTTGTGACAGAGGAAGATGGAGAAACGGTACTTCCGCTGACAGGAGGAGATGGAACATATGCATTGGAAGTCTACGAGAATATCGCGGATGATCAATACAGTGCACTGTTGAATGAATCCTTTGAAGTCAGTCTGGAAAGTGAGTTTCTCCCTTTTTTATATCCGAACCAATATGTGAACTTTAACGAGAACAGTGAGGCGGTAAAACTGGCTGCGGAATTGGCGGGGGATACGAAAGATGATCTGACTGTATTGCAGAACATCTATAATTATGTGACATCGAACATTACATATGATTATGACAAGGCAGCGAATGTTCCATACGGATACCTGCCGGATATAGATGATACCTTAAAAACAAAGACAGGAATCTGTTTTGATTATGCGGCATTGATGTGTGCGATGCTCAGATGCCGGGGAATTCCGGCAAAACTGGATATTGGATATACCAACGATGGACTGTATCACGCATGGATCAGTACCTATCTGAAGGACAAAGGCTGGGTGGACAATATCGTAGAATTCAATGGAGATACCTGGCAGTTACTGGATCCAACCATGACAGCCGCATCCAGCACCGAAGCCGAAAAAAAACAGGTGGCAAAAAACAGCGAGAAATATATGGTACAGTATGTGCGTTAGCAACTCAGTCATGCTTGAGGAACAGGCAGCATCATGCTTGCATGAAATGCTGGCTGGACGAAAGCATGAACTGAGCGCACGGTTATGAGCAAAAAGAGCTGCGAAGCAGCGGAAAGCATCGAGAGATGCGTTTTGCGAATGTGCGCGGCTGAGTTGAGGAACAGGCAGCATCATGCTTGCATGGAAAAAGGGGGATTGTATGAAAACTTTGAGTAACGAAGAACTGATGTCGTTTTGCAGTCAGTTATCCATGATTCTTCATGCGGGAATTTCTTCCATCGAAGGTCTTGCTATTATGAAGGAGGATTTGCCTGACGGAGAAGGGAAGAAGATCCTGGAGACATTATATGAGCATATGGAAATGAGTGGTAATCTGGCGCAGTCCATGAAGGAAACGGAAGTGTTTCCGGAATATGTCTGCAGTATGACGGAGATCGGAGAGCAGACAGGACGCCTTGATGAAGTTATGGATGGTCTGGCGCTTCACTATGAGAGGGAAAAGGATCTGGCAGAGAGCATCAAAAGTGCACTGTTGTATCCGGCGGTTATGCTTGGAATGCTCACGGTCGTCATACTGATCCTGGTGGTCAAAGTCATGCCGGTATTCCATGAAGTGCTCCAACAGCTTGGCGGTGGACTGACTGGTGTCTCAGCAGGAATTCTGAAGATTGGAACAGTACTAAGTCGGTACAGCCTGGCTTTTGTGTTGATTTTGGCAGCGCTGGTGGCAGTAATGGCATATCTGGTGCTTTCTGACAAAGGAAGAGAAGCTTTTCGCGGCTGGCTGGAAAGATCCAGACTGACTGGAAAGACAGCAGAGAAGATTGCATGCTCCCGTGTGGCAGAAGGGCTGAGTCTGTGCATTTTCAGCGGTCTTGATATGGATCAGAGCCTGGAGATGACGGAAAAACTGGTGACACACAGTGAGATGAAGCAGCGGATCAGCAAATGCCGGGAACTGATGATGAAAGGGGAAAGCATTGATCGGGCACTGACGGAAAGCAGGATTTTTTCCGGAATTTATGGAAAAATGGTTTCTGTAGGCATGCGTACCGGATCCGTAGATCAGGTTATGTCGAAGATTGCCGGTGAGTATGAGGAAGATGTGGTACAGAATCTGCAGCAGAAGGTATCGGTCATCGAGCCAACACTGGTAGCAGTTTTATCCGTACTGGTAGGACTGATTCTGATCTCAGTCATGTTGCCGCTGATGAATATTATGTCCAGTCTGGGTTAGGAGAGTCAGATGAATCGTTTTCAAAAACAAAAAAATGTGGGAAAGAATGTACGGTCACTGGCAGCTCCGGCACTTCTGGCAGTGGCAGTAATCGGATGTGTGTGGAACGGCATCACGTCAGTATCGGATCAGGCTGCCAGGCAGGAGAAGAAAAGCCTGGAGGAAGCTATTCGGCGGGATATGGTGACCTGCTATGCCATGGAGGGTGTTTACCCGGAAAGTCTGGATTATCTGAAGGAACACTATGGGCTGACTTATGATGAAACGCGCTATATTGTGAATTATGAAGTAATGGGATCGAATCTGATGCCCGATGTGACTGTTTTGGAGAAGCAGGGAAGCTGACGGCAGAAATGAGGCAAGTATGAAAGAACAGAAACATTCCATAGAAGTGGTATTTACCATGGTGACTTTTTTGATGTATGCGATGGCATTATTGATGTTTGTGTCACTGGGGGCAATGGTGTACCGTTCCGTAACGCATCAGATGGAGCTGCATCAGACGCAACGGACGGCAGAAAATTATCTGCGGGAAAAGGTGCGTCAGAATGACCGCACCGGAATCGTCAGCATTGGTGAAATAGAAGGTGAGCCTGCACTGCAGATTAGGCAGAATATTGGAGAGAAAGAATATGTTACCTATATTTTTGCAGAAGGAGGAAGTCTGAAGGAGTTGCTGGTGTCAGCAAAAAAAGATGCAAAGGCTTCAGATGGAGCGGTGCTCCTGAGCATGGAGGAAGTATCTTTTGCGGAGGAACAGGGATGCCTGACAGTGACTTTACAGATGGATGAGAACCACAGCCATACATTTCAGATCAGGAGAAGGAGCGGCAGTCTATGAAAGTAAGAGAATCTTCCAGATCCAGTCTGTTTTTGCTGGAACTGATGATATCGATTGTGTTTTTTGCACTGGCAGCAGCAGGATGCGTGCAGGTATTTGCCAAAGCACATATGCTTAGCCGGGAGGCAGGCAGACTGGATATGGCAGTAAGTGTGGCACAGAGTCTGGCAGAGGAGTACAGTGGAAGCAGGACGGAAGATGACCGGCGTTATTATGATGAACTGGGAAATGTCTGCGGGGAAGAAGACGGAATATATCTGGCCGAGATCGCACAGACAGAGGAAGCTGGCATGAATCAGATCCATATTACGGTGATGGATGTGAAGACGCAGGATACATTGTATACACTTCAGACAGCCAGCTATTTTCCAGACGGAACCGGAGGCAGAAATGAATAGAAAAAAGGGATTTCTGGGAGCAGGGCTGTCTACAGTACTGTTGGTGTTTGTTATGCTTTGTCTGATTGTTTTTGCGGTGCTTTCACTGGCAACCGCCAGGGCGGACCTTCAGATGAGTCGGAAAATGGCGGATCGCACACAGCTTTATTATAAGGCACAGAGCCGGGCGTATGAAAAGGTAAAGTCGATTGACGGGATTCTGGTGAAACAATATAATAAAGAAAAAGATCATTTTCTGGAAAACGTATGGGGTGCACTTCAGGCAGAGAACCTGACAGTAACCTACGCAGAAGATCAGCAGGGTATTGTATGCAGTTTTCAGGAAACGATAGATGATACACAGCAGATTGAAGCAGAACTGACAATTGCAGCACCGCAGCAAGAAGGTGAAGCCTGTTATCAGATCACAGGATGGCAGGTGCAGCAGAAAAATGAATGGAAGGCAGACATGGTACTGCCGGTAATGCAGCGAGAATAAAATACAGGCCGGAGGAATTATGGAACAGAGCATTGAGAAAGTAAAACAGATCATGAAGACTGCGATAGATCGTCAGGCATCAGACATCTTCATTGTGGCAGGGCGGGCACTGACCTGTAAAATCAATGGTGAAATGGTAACAATTGGTGAAGAACGAATGATGCCGGACGAGACCAGTGAGGTGATCCGGGGAATCTATGAACTGGCGGGACAGCGGTCCATGGATCGGCTGCTGGAAACCGGGGATGATGATTTTTCTTTTTCATTGTCGGGGCTGTCCAGATTCCGTGTCAGTACTTATAAACAGAGAGGTTCACTGGCAGCAGTGATTCGTGTGATTGCATTTCAGCTTCCGGATCACACAGAACTGGGAATTCCGGATTCCATTATTCATCTGGCTGATTTTAACAATGGACTGGTGCTGGTGACAGGAACTGCGGGCAGTGGAAAGTCAACGACCCTTGCCTGTATGATTGATCACATTAATAAGACCAGGGCAGAACATATCATTACGTTGGAGGATCCGCTGGAATTCGTACACCGTCATAATAAGAGCATAGTCAGTCAGCGAGAGGTGGTAACTGATACAGAGAGTTATATTACGGCACTGAGAGCAGCGTTGCGCCAGAGCCCTGATGTGATTCTGCTGGGAGAAATGAGAGACTATGAGACGATCAATACGGTTATGACGGCTGCAGAGACAGGACATTTGATTTTTTCAACCCTGCACACACTGGGGGCGGCAAATACAGTAGACCGTATTATTGACGTATTTCCGGCAAATCAGCAGAGACAGATCACCATACAGCTGGCATCGGTATTGCAGGCAATTGTATCTCAGCAGTTAATCCCGGATGTGAATGGAAAACAGATTCCGGCATTTGAAATTATGGTAATGACACCGGCCATCCGGAATATGATCCGGGAGAACAAAGTACATCAGATTGACGGAGTCATGTATTCCTCACAGAATCCACAGCTGATGTCCATAGATTCGTGTCTGTTGAGATATTATAAAGAAGGAAAGATTACCAGAGAGACTGCGATGGCGTACGCGACCAATGCAGAGATGCTGGGAAGGAAGCTGTGAGGATTTTCAAACTATAATTGAGTTAAGTGTTACAGTATAAGCACGATTTTCTATATATGTATTTCATGAAAACACGTTGATTTTCTGCATCTGCTGCGCCATTTATGGACACCGGCTCTACGGGGATAGGGGATTTCCCGTGGAGCCGGTGTCATTATGCTCGCAGATGCGACGAAAATCTGCCTACCGTTTTCAGAAAATACATATATGGAAAATCTGTTTACTGGAACAGAAAGTGACAAAAAAATAAATCAGTTAGAGTTTGAAAATTGTGTGAGCAGGAGTAAGAGCGGAAAGTTTTATGTATTATAAAATCTTTGCAGAAGCCCAAATGTTATGAATAAAAGAGAGAAAAGTTTTATATACATTACAAAATCTCTAAGTAGGTATGCTGGATATGGATTTTTTGTGGGCGGTGATGCTGGCTGGCGGCATGGTGTATGGGGCTTTTGCGGGGACGCTTGGTGAGGTGACGGATGGTCTTCTGGCAGCGGCGAAGGATGCGGTGCAGATGGGGATCGGTCTTGCCGGTATGATGGCGTTTTGGATGGGACTGATGGAGATCGCACAGGAGTGTGGTATGATTCAGGCTATGAGCCGGAGGCTGCATCCGATAATCCGATTCCTGTTTCCGGGGATTCCGGACGGACATCGTGCGCAGGAATGTATCACGACCAATATGATTGCCAATATGCTGGGACTTGGCAGCGCGGCGACACCGGCAGGTCTGGAGGCAATGCGGGAGCTGGAAGAGATCTCCGAAGGACGAAGGTGCGGAGAACTTCCAGGAAAGGCAGTGCCGAGAGGAACTGCCAGCAACGAGATGTGCACCTTCCTGATTCTGAATATCTCATCGTTGCAGCTTATTCCGGTAAATATGATTGCCTGGCGCAGTGAATTTGAAAGCGCAGATCCGGCTGCAATTGTAGGACCGGCACTGATTGCAACTGCATGCAGTACATTGGCAGCAATGAGTTACTGTAAAATAAAGGAAAAAACAGGAAAGTAATGAAAGACTTTACATAAATTTTACATACAAAACTCTTAAATTTTACAAGCCCATGTTACATTAGCTTTATCTGAGGGTAATGAACATGAGTGAAAGGGTTCACCGGAAAGGCGGTGGGCAGTAAAGGAGTTTTGAGATGGATATATTTTCAGTAATTGCATTTTTAGGAGGTCTGGCGTTTTTTCTGTATGGTATGTCTATGCTGGGTGATGGTTTATCCAGAGCATCCGGCGGTAAGATGGAAAAGATTCTGGAGAAGCTGACAAACAATCGTATCAAAGCGGTTCTGCTGGGTGCAGGAGTGACGGCAGTGATTCAGTCCTCTTCTGCAACGACGGTTATGGTAGTCGGATTTGTAAATGCCGGCATTATGAAGCTGAATCAGGCGGTTGGCTTGATTATGGGTGCCAATATCGGTACCACAGCAACTTCCTGGATCCTGAGTTTAACAGGAATTGAGGGAAGCAACTTCTTTTTAAAGATGTTAAAGCCAACATCTTTTGCACCGATTCTGGCAATTATCGGAGCATTTATTCTGATGTTTGCCAAGAGTGAAAAGAAAAAGAATGTAGCTACGATTATGGTTGGTTTTGCTATTCTGATGTCTGGTATGACAGCAATGAGCAATGCGGTAGAGCCACTTGCCGAAGTACCGGAGTTTGGACAGATTCTGGTAAAATTCGCTAATCCGGTAGCCGGAGTATTGGCAGGTATGATTATCACAGCAGTCATTCAGAGCTCTTCTGCATCGGTAGGTATTTTGCAGGCGCTGTGTGCTACAGGAAATGTTACCTATGGGCTTGCAATTCCGATCATTATGGGGCAGAATATTGGTACCTGTATTACCGCTATTATGTCTGCTATCGGAGCAAACAAGAATGCAAAACGTGCGGCAGCCATTCACCTGTACTTTAACCTGATCGGAACAGTTGTCTGTCTGATATTGTTTTATGGCATCAATGTATTTGTACATTTTGATTTTCTGACAGATGCCATCGGACCGGCAAACATTGCGATCATTCACAGTGTGTTTAATATCTTTACTACCGTTCTGTTATTGCCGTTTGGCAATCAGTTAGTGAAACTGGCACAGCTTACAGTGGGAAATCACGAGGAAAAAGAAGTGTCCGACGAGATGCAGATTCCGGTTCTGGACGAACGTTTCCTGGAACGTCCGGCAGTGGCAGCAGAATATTCTTATGTTGCAGCAAAGAGAATGGCATATCTCTCCCGCGAATCCCTGCTTTCTTCATTGGAACTGTTTGATCAGTATGACGATAAGAAGGCGGAACGAATTACAGAACTGGAAGAGACCGTGGATCAGTATGAGGATAAGATTGGTTCCTATCTGGTGCAGCTCAGCAGTAAGACGTTATCAGATACGGACAGCAGAAGTATGACGATGCTGCTTCACTGTATCGGAGACTTTGAGCGAATTTCGGATCATGCGGTCAGCCTGATGCGTTCAGCAAAAGAAATGAAAGAAAAGGATCTGCATTTTTCTGAGCATGCAGATGCAGAGATGTCCGTATTCCGGGCAGCTGTAAAAGATATTGTAGATACTGCTTTCTCAGCATTTGTAACAGATAATGTGAAGGAAGCCAAGAAGGTAGAGTCACTGGAAGACGTCATTGATGATATCAACATTCAGGTGCGCAACCGTCATGTCCGCAGACTTCAGGAGGGCAGATGTACCATTCAGCTTGGATTTATCCTGTCTGATATGTGTACAGATATGGAACGTATTTCGGATCACTGCTCCAATATTTCTGCATACCAGGTACAGCAGCATGACAGCGAATACGATCCGCACGCTTATTCTAATGAGATCAGGGATCATGAGGACTTTCGACAGCAGCGTGAGAAATACAGAGAACTTTATGAACTTCCGTAACTGTTCAGAAAAATGAGGGGGAATTGGAATGTCAGTCATCTATATTGTAGAGGATGATAAAAATATCAGCGAAATTGAAAGCTATGCGTTGAAAAACAGCGGATACCAGGTGGAGAGTTTTGAAAATGCCAGAACATTCTGGAGCAGATGCCAGGATCGCAGACCGGAACTGGTTTTGCTGGATGTGATGCTTCCGGACAGTGACGGGATTGAGGTATTAAAAAAGATCCGGAGAAATCCGGATATCCGGCGTGTCCCTGTGATTATGGTGACTGCAAAATCATCTGAGATCGACAAAGTAAAAGGGCTGGATAACGGAGCGGATGACTACATTACCAAGCCATTTGGTATCATGGAACTGATATCCAGAGTAAAGGCACTTCTTCGCCGGATGAATCAGGACGAAGAAGAAAAGCAGTTAACCTTCCAGAATATTATCCTGGACTGCGAGAAGCGGCAGGTACTGCTGGATGGACAGCTTTGTGAACTGACTTATAAAGAATTTGAATTGTTAAAGCTGTTTCTGCAGAATGCGGGAATTGTCATGACCAGAGAAAACATCATGGAAAAGGTGTGGGGGATTGATTTTGAAGGAGAATCCCGTACATTGGATATGCATATCAAGACCCTTCGACAGAAACTGGGAGATGCGGGAAAACACATTAAAACTGTGCGGAATGTGGGGTATCGGATCGAATGAAAAGGAAAATAAATATTCAATTTGCCATCATTACTATGGTGGCAATTATTTTTACAGTGATTTTGTCAATGACAGTGTATTCTGAACTGTTTCAGAAAGAAGTGCGGGAGAATTTAAGGATCTGTGCCTATGAACTGAAAAATACAGGTATTTTTGATGATTCACAGACGGATTATACCATGGAGGCTGTGGATCATGTCCGTATCACGTTGATTGATACAGATGGAACAGTAGCTTTTGATACTAATGCAAGTATCGGGGAACTGGACAATCACGGGCAGAGACCGGAGATTCAGGAAGCATTGCAAAATGGAGAAGGCGAGACGATGCGGCGTTCGGCAACTATGAATAAAACCGCTTTTTATTTTGCTCTGCGGCTGGACAACGGTCAGGTGCTGCGTGTGGCAAAAGAAGCAGGAAATGTCTGGAGCATGCTCAGTGCACTGGCTCTGCCGCTGGGAATGATGTCAGCGGCACTGATTCTGGTAAGTGTAATACTGACTCATTTTTTGACGACCAGTATTCTGGCACCGATTGAACATATGGCATCGCATATGGATGATGAAGATATGGAGATTACTTACCGGGAACTGGAACCTTTTATGGAGACAATTCGTAAACAGCATAAAGATATTGTAAAAAGTTCTCAGATGCGTCAGGAATTTACAGCCAATGTATCTCATGAGCTGAAGACACCGCTGACTGCGATCTCTGGATATGCAGAATTGATTGCCAATGGCATGACATCCGGAGATGACACTATACGTTTTGCAGGAGAGATATCCAAGAGTTCCAATCGGCTGCTGACATTGATTAATGATATTCTCCGGCTGTCAGAGCTGGATGCATCTACAGAGGTGCCGATGGAAGAGATTGATCTCTATGAGCTGGCTGAAAAATGTGTCAGTATGCTGCAGATCAGTGCAGAAAAGCAGAATGTGACACTGATGCTTACCGGAAAACCGACCAGAATGCAGGCAAACCGTGAAATGATGGAGGAATTGTTGTATAATCTGGTCAGCAATGCTATTCGCTATAATCGTCCATACGGAAATGTGGTAGTATCTGTAAGCCGGGAAGATGATCATGTAGATCTGGCAGTAGAAGATACCGGAATCGGTATCTCTCAGGCAGATCAGGGACGGATATTTGAGAGATTCTACCGGGTAGATAAGAGCAGGTCTAAGTCTACCGGCGGAACAGGGCTGGGACTTGCCATTGTAAAACATGTGGTTCAGTGCCATGGAGCAAAGCTGGATTTAAAGAGTCAGCTGGGAAGCGGAACGAGAATTGAAATTAAATTTTAACTGCTCAAGACCTTAAAAATCGATATTTTGTTATCCTTTCGCTATCCTTTCTCTGGTATACTACATATGTAATAGTAGGAGAAGTATGCAGATCCAACAGAGGGATGGTGAAATATATGAAAAGAAATAATATTTTAGTAAGATGTGGAAGTATGGTACTTGCAGCTGCAGTTCTGGTTACAGGTGCATGGTATACAGAACGTCAGACAGATGAATTGTCTGTGCCACAGATAGTAGAATATATTGATACAGAAGACGGAAGCATCGTGATTCCACAGGAGGAAGTACCACTTGCAACGAAGCCAACGGTTAAGACAACAAGATCAACAAAGAGAACTGTGAAGAAGTCAAAGCTGAAAAAGAAAGCAACCAGGACAGCGAAGACAACAAAACGTAGAAAAAAGACAACAACGACCAAGAAAGAAAATACAAAGCAGAAAGTAACAACGGCTAAAACCGTTCAGACTACGGAAGTAGCAGCAACAAAGAAAAACTCTGATATCAAGACGGTAACTACTACCATAGAGACAACCATCAAGACAACGACAACCAATAAGCCACAGACGAAGACAGCGACTGCTGTTTCAAAGACCAACACAGCTTCCGGCAATAATATGCAGAAGGTAACAACGTTGAATGTAAGATCTGGGGCACCAAAGGCAGATGCGTCTGTATTAAACGCATTTGAAAAATTGGGCTTTGAAGTGGAAGTGAATCCGTCAGTCAGCTACAGCGGATATTTTTCCGTACAGTCACATAATATTACTTTGAAGAGAAGCAGTGGAGATACTCTTTATCATGAGCTTGGCCATTTTGTTGGATGGCTGGCAGGAAATGCAGATACCAGTTCAGAGTTTATAGCGATCTATAATAAAGAACAGAGCGCATTAAAATCTGCAAATTATAAATATCTGACACAGAACAGTTCCGAATATTTTGCAGAATCCTATAAGGAGTATGTATTGTCACCACAGAGTCTGAAGTCAACCAGGCCACAGACGTATGCATTTGTTCAGAAGGCAGTGAAGGCAGCAGCAAAGCAGAATCTGGAAGGCATTAAACAGGCATATACAATAGGTGGCATCTGGTCATAAAAGAAATCTGAGAAGAAGCTGTATATCACGATGTGGTATGCGGCTTCTTTTTGGTTATCACAGGATTGAAAAAGTAAAAGAAAAATGATATTCTCGAAATACCTGTAATCGAATAAGGTAAGTGATGCAGGATGGAGGAAAGTGTATGGAAGAGAAAAGACTGGAAATCAGGATGCTGGGAACATTTTCACTAAATTATGGGGGCAAAGAGATTGTAATTGACCGTAATACAGTCTCTAAGACCACACAGCTTCTTCAAATGCTCGCACTTTATGGGCAGGAAGGAATTTCCAAAGCAGGATTGATAGATGCTCTGTATGGGAGAGAATCCGTAGAAAATAAAAACGGCAGTCTGAATAATACCATTTTTCGTCTGCGCAAACAGCTGAAGACAGCCGGATTACCAGACAGCCAGTATATATGTATCCGGAATGGAATGTGTACCTGGGATAAAGAGATTCCGTTATGGGTGGATGTAGGTGAGTTTCAGAAACTGGCAAAGAAAGGTCAACAGGCAGAAGGACAGGAGCAGATTGATATCTGGAGTAAAACGGTCGCCTGTTATACGGGAGAATTCCTGCCGAATATGATTGGTGAAGACTGGGTGACTGTGGAAAATGTGCGGTGCAGAGATCTGTATGCACAGTGTGTACAGAAATTGTGTGAATATAACATGGAACGGGAACATTATGAGGAGACACTGCGGGTTGCAACGGCAGCAGCGTCCATTTATCCGTTTGAAAACTGGCAGTTATGGCAGATCGACAGTCTGATAGCAATGTCCAGATATCAGGAAGCTATGGAGATATATGAAAAGGCCACAAAGATGGCTCAGGATGAACTGGGGCTGCCGCCTTCACCGGAGATGTTGAAACGGTTCCAGGCGATGGGGGAACATGTCAGCCAGACTGCAGAAGTGACGGAAGATATTCGAAAACGGCTGGATGAAAAAGATCATATAGAAGGTGCATATTATTGCAGTTTTCCAGGGTTTGTAGATATCTATCATGTATTCAGGCGTATGATGGAGCGAAACGGAACCGCGGCTTATATTATGCTGTGTACATTAAAACAGATCAGTTCTTCAGAAGCTCCTGTGCGCAGTGATATGGAAAGTAAGCATCGGGAAGCATCGGAGAAACTGGCTGAGGCCATTCGCAGTTCACTGCGGAGAGGAGATTTTTATACCAGATACAGTTATACACAGTATCTGATCCTGTTTTCAGATATTCGGATGGAGCACTGCAAGATCGTTTCTGATCGGATACAGAAGAGATTTGAGCAAAAAATAGCAGGAGAATATCGGGTAGATTTTGATGTGACATTCATTGAAGGTACAGATAAAAAAGAGTCATAAAGTCAGAAAAAAGAAATGACAGAAAGAGACGGAATAAAGGCATATTGCCCGGTTCCGTCTTTTTTTATGAAAACGTAAAGTTTAAATTCAGTTCAACTTATTCCATTACTATTATCCGGAAAGTAATGATTCAGATGCAATATGATATGGAAAAACGGGAGAATGAAAATGGTGAACAGAAATAAGATGGGGAAGATAGCTGGCAGAAGGGGACGCCATTTTGAAGCTGACAGAATAGAGCTATCAGGCGGCGTGTGCCTATTATGAAGCGGCAATCATCAAATCAGCCAGTACATTGACAGATACACAGCTTGCCTATGATCAGGGAGTCCTGGAAGCAAAATACACCTGGGAGTCTGCTGAGGCAGATGCGGAAAATGCAGAGTATATCCGTACCTATCAGACAAATGAAATAGAAAATGTCAGGAGCAGCGAATCAGCAGGAATCTGAGAAAGAAAGTGAATCAGAAAGCGAGACAGAATCTGAGAACCAGAGTGAGTCAGAGATATTTCAGCCGGAGACGGAACCTGCATCCGGAGAAATTGATGATTCCAGGCCGGATAATGGCGAGGCAGAAGACAGTGAAAAAACAACCGAAGAACTTTGCAGGGAACTGACCATGAAGATGGCAGAGGCAGAGAAACAGGCGCAAAGCCTGACAGAGGAACTGAAAAATCTTCTGGAAAAGACGGATACAGAAGAACCGGATGATACCAGTTATTCCGTTTATACAGAACAGCTAAAGAATATAATTTCCCAGCTGGAGTCTGATATAAAGGGACAGGAACAGAAGCTTCAGAGTTGAAACTAAAATGAAAATACTAAAATTTAGTTGAAATTTAGTAAAATTAATTATATAATTTAATAAAAAGATTAATAATATGAAGGATAATTATGAACTGGTTACAGTATGACAGCGGTTTTATGAAAGCGATGGATAAAATTAGTAAGATTGCGATAGTTAATATTTTGTTTCTTTTTACATGTATACCTGTTTTTACAATAGGAATGGCATTAGAGGGAATGTATGGAAGCCTGATAAAATGGGTTTGTGAGAAGGATGACAGGGTTTTTCATAATTATATGCAGTCCATTCGGGAAGGCTGGGGGAAAGCAGAGATTGGATTCGGAATTCTGGTCGGAATAGCAGGGATTCTTGTGATGGAGATAAAGATTGCCGGCTCCATGCCTGTAGCAGGAAAATATATCTGTACGTGGATTGCGTGTGTAACAGGAATATGTGTGTTTATTACAGGGCTATATTATTTTCCTCTTGTTGCTATGGAAAAGAGAAAAGTATATGAGTTAATTACGATTTCGTTTGCAGGTGGAGTGAAATGTTTGGTTTATACACTACTTCTTACATTGCTGTTAGGTATAGAAATATTTGCATTCACATTAACGGTAAAATTATTACCAATATGGATTACAGTGGGCTTTGCCGGTTTCGGTTATATACAGGCACAGATTTATTTATGGGTATTTGAAAGGATCGGAGTTGTAAAAAGAAACAAGTAGTAGGAAGGAGAAAAAGAATGATTCAGATTGGATGTATTGCAGATGATTTTACGGGGGCGAGTGACTGGGCATCTTTTTTTGCAGAAAAAGGAATATCAACAATTCTGTTTAATGGAATTCCTGAAGCTGATATAAAAACAGAAGATGCGGATGTGGCTGTTATTGCGCTGAAGACTAGAACTGAACCAAAAGAAGAAGCAGTAAAAGAGAGTGTAGAAGCACTTGCATGGCTGAGAGAACAGGGGACAAAACAGTATTATATAAAATATTGTTCCACTTTCGATTGCAAAAAGGATGGAAATATTGGTCCTGTTATAGATGCAGCCATGGATTATCTGGGAGAAACAGCTACCGTAGTCTGCCCGGCTCTTCCGGTTAATGGAAGAACAGTCAGAAACGGATGCCTGTATGTAAACGGAGTGGAATTACAGAATAGTTCAATGAAAGATCATCCATTAACACCTATGTGGGATTGTCGCATTAAGGAACTTATGAGACAACAAAGTTCCGGAGAAGTGGTTGTTATGCCGAAGGAGATCTGTGAAAAGCCGGATGTTCAGGAATGGATGGGTGAATATCAGAGAAAAAAGAAACATATATATTTTGTGCCGGATTTTTATGAACAGGAACAGGGAAAACGGATTGTAGAAATATTTGAAAAATTTAAATTGTTAACCGGAGGCTCAGGGGTTAGTACATTTTTGGCAGAAAAGTTGGAACATCAGGAGATGGAACTGATAAAAGGGCAGGAAACTCCGGCAATTATTATTGCAGGGAGCTGCTCAGTAGCCACGCTTGGACAGATAGCAGAGTATTTAGAGACAGGAAAGAAAGCCTATAAAATGAGTCCACGAAAAATTCTGGAGGGAACAGAAAGTGTTGATACCATATGGAAAGTAATTGGCAAATGGAAAGAGGATGACATTCTGCTATACAGTTCAGAAGATGCCTCTACAGTTACAGAAAATCAGAAAAATGAGAATATTTCCATGCTTATAGAGCAAATTCAGGCTCAAATTGCACAGCAGTTTGTGCGAGAAGGAAGAACGCGGGTGATTGTAGCCGGAGGAGAAACTTCCGGAGCTGTAACAAAAAAACTCGGATATGACAGGTATTATGTTGGAGGCAGTATTGCGCCTGGAGTGCCGGTATTAATACCGGTGCAGGAACCAGAAATGAGATTGGTTTTAAAGTCTGGTAACTTTGGAAAAAAAGATTTTTTTATCAGGGCTTTGGAATATACAAGGGGGTAAAAGTACAATGGAGCAGGAACTTGAGAAAAAACTGGAACAGGCAATATGGGTAGCTCATAGTCTGTTTGATAGAAATAAAACAAATGGATCTTCCGCAAATTTAAGCTTTATACATAATGATAAAATTTATATTTCCGGAAGTGGAACATGTTTTGGAACTTTAAAAAAGACCGAATTTTCGATTGTAGATTTTTCGGGAAAAAGATATAATGAAGTGAAACCGAGTAAAGAGCTACCACTTCATAAGATTTTCTATGAAAAAAATCATAAAGTCAGAGCAATTGTACATATACATAGTTTTTATAGTGTAATATTCTCATGCCTGGACGGAGAAAATACGATTCC
The DNA here is from genome assembly GCF_014385005.1 of Jingyaoa shaoxingensis. Taxonomy (GTDB): domain Bacteria; phylum Bacillota; class Clostridia; order Lachnospirales; family Lachnospiraceae; genus Marvinbryantia; species Marvinbryantia shaoxingensis. The sequence goes on along the minus strand of NZ_JACRSZ010000005.1, from coordinate 95,549 downwards.
AAAGTACACGCCATATCTTGAGATGAAACTTGGAAAGATTGGGGTTATACCATATGCACCGCCTGGGACAGAAGAATTATTTGCGTTATTTGCAGAACGTGCAGATGAAAAAAGAGGGTATTTGTTAAAAAATCATGGTCAGCTTGTTGGAGGGGGAGATATTATTAAGGCATTTTACGGGGCAGAAGAGTTAGAGGAAAGTGCAAAAGTTGCATGGTATTTAAGAGAAAAGAATGTTAGCCTTCTGCCGTAATTAAAGGGAGGAATAGAATGACGGTCAGAGAATTGGCACAACTGGCAGGGGTATCACCGGCTACCGTATCAATTGTATTAAATGGAAAAAAGGGGGTTAGTGATAAAACAAGAAAAAGCGTTTTAGAACTTGCAGAAAAATATGAATATGTTCATACGAGAACGAAAAGCATCCAGAACGATGATAAAAATATTGTCTTGTTCCTGAAATTTCGAAAACATGGAATGTTGGTAGAAGAGAACCAGGGGTTTATTTCGGCGGTTATGGATTCGGTGGAAGAAAGATGCAGGGCAAGAAATTACAGGCTGAGTATTATACAGGTCGATATATTTGAAAAAGAAGAATTGGAAAAAATAGATTTTGATTTATATGTGGGCGTGATTGTTCTTGGAACGGAGATTGTTGAGAACAAATTTAATATTTTAAGATCTATTCCAATACCATATGTAGTAGTTGACAATAACATGAGGAATTGGCCGTGTAACTGTGTTGGAATTAATAATGATGAAAATGTATATCTTGCACTTCGATATTTCAAAGAGCATGGATATAAAGAAATTGCATACTTTTCCAGTAATGATCAGATCGAGAATTTCCGGGAGAGAAAAAAAGCATTTATGGAATATTCAAAAGAATTTGGTCTGGAAGTGAGAAGAGAATTTCCACTGACCCCGACATTGGTGGGTGCCTATAATGACATGGAACACTTTATGGAGCGCAAAGTAAAAATTCCTGAATGTATTTTTTCAGATAATGATACCATTGCAATAGGTGCTATAAAGTGTCTGAGAAAAAAAGGGTACAAAATTCCTGATGACGTATCTGTGATAGGATTTGATGACATACCATTTGCAGCAATAAATTTTCCTTCGCTGTCAACCATACGGGTGCCAAAGGAGTTAATAGGAAAAAAAGCAGTTGATTTATTATTTGATTCGATAGAGGATTCTGCTGTACGAAATGTAAAAATACAGATTGTGGGCAGTCTTGTAATACGATCCAGTGTAAAAAAAGCATAGAAAAACTGTGGTTCAGATTATGGACCACAGTTTTTTTATTATACAAAAAAACAAGGACCATTTTTGTTTAACTAAATACTAAACAAAAATGGATTGCATAATAACAAAATGCATAAAAAATAAAAAAGAAATATATGAAAAAGTGACAAAAAGCATAAAAAATAATGCATTTATGTTGACAAACAACTAAATGATATTTATAATCACGGTATAGACAAGTAAACAAAACGGTTAAACAACAAAATAAATTTAGCAAATAATAAAACTGCGTTTAGTAAAAAGCAGAGGTGGTAATATGTATCAGATAGGTAGATTGAATAAATTATTTCATGAAAAGAAGCTTGTTGTGGGGACGCATATTCGTTCACAGGATCCCTGCATAACTGAATTGCTGGCGGCTGTTGGGTTTGATGTGGTTTGGATAGAGAACGAACATTCGAATCTTGATAAATATCAGACAACGCTTCATATTATGGCAGCGCAGGCAGAGGGAGCAGCGGCTATTGTCAGACTTCCGTGGAACGATCCGGTACTTGCCAAACCGATACTTGAATTAGGACCTGACGGGGTAGTTTTTCCAATGATTAATTCAGAAGAAGAAGCCAGAAAAGCAGTGGCGTCCTGTATTTATCCACCAAAAGGAATGCGTGGAATGGGTCCGATCCGATCGAACCATTATGGTTTGGTATCTAACGAGGAGTATATTTCGAATTCAGATTCACAGGTATTTAAAATCATGCAGATTGAGCATAAAAAAGGAGTTGAAAATATTCGAAAAATACTGAAGGTAGAAGGGGTAGATGGTATCGTAGTCGGACAGTTTGATTTATCAGCGTCTCTGGGAATTCTTCCGGATGTCTATAATCCAAAAAATCTGGAATGTATTCGAACAGTTTTTGAAGCATGCAAGGAATCCGGAGTGGTATGTGGAATTTCGTCAGAACCGAAGGAAGAGAGCATTCGTATGTGGATGGATATGGGAGCAGATTTCATATTTCTGTGTTATGAATACGACTGGATACGAATGGCAGCAGGAGAAGCATTGAAAATTGCAAGAAAGTTGGGGGAAGAGCGATGAACAGATTGTTGATCACCGGATGGATACCGGAAGATATCATTACAGAATACAGAAATAAATTTGAAATTATAATTCCGGACGAAGAAAAACGTAATTTTTCCATGGAAGAAGTGGAAGAATATATAGGAGACTGCGATGCTTTGTTTACCATATCAGCCTTTCCATTTAAAAAGGAGTTGATTGATAAAGCACGTAAATTAAAAGTAGTTGCGAATTTTGGAGTGGGTTATGACAATATTGACTGGAAATATTGTACAGAAAAGCAAATATTTGTTGTGAACACACTTACGACAGTAACGGAACCAACGGCGGAACTGGCATTTGCAATCATGCTTGCCATTACAAAGGGAATTGTCATGTACGACAGGGAACTCCGTGTGACAAGAACATGTAAGCCAGATATGTTTTTGGACAGAGATATATTTTTATATGGAAAAACAATCGGCATCATTGGATATGGCAGGATAGGACAGGCAGTAGGAAGAAAAGCACAGGGTGTGGGAATGAAGGTTATGTATTATGATCCGTTCCGAAAAACACCGGAAGAGGAAGAAAGACTCGGGGCTACTTATGGGAAATTCGAAGAGGTTCTGGCAAAAGCAGATGTGATTTCCTGTCATATGCCATATACAAAAGAAAATCATCATATTTTCAATTTGGAAACATTCAAAAAAATGAAACCAACAGCATATTTTGTAAATGCAGCCAGAGGGCCTGTTATGTGTGAAGCTGATTTGGTTACAGCATTAAAAGAAAAAGTGATTCGTGGGGCGGCAACAGACGTTTTTGAATTTGAACCCGGAGTATCAGAGGAACTTGCAAAGATAGAGAATGTAGTGATTACACCACATATTGGAAGCAATGTTCTGGAAGCAAGAAAAAATATGGTTCATGAAGCATTGGATGGGGTTGACAGCATTTTACATGGTGGATTTCCTGTCAATGTGGTAAATAAAGAGCTATTTAAAAAGTAATAAAAATAAAAAGAAAAGGAGATGTAGCAATGAAAAAAAGGAACGTAGCATTATTAACAGGAGCAATGATGGCAACAGCATTATCAGTTGGTGCAGGGGCTGAGGATGCCGGACTGTCACAGGACTATGCAGGGCAGACAATCAGCGTTGTTGTTTGTAATTCATCTTTTATGGAAGAAATCCAGAAAGATATTGGTGAATTTGAAGAAGCAACTGGAATTAATGTAGAATTTGAATCTTTGCAGGACGCACAGGTAAGCAACAAAGTGGCAGTTGCTTCCGCTGCAGGCGGCAAAGACCTGGATGTATTTGGTTATCGTCCATTACAGGAATCATTGCTGTATATCAAGAATGGATGGCTTGAACCATTAAATACATATTTTGAAGGTGATACGGCATTTGATTATGAGGATTTCTTCGAGTCTGCAAGAGAAATTACCAGTCAGGATGGAACTGCATATGGTATCCCGTATCTGACAGAACGTGAAATATTATATTTGAATACAGAACTGGTAGAGAAAGCCGGATTAGAAGGCTCACCAAAAACATATGACGAATTACTGGAATGGTGCGATAAATTAAATGATCCGGATAACGGTGTGTATGCTCTGGCACTTCGAGGAGAAGGTAATGCGGCAGTTACACAGTTCTCCGGTTTCTTAAGAGGATTTGGCGGAGATTTCTTTGATGAAGACAGAAATGCAACTATGAACACTCCGGAAGCAATTGAAGCACTTCAATTTTATGGAAAACTCTGTAGAGAATACTGTGCACCTGGTGTTTTAAATATGAACTGGACAGAAACAATGAACCTGTTTACACAGGGACTGGCAGCAATGCGAATTGACTGTGACAGCCAGTATGCATTTGCAACTGATCCGGAAGCATCACTTGTAGCTGATAAGGTTGGATACGGTGTATTCCCTGAGGGACCTGCCGGAACAACACCATTTAATGTAACTGCATGGGCGCTTGGAATCGGATCTGGTTCTGAACATAAGGAAGCAAGCTGGGAATTTGTAAAATGGGCAGTTGGAAAGGATCAGGATATCAAAGGTCTTGTTGCCGGAAATTCATCAGCAAGAACTTCTACATGGGAAAGCGAAGAAGCCAAGACAGCATATCCGGAACAGCTGGCAGAAGTGATTAACGAATCCAACCCTGTTGGAGTTGCAACTGACAGACCGTATATGGTTGATGGCGGAGAAGCAAGAACTATTATTGGCGAATTAATTACTGCTGCAATTGAGGGAATTTCCGATGAAGATCTTCAGGCAAAGGCTGATGGAGCAAATGCAAGAATTCAGGCTTTACTGGATGCAGAAAAGTAAAAAATTCTATTAGGAAAAGTTGAGAAAAGAGTCCATGCGGGAGAAAGATATTCTTTCTGTTATGGACTCTTTTTCAAAATAAGCGGAAGGAGGTATGGAGTGGATGGCAAAATGGGTGAATAAAAATATTAAATGGATTTTTACAGCGCCAACGATAATCTTTATTTTGTTATGCGTTACATATCCAATTTTGTATACATTACAGTTAAGTTTTTGTGAATGGGGGATGTCGGCCAATATTCCGAAAAAGTTTGTTGGCCTGCAGAATTATATAGAGATTTTCAGTGACAGCAGGTTTTGGGATGCATTTTGGAGAACGATAAATTACACATTGATTGCTGTAGCAATAGAGACAATCCTTGGAGTGGCAATAGCTCTCTTGCTGGGGAAAATTACAAGGCATACAGGAATTATTCGTACAGTATTTCTTTTACCTATGGTTGCGACACCGGTTGCAGTAGGTATGGTATGGAAGTTAATTTATGATCCGACGATTGGCCTGGCAAATCTGATTTTACGAAAAGTCGGACTTCCGACCAGTGCATGGCTTGGAAGTTCAGACACAGTATTTTCATCCCTGATCATTATAGATATCTGGCAGTGGACACCGATGGTAATGCTTATGGTACTGGCTGGAATCAGTGGACTGGGTGCAGATGTATTTGAATCTGCAAAAGTAGATGGGGCAAATGAGATGCAGTTGATTACAAGAATACAGCTTCCTCTGTTGGCGCCGACAATTTTAATGGCGATTCTTTTAAGAGTAATTGATGCATTGAAAACATTTGACATTATTTATTCGACAACAACAGGAGGACCGGGATATTCTTCTGAGAATTTAAATATTCTTTCTTACAGGAATGCATTTGAATACTTTTATATGGGAAAGGCATCCGCCTTGCTGATCGTATTTTTTATTGTAGTGCTTGTAGTTGCAATCCTGTATATGTTATTGAAGGCACGCATAGAGAGGAGGTATGAATCATGAAAAACAAACGCCGTATCAAACCGAAAAAAATTTGCATGAAGACAATTTTCTGGATTGTCGTAGTGTGCATTATGTTTGTGAATCTGGTTCCACTGCTCTGGATGCTTTCAGCTTCCTTTAAAACAATTGTAGACATTATGAATCCAAAGAAAATGTTTGTGTTTACACCGACTATAAAAAACTATATTGAAGTATTTACAAAATACAGTTTCTTAAAACCAATTATAAATAGTTTGATTGTAAGTACCGGAGCAACAGTTCTGGCCTGTCTGTTTGGCCTGCCTGCAGCATATGCAATTGCAAGATATAAGCAGAATAAACTGTCACTCATTATCCTGGCAGTACGTATTATCCCGGCAATCACATTTCTTGTTCCGTGGTACATTATTTTTTCAAAACTGAAAATGACAGGAACATATACTTCGCTGATTATGGCAAATCTGTTGGTATCCCTGCCACTGATTGTCTGGATCGTAACACCATATTTTGGATCCATTCCAAAAGAACTGGAAGAAGCGGCATTTATAGACGGATCTTCTGTTTTTAATTCTTTTATTCGTATCATGATACCATTATCTGCACCGGGAATTTTTACAGCAGCAATTTTATCATTTATTTATGCGTGGAATAATTTCCTGTTTGCACTGATCTTAAGCAGTAGTTCGACAAAAACACTGCCGATGGCGGTATTTAATTTCATTTCTTACACCAGTGTAAACTGGGGTGGACTGATGGCTGCAGCGGTTGTAATTACAGGACCGGTTATTATTGTATCGATTGCGCTTCAGAAATATGTTGTAAGTGGTCTGACAGCGGGAGCAGTAAAAGGCTGATAAGGAGGAAAAAATGGCACGTTTAACAGAAAGCGATCTGCTTGAACTCAGAAGATGGAATACACCAACCATTTATAATGGCTGGGAGGCTGTTACAAAGAAAGACCGTATGGAATGCCACATGAGTAATGAGGCAATTCAGGATTATGCACCTGGAATGGGAGCAATGGTTGGATATGCAGTAACAGTAGAGTATATATGTGCAGATGAAAAAATAAAAGAAGAACATCCGGATTGTTATCTGGAATTATACAAGTATCTGGCAAGTATTCCAGGACCGAAGATTCTTATGGCAAAGGATCTGGATGCGCCATATAGTAAAGGATCCATTTTTGGAGAAGTTACAGGAAATGCATACAGAGCCCTTGGCTGTGTTGGCGGAATTACAGATGGCTATGTACGGGATGTGGATGAGGGAATGTATGGTGGATTTAAGATGATGGCAAAACGGCTTGGCGTCGGACATGCATATTCCTGTCCATTGAAATTTGGAACAGAGATAGAAATCTTTGGAACAAAAGTAAAACCAGGTATGTTGGTACATGCGGACAAATATGGTTTTATTGCAATTGATGAAGAAGATACGCCAAATCTTTTAGAAGGTGTCCGTTTTATGGACAGTAATGAATGCAAAACGACAATTCCTGCGTCCAGAGGGGCAATCGGGCTCCCAACAGATGAGGTGGTAAAACGTCTGGAACAGGCAATGAAAGAATTCAATCAAAATGCGAAAACATTTCGAAAAAAAATAACAGAGTAAAAATAAAAAGGAGAAAACAACTATGAAAAAAATTATGAATAAACCGGAGAAATATGTAGATGAAATGTTGGCTGGTATTTACTGTGCACATAAGAAAGATCTGAAATGTGTAGAGGATGATTTGAGATGCCTGGTTACCACACATAAACATCCTGGAAAAGTATCGATTGCTACAGGTGGTGGAAGCGGACATTTGCCATTGTTTTTGGGTTATGTAGGAGAGGGTATGCTGGATGGATGCTCAGTCGGAGATGTTTTCCAGTCACCTAGTGCAGAGCAGATGCTTGCGGTAACAAAGGAGATCGACAATGGAGCCGGAGTTCTCTATATTTATGGAAATTATAATGGTGATATTTTTAATTTTGACATGGCAGCAGATATGGCAGACATGGAAGAAGATATTCGTGTAGAAAGTGTAGTGGCTGGTGATGATATTGCATCCGCAATTACAGGAGAAACAGATGATATCAGTAAACGAAGAGGTGTTGCAGGAATTTTCTTTGTATACAAATGTGCCGGAGCTGCAGCTGCGGAAGGAAAGGATCTGGATGAAGTAAAAGCTGTTGCAGAAAAAGTATGTGCAAATGTACGTACTATGGGAATAGCCCTTTCTCCGTGTATTGTGCCACGAGTTGGTGAGGCAGGATTTTCCATAGGAGAAGATGAAATGGAAGTTGGAATGGGTATCCATGGTGAAACCGGTATTCGTGTCGAGAAACTGAAAACAGCAGATGAAATTGTAGACGATATGATGGGAATGTTGTTAAAGGATCTGCCATATACAGAAGGTGACGAGGTAGCAGTACTGTTAAATGGCCTTGGTGCTACGCCATTGGATGAACTGTACATTATGATGAACCGAGTAGGACAGATTCTGAAAGAAAAAGGAATCGGCCTGTTCCATACTTACGCAGGAGAATTCGCAACCTCTATGGAAATGGCAGGAGCGTCTATTTCACTTTGCAAAGTAGATGATGAACTGAAAAGATATCTTTCAGCCAGTGCAGATACACCATTTTTCAAACAGCACAAATTGGATGAGTAAAAGGGGAAGAATAAAATGAGTTGGGACGCATTACAGACAAAAAAATTTATTAACACCATTGCAGATATTATGACAGAGAATAAAGACTTGTTGATATCTCTGGACAGCAAGGTGGGAGACGGAGATCTTGGACTTACTATGAGTGACGGATTTCAGGCGGCTTCAGAAGCAATTAAAGATAAAGATGAGCTGGATGTTGGAAAATTATTTTATTATGCGGGAAAAGCTATGGCAGCCAAAGTACCGTCGACAATGGGAACACTTATGGCAAATGGAATGATGACCGCAGGAAAGCAGTTAAAAGGAAGAATGGAATTGGATAATGATGGAATCTGCAGCATTATGGAATGCTGGCAGGAAGGCGTTACCAAAATGGGTAAAGCCAAAGAAGGAGAAAAAACTTTCCTGGATGGAATTGCACCGGCGGTCAGAGCAATGAAGGAAATGAGTAATCAAGATACTAAAGTAATGGCGGCAGAAGGCGCGAAAGCGGCAAAACAGGGTGCAGAGAACACAGTTGGAATGCTGGCAGTTCACGGAAGAGCTGCTATACGTGGAGAAGAATCAAGAAAACTTCTTGATCCAGGGGCAGTGGTGGCAAGTCTAATCGTGGAGGCACTGGATAAATCGTTATAAGAGGTGAAGAGTATGTGCAAAGCATTACGCAGTCAGTCAACTTTGGCAAAACCGGAATGGTCCAGTATCAGGGCTTTATACAAGGGAATGGGGTATAGTGATTATGACTTGGACAGACCCCTTATAGGAATTGCCAATACATGGAATATGGCAAATCCGGGACATGCAAATTTGCGGGATGTGTCGGAATATGTAAAGCAGGGGATTTTTCAGGGAGGTGGAACTCCGGTAGAGTTTGGAACAATTGGTCCGTGTGATGGAATGGGTTGTGGAAATGATGGCATGCATTTTATATTGCCGGCGAGAGATCTGATTGCCAATTCGGTTGAAACCATGGCATCAATTAACCACGTGGATGGATTGGTTCTTCTGGGATCTTGCGACAAAGTAATTCCTGGCTTACTTATGGCGGCAGCCCGTCTGGATATTCCGACTATTATTGTAAATGGCGGTCCTGCTATGGGTGGAATGCAGTTTGATGGACGCGCATCGGATAATTCAAGTATGGTAGAAGCCCTGGCCATGTTGGAGCAGGGGAAAATAACCCAGGAAGAATATGATATTCTGGAAAACAGGTCTAATCCATGTAAAGGGTCATGCTCATTCTTGGGTACTGCGAATACAATGTGTGCGGTTACAGAAGCAATGGGAATGTGTCTGCCGGGAACTTCTATGATACCGGCTGTCATGGCAGAAAGGCTGCGTGCGGCACAGGCTTCCGGAAGAAGAATTGTGGAGATGGTCAGAGAAGGGCTGACGGCCCGTAAAATGATAAACAGTAATGGAATAGAAAATGCGGTCAGACTTGGAATGGCAATAGGCGGTTCAACGAATATGGCGTTACATTTTCCGGCAATTGCATATGAGGCAGAGTGTGATTTTACAATGGACGTTATGGATAAAATTGCAAGAAATACGCCGCATATTGCAAGAATATATCCAAACGGTCCTCTGAATGTTCCGGACTTCTACGATGCAGGAGGAGTGCCTGCAGTTATGAAACAGCTTTCTCCAATTTTAAAAATGGATGCAATGACCTGCACAGGAAGGGCCTGGGGAGAAATTCTGGAAACAATGCCATTTACCTATAATGAAATGATTCATTCTATTGAGGATGCATTCCATACATGGGGAAGCCTGGCTGTTCTCAGGGGTAATATAGCTCCAGACAGTGCCGTGACAAAGCCGACAGCTATCGATCCGTCCATGCTGCATTTTTCAGGTACAGCAAGATGTTTTGATTCAGAAGATGAAGCCACAGTTGCAGTACATGAAGGAAGCATTGAACCTGGAACCGTTCTGGTAATCCGTTATGAGGGACCAAAGGGGGGACCTGGGATGCGAGAAATGGTTCGTATTATGAAAATGCTTTATGGACAGGGACTTGCGCTCAGCACAGCGGTAATTACAGATGGAAGATTTTCAGGAACCAATAATGGATGTTTTGTGGGACATATTTCTCCGGAAGCATCAGAGGGTGGACCAATCGCAGCAATAAAAGACGGAGATCAGATAGAGATAGATGTGGAAAAAGGTACACTGAATATGATGGTTTCTGAACAGGAACTAAAACAGAGAATGGAAGCGCTTCAGATAAAAGAGCCAAAACATTTAAAGGGTTATTTGAATGTATATGCACGCCTTGCAGAATCTGCGGATAAAGGAGCAATTATAAAAAACAGGTGATCAGGGGGGAATCGATGATGAAGTTAAAAGAAATATTTTGTCCATCATTATTAGTATCAGAGAGCTTTTATCCGCTTTTGACGAAAGAAGAGGAATTGTATGATACGGTTAGGAAAATTTTACTTGAAAACTATTATAGCCGTATAGAAACCGGGTCGTTAAAAAATACTGAAATAAGAAAAAAATTTATAGATCTGGTAAAAGAACTCAACATTGGGTTTACTCAGTGGATTACAAATGATATCAATGAGAAAAAACTGAACCCGTCAACTACAGATGACAAAATCCGGAAAAAAACAATTCTGGAAATAAATAATCTGATAGACATTGCAGCAGAAAGCGGTGCAGACCGTGTTGCAATGATCAGTGGTCCGGATCCGGGAGAGCAGTATCGGAAGGAAGCCATGAAAGGGATTGAAGAAGTCCTGTTTGCGATTTCTGAGAAGATAGCAGAATATCCAGGAATGATATTACTGTTAGAGCCACTTGACAGGGACGCACATAAAAATAATCTGATAGGACCATCAACAGAGGCTGCGGACTTAATGAAAAAGGTAAACGGTCATTATAAAAACTGTTACCTTTCATGGGATAGTGCACATGTTGCGCTGAATAAAGAAGACTTAAGAGAATCACTGAAAATTTGTGCTCCATATATTGGACACCTGCATCTTGCCAATGCGATTCTGGATCCGAAGAAAGAAGGATATGGTGACTGGCATATGGCTATGGGAGAACCTGGTTTTCTGGACGTAGCCAAAGGACAGGAGATTTTAAAAGATGCAGCACAGGTAATAGCAAAACCACAGGGAATCGGTGTGGCGGTTGAGAGCAGATGTCAGATAGGGCAAGATCCTTTAAAAAATGAAAAAGTATGCAGAGGATTCCTAGCAGAGATCCTGGAAGGAGAATGTGATGAAGGTTAGTAAACAGCATTTGGCAGATCTGGAAATGGTTTATGCAATAACGGTAATGAACATAAACGGAAAAGAATATTGTATTGCTGCTTCGGAGAATCGAAACGGAGAATGTTTTATGATGGACCCTGAAAATGGGGAACAATATACTTTATGGAATGGACCGGGAGGAGTCATGTCACTGGTACCACTGGAAGACGAAAATGCATTTCTTTCTATTGAAGAATTTTATCCTGTATTTGACTCAGAACGGGCTTCTGTCTGGAAAAATGAATTTACAGAAGGAGATGGCATTCAGATAAAAAAAGAAAAGCTGTGTGATCTTCCGTTTGTTCACAGAATCGGTATGTTAAAAGATGGAGAAAAGCAGTATCTGATAGGTGCATCCCTTTGTTCTGGAAAAGATTATACAGAAGACTGGAGCCGTCCTGGTGGAATCTATGTCAGTGAGTACGAAAAGGGAAAAGCTATAGAATTAAAAGAAATCTACAAAGGGCTTACCAAAAATCATGGGATGTATCTTCATACCAGAGCAGATGGAAAACAGGAGATGCTGATTGGTGCTTCAGAAGGAATGTTAGTCATTCATCATGAAGAAGAATGGAAGACAGAAATTTTCCCAATTGGCGAAACCAGTGATATATGGACTGCGGATTTTGATGGAGACGGAAAAGACGAGCTTGCTGTAATACAGGGATTTCATGGGGAACATATCCGTATTTTGAAAGAACTTAACGGGAAATATCAGATGATTGGTGAACTTCCGATTCATTTTGGCCATGTGATCTGGGCCGGACGTATCTGGGGAGAACTTTATCTTATAGGCGGAAGCCGCTCTGAGGATAAAGCTCTGACACTTTATAAGGTGACAGAAAAAGCAATACCGGAATTCCATGCAACAGTGATAGAGGAAAATACAGGTGCTACACAGATTTGCGTGAGTGTGGATGAAGAAGAAGCGAGAATCTATGCTGCAAATCACGGCGCAGGAAGCATTGACATGTACAGAATACATAGATCATGAAGGAAAATGTGGAAACCAGGGGGAAAGTTGAAATGCCAGTCATAAAAAAAGGACAATATCCTGTCAGATATATAGAGCATATGAAAGGCGGACAGGGAAGGTTTGAAATAGAAGATATCCTTCAAACAGATGAAATGCATGAAAAGGGAAGATTGTTTGCCATAGGAACATTGGAGCCGGGGCACAGTGTTGGATATCATGTTCATGAAGAAGACATGGAGATCTGTTTTTTCCTTGAAGGCGAGGGAATTGTGCAGGAACAGGATGGCACAGAAATAAAGATCGGACCAGGTGATACCAATATCGTTGATGTCGGGCAGGGACATATGATTACAAATACAGGAAAGACATCATTGAAATATCTGGCAGTTATTATTTATGCATGAGCATGGTGCCATTTGGAGGAATAACAGTTTATGAAAGTTATTAATTTTGGATCATTAAATGTGGACTATGTATATAAAGTAGATCATTTCTTGCAGCCGGGAGAAACGTGTGCCGCATTGAAACGTGAAGTGTGCAGCGGAGGAAAAGGCTTAAATCAGTCTGTTGCTCTGGCAAAAGCGGGTGTATCTGTCTATCATGCCGGTTATGCGGGAAGTGATGGCAGGTTTTTGGTTGAATTAATGAAAGAAAAAGGCGTGATGACAGACTACATTCGTAATTCGGAAGAAAGTAACGGCCATGCAATCATTCAGGTGGATGAAAAAGGACAAAACTGTATACTGCTTCATCCGGGAACCAACCATCTTCTGACAGAAGCGTACATAGATGAAATACTTGCATTTGCAGACAAGGATGATGTCATTCTGGTGCAAAATGAAACCAATCTTGTGGGTGAGATTGTGAGACGGGCAGCAGAAAAAGGACTTCGTGTCGCTATGAATGCAGCACCAATGGGCGAGGAGGTCCGTTCCTATCCATTAGAAAAATTGTCCTGGTTGTTTGTTAACGAGATCGAAGGCGGAATGTTAAGCAATGAAACAGATCCGGATAAGATCTTAAGAAAATTAAAGGAAAATTATCCAAAAACAGAAATTGTACTGACTCTGGGAGGAGACGGAGCAGCAGTAGCCGGTCCTGACGGAATATACAGATGCAGTGCTTTTCATGTGAAGCCGATAGATACTACAGCGGCAGGGGATACGTTTACCGGATTTTATCTGGAAGGCAGGTTAAAAGGAAAAGATATAACAGCTTCGGCAAAATGGGCATCTGCTGCAAGTGCCATTGCCATTCAGAGACCTGGAGCAGCAGATTCGATTCCCTCCGCATCAGAAGTGAAAAAGGAGACAGAACTGCTATGTTAATAAAAGAACAGCAGTTACGTGGTTATGTACAGGATATTTTGAGAAGAGCCGGTGCATCGGAAGAAGAAGCAGAAATCGTATCGGAAGAACTGGTACAGTCGAATCTTTTGGGAGTGGATTCTCATGGCATTCTGCGTATTCCACAATATATGTGGCAGATAGAGGAACATTTTATTGTACCGGGTGCTGATGTAAAGACAGTGAAAGAAACACCAACCACTGCAATTGTTGATGCTGATTATGGATTTGGCCATGTTGCGGGAAGAAAAACAGCAGAGATTGTAATACAGAAAGCAAAAGAAAATGGGGTTGCATGTGCAATAGTCATTCATTCGACTCATATTGGACGGCTTGGGGCGTATACAGAAAGAATTGCAAGGGCAGGATTGATGGCGTTCGGAACAGCAGGACTCTATTCCAGCGGTCCACTGGCGCCGTTTGGAGCTGCGGAAGCAAGACTGGGAACCAATCCAATATCATGGGCTGTTCCGCGTGGAGAGAAAGATCCGATTATGATGGACGGAGCTACAACCGTGGTAGCAGAAGGAAAACTTCGAACTTATATTCAGAAAAATGAATCGGTTCCGGAGGGCTGGATTCGTGATGGTCAGGGACGTGACACAACCGATCCAAATGATTTTTACAAAGAACCAAGAGGCACGATTTATCCACTTGGGGGAAAAATGGGAGGTGCTAAAGGATCTGCGTTGGCAATTATGGCAGATCTGTTCAGTATAGCTCTGGCAAATGATGATTACTGGACATGCCTGCAAGAAGGTAAAAAGCTAAAATCTGAAAATGGATTGTTTTTAATGGCTGTTAATCCAGACTGCTTTTTGGGAAGAGATCTGTTTGCGGCTCAGGTGGAGAATCATGCTTCTTATATTAAGTCTGCAAAACCGGCAGAAGGATTTAAAGAAGTACTTTTACCTGGTGAATTTGAATTCAACACAGCAAGAAGAAGAAGAGAAAAGGGAATTGATATTCCGGATGCAACATGGGGTGGAATCGTAGAAATTGCTTCTTCACTTGGCTGTGACTGGGGCTGCGAATTTTCTGTTCAGAAAAGAAGAAATGGATTTGTTCATTATTAAACAAAAGTACCGTATCGGAAGAGGAAAAGTAATGGATGGCATAGGAATCAGAGAATTTGGAAAACTTATAAATGACAAGTTCAAGATAGTAGATTTATCACCTGTAATAGAAAAAGGAATACCAAGGTGGCCATCTCACCCACATCTTGTAATTGATAAAACTGTGACACATGAGCATGATGGATTTTATTGCCAAAGCATATCTATGGCAGAGCATACAGGGGCACATGTAGATGCACCGGCGCATTCCTGCTCTTACAAAATGGATCGAACAATTGATACATTTGACGTATCACACTTTTTTGTACCTGCAGTTCTGTATGATCTTCGCTGGCTTGAATTACAGCCGGGGGAACAGGCAACTGCGGAGGATATACTGGAATGTGAAAGAAGAAGTGGCGCGGCTGTCCGGGAAAATGAAATGGCATTGCTGTGTTTTGGGTGGGATCGCTTCTGGTGTACGGATAAAGATGCCATATGGTATGCGCAAAATGAGCCTGGACTTGACAGAACAGCAGCAGAGCTGTTTTATAATCGAAAAGTTCGTGCCATAGGAACGGATACTATTGGCGGGGATATTGCAAAAAAAGAGGGTGAGTGTAAGAAGTCGTGGGGGCATGATGAATTCTGGTTGCCCAAAGACATCATTATATTTGAAGAACTGGTGAATTTAAGTAAACTTCCGGTTTATTCTTATTTTATTGCATTACCACTCAATATAAAGGAAGGATCCGGCTCGCCACTTCGAGCGGTGGCAATTGTAGAAAAATAAAAATTACAGGTATTTTATCCCCCCTTTTGGAAAAGACTCATAACCAGCCATAAAAATATCAATTTCGGACATTTTATTGAGTTATTGGTTAGTATTTGTTATATTTTATCTGAATTTAACCAATTATTTGGCAAAAATTACCATAATTTTACAACAAATAAAACATAGGGGGAGGCGTGAATTTATTTGAAAAATGACCAAAGAGTAGCTGTTCAAAGAGGCTTGAATATGAAGTGAAAAAACTCGTGCTGAGGAGGAATAATCATGAGAAGGGATGGACATGTACTAAATAACATGAACCTGTCTTCTTCCAGTGACGCTATGAGATCTATTGTATCGTGGTGTCGGATAGTTGCTTCAAATGAAGAAGAACTTTCGACGAATTGGCACAAACATGTAATTCACGAACTGCATTACGTATATGAGGGAGAGTTACAATTTTGGTTTGATGGAAATATTATATCATGTTGTGCAGGTAGTTATATTTTTATTCCGTCAGGTATTATGCACAGTATAAAAGACAGTTCACCGAATACAAAAAAACTGGTTTTGGGGTTTGATGTTGTATCTGATATGGATGTGATTAATTATACTTTTAATGATACGCGGATTCCTGTGTCAAGAGAAGAAACGCCCACCTTTCATGAACTTGCACAGGCGCTTATGAATAAGTTTATGTCAAAAGACCTGATAACTTCAGTTTCAATTGCATGTATTATTCATACATTATTGCTCGAAGCAGTAGATTCGCTTTCTGAGAATTCAGGGATAAAGGCTGTACAATTACGTGAATCGGAAGATTGTCATCGGATAGACCGGATTTTATCATTTATTAATGAAAATGCATTTAATAATATTACGGTAAGTGATGTGGCAAATGTTTTGAATTTAAGTGTGAGACAGACGACGAGAATATGCAATCAATTGTTTGGCTGTTCTGTAAATCAGCTCATTATTCAGAATCGGTTAAAACAAATATGCAAATTACTGGCAGATCAGAAATACAGCATAGCAGAGATATCGGAAATGGCAGGATTTGCAACACCATATTCGTTTTCTCGACATTTTTCACATTATACGGGTGTTACACCAAGTTCTTATCGAAAGAACTATGAAGTACATTCCGGGAAAACAAAGTAATTTTAATTACAATATTAAAATTATAAAAATGTAAAAAGGGGGAATCATTTATGGCCATGGTGATTGACGCACATATGCATCTGGGTGAAGATCTAATCTATAATTCAAATGATGATGAAGAACGTGTGCTGGGTTACATGAAGGAATTTGGGATTGACGGGGTCATTCTGCAGCCTGGTTTAAAGGTGAATGACTGGCATAAGTCATGTGAACGAATCTATGAGTTTACGCAGAGGCATCCGGGACATGCATGGGGAATTGTATCCTATACACCACATTGCTCAGAGGAAGAGTATATCGAGCATGTTTCCTGGGCAATAAATGAGCTGGGGTTTGTTGCAATAAAATTACATCCGGAAGCATACTGCTGTGCTGCAAATGCTCCACAGGCCAGAAAGGTATACGAAGTAGCCAGAAAATTAAAAGTTCCGGTAATGATCCATACTGGCAACGGTGTAGCATCGGCATTGCCGTCACTGGTGATTCCGATGGCAATGGAGTATCCGGATGTTACTTTTGTACTGGCACATGCCGGAGGAGGTATGTTTGGAAGCGAGGCGTTAGTGGCAGCGCAGGTTTGTCCTAATATTTATCTGGAAACATCATGGTGCCCGGTATATGTGGTGAAAAACTTTGTAGAAAAACTGGGATGCCACAGACTTATGCTTGGTACAGATAATCCAGATAATGTAGGTGTGGAACTGGCAAAACATTATGCGCTGCATCTGTCAGAAAAGGATCTGGCACTGTGCCTTGGAGAAACAGCACGCAAAGTATTTTCCTTAAAATAAGAAAGACGGAGGAACGGGATATGGGTAAAATTCTTGTATCAGCATCTCATTTTGATACATTATGTAAAGATGCATGGGAATTGCTGGAGAAAAATGGACATGAGGTTATATATGATAAAACAAGGTCTTTTCCGGCGTATAGTTTTGAGGAACTGAAAGATATCATAGGAGATATTGATGCTGCTATTATCGGAATGGATAAATATACAGAAGAAGTATTTGAAATTGCACCGAAATTAAAGGCTGTGGCAAAATTTGGAGTAGGTGTGGATAACATTGATCTTGTAGCTGCAAAAAAACATGGTGTAAAAGCATTAAATGCACCGGGACAGAATTCAAATGCAGTAGCAGAACTCACCGTATGCTATATTCTGGACATGCTTCGAAAAGTAATCCCAATTCATGAAGAATTGAAAGAAGGAAACTGGCCTCGATGGATTGGATCCGAATTAAGAGGCAAAACAGTCGGTCTTGTGGGATTTGGAGCAATTGCGAGACTGGTAGCAAAAAAACTGCAGGGCTTTGATGTTCAGATTAAGGCCTATGATCTCTATATGAATCAGAAACTGGCTGATGAGTTGGGAGTGAAAGCATGCTCACTGGATGAGATTGTTGAAACCAGTGATGTGGTCAGCCTGCATATACCGGTATCAGATGATACATATCACATGTTTAATACAGAAATGTTTATGAGAATGAAAAAAGGTTCCTATCTTGTGAATGCAGCCCGGGGAGGGCTGGTAGATCTGGATGATCTGACAAAAACATTAAGAGAAGGGCAGATTGCAGGAGCAGCACTGGATGCATTCGAGATGGAACCATTACCGAAAGGAATGGAAATATTTAATTATAATGTAGTATGCACACCTCATATTGGAGCAGAGTCATTTGAAGCATACAGAGACGTTAGTCTATGTGTATCGAAAGATATTATACGTGTACTTGCAGGTGAAGAGCCGGAGCATTGCGTCAACAGATAACATTTTATACCATCCTTAAGAAAAGAGATCGTTCTGCATGGGTTTGTGGAATGATCTCTTTTCTTGTCCGAAAATGTGTTGTTTGAATAAAAATACAATCTGCAAATATATACAAAAGAAACAAAAAAAGCGCGAACATATCCAAAATATATGAAAAAGCGACGAAACAAACGGACGAATATGCTGAAAAATGGCAGAAAAATACATAAAAGCAATGTCCTAAAATGGTATTTTCATGTCATATAGCGCTATGGCAAGAAACGGACATTTCAGTTAACATATATTCATCAGAAACAGATAAGCAGATCGGAAAATAGATGCTTATCAAAAAATTTAAGGAGGTAGTAATATGAAAACTACAAAACGTATTGTGGCACTGTTGTTATCATTGGTGATGCTTTTCAGCCTTACATGTGTGGCATCCGCTACAGAAGAAAAAGCAGCATTTGATGATTACCCGCATCCAGTTGTGAAGTCTGATGGAGCTTTAACAATTGGTTTTATTTCAGATAAACCTGAATTTGAATCTATTCAGCGTATTTTGCAACAGTTAAGACTGGAATGTACACACAGAGGATGGGAACTGGTAGAAGTTGTTTATGAAAGTGAACAAGATCTTCGAGACAAAGTTCTGAATCTGATTAACCAGAATGTAGATGCCATCTTAACATTCAGCCTTACCAATATGGATTCCAAACAGGATTTGGTTGCACAGGCTCGTGCAGCAGGAATCGGCTGGTACAATATGGATACACAGATCGTTGATGGCGTTATCAGCAACTCTGCTATGCCAGATGGTCTTGCAGGCGCAACATTAATGTATGCGATTGGTGAAAAGAGCAAATGGAATGAAGGCATCGCAGTTATTACAAAGAAATCTATTCAGGTTCATTATGAACGTACAGATGTTATGAGCGCAATTGCAAGCTGCTATTCAACAGCAAACATTCTTTCCGAACAGGATATTGCGGCAGTAACATATGATGAACTTCAGGCAGCAAATGACTTTACAAAAACATGGGTTACACAGTATGGCGATCAGCTCACAGGTATTATCACAAGTACAGACTATTTTGGCGTACCAGTAGCAGAAGCGCTGACACAGGCAGGCGTTGACAATGTATGGGTATCCGGTTTTGATGGCGGATCCGAAACATGGTCATATATCAGAAACAATACTCCTCTTCAGTACAGCTATGCTGTTCCTGATGAACTGTTTGTACATAAGGCACTGGAAGTTGTTGATGATATTCAGGTCGAAGGACTGAATCCTGGTGATGAAGGATGTGCTATTTCTCACGTAGGTGAAATTATGTATTGTGAAGGTATTGTAATTGATCGAGACAATTGTCCGGCAGTTGGAACAAACATCCACGCAGTATTTGATTACTATGGTGGAGATCCTGACGATGCTGATGCATGGTACAACTGGAATGATGGCGATGGTGCTTATGTTGTAACAGATTACGTCGAAGAATAATTATAATTTGTAACAGGAAAGCCTGTCTTTCTTTAACTACAACACCCCATTCGCTGAAAAAAGCAATGGGGTGTTTACTTTTAAGAGATTATGACACACGGGGTAATAAATCCATGGGAAATGATAAAGCGGTGGTATTAAAAATAGAGAATTTAACAAAAGAATTCTCTGGACTTGTTGCGAACGATCACATTAGTATGGAAGTTCGTAAACACGAAATCCACGCATTATGCGGGGAAAACGGAGCCGGAAAAAGTACTTTTTGTAAGATGCTGACAGGAGTTTACCATCCGGATGATGGAGAAATTTATGTAAATGGAGAAAAAAAGGTATTTCATTCACCGGCTGAATCATTGGCTTCAGGTATCAGTATGGTTTACCAGGAAAGAAACTTGGTAGGACATCTGACCGGGGCGCAGAATATATGCCTTGGACGGGAACCGAAAAAGGGATTGTTAATTGATGAGAAAGAAATTCGGAAAAAAGCAGAGGAAATTCGTTCAAAACTTGGAATAGAAGTGCCATTGGATGTGCCGGTTGATGAACTGGGTGCCGGCATGCAGCAGATCATTGAAATTATACGAGCTTTTTATGACAACCCTTCCGTACTTATTCTGGATGAACCGACAGCTTCTCTGGGTGAAGGCGAGGTTGCACCTTTCCTGGAATTTGTAAAGAGTCTGCGAGATGAACTGGATATGGCAATTTTCTTTATCTCACATAAGATTGAAGAAGTTTACGAGATATCAGATA
Organism: Jingyaoa shaoxingensis; assembly: GCF_014385005.1. Lineage (GTDB taxonomy): Bacteria > Bacillota > Clostridia > Lachnospirales > Lachnospiraceae > Marvinbryantia > Marvinbryantia shaoxingensis. Next base: position 74,685 of record NZ_JACRSZ010000005.1, on the reverse strand, counting down.
TGATCACGGTTTTTGCAGATGGTAAAAAAGTTCTGACAGCACCTGCGGCAGAACTGTCAAGAGATGACTGCGTCAAAGCAATGATACGTGCAGGACGCCAGAAAACAGTACATGTACCGGAAAAAGACTTTACGAATGCCCAAACCGTGTTGGAAGCAAAAGAAATTACTTATGATAATAAGAAACATCATGTTCCGTTGGTTGTCAAAGAGGGACAGGCAGTTGGATTTTACGGTCTGGTAGGATCCGGGCGTACAGAGACAATGGAAACGATAGGCGGCATTCGTCTGTCAGAAGGTATGGATGTAACATTTGCAGGAGAAAAGATAACGAAAACGGAACCGGTACAGATGATTCGCAGAGGATTTATTCTCACGCCGGAGAAACGAATTAATGGTGCCTTTCCAGGACTGTCTCTGGAAGATAATATCTGTAACCTGTTTATTGATAAACTTTCAAATAAAGCGGGATTTATGAAATTTGATAAAATGCGGGAGTTTGCTAACAGAGTACTGGAAAAAAATGAAGTAAAATATACCAATATTGAACAGAACATCATAGAACTGAGTGGTGGAAATATTCAGAAGATTATTATCGGACGATCCGTAGAACTGGATAATCTGAAACTGCTGGTACTGGATGAACCAACGGCAGGTATGGATCTTGGAGCAAAGAGTGAGGTTTACGTCGAAATACGTCATCTAGTGGATGATGAAAATAAGAGCGTTGTCTTTATCTCATCAGAACTGGAAGAATTGCTGACCACATGTGATAAGTTATATGTTTTCCATGACGGTGATATTGTAGCCGAATATAAACGTTCTGAATTTGATAAAACGCGAATTTTATCAGATGCAATCGGAAGAAAGGAGTAAGGCGATATGCAACAGGGTGCATCAAAAAACTTCTCTTTGAAAGGGATGACAAAATATCTTCTGTTAATTGTCGGAGCAATTATTTTTGTGTTCTTCAGTATTCTTCAGCCACGATTTTATGCAGTAAATAATATTATGAATATTATAAATTCTGCTACAATCACAGCCTTGATGGCAATTGGAATGACTATTGTTATGGAAACCGGTGAAATGGATCTGGCAGTTGGAGCAGAAGCAACCATTGCAGCTGCAGTTGTTGGAAAAATGCTGGAAGGACCTTCTTTTAATAATTATTTTATTGCAGTTCTGGTGGGGCTAGCGGTAGCAATGCTGGTAGGACTTACCAATGCGTTTTTTGTAGTAAAAGTGGGCATTCCGTCATTTATCGGAACCATTGCAATGACGACATTTGTAAATGGTTTTATCAAAATTGCAACAGGAAATCGTTATATGTTCTCAAATTACTGGCCTGCTTCCTTTACATTCCTTGGACAGGGGAAAGTATTTGGTGTAGTGCCAATGCCGGTAGTTATTTTATTAATTATTGCTGTAGTAACTATTATTATTCAGGATCGTACCAAATTTGGGCGATATGTAAATTCTGTCGGTGTCAGTCCGGCAGCATGTAAAAACGTTGGTATCAATGCTAAACGTACCGTTGTATTTGCATATTTATTATGTGCGTTTATTTCAGGATTTTGTGGAATTGTCCTTTCATCAGAGGTAAAAACAGTTTCACCAACACTGGGAAATGATTTACTGATGTCTGTATTTGCCGCCGTTATGATGGGAGCAACATTCTTAAGACCTGGACGTTACAATATTCAGGGAACGGTTGTGGCATCTCTGCTTCTGGCTATTATAAGTAATGGAACAGTAAGTATCGGAGCTGCTGACTTTGTAGACGATTTAATTCAGGGATGCATTATTCTGCTGGCAGTAGGATTCATTTCTCTTACGCATAAGGGTGGGTTGCCTAGCGTTAAGTTTAATAAATAAGGGGGCAACGGGATATGACTTCAAAGAATATTTCAAAAATCATTACCAAATATTGGCTTGGATTATTTACCGTTATAGTATTTCTGTTTTTTTCCATTATGCAGCCTAGATACTGCAGTGTAACCAATATTATGTCAATGTTAAGCTCAACCTGTATTCTGGCACTGGTAGGTATGGGCGAGACGCTGATTATGTGTGTAGGGGAAACAGATTATTCGGTAGGTATGGAATTAACAGTGGCAGCAGTTGTTCTGGCAAAAGTGCTGGATCAACCAGGAGTTGCAGGTATGTATATACCAATGTTACTGATTACGCTTCTTATCGTAATCGGATATGGTATCATCAATGTTTTTCTCCATGTAAAGATTAAAATTCCATCCTTTGTGGCAACACTTGGAACATCACTGGTAGCAACAGGAATCTGTAAATGGATGACTGGAGGAGGGAGTATTTCTTCAAGACGGTGGCCAGCCTGCTATACATTTCTTGGTCAGTCTTATCTGGCAGGAATTATTCCGATTTCTGTTATTGTAACAGTAATTATTGTAGCCATTATGTGGGTATATTCAGAAAAAACAAAGAGTGGAAAATTACTTTATGCTGTAGGCTCTAGTTCGACAACCTGTCAGTATATCGGTGTAAGCGTTGCAAAACAGAAAGTAAAAGCATTTGTAATCTGTGCACTGCTTTGTGCAGTTGCTGGTGTATTACAGACATCTATGTTAAACAGTGCTACACCATATATGGGATCTGATGCACTGATGAATTCACTGACGGTACTGATGCTGGGAGCAACATTCATCAAGCCAGGTGTTTATAACATTCCTGGAACTATCGTAGCTTCTTTCCTCTTACGTGTTATCAGTTTTGGTATGACAATGATGAGCGCACCAAGTTTTGCATTTGATTTGGTTCAGGGTGGATTATTATTATTCTCTGTATCGCTGGTTACAGTAATTCATAATCATCAGAGTAAGAGTATTGGATAAAAGTGAATGAGTGGCAGAAGCCATTTAATAACTGCAAAAATAGCAGGAATAAAATGAAAAGGAGAGAAAAAATGCAGAAATTGTATGGAACAGTAGTACCAATTGTAACACCGTTAACAGATGAGGATACCATAGATGTGGAATCTCTTGAAAATCTGGTAGATCACGTAATAGACGGCGGTCTTCAGTGCTTATATCCATGTGGAACTACAGGAGAAATGATGTATCTTACTGTAGAAGAAAGAAAACTGGTAGCTGAGGTTACAGTACGAAAAGCTGCAAAAAGAGTACCGGTGTTTGTACATGTAGGAGCATGGAACCTAAAAGATACGATCGAACTTGCACAGCATGCAGAAAAAATTGGAGCAGATGGAATTGGTGTGGTTACTCCGGCATTCTACAAATTAAGTGACCGGGGACTTGTGGATTTCTATGTAGCAGTTGCAAACAGTGTCTCAAAAGATTTCCCGGTATATATGTATGCAATTCCACAAAATGCAGTGAACGATGTGAATCCGGCAGTCTGCGAAGAAGTTGCAAAACAGTGCCCAAATGTAGTTGGTATTAAATACAGCTTCCCTGATTTTACAAAACTGCAGCAGTTCATGTTAGTAAAGAACCAGACATTCAGTGTACTGGTAGGACCAGACCATCTGTTTGAAGCACTTTGTGCAGTAGGCGGCGAAGGTGTTGTATCCGGTAATGCAATGATTATCAGAGAGCATTATGCAAAATTGTGGAATGCAATACAGAAAAAGGATTATGATCTCGCAACAAAATATCAGAGACGTACCAATGTTCTAAATGCACTGATGTGTGAGATTAATAACATTGCAGCATATAAAGTGATTCTGAAAGAAGAAGGAGTCATCAAGACATCAAATATGAGACGACCAATGGAAAATCTGACTCCGGAACAGGAAAAAACATTACTGGAAAAAATGAAAGAACTTGATTATAAACAGGTACTGATTTAGAAATTGTATAATGGAGCAAAAGGGGCTGTCTGTTTTCAGACAGCCCCTGATTTTACAACTTAAGCTTTTTCAGTAATTCTTCCTGTGTCATAGAAGGTTGGTATTCTGGATCATTTGCTTCATAAGCGGCAAGGGCTGCTAATTCATCTTCGTCGGGAGTAACCTCTTCAGCATTATTAAGAATAAAAGTTCCTTGGATTAATTCCCAGAGTTTTTGTGCATCCTGTTCACTCATAATGGTAACAGCACCAAAGATTCTTTCTTTTACATTTGACATATTGATCACACTCCTTTATAAATCTGCCCGCGATTACCAATTTCTATAATATCTATGATAATTCCATTTACATCAAATAATACACGGAAATTTCCTACTCGAAGACGAAATCCTTTTGTATTCTGTAATTTTTTAATATCACCCTCAAGAGGAAGTTTTTTAATTGCATAAATAAGTCTTTTTTGTGTGGTTTTATCCTGCTTTTGTAAAAATTTTATTGCTTTCTTAGAATAAGTAATTTGAAACAATAAATATTCTCCTCCTACTTATGAAATTAATATAACATGATTTAGTGAACAAGAAAAGTGAAACTATTTTAACACACAGGCCTTATACCCCAGTCCCCGTATGGTATGTATGGTAAAATCTTCACTGTGTTCGAACCGTTTCCGCAGGCGTCCGATATGTACGCTGACAGTAGCGGATGTGGAATCGGATTCCGGACCCCAGATATCCTCCATGAGCTGGTCTCTGGTGAAGATCTGGTTCGGGTAGGACAGGAGCTTATAAAGCAGATAGAATTCTTTCTGTGGAAGAATCGTTTCGTTACCATGGATAGATACGGTCAGTGTATCATAGTCAAGAATAGTATCCCCCACCTTTAATTCGTGTTCGGATACGATTTTTGCACGGCGCAGAAGTGCCCGGATACGCAGCAGCATTTCATCTTCATCCACAGGACAGGTCATATAGTCATCCACACCCATGAGAAATCCTTTTTTTACATCTTTTGCCATATGCTTTGGCGCAATCATCAGAATCGGCATATCATTTCCGCAGTCACGGAGTGTTTTGGTCAGAGAAAAACCATCCGTTCCGGGCATAAGAGCATCCACCAGAAGCAGATCTATATTCGTTTCTTCCAGCAGATGAAGGGCATTTTCCGCAGAATCGGCACAAAAAGGCTGATAGCCGGAATGAGAAAGAACTGCGTGATAATACCGTCTGGAATTTTTGTCATCATCTACAACCAATATGCGAAACATAAAACCCTCCTGAAAAAATGACCGGTTAAAATGAATTCCGGGATATCTTCTGTGGGACAGTATAGCACTAAAATCTGGAAAAACAGCAGAGTTCACTGAATTTTCACAAGTTCACAGGATGTTCAAAATTTAGCTCAAATTACTTTAAATTTAGTTTAGATTCAGGTTCTACTATAGCGTCAGCAAACGGGGCAGGTGAGTGCCAGATGAAGCCTCACAGAATATCCCTGTAAATTGAAGTAAAGGAGCATGCAGATCATGAGAAAGAGACAACTGTATTTCAGTAATCAGAACATTACAAAGGGGAAAGGAAGAAGTAAGCGGTCTAAGTTAAAGAGCATTGGTATGACAGCAGCACTTCTGAGTATGTTTAGTCTCGTGACACCTGCAGCGGTCTATGCAGCACCGGAGACAACTACAGATACACAGGAAGTATCTTCTGACAGTACATTTGAGATGAGTACCGCTTATCCGGGTATCTCCGTAAAACCAGGTGAGACAACGACATTTGATCTGGACTTTATCAACCAGACAGGCAGCGGTCAGGATGCAGCACTGAGCATTAAGGATCTGCCGGATGGATGGGAAGGATATTTTCGTGGAAACGGCGGTCAGATCAATAAAGTACATATTCAGTCTTCCGGTGAAGTATCGGAAGGACTGGCAACCTTAAGCCTGACCGTTCCGGAAGGTACGGCAGAGGGCGAATATAATGTAACACTGGAAGCTGTCACAGATGACGGGGAAAGCAGTGATGTGACACTGACACTGAATGTTTCCGAAGAGGAAAACGGAGCCAGTACTTTTACCGCAGAATATGCAGAACAGCAGGCCGCATCCGGTACCGCATTCAGTTTTGATACCACACTGGTAAATAACAAGGGATCCGAACAGTCCTTCAGTCTTTCGGCAGAGGCACCGGACGGATGGCAGGTAAGCTTTACACCATCAGGAGAAAGCAATGCCGTAGCCAGTCTGAATGTGGAAGCAGGTGCCAGCCAGGGTATTACCGTTTCTGTTACACCGCCTGAGACACTGACTCAGGGTGATTATACCATTCCGATTTCCGCCATTTCTTCTTCAGAAAAACTGACGGAAGAACTGAAAGTAACCATTACCGGATCTTATGCCGTAGAAGTATCTACACCAAGCGGTAACTTAAGTGTAGATGCTTATGCAAATGATAAGAAAGCAGTAACTTTATCCATTACAAATACAGGTAATGTGGATCTGACCAACCTGAATCTGACTTCTTCCGCTGCCAGCAACTGGGACATCAGTTTTGATGAATCTACCATTGATTTGCTGGAAGCAGGCGCAACCAAAGAAGTAACCGCTTATATTACACCGGATTCTGATGCTATTACAGGTGATTATGTAGCATCGATCACAGCAGCCAACGATGTGGCAACATCTACCGCAAGCCTGCGTGTATCTGTGAAGACACGTACCAGCTGGGGATTGGCAGCAGTTGCGATTATCGTAGTACTGGGAGCTGGTCTTGGTTATGTATTCAAAAAATATGGGAGAAGATAAGTTATGGGTGAAGTGATCATTCGGACAAGCGGGCTGACGAAGCGCTATGGTGAGAAGACCGCGGTTAATCAGTTGAACCTGTCTGTAAAAAAAGGTGAGATATTTGGCTTACTGGGACCGAACGGTGCCGGTAAGACCACTACGATCCTGATGCTTCTTGGTCTGACAGAGCCAACGGCAGGTACGGCAACCATAGAAGGTATGGACTGTACCAGGAATGCACTGGGCATCAAGAAAATCGTAGGTTATCTGCCGGATAATCCGGGATTTTATCAGGATCTGACCGGCAGACAGAATCTGGCATTTACGGGACGTCTGAACGGACTGTCAGAAGAAGAAATTAAGGAACGCAGTGATGCGGCACTGAAGCGTGTCAGACTGGAAGACGCGGCAAATAAGAAGGCCGGCACATATTCCAAGGGTATGCGTCAGCGACTGGGCATCGCAGATGTGCTGATGAAGGATCCGGAGATCATCATCATGGATGAACCGACACTGGGACTGGATCCGGAAGGTATGAGAGAACTGTTGGAACTGATGACACAGATGGCAAAAGAGGATGGCAGAACACTGCTGATTTCATCCCATCAGCTGTATCAAGTACAGCAGATCTGTGACAGGGTAGGCATTTTTGTTAACGGTAATCTGGTAGCCTGCGGTGAGATCGAGGATCTGGGGCATCAGGTACAGGACAGCACGAAGTATTCTCTGGAACTGCAGGTGGATCCCTGTGATGACAAGATACTGGCAGAGATCAGCAGACAGCCGGGCGTATCCAGCATACAAAAAGAAGGAAATATGTTTGTGGTAGAATCAAAATATGATATCCGTTCTCAGCTGACCACATTCCTTGGCAGCCATGAATATACGATCCAGCATCTCCATCAGAGAGGCGGAGACCTGGATGCGATCTACCGGATGTATTTTGAGCGGGCAGAAGCGGAGGCAGAGGCTGCCGCAATGAAAGCCACCCAGAAGGGAAAATTACATAATAAGTTATTCAGGGGAGGTGGCGCAAGATGACCGCAGCAGTATTAAAGAAAGAAAAACAGCCATCGGAAAAACAACCGTCAGCAGTGAAAAAAGAGCATGGAAGCCATGCGGGCAGACATACCGGTCTGATGGCACTGTATCATAAGGAACTGGCAGATCATCTGCGCAGCAAGCGTTTCCTGATCATTTTACTGTTGATTCTGGGAACCAGTATTGCCAGTCTGTACGGGGCACTGAATGGACTGGCAGACGCTATTTCCAGTGACAGTAACTTTGTATTCCTGAAGATCTATACAACCAGTGGCAATTCCATCCCATCCTTTATGAGCATCATAGCTCTGATGGGACCGTTCGTAGGACTGACTCTGGGATTCGATGCGATCAACAGTGAGCGGAACAATGGTACCCTGAACCGGCTGGTTGCACAGCCGATTTACCGTGATTCTATTATTATAGGAAAATTCCTGGCAGGCAATGCCGTGATCATGATTATGGTATTTACCATGGGAATCTTTGTGGGAGCTGTGGGAGTTCTGTCAACGGGGCTGATTCCTCAGACAGAAGAGGTTCTGCGTGTTCTGGCATTTTTGATTTTCACCGTGGTATACATGGACTTCTGGCTTGGATTATCCATCCTGTTTTCTGTTGTGTGCAGACATTCAGCCACCTCAGCAATGGCAGTGATCGCATTGTGGATTTTCTTCACAATTTTCATGAGTATGGTAGCAAATATCATTGCAAATGCAGTATATCCGATTACCACACAATATGAGGCAGCATTGAATACCATGAATAACTATACACTGAACCTTGGACTGAACCGTATCTCACCATATTATCTGTATAGTGAAGCGGTATCCACAATCATGAACCCGACAGTGCGTTCGGTAAATGTTGTTACCATGCAGCAGCTTGAGGGAGCCATCTCCGGTTACCTGTCCTTCGGACAGAGCATGCTTCTGGTATGGCCGCATCTGACCGGTCTGGTAGCACTGATGATGGTAGCTTTTGGCGGATCTTATATTGGATTTATGAGACAGGAGATTCGAAATTAAGGAACATCTCCGAAATGTGCAGCATTTCGGAGGTTGGCTCTGAACAGATACGTTAATTTTTATAAAAGTTCTTGACACAGACTGAAAAAAAGAATAATGTGATGTAGAAAAAGTTCTGGTTCACTTTTATGGGGGATCAGAACTTTTTGACGGAAATAAAAAGTGTTGCGATCCTGAGTAACCGAGATGAAGCTGTGATTCATGGAAGAGGGAGAAAGAGGAAGACGGTTATGGAAAAAAATATGACAACAGGCAGTCCGGGTAAGAATATTCTGTACTTCGCACTGCCGGTATTTGCGGGGAATCTGTTTCAGCAGATCTACAATGTGGTAGATACAGTGATTGTAGGAAAGTTCGTCAGTACGGAGGCACTGGCAGCGGTGGGATCCACCGGAACTATCAACTTTATGATTCTGGGATTTATGACCGGGCTGATGGCAGGAATTACTGTACTGACCAGCCAGCGTTTTGGTGCCGGAGATATGAATGGCATGCGAAAAAGCGTAGTATCAGCAGGAATGATTGCTCTTGCGGCGACCATCATTCTAACAGCCATCAGTCTGCTTGGAATGCACCGGCTGCTGGTATTGATGAATACACCAGATGATATTTTTGATGATGCTTACCGCTATATCATGATTATATGTGCCGGAATTCTGGTACAGGCATTATATAACCTGTTTGCCTGTATCCTGAGAGCGCTGGGAAACAGTAAGGTACCGCTGTACTTCCTGCTGTTTTCTGCTTCCATGAATATTGTGCTGGATCTGGTATCGATCATTGTCTTAAAAATGGGTGTGGCAGGAGCTGCTTACGCAACGGTCATTTCTCAGGGTGTATCAGCAGTTTTGTGTCTGATCTATATAATAAAAAAGGTGCCGATTCTGCGTTTAAACAAAGAAGATCTGCATGTGGAGAGCCGTCTGGTGAAAAATCAGCTCTCAGTGGGACTGCCAATGGCATTCCAGTATTCCATTACGGCTATCGGAACAACTATGGTACAGATGGCATTAAATACGCTTGGATCTACCTATGTGGCTGCGTTTACTGCGGCATCCAAGTGTGAACAGATGTCAGGACAGGCATACATAGCCCTTGGTTCTGCAATTGCCACCTTTGCAGCACAGAACGTTGGTGCAGGACGCTATGACCGGGTACGGAAAGGCTTTGCCAGGGCAACAGAGTTCGGGTTTGCCTTTTCCATCGTCATGGGAATTGTCATGTATTACTGGGGTTATGTCGTCACCGGTCTGTTTGTCAGCGGAGATGCTTCTCAGATTCAGGGCATGGTAGATACTTACATGAAGTTTACCGCACTGTTCCTCTTCCCACTGACTATTGTGAATGTATACCGAAATGGAATCCAGGGCATGGGATACGGCCTACTGCCAATGATGGCAGGTGTGGCAGAACTGTTGGGGCGTGGAAGCGTGGCACTCATAGCTATCCATTATCACAGCTATGCAGGCGTGTGCCTGGCAAGCCCGATGGCATGGATACTGGCATCCACACTGCTTTTGATTATGTACTTTGCGATAATGAGGAAGCATCCGGTGAAAAAGAAAAGTGAATAGCAATTTCTAAAAATGATCTAATATAGAGACTGTTGCACTGTTTATGGAAAAGTACAGCAGTCTCTTTTTAAAATACGTAGATTTCAAAAAAAGACTGTGTTAAGATAAAACCAAAGGAGGACATATAGTATTTATAACCTTTACAAAAGATAACATTCTGGAATGCCAGAATTAATATACATCCGATAAACAAAAAGAGAAGTACATGAGATAACCAAATAAAGAAAAAGGAGGAATCTCATGGCAGAGAGCACGATATTTGACAATGTTTTTCGGACGGAAACAGAGAAAATGCCAGAGCTTACAATACCATTGATTAATGAGGTATTTGGAACGAATTATCCATTGGACACGGAAATCATACAGGGACGGAACGAGCATCTGACGAAGAATGGAAAGAAGATAACGGATTTTTACATAATTATTGGTGAGAAACGATATCATATGGAATGTCAGAGTACGGAAGACAGTACGATGATTTTGCGTATGATAGAGTATGATTTTGCAATCAATGTGGAATATGCAGAAAAGGTTCATGGTGTGTACCGGATGCAGTTTCCACATTCCTGCATATTATATTTGCGTGGAGATGCTCAGAAAAAGAATGTGAGTATGGAATTGCAATTCCCAGATAATCAGGTGGTACAGTATAAAGTTCCGGTAATCAGGATTGAGTGGTATTCCATAAAAGAAATCCTGGAAAAAGATCTGATTATGCTGTTGCCGTTTTATATTATGCGGTACGAGAAAATGAAGTAGCAGTTGGAAAATGATGAAGTGCTGCGTGAAAAACTGTTTCAGGAATATGAAATGATTGCAGAATATCTGAAACAGAAACTTCTCAATCACGGATTGGAAAAAGAATTCCGGGATATCAGAGAGTTGATCAGTAAAATTGTGAAATATAGGTAATTGTTCAAAACGCACTGTCCCGCGAGGCGTTTTGGCATGAATATGCCAAAATCCCGAGACATACACGCCAAAATTTCATCGCCAAAGGCGATTTTATTGAATTTTGGCTTCGTATCTGTGAAGGTACTGAACAGATACGAATATAGTTTCCCGGAGTCGAAAAATGTCAGGAAAGGACTGGGTGAGATTATGGGTGGACAGGTACTGGAATTAGAATCAGACAGATTGATAAAAAAAGGTACAGATGATATGGCTGCGCTTACCAGAAAACTTATGGATGAAGGACGCCTGGATGATCTAAGAAGATGTACAGAAGATTCGGCGTATCGCAAGAAATTACTGAACGAGATGCAGGGAATCCTGTAGTCCGCAGAAAATAGTGTAAAATGAAAGACTCCCGGAATAGCAAGAATACAGTTCCGGGAGTTTTGTTACATAATCATATGGATTGCTTTGTGCTCTGCACATTCACAATTCTGCAATCGTTATATCGTTTCAGGTGCCATATCCAGTGCGTCTACAATGGCGGAAACGGTCTGAGAAATATTCAGATTGTTTTCTGAGATTTTCACATGTGCGTATTTGTGATAGTATGGCAGACGTTCGTTGTAAATATCGCGGAAGGAATTCCCGTGACGGAGAATGACGCCACGGCGTTCAAAATTACCCACACGTTTTTTCAGAATCGGATAGTCCACATCCAGATAAACAACAGTACCGATTTCCTGAAAATGTTTCATGGCATTTTCTCCGAAGATAGCGCTGCCGCCAGGTGCGATAACACATTTGGAAACATTGACTTTGCTGTTAATCTTATCTTCAATATTGATAAATTCTTCGACACCTTTTTCTTCAATAATCTGCCACAGAAGCTTTCCTTCTTCTTTCTGAATAATCAGGTCCGTGTCAACAAACTGGTAACCCAGTACCTTTGCCAGAACCACGCCAATGGTACTCTTTCCGGCACCTGGCATACCAATTAAAATAATATTATCTTTATTCATATGTAAAACCTTTCTGCATAGATGATATTGAGTCTGGAATATAACCTTCCATAACTATAACCCACTCTTTTCCGAATTGCAACGAGAAAATCTTTTGTACACGTACAAATATCTGCGATATGTGCACATCAGTTTATAGAAATTTAAGTGAAGATATATAACGAAATATGCTATGATAAAAGTAATATCACTTGAAATGAGCAAAGAAAGGCAGGCACACGATGGAAAAATATGTTTCTCTGAAAAATGTGTCGAAGATCTACCGGATGGGTGAAGTGGAGATTCGTGCGGTGGACGGTATTGATTTTGAGATAGAGAAAGGCGAGTTTGTCGTGATTGTAGGACCGAGTGGTGCGGGGAAGACGACGGTTCTGAATATCCTTGGAGGCATGGATACGGCGACATCCGGACAGGTACTGGTGGATGGCAGCGACATTGCAAAGTACAGCCAGAAGCAGCTTACCGGGTACAGACGGGATGATATCGGATTTGTTTTTCAGTTTTATAATCTGATTCCGAATCTGACTGCACTGGAAAATGTAGAACTGGCACTTCAGATCTGCAAGAATCCGCTGGATGCCAGACAGGTGCTGCAGGAAGTGGGACTGGAAAAGCGTATGAAGAATTTCCCGGCCCAGTTATCCGGTGGAGAGCAGCAGAGAGTGTCTATAGCCAGGGCACTGGCGAAGAATCCCAAGCTCCTTCTGTGTGATGAACCGACCGGGGCTCTGGATTATCAGACAGGTAAGGCAATTCTGAAATTATTGCAGGATATGTGCCGGGAAAAGGGAATGACCGTTATCGTGATTACCCATAACTCGGCAATCGCACCGATGGCAGACAGAGTCATTAAAATCAAGAATGGAAAAGTGGCAGACATGCGAAGGAATGAGGCACCAATGTCTGTAGCAGATATAGAATGGTAAGTCATATAAAGGGACAGGTATGAAGAAAAGGGCACTGAGAAAAGATTTTTATATGGAAGTAAAAAAGAGTCTGAACCGTTTTATTTCCATTTTCCTGATTGTGGCACTGGGAGTGGCATTTTATTCAGGAATACAGTCAGCGGCACCGGATATGCGTTATTCGGGAGATGCTTATTTTGACCAGCATCAGCTTATGGATCTGAAGATAATCAGCACCATGGGACTGACAGAAGGAGACATAGAGGCAATCAGTCAGATCAATGGGGTGGAAAAGGCAGAACCCGGCTATATGACAGATGTATTATGCGGTGAAGGTACAGATCAGCATGCGCTCAGAGTAGAATCTGTTTCGCCAACTCTGAACCAGTTAACAGCCACAGAAGGACGTCTGCCGGAAAAATCGGGGGAATGTTTTGTAGATATTGAATTCCTGGATAAATCAGGGTATCAGATAGGAGATTCTATTACCTTTTACCGGGAAACAGAAGATGATTATCAGTTAAAGAAAAAAGAATTCACTATTGTCGGGGCCGGAAGCAGTCCACTGTATATTTCTTTTAACAGAGGAAATACCACGCTGGGAACTGGAGAATTGTCCGGAGCAGCGTATGTCCTGCCGGAGGATTTTTCCTATGAAGTCTATACGCAGGTCTATCTGAAGGTCAATGAGGCGGAGAACCTGACGGCTTATACGGACGCGTATGATATATTGATTGCAGAGGTACAACAGCGCATTGAAGATATCTCCGGAGAAAGATGTGAGATTCGTTATCAGGAGATACAGGATGAAGCCAATGAGAAGCTGGAGGATGCCAGAAAGGAACTGGCAGATGGAGAAGCTGAGGCAGAAAGTGAGCTGGCAGATGCATGGCAGGAAATCTGTGACGGAGAGCAGCAGATCCGTGATGCAAAACAGGAATTGGAGGATGCAAAGCAAGAACTAAAGCAGGGGGAGAAAGAAGTTCGGGACGGCGAAAGACAACTGGCAGATGGAAAGGCGCAGATTGCGGAAAATGAAGCAAAACTGGTAAACGGGCGTCAGCAGCTGCAAGATGGATGGGCGCAGTTAAATCAGGGAAAAAAAGAACTGGCAGCAAAGCAGAAGGAATTTAATAAGACATACAAAAAGACTACCGCGAAGCTGGATGAAGGGCAGAAGGAACTGGATCAGAAAAAAGAAGAACTGGCAGACGGACGCACACAATATGAAGAAGGTGTGGAACAGTATCAGAAAAAAATGGCCGAGTATCGGCAGGGAGAACAGGCTTATAAAGCGGGTGTCACTCAGTATGAGGAAGGATTGGCACAGTATCAGAGCAGTCTGAAGGCATGGGCTGAGCAGAAGGCAGAACTGGAGACACAGCAGAAAACCTGCCAGCAGGCACTGGAGCAGTTGGATGTAGCAGCGGCAACTGCGGCAGATGGGGTAACCCAGGCAGGCGATGCAGTGACACAGCTTTCAGATGGAGTCACCCAGGCGACAGATGCAGTGACACAGCTCTCGAATGGAGTCACTCAGGCAGGCGATGCAGTGACACAGCTTTCAGATGGAGTTACCCAGGCACAGGCAGCTGCAGATAATGCGCAGAATGAAATAAATACCCTGTCCGGTCAGGTGGCAGCTCTGCAGCAAAGGCAGATGGAACTGGAGAATAAGAAGGCAGAACTGGAAGCGCAGAAGAATGCAGATCAGGCAAATCTGCAGGAGGGAGAAACGCTGGATGAGAGTAAGTACCAGTTATCTGTGGAAGAGGAAGCAGAACTGAGTGCACTGCCGGGACAAATTCAGGCTGCGCAGGCAGCAATCGAGGAGCAAAGTGCAGTGCTGTATCAGGCACAGCAGACAGTTGCTCAGCTTCAGGAGCAGCTGCCTCAGGCGCAAAATAAGCTTGCCCAGCTTCAGGAACAGCAGACCCAGGCACAGAATGAACTTGCCCAGCTTCAGGAGCAGTTGACCCAGGCGCAGAGTGCGCTTGTCCAGGCACAGGAAGCAGAGGCACAGATCGGTGCGCAGAAGGAAGAAGTACAGGGGAATCTTGATCAGATTATATCGGCTATTGAGACAGCAGAGACAACATTTGACCAGACAGGAGAACAGCTTGCAGCATCCAGAGCGAAGCTGGATGAGACGAAGGTACAGCTAGAACAGGGAAAAACTGAACTGGATAAGGTCCCGGTGCAGCTGGAAGAGTCTCTGAAGCAGATTGAAGAAGGGGAAGCAGCTCTGGAATCTGCACAGAAAGAGATTACTTCGGGACGAAAACAACTGGAAGATGGCAAAAAACAGCTGAAAGATGCAGAAAAGACTATACAGAAGAATGAACAGAAGCTGAATAATTCAGAAGCAGAACTACAGAGCGGAGAAGCACAGCTCGCAGAAGGAAAAGCGCAGCTTGCGAATTCAGAAGCACAGCTTGCCGATGCAAAAAAGACCATAGAGGACGGTAAAAAAGAAATCGCAGACGGAGAGCAGGAGATTGCGGATAACGAGGCGAAGCTGGAAGACGGAAAGACTGAATATGAAAAGGCAAAGAAGGAAGCAGAAGATAAAATAGCAGAAGGAAAAGAGAAGATTGCTGATGCAGAAAAAGAAGTGGCAGATCTGGAATATCCGGAATGGACGGTCAGTGATCGAAGTGACCTGCCGGAGAATATCGGTTATGGAGAAAATGCAGATCGTATGCGTAACATCGGGCAGGTATTTCCGGTGATGTTTTTCCTGGTAGCAGCACTGATCAGTCTGACTACCATGACCCGTATGGTAGAAGAAGAACGAACCCAGATTGGTACCTTGAAGGCCCTGGGATACGGGAAAGCTGCGATTGCATCAAAATATCTGTGTTATGCGTTATTTGCTACGCTGGGAGGCAGCCTTGCCGGAATTGCTTTTGGAGAAAAATTTTTGCCATTTGTTATCGTGACGGCATATCGGATCATGTACCATCATATGACAAATATCGAACTTCCTTATAATATGAAATATGCATTCATTGCCACAGGTGCGGCACTGGCAAGTACCATGTTGGCAACACTGGCGGCATGTTATCGGGAACTGGCAGCGACACCGGCGGTGCTGATGCGTCCGCCTGCACCAAAAGAAGGAAAACGTGTATTACTGGAACGGATACCGTTTATCTGGAAGCATTTGAGCTTTAGCTGGAAATCCACCGTGCGAAATCTGTTTCGTTATAAAAAGAGATTTTTTATGACGGTATTTGGAATCGGGGGCTGTATGGCACTGATGCTGGTGGGCTATGGCTTACGAGACTCCATATCAAACATCGGACATCTGCAGTATCAGCAGCTGCAGCTTTATGATGCTATGGTAATTCTGGATACCGGTGCGAAAGAAGAAAGTAAGGAAGAACTGCTTCAGACTGTGGGAAACAACGATAAAGTAGCGAATTACACAGAGGCACTGATGCAGAAGGAAACTGTGCGCAGGGAGAAAAAATCCTGGAACGTTTATCTGGTGGTTCCGGAAAAGCTGGAAGAGATCGATGATTTCCTGGTATTTCGTGATCGTCAGACCGGTGAGAACTATCAGTTGAATGATGGGGGCGCCATTATTACCGAAAAGATTGCTTCCCTGATGGGTGTGAAGGCCGGAGATATGCTGGTGCTGGAAGATGAGAAACTGGGAGAAATAGAAGTGCCGATTGCGGCAGTGACGGAAAATTATTTGTCACATTATATCTATATGACGCCGGACTTATATGAAAAATGCACCGGAAAAGTACCGGAATACAATGAAATCATGTTCCGGGCAGAAGATGGTACAGATACGACAGCATTGGAAGCACTGGGACAGGGTTTCTTAAATGAAGATGCTGCACTGAGTATCAGCTACACCACATCTACTATGACACAGATCGATAATATGCTGTCTACACTGGATTCCGTTATTATCGTACTGATTGTATCGGCAGGACTTCTGGCATTTGTGGTATTGTATAATTTAAGTAACATCAATATCAATGAGAGAAAGAGAGAACTGGCAACCCTGAAGGTGCTTGGTTTCTATGATGGGGAAGTAGATGCCTATGTATACAGAGAGAATATCCTGATTACTGCCATCGGTATTCTGGCAGGCATGGGAATGGGAAAAGTCCTGCACTACTTTGTCATCACAACTGTGGAAGTAGATGCGACTATGTTTGGAAGAAATATCAATCCGCCAAGTTTCCTGATTTCTGCGGCATTTACGGTAGCATTCTCTATACTGGTGAATGTTGTTATGCATCAGAAACTGAAGAAGATTGATATGGTAGAATCACTGAAGAGTATTGAATAGAAAGAGGAAAGTTAAATGGTAAATTTACCGGAAGAGTTTGAGATGAAAATGAAGAAGCTTCTTGGATCAGAGTATGAAGAATTCCTTGCATCCTATGACCATCCGAGAAACTTTGGCCTGCGAGTGAATGTAGATAAGATTTCTCTGAAAGAGTTTGAAAAAATTGCACCTTTTCATTTGACAAAGATTCCGTGGACGGAAAATGGATATTATTACGAAGAACAGGATATGCCTGCCAGACATCCGTTTTACTATGCGGGAATGTATTATCTGCAGGAGCCGAGTGCTATGACACCGGCATCCAGGCTGGTGTCAAAGCCAGGGGATCGAGTGCTGGATCTGTGCGCAGCACCGGGAGGCAAGGCAACGGAACTGGGGGCACATCTTCACGGGAAGGGCGTGCTGGTTGCCAATGATATCAGTGCATCCAGAGCAAAGGCGCTGCTAAAGAATATCGAAGTGTTTGGAATACGCAATTCTTTTGTGGTCAATGAAGTACCTGCAAAGCTGGCAGAGAACTTCCAGGAATTTTTTGACAAGATTCTGGTAGATGTGCCGTGTTCCGGGGAAGGAATGTTTCGTAAAGATCCTGCCGTGGCAAAAGTGTGGGATGGAAACAAACCATTTGAATGTGCAAAACAGCAAAAAGAAATTATCACCAGAGCCGCACAGATGCTGGCACCGGGCGGGGATATGCTCTATTCCACCTGTACCTTTTCACCGGAAGAAAACGAACAGGTGATTCAGTTCCTGCTGGACAGCAGAGACGACATGGAGATTCGGGAGATTCAGCCGTATGAAGGATTCGCACCGGGGCGCCCGGAAGTGGCGTACGAAGGCTGGGACGGAGAATGTGCAGATCCAGTCAGAAGAAAAATGGGAACCCCTGACTTGAAAAAATGTGTGCGCATCTGGCCACACAAAATGGCAGGAGAGGGACATTTTCTGGCGCTGCTTCATAAAAGAGCACCTGGGGAGATGGCAGGAGCGCAGGAAAATGACAGAAACGGACATCCGAATAGAGAGATGACTGTAGATGAACATAAGAATCCGGTAGAAGGCAGTATTTCAGATATCAAAGGTATCGGTAAGCCTGAGACAAAAGTTTTGGCAGAATTCTTCGCTGATGTCTCTATGGAGATGAACTGGAAACAGGTAGAGGTTCGCAAGGGTCAGGTCTATCTGGTACCGGAAGCGCTTGGAACTCGAAAAGGTCTGGTATTCCTGCGAAACGGTCTGTATCTGGGAGAGATTCGAAAGGATCGCTTTGAACCAAGCCAGTCCTTTGCCATGGCATTGAAAAAAGAAGAATACACGGCAGTGATTAATCTGGATTACCGTGATGTGCGTGTGGAAAAATATCTTCGTGGGGAAACTCTGGAAGTGGATGATATTGTAGAGCGTAATCTTCAGAAAGCAGAAGAGATGCACAATGCTAAAGCTATGAAAAAGCGCCTGGAGAAAGGCTGGCAGCTGGTATGCGTCAATGGTTATCCGCTGGGATGGGGAAAGCTGGTGAACGGAACCCTGAAAAATAAATACCATGCCGGATGGAGAATGAAGTATTAGACGATATCTCTGAGAAGTCATTTTTGGAAAAGAGATGTGAGCATGCCGGTATGCGGAATAAAATGAAAAATCCTGTGGCTTTTTATGTCACAGGATTTTCTTAGAATTAATTAAATTGCTGAGAATCCTTTGGATAAGATACAGGATTCTGCTTCTTCCAGATCTTCCGTATGAAGTACCAGAACCGGTTTGCCGGTATCGCGGTTAAAGGAAAGGTATACATAATCCACATTGATATTGGAATCCAGGAATGCAGTCAGAAGTGCATTTAAGTTACCCACTTCATCTTCCACTTCCACACCGATCACGTTCGTCATTCGGCAAAGATAATCCTGAGCGGAGAGCTCTTTCAGAGCCTTGTCCGGATCGGATACAATCATACGGACCATGCCGAATTCAGAACTTTCATTGGTAACAGAACCCCAGATATTGATATCATGGCCGGCAAGAATACCGGTGATATCTTTCATGGTTCCTTTCTTATTTTCTGCATAAACAGTAATTTGCTTTAACATGTAACATGCCTCCCTATATTTATTCAAGAATCAAGGTCACTTTAGCACTTTCAACCATAAAAGTATTGTCGCACATTATCCAGAATAAGTCAAACAAAACATAAAAAGGGGGGACTGCTACGTGAGCAATCCCCAGAGAGTGTATATCTTATTTTATCTGGTGAATATCAGATTACATATGATATCCCTTTGCGAAACTACGATAATATTCGGATAAAAATTCTTTAAACTTCTTCATGATCAGTTCCTCCTTTTCAACATTGTGAGAAATAATAATGGATTAAGTGATTTCACATCTTGTTAAGTCTGGCCTGACTTTTTATCTGTCTATAATATAGCATGAGATGCAACTATTGTGAAATATTTAATTTATATTACCAACAATACCTTTTAGGTATGGAAGAAAAATATGAGATTTATATTTAAAAGATGCCACTGGCTGGAGAATGATAGTATAATGGAATTCGAAGCGTTACAAAAAACTATATCAAAACAGAGGGAAGATTACTATGTATACTGCATCGAAAGAGAGATACACTGCCATGGAATATAACCGCTGCGGAAACAGCGGGCTGTTACTTCCGAAGGTGTCACTTGGACTGTGGCATAATTTTGGAGATACGTCAAAGTTTGAAAATATAAGGGAACTTTGCTTTACAGCATTTGACAACGGAATTACACAATTTGACCTGGCCAATAACTATGGACCGGAACCGGGCAGTGCAGAGAAAAACTTCGGTAGAATCTTAAAAGAAGATCTGGGGGGCTATCGAGATGAACTGATTATTACAACAAAAGCAGGATATGACATGTGGGACGGCCCTTATGGTAACTGGGGGAGCCGTAAATATCTCCTTGCCAGTCTGGATCAGAGTCTGAAACGTATGGGACTGGAATATGTGGATATTTTCTATCATCACAGAATGGATCCGGATACACCGCTGGAAGAAACTATGGGAGCACTGGCAAGTGTGGTACAGAGTGGTAAGGCAATCTACGTAGGACTCTCTAATTATGATGGAGAAACTTTGAAAAAAGCTGCCGTGATTCTGCAGGAACTTCGCTGTCCGTTTGTGATTAACCAAAACAGGTATTCCATTTTTGACAGAACCGTAGAGAAAAACGGTCTGAAACAAATGACCGGTGAATTGCAAAAAGGTTTGATCACCTTTAGTCCGCTGGAGCAGGGACAGCTTACAGATCGTTATCTTCACGGAATCCCGGAGGACAGCCGTATCCGTACCGATGGCAGATTCCTGAAAGAAAGTACATTGAATGAACACAGAATGGGACAGATACGCAGGCTGAATGAACTGGCCGGGCAGCGCGGTGAAAAACTGGCAGAGATGGCACTTGGCTGGCTGCTTCAGCACAAAGAAGTAACCAGCGTCCTGATAGGTGCATCCAGACCACAGCAGATCCTGGATAATATCAAAGCAATCGCCTGCGCACCATTTACGGAAGAAGAATGTAGATTTATTGATGAGATTTCGCAGGCATAAGATGAAAGGACAAAAATGGAATTACGACAGCTTCAGTGCATGGTAATCTGTGCACAGACAAAATCATTCAGTAAGGCGGCTTCGATGCTGTTTACGTCACAGTCCAATGTGAGCAAAACCATAGCAGCTCTGGAAAAAGAACTTGGAAAGAAAATATTTGAACGGAGGCGGCATGGAATTGAATTGACTGCAAAAGGGGAACAGATTTATAAATATGCGTTAAGTATGGTAGAGTGCAGCACAAAGATTCTGGATTGTGCGGAAGAAGATGCCACAGAAGAACTGAGGGTATCATTTCAGCCCAGCTCCTGGTTTGCCAATACGTTCTGTGAGTATTATATACAAGAAAGTGCAGGAGAAAAATATAATATCATCAGTGCGCCAGCAGAAGAAATTATACGAAGAATTATCGCAAATCAGGATCAGCTGGGTTTTGCCTATTTTGAAGATTCTCAGCTGGATAAGCTGAAGAAGATGTTTCCAGAGAATCATATCGGTTACTATACTTTAAAAAGAACGAAAACGGTTTTGTATTGCAGAGACAAAGCATACCATGAAAAACGGAATGAGATTTCTTTGGTTCAGGGTGTGGAGGATTACTATTCCGGTATCTCTTTATGGAAAGAGCAAAAAGAAAGTGAAGAAGAAAGAAGAAAACTACAGGTTAAGGTCACTACGAACAGTGACTATATTATGCAGGCTATGCTGCAGAACACGGATTTGGGTAACATCAGTCCTGATGGCTTGAGTCATAGTGACAAATTTATAAATCACGATACCATGCAGTTGGAAAAACAGGAACAGTCTGTGCAGTTTATCTGTATCTTCCGTAATGATCAGAAAATGGAAAGATTACCAAAGAAATTTTTGACATTTATAAAAAACTATGTGATGGAATCATAAATGTGAGTGAGGTCTGAATCTATATCCAAAAGAGATACAGATATTCCATTTATTCATATGAAAAGTGAATAATATATCCCCCGGGGAGGCTTGTTATGACTTATAAAACAGTATATATTAACAGCAGGTTAACTTAAAAGAGTCCTTCAATATGGTACTCTAACAAATACACATATTGGAAGAAATGTCATTAGCATCCTTATCTCAGAAAGAGCAGTTTTTGGTAGGACTGCTCTTTTTTAGTCTGGTAGATATTCTTGTTTAGAATATAAAAGGTGTGAGATGACTTATGAATATCAGTTATGGGGTAGGCGATATGTTGGATATCAATATGATTAAAGAATTATGGGTTAGAAAATTCGAAGATGTAGCATCGGAAATTGCTGTATGGGATAGTGTGGCATCGGAATATTTACTTGAAGAAAAAAATAATTTTAAAGAAGATCCGTTTCTGCAATTTATGGAAGAAAAGATTCAGTTATCTCAGAATATGGAAGTGCTTGATGTAGGGTGTGGTGCAGGTGCATATTCATGCAGAATTGCGGAACGTGCAGGAAACGTTACAGGCGTAGATTTCTCTCCTCGTATGATAGAAGAAGGACAACATTATGTAGAAAGAAACCATATAAAAAATGTGCAGTTTCTGGAACGAAATTGGCATACTTGTGATGGAGAAGAATTTAAAGGAAAATATGATATGGTGTTTGCTCATACGACACCTGCTGTTATAGATTATGATTCCTTTAAGAAAATGAATGATGCCAGCAAAAAATATTGTTTTATTAGTAAACCTACAAGGCGGAATGATTGTGTTTATGATGAAATACGTAAAATTGCAGGAGATCCTTCTTTGAAAAAGCTAGATGATATGCCATTACTGTTTGATGCATTATGGCTTTGGGGATATCACCCTGAATTGCGATATGATCCTGTTGTCTGGAAATCAGAGCGGACAGTAGAAGAAGCAGAACAGTGGTATCTTAGAAGATTAAAAGCAAACATGCGAATTGATACTTATATCGAAAAGCAAGTAAAAGATTATTTGCAAAGCATTAGTGTAAACAATGTTGTCAGAGAAGCAATTGAAGTAACTCTTACCAGTGTTTTCTGGACTGTATAATGGCTGCGGCAACATCAAATAAAGGAGGAAAAACAAATGAGAAACAGTAAAAGAATTACAATGGTACTTGCGGGAATCACTGCTCTGGGAGTAATGATGAGTCCGGCAGCGGCAGAGGAAGAAGCAACAAGAGTCGTTACAGATGTTTTTGGACGAGAAGTAGAAATTCCAGAAGAAGTAGATAACTGCGTGGCTCTTGGAAGCGCAGCCAGATTGATTGTCTATGCGGGAGGCACAGAAAAGATTGTTGGCTGCACAGAGATGGAACTTCGCGGAGATCCTGGAATGCCGTATGCATATGCTAATAAAGATTTTTTTGCTAATTGCGAGGCCATGGCATCTGGTGGAAGCGGAAATGCAGATTATGCAGAAGCAATTGTTGCATTAGATCCAGATGTTATTTTCTATCAGGATTCAGATCCGGTTGCGATGGAAGACCTTGCAGCTAAGACCGGACTTCCGGTTATCGGAGTTTATGGTGATGCATTTAACTCACATTACCTGACAGATTCTATAAGCTTGATCGGTGAAGTGCTTGGAACAGAAGAACATGCAGAAAATGTTGCGAAATCCATCACAGGATGGGTAGAAGAATTGGATACATTGACAAAAGATATTCCGGATGAAGAAAAACCTACGGTATATCCGGGTGCTGTAAGTTGGAGTGGCGGACATGGATTTACAGGAACTTATGTAAATTATGCACCATTGGAAGCAATTCATGCAATCAGTCTGCCGGATGAATTAGATGCAACTTCAGGTGTTGAAGTAAGTATGGAACAGATTCTTGAGTGGGATCCGGATGTGATTTTCCTCAATCCTGGAAACATGGAACTGGTAAATGAAGATTATGCAGCGAATCCGGATGCTATTGACAGTCTTACAGCAGTTCAGAATGGCAAAGTATATGCGCAGGTTAACTTTAATTACTACTGGTGCAATATGGAACTGGCAATTGTAGATTCTTATTATGCAGGTTCCGTTCTTTATCCAGAGGCGTTCTCTAATATTAATTTCGAAGAAAAAGCAGAAGAAATCTTTAATACGATGATTGGTATGGATTATTTAGATGTGTTAGATGAAAATCATTATGGCTTTGGAACGATTACAATTGGAGAATAAAAAATGCCGGAAGATAAAATGAGGAGAGGTTTGGAATATCGCTCTTTTGTCAGAAAAAAAATATACTTTTTGATTTTTTTATTTTTATTCACGATTGTAGTATTTTTACTGGCAATCGCATTGGGATCATCTTCTGTGTCATTGGGGCGAGTTTTACGTACTCTGTTTGGTCATGGTGAGAAAAAGGACAGTATTATAATTTTAAGTATACGTCTTCCGAGAGCAGTGACGGCAATTGCAGCAGGATTTGGCCTTGGAATTGTCGGATGTGTGATGCAGAGTGTTCTGCGAAATCCACTGGCATCTGCATCTACTATTGGTGTATCTCAGGGAGCAGCGTTTGGAGCAGCATTTGCAATCATTGCGCTGGGAGGCGGAATGATGTCAGCAGGCAGTACAGGTGCTCAGTTAAATGTAAATAATCCGGTAGTCACTACCTTATGTGCGTTTTTCTTTGCAATGGTATCCACCATATTTGTATTATGTCTGTCACGATTCAGAGAGATTAATGCAAGTACATTGGTTCTTGCCGGTGTGGCATTAAGTTCATTATTTTCAGCGGGAACGACATTGCTGGAATATTTTGCAGATGATGTCCGTGTCGCTGCAGTGGTATATTGGACATTTGGTGATCTCGGTAGTACATTTTGGAAAGAAATTATTGTCATGGGTACAGTAGTTGTATTTGCGGCAATATATTTTCAGTTAAACAGTTGGAATTATAATGCGATGCAGGGCGGTGAAGAAACTGCAAAAGGTCTGGGTGTAAAAACACAGAGTACAATATTATGTAGTATGGTAGTTGGATCATTTACCGCTGCGGTCATTGTGTCGTATATTGGTATTATCAGTTTTGTTGGATTGATTGCACCCCATCTTGTAAGAAAGTTTGTTGGATCAGATTATAGATATTTGTTACCGGCAGCAGGACTTGCAGGCGCTAATCTGCTGCTGGTAAGTGATCTTCTTTCCAGGTTGATTATAAGTCCGATTGTATTGCCAATAGGAGCGATTACATCTATACTGGGAGCCCCGATATTTCTTTGGATTATTTTGAAAAGGGGGCGACATTAAGTGATACATGCAGAAAATGTTAATTTTTCCTATCATACAGACGAAAGTGTTCTTAAGGCTGTTTGTCTGAAAGAAGAAGCGGGACATTGTATTGCATTACTGGGAAATAATGGTGTTGGAAAAAGTACATTTTTGAAATGCTTTAACAGAATATTAAGGCCAGATAGCGGAACTGTTTTGGTAGAAAACCTGAATATTAGCAAAGCATCCAGAAAGGAAATAGCGCTTACGCTTGCCTACGTAGAACAGCATACATCGTCAGGCAGACTGACTGTGTATGATACGGTGCTGCTGGGACGCAAACCGCACATGAAGATGACACCATCTGAAGAAGATTATGCTGTTGTAGACAACGCAATAGAGCGACTGCATCTTACAGATTTGAAGTTGAGATATACGGACGAGTTATCAGGAGGTGAATTGCAGAAGGTTATGCTGGCAAGAGCACTTGCCCAGCAGCCGAAAGTGCTGCTTCTTGATGAACCTACAGCAAGTCTCGATATATATAACCAACATGAGGTTATGAAGATAGCAGCAGGCATTGCGTCTGAAGACAATATGACGGTAATCATTGTAATTCATGATTTAAATCTGGCATTAAAGTATTGCGACAGGTTTTTATTAATGCATGACGGAAAATCGTTTGATTACGGAGATGTATCTGTAATTACATCGGAAAACATTAAGGCTGTATATGGTGTGAATGCAGTTATTACGGAAGTTGATGGAAATAAAATAGTGATTGTAAAATAATGGAGGTATTACAAATGACAAAATGGGAAAAATGTGTTGCATTTCATGGACATGAGTGTGGTGGTCTTACCATAGGATATAAGGCAGCAATCTATGCAGAAAAATTATTGAATATTACCTTTTCAGAAGATGAAGATGTGGTTTGTATTTCAGAAAATGATGCATGTGGTGTAGACGCCATACAGGTGCTTCTTGGATGCAGTGTAGGAAAAGGAAATTTACTGTTTCATATGAGAGGAAAACAGGCATTTTCATTTTATAACAGAAAAACAGGAAAATCAGTAAGACTTGTTTTGAGAGAAAAACCAGAGGGAATGTCAAGAGAAGAATCCTTTGCTTATTATCAAAACACGGAACCGGAAGATATGTTTGACGTAAAAGAGACTACTATTAAATTGCCAGAAGAAGCAAGAATCTTTGATTCTTACAAATGTGAGTGCTGTGGCGAAATGACAGGAGCAAACTGGATCCGAATTTCCGATGGAAAAAAGATCTGTCTGGACTGTTATAAAACATATGATCGTTTTCAGGTGTAATAGGCAGAGGCATGTTTTCATGCGCATATAGAATGAATAACAAAAGATCCTGTGGCAGCCGGAAGTGTTTCCACAGGTTTTTTATCTGGAATTTTATATAGAAGTTTGTTAATATAATTTCGTGTTTGGGAAATAATCTTAAACAGCAGTATATGCGGAAAAGAATTTTAAGGTATCAGGAGGAATATATGAGCACAGGAGGAAAAAAAGTGCGAGGAGTAGAAACAAGAATACAGGAGATTCGTCATGCTATTTTTACGGAAGTGGCAAAAATGGCTTATGATACGGGTTGTTCTGTAGAGAAAACAGTGGAAGAGATACCTTATCACATTATTCCGGGAGAGACGGGCAGTTTTCGAAGTGATGTTTTTCTGGAGAGGGCAATTGTTGGAGAACGTGTGCGTTTGGCTATGGGACTGCCATATCGTGATGCGACAGAGCATGCACCGATTTCGGATCAGGTCGAGCTGGCTGATAAACCAGAGACATACTATACGCCGCCGTTGATTAACGTTATCAAATTTGCATGTAACGGTTGCAATGAGAAAAGAGTGTGGGTAACAGATGGCTGTCAGGGATGTCTGGCACACCCATGTGTGGAAGTCTGTCCGAAAAAAGCAATCAAACTGGATCGTACAAATGGAAGATCTTATATAGATCAGGAAAAATGTATTAAATGCGGAAAATGTGCCGAAGTCTGTTCTTATCATGCAATCATTGTACAGGAACGACCATGTGCGGCAGCTTGTGGAATGGATGCTATTCATACGGATAAGAATGGAAAAGCAGATATTGATTACGACAAATGTGTGTCTTGCGGACAATGTCTGGTGAATTGTCCTTTTGGTGCGATTGCGGACAAGTCGCAGATTTTCCAGGTTATTCGTTCTATTCAGGCTGGAGAACAGGTTTATGCGGCACTGGCTCCGGCATTTGTAGGTCAGTTTGGACCGAAAGTGACGCCGGGTAAATTAAGAGCGGCTATGAGAGAACTGGGATTTACAGATGTATTTGAAGTGGCAATCGGAGCAGATCTGTGTGCAGCACAGGAAGCGGAAGATTTTGTGAAAGAAGTACCGGAAAAGCTTCCGTTTATGGCAACATCCTGTTGCCCGGCATGGTCTATGATGGCAAAAAAACTGTTTCCGGATTATGCGAACTGTATCTCCATGGCACTGACGCCGATGACCTTGACAGCCAGACTGATCAAACAGCAAAACAAAAATGCAAAAGTAGTGTTTATAGGACCATGTGCGGCGAAAAAGCTGGAAGCTATGCGAAGAACCGTAAAGAGTGAAGTAGACTTTGTATTGACATTTGAAGAAATGACAGGAATTTTTGCAGCGAAGAATATCGATGTAGAATTATTGGAAGAAGATCCGGATGGTGTGAATGATGCCTCATCAGATGGCCGTAATTTTGCAGTATCCGGTGGAGTGGCGAAAGCAGTAGAAAATGTAATTCGAGAGAAATATCCGGATATAGATATTAAAATGGCAAATGCAGAAGGTCTGAAAGAATGCAGGAAGCTTTTGACTATGGCGAAAGCCGGAAAATATAATGGGTATCTTCTGGAAGGAATGGCATGCCCTGGAGGATGCGTGGCAGGTGCCGGAACCATGCAGTCTATCAAGAAATCACAGGCAGCGGTAAATAAATATGCGGCAACGGCAGGACATAAGGTATCCAGTCAGACAGAATATGTGAAAGAACTGGAGAAGCTGGTGGATTAATGAGGGAAAAGAGTATGAGAAGACATCATAAGTTAATCATGCTGGCAGCAGGAACGATGGTGCTGTGCGCCGGATCGAACGTGCTGGCAGAAAATTCTGTGAATATTCTGGCGTTAAAGGGCCCGACGGCAATGGGAATGGTATCTCTGATGAATCAGGCAGACCAGGGGGAGGTTGCAGATGAAAATTACAATTTTCAGATTGTGGCATCTCCGGATGAGGTAACCCCTGCGATTGCTCAGGGAACCGCAGATATTGCAGCCGTTCCGGCTAATCTTGCCAGTGTGCTTTACCAGAAAACGGACGGCAGTGTGCAGGTACTGACGATTAATACACTGGGGGTATTATATCTGGTGGAAAACGGCGATCAGATTCAGAACATTTCTGATCTGAAGGGAAAAACCATTTATGCCAGCGGCAAAGGTGCCACACCGGAATATGCGCTGAATTACATATTAAAAGAAAACGGGCTGACTCCAGGCGAAGATGTGCAGATCGAATGGAAGAGCGAACATACAGAATGCGTGGCAGCCCTGGCGGAGCATGAGGACGCGATAGCTCTTCTTCCGCAGCCATTTGTGACTACGGCACAGAGTAAAAATGATTCTTTACGAGTGGCTCTGGATCTGACGGAGGAATGGGATAACATCCAGAAAGAAAACGGCGGAAACAGCAGTCTGGTGACCGGTGTGACAGTGGTAAGAACGGAGTTTGTCCAGGAGCATCCGGAGATCGTGGAAGATTTCATGGAGCGCTATCAGGAATCGGTAACGTTTGTAAATGATCATGCCGAAGAGGCAGCAAAGATGATTGGCAATTATGATATCATTCCGGAAGAGGTTGCGAAAAAAGCGCTTCCGGAGTGTAATATTGTATACATAGACGGAGCAGAAATGAAAGAAAAACTCTCCGGTTATCTGGAAGTCCTGAAACAGGAGAATCCACAGGCGGTAGGCGGAACACTTCCGACAGACGAATTCTATTATGATGCAGAATAAAAGAAAAAAGCAGAGTAAAATGCGCTGGTGGGCAGTCATATTCTGGCTGCTGGCATGGCAGATATTAAGTATGCAGATTGGACAGGAGATACTGATGGTATCTCCTGTTGTTGCAGGAAAAAGATTGGTTCAGTTACTTCCGGAGATACATTTCTGGAGCACAGTTCTACATTCCACAGAAAGAATCATGGGAGGCTTTTTGCTTGGGGCGCTGGCCGGAACCGTTATGGCAGTATTGGCGTTCCGGCACAAAAAGGTAGAAGAATTGTGCTATCCCATGATCTGCGTGATGAAGTCCACACCGGTAGCGTCAGTGATTATCCTGCTGTTAATGTGGATGTCTTCCAGAAATCTGTCTGTCGGCATTGTATTTCTGATGACATTTCCTATCCTTTATATGAATGTGCTGGAAGGATTGCAGCAGATGGATCCGAAGCTGACAGAGCTGGCAGAAGTATTTGAACTGTCAAAATGGGTGAGGGTACGTTGGTTTGCCATTCCCCAGCTTCTTCCTTATGTGAGGGTCGGCTGCGCCCTTGGAATCGGACTGGCATGGAAAGCAGGAACTGCAGCGGAAGTAATCGGAATCTCAGGCGGAACTATTGGTGAGAAGCTGTATCAGGCAAAGATCTATCTGGAAACAGCAGATCTGCTGGCCTGGACGACGATGATTCTGGTGTTGAGCTATCTGTTTGAAAAGCTGTTCCTTGGAATACTGGATATGGCGGAAGAACGGCTGAAAAAAATGCGAGTATCAAAGACAGAAAAACCAAATGAAGTAAAAGGTATTCCAACGCAAGAGAGGCAGGTATTGCAGCAGGACATTGTGCTGATGCATGTAAGTAAAAGTTATGGAGATCATCACGTCATTCAAGACCTGTCGCAGACATTTTCATGTGGACAGATTACCTGTCTTATGGCTCCATCCGGATCAGGAAAAACTACCCTGCTTCGGCTGCTTATGGGACTGGAGGTACCGGACAGCGGAAGCATAGCGGGTCTGGAAGGACGAAAGAAAAGTGCTGTTTTCCAGGATCAGATATTTGGTGAGGATCTGAGTGTCTATGCCAATATCCGGATTATGAGAAAAAGAAAACTCTTTGAGTCTGAGTCAGAAAAGCAGGAATACGAGAGAATTAAGGCAGAACTGGAAAAAGTCGGTCTGCCGGGATGCGTAGATCAGAAAGTAAAGGAACTGTCTTTTGGAATGCGGCAGAGAGTGGCACTTGTGAGAGCTTTTTATGCGGACTGGGACGTATTATTCCTGGATGAGCCATTTCGTGGTCTGGATCAAAGCACCAGAGAACTGGTGATGGAGTATACAAGAAGAAAATGCATCGGGAAACAGGTATTGTTTATTACACATGAGGAGGAAGAAAAAGAAGCAATGGAAAGATACTCCTGAAATGTGTGGAATTGACAGAGTAGTTTTGCTGGATAAAATGGGTTAAATGACGAATAAAACGTAAGAAATAAAAGAAAAAATAACAGAATATCTAAAAAATTCCAATGCGGAACGAAAAATATTCTATTTTTTTAACAATGAAAATTCGATATAGTAAGAGCATCATAAACAGTGCGGACAAGAGGTCCGAAAAAGAAAGGGGTATTTTTCTTATGAAAAAGAAAATCGTTTTAATGCTTGCAGCAGCTCTTAGTTTATCAGCTCTTTCAGTTGGTGTTTCTGCTGAGGATGTAGCAAACAGTGACAAGCCACTTGTATGGTTCAACCGTCAGCCATCTAACAGCTCAACAGGTGAGCTGGATATGGATGCTCTTACATTCAATGACAATACCTACTATGTAGGATTTGATGCAAATCAGGGTGCTGAACTTCAGGGAACCATGATCAAAGATTATATCGAAGCTAATATTGATTCTATCGACCGTAACGGTGATGGCATCATCGGATACGTTCTGGCAATCGGTGATATCGGACATAACGATTCTATCGCACGTACAAGAGGTGTTCGTAAAGCTCTTGGTACAGCAGTAGAGACAGACGGCGATATCAACAGTGATCCGGTTGGAACAAACACAGACGGTTCCGCTACCGTAGTACAGGATGGCAAGCTGGAGATCAACGGAAAAGAATACATCGTTCGTGAGCTGGCTTCTCAGGAAATGAAGAATTCTGCAGGTGCTACATGGGATGCAGCAACAGCAGGTAATGCAATCGGTACATGGTCATCATCTTTCGGTGATCAGATCGATGTTATCGCTTCTAACAATGATGGTATGGGAATGTCCATGTTCAATGCATGGTCACAGGAAAATACAGTTCCTACATTCGGATACGATGCAAACAGTGATGCAGTTGCAGCAATCGCAGACGGATACGGCGGAACAATCAGCCAGCATGCTGACGTTCAGGCTTACTTAACACTTCGTGTTCTGCGTAACGCACTGGATGGAGTAGATATTGATACAGGTATCGGAACAGCAGACGAAGCAGGCAACGTTCTGACAGATGACGTTTATACATATAATGCAGACGAACGTTCTTACTACGCATTAAACGTAGCAGTAACAGCTGACAACTATCAGGATTTCACAGATTCTACAGTAGTATATGCACCAGTTTCTAATCAGCTGGATGAAAGCACAAGCCCAAGAAAGAGCGTATGGCTGAACATCTACAACGCAGCAGATAACTTCCTGAGCTCTACTTACCAGCCACTGCTTCAGAACTATGATGATATTCTGAATCTGGATGTAGAATACATCGGTGGTGACGGTCAGACAGAATCCAACATTACAAACCGTCTGGGTAACCCAAGCCAGTATGATGCATTCGCAATTAACATGGTTAAGACAGATAATGCAGCATCCTACACATCTCTGCTTAGTCAGTAAGAAAAAATAAACAGATCACGTTGGATGGGGGCAAAGGAGCTTTGCCCCCATCTCGACGATTAAGAAGAAGAAAAGACAGGGGTAAGAAGAATGGCAGAGAAAAATGAATTGATCTTGTCCATACGAGGGATGAGTAAGTCTTTCGGACGAAACAGGGTTCTGGACCATATCAATCTGGACGTGAAGCCTGGAACAGTCATGGGACTTATGGGCGAGAATGGCGCAGGCAAGTCTACCATGATGAAATGCCTGTTTGGTACTTACCAGAAAGATGAAGGAACCATTTTTCTGGATGGAAAAGAAGTAAGCTTTTCCGGACCAAAGGACGCTCTGGAAAATGGAATTGCCATGGTACATCAGGAATTGAACCAGTGCCTGGAGCGTAATGTTATGGATAATCTTTTCCTCGGACGTTATCCGGTGAATTCCGTTGGCGTTGTGGATGAGGGAAGAATGAAAAAAGAAGCATCTGAGCTGTTCCGTAAACTGGGAATGACAGTCAATCTGACACAGCCGATGAGAAATATGTCAGTTTCCCAGAGACAGATGTGTGAAATTGCAAAAGCGATTTCCTATAACGCGAGAGTGATCGTTCTGGATGAACCGACCTCCTCTCTGACAGTACAGGAAGTGGACAAGCTTTTCGAAATGATGCGGATGCTGAAGTCCCAGGGAATTGCACTGATCTATATTTCCCATAAGATGGATGAGATCTTTGAGATCTGTGATGAGATCTCTGTATTACGAGATGGAAAGCTTGTTATGACAAAGAGTTCCAAAGAAACAGATATGAATGAACTGATTGCGGCAATGGTAGGCCGTTCGCTGGAAAACAGATTCCCACCGCTGGATAATACACCGAAGGATGTGATTCTGTCTGTACAGCATCTGTCCACCAAGTTTGAACCTCATCTGCAGGATATTACTTTTGAAGTAAAAGAGGGCGAAATCTTCGGATTGTATGGTCTGGTTGGGGCAGGACGTACCGAACTTCTGGAAACAATTTTCGGTGTAAGAACCAGAGCAGCAGGGCGAGTATATTTTAAGAATCATCTGATGAACTTCAACAGTGCAAAAGAAGCCATGGAACATGGTTTTGCAATGATTACAGAGGAACGTAAGGCCAACGGTCTGTTCCTGAAGGGTAATCTGACTTTTAATACAACGATTGCCAACTTGAGTCAGTATAAAGCGGGAATTGCGCTTTCGGATACAAAGATGACAAAGGCAACAGCTAATGAGATTAAAATCATGCATACCAAATGTATGGGACCGGACGACATGATCTCAAGTCTCTCCGGTGGAAATCAGCAGAAAGTAATCTTTGGTAAATGGCTGGAGAGAGAACCACAGGTATTTATGATGGATGAACCGACCAGAGGAATTGATGTCGGTGCCAAATATGAGATTTATGAACTGATCGTCCAGATGGCAAAACAGGGAAAAACAATCATTGTAGTTTCTTCTGAGATGCCTGAGATTCTGGGAATCACAAACCGTATCGGTGTTATGTCCAACGGACATCTTTCCGGTATTGTAAATACCAAAGAAACCAATCAGGAAGAATTGCTGAGACTCAGTGCAAAATACCTATAATAAGGAGAGAGACAGATTATGGCAAACAGTAAAATTCTGACACAGGAGCAGGAAATGAAGCTCCGTCAGCCAATTGATGAATATGTCGGAAAGATACAGAAACAGATCGATGACCTGCGCCGGGAAGGGACCGATCGTGTAATTGCTTTCCAGAACAGTGTTGATGTGGCAAAGAGAGACAAGACTCTCACCGCAGGAGAAAGAGAAAACCGTATATCAGAGTGCCGCGCCGGAATCGAAAAAGCAAAGAAGGTGGAAGCGGCAAACAAAGACAGTATTTCAAAACTGATTGCAGATGCAGAAAGCTATATCAAAGCACATTACGACAGTGAATATTTCCAGCCGGTAAAAGAAAGCTGTGCACAGGAAAAAGCTGCCGCACAGGAAAAATACAAACAGGCAGTTGCCCAGCTGGAAAAAGAACATCAGGCAACCATGGCAAAACTGACAGATCATCAGGAACAGAAAGACGAAAAGTATGTACACAAAAACCGTCTTTTTGATGCCAAGATGACACTGGCAAAGGATCTGCAGGATGTAAAAGACCGCAGACATGCAGCATTTAACTACAAGTATCATCTGCTGGATCTGCTGCGTATGTCAAAGTTCTCTTTTGCAGAGACACAGGCACAGAAATGGGAAAACTACAAGTACAACTTCAACCGCAGATCTTTCCTTCTTCAGAATGGTCTGTATATTGTCATTGTACTGATCTTTATTATGCTGTGTATCATCACACCGATTATTAAGCATACACCGCTTCTGACAACCAATAACGTACTGAATATTCTGCAGCAGGCATCACCGCGAATGTTCCTGGCTCTTGGTGTAGCAGGGCTGATCTTGCTGGCAGGTACCGACCTTTCCATTGGACGTATGGTTGGTATGGGAACGACCACAGCAACAATTATCATGCACAAAGGAATCAACACCGGTTCCGTATTTGGTCATGTATTTGACTTTACAGGACTTCCGGTAGGCGTCAGAGTCGTATTTGCAGTATTTATGTGCGTACTGCTGTGTACCTGCTTTACTACCATCGCAGGATTTTTCGCAGCGAAGTTTAAGATGCATCCATTCATCTGTACAATGGCAAACATGCTGGTAATCTTCGGTCTGGTAACTTATTCTACCAAGGGTGTTTCTTTCGGATCTATCGAATCTAACATTCCTTCCATGATTATTCCGAAGATCAACAACTTCCCAACCATTATTCTCTGGGCAGTGGCAGCAATTATCATTGTATGGTTTATCTGGAATAAGACAACATTTGGTAAATATCTGTATGCAGTTGGTGGAAACTCAGAAGCAGCAGCAGTTTCTGGTATCTCTGTATTTAAGGTTACTCTGGGTGCCTTCATGATGGCAGGTGTTCTGTATGGATTCGGCTCCTGGCTGGAATGTATCCGTATGGTTGGTTCCGGATCAGCAGCATATGGACAGGGCTGGGATATGGATGCTATTGCAGCCTGCGTAGTAGGTGGCGTATCCTTTACCGGTGGTATCGGTAAGATCTCAGGCGTAGTAGTAGGTGTGTGCATCTTTACAGCACTGACCTATTCCCTGACTATTCTGGGTATTGATACCAACCTTCAGTTCGTATTCTCCGGTATTATCATTCTGGTAGCCGTTACACTGGACTGCCTGAAATACGTTCAGAAGAAATAATATTATGATGCCAGGGTCAAAAGGTCTAAACCCACATGAGCTTGCTCATAGGTGGGTGAAAGACCTTGGGACCCGCCCCGATATGAGCATAAAAGTGGGATGATAGTCCCACGATATGCGAATATTGGGTAGGATTGTGGGAGTGCATAGCACGAAACAATCCGTAGGCATCAAAGTCGGGGCTTTTGCTCCCGACATCATATTTTATGACAGACAGGGGCACAGAATGCATCCGAACGGGTGCATGAGTGCCTCTGTTTTAGTGTACGAAACACAGGGAATCTGATATACTGAGTAAGACAGAAAGTAAATGTTCAGATAGGAAAAGCAGCGGGGGGAAGCAGGAATGTATACAGTACTTCTGGTAGATGATGAAGATGATGTAACACAGATTATTATGAAGAAAGTTCCGTGGGAGGATATGGGATTTTCCGTTGTGGGACTGGCAAATAACGGAGTAAAGGCACTGGAACTGGTGGAAGAGTATCAGCCGGATGTGGTAATGACAGATATTCGGATGCCTTATATGGATGGAATGGAATTGTCAAAGAGAATTCGGGCAGAATTTCCGACAACAAAGATTCTTCTCTTTACCGGTTTTGATGAATTTGAATATGCCAAAGAAGCCATACATCTGGAAGTGGATGAATATATTCTCAAGCCGCTGAATTGTGCGGAATTGACGAAGGTTTTTCAGAAGCTGAGAGAAAAGTTAGACACCGAGATCAGGGAAAAGAGAAATGTGGAGACCCTGCAAAAATACTATACGGATTCGCTTCCGCTTCTGAGAGTCAACTTTTATACAGCACTCATAGAAGGGTGGCTGACCAGGGAGCAGATTGACAGGTATCTCAGAGATTACCAGATTACTTTTACGCAGCCACATGTCTGCTGCCTGGTGATCCACACGTCGGCAACGCAGATTCCGGAAGGAATGACTGCCATGCTGGTGACTGCTTCTGTAGAAAAACAGGCACAGGAATATCTGGGAGAAAAATGGAAAACAAAGAGTTTTTCTTATATGGGAAATACGGTGTTGATTGCAGAACTGGAAAAAGAAGGGGATGTGGCAGAGCTGACAGATGACTGTGACCGTTTCTGCAGATATGTGCACCGCATGATCGGTGCAGTGACAACAGCAGGAATCGGAAAAGTATGCGATTCGCTGATGGAACTGTCAGATTCTTACAATGGTGCCAGAGAGGCTGTTTCTTACAGAGGTATTTACGGTGCAATACGGGCAATCAATATCCGTGAAATTGCGCCGAAAGAAGATTACAGTTCTGCCGGGGCACCGGGAGCAGAATTGTCACAGCTTTTTAAGAAAATCCGTCTCGGAACAGAAAAAGAAGTGACAGAAGCGGTAGACTGTTATGTAGAACAACTGACCATTCATGGGAAATCCATGCTTCAGCATCACATAGATATTATGGATCTGATCAGTGATTTTTACCGTTTTGCGGCAAACAATGAGATTGCAGACAGGGAAACGGAGAAAGATATCGGTCAGTTATACAGTCATCTGATGGATATGGATCCGGCAGCTCTCAGGGTCTGGATACTGGAACGCAGTCTGGAATACCGCAGCCGTCTGATTATTGCAAGAAACAGTTCTACCAGAAGCTTTGTACAGAGAGCACAGGAATATGTGCAGAACAGTTATGCCGATGAAAACATTTCGCTGGATCAGGTCTGCGATCTTCTTGGTGTATCGAATTCTTATTTTTCGACAATTTTTAAAAAAGAGACAGGACAGTCATTTGTAGGCTACCTGACAGGATACCGGATGGAACAGGCGGCAAAACTGCTGATTGAGACAAATGAGAAGAGCTATATCATAGCGCAGAAAGTAGGATACACAGATTCGAATTATTTCAGCTATGTTTTTAAACGCCATTTTGGTGTGGCACCAAGTAAGTATCGGACAGAACATGCAGAGGAAGCAGGAACATGAGATATCTGAACGAAAAATGGAAAAAACTTCAGAGAAGAGTCGGCAACCGCAGTTTCCGGTTTATGATTTCCATGTCTTTTACGTTTGTGGCGCTGACAGGGATGATACTGATCACTGCTGTTTTGCTGAACCGCTATGAGAGAACGCTGGAGCGGCAGGTATTGTCGGACAGTCAGAAACTGATCGGGCAGGTGGAGATTAATCTGAATACGTATCTTCGGTCTATGATGCGCAGTTCCGATGCGGTGTATTACAATGTAATAAAGAAAGTTGATTTTGATAAAGATGACATTTCCCGGGAGTTAAGTCTCTTGTATGAAGCAAACAAAGATAATCTGGTAAGCATAGCCTGCTTTACCAGAGACGGGGAGCTTCTGGGGGCAGCACCGGTGGGAAGCCTGAAAAAGAATGTGAATATTACCGCGCAAAGCTGGTTTGAGGACGCATCGGATAAGATGGAAAATCTGCATTTTTCAGATCTGCATGTACAGAATATTTTTGAAAATAAAAGTGGCAGATATTACTGGGTAGTTTCTTTGAGCCGGGGGGTGGAACTGACCAATGATGGAAAAATGTCTGGTGGAATTCTTCTGGTGGATATGAATTTCAGTGGAATCCAGCAGCTTTTTACAGAAGTGAATAATGACGGAAAAGGCTATGTTTATCTGATAGGACGAGATGGGGAGATCATCTATCATCCCAGACAGAATCTGATTTTTTCCAACATTATACAGGAGAATAATCAGACAGCAAGCACTTACGATGAGGGGGTACACAACGAAGAATTCCAGGGAGAACAACGAGTAGTTGTGGTAAAAACTGTGGGTTATACCGGATGGAAGATTGTCAGTGTGGTATCAAAAGAAAGCCTGTTCAGTGATCTGAATCAGACAAGGATGATGGCATTGCTGAACCTGGTACTGGCAATTTTTTTAATGATTTTTGTCAATCAGTATGTAGCAGTGCGCATTACAGATCCGTTGAAAAAACTGGAAAAATCCATTCAGGGAATTGAGATGAAGCAGCAGCCTGTGGTATATATTGGCGGTCCTCCGGAGATACAGCATCTCGGCCTGACGATCCGTTTTATGGTGGAAGAATTACAGGAACTTACCGATAAGATGGTAAAGGAACAGGAAGAAAAGCGTAAGAACGAACTGGATGCCCTTCAGTCCCAGATCAATCCACATTTTCTGTATAATACACTGGACTCGATTATGTGGATGATTGAGAGTGAGCGGTATGAGGATGCGGTATCGATGGTGCAGGCATTGGGACGACTTCTCAGAATCAGTCTCTCCAGAGGGAAAAATGTAATCTCTGTAGGGGACGAACTGCAGCATGCAAGAAGTTACCTGGCAATTCAGAGATACCGGTATAAGAATAAATTTACCTCATACTTTGAGGTGGAACCTGATATAGAACAGTACAAAACAATCAAACTGGTAATACAGCCATTGATAGAAAATGCAATATATTACGGTATGGAATATATGGATGGAGAAGGAGAGATCCACATCCGTGCTTATACCAGAGAGCAGGATTTGTATCTGGAAGTAGAGGATAACGGACCGGGGATGCCGGAAGAACAGGTCGAACATCTCCTGACAGGCGGCGAGAAAGCACGGCAGAAAGGATCCGGAATCGGACTGAAAAATGTGAACCAGCGTATACAGCTTTACTTTGGAACACAATATGGACTGGAAATAGAAAGTGAGCCGGATGAGGGTACTGTAGTGAGAATTCATATTCCAAAGACCACGGAAGAGGAGGCGGGAGAGCAGAGATGAACGAAAAAAACAGACGAAAGTATCCGATTTTCCTGGCAGCCGCAGTACTGATTCCTGTTACCGTATATGGATATATTACGGAAACGGTTCAGAAAAACGAGAAAAAATTATATTCAGTGGTTCTCTATCAGGATGCAGAAAATGAGTGGGCAATGTTAGAGGCAGGTGCAGAGCAGGCAAAAGACGATGCCAGAATTATGATCAATTATGTGCATCTGGATGCAAATAATACGACAGAAGATGAGATTCTGGCAATAGAGAGGGAAGAGAAACTGGGAACCTCCGGTGTACTTGTGGCATGTATCGAAAAGGAGAAGATGAAGGAAGAACTGAAAAAAAGCAACATATCAGTCCCAATGGTTTTTATAGAAAGCGGAGTCGGTGAGGAATATCCTGTGATCCGGGCAGATGATTACCGGATGGGAAAGACACTGGGAAAGAAAGTGTTAAGCGAAATGCTTCCGGAGGACGGACCGATCATCATTCTGGGAGAAAGAATGGACAGGGACAGTATGCAGAATCGTTACTGTGGCGTAACAGATGCATTAAAAGCATCCGGAGAAGAAATTGAAATAATAGATGAAACCGGAAAAAAGACAGAAGAGATTATGGACGCGGTAGTGGAGGTCCTGCAAAGCAACGGAAAAGCGGTAACGCTGGACAAGTATTCCACAGAGCAGACAGCGGCGCTGTGGGAGGAATACCAGAGCCATTCGCAGAGAAAAAAGACAAGACTGCAGATATACGGAATCGGTAACACAGCGGCAACAGTGAACGATCTGGATAATGAGAATCTGGCTGCGCTGGTCTACCAGAACGAATTCGGTATGGGATACGAGGGAATTATGGCACTGACGGAAAAGCGTGAAGCAGACTGGATTAATGAAAATATCC
Source organism: Jingyaoa shaoxingensis (assembly GCF_014385005.1). Classification (GTDB taxonomy): domain Bacteria; phylum Bacillota; class Clostridia; order Lachnospirales; family Lachnospiraceae; genus Marvinbryantia; species Marvinbryantia shaoxingensis. The sequence goes on along the minus strand of NZ_JACRSZ010000005.1, from coordinate 34,705 downwards.
ATATTTCATATAACATTGTTACAAAGGAAAACTTGTATGACGAGGAACATGCAAGGCTCCTGTTTCCAAACAGTTGACGGGGAGAAGGTATGAACAGAAAAATGCTGGGGGGACTGGCTCTTACACTTGGTGTAGCCATGGTGCTTGGAGGATGCAGTTCACAGAGGAAAAACGGAAAAACAAATCAGAAAGTTCTGCGTATAGGAGTCAGTTCCTATGATCAGTACGATACATTTGTATCGGAACTGATTTCCTGTTTTCAGAATTATGCAAAAGAGAAAGAAAAGGAATGGGAAATTACCATAAGCCTGGATATCCGATATGCACAGCGAAGTCAGATGGTGCAAAATAGTCAGATGGATGATTTTATTGATGATCAGGTGGATATTGCCTGCATTAATCTTGTGGATCGTACAGATGCATCCGGTATTATAGAAAAAGCCAGGAAAAGCCAGACTCCTGTAATCTTTTTCAACAGAGAACTGGTAGAAGAGGATCTGGACCGCTGGGACGAACTTTATTATGTGGGAGCAGATGCCTATGAATCAGGGCGTCTGCAGGGCAAAATTCTTGTGGAAGAATGCAGAAAAAATTTTAACAAAATTGATAAAAACAAAGACGGTGTACTGCAGTATGTCATGTTAGAAGGAGAAGCGGGACACAATGATTCTCTTGCGCGAAGCATGGCGGTGATTGAAGAAATCACAGAAAGTGGTTATATGGTTGAAAAACTGGCAGATGAGATAGCGAACTGGAACCGGGATCAGGCGGCAACCAAGATGCAGACATTTCTGGATACATACGGAGAAGAAATTGAAGTAATTCTGGCAAATAATGATGATATGGCCCTGGGGGCGGTGGATGTTCTGACAGAAGCAGGATTAAAACCGGGTGATACTGACTGGCCAGTAATTTTGGGAATCGATGGAACCAGTGTGGGACTGGAAGTAGTAAAAAAAGGAGAATTTCTGGGAACCGTTCTCAATGACGGAGAAGGACAGGCATATGCTATGCTGGAACTGGCCTATGCACTTGTGACCGAAAACGAACTTCCGGAGAAATATCAGCTCAAAGATGGAAAATATATCCGGCTTCCATATCGGGAAATAACGGCAGAAGACCTTTAGACTTTGGGTTCCCCAAGTGTAGGAAAGATCAAAATCCATGGATCCTTTGATACAGAGATCCGTGGATTTTTTATCATAAAATGGTATGGTATTCATAAACAAAAATAGAGAGAAAAGACATCCTAAAATTGTATTTCTATACCATAGGAACTGCTTTGTAAAACCCTTATACTACAACATATAAGACATACAAAATCTGCAAATGACAGAAATTATGGAGGATTTGCACAAAACGACACAAGGAGGGTGAGCAGTTATGTCAGAACAGAAAGAACCTAAGAAGATCAGCGGATCGCTGAAAAAGTTTTTCGGTGTCGGTGATTTCGGCTTTACGTTAATGTCGAATATCGATACTTTCTACGCATCCTATTTCTTCACCAACATCGCCAAATTCAGTACAGGAATTGTAGCGGTTATGACCACGATTTCAGCAGTGGTAGATGCGATCTTGTCTATGATGTATGGTGCATTCATGAACAAAGGAAAAGCAAAGAAATGGGGACGTTATCGCTCCTGGCTGATCCTGACACCTTGGCTGGTACCGTTTTTATATGCGGGACAGTTTATCCGTATCGGGAACGGAATGGCGGCGGTTGTTTTTGTCACACTTGCGATGATCACCAGCCGAATTGCATGGAATCTTCCGTATATTGCAAGTATTTCTATGATCAATGTAGCAGCAAAGACGCCGGAAGACCGTATGGCTTTGTCTTCTTCCAGAAGTATCTGGACTTCTGCAGCGTCTGTTGTATATTCCTTTGTGGGACCGGCAGTAGTTTCCTTCTTTGCATCGATTGTGGGAGAAGCAAACTCCTACGCAGCAACTGCATTTGTATTTGCCTGTCTGATGTTTGCCGGCATGTATGCACACTTTGTAATGTTCAAAGGTTATGAACCAACCGGCGAAGAAGAAGCGGCCATGGCAGCAGCAATGCAGAAGCAGGTGGCTGGCCAGCCGAAGGTAAAGGCTATGGACGCAGTTGCCTGTAATCCACACCTGATTGCATTACTTATTTCTGATATGCTGAAATACGTAGTATTTTTTTTGGTAAATGGTATGGCAGCTTATTATTTCACCTATCTTTCCGGTAATCCTGGACTGATGACACCGTTTATGCTGGCAGCTAATATTCTTGGTATCATTGCATCCTATCTGGCAAGACATGTGGTAGGAAAGCTGGGTGGAAAAAACAGTATTATCTTATCTTATATTATTATGGCAGCAGCAGGATTCTTGGCATTTATATTAAGAAGCAATACTACGATCGTCATTGTACTGATGAGTATTCTGATGTTCTTCATGTATATTTCCAATACAGCAGATCCGGAACTTTATGCGAACTGTGCACAGTTCAGTGGTGAGAAACTGGGTTATGACGTAACCGGTACGGTAATGGGACTGCTTACAGTTCCGATCAAGCTTGGTATCGTGGCAAGAGGACTTCTGATCTCCGGATGTCTGGCACTTGGTGCTTATACATCAGCTATGGCAGATATGTCCTACTTTACAGAAGCAAATGCATCAGAGCTGGCAACACTGCAGACAGGTGTCTGCGCAGGATTCATGATCATTCCGGCAGTCTGTGTTCTGGTTGGTGCTTTATTATTACAGTTTGGTTATAAACTTGGAAAAAACAATTAAGATCATGATATGTGAAAAAAGGGGGAAATCATTATGACACCAAAACAGAAAGTATTAGCATGTATCAGAGGCGAAAAACTGGATGAATATGTAAATCAGTTTGAATATGTGAAACTGGCATTTGACCCGGCAACTTTATTTGCCATGGGTCAGGTTCAGAAGGGGGGCACCTGGAAAAACGGATGGGGCGTTGAGATGGAATTCCCGGAAAATGTACCGGGTATGTTTCCGAATACTTCACCGGAATTTGTAGTAGTAGATGATGTGACGAACTGGAAAGAAAAAGTACATATGCCAAGAACAGAGTTTACTGATGAAGAATGGGCACCAACCATTGCACAGGTAAATGCCATCGACAGAGATCAGTACTTCGTAGCTCCATTTATTGCACCTGGTATTTTTGAAAAACTTCATTATCTGATGGGTATGGAAGATTGTATGATTAACTTCTATGATGAACCGGAAGCCATGCATGAACTCATTGATTATCTGGTAGAATACGAACTGAAGGTAGCAAAAGAAGTTATTGACCACATTCATCCGGATGCACTGTTCCATCATGATGACTGGGGCAGCCAGAGATCTTCTTTCCTGTCACCGGAAATGTTTGATGAATTCCTGTTACCGGCTTACCAGAAGATCTACGGATACTGGAAAGCAAATGGTGTAGAACTGATTATCCATCACAGTGATTCCTATGGAGCAAACCTGGTTCCAAGTATGATCAAGATGGGCATTGACATCTGGCAGGGCTGTATGTATGGAAATGACATTCCGAATCTGATTAAGACTTATGGTGGACAGATCTCTTTCCAGGGTGGTATCGACAACGGAAAAGTAGACCGTGGTGACTGGACCAAGGAATATGTAGAAGCTGAGACCAGAAAAGTCATCAGTGAGGTAAATTCCAAGAATTATTTCATTCCGGCAACGGTTATGGGTGAACCGGGATCTGTATTCCCTGGAGTATATGATTTTATTACGGATGTGATTGATGCAATTAATCGTGGCGGAGAAGTCATTGTGGATGAGAATCAGGAAGTAACCAAGCCGATGACTCATTTTGAAAAATAAGAAAAACAACTGAAAAACAGCGGAAACAACAGTCCTGTGGGAGATGGAAAACAGCTTCCACAGGACTGTGTTTTTGTGGTATTATAATGATACCAGAAGCAGAAAAGCAGATATATCAGATGTGAGATGACTCCCACCTCTTTAGGTGGCGAGGGGCAAATTAGCATCAGTGGTGGGAGTCAATCCCCCATCTGATATAGCCTCCGGCAGGATTGCAGAGATGCGCAAAAGAAATATGTCATGCTTTGCATGACGCGCATCTCGCAGCAAGAATGCCGAGGCATTCTTGAATGGGAGGGCTAAGATTTGAAATTAAGTATGTGGATGATTGCCAACCAGATTTCGGAACTGGATATCAAACTGGAGATCAGAGAAGAGGCACCTGCCGTTCTGAACAGTGCCCGCCTTGCTTATGCGACGAATTGTGTACATATCTATCGGGAACAGGATTATGTTGTCTGCGATGGGGAAGGCGATCGGATTTTCATCTATGATATGGAGATCACCCGAGTGTTTGAACTGGTACAGTCTATCTTTGATGCCCATGAGGACTGGATCAGCAAGATCAAAGAAGCTGTGGATCGACAGGATTATCAGGCGGCAATGGATCAGGCGTACAAGATGTTCAAGAATCCTATGGTGCTGTTTGATGCGAATAACAAAGTGCTGGGAAGAACCAGTGTCTATGGGGAACATGCCCTGGACAGTGAATGGGCATATCTGAGCCGTTATGGATATTCTTCAGTGAATGCGGTAAATATGATAAAATTTCACAGTGGGAACAGTGAATTTTATTCTTACGACAAAGTGAATTATACTCTGCCTCAGAACCAGATAATCGATCTGAGCGGAACTACACTATGTCTTTACTTTAATAATATGATTTGTGGACGGATCAATCTCATTGCAAAAGAACGCCGTCTGAATCAGGGAGACATGCAGCTTCTGGAGAGACTGATTGAGGTTCTGCAGCCGGCAATGGGGCAGTCACTGCAGAAAGATCCTGTGTCCAGCACAAGTAATGTATTTTTGAATGTGATGCTGGAGAAGCTGTATGATCCGGTAAAGTTAGAGATGCAGTTAAAATATATGGGCTGGAAAGCAAATGATACGTATTATATTACTCTGATTCATTTTACGGAACAGGATGCAAAGGAAAATCAGGGACGTCAGATGAATTCATTGATGCGGATGCTGATTCAGAATCTGACGGATGCCAGCATCTATGTATGGCAGGATGATCTGGTGCTGTTATCCACAAGAAATCTGTCTAAGGAATATGATGCCTGTATGCTGTTGAGAAATCTGGTGGTGCACAACCCGGTCTGTGTGGGATTCAGTCTTCCGGATCAGGAGGGAATCAGTGAGATATCCAGATTCTACCGTCAGGCGAAATATGCACTGGAACGGGGAATGAAGGCGGAGAAGCCGAAGGCATTCCAGTATTTTGAAACTTATGCCATGGAGTATCTGCTGACAGCAAGAGTACAGGCCAGGGACAAAATTATGGCGGTAATGCCGGCAGTCTATCGTTTGTGGAAGGAGAAGCAGAATGGAGATGAGATGTTCTACACACTTCTGTGTTTTCTGGATCATGAACGATCTATTACACAGACATCGGCAGAATTATTTATGCACCGTAATACCACGGTCTATCGTATGAAAAAGATTCAGGAAAGTATGGGAGTAGATCTGGATGATGCGAAGGTACGAAATTACTGTCATATCTCCATGCATTTTCTGGATGCTTTGGAGAAGACGGAAGGGATAGTCTGATGAAAACAGAGATGCGCAGAAGAATGCCGAGGCATTCTTGAAGGGCAGAAAAATCAGCCGGGTGCATGCACCCGGCTGAGCTGTTGTCTGAATACAATTTAAAACATGATATCGTGTGGCAGACGCATTGCAGCCTGTTCTTCCGGTGTGAATCCAAACTGTTCCTGGTTTACCTTATCAATTGCTTTTGCCAGTGACAGGTAAACACCTGGATATACAGAACCAGGACCACCCTGAGCGATACAAGGAATGAAACTGTGCATACCACAGTCAGCGATGGTTTCGCGAACAACTTTTTCACATTCTTCATCGGACCATCCTTCGTGGTCAACAAATGCGTTTTCAATTACACCCATGAAGCTAATCTTATCACCATATTTCTTGATCAGTTCTGGTACATTATTAGTCTTCATACATCCCTGGAATACGTCAATACCCATTTCAATCATATCAGGTACCAGCGTAGCAGCGTAGCTATCAGAATGATGCACGATATAATCTACGCCGTGGCTCTTGTAATAGCCGTAGATCTCTTTATAGGAATCCAGGAAGAAATCTTCGAACATAGCCGGACTGAGGAATGTGCTGTCATGGCTGCCCCAGTCATCATGATGGAAGATCATATCCGGGTGAAGGTGGTCGCAGATGCCTTCTGCCAGTTTTAATTCCCATTCTGTCAGATATTTGATCAGGTCATGCATTTCATCTTCGTAGTCTACATAATAGTACAGTGCATTTACCATTTCACACAGATGATGTGTCTGTTCAAAAAGTCCTGGAGCAACGAAAGAAGCCTTGAACGCTTTCTCACCGTCAACCGCATCGTACATAGCTTTGCACTGATCCCAGAGTTCCTGTGGAAAATTCAGTGAAGGTGCCTTTACGTAATCTTTCCAGTTCTCAATATCTTTTACGACGATCTTGTCCGGAGTATGAACCGGGAAAGCACCTGGTACGTTGTCAGGGAAGCTGTTGGTAACACCCCATGCATTTACGATATTTGTCTGACCCTTCTGAGGGGAAGGGCTGGTAAACATAAATGGGTGGAATAAAAGCTTGATAGCTTCATATTGATTTACATAACGGTCAGGATGTCCTCCGGCCTTCATACATTCGATCATATTCTGTTTTGCTGTTAACATAGTAAAAACCTCCTTTAAATATCGTATAGTTCTGCGGCCTTCTATTACGATCTGATTATAGTTATCATACAGAAAAAACAGGAAAAAAAACAGGGTTGTAGTAACCAATTTTAAGGGAAAAAGAAAGGGAGAATTTGGTTATGGGTGACGAACTTTTCCTGCTTTTTATATCAGTGATGGGAGTCAATCCCCCATCTGATATAGCCTCCGGCAGGATTGCGGAGATGCTCAGAAGAATGCCTCGGCATTCTTGAATTATTTTTGATAAACACATATAAAAAGTTATATAAATAATTACAAAAAGTTGCTTGAAATGAAGGGGGATAAGTGTTAATATAAGAATCACAAAAGCATATTTTTCGAATCTCAGTGCAATACACTGTCCGAATTCTCAACATCATTTCAGAGATCTTATGCTTTTTCATTCTAATTAATTATTTGAAAATGCAGGAGATACCCGAAAAATGTGGAGATAAAGACATTGCCAGGCAACTCCTGTACAAAACAGGAGGATACGCCTATGGCAAAGAGAAAAACAAAAAGAAATCAGAGACTGAGTACAAATCAGTTAAAAAAGAAACAGCTAAAAACAAATGGATTGAAAGCAAATAGAAAATACAAAGATACGATATTTCGAATGTTGTTTTCAGATAAAGTGAATTTGTTGTCACTATATAATGCGATGAATGGAACAGCATATTCAGATCCGGAACAATTACAGATTGTGACATTGAAGAATGCAGTCTATATGGGAATGAAAAATGATTTGGCATTTATAATTGATACGAATTTGTTTCTGTATGAACATCAGTCTACCTATAATCCAAACATGCCGATGAGAGATCTGTTTTATATTGCCAGTGAGTATCAGAAGCTGGTAGACGGCAAGTCATTATATTCATCTACATTGCAAAAGGTCCCAGCACCTAAATTTCTGGTATTTTACAACGGAACAAAGGAGATGGAAGACAGTCGTACAGAATATCTGTCAGAAGCATTTGAGAGCCTGATTGGTGAGCCGGATCTGGAATTAAAAGTAACAACATTGAATATTAATAAGGGGCATAACAGAGAGTTGATGGAACAGTGTAAAGTTTTGGGAGAATATGCACAATATGTAGACAGAGTGAGGGAGTATGTGGGGAAAATGGGCTTGGACGCAGGAGTATCTCGGGCAGTGAATGAATGTATTCGGGATGGAATCCTTGCAGAATTTCTACAGCAGAATAGAGCGGAGGCAGAAAAAGTGAGCATTTTTGAATATAACAAGGAAGAGGAAGAACGTAAGCTGCGAGAGGCAGAATATGAAGGTGGATGGGAAGCTGGAAAACAGGCCGGAATGAAATTCGGAATGGACGCTGGAATGAAGGCTGGAATGAAGGCAGGAATGATTCAAATGGCGAGGGAAATTCAGCTGGAAGAGGATGAAATAATAAAAATTCTGTGTGCCAGATTGGATGTGGATGAGAAGACTGCTAAAAAGATGCTGGAAGAACAAGAATAAACCTTGCAGGTTTTGAGGCAGAGGAGCATGATAATTGGCTGAGAACATAAAATACCTTGAAAAATTGGACAGAAGCCGTAAAGAACTGGAACAGGGTAAAACGATCTCATTTTCTATGGAAGAATTGAAAGAAATGGAAAAAGATGACTGGAAACCAACAAAGAGAATTATTGATTTTATGAAAAAGTTTGGATGGGAAATAGTGGCTGGTAATGAGCCTGAGGACTGATCCACCTCGCCAAGACGGATAAAAAGATCCTGGAGTTCGCAGTTTTCGTTACAGTCGGCCCCAAACCGAGATCCCCCGGATCTCGTGATCTCCGCTCTGGTCGGTGCTAAACGGATGTCCACCGGACATCCAGCACCCTCTGCGCCCGAACAGCGTTAGTGCCGGAAGAGATCGAAGGTACATACTTTTTGTACCAAATAATAAAAAAGAGAACCATTCTCACGAACGATTCTCTTTTTTGTTAGTCGATGCGACAAGATTTGAACTTGCGACCTCTGCGTCCCGAACGCAGCGCTCTACCAAGCTGAGCCACGCATCGATGTCTTTGAACTAGCTTTAATATCATAACATTGATGCGTGGAAAATGCAAGTATTTTTCTGAGAATTTATTCTTTTTTCAAAAGTTTCTGATAGGTCATATCGATACCGAAGGCGCCAAGTGGAGCTGTGATTACGATTCCCGTTACTGCTACGGACAGGATGATTTTGCCACAGGACAGTCCGGCAGCCAGAGGGACGGAACCGATAGCGGCCTGTACAGTGGCTTTGGGCAGGTAGGCAATGATGCAAAAGAGACGTTCTTTCCTTGTGAGACTGGTACCGGCAGTGCAGAGCAGAACACCGCAGGAACGGACTGCCAGTGCCAGAAAGAGCATGGCGACGGCGGCAATTCCGGCATTCAGTGTGTAACGGATGTCCACAGCGGCACCCACCAGAACGAACAGAATGACTTCGGCAGCCAACCAGAGTTTTCCGAATTTTTCGGAAAGACGTTTGGACACAAAAGTAGTACTTTTCATCTTAAGAACGACAGCCATACTGGTGACAGCCAGAAGTCCTGACACAGAGATCGTGCCTTCCAGCCAGCTTTCGATGGCAATCAGCAGGAAAGAGACACCAAGGACAATGATAACTTTCATGCTATTGCGTACGTAATGCTTCCGTGCATAGGATGTCTCAAAGAACAGATACAGCAGATAACCGGTTATGGAGCCAAGAAAGATACCAAGAATAATGGACACCGGAATGTTTACGAAGTCCATCACATTAGCATGCCCACCCTGTGTCATCCCAAGGAATGTGGTGAAGAGTACAATAACAAAAATATCATCGCAGGATGTCCCGGCGAGGATCATCTGTGGGATGGCTTTTTCTGTACCATATTTATTTTCCATCAGCTGGACCATGCGTGGAACGACTACTGCTGGTGAAACAGCAGAAAGAACCGCACCCATAAGGGCAGCTTCTGTTCTTGTAACGCCAAGAAGCATCGGAGCAAAGAGAGTATAGGCGAAAATCTCACAGGATGCCGGGATAAAGGACATCAGAATGGCCGGGCGGCCCACTTTTTTCAGATCACCCAAATCCAGGGACAATCCGGCTTTGATCAAAATAATAATGAGTGCCATTTTTCTCAGGTCAGCTGAGATGGAGAGGATTGATGGATCCAGAAAATCCAGAACATAAGGACCCAGAAAAATACCGGTAACCAGCATACCAATAATGCGTGGAAACTTGAGTTTCTGGCAGATGGCGCCCATAGCGAGTCCTACCAGGAAAATAAGTGACAGTGAAGTTAACATAACAATCTCCTTTCTTGCGGTGCAAATGAAATATTTCGCAGAAGTTATTTTTGCTTTTGCGTACAAAAAAAGCTGATGATTCTGCGATTGCGTAATCGTAGAAGTCATCAGCTTAACTTATCGAAATGCAATTTTATCTTACATTCAAGTAGAAGCAGTTTAGGTTGCCCAGGGGAGAACCTCATTCCCCATAGATTATTATTCTAAAAGAAGTTTTTTCAAATGTCAATACAAATGAAATGGGGAATCCTAAGAAAATTCTAAGAAATCTTATAAAAAAACTCATAGTTTTTCCATAATTGTGTGTTATAATAAACAGACAATTGAATGGAGGTAATTATGAAGAGAGGAATTAAGCGTAGTTTTGGAATTGTAGTATTCAGTATGCTGCTGGTTTTGGCCATGGCAGTTCCGGTATCCGCCAGTTCAAAAGTAGATCCCCCAAAGTATTTCCGGGTAGTATCACTGGGAGACCGGTCTGTGAATCTGAGATGGTCGAAGAATACAAGCGTATCTGGATATGAACTGTATCAGTATGATACCGCATCACGTAAGTACAAGAAGATTAAGACCCTTGGTAAAACAAAATACACCTGCACAATCAGAAATCTGCAGGCTGGAAAGACCTACAAGTATCTGTTAAAAGCTTATAAAAAGCAGAATGGTAAAAAATATCTCAGCAAAGCGTCCAACAAGATCAGTGTAAAGGCAAAGAAACTGTCAGAATCAGTACTTAGTATCCGTCGCCCATATTATACGGTAAAGACCAAGAAAAAGGTAACCGTATGGAACATAACATTGTCTAAAAAAGTTACTTTGAAAAAAGGAACAAAACTGGCAGTGACAGCCAAGAGTGGTACAGCGGTAAATGGTTATCTGAAGAATGGTGATAAGATCAGTATTAAACGTAAGTACCTGAAGTATACTGGCCTGGATGTAAATGGAAAAAATGATTATACTAAGACAGTAAAACAGGAATTTGTGAACAGTAAAGGCTATACAAGTAATACAAACTGGCTGATCTGGGTATCTGAACGTACCTGTAAAGTATATGTATATAAGGGAAGCGCAGGAAAGTGGAAGCTGAAAAAGACGTTCCCTTGCTGTGTTGGAAGATGGCAGAACAGAACCGCAAGTGGTATTCGAAGCATCCTGAAAAAGGAATGGTCAGATACCTATAACGGATATGTGCTTCACTTTTCGTCGGGAACAGGAACTACAAGCAATCCAAACGGATGTGCATTCCATCCGAAGGTAGACAACCGTATGGGTCAGGCAGTTTCCCATGGATGTATCAGAATGGAGAGATCTGATCTGGTTTATCTGTATAATAACTGCCCTGTTGGAACAAGAGTCGTAGTATTCTAAACAACAGACTGCGCGTTCCGCGAACATTCTATTATTATGAATTAAAAAAATGGTATATTAGATCCGCTTGCAGATCTAATATACCATTTCTTATGTTCAATTCTTTTTTAATAATTCATGTACAATTTTTTTCTTATAAATAGCCCCGGCTGTGAAAGCGGATACGGATTCGGCAATCCAGAAGGCGTGCCAGACGCCTGTAGCACCAATCAGGTGGCTTAACAGGAAAGCCATAGGAACAATGATCAGAAGGTATCTCATAAAAGAAATAATCAGTGATAGAGTTCCCTGTCCCAGACCTTCCAGAAGGCCGCTTGCGGTAACAGAAACAGAGGAAACGATAAATCCAAGGCTGATGATTCGCAAGGCAGTACATCCGGCAGAGATGGTTTCCAGATTGGAAGTAAACAATCCCATAAGGCATGAAGCGCAAACCATACAGATCATAGTACCTGTAAGCATGACACCTGCAGTCAGCGCAAGTGCCGTTTTGAATACACTTCTTACTCGTTTATATTCTCCGGCACCATAATTGTATCCGGTAATCGGGCGGATACCCTGAACGATACCGTTGGCGGTAAGGTAGATGAATGTCTGCAGTTTATAATAGATTCCCAGAACCAGAACATATACCGAAGAAAAAGAGGCAAGGATGCCATTCAGTGCAGTAATCATCAGAGATGGCAGAGCCATATTCAGTGCGGCCGGAATACCGACTCCATAGATCTGGCGGCAAAGCCGTGGATCAAACATACCTTTTCGTATATACAAGCGAATGGGCAGTGGCTTTTTCAGATAAATGATGAAATAAAGTACCATAGGAACGATCTGCCCGATGCCCGTTGCCCAGGCAGCTCCGGCAATTCCCATTTTGGGTACCGGTCCGATACCGAAGATAAAGATTGGATCCAGGATAATATTAGTAATACATCCACAGAGCATAGTGGTCATGGTAATCATCATTTGTCCTTCAGCCTGAAAGACCTTTTCAAAGGCAATGCCGACGGTGATCGGAGTGGTAAATCCAAATACAATATAAGAATAAGTCAGCGCATAGGAAATTACTGCTTCATCCTGCGTAAACAGTCGTAAAAAGTGTGGAACAATCAGGATGCATACCAGTGTCAGGATCAGTCCGTGGATGATACTCAGAATCATGCCAACAGAGGCAGAGTCATTGGCTTTCTCATGCTCCTGTGCGCCCAGATAAAAGGATGCAGTGGTGTTCAACCCAATACCAAGGCCGACGGCTACGGCATTGATCAGAATCTGCAACGGATAAACCAGGGAAAGAGCAGTCATGGCATTTTCACTGATTTTAGCAACAAAGAAACTGTCAATAATGTTATAAAGTGAATTTACCAGCATGGATAAGACCATCGGAAGAGACATGGATAAAACCAGCGGTAAAATCTTTTTTTCTTTCATAAAAGTCTGATTCATAAATTCTCCTTTTTCTGTAAAATATTGAGGCTTTATGTGATTGCTTATTCAGAGCCAATTCGCAAAATCGCCTCTGCGAGGCTTCCTTTTTGCTCATTTATGGTTTCTCGCCATATAGATTTATGAAAGCAGTCTTTATCAAGTGAACTTGAACAGTCTGCTTTGCATAAATCTGCATGGCTCTGAATAAGCAAAAAAAAACGCCACATCACCAGAGGTGATGTGACGAAAAATAAACGTTGCCGTTTAGAAAAATTCACATAAGTTTTGGAATTACAAAGTAGCATAGAAAATATTTGCTGTCAAGAGAAAAATAATTGCCTTTTGAAGTAATGTACAGAAAAAGATACGAAAAAACCTGAAATTTGGCATGGATATTTTGGGCGCATAGTGTTACTCTAAAGGATAGGTGTTTTGGTAAGACCAATTAAAAAGAGAATTTAGCCAATGGGGACAGGAAAAAAGCCGGAAAACACCGTCCCCATTGGCAGGAGGTAAGAATATGGAAAACGAGCAGCCACATAAGAGGCGTGTGCGGTATAAAGGTACACATCCTCGTAAATTTGAGGAAAAATATAAGGAGCTGAACCCGGAGAAGTATGCGGATACGGTGGCGAAGGTGATCAGCAAGGGAAGCACACCGGCGGGTATGCACATCTCCATTTGTGTGAAGGAGATTCTGGATTTCCTTCAGATTCAGCCGGGACAGAAAGGGCTGGATGCCACGCTTGGGTACGGTGGACACAGTCGTAAGATGATGGAATGCCTGAAAGGACAGGGACATCTGTATGCCCTGGACGTGGATCCCATTGAGATCGTGAAGACAACAAAGAGGCTGGAAGAAGCGGGGTACGGACCGGATATTTTCACATCTATTCAGGAAAATTTTGCCAATATTGACCGAATCGGGGCAGAGTATGGACCGTTTGACTTCTGTATGGCAGATCTGGGGGTATCTTCCATGCAGATCGATAATCCGGAAAGAGGATTTTCCTATAAACTGGACGGACCGCTGGATCTGCGCCTGAATCCGGAGAAGGGAGTATCTGCTGCGCAGCGTCTGCGGGAAGTGACGAGAGATGAACTGGAAGGTATGCTGATAGAGAATTCTGATGAACCATATGCGGATAAGATTGCTGCTGAAGTGACAAAAACGTTTCGAAAAGGACAGAAAATCGAGACTACAACGGATCTTCGGCAGGTGATTGAACGTGCGCTGGCTTTTCTGCCGGAAAATAAAGAAAAGAAAGATATTCTCAAAAAGACCTGTCAGAGAACCTTCCAGGCACTGCGCATTGATGTAAACAGTGAATTTGAGGTACTGGAAACATTCCTGGAGAAGCTGCCGGATATTATGGCGCCGGGAGGAAGAATTGCGATCCTGACCTTCCACTCAGGAGAAGACCGTCTGGTGAAGAAAGCATTCAATGCTTACTATAAAGAAGGTATTTTTCAGGATATTGCCAGAGAAGTGATCCGGCCGTCGGCAGAAGAATGTCGAGCCAATGGGCGTGCAAGATCTACGAAGATGCGATGGGCAGTCAAAGCCTGATGGAAAGGAAGTTATAATATGAAGTATCTCAGACAATTTATGATTATTCTGCTGGTTTCCTTTGTGGGAGAATTATTGAAATATGCGATTCCCCTTCCGGTTCCGGCAAGTATTTACGGACTGGTGATTTTATTCATTTTGCTGGAGACAGGTGTGCTGAAACTGGATGCAGTCAAAGATACTGCAATCTTTCTAATAGAGATCATGCCACTGATGTTTATTCCGGCTGGTGTGGGACTGATAGAATCCTGGGGGGACTTAAGCAGCATGCTGGTGGAAGTGACTGTGATTACAGTAGTATCTACAGTGCTGGTTATGGGTGTATCAGGAAAAGTGACAGAGCTGGTATTGAAACACTCTGCACGGAAGAAAGGGGAGACAAAAGATGAATGATGTAATGCTGGAATCCCTGTTTTTTGGAGTATTAGTCAGCTGCGTTACATATGAACTGGGCGGATGGCTGCGAAAGAAGACAAAAATCTCATTGATTAATCCACTGCTGTTTTCTATCATAGCAGTGATTGCTGTATTACTGGCATGCAATATTGATTATGATACCTACTATAATGGAGCAAAATATTTAAGCTATCTGCTGACACCGGCAACAGTCTGTCTTGCGGTACCACTTTACCAGCAGGTAGAACTGCTAAAGAAGAATGTAGTTGCTATTCTTGCCGGAATCCTGTCCGGTGCGTTGACTAGTGTGACCTGTGTATTGGTACTGGCAATGATTTTCCATTTTTCCCATGACCAGTATGTGACGCTGCTTCCGAAGTCTATCACTACGGCAATTGGAATGGGGGTATCAGAAGAACTGGGAGGATTTGTAACCATTACAGTTGCAGTTATTATCATCACCGTAATTCTCGGTAACATCATTGCAGAATATGTCTGCAAGTTGTTCCACATTACGGATCCTATCGCCAAGGGTATTGGAATCGGGTCAGCATCTCATGCCATAGGAACCGCTAAAGCGATGGAAATGGGAGAGATAGAAGGAGCTATGAGCAGTCTGTCCATAGCTGTGTCAGGAATTATTACTGTTGTACTGGCAGCGGTATACGCAGGGTTATACTAAATCACAGAAGCACCCAAAAAAGTACACGGTTTGTTTGCATTGTTTTCACAAATTAAACACATATTTCCATTAATATTAGTTTCAGAAACAAGGAAGAGAGATAAGAAATCAGATCATCGATCTTCTTGAAATAAAGACATAAACCTTAAGGAGGTATGGATTATGAATAAAGCAAAAAAATTAGGTATTGCTCTTGCAGTGATTACCATAACAGGAACAGCTGGTACAGCAATTGGCGTGAACACATACAATGAAAGAATGGCCGGTGTACAGGCTGAAGAATCTACAGAGACTGAGTCAGAGGCCGATACAAGCGGTATTACACTTGGCGCAGATGCCTCTGATTCAGAAGCAACAGATACATCTTCCGATGGAAGTTATCTTCCGAATGTAAAAGAGATCGCACAGAATGCAATGCCATCTATTGTAGCTATTACAAATCAGAGTAAAGAGACCATCCAGTTCTGGGGTCAGGAATATGAACAGGACAGCGAGAGCACAGGCTCAGGTATCATCGTTGGTAAGAGTGATACAGAACTTCTGATTGCAACCAATAATCATGTAGTACAGAATGCAGATCAGCTTACCGTTCTCTTTAGTGCAGATACAGAGAACGACGAAGATAAGATGGTAACCGCGCAGGTGAAAGGTACTGATTCTTCTCTTGATCTGGCAGTCGTTGCAGTGAAACTGGATGATATTCCACAGGATGTCATGGATCAGATCAAAGTTATCGAGATCGGTGATTCTGATGAAGTAAATGTAGGTGACTGGTCAATTGCCATCGGCAATGCACTTGGATACGGACAGTCCGTAACATTTGGTATTATCAGTGCTCTGGATCGAGAAGTTATTCTTTCTACAGATAATGGTGAGATCACACAGAATATGATTCAGACGGATGCAGCCATTAACTTTGGTAACAGTGGTGGAGCTCTTCTGGATGAGAACGGTCGTCTGATCGGTATCAACTCCGCAAAGGCATCCAGCACAGGTGTAGAAGGTATGGGATATGCTATCCCGATCAATACAGCAAAATCGGTTATTGAAGATCTGATGAATCAGACCACCAGAACGAAAGCAGATGCAGATAAAGCAGGTGCCCTTGGCGTTCGTGTTACAAACGTATCTGAAGAAGCAAGACAGATGTACAACATTCCGGCAGGTGCTTATGTATATGAAGTAACTGACGGCAGTGCAGCAGCAGAAGCCGGTATCAAACAGGGTGATATCATCACCAAGCTGGATAAGACAACGATCAGTTCCATGTCGGAACTTCTTGACAGAATCCAGTATTATGAAGCCGGTGAGTCTGTAGATGTAACCATTAAGAGATCCGGTGATAACGGATATCAGGAACAGGTAGTTACTGTTACACTGCAGGCAAAGGATACTACAGATAGTTCATCTCAGGATGAAGAGAGTACAGAAGAATATCAGGATGGACAGTCTGATGACGGTGACTGGATGCAGAGCCCGGATCAGAGCGAGACACAGCCTGGTAGAAAAGCAACAGGATTTGGATATTTCTTCTAAGATTCTGATGATAAAAAGTAAGAAAGCAACACATTTTTTTCAAATTTTTAATACCCTCCCTTTTTTAAATATGATATGGAAGATCCCCGGTCCTGGAGTACAGAGCCGGGGATCTTGCTGTTCACATTCAGACTCAAAACAGGGTTTTTTCGTATCGGTTCAGTATCTTTACAAATACGATGTTCTATTTTTTGGATAAAAATCATGCAAATCTTAACAAAATATTAAGAATCCACAAAAAATCTTTAAGGAACATAACATAACCTGTTCACATTTGTTCATTAAAATATAAAACATGATGTATCTGTTCAGTACTTTCACAAAAGGTTCTGAAGAGTTACAACATAATTACAAAAGTAATTGTGATACATGCATGAAAGAAGGAGGGACAATATGCATTATAAAAAACTTTGGATCACATCATGTATCCTTGCAGCAGGTCTGACTATGAATCTTGCAGGAGTAGTAAATGCAGCTGATGCAGAAACAGGGGAGCTTATTTTTGCACAGTGTGAAAGTTACATTAATATTCGTTCAGAAGCTGATGAGAACAGCGAGGTAGTGGCCAAGCTGTATAATGATGGATCCGCAACCGTAGAAGAGACAGATGAAGATGGATGGTATAAGATTAAGTCCGGTAATGCTATCGGATATGTGAAGTCGGAGTATTTTGCAACAGGAGAACAGGCAAAAGAGATTGCTGATAAAGTTGCGTATAATGTAGCAGTAGTCAATGCAAAGGCACTGAATGTCAGAGCTACTCCGTCTGAGGAATCAACCGTAATTGATGTGGCAAGCGAGTCCGAGGAACTGGAAGTTGTTGACACCAGCGGAGAATGGGCAACAGTAGCACTGGGAAATGATGTATATGGATTCATTCACCCGGATTACTGCGAATATAAGACCTATTATCCGACAGCAGTTACACTGGAAGAAGAAGCAGACAGACAGGCGGCAGAAGAAGCTTCTTATAAGGAAGTGAGTGAAAACACAGACATTTCTGACAGTGAAGATGTTTCTTATGCAGAGGACACAGCTTCAGCGGATGCTACATATACAGATGAGACACCGTCAACGGATACAGCGTATGTAGATGAGACACCGTCAACAGATACAGCGTATGTAGATGAGACACCGTCAACAGAAGCCCCATATACAGAAGTACCGGAGACAGAAGCCCCATATACAGAAGCACCGGAAACAGAAGCACCATATACAGAGGCACCGGAGACAGAAGCACCAGAGACAGAAGCACCGGAAACAGAAGCACCAGAGACAGAAGCACCGGAAACAGAAGCACCAGAGACAGAAGCACCGGAAACAGAAGCACCAGAGACAGAGGCACCAGAGACAGAAGCACCGGCATCAGACAGTTCAGTTGGACAGGAGATTGCCAACTATGCAGTTCAGTTCGTGGGTAATCCATATGTTTATGGTGGTACAAGTCTGACAAACGGAACAGACTGTTCCGGATTTACCCAGTCTGTTATGGCGAACTTTGGTATCTATATTGCAAGAACAGCAGCAGATCAGGCTTATGGAGGAACATCCGTATCCGTTAGTGATATTCAGCCGGGTGACCTGTTATTCTATTCCGATGGAAGCGGAATCAGTCATGTGGCACTGTACATTGGCGGAGGCCAGATCGTACATGCAGCTACAGAGTCACAGGGAATTATCATTTCCAGTTATAATTACGATTCACCGGTATGCGCAGCAAGATACTGGTAAAACATATTTAGTAAGTTATAGAACAGGCAACAGACATACGAATAAACAGACAGTCCTGAAAAGATTTCATTTTCGGGGCTGTTTTTGTTATACTGTAAAGGAGAAAATTCAGGGATACTGGTGCAGAGGAAACTATGAAAAACTGGAAAGAGACTGATAAACAGAAAAAACAGATGCGAAAAGAGCATAAAACCACTGTAACTTTGATGATAGCAGGAATCTGTCTGTTAGCGGGGAGGTCTGTCGTGGCAGCAGAAACGAAAGATCTGACACTGGAACAGCGTGTGGCACAGCTGTTTTTTGTAACTCCGGATCAGCTATCCGGTGTAGATGGAACCACAGCGGCAGGAGAAGTCACGAAAGGAGCTTTTGAAAACTGCCCGGTTGGCGGCATTATTCTTATGGAAAATAATATTCTGTCAGAGAACCAGGTAAAGGAAATGACGGCAGGGTATCAGTTGCTTAGCAGTGAACTGCTGGACATACCTGTCTTTATCGGAGTGGATGAAGAGGGAGGCAGAGTGGCACGAATTGCTAATGCCGGGATTATGGATACGCCACATTTTTCATCCATGTATGAAGTTGGAGCATCCGGGAATCCAAAGGAAGCATATCAGGCGGGAAAAGAGATCGGAGCCTATCTGACGGAACTGGGAATTGATACAGACTTTGCACCGGTGGCAGATGTGTGGAGCAATGCTGAAAATCAGGTGATTGGTGACCGGTCTTTTGGTACGGATCCGGAAAAAGTGGCAAAAATGGTGGCAGGGGCAGTCAGAGGTTTTCATGACAGTCAGATTCGTACTGCGGTGAAGCATTTCCCGGGACACGGGAATACAGCGGAAGACAGTCACAGTGAATTTGCCTATAACTATAGTACAAAAGAAGAACTGGAAAAAGGAGAATGGAAGCCTTTTGAAGCAGGCATAGAAGAACAGAGCGAATTTGTCATGGTGGGACATATCTGTTGCCCGAATATCATATCAGAAGAGATACCGGCAAGTCTGTCGAAAGAACTGGTCACAGATATATTACGAAACGAAATGGGATTTGACGGAATTATTATTACTGACGCCATGGATATGGGGGCAGTCACAGCACACTATTCCTGTGGAGAGGCGGCTGTGCGGGCACTGGAAGCAGGTGCGGATATGATATTGATGCCGGAGGATTTTCAGGAAGCATATGAAGCAGTACTGCAGGCAGTCAGAGACGGACATATCAGTGAAGAACAGATCAGTGAATCGGTATCGCGGATTCTGAACTGTAAAAAGAGCAGATGACACGGACTGGAAAGTATTGTATACTGGCATCGTATCTGTGAAGATACTGAACAGATATATCAGATGTGAGATGACTCCCACCTCTTTAGGTGGCGAGGAGCAAATTAGTATCAGTGGTGGGAGTCAATCCCCCATCTGATATAGCCTCCGGCAGGATTGCAGAGATGCGCAAAAGAAATATGTCATGCTTTGCATGACGCGCATCTCGCAGCAAGAATGCCGAGGCATTCTTGAAGAAATATTTGAGAATACTGGCAGAATGTACTGGAGAAGAAAGAGGCAGAAGCAATGGATATTCGAGCAATACGGTATTTTATGGAAGTGGCAAGAGAACTGAACATTACCAGAGCGGCAGAGAATCTGCATATTGCGCAGCCACCACTGTCCCGGCAGATCCATCAGTTAGAAGAGGAACTGGGAGTGGAGCTGTTTGACCGGAAAAAGAAAAAGCTGCAGCTTACCGAAGTGGGGCAGCTCCTGCTTCACAGGGGCGACCAGATACTGACGCTGGTGGAGAAAACAGAAGACGAGATCCGCAGCTTCGGTCAGGGAGTGACAGGAACGTTGTATGTGGGAACTGTAGAAGGAAGTGCACCCCGGCTGATATCCCAGTGGGTGGCAGAATTTTCCTGCAAATATCCGGAAGTACAGTACAATCTGTGGAATGGAAGCAGTGACGATGTGATTAGCCGTCTGTCCAAGGGACTCTGTGATCTGGCAGTCATTGCAGCACCTTATGATACAGAACGGTGGGATGGAATTCCTGTGGGGTCAGAGCCATGGGCTGCATTGATTCCACATGATCATCCTCTTGCAAAGCAGCCGGGGGACTTTGTTACATTGACGGATCTGGCAGAGGAACCGCTGATTATTCCATCCAGAAAGTCAAGATCAAAGGAGATTGTGGGATGGTTTACCAAAGTGGAAAAGGAACCAAAGATCCTGTGCAGAATCAGTAATTATATGAATGCATTTGCACTGGTAAAGGCCAAGGTTGGAATTGCAATTTTTCCGGCAACCATGGATTTTGGTATGACACATACGCAGGTGGTGACGAAGAATATTGTCAATCCGGGACATCAGGCAGATTATTTTCTGGTTTGGGACAAGAACAGAATGCTGTCCGGGCTGGCGCAGCGTTTTGTAGAATGTGTGGATGAAACAGTGGAGAAAGAAAAGGAGACAGGCGAGTAGAAATATGAGCAGGAAATATCAGCTGATTGCCCTGGATATGGACGGAACAGTTTTAAATGATAAGAAAGAGATAGATGAAGAAACACGATCAGCAATCCATGAGGCACTGGCAGCAGGTGTGGAGGTTGTATTCTGTACAGGCAGAAGCTTTTCTGAAATGCGGGATATTTTAAAGGATTTCCCGGATATGCATTATCTGTGTGGTGAAAGCGGCGCACTGGTGTTGGATTTGCAAAAGGGAGAGACACTTCACCGGGAGGAAGTAAGCCGGGAAATAGCAGAGATTATGATGGCGGCGGGAAAACGCAAAGATCTTATGACCTGTGTATTCAGTGATGGCATCTGCTGTGTGAAGAAAGAACATATGCTTCATATGGACAGATATCAGATGGGGCAGTATCAGAAGATGTATGAGAAGACCTGCAATCCTATGGAAGAAAATGTGCTGGAGAGATTGCTGAAGGAAGAAGGACCGGTGGAAAAGATTAATCTGTACCATACCAGCCCGGATGAGCGTCTGGAGACGAGGAAATGGCTGGAACAACAAAAAATACAGGCTGAACTGGTAGATTCCGAGACCAGTTCTCTGGAATGTTCCCCATTGGGTGTCAGTAAGGCATCCGGACTGAAAAGCCTGTGTGCCAGGCTGGGACTTGGTATGGAGCAGGTTGTTATGGTCGGAGATGCAGACAATGATATAGAAGCAATGAAAGCTGCCGGAATGGCAGTTGCCATGGGGAATGCCAATGCACATGTGAAGGCAGTCTGTGATCTGGAAGTGGCAGATAATAACCATCAGGGATGCGCCCAGGCAATTCGTATGGTCTGTGGTGAGGAAGCTTATAATAGGCAGGCATTAGAACAGCTGAAAGTAGTTGGAGGAGAAGATGATTAAATTAATCGCATCAGATGTGGATGGTACGCTGTTACCGGAAGGAACTGCGGATCTGAATCCGGAATTGTATGATGTTATTTTGAAATTAAAAGAAAAAGGAATTGTGTTTGCAGCAGCCAGCGGCAGACAGGCGAATAGTGTAAAGACGGTATTTGCACCGGTGGAACAGGAGATGTATTTTATTACGAATAATGGTGGATACGTCACATACCGGGATGAAGTGCTGGCATGCAGGGTATTTGACGGGAAAACTATAGAAGAGATCCTTGCTTATGTAAGAAGCCTGGAGAATACATTCTATCTGGTAACTTCTCCGGATGGGGATTATACCGACTGCCAGGACAAAGAGATGCTGGAATGGCTGAGGGAAGGCTATCGTATCCATATTGACCAGATCGGTGACGTGATGGAAAAGGCAGATTGTCTCGTGAAAATTTCTGCTTTTTTAAAAGATAAGGATGCAGCAAAAGAAGCGGTTCCGGCGAAAACGCTTTTTGAAGGAAAAGCAATGGTAACAGCGGCAGGAGATCACTGGGTGGATTTTACTGCTCCAGGATCCGAGAAAGGCAATGCATTGAAAGAATTGCAGGAACACCTGCATGTGACAGCAGAAGAAACGATGGCATTTGGAGATAATAACAATGATATTGGTATGCTGAAAAATGCCGGGGAAAGTTATGCGGTATCTGAAGCGAGAGAGGAAGTAAAGGCAGTATGTAAGTACATATTGCCAGATACCAATAAGAACAGTGTGCTGAAAATTCTGAAAACATTGTTGTAAGTATCAGGGTTAAACCGGCAGATCCATGACAATATTGGATGCAATGATATGTGAAAGTCTATGGACAGAAGATATGGGGTGAAAGAATGAGATACACGGTACCGGACTATTATAAGAAGTTCCAGTGTCTGGCAGGGTTCTGTCCTGCCACATGCTGTGCAGGATGGCAGATTGTGATTGATCCAAAATCACTGGCAAGATATCATAAAGTGAAGGGGCGCTTTGGCAATCGTATCCGTAATTCCGTGAACTGGAAAGAAGAGACTTTTTTACAGTATGAGAAGAAACGGTGCGCATTTCTAAATGAAGAAAACTTATGTGACATGCATATTGAGGCGGGACCGGAGATGATGTGTGCCACCTGCCGGAAGTATCCGCGCCATATTGAGGAATTTGAAAATGAACGGGAGATTACGCTGTCCATGTCCTGTCCAGCTGTGGCGAAGATAATTCTGGAAAAACAGGAACCGGTGACCATGCGGACCGCGGAAGATGACAGACAGGAAGAAGAGGCAGGTTTTGATTTCTTTTTATATTCAGCACTGCAGGATACCAGGGAAGTGATGCTGAACATGCTGCAGAACAGAAAATACCCGGTTCATCTGAGAATGGCAGAGGTGCTGGCGCTGGCACATGATGTGCAGAGCAGAATTCGTTCTGGACAGATTTTTGAAATCGAGACGATTCTCACCCGTTATGAAAAGGGAGAGATGGCGCTGATCAGAAAGCTTTGTGCAGAAAAAGGACGGGTACATGCAGAAGAACTGTTATGTCTCCTGGATGAGTGGGAGGTACTGGATGAACATTGGAAAAAGGATGTTGCTGTCTGGAAGCAATGTGCACAGTCCTTGCATCCGGGAAACATTCCTGAGAATGATAAAGAACAGATGGTGGTATATTATCTGTATACTTATTTTTGCGGTGCGGTGTATGACGGGGATGCTCTGGCGAAGGCGAAGATGGCAATTGTCAGTACGCTGATCTGGGAAGAACTATGCCGGGCAGAAGAAGCGCAGAAGGGTGAAATACTTTCCTTTGAAGAGCGGGTGGAACTGGCATATCGTTATTCCAGAGAACTGGAACATTCAGATCCGAATCTGAATCAGATGGAAGTGCAGATGAATACAAGGGAAGAAACGTCTTTTCCCCGTCTTCTCGGAATTCTTGCGGCACGGGCAGAAGTTGACAGAAATGAGTGATTCACTTATAATTGGTTGTTAGTGAGAAAGCGGCACAATCAGATAGTGTTTGAATAGAAAGAAGGAATGAATATGACAAAAGTAGACATTATTTCAGGATTTTTGGGAGCAGGAAAGACAACACTGATCAAGAAACTGCTGAAGGAAGTATATGCGAACCAGCAGGTAGTGCTGATTGAGAATGAATTTGGAGAAATCGGCATTGACGGTGGATTTCTGAAGGAAGCAGGTATCAATATTACAGAGATGAATTCCGGCTGCATCTGCTGTTCTCTGGTAGGAGACTTTGGCAAGGCACTGAAGGAAGTAACAGAAAAATATCATCCGGACCGTATCATCATTGAGCCATCCGGAGTAGGTAAATTATCTGATGTAAGAAAAGCTGTTGAGGATGCTGCAGATGCTGCACATCTGGAAGTAAACAGTCTGATTACTGTAGCCAATGCATCCAAGATCAAGATGTATATGAGGACATTCGGTGAGTTCTACAACAACCAGGTAGAGAATGCCGGAGCCATCATTTTAAGCAGAACCCAGAACCTGACAGAGGAAAAGCAGATGGAAGCTGCTGCGCTGGTTCGTGAAAAGAATCCAAATGCAGTGATTATTACCACACCATGGGATGATCTGACAGGACAGCAGATTCTGGATGCTATCGAAGGAACCCATTCTCTGGCAAAAGAGCTGATGGAAGAACATGAACACCATCATCATGACGGTGAGTGTGGATGTGGACATGATCACGAACATCATCATGATGACGAATGTGGCTGTGGACACGACCATGAGGGACACGAACACCATCATGACCATGAGCATCACCACGATGGCGAATGCGGCTGTGGACACGACCATGAGGGACACGAACATCATCATGACCACGAGCATGAGCATCACTACGACGAGAATGGCGTATGCAGTTGTGGACATCACCATGATCACGACCATCACCATCATCATGCAGATGAAGTCTTTACTTCATGGGGAAAAGAGACTCCGCGTAAATACAGCAAAGAGGAACTGGAACATATTCTGAAGACTCTGGATGAGTCTGAAGATCTGGGAATGGTACTGAGAGCAAAAGGCATGCTTCCTTGCACGGACGGAACATGGATGCATTTCGATCTGGTACCTGGTGAATATGAGATCCGTACCGGTGCAGCAGATTACACAGGCAGACTGTGTGTTATCGGATCCAAGTTAAAAGAAGATAAGTTAGAAGAACTGTTTCTTCTGAAATAACAACAGATACGAGAAGAGAGGAAATCATGCAGAAAATTCCAGTATATATGATTACGGGATTCCTGGAGAGCGGCAAGACCAGTTTTCTTCAGGATATTGTGACAGACGAAGATTTTACAGAGGGACAGAGATGTCTTCTGATTGTCTGCGAAGAGGGTGAAGTGGAGTACAATAATGAGGATCTGTGCGGTAACAATATTACTATGATTACCGTGAATGAGGAAGAAAAGATGAATACAGATTTCCTCAAATACTGTATCCGCCAGTACACACCGAAGAAAATTTTTATCGAAATGAACGGCATGTGGGATTATAAATGGGTGTTTGAGTGGGGGCAGATGGACCGTCTGGTGCTTGCTCAGGTTATTACTCTGGTGGACGGAAGTACTTTCCCGGTTTATCTGAATAATATGAGAAGCCTGTTTAGCAACATGTTCCAGTACACAGAGATGGTTATTTTCAACCGTTGTACAGAGAGCATGGATCTTCATTCCTACCGCAGAACGGTACGCAGCCTGAATCCACGGGCAATGGTATACTTCGAGGCTTATGACGGAGAACCGATTGACCCAGGGGCAGAAGTACCTCCATTTGATTTTGATGCAGATGTGATTAATATTGAAGATATGGACTATGGCCTGTGGTTCCTGGATGCATCGGATAATCCGGAACGATACGAGGGCAAAACAGTTCGTTTTCTGGCAAAAGTCATGAAGTCCAGAAGAATGCCGGAGGGTATGATTGTTCCGGGCAGAAATGCCATGACCTGTTGTGCAGATGATATCCGTTTTATTGGATATCTGTGTAAGGCTGATTTTGTGAGTGAATTAAAGACCCGTCAGTGGATTTATCTCACTGCGAAGATTCATTATGAATATCAGAAGGATTATGGTGAAGAAGGACCGGTGCTGTATGGAATCAGTTATGAACCTGCAGAAGAACCGGAAGACGATCTGGTTTATTTCAATTAAAAAGAATCATAAAAATGGGGTTGTTCATGATGGACAACCCCAAAACTTTATCAGACTTATACTCGATGTCCCTTTGCTATGTACAATGGGAAGGTATCAGCACCTTTCATTTCCTTACCGGCACTGATAACAACTTTTTTATCAGTAATGGTGTAATCTACAATCGCCCCTTCTTCAATCACGGTATCCTGCATCAGAATACAGTTTCTGACAATCGCTCCCTTGGCTACTTTCACACCACGGAACAAAATACTGTTTTCTACATGGCCTTCAATGACACAACCATCAGCAACCATGACGTTAGATACTTCAGAACCAGGAATATATCTGGTCGGGTTATCGTCACGGATCTTGGTGTAGATCGGGTTCGGGTCAAAGAGTGCATCCAGATTCTCATCATCCAGAAGCTTCATATTCTCATCAAAGTAAGATCTCATATCACTGATACGGGCAGCATATCCTTCATACTTGAATCCCTGCACATTCAGAGACTCCAGATTCGGAGCCAGAACATCACGCTCAAAGTATACCTGACCACGTACAAATGCGGTATTGATCATATCGATGAGTTTCTTACGTTCTATACAGTAGATATTCATGGAGAAATTCTGAATACCTGTATCACGCGGATTAATATAGATTTTGCTGATTCTGGTACCGGTCAGAGCGAATGTATAATACAGACCTCTGTCATTGGCGGTATGCTTTAATGCACTTGAAGGAAGTTCTTCTGCAATATAAGCAGCAGTTACATCAGCGTCATTTTCAATGTGAGCCTTCAGCATGGCATTGAAATCAAAGTTTACTGCAATATTGGCATCGGAAAGAAATACATATTTCTCATTCTGATGTCTGAGGAATTCCAGTACATTTGCAAGAGCTTCTACATGGCCGGTAAACAGCTTGTTCTGCTTCTCTGCATATGGAGGAATAATATGGAGACCACCATTTTTTCTGGTCAGATCCCATTCACGTCCGGAACCAAGATGATCCATCAGTGAGGAGTAATTGTTACGTACTAATACGGTTACGTTGCTGATTCCACAGTTGACCATGCTGGAGAGAATGAAGTCAATCATACGGTAACGGCTTGCAAAAGGGATGGAAGCCATCAGACGTACATTGGATAATTCCGGAACCAGAGCGTCATAACTGTTTGGAAAAATAATACCAAGTGCACTTGTGCTGGATGCTAACATACTTCTTCACCACCTTTTACATTTTCTCTTACCATTGCATTCGGTCCTACTTTGGCACCTTCACCGACAGATACGCCAGGACCGATCGTAGCAACACCTTTTTCTGTCTCAGTAGGTATTGCGCCAACGATGGCATTCTCACCGATAACAGCATTTTCAGCAATGATACAGTGGCGGACAACAGCGCCTGACTTAATGACACATCCACCCATAACCACAGCGTCTTCTACCACAGCTCCGTCTTCTACTTTTACACCGGAATAAAGTACGGAATGCTTTACGGTACCCTGAATACGGCATCCATCTGTAATCATAGAATTCTCAACTACAGCACCTGCAGAAATCTTGTGACCGGTCATACCGCTGTTGCGGCTGTAGATCTTCCAGTTATCGTCGAAAAGATTGATACCGCTGTGTTCCGGATCCAAAACTTCCATATTGGCTTCCCACAGGGAAGAAATGGTTCCTACATCTTTCCAATATCCACTGAAATGATATGCGTACATACGGCACTCATCACGAAGCAGATTCGGGATGATATTGTTACCAAAGTCATTTTCAGACTGTGGATCTGCTTCATCTTCTTCCAGGTACTTTTTCAGGATATCCCAGTTAAAAATATAGATACCCATGGAAGCCAGATTAGATTTTGGATGAGCCGGCTTCTCCTGGAATTCTGTGATCTTGTCATCTTCATCGGCAACCATCAGACCAAAACGGGATGCCTCATCCCACGGAACTTCCATAACCGCAACAGAGAATTCAGCGTTCTTTTCCTTATGGAATCTAAGGAAATCACTGTAGTCCTGCTTGCAGATCTGATCACCTGACAGGATGATGACGTATTTTGGATTGTAACGTTCGATGAAAGAAATATTCTGATAAATTGCATTTGCAGTACCCTTGTACCAGTCAGAACCAGCGGCCTGCTGATAAGGAGGCAGTACATGAACACCACCGTGAACACGGTCAAGATCCCATGGCTGTCCGTTGCCAATATATTCATTCAGAACGAGTGGCTGATACTGAGTCAGAACACCAACTGTATCAATACCAGAATTTACACAGTTCGAAAGCGGGAAATCGATGATACGATATTTACCGCCAAAAGGAACTGCAGGTTTTGCCAGATTCTGGGTCAGAGCATATAATCTGGAGCCCTGTCCACCGGCAAGAAGCATTGCAATAATCTCTTTTGCCATTTTTCATAATCCCCCTAAAATATCATGGATACAATAATTGTACCACATATTTCACAAAAAGAAATATTTTTTTTGTATATTTTTAGTAAAAAATTTGCCATATTATGTAAAATCAATGGAAAATATGTCGACAAGTTTCCTGCAGACCAAGAGAAACCATGTGCTGAGGCTGATTTGGACAGAGAAAGACCAGGATGGTTACAAAATACGATTCTGAATGTTAGAAAAAGTGCATAAAATGAATTCGAAAACAGGACGAAAGAGATGACGAAATAGCTAACCTGTTATAATGAGTCCATAAAACGAAAGAGATACTCGAAAAGAGAAAATATAAATTCAGAATCATTCGGAGGTGTGGTCTATGAGAAACAAAGTGATGAAAAAAATAATGGCGGTTCTTATGGCGGCAATGATGACAGTCCCTGGTTATGCAGTATATGCAGAAGAAGATACACAAATTGAGGCACAGGCGGCAGCAGAAGCAAAGGCGAAAGCAGAGGCGGAGGCAAAAGCCAGGGAAGAGGCAGAAGCAGCAGCGAGAGCGGAGGCTGAAAGACAGGCAGCGGAAGCAGCAGCAAAGGCAGAAGCGGAAAGGCAGGCAGCGGAAGCAGCAGCGAAGGCAGAAGCGGAGAGGCAGGCAGCGGAAGCAGCAGCGAAGGCAGAAGCGGAGAGGCAGGCAGCGGAAGCAGCAGCGAAAGCAGAAGCGGAGAGGCAGGCAGCGGAAGCAGCAGCGAAAGCAGAAGCGGAAAGGCAGGCAGCGGAAGCAGCAGCGAAGGCAGAAGCGGAGAGGCAGGCAGCGGAAGCAGCAGCGAAAGCAGAAGCGGAGAGGCAGGCAGCGGAAGCAGCAGCGAAAGCAGAAGCGGAAAGGCAGGCAGCGGAAGCAGCAGCGAAGGCAGAAGCGGAGAGGCAGGCAGCGGAAGCAGCAGCGAAAGCAGAAGCGGAGAGGCAGGCAGCGGAAGCAGCAGCGAAAGCAGAAGCGGAAAGGCAGGCAGCGGAAGCAGCAGCAAAGGCAGAAGCAGAAAGGCAGGCAGCAGAAGCAGCAGCAAAGGCGGAAGCGGAGAGGCAGGCAGCGGAAGCAGCAGCGAAGGCAGAAGCGGAAAGCCAAGTGACAGAGGCAGTAACGGAAGCACCGACCGAAGCAGTAACGGAGGCACCAACAGAAGCACCGACAGAGGCAGTAACGGAGGCATCAACCGAAGCATCAACGGAGAAAGCAACAGAAGCTGTTACGGAAAAAGAGACAGAAACGGAGAAGAAAGAAAAGGAAACAGAAAAAGAATATCAGACTTCCTTCCGTTTTGAGAATGATGAAGTTGTGATTGAAGTGAAAGTTTCCAAGGATGCAAAACTGGAAAAAGATGTAAAGATGGTAGCCAGAAAACTGGAAACCGGAAGTGAAAAGTATGAAGCAGCAAAAGCGGCAACTATGAATAGCCTTGGTTCTGATGAAGACGGAAGCTACAGTTTTTACGAAATTGTATTTGAGAAAAATGGCGCAGAAGTGGATGTAAAGGACAGTCATATTAATGCGAATGTTTCCTTTAAGAACGATGCGTCAGCAGTAAGAGTAAAAGACGGTGCTGCAAAGAGAATCTAAGGATGAGAAATTGTATAAAGTGAAAAAAGAAATCAGCAGAGGTTGATTTCTTTTTTCATATCGGGAAACGCGAAATAGATGACGAAATAAGACAGCTGATACAATATATATATATATCAGATGTGAAATGGCTCCCACTTCTGTAGGTGGTGAGCAACAAATCAGTATCAGTGGTGGGAGTCAATCCCCCATCTGATATAGCTTCCGGCAGGATCGCAGAGATGCGCAGAAGAAGTATGTCATGCATTGCATGACGCGCATCTCGCAGCAAGAATGCCGAGGCATTCTTGAATAAGGGAAATATTATCATTAAGTAGTAGAAAATCATAGAAAGGAAGGCGCGGGAAGATGAGAGAAAGGGAAAAAGTAAGAAGATATCTGGCTTTATTACTTGCGTTCGCAATGATCTTTACAAGTTCATCTATGAATGTTCTGGCAGCTACCATTGTAGGTGGTTATAAGAATAGTGATAAGAGTCAGACAACGGTGGAAGAGAGTGAAACTACCGTTGAGACAGAGGTGCAAGAGACAGAAGCATCTGAGACAGATGAGGATGGTACGGAGATACGAAAGAATGTGGTCACGTTTTCCATCAACGGGCATGCCCATGTGGTAGTAGACGGCACAACCGTAGAATCCACAGCCTATGCAAAAGATGGAAAGATCGTTTTCGACGTGGCAGTGGAGAACGGCTACCAGATCGAAAGCGTTCTGGTCGATAAGAGTATCAATGCACGTACTACAGAAAATGGATCTTACATAATCGAAGGTATCCAGACAGATAATACAACCGTTGATATCACAACGGTAGAAGTAGAAACAGAAGCACAGACTGAAACATCCATAGAAACCGAGACAGAAAGTGAAAGCGAGTCTGAGAGCGAAACAGAGAGTGAGACGAAATTATCAGAAGAATCAGAAATAAGTAAACCTGCTCAGAAACTTACTATAACGGCAGCAGATGGAGCGAGAATTACAGTGAATGCTCCGGAAGGTGCTCTTCCAGAAGGATCTTCTGTAAACGCTATTGTAATTGAGTCAAGAGCAATTGAAACTATTCTGGAAAATACGATTGAAGCAGAAGGAAAAGAACTGAACAATTATAAAGCATACGATATTACCATTATCGGGCCGGATGGTGCGGTAATTCAGCCGGATGACAACGTAAAGGTATCTATCAGAAATGCAGGAGTAGATGGCGAAGAAAATGCTGTTTATCACGTAGACGGCGCGTCCGCTAATAAGATCGCAGATATTGCAAATGGAAATAGTGCAAGCTTTGAAACAGACCACTTCTCGATTTATGTAATTACCGGTGAAAACACACCTGCAATTGCAACTTATGAATTTTATGATGGCACAAATCTGATTAGCAGTCAGAGTGTGAAAAATGGGGAAAGTCTGGTAGAACCTGCTGCACCGGAACATGACGGACAATACTTTACAGGATGGTTTATTGAAGGAACATCAACACAGGTTGCTTTCTCAACACCAGTTTCTGTTAGTGAAACAGGAACCGTTAAAGTTGTAGCAGAATATGAAGATGCGTATTATGTATTCTTTAAAAATAGTTCTGGCATCGTAATATGTACAAAAGAGGGTAAAACCGGGGATGTGATTTCAACATCAGATGTGACTTTTCCGGTTTCCGGAACTCAGGGTATCACAGGATGGTATGAAGACGAAGGGTTAACAAAAAAAGTTGAAACAGTTACTTTAAGAGATGAAGATGTTGTATTATATCCAAAGGTTGAAAATGGATATTATATTACCTACCAGAGTAATGGTGGAAGTTATACGGTACCGGTATTTATACTGCCAACAGAGAATACAACAGCACCGAATATTCCTGCTAAACCAGGATATACTTTTAAATATTGGTCTTTAACAGAAAATGGATCCGAATATAGATTTGGAGAAAAACTGACAGAGAATATTACGCTTTATGCAGTATGGGAAGCAAAAGATACCAATTACCTTGTTATGTACTGGATGGAAAATGCCAATTATGAGAATTCATATCTCTCTGCAGATAAAAGGGATATGGAACAGTACAGTTATGCTGCTGCAGTAACTGGAAGAGGTAAAACAGGAGAAGAGACAAATGTATCCGGATGGAATGGAAAGGTTCCGGCAGGATTTACTCTTCAGAGCATTAAGCAACAGACAATTGCAGGCGATGGATCTACTGTGGTGAATGTATATATTAATCGAAATACATACGATGTAAAATTTATGTATGATCGATGGAATGAAAATACATCTCTTCGGATTACTGCAAAGTATGGTGCTAATATTGAGAGCGAATGGCCTGGATATAACTGGCGTACATCTTATGGTGGAAGCACATACCAGACACATTTGTTCACAATGCCGGCAGGAGGAGCAAAATTTTATGAAGTAAGTAATAGTGCAAAAACATCATCTGCTGGTTATTATGTAGAGGTACTGCCTGGTGAGACAGGAACGATTACAAAGAACGGAAAACAGTATAAATTACATCACACAGACAAATCATATGGATCAGGTTATACAGTTACAGATGAAGACAGGTATAATATAGAAGGTTACACATGTAATACAAGTCTGAGTCCTAGAAATGGAACATCCTGGGATGGAACAAAATTTTATTACAATCGTAATCAGTATGATATTATTTTTATCAATGAAGGAACAAAAGCGGATCAAATAAGCAAATATTTTGAACAGTCTCTTACCGGTGTTTCCTGTAGTAAAGAGTTAACGCCACCCGCAGGAAAAGAAAGTTATGTTTTTGCAGGATGGTATGATAACCCGGAAGGTGAAGGAAATCAGTATACATTTACAGGAAGAATTATGCCTGCAAAAAATGTCACAGTCTATGCTAAATGGGTTGCACCGACATTTAACATAACGGTATATAGTACAATAGATGCATCTGATGAGCCGAATGTTTACGAGAAGGTTCTCGGAAGTAAATTATCAAGTGATGAGTTGTCTGTAACAACTCCGGATGGTCATACATTCCGCGGATGGTATCTCTATGAAAATGGTCAGAGAACATCTTTATACAATCCTGATACGGAAATTCGTGGCGACATTGCACTTGTACCATATTGGACTTCTGATGAGACATTCAAGGTAAGCTATGAGGCAGGAACAGGTACCGGAACTGTGAAGGATGAGTTTGAATATACAGAAGACGCACAGGCTGAAGTGAAGAGCGCAGCAAGTCTTACAGCTCCGGATGCTGATTCCTATTTCCAGGGATGGCTGTCTGATACAGATAATAGGGTATATTATCCGGGTGATGTATATCTTATGAAAGGCGATGTGACATTTACTGCACAGTGGGGAAAAGAAGAAAAAACAACAGTTTTCTATCAGCCTGGTATCGGAAAAGGAACATCACAGTCATTCGATGCAGCAAATAATGCTGAAATAGTGACCAAAACACCAGAAGAACTTGAATTTACAGCACCGGATGGATATACATTTGCAGGCTGGAGTTATACGAATTCAGATGGAAAACCGGCTGTAGCAGATGCAGGTGAAGTCCTTCATGTGGATACAAAAACAACACCAGGTAATACACTTACAGCTCAGTGGGCTAAGTTAAGTGCTGTTGGCGGAACATGGACATATGATGGACAGTCACATACAGTAAGTAATGTAAGCGTTGAAGGTGTAGATGGCTATACAGTTACTTATGAAGTAGATGGTACAGAATACACAGATGTGACTAGTGTGGCAATCAGTAGTGTCGGAGAAAAAAATGTAACTGTGATTGCCAGAAAAGCAGGTTACAGACAGCTTGAAAAAACAGTTACATTGAAAATCACACCAATAGAAGTAACAGTCTTTGTTATAGGTAATAACGACAACCGAGTTTATAATGGTTCAGCTCAGTCTGTAAACGGTTACAGTATTTTATCTGATAATGCATTATATAGTGTAACCGATATGGTAAATGGTCCGACACAGGAAAATGCGATTGCAAGCAGAACAGATGTTGGAACTACGTATATGGGATTGAGCAAAGACAGCTTTACAAATGTAAACACTAATTTTAATGTTACATTTGCTGTCACAGACGGATATATTACTATTACAGCCCAGAGTATCGTGCCGGATGACCCGTCTTACAGGGGAGTAACCGTAGATGATCCGAGAGATCATGAGTATGATGCCCAGGAGCATAAATGGACACCGACTGTCACAGACAAAGAGGGAAATACGCTGACAGAAGGAACCGACTATAAGGTAAGCTATGACACAGACAACTTTGTAGACGTAAAGACCATCACCGTAACGATTACGGGAGAAGGCAGCTACAGTGGAAGCGTCACCAGAACCTATAAGATTACGCCTGCATCTG
>NZ_JACRSZ010000004.1 GCF_014385005.1 Jingyaoa shaoxingensis | reverse complement strand
CAGATCCGCAAATGTAACAGAGGGAACAGTGATTTCCTATAAAGTAGGAGATGGAGACTGGACAGCAACCGCCCCGACTATCAAAGACGTAGGAAGCAGGGAAGTAACGGTAAAGGCAGAGAATCCGAACTATGTGACAGCAGAAGCTACGTATACGTTAACTGTAAATCCAAAAGATGTAACCGTAACTGCAGATGATAAGAGTAAGGTATACGGGGACGCAGACCCTGAACTGACAGCCACAGACAGTGGACTTCTCGGAACGGATAAGGTAACGTACACACTTGGCCGTGAAGCCGGAGAGAAAGAAGGAACATATGCCATTACCCCATCCGGAGAAGAAGCACAGGGCAACTACACAGTAACCTATTATCCGGGAACGCTGACCATTACAGCCCAGAGCATCGTGCCGGAAGACCCGTCTTACAGGGGAGTAACCGTAGATGATCCGAGAGACCATGAATATGATGCCCAGGAGCATAAATGGACACCGACTGTCACAGACAAAGAGGGAAATACGCTGACAGAAGGAACCGACTATAAGGTAAGCTATGACACAGACAACTTTGTAGACGTAAAGACCATCACCGTAACGATTACGGGAGAAGGCAGCTACAGTGGAACTGTTATTAAGACTTATGAGATTACACCGAAAGCAGTTACCATTCTCACATATACAGACAGTAAAGTATATGATGGTAAAGCGTTAACAGCTAATGGTGAAGTAAATGGTCTCGCAGAAGGTGAAACTGTAGGTTTTGTAACCACAGGATCTCAGACTTATGTTGGCTCCAGTGATAATACCTATGAAATCACCTGGGCACAGGAAGAAGTGGAAGAGCAGGCTTTTGATGAAGAATCCGCACCATACACTGCTAAGAGGAGTAACTACACAGTAAGTGAGACGATCGGTACTTTGACTGTGACAGATGGAGCAGAGGAGGAACCGGTAGAGCCGAATCTGGTAGTGAAGAAAAATGATGAACAGGCAGATGGATACCAGTATAAGCTGGGTGAAACAGTAAGTTTTGTTATCAGTGTAACGAACATCTATGATGAAGCAAAAGATGTGACAATCACAGAGTTGGCAGGTGTGATCATCGAAGGAGCTGACGCAGGTACACCGAATGTATTGGTGAAAACGAATGTGGCTCCTGGTGAAGCCGTGACAGCGACAGCATCTTACACTATTACAGAAGAGGATATTGCAAATGGATTCTTCCACAATATAGTAAAAGCCGCATTTGACGGAGGCAAGACTTTCGAAAATGAAAAGACTGTTGATACGGAAGAAGCAGACAGAAGCTATTCTCTGAATAAGACAGCCAGAGAAAGTACTCATGAAAGCGGTATGTTCAAAGTTGGAGAAACCATCCACTACACGATCACAGCTGTAAATACCGGAAATCAGACGATTAAAAATCTTCAGATCGAAGATACCTTAAAGGCATCCGGAACGATTTCTAATATTACTGCAGACGGAGTGACCTGTATCCAGAATGGTACAACTGCGATCTTTACCATTACAGAATTACCGGCAAAAGCTTATAATGCTGAAAAAGTAGAATCGGTGGTAATTGAATATGATTATCTGGTACAGGAAGCAGATAAAGGAAATGTTATCAGTAATGCAATTATTGGAAGGGATCCGGAAGATCCTGAAAAACCAGGCGAAGGTGGCGGAACAGAAAATACTGTGGAAGATCCGAAGCTGGAAGTAACCAAGAACGTGACATCTATTGTTGCACAAGATGGTACAGTAAAAGATGTAACGGGAAAGGCATCTCTGCATGATATGATTACTTATCAGGTAACGGTAAAGAATGCTGGTAATATTAGGCTTATGAATGTTAAACTTGCTGATAGTCTGGAAGGTATTGTACTGGCAGAGAATGACAGCTTTGATATCGGAACACTGGACGTTGGAGAAGAGAAGAAAGTAACTTATACTTACACAGTAAAAGAAGCAGATCTGGGATCTACCATCGTGAACGTGGCAACAGCAACAGGAGATGTACCGGAAGATCCGGAAGATACTCCGAAGCCGTCTGGAAAAGATGAGAAGGAAGTGCCGACAGATGAAAAATCCTCTGCAATCCAGGTGACCAAGACTGTGACTTCTCAGGGCAGCACAATTACCGTTGATGGCAAGGAAACAACCGGTTACCGTGTGGGTGATACCATTGAATTTAACATTCATGTGGAAAACATCGGTAACATAACGGTGAACAACATCGTAGTAAATGATGTACCTACCCTGAGTGCTGGTTCACCAAATGGCAAGATCACAATTCAGGCAGGAGACGGATATACTGTAAATGAAAGTACAGCAACCATCGCAACACTGGAACCGAAAGCATCTGTGGATATCAAGGCATCTTACCTGGTAATAGCAGGCGACGGAACTCTGAATGGAAATGAACTGTCCAATGCAGTATTTGCAACAGGTACCAGTGAAGATCCGAACAACCCACAGCCGGGTGACAGCAGTAAGACTGATCCGGTACCGATTGAGCCAGAACCGGACGGACATGCGGAGATGCAGGGATCCATTACAGTTACCAAGATGATCACCACAAGTGCAAACAAGACTCCTAAAAACGGAGTGGATGCAGTGATCAAGGTTGGTCTGTATGATAACGCATCTTTCAGCGGAACACCGATTGCAGTCAATACGATTACAATTTCCAAGGCAACATCCGGAAGCACGGTATTTGACGAACTGGATAATACATCTAACACCACCTACTATGTAGCAGAATTAGATGCAAATAACAATCCAATCATCGGAGCATCCGCACATCTGGATGGCTATGGTGTACCAAGCTATTCTGAAAATTGCAAGAATGGTATCAATCCGACAACAGCAACGGATACCGGCGCAACGATTGTGAATCCACTGGCAGCGGATGATAATCAGGATGAGACAGAGGAGACTGAAGAAACAGAGAAAGAAACTTCTTCTACCACAAAACCTTCTGGTGGTTCAAATACCTCTGGATCGGCAAAATCATCGACCGCAGCGAAGACGGGAGATGATACCAATATGATGGTATACTGGATACTTCTTGGCATGGCAGCTCTGGCAGGATGCACAGCAGTTGTTTACAGAAAGAAAAAGAAAAACCAGTAATCAGAACAAAGTAACTCACAAATAAACCTTAAACAAAAAAGATATTGCAAAGCCGCCTGCGGGCGGCGGAGCAATATCTTTTTTGTTGTAATCATTTTTCTGCAAAGATACTGTGCTTTTGAGAGGAGCTGTGTTAAAATAAAATTATAGTATCTGTAAAGGTACTGAACAGATACGAATTATGTAAAAAACAAACGAGGAGTAAATGATATGATTACATTTTTGGTAACTTTATTTGCGGGCATTACTTCGCTGGTAATCGCATCCTGCATTAGTATACTCGGTATTGCCTATTATATCTGGCAGTCACTGGAGTTCTACTGGCTGTTTAAGATATGCAGCTACAACAATGCATGGATGGCGTGGATTCCGATTTTACGCTATTACGCATTGTCAGAAGTGACAGGAGATGGTATGGGACAGACCAGGCTATATCTGATCAATACCGATATTTCCACAGATGTATTCCGCTTTTGGCCGATCCTGACGCTGGTAGTATCCAGAATTAACGGAGTGGGCGGTATTCTGGAACTGTTATTGACTATCCTGTGTCTGGGAACCAGTTTTACCACAGTTTACAGTAAGTTTGAGAATCGCAGTCCGGATGAGGTAAAGGTTCTGGGCTATCTGTCAGGTTGGATTCCACTGATCGGAGTGATCAAGCTGACTCAGTATAAGCACCGTCAGATGTTTTATTAGAAATGAACAGAAGAATCCTGTAAAAAGGACCAGCATATCAAGTGCTGGTCTTTTTACAGGATTCCAGAAAAGAGTGAAACCGCCTTGCGGCGGTCTCGGAGAGTGTATTTTCTAATTACGTGTGAAACATTTAAGCAAAAATTTTCAACTAAATAGAGGATAACATGAAAAAATATGTTTGTAAAATATTTAGTTTGAAGGATATACTATACCTTTTGGGTATGATGGGAGACAGGGATATGGGACAAAAAGAGAAAATGATCAATTTGACGGAAGGATCTGTGGCGAAAGGACTGTGGGAATTCACACTACCACTGATGCTGGGACAGCTTTTGCAGCAGCTTTATAATGTGGCAGATGCCTGGGTGATCGGGAATTATGCGGATAATGCATCCTTTGCAGCGGTGAGCGCAGGAGGAAGCCTGACATTTCTGGTAGTAGGATTTTTTAACGGAATCTCTATCGGCGGTGGTGTGGTAATTTCCAGATATTTCGGGGCAAAGGATCACAAAAATGTATCAAAAGCCATTCACACCAATGTACTGTTTGGGTTAATTGCAAGTATTCTGGCAACGGTGCTGACGGTCTGGCTGACACCGCAGATGCTGGTCTGGATGCAGACACCGGAAAATGTTATTCCGTATTCAATTACTTATTTCAGGATTTATTTTGCCGGAGTCTCCATGATTATTCTGTATAATATCTTTATGGCAGTCATGCGGGCAGTGGGAGACAGCATACATCCGCTGTATTATCTGTGTGTGTCTTCCGTAGTAAATGTGATCCTTGATCTGGTGCTGGTAGCTGGTATGCATAAAGGAGTAGCAGGAGCTGCCATTGCCACAGTAGTGTCCCAGGGACTGTCAGCTATTCTGTGTCTGATCCGTATGCAGAAAACTGGGGGCTATATGCGGATTCATCTGAGTCAGCTTAAGTATGACGGACCGATGATGAAACAGGTACTGTATCAGGGGCTCCCGGCAGGTATCCAGAATTCTGCACTGAGTCTGGGAAATATTGTGGTACAGTCTAATATTAATTCTTTCGGAGAATTTGCCATGTCCGGTCTTGGCGCACATTCTAAGATTGAGGGTTTTGTATTTATTCCGATTATCAGTGTATCCAATGCATTGTCTACACTGGTCAGTCAGAATCTGGGTGCCGGCAAAGTAGACCGGGCAAAAAAAGGTGCATTTATAGGAATGGCAGCCAGTATGGTAATTACAGTATTCATGGGAATCGGGATGTATATCCTGGCGCCGTATCTGATCGGAATCTTCACATCCGAGCCACAGTCGGTGGAATATGGTGTGGTATTCATGAGAACCGTCACCATATTTTATTTGTTTCTGACCTTTACCCATGAAGCAATCGGTATTCTGAGGGGACTTGGCAAGTCGGTGATTCCGATGATTGGAATGTTTGGCTTCTGGTGTGTGGGACGTATCCTGTATGTAACCATTGCACTGCATTTTATTCCGGACTTCCGGGTGATCTGCTGGGCATATCCGATTACCTGGACCTGCACCACCGTGACCTTTGCTATTGTGTTGAGCAGGACCAGGTGGAAGATTTACTGATAAAAAAGTTCCGTGAGCTTTATCGCCCACGGAACTTTTTTTTCCCGGCAAGAAAATATCCGATTTCAAATATCAGGATGCCGCCAAAGATATCTATGAAGACATGCTGCTTCACCAGAAGAGTGGAAGCAAAGACACACAGAGACATTATAATGGTAAGTGGCAGATACCAGCGTGGTGTTTTTTTCATGCAAAAAGCTGCGTGAATACAGCACCAGCTCTCCAGACAGTGTATGGACGGGAAGAGGTTCACCGGTGCATCCATCTGATAGATCAGCCGCACTAGCCGCTCGCAGATACCGTTTCCGATAACTTCCGGGCGAACCAGAGTGGTTGGCAGAAACAGGAAGAACACCAGGCAGAACAGCTTGGATATTACGTCTCCATATACAAAATGATAACAGAAGTCTTTTCCTTCTCTGGCAATCAGCAGATAGTTGGCAATCCACTGCACGTAGGCCAGAATATAGAAAATAATAAATGGTGCAAAAAAAGGAATCCGGTCATCTACCGGCAATGCCAGAGAACGGAAAGTCAGATATCCGCGAATCTGGGATACCCCAACGTAAATAATAAAATTTGCTGCAACTGCAAGGAGCAGAGGCCTGACAGCATAATCAGGAATGAGTTTTTTTATCCAGTTTTTCAAAGGCAATATATTCTCCCATCTTTACCGGTGTTTCCACACCCATTTTCGAATGCTTCAGAAGATCATGACGGACAGATACAGCATCTTTTTCAGCCAGTACGATAATAGTAGATCCGCCATACTGGAAGAATCCTTTTTCCTGTCCACGGTGTACCAGACAGGCATCATCATGATTTACGATCCGGCCTACCAGCATAGCACCGACTTCCATTTGCAGAAGAGTGCCAAGAGCCGGAGACTGAATGAGTGTATATTCCCGGCTGTTTTCCGTAAATACAGGAAATTCACGAAGTGCTACCGGACGTACTGTGTGTAAGACGCCTTCAATGCGCCGGGTGGCGCTTTTTCTTCCAGAATCTACGTAGCTGTAACGGTGATAGTGATTCACACAGAGGCGAAAGACAAAGCAATAACCTCCCTCATACCGGGCAGCCAGACGCGAATCCCGCAGCAGGGAAGAGATGGTATAATGACTCTGCTTAACAGGAAGAACCGTATCTCTCTGAATCTTCCATACAGACAGCAGTCCGTCACAGGGTGCAGCCAGATGCGAAGGATCCATATCCACCGGACGCAGCTCCGGGCGGATTTTTCTGGAAAAGAAATCATTAAAGCTGTGGACATCATCCAGCAGATAGTCATCCAGATGGATCTGATTCTTTTTTGCAAAAGGAGAAATCAGACGACTGGATACCGGACTGTCCAGAAAACGGCCACAGGATCTGGAAATGGCAGGTGCGGTCAGTACCTTCAGACACAGACGTCCCGGCACTGTATGATAGAGAAATTCCAGAACGGTCATCACTTACCTCCCATATGCATAAAGGCCAGGATAACAGCCAGAACGATAAATTCCAGTGCACCAAATCCGATCATCAGTGCAATCTCTTTATTCTGTGGCTTTTTAATATGTATTTTAGACAAGAATAAGAATCCTACTACAACCAGAACAACAAAATACAGTAAAGTCAGATCTACATTGCTGAATACATGTAAAAGCAGCACTGCAGGGAAAATCAGAGCTGCGCTGGTAACCGGAAGACCAAGATAGATCTTCTGACCGTTTTCATCCCGGTTCTCATCTTCCTCTTCCAAAACATTGAAGTAAGCCAGACGGATCATGGCTGCGAGAACATAGAGTGCGGCAATGACCGTCAGAATCACCTGAGTGAATAATGGCCTTTCCTGAAGACGAATCATATAGATATTCGGCAATGTGGTATATTCCAGACTGCAGCGAAGCATGGCAATTCCGATACATGCAGGAAGAACACCGAAGGCAACCAGATCAGACAGAGAGTCAATCTGGATACCAAAACGCTTTTCACGTTCCGTACGGTTTTTTTTGCTGCGGGCAACTTTGCCGTCAAAGGTGTCACAAAGTCCGGAAAACAACAGGAAAAACATGCCAAGGTAAGGATGGCCGATTCCCTTTAAACAGACAATGATTCCGGAAGCTCCGGATAAAAGTGACAAATACGTTAAAATTACTGTGTAATCATAAACCCCGATCATGTTTTATTATTCCCCCGTGTGTTTTTCTTCAGCAGAAGATATCCGATGCCTGTCACAATCATGCTCAGAATCATGCAGGTATAAAAGGATAAGCCTCTGCTTAAAATCTCCAGGCGGTAAGCCTGTTCTTTTGTCATCAGTTCCATATAGCCGTTTATCATCAGATAATCGGCAACTCCCATTGCGCCAGGTACCGGCATGCTGTTTGAACCAAGAACAACATAGATCTGCGTGGCAAATAGTTTTATCAGCCGTGCCGGATTACCGTGCATTGCCAGAAACGTAAATACCGTAACAAGAAGCTGGGAAAGGCGCTGTAAGAGGTTCAGCAGATAAACCTGAAGAAGCATCTTGCGCTTTCCAAAGATCAGATCCACACACTGCCTGTATTCTTCCAGAGCGTCATCCAGCTTGTGCCGTATGCGTCTGGCAAGCCGGTGGCAGTGCAGCCGGTCCAACAGAGATGCCATACCCAGTGCCAGCTTCTGCAGTAACTGCTGCTTTCTCATAAGGAGATAGAAGCCCAGCGCCAGGGCAGTCAGAGTTATGATGCCGATGAGGATAAATACTTTGCAGAGCGGACTGAAGTGGAGAAAAATCTCCGGATACAGTATAAGTGCAAAGAGTCCAAATGTAATCACTGCCATGGTATACATAATCAGGTTCAGCAACAGTGCAGCCATGACTGCTGTGGCAGGGATCCCGTCCCGGATCATAAAAAAAGCGCTGGCCGGTTGTCCGCCGGATGCAGATGGGGTGATAGCAGAAAAATAAATGTCTGCTGCTGAATAAACAAAACCACGCTGATGTTTTGTCGGATAACCCAAACTGCGGACAATTACGGTCAGTGCCGCTCCTTCAAAAAAGATAAAACCAAACATACCGGATACTGACAGAATCAGGCAGGGTGGTGAAGCGTCCCGGATACTGGACGCCAGTTCACCGACAGAGATCCCGCCGCCTTTGAATACAGCGAAGATTGTCAGTATCGCCAGCAAAAGTGCCGCCAGAAAACAAAGAACTTTATTGCGAAACGATGAAGTTGTGGATGGATCATTTGTGTTCAATGGCAGTTTTCCTCCGTATCTGATATGGTAGTTACAGTTTATCATAAGCTGTGTAGAAAAGCCAGAGAATTCCCTTAATCCTAAAGAAATGCTAAAAGAAAATTAATCAGATTTTAATCTGAACGAATTTTTTTTCGAAACAGAGGTGGAAGAACAGGGAAAAAAATGGTATGATAACTAAGATATAGATTTTTTCTATGAAAGGATGAGAGACATGAAGAGATCGGAAATCAACATAGCACTGAAGAAGATGGAAGATATGATCAACAGACTGAATTATTATCTTCCGCCATTTTGTCATTTCACACCGGAAGAATGGCAGAATAAGGGACATGAATATGATGAAGTCCGTGACAATATGCTTGGATGGGATATCACTGACTTTGGTCAGGGGGATTTTCAGAAGACAGGATTTTCACTGATTACGATCCGTAACGGTAATCAGAAAATGCAGGACGTATATAAGAAGCCTTACGCAGAAAAGCTTCTGTATCTGGATGAAGGACAGTATGCCATGAATCATTTCCACTGGTATAAGATGGAAGATATTATCAACAGAGGTGGTGGAAACATTCTGATTCGTGTGTATAATTCACTTCCGGATGAGTCCATTGATAAAACAGGAGATGTGACCGTACATACAGACGGACTGACCCGCGTGGTTCCGGCCGGAACACAGATCAGACTGACACCAGGTGAGAGCCTGACGATTACACAGGGGATGTATCATGATTTTGAAGTAGAGCCGGGTACAGGTGAAGTGCTGATTGGAGAAGTCAGCCAGTGTAACGACGATGCGAATGATAACCGCTTCAATCCACCGGCAGGACGTTTCCCGGAGATCGAAGAGGATGAGGCACCATATCGTCTGCTCTGCAACGAATATCCACCGGCAAAGGACTGAAATAAACAGATAAGGAGAATGGGATATGTTAGTGACATTAAAAGAGATACTGAAAATTGCTGAAGAAAAAAACATCGCTGTAGGCGCATTCAATGCTCCGAATCTGGAGTCTCTGCAGGCTGTGATGAGTGCAGCAGAGGAAGTACAGCTCCCAGTGATTATCCAGTTTGCACCGGTTCATGAGACATTTAACCTTCTGGCAGATATGGGACCGTTGATGATGGAATATGCGAAGCGTGTATCTGTTCCGGTATGCGTACATCTGGATCACGGTGATACGGTAGAACGTGTACAGCAGGCACTGGATATGGGATTTACCGGTGTTATGATTGACGGTTCTACCCTTCCATATGAGGAAAATGTAGCACTCAGCAAAAAAGTAGTAGAGATGGCTCATGCAGCAGGTG
Source organism: Jingyaoa shaoxingensis (assembly GCF_014385005.1). GTDB lineage: Bacteria > Bacillota > Clostridia > Lachnospirales > Lachnospiraceae > Marvinbryantia > Marvinbryantia shaoxingensis. Next base: position 162,049 of record NZ_JACRSZ010000004.1, on the reverse strand, counting down.
CTTCTGTAGAAGCAGAGCTGGGATCCATGGGAAGAACCGAGACAGGAAGCGGTGAGGGAACAGGTGCCAATGATGAGACTAAGATTTACACCGATCCGGTACTGGCAAAAGATTTTGTGGCACAGACAGGTATTGATGCACTTGCCTGCTCATTTGGAACCACTCACGGAATCTATCTGACGGAGCCGAAGCTGGATTTTGACGTTGTTAAGAATGTACGTGAACAGACCGGCAATATTCCGGTAGTTATGCACGGTGGATCCGGTGTCAGCCATGATGATTATCACACAGCAATCAAGTCTGGTGTACGTAAGATCAACTACTTTACTTACATGGATGTGGCAGGCGGAGCTGCCGCAGCAGAAGCGGTAAAAGCAACTACAGAAGGTAAGCCATATTTCTTCACAGAGATGGCAACCAGAGCAAGAGAGGGCATGAAGAAAAATGTCATGTCGGCAATGAAGATGTTTGCTTTACAGGAATAGAGAGTCCGGCAGACAGAATTATAAAAATATAGAATAAGAAAAAGAAAGGAGCAGCAAGGGGAATGGCTAGAGAGAAAATATTATTTGTGACTTCAGAAGCAGTGCCGTTTATTAAGACCGGAGGTCTTGCCGATGTTGCAGGCACACTGCCAAAATACTTTGACAGAGAAAAATATGATGTTCGTGTAATTTTACCGAAGTATGCATGTATGAAGGGCGAATGGAAGGATAAGCTTCAGTACAGAACGCATTTTGAGATGCAGCTGGCATGGAGAAATATGTATGTAGGAATACTGGAGACAGAGATTGACGGAATTCCGTTCTATTTTATCGATAATGAGTACTATTTCAGTGGTGGATGGCCATACGAAGACATTCGCTGGGACATTGAAAAATTTGCATTTTTCTCAAGAGCTGTCTTGAGCGCGCTCCCATCCATTGATTTCCGTCCTGATATCATTCACTGTCATGACTGGCAGGCTGCACTGGTTCCGGTATATCTGAATGATGCGTTCCAGTCCAATCCGTTCTATCAGAATATTAAGACAGTTATGACCATTCATAATCTGAGATTCCAGGGAATCTATGACAAAAATATTATTCGGGATATTATCGGTATTTCTGACAGCTACTTCACACCGGACAAGCTGGAAGCTTACGGAGATGTGAACCTGCTCAAGGGCGGCATCGTATATGCAGACCGTGTAACTACTGTCAGTGACACTTATGCAGAAGAGATTAAGACAGAATTTTACGGAGAGAAGCTGAATCAGCTTCTTCAGGCACGCTCGAATGTGCTCTCCGGTATTGTCAATGGTATTGATTACAATATTTTCAACCCTGAGACAGATATCCATCTGCCATACAAGTTCAATACACAGAATGTAACAACAGAGAAAGCAAAGAATAAGGTAGAACTTCAGAGACAGCTTGGTCTGCGCGAAGATCCGAATGTAATGATGATCGGTATTGTATCCAGACTGACAGACCAGAAAGGATTTGACCTGATCGAATGCGTGCTGGATGAGATCTGCCAGGATGAAGTGCAGATTGTGGTACTGGGTACCGGTGAGGAACGTTACGAGAATATGTTCCGTTACTATGCATGGAAGTATGCAGGCAAAGTATCTGCCAATATTTATTATTCTGATGAACTGTCCCACAAGATCTACGGTTCCTGTGACGCATTCCTGATGCCGTCTCTGTTTGAGCCGTGTGGACTGAGCCAGATCATGAGCCTGAGATATGGTACCATTCCAATTGTACGTGAGACAGGTGGATTAAAGGATACCGTTATTCCATTTAATGAATTCGAGAACAGTGGAACAGGTTTCAGCTTCCGCAATTACAATGCACATGAGATGATGGCAACTGTACGTTATGCAGAGAGGATCTTCTATGATCAGAAGGAACAGTGGAATAATCTGGTAAAACGTGCGATGGAAGCAGACTTCTCATGGAATGCATCTGCCGAAAAATACGAGATTCTGTACGATCATCTTCTTGGATGGTACTGGCCAAGAGGAGAAAAAAAAGCAGAAGAGGCAGCAGTAGAAGCAGCTCCGGTACAGGTGGAAGAAAAAACACCTGAAAAAGAAGCTGTAGAAGTAAAGGCTGCTGAGGAAAAAGAAGTTGTAGAAGAAAAAGCTCCTGCAAAGAAAGCAACGACCAGAAAAGCATCAACAAAGAAAACTACGACTGAAAAGAAAACTGCAACTGCAAAAAAGACTACCACCAGAAGAACCACAGCTAAGAAGAAAGCAGAAGAGGAAACAGCAGAAGCAGTAAAAACTGAAGAACCTGCAAAAGCAGAGGAGAAGCCTGCAGCACCGGCAGCAGAAAAAGCCCCTGCAAAGAGACGTACCAGAAAGACCACTGCCAAGAAAGTGGAAGAACCGGTGAAGACAGAAGAGCCGAAAAAGGTTGAGGAACCAGTGAAAGCGGAAGAACCTGTAAAGGCAGAGGAACCGGTGAAAGTGGAAGAACCTGTAAAGACAGAGGAACCGGTGAAGGCAGAAGAGCCTGTAAAAGCAGAGGAACCAGTGAAAGCGGAAGAACCTGTAAAGGCAGAGGAACCGATGAAAGTGGAAGAACCTGTAAAGACAGAGGAACCGGTGAAGGCAGAAGAGCCTGTAAAAGCAGAGGAACCGGCGAAGGCAGAAGAACCTGTAAAGACTGAGGAACCAGCCAAGGCAGAAGAACCTGTAAAGGTAGAGGAGCCGAAGAAGGAAGCGCCTGCTAAGAGAGCCGGAAGAAGAGGTTCCAGAAAGAAAAAATAACTGAGCATTTCTGCTCTGAGATGAAAGTCGAAGGAAGAACTCTGGCAGAATATGCCAGAGTTTTTCCGGTTTTACAGGCTAAATAGTATGAAAAGGAGCAGAATGCGGCATATAACGTATTGGATAAGAAAAAATGGGTAATATTCATAAAATAAGAGAACAACTGGACGAAAGAATACGGGAGACTATGGAAGATAAGATTACGGAACGAATGAAAGACAGCAGGCTGATGGACAATTTCCTAGCAAATGAAAAGATTCTGGACCGGATATCCAGACATCTGGAACCAATTGAGCAGATGAATGCTTATTATCGATGTGCCATTATGGAGATCGAGACCAAATTTAAGGTGCTCAGTGAACAGTTTTCCTTAAAATATGACCGTAATCCCATAGAGACGATCAAAAGCAGACTGAAATCCCAGGACAGCATTCTGAAAAAAATGGGCCGCAAGGGAATACCGGTTACGCTGGAAAATATGGAGCGTGAGATTGATGATATTGCAGGAGTGCGTGTTATCTGTTCCTTTGTGGAGGATGTCTATATGCTGGCGGACTGTCTCCTTCAGCAAGATGATATTACTCTGCTGGAAAAGAAGGATTATATTCGTTATCCTAAAGACAGCGGATACCGTAGTCTTCACCTGATTGTTCAGGTGCCGATTTTCCTGCAGAATGAAAAACGTCAGATGAAGGTGGAGGTGCAGATCCGTACACTGGCCATGGATCTGTGGGCGAGCCAGGAACATAAATTACGCTATAAAAAAAGTATCCCGGAAGATGAGGAAGAATCTATCAGCAATGAACTGGCGGAATGTGCGCAGATATTGTCATCTGTAGATACCCGCATGCAGGCACTGAGAACAAAGCTAAGCGAATCCAGATTCCAGGAAGACTGAGGGAAACGATCATGACATTAATGCAGTTAAATTATATTATTACCATTTCGGAGACAGGTTCTTTGAATAAAGCATCGGAGCTGCTGTATGTGTCACAGCCGTCTCTGACCAGTGCAGTAAAAGAACTGGAAAAAGAACTGGGAATTACGATTTTTAACCGCAGTGGAAAAGGGGTAACCCTGACCAATGACGGAGCAGAGTTCCTTTTACACGCCAAGGAAATCTATGGACAGTATCAGAGTGTCATGGAAAAATACGGAAAAGGCGGATCTTATAAAAAGAAATTCGGAGTATCCACACAGCATTATTCTTTTGCAGTGAAAGCGTTTGTAGATATGGTAAAGAGCTATGATATGTCCCAGTACGAATTTGCCATCCGTGAAACAAAAACCAGAGATGTCATCAACGATGTCAGCACTATGCGAAGTGAGATCGGCGTGATGTATCTCTGTGATTTTAACCGGAAAGCCATTCAGAAACTGTTCAGTTCGGCAGGGCTGGAGTTTCATCATCTGATTGACTGTCAGGCATATGTGTATCTCTGGAAAAATCATCCGCTGGCAAAGGAAACATCCATTTGCTTTGAACAGTTAGATCCGTATCCCTGTCTGTCTTTTGAACAGGGAGACAACGGTTCCTTCTATTTCGCAGAAGAGATTCTGTCCACCAACGAATATTCCAGAATCATCAGGGCAAATGACCGTGCCACCATGTTGAATCTGATGGTGGGACTGAACGGATATACCCTTTGCTCCGGTATCATCTGCGAAGAATTAAACGGTACAGATTATATTGCAGTACCATTTTCCGACGATGAATACAACCGTAATACCACGATGGAGATTGGTTATATTGTGCGGAAAAACATGGCACTAAGCAATATGGGAAATCTGTATATTGAGAAAATTCAGAAGTATCTGGGAATTCAGAATCCACAGGGATGAACTGGTTCTCAGAAATATTCAAGAATGCCTCGGCATTCTTGCTGCGAGATGCGCGTCATGCTTTGCATGACGCGTATCTCTGCAATTCTGCCGGAGGTTATTTTGCTTTCTATTTGCTGTATGCTTTAATTCCACAGCAGTAGGTTGCAGCCACGGAATAATCGTCTTTCAGAATAACCAAGTCAGCATCGTATCCGGCGCAGATCTGTCCCTTGCGGTTGTCTACTTTCAGGATGCGTGCAGGATTCAGTGTGCAGGCATGAATGGCAATAAGTACCGGAACTCCGGCCTCTTCAATCAGAACACGCAGACCCTGATTCATTGCCATGGTGCTTCCGGCAATGGTATCAGTACCGGTCAGACGGGCAAGACCATCTTCTCCTACTTCAATATCATGACCACCTAACTGATAATGACCACCGGCAGGGGCATGTTTTACCCGGAGAGAATCAGAGATCATAATGCTGCGCTCTGATCCTTTTGCCTGGAAAAAGATGCCAAGGGCAGCAGGATGAGAATGATGACCGTCACAGATGATCTCACCGTACAGATCATGAATACGGAGAGCAGCGCCGACCAGTCCCGGTTTGCGGTGATGAAGGGAGGTCATACCATTGTATACATGTGTCATGGAAGAGGCACCATTGGCCACAGCCATCAGAGCAGTTTCGTAATCAGAAGAAGAATGCCCCATGCTGACGACCACACCGTGACTTGCACAGTACTTTGTCAGTGTAAAATTTTCATCATGCTCAGGACTTAAGGTAATGTACCGGATCCATCCTTTTGCAGCTTCCTGATAGATGCAAAATTGTTCTACGGTCGGAATGGCAATAGCTTCCGGCGGCTGCGCCCCTTTATAATTCATATCCAGAAACGGGCCTTCAAAATGGATGCCGAGGATCTCAGCACCCTCATATCCATTCTCAATGACAGAGGCCACATTGGCAGCAGCTTTGGTCAGGACATCCGGCATCTGTGTAACGGTAGTCGGAAGGAAAGAAGTAACTCCTTCCTCCGGGATGTGGGAAGTCCAGTAAGCCAGTCCTTCCGGATCAGCATCATTGGTGTCAAATCCATAGGCACCATGGGTGTGAATATCAATAAAACCAGGAAGAATGCGGTTGTTTCCCCAGTCTTCGTCACATTTGACGGTGCTCCATGGCAGAATATTCACAATTTTCTGATCTTTCATCTCAATCTGTGCCGGAACAAACTGACCGGCAATCCAGACACGTTTACTCTGTAAAATCATGCGATAACTCCTTTCGTCATGAACAGACTAATGGGCATGACCAATGGGGACGGAGTTTCCTGGCTCGTTAGAGCCAGGAAACTCCGTCCCCAACTGGCTATTCCATCTTACTCAAAGCGGCTTCATCTGCTACGATGGTTACATCATTGTGAAGCTGAAGAATAGAAGCCGGAACAGCAGGTGTGACAGGACCCTGGAAAGCAGTCTTTACGATCTCTGCTTTGTCTTCTCCGGAAACAACCAGAAGAATCTTCTTTGCCTGCATGATAGTCTTGATACCCATAGTGTAAGCCTGGCGTGGTACATCTTCTTCTTTTTCGAAGAAACGCTTGTTGGCTTCGATCGTGCGTTCTGTCAGGTCTACACAGTGTGTCTCTTTTTCAAATGCAGAACCCGGTTCGTTGAATCCGATATGTCCGTTATGGCCCAGTCCAAGAAGCTGAAGATCAATGCCGCCTGCCTCGCGGATAATCTCATTGTATCTTGCGCAGGCATGTTCACTGTCAGGATCGGTACCGTCAGGAACAAAAGTTCTTGCCTTGTCGATATTGATATGATCAAAGAAATTGTGGTTCATAAAGTAACGATAGCTCTGGTCATTGTCACCGGACAGTCCCTTGTATTCGTCCAGATTCACAGAGGTTACTCTGGAAAAATCCAGATCCCCTTTGTTGTACCATTCGATGAGCTGCTTATAAGTACCGATCGGTGTAGAACCGGTTGCAAGCCCAAGTACACAGTCAGGCTTCATAATAACCTGAGCAGAGATAATGTTAGCAGCTTTACGGCTCATGGAAGCGTAATCTGCAGCACGATAAATAACCATAATAAAAATCCCCCTAAAGATGAATTTACTGTATCTGTTCTATGGAATTACAGATACAGTATGTTTACATTTATCTTACCTGTTATGACAGGAAAAAACAACCGGAAAATGCTTTTTGATGCAGAAATCCTGACTTGCATCATATTTGGAAAAAGCATATAGTTAATATAGCAGGTATACAGAGAATTACCTGAAAATAAGAAAAAGAGAGGGCACGGAGATGATTGTAGACCGTATTGACAGAAGAGATGTATATAATAATTTTGTACCAAACTGGAAAGAAGCATTTGATTTTGCACTGAGTCTGAAGGATGCCGATCCGGGAAGATATGAGTGTGAATCCCTTCCGGCAGGAACTGCATTTGCACTGGTACAGGAAGGTCATACCAGACCATATAAAGAGGGCAAGCTGGAAGCACACCGCAGATATATGGATGTACAGATTTTTCTAAAAGGCGGAGAAGTAGTTTACTATGCAGATATTGACGGACTGGAAGTAACTGTTCCATACAAAGAAGACGCAGATATTGTATTTTACGGACAGGGCGGTCAGCCGGCGAAAGTGACAGAAGGTATGTTTTATGCTGTAATGCCTCATGATGCACATATGCCAAGCATTGATATTGAAGGAACCGGAACATTTCGCAAGATTGTATTAAAGATTAAAGTAGCATAAAAAACAGCAGGAGAGACTCAATGAAATACGATTTTACAACCATTATGGACCGCAGAGGCATGGATGCTATTGCGGTGGATAATATTCCATACAGCGATGTACAGGTGAAGGAAGGATTTTCTGTGATTCCCATGTGGGTTGCGGATATGAACTTCCAGACGGTACCGACGATTCCGGAAGCAATCATTAAGAGGACAGAACATGCAGCGTATGGATATTTTGAGCCAAGGGCAGAATATTATGATTCTATTGTCAACTGGCAGCATGTCAGAAACGGTGTGGAAGGTCTGACAAAGGAAGCCATCGGTTATGAGAATGGTGTGCTGGGCGGTGTAGTCAGTGCTATGAATGTGCTTTGCTCTAAGGGCGACAAGATCCTTGTACATGCACCGACCTATATCGGATTTACCCATTCTCTGGAAAATAACGGCTATCATCTGGTGCTGAGCAGTCTGAAGCAGGATGCGGATGGCATCTGGCGCATGGATTATGAAGATATGGAAAAGAAAATAAAGGAAGAGCATATTCATGCAGCGGTACTCTGCTCACCGCACAATCCATGCGGAAGAGTCTGGGAGAGATGGGAGCTGGAAAAAGCCATGGAGCTGTATCGCAAATACGATGTGTATGTGGTATCAGATGAGATCTGGTCCGATCTGACCCTGACCGGTTACCGGCATATTCCGACGCAGATGATTTCTGAGGATGCGAAGATGCGTACCATTGCCATGTATGCACCGTCCAAGACCTTCAATCTGGCAGGTCTGGTGGGAAGCTATCATATTATCTACAATCCGTATCTGAGAGAAAGAATTCGTAAGGAATCCTCACTGTCCCATTATAACACCATGAATGTACTGTCCATGTATGCACTGACTGGCGGGTACAGTGAAGCCGGAATGCAGTGGGTAGATGAACTGTGTCAGGTACTGACAGAAAATGTGGATTTTGCGTACAAATACATCAGAGAACACTTTGAAGGAGTGGAAGTATCCAGACCGCAGGGAACGTATATGTTGTTTTTAGACTGTCAGAAATGGTGCGAGACACACAATGTTACCATTGACGAGCTGCAGAAAAAAGGTGTGAAAGTCGGTGTCATCTGGCAGGATGGCAGACCATTTCACGGGGAATACGGTATCCGCATGAATCTGGCATTGCCAAAACAGCTGGTAGAAGAGGCATTTGAACGTCTGACAAAATGGGTATTTGTCGATTAACAAATAAACAGAAGTTCTTTCTGAATGATAAAATGAAAAGCCATAGATCAGTAAAATATCGAGTGATCTATGGCTTTTTGAGTAGGAAAAATTTTGCTGGATTTATGACAGATCAACAGTTACAGTAACCAGATAGTACCCACCGGTCAGACTGAGGGAACTGGTCTGGATGGAAAAATTATAACTTCCCAGATACAGGGCATCCGCTACCGTAGACAGGTAGCCGTCACGGTAATTTTCATCATGAAGGATGGCATCGTTGCATTCTTGATTGTAGACTGCAAAACGGAAGGTGTGCTCTCCGGTGCCGTATTGTATCATCAGATCCTGCATAGCGTAATCATACTCGTAGATGTCTGAAACATGCCAGACAGAGTCATAATCATCCAGCCAGGTGAGGGCGCCCAGTTCTGCAGGCATTCCGTATAATGCCTCATAAGTATATGCATCACCGTCACATACAGGGAGAAACAGGCAATTATCATCTCTTATATGCGTATCTGCAAAAGCAGGAGTGGAATCGGAACGGTTGTACTGTGCATAACTGATCAGTCCGGCACTTGCCAGACTGGTATCGTCCCAGGTAAGATCTACATTATAATACCTTCCGTCCAGACAGATGATATTCCATGCATGTGCTGACCAGTCGGTATCATCAGAAGAACTGCCAAGGGCAGAACCTTCACAGTAGTAGCAGGGAATGCCGAGACAAGTCATCAGATACTGAAATGCTTTGGCATATCCTGCACAGACCGTGTTCTGTTGACAGAGCGCACTGTATAGTGTCTGATTATAACTGCTCTCACCGGAGTAGGTAATCATGGAAGCCAGACGGTCGTGAACATATTTTTCCTGTTGCCATGTTGGAAGATCATAGAGATCACCAATCATGGTATCACGTTGTATTTCCAGGGCAATACGGTTCTCGTCCAGATTGTCAGCAAGATCATAGAAACCGGCGGTAATGCGGGTTACTTCTTCCGTGCCGGTCAGATGTTGTCGGTACTCATATTGAAAACTCTCATTCAGCCAGAACAACTGAGGCTGATCCTTACATACTGCCCGCATAATGCGATTGGCAGAGTCAAGAGAAATTGCACGATTCGGCGAAAAAGAAGCATTCCCTGCAGAAAATTCCTCCACAGCCTGAGCATAGACAGCCTGTTCGTCTTCAGATAACTGGGCAAAATAAATGTAAAGCTGCGGATCAAAAGACACAGCTGCTTCTTCCTCTGCATGCACTGCTAAGCCGGAAAAAAACCAGAATACAGACAGAACAATGCTTAATATAAAAAATAATTTCTTTGTATAAAATAATCTCGTCATTTTCATACAACCAGTATAAAAAAGTTTCAGATAAAAAGCAATTTATATTTCCTGAACCGTTTGAAAAACCCCTCATGACCGAGTATAATAAAAAGAAAACTTAAAGGGGAAATGAGTTTGAGATCACTTTTGAAATACTTAAAGAATTACAAAAAAGAGACGGTTCTGGCACCGCTGTTCAAACTGCTGGAAGCGTCTTTTGAACTGTTTGTACCGCTTGTCATGGCGGCAATCATTGACCATGGTATCGGCAAATCAGACGGGGCATATGTCCTGAAGATGGGCGGAGTCCTGATTGCCCTGGGCATTATCGGTCTGGTATGTTCTATTACTGCCCAGTATTTTGCAGCAAAGGCAGCAACGGGATTTTCCACAGAACTGCGGCATGAATTATTTGAACATATTCAGAATCTGTCTTATACCAGGATGGACAAGATAGGAACTTCCACACTGATCACCCGTATGACCAGTGATATCAATCAGGTACAATCGGGGGTCAATCTGGTGCTGAGATTATTCCTTCGTTCCCCGTTTATCGTATTCGGTGCTATGATTATGGCATTTACCGTAGATGTGAAGGCAGCACTGGTTTTTGTAGTAGCTATTCCACTGTTATCGCTGGTGGTATTTGGTATTATGCTGATTACTATGCCATTATACCGTAAAGTACAGACCAATCTGGATGCAGTACTTGGTGTGACCAGAGAGAATCTGACCGGTGTGCGTGTCATCCGTGCATTTAATAAAGAGGCAGATGAAAAAGAACGTTTTGAACAGCAGAACCAGATGCTGACAGATGCACAGAAGTTCGTAGGAAAGATCTCCGGGCTGATGAATCCAGTTACCTACATCATTGTAAATGGAGCATTAATAGTGCTGATCTATACCGGAGCACTTCGTGTGGATGCGGGCATTATTACCCAGGGACAGGTTGTGGCACTGGTAAACTATATGTCACAGATTCTGGTAGAACTGGTGAAGCTGGCAAACCTGATCATTACTGTAACCAAGGCATTTGCCTGTGGTAACCGTATTCAAAGTGTATTTGAAGAAGAAAGCGGTATGCCGGAAGGAGATCTGCTGTGGACAGACATAGAAAAATCAGAGACTCCGGTGGTAGAATTCGACCATGTGAATTTACGTTATGAAGGCGCCGGAGAGGATTCTCTGACTGACATCAGTTTCCGGGCCATGCCGGGACAGACCATTGGTATCATCGGCGGTACCGGATCCGGAAAATCTTCTTTGGTGAACCTGATCCCGAGATTCTACGATGCGGCAGCAGGTGCGGTACGTATCAATGGAAAGGATGTAAAGGACTATAAAGTAGAAGAACTGCGTACCCATATCGGTGTAGTACCGCAGAAGGCCGTGCTGTTTAAGGGAACCATTGCGCAGAACCTGCGCTGGGGAAAAGAAACGGCCACAGATGCAGAACTGGAAAAAGCCATTGAGATCTCTCAGGCGAAGGAATTCGTGGATGGAAAAGAGGATCGTCTGAATTACCAGATTGAGCAGAACGGAAAGAACTTGTCCGGCGGTCAGCGTCAGCGTCTGACCATCGCCAGAGCACTGGTGAGAAATCCTGAGATTCTGATCCTGGATGACAGTGCATCTGCACTGGATTTTGCCACAGATGCGAAGCTTCGTAAGGCAATCCGTCAGATGGACAGCCACCCGGTAGTATTTATCGTGTCACAGCGTGCCTCTTCCATTCAGTATGCAGACCAGATTCTGGTACTGGAAGACGGTGAAATGGCAGGTCTCGGAACTCATGCCGAATTGATGGAAAGCTGTGAGATCTATCGTGAGATCTATGAATCACAGTTCGAGACAAAAAAGAATCAGAATGTAGCTGGTGCAGAGACTGAGAAAGGGGTGATGGATCATGGCACAGACAAATAAGAAAAATGAGAAACAGAGTGAGACATTAAAAAAAGTGCTCCGTTACCTTGGAAAGTACCGGATTTATCTGGTATTCACAATTTTACTGGCAGCTCTGACCGTGGCTTTGACTTTATATGTACCGAAGCTGACAGGAGCAGCAGTGGATGATATTGTAGGACCGGGACAGGTGAATTTTAGTGGTGTGATACAGATCCTTGTGAAAATCGGTGTCAGTATTGCAATCACTGCATTTGCCCAGTGGCTGATGAATATCTGCAATAATAAGATGACTTACCAGATCGTGCAGGATGTGCGAAATGAAGCGTTCAAAAAGATCGAGATTCTGCCGTTGAAATACATTGACGGACATCCTTACGGGGAGATCGTCAGCCGTGTCATCGCAGATGTAGACCAGTTCGCCGACGGACTTCTCATGGGATTTACCCAGTTATTTACCGGTGTGGCAACCATCATTGGAACACTGGGATTCATGCTTTCTGTAAACGTAAAAATTACACTGGTAGTAGTAATCATCACTCCGGTATCCTTCTTTGTGGCTGGATTTATCGCAAAGAGAACCTATACCATGTTTAAGCTTCAGTCCGAGACAAGAGCAGAACAGACAGGACTGATTGATGAAATGATCGGTAATCAGAAAGTGGTACAGGCGTTCGGGCAGGGCAGACACGTTCTGGAACGTTTTGATGAAATCAATGACCGATTGCAGAAATGTTCCTTAAGAGCCATTTTCTTCTCGTCTATTACGAATCCATCTACTCGTTTTGTCAACAGTCTGGTATATGCAGGTGTGGGAATTACCGGCGCATTTTCCGCTATCCAGGGCAGACTGTCAGTTGGACAGCTTACCTGTTTCCTGAGTTATGCGAACCAGTATACCAAGCCATTTAACGAGATCTCCGGCGTGGTAACAGAACTGCAGAATGCCATTGCCTGTGCGGGAAGAATTTTTGATTTGATTGAAGAGGAACCGCAGATTCCGGAAGCGGAACATGCAGTAACGTTGACAGATGTAAAAGGAAATATCGAATTAAAAGACGTGAAGTTCTCCTATGTACCGGAACAGAAACTGATCCGGGATCTGAACCTGAAAGTAAAACCGGGACAGAGAGTGGCAATTGTAGGTCCGACCGGATGTGGAAAGACCACGCTGATCAACCTGCTCATGCGTTTTTATGATGTGACCGGAGGATCTATAGCAGTAGAGGGAACGGATGTCCGTGATCTGACCAGAAGCAGTCTGCGTGCAGGATTTGGCATGGTACTTCAGGAGACCTGGCTGAGAACCGGCACGATCCGTGACAATATCATTATGGGGAAACCGGATGCAACAGAGGAAGAGATCATTGCGGCGGCAAAGGCTTCTCATGCACACAGTTTTATCCGTCGTCTGCCGAAAGGCTATGATACCTGGATTACAGAGGATGGCGGCAACTTATCCCAGGGACAGAAGCAGCTGCTGTGTATTACCAGAGTCATGCTGTGTCGTCCGCCAATGTTGATTCTGGATGAAGCAACCTCATCCATTGATACGAGAACCGAGATTAAAATTCAGAAAGCATTTGCTTCCCTGATGGAAGGAAGAACCAGTTTCATTGTAGCACACAGACTTTCCACCATCCGCGAGGCAGATGTGATTCTGGTTATGAAAGATGGCAATATCATTGAACAGGGAACTCATCAGGAACTTCTGAATCAGGGTGGATTCTATAAGGACCTGTATGAGAGCCAGTTCGCAGGATGATAACAGACAGATGCTCATATCTGTTGAAGCTAGACATTTTATAAAAAGCGGGGGAAAAGAACTATGAAAGAGTACAGAGCGAACAGAACCTCAGAAATGACACAGTCCGAATTGAACCATCAGAAAAGAGTACGCGAACTTGCCGGTGAGTGTATGGTCATTCTGGAAAATGACGGAGTACTGCCGTTAAAAGAAAACGGAAAAGTAGCATTGTACGGAAATGGGGCCAGACACACCATCAAAGGCGGTACCGGATCAGGAGATGTGAATGCCAGAAATGTGGTTACGATCGAACAGGGCTTAAAAGATGCCGGATTTACGGTTATGACAGAAAACTGGCTGAATGCATACGATGAACAGATCAGAGAAGAAAAAGCAGCACACCAGAAAAAGATCAAAAAGATTGCTGCCGAACTGCATAAGCCGGAGATCAATGTAGCATTTGATTATCCTTATGAAGATCCGGATGCGCCGGAGATTACAGAAAAAGAAGATGCAGAGCTTGCCATCTATGTACTTTCCAGAAATTCCGGAGAAGGAAAGGACCGTTACTGTCGTAAGGGGGATTATCTGCTGACTGACAGGGAAGAAGCAAATATTCGTTTTGTAACAGAGCATTATGAGAAGAGCATGGTGTTGCTCAATACAGGTGGGATCATAGATACTGCATTCTTACGTGGTATGGATAACTTAAATGCGCTGGTGATTATCGGACAGACCGGAAGTGAAGGCGGTCACATTGTGGCGGATGTACTGACCGGAAAGATCATTCCTTCCGGAAAACTGACAGATACCTGGGCAAAAAGTTATGCAGATTATCCGTCTTCTGCAGAGTACAGCCACAATAATGGCAATGTAAATGATGAATATTACAAAGAAGATATTTTTGTAGGCTATCGCTATTTTGATACCTTTGGCGTGGAACCTGCTTACTGTTTCGGTTATGGCAGATCCTACACGACATTTGAGCTGAAGGCAGACAGTGTGGAACAGGACGGAGCTTACTTAAGATTCTGGGTGGATGTGAAAAATACCGGATCTGAATATGCGGGAAAAGAAGTAGTACAGGTCTATGCGTCCGCACCGGAAGGACAACTGGAAAAACCATATCAGGAACTGGCAGCATTCCAGAAAACAGGTCTGCTTCAGCCAGGTGAAAATGAATTTCTGATGATTCGTTTCCCACTGGCAGCCCTTGCCTCTTACAGCAGCGAAGAAGCCGCATGGAAGCTGGAAGCCGGAGATTATCTGATCCGTGTGGGTAACAGCTGCGCAAATACGATTCCTGTGGCAGTTGTCCGTATGGAACAGATGAAAAAGACCGCACAGTTAAAGAATCTGTTTGACGAGGAAAGCGATCTTCCAAAGCTGTCTGATACAGAAGCAGGAAGAGAAGCACTGGCACAGAGAAATGCCAGAGTCAAGAGTGAGACAGAAGAAGCACTGGAAACTGTGCCGGTAATAACCGTGGATCCACAGAAAATTGACTGTGAGGAACCGGAATATCATACAGGGGAAAGAAAAGTTTTCGAAGATCATTTCGCCGGAAGAAGACTGACAATGACAGATGTAAAAAACGGAGATGTGTATCTGGAGGATCTGGTAGCACAGCTCAGTGTGGAAGAACTGGCAAACTTATGTGTCGGAACGGAGCGTCTGGATGATGATGCCAATGTGGTTGGCTGTGCATCAGACAGAGTCATCGGTGCAGCAGGAGAGACCTGGTCCGGGCTGGAAGAGAGCCGGAAGATCCCGGTACTGATTCTGGCAGACGGACCTGCAGGCTTACGTCTTCAGCCACATTTTAAGACCACGGCAGAAGGAGAGAAGATCTCAGGTGGAGAAATATTCGGAATGTCATTCCGTCCGTTCCCGGAAAATCTTCCGGAAGGTACATTAGACTATTATCAGTATTGTACCGCGATTCCGATTGCGAGCACACTGGCACAGTCCTGGGATATGGATCTGGTCAGACAGATGGGAGAGATCGTAGGTGAAGAGATGCAGCAGTTTGGTGTGCACCTCTGGCTGGCTCCCGGTATGAATATTCATCGTAATCCACTTTGTGGAAGAAACTTTGAATATTATTCTGAGGATCCATATCTGACCGGACGCTGCGCAGCCGCAGACACACTGGGAGTACAGTCCATAGATGGACAGGGTACCACTATTAAGCATTTTGCAGCCAACAATCAGGAAGACAACCGTAATTATACCAATGCGCATATCAGTGAACGAGCACTGAGGGAGATCTACTTAAGAGGATTTGAGATTGCCGTAAAAGAGGCACATCCATATTCCATCATGACTTCTTACAATCTGATTAATGGCATTCATTCAGCTAACCGCCATGATATGCTTCAGGTGGCAGCAAGAGAAGAATGGGGATTTGACGGATTTGTCATGACAGACTGGTATGCCACCCAGGATACCTCCATTATGGGACAGGCACCGGATAAATATACCTGGGCCAGTGCAAAGCAGGCAATCCATGCAGGCAATGATATGCTGATGCCGGGATGTGCATTAAATGTGGAAGATCTGATTCAGGGTACGGAAGAAGGAACAGAAATGATACTGGCAGATCTGCAGCATTGTGTGAAAAATATTCTGAGCATCGGTCTGAGGACTATGAAATAAAGGACAGAGGGGAAAATAACATGGGATGTGTAATCATCGGAAGTGCCGGGGGATC
The DNA here is from genome assembly GCF_014385005.1 of Jingyaoa shaoxingensis. Classification (GTDB taxonomy): domain Bacteria; phylum Bacillota; class Clostridia; order Lachnospirales; family Lachnospiraceae; genus Marvinbryantia; species Marvinbryantia shaoxingensis. Next base: position 145,796 of record NZ_JACRSZ010000004.1, on the reverse strand, counting down.
CGGTTCTGGTAAGTCTACATTTACCAACAAGTTAAAAGCACTGTACGGAGATAAGATTACAGTTCTTTATCATGATAACTATTATCGCAGACATGATGAACTGTCACTGGAGGAACGGAAGCATATTAACTATGATGATCCGGCAGCACTGGAGACAGATCTTCTGGTAGAACACCTGAAGCAGTTAAAAGAAGGAAAAACGATTCAGTGTCCGACCTATGACTATTCACTGCATAACCGGAAGGAAGAGACTGTGGAGATTCATCCAAACAGAATCATTCTTCTGGAAGGCATTCTGGCACTTCAGAACGAAGAACTGCGCAATATGTTTGATATCAAGATTTTTGTGGAAGCAGATGCAGACGAGCGTATTTTGCGAAGAGTGGTGCGTGATGTAAAAGAGCGTGGACGTGATCTGGAAGGTATTATTGAACAGTATCTGACAACAGTAAAACCGATGCATTATATTTATGTAGAGCCAACCAAAGCGCTGGCTGATATTGTGATCAACAGCGGACAGAATGAAGTGGCTTTCGACCTGGTAAAAACCAAAATTGACCAGTTACTGAAAGAAGAATAAGGAAAGATACGGAGCTTTTTCCAGTTCTTTTCCTTGCCTGACTCAGGAAAAAATGTTAAGATACAAGTAGCTTTAAAAGAAACGTAAAAAGAAGAAAAAGGAGGATATTTTCATGAAGAAAACAATTCTTGCAGCAGCAGTGTTAGGTGCAGCTACACTTTCCATGGCAGCACCTGCAATGGCAGAGGGAGACTACAAAGTAGCAATGGTTACAGACTCAGGTGATATCACAGACCAGTCTTTTAACCAGACCACTTATGAAGCATGCAAGGCATTCTGTGAGGAAAATGGTCTTGACTTCAACTACTATAAACCAGACGGAGACTCTGACGAAGCACGTATCGCAAGCTGTGACCAGGCGATTGCAGACGGATACAACATTCTGGTACTTCCGGGATATTTGTTTGCAGCATCTGTTGTAGAAGAATCTCCGGTATACCCGGATGTGAAATTCATAGCACTGGATATGTCTGAAGGTGATCTGACAGGTGCGGCCGGTGTAGATGATGTCACACAGGCATATAACACAGAGAATACCTACTGTGCAATCTATCAGGAAGAGATTCCTGGATACATGGCAGGATATGCAGCAGTAAAAATGGGTTACAGACACCTTGGATTCCTGGGCGGAATGTCCGTACCTGCAGTTATCCGTTATGGTTTCGGTTATGTACAGGGAATCAATGCAGCAGCAGAAGAACTGGGTGTGACAGATGATGTAACAGTAGAATACGCTTACGGCGGACAGTTCTACGGTGATGCAGATATCACAGCAGCTATGGATACATGGTATTCTACCAACGGTGTAGAAGTTGTCTTCGCATGTGGCGGCGGTATCTACACATCTGCAGCAGAAGCAGCAGCTAAGGTTGACGGAAAAGTCATCGGTGTTGACTCTGACCAGGCTCCTATTATTGATGCATATGGAGAAGGTATGACTGTTACTTCCGCAATGAAGGGTCTTGCTCCTACTGTAAACACTCTGCTTTCCGCAATTGTTCTGGATGACACATGGTCAGATTATGTTGGAAAGATTGATAATCTTGGTCTGGTATCTGACAACGTAGAAGAAAACTACGTACAGCTTCCGCTTGAAAGCACACAGTGGAATGATGGATTCACAGAAGATGATTACAAAACTCTGGTAGCGGATATGTTAGCAGGAAAGATTACAGTTGATAACAGTATCGAAGCTATGCCGGAAGTTGCTGTTACAGTAAACGACCTTGGAAACATCAAATAAGATACAGAAAAAGTATTTCTGAAAAAGATAAGAAAGCCGGGTGGAATAAAAGTTCCATCCGGCTTTTTTCTTCCATTTATAGACCAGAAGAAAGAACCTTTGCAAGCTTCTGCAGCAGGCTGGCGATGTCCACCGGTTTGATAATATAATCATTCATGCCGGCAGCAAAAGCAGCTTCTTTGTCTTCTTTAAAAGCATTGGCGGTCATGGCAATAATTGGAATGCTGCTGCGTTCATCCGGGAGTGCGCGTATGGCTCTGGCTGCCTGATAACCGTTCATGTGTGGCATCTGGATATCCATGAGAACCAGATCATAATATCCGGCAGGGGCGTTTTTCAGCATAGACAGGGCAGATGCACCATCAGTGGCCAGTTCTGTCTTCATCTGTGCATCTTCCAGAACAGTCTGTGCGATCTCGGCATTTAGCGGATTATCTTCTGCCAGAAGAACACGGATATCTTTCAGAATATGCAGATCAGAAGGAGCCTGTTTTTGCAAAGTCTGTCGGTCTTCCGGTCTGGCAATACGAAGCGGAATCGTGACGGTGAACTGAGTGCCTTTTCCGGGCTCACTGTCTACCTGGATCTGGCCGTTCATAAGATCAACAAAAGACTTTACAATCTTAAGACCCAGCCCACTGCCAATAATACCGCTTTCAGAAGAATCATGTTCTCTGGAAAAGGCTTCAAACAGATGGGGCTGGTATTCTTTACTGATACCAATGCCGCTGTCCGTTACGATAATACGCAGCGTCGTAAATGCATCCCGATCAGAAGGAAGTTCATCGACAGACAGAGCAATTGTTCCATTATCCGGGGTGTATTTCACTGCGTTACTGAGCAGATTCATAATGATTTCCCGTACCTTCATGACATCGCAGATCACGTCAGGATGCGGAAGATGGAGGTCTTTCTGTATAGTAAGATGTTTCTTGGAAATCTCGTTATCCAGAAGAATATCCAGTGTGTTTTGAAGCTGGGAAAGATCCCATGGCTCTTCATGCAGAGTCTCCTTCCCATTTTCAATACGTGCCATTTCCAGAATATTTCCAATCAATGACAGAAGAAACTGACTGGCGTCTTTTAATTTCCGGAGATAACCAGTGGTGGGTTCCTTTTCACCCCAGTGAGCCTCCATTAACTGTGCATAACCAATAATGGCATTCATTGGTGTGCGCAGGTCATGGGACATGGCGAATAGAAAAGAAGACTTGGCACGGCTACCTTCTTCTGCTTTTTTCAATGCATTGCGCAGTACAATCATGTCAGAAACATCCAAAAACGTGGTCACAACAGCGCGTTCACCACTTGGAATCCAAAAGATCTTCGTTTTGGCCATAATGTGGCATTCTTCAGGAGAATCTTTGTATAAGATACATTCATAATCTACAAAATCGTCATTATTACGCAGATTTTTCAGCCGGTCAACAGTTCGGGCGTCAGGATAATAGACCTTGGCCAGGACGCTGCCCAGATGATGCTGTGCATCATCTATATTTTTAAGACCATACATACGAAGGGCTTCTGCATTCATATGAATCATCTTGTGATCTGGGAGTGTATAGGCCATGACACCACAGCTCTGGATATCTAGCAGTTCCTGATAATAATTTTCCTGTATAAGCTGTTCCCTGCGGAGTGTCTGGTTCAGCTCTGCCAACCGCATTTCTGCAAATTTAGTTTTTTCCAGCCGGATGGTATCAGAGATATCCTGATGTGTACCGGTAATAATGACAATATCTGTATCAGACGAGATACAGACACCGCCACAGCGTATCATCATTTCTCCCAGGACAGGGTGAATATAACGATAAACGATTTCAGAGCGTATTTCTGATAATTTGTCAGAATATTCTTTAAACAGTTCCATATCATCAGGATGAATACGTGTGCGGTGAAAAATAAATCGTTCCTGCGGACTGATGTCTCCGGAAATACCAAGCAATTCATCCATAACGGCATCAGCGTAGAAACGTGGCTGTATATGTGCGCCAAATTCTACGCGCCACGTTCCTATTCTGGAAGAACGAAGAATGTCCCGGATCTCGGTCGAATTTAGTAAACTCATAGAAACTCCCCCCATGAAGTAATCAACTTAAATATTATTGTAACTGTTCAGAGCCAACCTCCAAAATGCTGCGCATTTCATCGGTATGGCGTATCCGCCAAATAAAATTTCAAAAACAGGTTTAAAAATGCAAGCATTTTATACCTGTTTTGTGAAATTTTGCTTGGCTCTGAACAGTTACATATTATTATAAAAATATCCGAAAAAAAAGTCCAGATGGAATTGCATTTCACAGGTATCAGAGCTATAATGTATGAGATAGAAGGGGAGCCTGCCGGAAGCAGGCTGAGAACAGAATATTTGGTCTGGACCCATAACCTGATTTGGATAATGCCAACGTAGGGATATATCGAATACATGTATTTATGTGTAATTACAGCGGATATGTCTTCGGGCGTATCCGTTTTTTATCTCAGTCGAGGATGCGCAGTGATTCTGATAGGAATATGTCAGCTTTGCTGACCAGAATCGCGTGCCAAGTCTCACGGACGTTCGACTTGAAGATGCAGGGATCAAAAAAGGAGGAATACAATGTTAGGAGAATGTTTAAAAAACGTCAGAAAACAGGTGCCGCTGGTGCATAATATCACAAATTATGTAACCGTTAATGATGTGGCCAATGTGCTTCTGGCATGTGGAGGAAGTCCGATTATGTCAGATGAACCAAAGGATGTGGAAGATATTACTACCATCTGCGGGGGATTGAATATTAATATTGGTACCTTAAATGAACGTAGCATAGAAGGAATGTTTCTTGCAGGAAGGCGTGCAAAAGAACTGGGACATCCGATTCTTCTGGATCCGGTAGGAGCCGGTGCATCAAAGCTTCGTACAGAAACAGCACTGAAACTGATGAAAGAACTGCATCCGACGGTAATCCGTGGCAATATCTCTGAGATCAAGACACTGGCATCTGGAAGTGGCACCACAAAAGGGGTAGATGCAGATGTGGCAGATGCAGTAACCGAGGAGAATCTGGAATCCGCGGTGGATTTTGTGAAAACGTTTGCTAAAAAAAGCGGCTCTATTGTTGCTATTACCGGGGCAATCGACCTGGTCAGTGATGGAGAAACATGCTTTGTTATCCGCAATGGAAGAGCGGAGATGGGGAAAATCACCGGAACCGGATGTCAGTTGTCTGGCATGATGACGGCATATATTACAGCAAATCCGGATAAGCGTCTGGAAGCCGCCGCTGCAGCAGTCTGTGTGATGGGGCTTGCCGGAGAGATTGGATGGAGTCATATGCAGGAATGGGAAGGCAATTCTACCTATCGTAATCGTATTATTGATGCTATTTATCAGATGGATGAAGCAATTCTGGATGAGGGGGCAAAATATGAACGTCGATAAAAAAGATTTGTTATTATATGCAGTCACAGACCGCCACTGGTTAAATGGACGTACACTGTATTCTGTAGTAAAAGAAAGTCTGGACGGTGGAGTGACATTTTTGCAGCTCAGAGAAAAAGAACTGGATGAGGCACATTTCCTGGAGGAAGCAAAGGAACTGCAGAAGTTATGTAAGGAATACAAGGTTCCTTTTATTATTAACGATAATGTGGACATTGCACTTGCCATGAATGCAGACGGGGTTCATGTAGGACAGAGTGATATGGAGGCCGGAGATGTCCGGGAAAAACTGGGACCGGATAAGATCATCGGCGTATCTGCACAGACTGTGGAACAGGCACTTCTGGCAGAAAAGCACGGGGCAGATTATCTTGGGGTCGGCGCAGTATTTCCAACCGGATCAAAAGCAGATGCAGTAGAAGTTCCACATGAGACGGTGAAAGCCATCTGTGAAGCAGTATCAATTCCGGTCATTGCAATCGGAGGGATTACGCAGGAAAATGTAAAAGAGCTTGCCGGAAGCGGCATCTGTGGCATTGCAGTGATCAGTGCTGTCTATGCACAGAAAAATATCAAAAAGGCTGCGGAAGATTTGAAGGAAGCAACAAAGAGGATGGTGGAAGCATGATCCGGGGGGCTGTCTTTGATCTGGATGGTGTTTTGCTGGACTCCATGGCTGTCTGGAATGACCTGGGAGCAAGGTATCTGTTAAAACAAGGCATACAGCCACAGTCAGGGCTGCGTGACATTCTGTTTTCCATGAGTATGGAACAGGGTGCAGAATACATGAAAGAACAGTACCTTCTGAACAAAACGTCAAAAGAGATACTGGATGGTATTCAGGAGATGCTGCAGGACTTTTATTTTTATGAGGTCCGGGCAAAAGAGGGAGCAAAAGAGTTACTGAATTTTTTACATGAAAAGGGAATTCCCATGACGGCAGCAACCTCCAGCCCAAGAGAGCATGTAACACGTGCCTTGAAGAGAAACGGGCTTTATGATTTCCTGAAAAAGGTTGATACCACAAGCGAAGTGGGAGAAAGTAAGCATTCACCGCTGATCTACAGACTGGCGTCAGAATCTATGGGAACCAAACCGGAAGAAACTCTGGTTTTTGAAGATTCCCTGTATGCACTTCGGACTGCCAGGCAGGCTGGTTTCCGGGCTGTAGGAGTATACGACAGTGAAGGAGAAACCAACCAGGCAGGCGTAAAGGAGACCGGAGAAGTGTATCTGAAAAACTTAATGGAATTTCCTGCGTATTTTGAAAAATTGAACGCAGATAAGCATTCCCCCGCTTCAAGTGCGCGGAGCACTAAGCAGTGGGTGAGGGGGGATGCTTATGTCAGTGGGAGTTGAAAGCTCCCACTGACAGATCGCGAAGCGACTGCGTTCATGAGCAAGTAGCGAAGCGGATTGCGAATGTCCGCTTTACTTCCTAATAAAACACGTGGAAATCAGCGGCAGATTGGGGGCACCACCTTCTGTCGCAATAGAAAACGTATGCGAAAAGGAGAAGAATTATGAGAAGAACCGCATTAACGATCGCCGGAAGTGATTCCAGCGGAGGCGCCGGTATCCAGGCAGATATCAAGACAATGATGGCAAATGGCGTGTATGCCATGAGCGCAATCACGGCTCTGACTGCTCAGAATACGACCGGCGTGACAGCAATTTTGAATGCAACACCAGAATTTTTAGGACAGGAGCTGGACAGTGTCTTTACAGACATCTTCCCGGATGCAGTAAAAATCGGTATGGTATCAGAACGTGAACTGATTTGTGTAATTGCAGAAAAATTAAAACAATATCAGGCGAAAAATATCGTTGTGGATCCGGTAATGGTAGCCACCAGTGGTGCCAGACTGATCAGCGAAGATGCAATTGACACACTGAAACAGGAACTTTTTCCGCTGGCAGCCGTACTGACACCAAATATTCCGGAGGCAGAAGAACTGACCGGTATGCACATTGAACATGCAGATGATATGATTGCTGCGGCAAAAAAGATCGCAGAACAGTATCACTGCGCCGTACTCTGTAAAGGCGGACATCAGTTAAATGATGCCAATGACCTGTTGTACTTTGATGACCACTACCAGTGGTTCTGTGGAAAACGCATTAATAATCCGAATACGCACGGAACAGGATGTACCCTGTCTTCTGCCATTGCTTCCAATCTGGCAAAAGGGTATAATCTGGAGACATCGGTAGAACGTGCCAAAGATTATATTTCCGGCGCACTGGCAGCCATGTTGGATCTGGGAGCCGGAAGCGGTCCGATGGATCATGGATTTGCCATTATAAATAAGTACACACAGGAAGAGGAGGACTAGCAGATGGAACGGCGTACCTCTTTAGTGGAAAACGGACTGATCTGGTTTGGGGCCGGAGTGTCTATAGCAGAAATCTTAACCGGAACTTATTTTTCTTCTCTTGGATTTGGAAGGGGACTTGCGGCCATTCTGATCGGTCATGTGATCGGATGCCTGATGCTGTTTCTGGCAGGTGTGATCGGTGGAAAGAGCCGATTAAGTGCCATGGAGACAGTTAAAAGTAGTTTTGGAAATCTGGGTGGTCTGGTATTTGCTTTTTTAAATGTGTTGCAGCTGGTAGGCTGGACTGCCATTATGATCTATGATGGAGCACTGGCGGCAGACGGCATCTTTTCCGCAGGCAGATGGATCTGGTGCCTGGTAATTGGCGCACTGATTATCCTGTGGATTGTGATCGGAATTACCAACCTTGGTAAGATCAATACCATTGCCATGGGACTTCTCTTCCTGCTGACTCTGGTTCTTTGTAAAGTAATCTTTTTTGACGGAAATGTGATGACAGCCGCAGCGGATGACAGTATGTCTTTTGGTGCAGCAGTAGAGCTGGCTGTAGCAATGCCTCTTTCCTGGCTTCCACTGATCAGTGATTATACCAGAGAGGCAAAAGAACCGGTAAAAGCGACGGCAGTCAGTGCCATTGTATATGGACTGGTAAGCTGTTGGATGTATGTAATCGGAATGGGTGCAGCAATCTTTACAGGAGAATCGGATATTGCACAGATTCTGCTGAAGGCAGGCTTAAGCATTGTGGGTCTGTTGATTATTGTATTTTCTACAGTAACTACCACATTCCTGGATGCATATTCTGCAGGAATTTCCAGTGAATCCATTGTATCTACCATAAAAGGAAAATATGCAGCCATTGCAGTAACGGTAATCGGAACACTGGGAGCAATTTTGTTCCCGATGGATGACATTACAGACTTTCTGTATCTGATCGGTTCTGTATTTGCACCGATGATTGCGATACAGATTGCAGACTTTTTCATTCTTCACAGAGATAAAAGAGAAGACAGCTTTGACTGGAGAAATCTGATTATCTGGGCAGCAGGATTTATTCTGTATCGTGCATTGATGCACATCGATCTTCCGGTGGGAAATACCCTGCCAGATATGGTGATCACCTCAGCGATATGTGTAATTGTTGGAAAGATTGGTAAAAAGAAATAAGATAGTTATTTCATAGTCAATAGCTCTTGCATAGCAAAAATGAGTGTGCTATACTCAACCTTAGATGCAAGAGAGCAATACAATTACATAAGTAAAACAAAAGGTGTCAGACAAATCAGTCTGCTGAAAAGAGAAACAGGTGTGAATCCTGTGCGAACTCGTCACCGTATTTTGAGAGCAAAAGCTGATAACCACTGGGAAACTGGGAAGGGGCCGGAGCGTCGGATCAATAAGTCGGGAGAACTGCCTTTTGTTGTACGGGAACAATATGTTCCATGTCACGAGGAATTGGCAGTACATATGAACAGGATGAGAAACAGAGAAGTTGTATTTTCAGAGAGTGTTCACCTCGTGGTGGATACTCTCTGTTTTAATTTTATGCGTTATATACGCAAGGAGGAAGATTCTTATGAAGAGAAAAATGGCAGTGGTACTTTCTGCAGCAATGGTAGCGTCATTACTGACTGGATGCGGCGGCAGCACAACAAAGACTACAGAGGCTGAGACAAAGGCTGCAACGGAAGCAACCACAGAGGCGAAGACGGAAGCAGAGACAACAGAGGCAGCCAGCGAGGAGGCAACCACAGAAGCAGCATCCGAAGCAGAGACAACAGAGGCAGCCAGCGAGGAAGCAACCACAGAAGCAGCATCTGAAGCAGAGACAACAGAGGCAGCCAGCGAAGAAGCAACCACGGAAGCAGCATCTGAGGCAGAGACAACAGAGGTAGCCAGTGAAGAGGCAACAGAAAAAGCAGTTGCAGTGGCTGCAAGTACTGCATCCGAAGAAGAAACCACAGAAGCAGCCAGTGAAGCAGCAGATGACGATCAGGCGAAGGCTGACGAAGTGGCAGACCTGATTGATGCCATTTATGTTCAGGAAAGAACAGATGATACAGACGAACAGTGCAAGGTAGCCAAGGAAGCATGGGATGCCCTGACAGATGAGCAGAAGGAACTGGTAGAAGGTGAGAATGCAGATCCTGACTATTTCGGAAGAGATACCGGGGATGCCAGCAAGGATGATCCTCTGAACGGAGACGAGATCGGTGAAAACGAACTGCTGGTAGTCAGCTTCGGTACATCCTTCAATGACAGCCGTACAGCAGATATCGGAGGAATTGAAAAGGCTCTTGCAGCAGCATACCCAGACTGGTCAGTAAGAAGAGCTTTCACAGCACAGATTATCATCAACCATGTGGAAGCAAGGGATGATGAATACATCGACAATATGCAGCAGGCACTGGACCGTGCAGTAGAAAACGGAGTGAAGAACCTGGTTGTACAGCCGACTCACCTGATGCATGGCGCAGAATACGATGAATTAAAAGAAGCAGTAGACGAATACGCAGACAAGTTTGATTCTGTAGAGATCGCAGAGCCACTTCTGGGCGAAGTGGGAGCTGATGCAGAAGCAGTCAACGATGATAAGGAAAAAGTAGCAGAATCCATTACAGCAGCAGCCGTAGCAGAAGCAGGCTATGATGACCTGGAAGCAGCCAAGGAAGACGGAACCGCATTCGTATTCATGGGCCACGGAACATCCCATACTGCAAAGATAAGCTACAGCCAGATGCAGACCCAGATGAATGACCTTGGATATGACAATGTCTTTATCGGAACCGTAGAAGGCGAGCCGGAAGAGACCGCATGCGAAGCAGTTATTGAAGCAGTAAAAGAAGCAGGCTACAAGAAAGTAGTTCTTCGTCCACTGATGGTAGTGGCAGGTGATCATGCGAACAACGATATGGCAGGGGATGATGAAGATTCCTGGAAGAGTCAGTTTGAAGCAAGCGGAGCATTTGACAGCATAGACTGCCAGATCGCAGGACTGGGAGAGATCGCAGATATCCAGCAGATCTATGTAGACCATACCGCAGCAGCCATTGATGAGATCGGTGGAGAAGAAGCTGAATCAGAAGCAGCATCCGAAGAGGAGACTACAGAAGCAGCATCTGAAGAAGAAACGACAGAAGCAGCATCTGAAGAAGAGACTACAGAAGCTGTTTCCGAAGAAGCAACAGAAGTGACAGAGGAAGCCAGCGAGGCAGCATCCGAAGAAGAAACCACAGAAGCAGCCAGTGAAGCAGCAGATGACGATCAGGCGAAGGCTGACGAAGTGGCAGACCTGATTGATGCCATTTATGTTCAGGAAAGAACAGATAATACAGACGAACAGTGCAAGGCAGCCAAGGAAGCATGGGATGCCCTGACAGATGAGCAGAAGGAACTGGTAGAAGGTGAGAATGCAGATCCTGACTATTTCGGAAGAGATACCGGGGATGCCAGCAAGGATGATCCTCTGAACGGAGACGAGATCGGTGAAAACGAACTGCTGGTAGTCAGCTTCGGTACATCCTTCAATGACAGCCGTACAGCAGATATCGGAGGAATTGAAAAGGCTCTCGCAGCAGCATACCCAGACTGGTCAGTAAGAAGAGCTTTCACAGCACAGATTATCATTAACCATGTGGAAGCAAGGGATGATGAATACATCGACAACATGCAGCAGGCACTGGACCGTGCAGTAGAAAACGGAGTGAAGAACCTGGTTGTACAGCCGACTCACCTGATGCATGGCGCAGAATACGATGAATTAAAAGAAGCAGTAGACGAATACGCAGACAAGTTTGATTCTGTAGAGATCGCAGAGCCACTTCTGGGCGAAGTGGGAGCTGACGCAGAAGCAGTCAACGATGATAAGGAAAAAGTAGCAGAATCCATCACAGCAGCAGCCGTAGCAGAAGCAGGCTATGATGACCTGGAAGCAGCCAAGGAAGACGGAACCGCATTCGTATTCATGGGCCACGGAACATCCCACACTGCAAAGATAAGCTACAGCCAGATGCAGACCCAGATGAATGACCTTGGATATGACAATGTCTTTATCGGAACCGTAGAAGGCGAACCGGAAGAGACCGCATGCGAAGCAGTTATTGAAGCAGTAAAAGAAGCAGGCTACAAGAAAGTAGTCCTTCGTCCACTGATGGTAGTGGCAGGTGATCATGCGAACAACGATATGGCAGGGGATGATGAAGATTCCTGGAAGAGTCAGTTTGAAGCAAGCGGAGCATTTGACAGCATAGACTGCCAGATCGCAGGACTGGGAGAGATCGCAGATATCCAGCAGATCTATGTAGACCATACCGCAGCAGCCATTGATGAGATCGGTGGAACAGAAGAAGCCGAATCAGAGGAAGCTACCGAGGCAGCAAGCGAAGAAGAAACCACAGAGGCTGTTACCGAAGCAGCATCTGAAGAAGAAACCACAGAGGCTGTTACCGAGGCAGCATCTGAAGAAGAAACTACAGAGGCTGTTACCGAAGCAACATCTGAGGAAGAAACCACAGAAGCAGCAACGGAAAAAAAAACTGATTCAGCAGCAGTAGAGTTAGAAGATGGTACCTACACAGCAGATTTTGATACAGACAGCAGCATGTTCCATGCTAATGAAGCGTGCGACGGAAAAGGTACATTAACGGTAAAAGACGGTGAAATGACTTTCCATGTAAGTCTGGCATCCAAGAACATTGTTAATCTGTTTGTAGGAACTGCTGAAGATGCACAGAAAGACGGTGCACAGCTTCTTGAGCCGACTACAGATGAGGTTACCTACAGCGACGGTACAACAGAAGAAGTATATGGCTTTGATATTCCTGTCCCAGGTGTAGATGAAGAATTCGATCTGGCACTTCTTGGAACAAAGGGTACCTGGTATGATCATGTAGTCAGCATTTCCAATCCGGAGAAAACAGAATAAGGGTCTTGACATCTGTATTTGATATGATACGATAAGAGATACAAAGACGCGCAGACGCAGAGTTCAGTTTTGAACTCTGCGTCTTTTTGCGTTGGGGTAACGGGGAGTCAATGGGGATGGAGTGAATGACTTTGGGGAGAAGTGAAAATTATGATACATAATATTTGGAAAAAACTTACAGGACAGGAGCACCTGTATCGCATGGAGCGCAGCCTGCAGAAAAAGATGCTGAAATGTGAGAATGAGAAACAGTGGGAGAAACTAAACCAACGCAGGAAAAAAATACGGCGGCAGAGACATCGTATACAGACTAGGTGCAGAATGATGGCAGTGGCGGGGATCATATTATTGACGGCAGGAACGGTAAAATTGGGGATGGAAGCATTTATCGGCAATACAGAGAGTCAGAAGAAAAAGCCAAATGACGGAATGGAATCTGTCATAGAGTCTGAAACGGATACAGCGGGCGAACCTGCAGAGATTCTGTTGTCATTTACCGGTGATTGTATTCTTGGTACAGATGAATTTTTTGCCTGGGATACTGGGCTTCCGGCTTATTATAACTTGTACGGTCCAGAGTATTTCCTGAAAAATGTGAGGAGTATATTTGAAGAAGATGATCTGACCATTGTAAATATGGAAGGAACATTAACAGAAGAAACCACCCGTGTGGACAAGCAGTTTGCATTTAAAGGAGATCCGGAATATGTTAAAATCCTGACGTCTTCATCTGTAGAAGCAGCAAATGTAGCGAATAATCACAGTCACGATTATGGGGAAAAAAGCTTTCAGGATACGGCGCAGACGCTGGAAGAAAACGGAATCAAAACTTTTGGATATGATGATGTGGCAGTTCTGGAAGTAAAAGGTATACGCGTGGGGATGTTTGGAATTTATGAACTGGATGATCATCTGGAGCGGATCCCGCAGGTCAAACAGGATATTGCAAAACTAAAAGATCAGAATGTGGATATCATTGTTGCGGTATTTCACTGGAGCAATGAACTGGTGACAGTACCGGATGAGAATCAGGTGACACTGGCACATCTGGCCATTGATGAAGGCGCAGATGTAGTAGTGGGACATCACCCACATGTGGTACAGGGCATTGATGAATATAAAGGGAAAATGATTGCCTATAGTCTGGGAAACTTCTGTTTTGGAGGCAATACACATCCTACAGAGATGGACACCTTTATTTTTCAGCAGAAGTTTATTCTGGATGGAAAAAGAAATATCACGGGCAGCGAATATAAAGTCATCCCATGCCGGGTATCGTCTGAAACCACTTACAATAATTATCAGCCAACACCACTGGCGGGGGAAGAAGCCAAAGAAACAATGGATAAAATAGAAGAACGCAGTCAGGAAATTAATAATGGGTAGGATTGTGGGAGTGCACGGCACGAAACAATCCGCAGGTATCATAGTTGTGGGCTTTTGACCCTAACATATATATGGGAATTGCCGAAAAAAGCAATCCCCATAAATGGTGTATCATTTTAGGAAAATGTGGATAAGTTTATTATGAACAGAACGGTATGGCTGGTATCTCATTGGCAGATCCAGCCATGTTTTTTTGTCTACGATGCTCTTATAATGGCTGAATGTGTCAAATCCGTCTTTACCATGATAAGCCCCCATACCGCTTTCTCCGAATCCGCCAAATCCCATTTCACTGGTGGCAAGATGGATAATGGTATCGTTGATGCATCCACCGCCGAATCCACAGCGGGAAGTGACTTTTTGGGCAACTGTCTGGTCAGAGGTGAACAGGTACAGAGCCAGAGGATGAGGCATGGATTGGATCTGGCTGACAGCTTCGTCCAGTGTCCGGTAAGTCAGAACCGGAAGAACCGGACCGAAGATCTCCTGTCCCATAATGGCATCCTGGAAAGTTACCTGATCCATGACAGTCGGCGTAATCTGCAGACGTTCCGGGCTGGTTTCCCCGCCAACTATAATTTTGGCAGGATCGATCAGACTGCAGATACGCTGAAAATGTTTTTCGTTGATGATTTTTCCATAATTTTTGTTATGCAGAGGATCTTTTCCGAACTGCTTCCGAATCTGGCGGCTGATTTCTTTTAGCAGAGCATCTTTAATGGATGCATCACAGTAGATATAATCCGGTGCTACACAGGTTTGTCCACAGTTCAGATATTTCCCAAATACAATTCTTCTGGCGGCCAGCTTCAGATTGGCGCTTTTTTCCACAATACAAGGGCTCTTCCCACCCAGTTCCAGCGTAACCGGTGTCAGATGTTCAGCAGCTTTTCGCATCACTTCTTTTCCGACGGACTGGCTTCCGGTAAAGAAAATATAATCAAATTTTTCACCAAGAAGACAGGTATTTTCAGCCCGTCCGCCGGTGATGACAGAGACATATTCCGGGGCAAAGCATTCGCTGATCATACGGTAAATCACTGCGCTGGTATGCGGAGAATAAGCACTTGGCTTGATGACAGCCGTATTACCTGCAGCAATGGCGTCCACCAGTGGCTCGATGGTCAGCAGAAACGGATAGTTCCACGGACTCATGATCAGCACTACACCATGAGGGGAAGGCTTGCGATAACTTCTGGAATGGAATTGGGCCAGAGGTGTGTGAACTCTTTTTTCTTTTGCAAATGAGCGTATATGCTTTAACATATAGGTGATTTCACTTAAAGTCAGACCAGTCTCACACATGTAGCTTTCAAACTCACTTTTTCCCAGATCTTTCTGAATGGCAGCGTGGATCTCGGATTCATATTTTAAAATGAAAGATTTTAATTTTTGCAGGGACTGGATGCGAAATTCCACATCCAGCGTATTGCCGGTAAGAAAAAAGTTACGCTGTCCATCAACAATACAGCGAATTTCCTGTTCAGTCATACATCATACCTCCTGATTTGTTGCGGTATCTTCGTGTTTTTCCATTAAAAGATAATAGAACTGTTCCAGTTGTTTTGCATCCATGAGGACAGGCACCGGATAAAGTGGATTTCCCTCCTTTTCCGCATAGGCAGCCAGTTTTGGAATATCTTCTTCCCTGATCTGAGGGATAGTATCACCGATGGCGAACCGTTTTTTCATATTTTTGATGGCCTGAATAAACTGCGTAGCAGCCTGATTATCCGGTGTATCTTCG
This sequence comes from Jingyaoa shaoxingensis, assembly GCF_014385005.1. Lineage (GTDB taxonomy): Bacteria > Bacillota > Clostridia > Lachnospirales > Lachnospiraceae > Marvinbryantia > Marvinbryantia shaoxingensis. Next base: position 130,156 of record NZ_JACRSZ010000004.1, on the reverse strand, counting down.
TCGGCAACACCGGCGGCGATGGCCAGTTGATGAAGCTTGTTATCAATAGTATGTCCATATGCTTCCAGCACAAACGGAAGCAGAACGGCGTTGGCCAGTCCGTGGGGCACATTGTATTCTCCGCCCAGAGAATGTGCTACGGCATGCACATATCCCACATAAGATTTAGAAAAAGCGCATCCTGCGGAAAATGCAGCCAGCAGCATATTTTTCCGGGCTTCCAGATCAGAACCATCCGTATAGGCACGGTCAATATTTTCAAAAATCATTTTTACAGCAAAAAGAGCATCCGCTCTGGTGCCGGCAGTGGTGGAGTTACCAATATAGGCTTCCACTGCATGGGTCAGAGCATCCATGCCGGTAGTGGCAGTCAGAGATGGCGGCAGGCTGGCAGTTACCTTTGGATCCAGCACAGCAACCCGCGGAATCAGTGGAAAATCATTAATTGGGTACTTGTGCCGTGACTCGGCATCTGTAATGACAGCGGCCAGTGTAGTTTCGCTTCCGGTACCGGCAGTGGTAGGAATGGCAATAAGAAGAGGCAGTTTTTTATGTACCTTCAAAATGCCCTTCATTTTTTCCAGAGACTGGTGCGGTTTGGCGACTCTTGCGCCTACCGCTTTTGCACAGTCGATGCTGGAACCACCGCCAAAGCCAATGATTGCGTTGCAGTCATATTCGTAGTAAAGGGCAAGGGCTTCATTTACATTCGTTGTGGTAGGGTTTGCCACTGTGCCATCGTAGATCACATAAGGAATAAAATGCTGGTCCAGAGTATCTTCCAGACGTGTAATCAGACCATGACTGATAATACCGGTATCCGTGATAATCAGAACATGGTCACATTTCTTCTTTTCCAGAATCTGTGGAATACCGTAAACAGAGTGGATAATCTCAGGTTTGCGGTAAGGCAGAAAAGGAAGGGCTGCTTTCAGGACAGCCTGAAATGACCTGCAATAGGCTTTTTTCAATGGATTCATAATTACATATTCTCCTCAAAACTTTTAAAATCGAAACTTTTTATGTTAAAAATATACGCTCAGGAGATATGGTTTGTCAATGTACCGATTGGTATGGTGAAATTATCATTGACAAAATGAGAAGTCAAATTTATAATATACTTAACGAGACAGCCGGAAGGTGATTGTGACTCACCCGACCTGGCGATAAATTTAGCTAAGAATAGCCGTCCTTTACTTTGAGATGAACAGGACGGCTATTTCTTATGTGTATAAGTTAAAATTGCAACGATAAGCAATGTAGTAGTAAGTATAATTTGCAATTCTTCGTAAGTACTCATAATAATCACCCTTTCTGTGAGACTCAGATAGAGTAAGAGCACGTCCCCCGGCTGCCCGGTTAAATATAGTATTTTAATGATTATACAACATAATATTAAATGATAGCAACAAAAAGATTATAATAAGAGCGGTAATATGGGATTACAATCTGACTGACTCTGTGCTATGATAGAACAAGTAAATAAAAGAGATGGAGAATGTTATGGCGAAATTATATTTTCGGCATGGTGCTATGGGAAGTTCCAAGACAGCCAATGCCCTGATGGTAGTATACAATTATTATGAAAGAGGAAAAAACGCTCTTCTGGTGAAGCCTCAGCTGGATACCAGGGATGAAGGTGTGGTGCGCAGTCGTATGGGGCTGGAGCAGAAGTGTAAGTATGTGGAAGATTTGGTGAAGATGACAGATGAAGAATTGCGCAGGTATGACTGTGTAGTTGTGGATGAGGCACAGTTCTGTAAGAAATCAGATATTGAATTCTTTGAACATATTGTGGATGATCTGAGCATTCCTGTGATTTGCTATGGATTACGCACAGACTTCCGGAGGGAACCGTTTGAGGGAAGTATGTGGCTTCTGGCATGGGCAGATGTGATTGAAGAACTGAAGACAGTCTGCTGGTGTGGAGACGGGGCAAGCTGCAACACCCGATTTAATGAGAAGGGAGAGATCATCCGGGAAGGCGCGCAGGTATTCCTGGGAGCCAATGATGATTACGTGGCACTCTGTCGGAGACATTACAAGGCAGGAAACCTGGGACCAAAACTGCGCAGGTAAAATATATCAGATGTGAAATGACTCCCACCTCTGTAGGTGGAGAGCAACAAATCAGTATCAGTGGTGGGAGTCAATCCCCCATCTGATATAGTCTCCGACAGGATTGCAGAATGAGAAACAGCCGGAATACGCGATATTCCGGCTGTTAAATATTTATCATTCATTAGGTATTATTGACATCCTACAAAGTGTATGAAAATGTGGAAAAATATGACAGAAAACGTGGCTTGAAAACAAAATTTATTTTGCTAAAATGACAATATAACAAATCAAGAGGTTGTATTGGAGGAGAGCAAAATGATCGTAATTGGTGAGAAGATTAATGGTTCTATCCCATCTGTAGCAGAAGCAATTGCAAAAAGAGATGCGGATTTCATTAAACAGAGAGCAATCGCTCAGACAGAAGCAGGAGCAACATTTATTGACTGCTGTGCATCTGTACCGGAAGCTGAAGAAGTTGAAACATTAAAATGGATGATCGACTGCATTCAGGAAGTGACAGATCTTCCAATTTCTGTAGACAGCCCTAGCCCGGATGTACTGGTAGAAGCATATAAGTTCTGTAACAAACCTGGTATTTTCAACTCTGTATCAGGTGAAGGTGACAAGATTGACAAGATTTTCCCTGAGATGGTAAAACCTGGCAATGAAAAATGGCAGGTAATCGCACTGCTTAGTGATGACACAGGTATTCCTAAGTGTGCAGCAGACCGTCTGAAGGTATTTGATAAGATTATGGCAAAAGCAAAAGAATATGGCATTGCACCGAACCGTATTCACATTGATCCACTGGTTGAGATGCTTTGCACATCCGAAGATGGAATTGCCATGAATATTGAAGTTATTTCCACAATCCGTAAGCAGTATCCAACGATTCATATTACAGCAGCAGTAAGTAATATTTCCTTCAACTTACCGGTTCGTAAACTGGTAAACTATGGATTTACAGTACTGGCTATGAATTATGGACTGGACAGTGGAATTCTGGATCCGTGTAACAGAGACATGATGGGTCTGATCTACGCAACAGAAGCACTGCTTGGACAAGATGATTACTGCATGGAATACATTACAGCTTACAGAGAAGGCCGTATCGGACCGGTTAAAAAATAAAACTTACGAATGAAAAAGTTTGCGGAAACTTTTCATAAAATAAAAACAACAATAACACACCCGAAAACTATATTAGGAGGTATGAATCATGGGATCAATTAACGAAGTAGCTGAATTAGTAGAAAAAGGTAAAGCAAAACTGGTAGGTGCAGCAGTACAGGACGCTCTGGATTCCGGATGTGATCCTACAGAGATTCTGAACAAAGGCATGATCGATGCAATGGCAGTTGTCGGTGAAAAATTCAAAAACGGAGAAATCTTCGTTCCGGAAATGCTGGTTGCAGCACGTGCAATGAAAAAAGGCGTAGAAGTTCTGAAACCACACCTTTCCTCAGGAGCAACAGGATCTAACGGTAAACTGATCCTTGCTACTGTAGCAGGTGACCTTCACGATATCGGAAAGAACCTGGTAGGTATGATGATCGAATCTGCCGGTTTCGAAGTAATCGACCTTGGCGTAGATGTTCCTGCAGCTAAGATTATCGAATGCTACAGAGAAAATCCAGATACAAAGATCATCGCACTTTCTGCACTGTTGACAACAACAATGCCATCTCTGAAAGATACTGTAGCAGCAATCGCAGCAGAAGACTTCAGAAAAGATGTTAAAATCATGGTTGGCGGAGCTCCTATTACACAGGAATTCGCTGATGAAATCGGTGCTGACGGATACTCAGAAGATGCAGCTTCAGCAGCAGCACTTGCTAAGAGCCTGGTAGCATAATCGATTACTACATAAGGAAATGCCATACGGACAGAAGAACTTTTTGACTGTATGCTGTCTGCCATAACCAAGGGACGGGACACCGGATCAGAGATGGTCCGATGTCCCGTCTTTTTGTTTTCTTATCTTAATCACATTGTAGAAAAGGCATATTTTTGCTATAATAAAAATAATTGGGGACTGTGCCGTCAGTTGCGAATGAAGAGTAACACAGTAGGTCTGACAGGAGGTACAATATGGGAGTAATTACGTTTATCAGAGAGAAAAAATGTATTGAGGTGCCGGATGGAACCACCATACTGGAAGCAGAGATACAGGCTGGGTTTTGCCCGGATGCGCCATGCGGAGGCCAGGGAAAATGCGGAAAATGCCTGGTAAAGATGGGACATCAGATTGTGAAGGCATGCCAGATGAAGGTGCAGGGTGAGATCGAAGTAGACACCCTGATTTCAGATCAGAAGCATGCGATTCTGACGGAAGGACTGAATCGTCCGGTGGCGTTTAAACCCGGACTTTTTGTACATAAGATCCGGCTGGAAAAGGCAGAGCCGGGAGATAACCGTTCTGACTGGGAACGTCTGGTAACAGAAATAAGGGAAGCATCCGGACTGGAGATGCCGGAAGTGAAGGTGAATATACCACTTGCAGGTTCTCTGTATGAAAGGCGAAAAGAAGAAGAATTCTGGTATGCCATCCATACCAGAGATGCAGTTCTGGATCTGAAAAAGGCAAAACCAGATGTCTATATGGCAGCTTTTGATATTGGAACCACCACAGTGGTCGGATATCTGCTTAGTGCGGAGAATGGAAAAGTATGCGCAATAGAGAGCAGTATGAATCCACAGGCACAGTACGGTGCAGATGTGATTATGCGGGCTAATTATGCGCTGGAGCATGGAACGGAAGTACTCAGTAACTGTATACAGGGGGCAGTTAATGAGCTTCTGCAGAAGCTGGCTGCCAGGGTAAAGGCACAGCCGGATGCGATCTGTCAGGTTAGCATTGTAGGAAATACCTGTATGCATCACCTGTTTCTTGGTATTTCACCGGGATCACTGGTACATGCGCCGTATAATCCTGCATGCAGCGAAAGACTGACTCTGCGGGCTGCAGATTATGGACTGCACATTCACCCACAGGCACAGCTTCTGATGCTGCCGGATATTGCCGGATATGTAGGTGCGGATACCTGTGGCTGTCTGCTGGCACTGCGTCAGGATCTGAAAAGCGAGATTTCTCTGATGATTGATATCGGAACCAACGGAGAGATGGTTCTGGGCAATAAGGATAAGCTGGCAACCTGCTCCACAGCGGCAGGTCCGGCGTTTGAAGGTGCCAAGATCGAATGTGGCATGCGCGGAGCAGCAGGAGCTGTGGATCATGTGGCATTTGAAGATGGTGAATGGAAGTATACGACAGTCGGCAATGTGCCGGCAGTGGGACTGTGCGGCTCCGGTCTGATTGATCTGGTGGCACAGTTGTATAAGGCAGGTCTGATCGATGAGATGGGACATCTGGAGAGTGGTCAGGAAAGGTCAGATATCTTTGTACTGGTTCCACCGGAAAAAGCAGGGGATGACAGAGGCGTATACCTGACACAGAAAGATGTGCGGGAAGTGCAGCTTGCCAAGGCAGCTATTGCAGCAGGCATACAGCTTTTGATGAAGGAACTGGGAATCCGGGAGAAGGACATTCAGAAGGTCTACATAGCAGGAGCATTTGGCAACTATATGAATCCGGCAAGTGCATGTGCTATCGGACTGTTGCCGCCGGAACTGGAACAACGGGTAGAACCGGTAGGGAATGCAGCAGGAGAAGGCGCTAAGATTGCCTTGCTGAATGTAGATGAACTGGAAGCAACAGATAGTATGGTAAAAGGCATCTGTTTCCTGGAGCTGGCGGCATCCGCAGAATTTCAGGATACATTTGTAGATGAACTGGCATTTCCGGAGGAGGACTAAACATGATTGATTATGAAGAACTGGAAATAGAAGGTATGCAGCATGGATTTACGCATGTTGCACCCCTTGACTGTAAAACGGTTGAACTGATGCCGGAAGTGAGGGCAATGTGTGAGCAGAATACCTGTCACAGATATGGAAAATGCTGGAGCTGCCCGCCGGGATGCGGAAGTCTGGAAGAATGTCAGAAGATCATCGACCAGTATCAGCATGGAATTATTGTACAGACAGTGGGAGAACTGGAGGATGAACTGGACGGAGAGACCATGATGGAGACAGAGGCACTCCACAAAAAGCATTTTCTGGAACTGGAAAAAGAACTGCGAAAGAAATATCCGAAGATGCGACCAATCAGTGCGGGAAGCTGTGTGAAGTGCAAGGTCTGTACTTATCCGGATGCCCCGTGCCGTTTTCCGGACGAGGCATTTGCATCCATGGAAGCATACGGAATGCTGGTGACACAGGTCTGTAAGGCGAATCATATGGAATATTACTATGGTCCATGTACCATAGCTTATACAAGCTGTTTTTTACTGGAATAAGAAAAGCAAGGAGATACGCAGCATAGATGAACGCAATTTTGGAGCAGATACAGAAGGCAATTGAACAGGGGCACTCTCAGGAGACCATTGAGCTGGTCAGATCCGCAATCAGAGACGGCGTAACAGCGAAAGAGATTGTGGAAGAAGGTATGTTTCCTGCCATGAAAGTCATGACAGAAGGATATAAGAATGGGGACGGAGATATTCCCAGGATCCTGACTACAGCGCGGTGTATCCGCAAAGGATTTGACATTATAGAGCAGGAAAGCGAAGGTTACCGGCAGAAAAAGATCGGCAAGGTGATCCTGGGAACTGTAGAAGGAGATCTTCATGATCTGGGGAAGAATCTGGTAGGTCTGATGTTTCGCAGTTCCGGGTTTGAGGTAGTGGATCTGGGAGTGGATATCTCAGAGAAGCAGTTTCTGAAAGCCATCAAAGAGAATCCGGATGTTTCGATTGTATGTCTGTCCTCTCTTTTAAATACATCTGTACAGGAAATGGCGCAGGTGGTAAAAAAGCTGCGAAGGAATCCGAACCGAACCTACAAGATTCTGGTAGGAGGCGGTGCAGTAACCAGAGAACTTGCCGAGAAAATGGGTGCAGATGCCTATACAGAAACGGCTGCAGACTGTGCAATGCTGGCAAAGAAACTGGTAGAAGAAAGTACAGAGGAGGCGAAAAAGTGAAGCTGTCAAGTGCATATCTGGCAGAACGTCTGCGGGAACGGTATGATGTCCTGACATGTGAAAATATATCCGGAGAAGATGCGTATTTCAGACCTTTTCTGCAGACAAGAGATGTGGCACCGGCAAGGGGGCGCGTTTGTATTGTTACAGGAACTTATCTGAAGCAGAGACAGAGTACCATACAAGTACAGAAAGCAAAGTATAACTGGGATGATGTGCTGGTGATCCTGACAGAGTCAGATCAGACAGAAGAATTTCGCAAGGAACTAAGCGGACCTTATATTATGCTCAATCCCAACATATCGGCTTCCGATGTGATCAATACGGTGCAGAGGATTTTTGACCGGTGCGATGACTGGGTGGAACAGTTGAATGCGCTGGTCCTGCGCAGCGGATCCATACAGAGGGCACTGAAATTGTCTGCAGATATGGTAGGCAACCCGCTGGTAGTCATGGGAATTGATTTTACTCTGACAGCAGAGAGTAAGGGGAACAACCCGAATCAGGGCGTTCGGCTGTTCAATGATGAGATGGTTAATCTGGAATATATGAATGCCTATATTCAGGATGAGACGTATAAGAAGTCTCTTGAGTCAGAGGTGCCGATGCTTTTGCCTGCCTTTATTAACGGATGCCGGATGATCAGCATGAACCTGTGGACAAAAGGAGAACCGACTCACCGAGTGGTAGTACTGGAGACGCAGAAAAAGCTGACGGAAGGTGATAAATGCCTGGTGGCGCAGCTGGCGTCTTATCTGGAATATATCATTCTGCATGAACCTTCATTCCAGGAAAAAGATGATCTGGATGATGTATGCAGGCTGATTGTAACGGACAGGACTGCAGATTACCTGACCATGAGCAATCGTCTTGCTGCTCTGGGATGGAGTCCGAGACAGGATTATCTGTGTCTGGTTCTTCAGACAGCAGGCGGGGACAAAGAACATACCACAGGTACAATCTGCAAGTATCTGAAGAAGCAGTTTCCACATTCCAGCAGCTTTCAGGTTCGTCAGGAGATCATCTGCTTTTTCAATTTGTCGAAGACCGGACAGACGGTGGAGGAGATCGAGACAGAACTGATCTATTTTATCCGGGACAGTTATCTGAAGGCTGGATACAGCCGGAGTATGACCGGCCATATGAATCTGCGCAGACAATATCTGCAGGCGAAGATTGCACTGGAAGTGGGCAGCAGGAAAAAACCATATGTATGGATCCACAGATTTGACCAGATGGTGCTGCCATATCTGATGGAGCAGACAACGAAAGAACTTCCGGCGACCATGGTGTGCCATGAGAATCTGCTGGAATTAAAGAAGCTGGATGAGAACCATCATTCTGAATACATGTTGACGCTTCGGACGTATCTGGAACAGAACCTGAATGCAACGCAGACAGCCAATGAACTGTTTATTCACAGAAGTACATTCTTATATCGACTGGAGAAGATTAAATCTGTATTACAGTCCACTCTGGAAGACCCGGATGAGATATTCTATCTGAATCTATCTCTGAGGCTTCTGGAAATGGAAGAAAAAGAAGTATAAAAAAGAACGGAAAAGGACAGTGGGGAATATGAAAAAATATCGCAGTATTGTAATTGCTGCCACACTTTGTATGGCGGGTGCCATGCAGATCACAGGGTTTGCCGCTGAGAGTGTGCAGACTGAAGTGACCACGGAACAGCAGGAGAAGGGAGCAGTAACAGCGCAGCAGCTGGGACTGTCTGATGGAAATTACGCCGCAGAAGGCAGTCTGGAAGGCGGAAGCGGAAGAGCATCGATCACATCGCCGGTTTCCCTTACCATAAAAGAAGGGAAAATAACAGCATCTATAGAATTCAGCAGTCCTTATTACGACTATATGATCGTGGACGGTGAAAAATATGAACCGGTGAATACAGATGGCAATTCTACATTTGAGATTCCGGTTGCCGGATTTGACACAGCAATTCCGGTGACGGCAGATACGGTTGCCATGAGTGAACCCCATGAGATTGAGTATACAATTACCCTGGATGCAGCTACCGTAAAAGAAGCGGGAGAGGCGGATGCCGGAAGCAAGGCAGCAGAAACGGATACTGACAATGTGGAAGCATCATCTTCCGAACAGACAGATGCAGTGGAAGAACCCGTTTCACAGGATGAAAAACTGGAACATGAGATCCCTGAGATAGCGGGACTGACTTATGATCACAGCATGGATCTGGAATATGCGACGCAGTTTGCTGTGGATTATTATAACGACGGATATAAACTGGTGACCATTGCCCAGGAGGGTGAATATCTGGTAGTACCGGAAGGTGCAGAGGTGCCAGAAGGACTGGACAGTGAGATTACCATTTTGCAGCAGCCACTGGATCATATTTATCTGGTGGCCACTTCTGCCATGGATCTGTTTCGGGCAATAGACGGGATTGACTACATTACGCTGTCCGGCACGAATGCAGACGGATGGTATGTGGAAGAAGCAAAAGAAGCCCTGGAGAATGGCAGTATCACTTATGCCGGAAAATACAGTGCTCCGGATTACGAACTGATTGTATCCAGCGGCTGTGATCTGGCAATAGAATCTACAATGATCTATCATTCCCCGGAAGTAAGGGAAAAACTGGAAGAATTCGGCATTCCGGTTCTGGTGGAACATTCCAGTTATGAGAGTGATCCCCTGGGAAGAATGGAATGGCTGAAGCTATACGCGGCGCTCCTGAATAAAGAGACAGAAGCAGAAGAATATTTTAACAGCCAGACGGATCTGCTGGCCGATGTACTGGGAGCGGAAAATACCGGAAAAACAGTGGCATTTTTCTCCATTAATTCCAATGGGTATGTGACCGTACGAAAGAGCGGAGATTATATATCCAAGATGATTGAACTTGCAGGCGGAAAGTATATATTCCAGGATCTGGGAGATGACAATGCGTTATCTACCATGAACATGCAGATGGAAGAATTCTACGCAGGGGCCAAAGATGCAGATTATATTATCTATAACAGTGCCATAGAGACAGAACTCCATTCTCTGGATGAGCTTCTGGCAAAGAGCAGTCTGCTGGCAGATTTTAAGGCAGTAAAGGATGGCAATGTCTGGTGTACCCAGAAAAGCCTGTTTCAGGAAACAACCGGTATTGCTACGATGATTTCCGATATGCATACTATGCTGACCAGTGAGGGGCCGGATCTGTCACAGTTAACCTATATGTACCGTTTATCATAAATATGAGGAACAAAGAAAATGAAGAAGAAAGCACAAATTCGATACACGGTGTCGTTTCTGATACTGGCAGTGCTGCTGTTACTGCTGTTCATCTGGAATATTAATGCGGGAAGCGTACATCTGTCGGTAAAGGAAATCTTTGATATTATTGTAAAGAAAACAGGAGAGCAGACCGCTTACAATATTGTGTGGCAGATCAGGCTTCCACGTATTCTGGCAGCTATATTGCTGGGAGGAGCGCTATCGGTATCCGGTTTCCTTCTTCAGACCTTTTTTGGGAACCCAATTGCAGGACCTTTTGTACTGGGAATTTCATCAGGAGCTAAGCTGGTGGTTTCTCTTGTGATGATTTTTCTATTAAGCAAGGGAATTGCATCCAGTTCAGCAGTGATGATTCTGGCGGCTTTTGCAGGAGCCATGATTTCCATGGGATTTATTCTTCTGGTTTCCAGAAAAGTAAAACGGATGTCCATGCTGGTTATCTGTGGAGTTATGATCGGATATATCTGCTCAGCAATTACAGATTTTGTAGTGACATTTGCAGATGACTCCAATATTGTGAATCTGCATAACTGGTCTATGGGAAGCTTTTCCGGAACCTCATGGGGAAATGTGCAGGTCTGCACAGTTGTGGTCTTGATCTCGCTGGTACTGGCATTTCTCATGTCTAAGCCGATCAGTGCCTATCAATTAGGAGAAAATTATGCACAGAATATGGGTGTAAATATCAAGGCATTCCGTGTGAGCCTGATCCTGTTATCCAGTATTCTGTCTGCAACCGTTACTGCTTTCGCAGGACCGATCTCCTTTGTAGGAATTGCAGTTCCCCATCTGATCAAGTCCCTGATGAAAACGGCAAAACCGATTCTGGTGATTCCGGGATGTTTCCTGGGAGGTGCGGTATTCTGCCTGTTCTGTGATCTCATTGCCAGGACGGTATTTGCACCCACGGAACTGTCTATCAGCTCGGTAACAGCAGTATTCGGTGCCCCGATAGTCATTTACATGATGGTGAGGAAACAGCGATGAGTGAATATTTTGTATACACAGATAAGATGACAGTAGGCTATAATGGTGTGCCACTGATAAAGGATATTGAGATCCGGCTGAAAAAGGGCGAGATCCTGACGCTGATCGGACCGAACGGAGCCGGAAAATCCACGATTCTGAAAAGTATTACCAGACAGTTGTCTCTGATTGCAGGAACGGTATATATTGATCAGAAATCTATAAAAGAAATGACGGAAAAAGATACGGCAAAGAAGATGGCTGTGGTTCTGACAGAGCGGATCCGTCCGGAATTGATGACCTGTGAGGACGTGGTGAATACCGGAAGATATCCATACACTGGAAGACTGGGAATCTTAAGTGAAGAAGATCATCAGAAGGTGCGTGAAGCTATGAAACTGGTACACGCGTCAGAACTGGCAGACTGTGATTTCTCAGCAATCAGTGACGGACAGAGACAGAGAGTACTGTTGGCCAGGGCAATCTGTCAGGAACCGGAGATTATTATACTGGATGAACCTACATCTTTTCTGGATATCCGCCATAAGCTGGAATTGTTGACGATTCTGAAGGATATGGTCAGCAAAAAAAATGTGGCGGTAATAATGTCATTACATGAACTGGATCTGGCACAGAAGATATCTGATCAGGTGATCTGTGTGCATGGAAGTGCCATTGAGCGGTACGGAGAACCGGAAGATATTTTTACGTCAGAATATATTAAAAAGCTGTATGGTGTGACCAAGGGCAGTTATAATGCAGACTTTGGATGTCTGGAACTGGAGCCGCCGTCAGGCACACCGGAGGTATTTGTTATAGCCGGGAACGGAAGTGGTATTCCGGTCTTTCGCAAGCTGCAGAGAAAGGGCATTCCTTTTGCAGCAGGAGTGCTCCATGAGAATGATGTGGACTGCCAGGTGGCAAAGGCACTGGCGGCAGAGGTTGTCACTGAAAAAGCATTTTGTGAGATCAGTACAGAGGCGTATGAAAAAGCAAGAAAGATCATGAACAGTTGCAAGAAAGTGATTTGTTGTGTTCAGGAATACGGTCCGATGAATGAGAGGAACAGACTGCTGGAGAAGGAGGCAAGAGAAAATGGGAATTGTGTATGATGAGGAACAGAAAGTATTTGGACTGTGCACAAAGAGTACCACGTATCTCTGTGGACTGACAGAGGACGGGAATTACCTTGGACATATTTACTATGGAAAAAGGATGAAAGACCTGGCAGCATCTTATCTGCTGCGTACGGATGAACCGCCTTTTACACCAGAAATGAATCTGAGAGAAAAAGCTTCTTTTATGGGATGTTTTCCACAGGAATATCCGGCAGCAGGGCTTGGAGACTACCGGGAAACGGCACTGGCAGTCCGGACGGAGAGTGGATATCGTGCCTGTGAATTACATTATGAGAAATATGAAATACGAGAAGGAAAACCAGAATTAGAGGGGCTTCCGGCTACATTTGGTGATGCAGATATCTGCCAGACATTGGATATTCATTTGTGGGATGAAGTACTGAATCTGGAAGTGATTCTGGAATATTCAGTTTTTGAAGATGTGGATGCCATCACAAGAAACGTCCGAATTGTGAATCATGGTGAGAATCCCGTTTATCTGGAAAAGGTATTAAGTGCCTGCCTGGATATGGACTACGAGAATTTTGAAATGCTGACGCTGACCGGAGCATGGGCGAGAGAGCGGCAGATTGTGCGTTATCCGCTGACCCGCGGAAAACATCAGGTGGGATCCTGGAGAGGGGAAAGCAGCCATCAGGAGCATCCGTTTCTGGCACTGGTGACACCGGGAACCAATCAGGATATGGGTGAAGTCTATGCTATGCATTTTGTGTATTCCGGTAATTTTATGGCGCAGGCAGAAATAACGGAATTTGATGCGGTTCGCATGGTGATGGGAATACATCCGGAAGGATTTGAATGGAAACTGGAAGCAGGCAAGGCGTTCCAGACACCGGAAGTAGTAATGGTTTATTCTGATGCCGGACTTGGGAAGATGACGAAGACCTTCCATGATCTGTACCGCAGTCATCTGATTCGCAGCAGTTATCTTCATAAAAGTCGTCCGGTTCTGATTAATAACTGGGAGGCAACGTATTTTGATTTTGACTCCGATAAGCTTCTGGATATAGCCAGAGAAGCAAAAAAATCCGGCATTGAGATGCTGGTTATGGATGATGGCTGGTTTGGAAAACGAAACGGGGATAACAGTTCTCTGGGAGACTGGACGGTCAATGAAGAAAAATTAAAAGGCGGGCTGAAGAAGCTGGTAGATGAAGTAAAAGCTCTTGGCATGAAGTTCGGTATCTGGTTTGAACCGGAGATGGTTTCTCCGGATTCGAAGCTGTTTCGGGAACATCCGGACTGGGCAATCCAGATTCCGGGAAGGGAACCACTGATGAGCCGAGAGCAGTATGTACTGGATCTGACCAGACAGGAAGTGACAGACTATGCTTATGAATGCGTGGCTTCTATCCTGCGGGAAACAGGAATTGACTATGTGAAATGGGACATGAACCGGCAGCTTACCGATATCGGAAGCTACGGTCTTGCTTCTGACCGACAGGGAGAACTGATGCACCGGTATACACTGGCTGTTTATCATATGCAAGAGCGTCTGGTGAGCGAGTTTCCGAAGCTGCTTCTGGAGAACTGTTCCTCCGGAGGAGCGAGATTCGATCCCGGTATGCTGTATTACAGCCCACAGATCTGGTGTTCGGATGATACGGATGCCATAGAGCGTCTGTCCATTCAGGAAGGAACAGCGCTGCTGTATCCATTATCTGCAATCGGAGCACATGTCAGTGACTGTCCAAACCACATTACCGGAAGAACAGTGCCATTCCAGACCAGAGGACATATTGCGCTGGCAGGAACCTTTGGATATGAGCTGGATATCACCAGAATTCCGGAAGCAGACCGTGCACAGATTCCAGAGCAGGTAAACCTGTATCACAGATACAATGAACTGATGCGGGAAGGTGATTATGACAGAATCGCTTCCTGGAGAGAGAATCATTATTATGACTGCTGGCAGGTAACAGATAAGGAAAAGAGCGAAGCTCTGCTGACTTATGTGCAGGTACTTGCAAGAGCGAATGTAAAGAGCCGTAGAATCCGGTTTAAGAATCTGATTTCGGAAGCACAGTATGTGCTGGAAGAAACGGGAAAGGTATACAGCGGTGAAATGCTGATGCAGGCTGGCATACTGATTCCACCGCTGAAAGGAGATTACTGGAGTAGATTATATCATGTAGTGAGATTATAATGCTATACGGATTGCTATGAGAACGCGCAAAGCGTGTTTCTTATAGCTCAAATTCGTCCAGGTCATCCGGGACATAGAGGGTTCCATGGTAATACATGGAGCCTTCTTCTGTATACAGTTCTTTGCGGTGCTCCAGTGTAGCATCTTCGGTGTGATACAGGATCAGGTTTTTGACATGCAGATTTTCTGCCAGTTCACATGCATCTTTTACTGTGGAATGATGCTTCTTATATGGCTGATATTTGTCAGCCTGACCATAGAGACAGAATGCTTCGTGAAGGAGCCATTTGCTGTCTCTGGCGTAAGTTTCTTCGCAAGGGTTAAATGGTTCGTCACCGCAGCAGGTGAGTTTTTCTTCATTTCCCAGATCCATGGAAAAGCCGAATTGCTTTGCCTTGGTGGACTGGATATCAAAAAATGTCACTTTATGTCCGAGAATGTCCTTCTCTTCTCCGTCTTTTACTTTAATCATATGAATCTGCCTGCCGATAGCGGCACAGTGCTTTTTCTGAAGAAGCAGTTCTGCCATGGAATGCAGAATATGAATCACTTCCTCATGTCCGTAGATATTCAGTTCTCGGTCCAGACCCTTTTCTGCAATATTCTGTCCAAACAGACGCATGATCCAGATAATTCCCATGATATGATCCACATGCTTGTGTGTAATGAAGACATCGGTGATCTCTTTCCAGTCAATATCCGCATTTTTCAGCTGCTTCATAATCGTATTGCCACCGCCACCGTCAACAAGGAAATAATGACCGTCATTTTCAATGGCAAAACAGGTGTTGTAGCATTTCGTGACCATGGCATTGCCGGTACCTAGAATAGTAAGTTTCATGATATGTGCCTCGCTTTCTGTAGAAGTTCGGCTATATTTTAACAGATAAAATCGATGCTGTATAGTGTGTAAAATTTAAACTCAGAAGAGTATTTATAACCAATAAGATGATTATAACAAACATAATAAAAATACAATTGACAAAAAGATAATAGGCTGATATAGTAAAGATGAGATCTCAATAAACCATGAGACAAAGATACGTTAGATGAAAAATATATCTGCTCTATATAATTACAGACAGAATCAAAGTACAAAAGAAAATCAAAGCATATATTTCAATTCAAAGTGCATCGCACTGTCTGAATTTTACTGTTCATTCCATGACCAGCAATAACAGATTCCTGTGTTTTGTTAAAATCAGTTTACTCTGCTCTGTACAGTATCTGGAAGTTAGTGTATAATAACTGAAGATGAATTTTTGCAGGAGGATACACAGATGGAACCAATTGAATTTCGTTATGATACACAGCTTTTGATTGAAGGTGAGAACCTAGATGAAGATGAGATCAGTGAATATTTCACAGAACATTTTAAAGGAGACTGCCTGTTGGCAGTTGGAGACGAGGAACTGATCAAGATTCATTTCCACACCAATGAGCCTTGGCAGGTATTGGAATATTGTGCAAGTCTCGGAGAGATCTATGATATTGTGGTAGAGGATATGGACAGACAGGCAAGAGGCTTGAAGGGTTAGTGCAATTATTCAGCCAGATAAGAGAAGTTGTTGTAAAATAGATGAGAGATCATCTGTGAAGCAGCAACTTCTTTTTAAGTACAGTTTTTTATAATTGCGATGGGAAAATAGTAAAGCATATTTTGACACTTCCGATCAATTATATTAGAATTAATGTAACTGTTCAGGACCCACTGAACCAATGGGGAATGAACAAAAATAGATTCGACAATACGAACAGGAGGAGAGACTATGAATCAGGTTACATTAGGAAAAACAGGGATTACCGTTCCGCAGAATGCGTTTGGTGCCCTTCCGGTACAGCGTGTCTGTCAGGACTATGCAGTGAAACTGCTGCGCAGAGCCTACGAAGGAGGTATGCGTTTCTTCGACACTGCGAGGGCCTACAGCGACAGTGAAATCAAGGTGGGAGAAGCTTTTGATGGCATGCGGGATAAAGTATATATTGCTACCAAGACTGCGGCAAAGACGCCGGAAGAATTCTGGAAGGATCTGGAGACTTCCCTGAAGAATCTGCGTACTGATTATATTGATATTTATCAGCTGCACTGTGTGCCACAGTGCTACAGACCGGGGGATGGAACCGGAATGTATGAATGTCTGGTAAAAGCCAAAGAAGAAGGAAAAATCCGTCATATCGGTATCACCGCTCACAAGCTTGGCGTGGCAGAAGAGATCGTAGAAAGCGGTCTGTATGAGACATTACAGTATCCGTTCAGCTATCTGTCATCTGAGAGAGAAAAGGCACTGGTAAGAGCCTGCAAAGAAAAAAATATGGGATTCATTGCCATGAAGGGACTGGCAGGCGGTCTGATTAACCGTTCAGAAGCAGCAATGGCATTCATGACCCAGTATGACAATGCACTTCCGATCTGGGGCATTCAGAAAGAGACAGAGCTGGAAGAATGGCTGAGTTATATGGATCAAACACCATCCATGACGCCGGAACTGACTGCATATATCGAAAAAGAACAGAAAGAGCTGAGCGGAGATTTTTGCCGTGGCTGTGGATATTGCATGCCATGTCCTGCCGGTATTCAGATCAATACCTGTGCAAGGATGTCTCTGATGCTTCGCCGTGCACCATCTGAGAGCTGGCTGACACCTGCCATGCAGGAAGAGATGCGCAAGATCGAAGGATGTCTGCATTGCGGCAAATGCAAAAAGAAGTGTCCATATGAGCTGAACACTCCAGAGCTGTTAAAGAAAAATTATGAAGATTACAAGAAAGTGCTGGCTGGAGAAGTGAAGGTACAGTAAAATATGAAAATCGTATCTGTGAAGATACTGAACAGCTAAAAAAATCATGCTTTACAGGAATTCCATTCTGTTGAGCATGATTTTTAAATGTGCGCCGGGAATCAAAATTACAGATTCAAAGCTTCTTCTATTTCTGAAAATGCTTTTACCTCCGGTTGATTTTCTTTATGTTCCCCAATCGTTTTTTCCATCCAGACGATATCATACCAGCGGTTAAATTTGTATCCGCATTTATGAAAATGAGCGGTATATGTATATCCCAGATGCTCATGAAAATGTACGCTGTCTTCCGTCAGGTAAGGATCTTTACCAATCGGAAAAGCAATACAGGCGTATAGATTCAATATACCCATAGCAGATAATGCCTGCTCCAGAGCATCATGGAGCTTACGTCCAATGCCCATTCTCTTACAATTCTGATCTATATAGATGGAAGTCTCCACCGACCAGTCATAGGCCTGACGGTCATGCAGAATCCCTACATAGCAGTAGCCGACGATCTGTCCATTTACTTCGGCAACCAGATAAGGATATTTTTTTAAAGTCCCCCGGATGCGGTCCGCGAATTTTTCAACAGACGGGACATCATATTCAAAAGACACTGCGGTATCCGTAATATAAGGGGCATAAATGGCAAGTAATGCAGGGGCATCAGCCGGGGTGGCGGTGCGGATGGTAATAGTTGTTGTATTCATGGAAAACCTCCTGCTTGAGTCAAATATGTGTGTAACCTTGTGCTCTGCAAAGCGTTTATCTGTCTACTATTATAGGACGAGTGTAATAGATGTCAATAAAGAAGGCAGGATAAACAGATTATGTTAGAAGAAACTGTATATGGTATCTGCAAATAGTTATTACACGCAAAGGAAACGGTTACATATTTGAAAATCACATTTTTATTGTACATTATTTACAATAAAACAAATGTAAAACTATTGTAAATATACGAAAAACAAATAATATATTGACAGAAGTTCAAAACTGATATATGCTTTAAATAACAAGAAAAGGAAACGGTTTCACAATTATGATAACGATCAAAGATGTAGCAGAACTTGCAGGAGTTTCGAAAGCGACAGTATCAAGAGCATTAAATAATAGTGGCTATGTGTCACCAGAGACAAAGAAGAAGATAGATGAGATTATTGAGAAGTATCATTATCTTCCTTCAGCATCTGCGGTAAATTTATCAAAGCAGGAGACAACCACAATCGGAGTGGTTGTGCCTGAGATAGGAAATCTTTTTTATGCAGATATTGTTCAGGGAATTACCCGCAAGGCAGATGAGTTAGATCTTTCATTGGTCTTGTTTGATACAGGAAATAACATGGAGCGAGAAGAAAAAGCGATTCGAGTGTTGCAGCAGCAGCGTGTAAAAGGAATCATTTTGGGACCCTCCATTGATTATGCAGAGAGCAAGCGCGGAAAGAAGTTGCTAAAGCAGCTGACAGATATGCATCTTCCAATTGTAATTATTGACCGAGACTTTGAGCAGATGCCATGGGATGCGGTAATCTATGAGAATTATCAGAGTTCTTATCGCGCAGCGCAGGAGTTATATAGAGCGGGGAATCGTACCGCGGCAATGATTGCCGGCGATATGAATCTTAAAATTGGACGAGATCGTTTAGATGGATTCCGAAAAGGTGCTCAGGATTGTGGATTGGAATTAAAAGAAGAAGATATATTTTACGGGAATTTTTCAATGGAAGACAGTTATCAACTGGCGAAGAAATTATTGACAAGAGAAGAACTTCCGGATGCACTTTATACTTGTAATAATGCTACAACACTTGGATTTTTGAAGGCAGCCAAAGAAGTAAAAAGAAAAGCGGGAGTAGATATTGCTCTTATAGGAAATGACCGTATTGATATTGTAGATATTCTTGGAATGAATATCAGCTGGATTTACAGAGATACATATAATATGGGTTACACTGCGATGCAGCTTCTGCAGGAAAGATTTGAGCATCCAGATAAACCAAGAAGTCTGTGTATGATACCATATCAGGTTGAGTTGAACGGATCAGAAAAAAAGAAAAAGTAATTTTTCTTTTTTCTAAAATATGAAACCGGTTACACTATACAGGGACAAAATCCCCTGTTATATATTTTCTAAAATATGAAACCGGTTACACCAACAGATAGAATATAGAAAGGAAGAAAAATATGATTTACAAAAAAGTCGCAAAGATAAACGAAGAAATATCAGCAATCGGTATTGGATGCTGGAACATGGGTGGTGACTGGGATTCATCAGAGGAAAGTAAGTCTATTGGCGTAATACATGCAGCTATCGATATGGGAGTGAATTTATTTGATGTCGCGCCTGTATATGGATGGGGAAATTCAGAAAAAGTTCTTGGAAAGGCATTAAAACAGGATGGCCTGAGAAATAAAGTCCTGATTGCATCAAAAGCCGGGTTGACATGGGATAAACCGCATCATACTGCCAACAATCTATCAAAAGAAAGTCTGTTAAAAGAAATCGATGATTCACTGATGCGTCTTCAGACAGATCATATAGATATTTATCAGATGCACTGGCCAGATCCGAACGTGCCATTGGAAGAAACGGCAGAAGCATTGAATATTATGAAAAAAGCGGGAAAAATTCGTTACGTAGGATTGAGTAATTTCGCACAGAAAGATGTAGAAAAAATGATGGAATATATTTCTGTTGACTGTCAGCAGAGTCTATATAATATGCTTGAGAGAAATCCGGCAACCTATCATGGAATTCCACTGGATTATCGAACAGAGAAAGAAGTATTTCCGGTAGTAAAGAAGTATGGTCAGGCATTTTTACCTTACAGCCCATTGATGCAGGGGCTTTTGGCAGGAAAGTTCCTGGATGGAATGACAATTTCAAAGCATGATATCCGTAATGAAAACCCTAAATTTTCAGGAGAAACTTTTAAAGTATATCAGGAAGGTGCCAGAAAATTAAAGGCATTTGCAGATGAGATTGGAAAACCGATGAATGAAATGACGCTGAACTGGACAAGACAGCGTGAAGAAGTGACATCCATTATTGGAGGTGCATCTTCTCTGGAACAGCTGAAGCACAATATTCATTGTACAGAATGGAATCTGACAGATGAAGAAATTGCAAAGATTAATGAAATTTTAGTACCATTTGAAAATATGGATTAAAGTTTTATTGATGTAATGGGGGAATGAAATGACAAAGTTTTTAATTGCACATGACCTGGGGACTTCGGGAGATAAGGCAACGTTATTTACCACAGATGGAGAACTGGTAAAAAGTATTACATATGTGTATGATACACATTTTTTTAACAGTACCTGGGCAGAACAGAATCCAGATGACTGGTGGAAAGCAATTTGTGAAAATAATGAGGAACTGCTGAAAGAAATAGATAGGAAACAGGTAGCCGGCATGGCTTTCAGTGGTCAGATGATGGGATGTGTTCCGGTTGATAAAAATGGAAGAGCCTTGAGACCGGCAATTATCTGGGCAGATCAGAGAAGTCAGGATCAGGAGAAGCAGATCAAAGATAAAATTGATGAACAGGAATTTTACCGGATTGTAGGACACAAAATAAGTGCTTCTTATAGCATTGAAAAATTGATGTGGATAAGAGATCACGAACCGGAAGTATTTCAGAATACCTATAAGATGCTTCAGCCAAAGGATTATGTGATTTATAAACTGACAGGAAAATTTCTGACAGATTATACGGATGCATCTGGTACAAACTGTTTGGATTTGAATGAACTCAAATGGTCAGAAAGAATTTTGGCAGCGGCAGAAATCGGAGAAGAAAAATTACCGGATTTGTATCCATCTACGCATGTGGCGGGCGAGGTGACAGGCAGTGTTGCAGCAGAATGCGGATTGGCACCGGGAACACCGATCATCATCGGTGGTGGAGATGGAGTATGTGCGGCAGTAGGAGCAGGAAGTGTCAGAGAAGGAGATACTTTTAATTATCTTGGCTCCTCCTCCTGGGTAGCAATGACCAGTGCAAAACCGATTTTTGATCCACAGCTTCGAACATATAACTGGGCACATATGGTTCCGGGAATGTATTCGCCGAATGGAACTATGCAGGCAGCAGGTAATTCCTATCAGTTTATCAAGAAAACAATATGCAAAGATCTGGAAAAAGAGGCAGCAGAAAACGGTATCAGTGCATACGAACTGATGAACCGGGAAATAGAGAAATCACCGGTTGGAGCAAATGGATTATTGTATCTGCCATACATTCTGGGAGAGCGAAGTCCAAGATGGAATACGAATGCAAGGGGCGCTTTTGTAGGCTTGAAAATGGAACATACCAGAGGTGATATGCTCCGTGCCACAATTGAAGGAATTTTGATGAATCTTTGTATTATACTGGATGTTTTCCGAAAGGACATGGACATCACAGAGTTAAACGTAATTGGCGGATTAGCAAAAGGCGATGTGGTAAGAAGGGCATTGGCAGACATCTATGGAGTTCGAGCAAAGAGATTAAACTGGCTGGATGAGGCAACTTCCATGGGAGCAGCTGTTTGTGCCGGAGTAGGTGCAGGAGTATTGGAAGATTTTGGAGCAATTCATCGTTTCATCAAAGTAGATGATGTGCTTGAACCAGATATGGAACACCATAAACGCTATAATGAACTAAAACAATATTTTGACGAATGTTACACTGGATTGCTGAAAACTTATGATAATTTGGCACAGTGGAAATAAGAAAGGAGCATGAATATGAACAAAAATGAAATTACACCGGAGAAACTTGCAAAAATGATTGATCAGACGTTACTGAAACCTTATGTAACACTGGACGATCTGAGAGAGCACTGTGAAAAAGCAAAAGAATACAATTTTAAAACCGTTGCGATCAATAATGCACCAGTTCCATTTTGTAAAAAAGTGTTGGAAGGTTCTGATGTGCTCTGTGATGCAGCGGTAAGCTTCCCGCTGGGTCAGTGCACGATTGATACGAAAGTGTTTGAAGCAAAGGATGTTATCGAAAAAGGTGCCGGCGAAGTAGATTATGTAGTGAATATTGTAGAATTGAAGAGCGGTAACTGGGATTATGTTGAAGAAGAAATGAGACGAATTGTAGAAGCCTGCAATGAAAAAGGTGTTACCAGTAAAGTGATCTTTGAGAACTGTTATCTTACAGATGATGAGAAGAAGAAACTTTGTGAGATCGCTTTGAAAGTAAAACCTACCTTTATAAAAACCTCTACAGGTTTCGGTACAGGCGGAGCAACCGTAGAAGACGTAAAACTGATGAAGTCCTGTGTAGGAGATGCAGTGAAGATCAAAGCGGCAGGAGGCATTCGAGATTATGACACTGCAATGGCAATGATTGAAGCCGGTGCGAGCAGAATCGGAACCAGCGCAGGAGTTAAAATTGTAGATGAATGCAGAGCCAGGATGGCAGAAAAATAGGAGACAGATAATTTGATGAAATACGGAATCTATTATGCTTACTGGGAAAAGCAGTGGGGTGCAGATTATCTGAAATATGTAAAAAAAGTAAAAGATCAGGGATTTGATATCCTGGAAATATCCTGTGCCGGATTAAAAGATATGCCGAAAGAAGAAATAGAGAAACTTAAAGCATATAAAGATGAACTTGGTATTGAATTAACAGCAGGATATGGACCAAAGCCAACAGAAGATATTTCTTCATCCGATCCGGAAATTGTAAAAAATGCATTTCAGTTTTGGAAAGAGACATTTCCGATATTAAAAGAACTGGATGTACATATTGTGGGAGGTGGACTCTACTCCAGCTGGCCGGCAGACTATTCTAAGGTGCCGGATAAAGAGGGAGATCTGGATCGAAGTATTCGAAATATGAAAGAACTTGCAAAAATGGCACAGGAATATGAACTGATCCTGGGAATGGAAGTCTTGAACCGACACGAAGGATACTTGATTAATACAGCAAAAGAAGGTGTTACATATGTAGATGCGGTAGGAGCAGAAAATGTGAAAGTAATGCTGGATACCTATCACATGAATATGGAAGAAGATGATTTTGCAGAAGCAATCCTTACTGCAGGAAAAAAACTGGGACATTTTCATGTAGGAGAAAACAACCGAAAATTGCCTGGTCAGGGTCACATTATTCCGTGGAATCAAATCGGAGACGCATTAAGAAAAATCGAATATCAGGGAGCAGTGGTTATGGAACCGTTTGTCATCTGCGGAGGACAGGTGGGGAAAGATATACGAATTTGGCGAGATCTGAAAGATGATTGTAGCGAAGCAATTTTGGATCAGGAAGCAGCTCAATCCGTGCAGTATCTCAGAAAAACATTCGAACAGCAGTAATTTAAATATTTATGAAATAAAGTATCGTTAGTGATACTAAAAAATAAAAAGTAAAGGAGAAACAAAAAATGAAAAGAAGGTATTTGTCAACACTGGCGGGAACAATGGCAGCAGCAATGATGGTTTGTGGGGGAACTGTATTTGCTGAAGAGACTCCGGACTCACTGGACATTGTGTGGGTAACCTGCTCAACAGAATCAGAATTCTGGCAGTATCAGCAGATTGGTATGGAAAATGCAGTAAAAGACATGGCAGAAAAATACGGTATTGAAATTAATTTTACGACCGTAGGACCTGCAACCGAAGCAGAAACAGAAGCTTATATCCGTGCATTTGAAAATGCAGTAGCATCTAAACCAAATGCAATTATTTCAGCAACACAGGTTCCGGATTCTACAATTGCAGTATCCAAAGAAGCAATGGATCAGGGTATTGTAGTAAACTTCACAAACTGTGGACTGGAACCAATGGATTCTGATGAATATTCAGACTGCTACAATCAGTTCTATACCACAGTCAGTGCAGACATCGGTGATATGGCCGGAAAAGTTATGCTGGAATTAATGGAAAAAGCCGGAATCGAAGCAAAGGGAACCGTAGCTATGGAATTTTCAAATGTAAATCCTGCACTTCAGCCACGTATGGACAACTTCAAAGCTTATCTTGAGGCTAATTCAGAATTAACCGTTTTGGATACACTGTACAACAACAACGACCTGAATCAGGGACAGGCAGATATTGAAAATGAAATCGCTACATATGGTGATGACTTAGTTGGTATTTATGGAGCAAACAATACATCTGGTGACGCAATTTCTCTGGCAGTAGAAAATGCAGGCATCAAAGATAAGGTCATTACAATTGGTGTTGACTCTGATCCTACTGAAATTGCAGCACTGGAAGCAGGAACCATCGATTGTATTATCGTTCAGGATGCTTATGGACAGGGATATGCAGCATTGGAAAATGCAGTAGAAACGATTATGGAAGGTGCAAATCCTGAAACAGAACAGAAAGTAGCAATGGCACCTGTAGCAGTTACCACAGATAATATGCATGAAGATGAATATGCAGCTATGTTGGATCCTACTCTTAGAAAAGCAGAATAAGATGTATATTATGTGAGGATGTGAGCTGGCGGAATATCATTTCCGCCAGTCACATAAAAGGTAAGCTCAAAGACAGTAGGAGGTTATAGCATGGAACAGGAAGTACTGTTAAAAATCGAAAATGTTGTAAAAACCTATCCTGGCGTTCAAGCTTTAAAGGGAATTACGACAACTATCAAAAAGGGGGAAGTCAGGGCACTCGTAGGTGAGAATGGTGCAGGAAAATCAACATTGATTAAATGCATCATGGGTGTAGAATCTCCAACTGAAGGAAAAGTAGAAATCAATGTAGACGGGACATGGAAGAGTCCGAAAAATGCGATCGAAGCAAAAGATTATGGCATGCATGCCAATTATCAAAATGTAAATATTGCAAAGAACTTAAGTATTGCAGAAAATTATTTCCTTGGAAGAGTTCCATTAAAAGGAAAATTTGTGGATTGGAACACCATGTATACAGAAAGCCAGAAGGTTATTGACAAGTTCCAGTTAAATGTAAATCCAAGAGATACCATAGTATCCTTGCCGGTAGCGATGCAGGCTATGATTACCATCAGTAAAATATCTGTAAATGATAATATCAGATTGGTTATTTTTGATGAACCGACAGCGTTACTGGAAAATGATAAAGTAGAAACATTATTTAAATATATCAGAGAATTGAAAGAAAGTGGTGTCAGCGTAATCTATGTTTCCCACAGACTGGAAGAAATTATGGAGATCTGTGACAGCGTAACCATTATGAAAGATGGAAGCTATGTGGAAACGAAGGATATTAAAGAGGTGGATAAGGACTATTTGATTTCGAAGATGGTTGGAAGATCCATGGTTGACATTTATAATATTGAACGCCAGAAGCCTGGAAAAGAGCTTCTTCGTGTGGAACATTTAAGCGGTGATAAATTTACAGATGTAAGTTTTACGCTCAGAGAAGGAGAGATTCTTGGCTTCTTCGGTCTGGTAGGTGCTGGACGAAGTGAAGTCATGCGGGCAATTTTTGGTGTAGATAAAATACATTCGGGGAAGATATTTGTAAAAGGTGAAGAAGTCAGTATTAACAGTCCAAAACAGGCAATTTTAAAAGGTATAGGTTTCCTGACAGAAGACAGACGAAAAGATGGGCTGGCACTTCAGCAAAGTGTAAAACTGAATACAAATATGTATTCTTACGATATGATCAGTAAAAATGGAATTATTAATCTGAAAAAAGAAACGGATCGTGCCGAGGAATATCGAAAGAAAGTGGCTGTAAAAACACCTTCTGTGAATCAGATTGTAAATAATCTTTCAGGTGGAAATCAGCAGAAAGTAGTTATAGCAAAACTGCTTTGCAGAAATCCGGATATTCTGATCTTTGATGAACCGACCGTTGGCGTAGATGTCGGTGCGAAAGACGAGATATTTAAGATTATCGAAAAACTGACTGCCCAGGGAAAAGGTGTCATCATTGTATCGTCCTATCTGCCAGAGGCAATGGGATTGTCAGATCGGATGATTGTCATGTCAGAAGGGCATGTGGCAGGAAGTCTTGACAGTCAGGAGTTACGTTCTCTTCAGGAAGAAGACGTATTAAGACTGGCGTCAACTGTAAATTTTGATTAGCAAGAGAAGCAGCAGAGGAGGTTTATTCATCATGAATACAGAACAGCAGAAAAAGAATAAAATTATGTCCATTCTTATGAAGACCGAAGTGTCTATGGTGGCAATCATTGCAATTATCTTTATTGCGGCAAGTCTTGGAACGCAGAACTTCCTGACAGCCTATAATTTGACAAATATTTTAAAACAGTGCGCAATTATCGGCATCATTTCCATTGCAGAAACTTATGTTATCATCACAGCAGGTATTGATATCAGTTGTGGAGCAATTGTCGGTATGAGTACCCTGATTGTAGCAATGTCTCAGGCAAAATGGGGATTAAGTGTACCGGTGTCTTTGTTACTTGGTATTTTAGTAGCGATTATTTCAGGTGTATTTAATGCAGCATTAGTATATGAATTCCGTGTTCCGGCGTTTGTAGCAACCCTTGGATCACAGACAATTCTTCGAGGTTTGATCAAAGTAATTTCCAATGGTGGTACTGTAGCGGGCATTAACAAATCCTTTGCAGGATTTGCATCAGCTTCTGTTGGATTTATTCCGAATCTTGCGATTGTATGGTTTGTGATTGCAGTAATCTGTTTCCTGATTTTGAAATATACGATCTTTGGAAGAAACTTATTTGTACTTGGTTCAGGAGAAGAAGTGGCAAAACTGAATGGTATATCCATCAGAAAAACAATTTATTCCACATATGCTTTTGCAGGACTGCTTTATGGAATTGCCGGTATTCTGTTGTGCGCACGTATCAATTCAGCAATCCCAACCGCAGGCGAAGCGTATGAAACCAATGCAATTGCTGCAAGCGTGTTAGGAGGTGCATCACTGGCAGGAGGCTGTGGATCTGTTTTTGGTACTGTACTTGGAACAATTCTGATTATACTGATTGACAATGTTGGTACTCAGTTCGGTATTGGAGCATTTGTAATGCAGGTGATTACAGGATGTGTTATCGTAATCGCAATTGTAGTTGACCAGTTAAAGAAACGGGGAAAACGTTAAATAATTTATTAGAACAGCAGGAGGATAAGCTCCGGTTGCCAGATTGTAGACAAAGTTGGTGCCTGGTTATGAACCAGGCACCATTGTGTTGTCAGGGTTAAGCTTTGCTTAAAAGAATGCTTTCCAAACGAATTCCTCCCTAGCCCTTCGATCGGTTCTGTGCTATGATAATGGAAGAAAATGACAGGAGGAAATCGAATATGGCATTTCGAGAAATCAAACCGGAAGAACTGAATTTTAATCCATTTCAGAGAATTGGAAAACAGTGGATGCTGATTACAGCGGGAAATGAGAGTGGCTACAATACAATGACAGCAAGCTGGGGCGGTGCCGGTGTGATGTGGGGTAAACCATCTGTGACCGCGTATATCCGTCCACAGAGATATACCAAAGAATTCGTAGACAGAGAAGGGACTTTTACCCTGTCTTTTTACGGAGAGGAATACCGCAAGGCACTGAACCTGTTCGGAACCGTGTCCGGAAAAGACCGTGACAAGATCAAAGAGGCCGGTTTTACACCGTATTTTACAGACGGAACAGTAGCATTCGAAGAGGCGGAAGTGATTCTGGTATGCCGCAAGATGTATGCCGATGAGATTAAGCCAGAGAAATTCATTGACAAAAAAGCAGAAGAAAAATGGTATCCGCAGAAGGATTACCATACCATGTATATCGCAGAAGTTGAAAAGGTCCTGATAAAAGAATAGGAGTGGTTTTATGGTTAAGATCATTGCAGACAGCACCTGTGACCTGTCACCGGAATTGCTGGAAAGGTATGATATATCAGTTTTGCCGCTGCATATTCTCCTGGATGACAGAGAATATTGTGACGGTGTCAATATTACACCGGATGAGATTTATGAATGGTCAGATGAACACCATACAACACCAAAGACATCTGCACCGGCACTGGACATGGCGATAGAAGTGATAGGTCTGCATGTGAAGCAGAACAGACCAGTAGTTTGTTTTGCAATTTCGGAAGATATGTCTACATCAGCCAATGTGATGCGGATGGCGGCACGGGAGCTGGAAGCAGAAGATCTGGTAACAGTTATCGATTCTGCAAGCCTGTCCACCGGAATCGGTCTGTTGGTGGTCCATGCCGCAGAGATGGCACAGGCAGGAAAAACGCCGGAAGAGATTCAGGAGGAGATCGAGGAACTGAAGCCAAAGGTAAGGGCAAGCTTTGTGGTGGATACACTGGTTTACCTGTACCGGGGCGGCAGATGCGGCGGTCTGGCTGCCATGTTCGGAAGCGCACTGCAGTTACATCCGATGATTGTAGTAGAAAACGGTAAAATGAAGAGTACGAAAAAATATCGTGGAAAATTATCAAAAGCCATTCTGGATTATGTAAAAGATTTGAATACACAGATGGCGGGAGCACGAAAAGAGAGGGTATTTATCACGCATTCCGGATGCAGCATGGAGATCATAGAAAAAGTGAAGGCCTATCTGGAAGGTCTTGGTATTTTTGATGAGATTCTGGTAACCAGGGCAGGAGGAGTGATCTCCAGCCACTGCGGACCGGGAACACTGGGTGTATTATTTATTGAAAAGTAATGAAAACGGGAGGATAAGAAAATGGCAAAATTAATGGATTATTGTGATGGAGTACAGCATATCGGAATTCCGGCAGGAGATCTGGCGGCAACCTGCAAGTTCTATGAAGAATTGGGATTTGAAAATGTACATCAGGCAGAGTTTGGCGAAGGACCACAGCATGTCTGTTTCCTGAAATACCAGAATCTGGTATTGGAATGCTATGATGAAGCAAACCCTGTAGGGCATGCAGGAGCCATTGACCATTTCGCAATTAACTGTACCGATATCGATGCAGCTTATAAACTGGCTCTGGAAAAAGGCTACAAAGTAGTCAGCAATGAGATTGAGGCACTTCCATTCTGGACAAAAGGAATCCGTTTCTTCATTATCGAAGGACCGAACAAAGAAAGAGTAGAGATCGACCAGATTCTCTAGAAGAGATATGGGAGGGTTAAGAGCATGATTTACACCATCAAAAATAAAAAGTTAAAAACAGAGATCAATTCTTATGGGGCAGAATTACATTCCATTCAGACTCTGGATGGATGCGAATATCTATGGCAGGGAGATCCGGCAGTCTGGAACGGACAGGCCCCGAATCTGTTCCCGTATATTGCAAGACTGACCAATGAGACTTATACGCTGGATGGCAAAGAATATCACATGAAGATTCATGGATTTATCAAAACCAGTGAACTGGCTGTGGACAGTGTTTCTGAAGAATGCATTACATTCCGTTATGACAGTAATGAAGAATCCAGAGCACAGTACCCGTTTGAGTTTTCTTACTTTATTACTTACCGTCTGGAAGGCAGTGAGCTTCACATTACCAACCGCGTGGAAAACCATGACAGTAAGAGAATGTTCTTCGGAATCGGAGGACATCCTGGTTTCAATGTACCGCTGGAAGAGGGACTGCAGTTTGAAGATTATGTACTGGAATTCTCCAGTCCTGCACACCCAAATCGTATCGGCTTTACGGATGACTGTCATCTGAACGGACAGGATCCGTTATATCAGCTGGAAGAGGATCGCAGAATTTCTCTGCATCATGACCTGTTTGATCAGGACGCTATTGTGCTGAAAAACATGGATCGATGCATTACCATTCGTTCCGATAAAGGAAAACGTGCAGTAAAAATAACGCTTCCGGATTATGATCATCTCGGTTTCTGGCATATGCCAAAGATGGCCGCACCATATGTATGTGTGGAGCCTTGGAGTTCTCTTCCGTCCAGATCAGGCGTAGTGGAAGACTTCGCACAGCAGTCAGATCTGGTTCGTCTGGATGCAGGAAAGGTATATGAGAATCACTGGAGTATAGAGATTATTTAATAAAGATCTGATTACAGAAAAGCGGCTGAACGGAGAAAACTACCTCTGTTCAGCCGCTTTTTCAGTCAATGATCGACTTACAACGTCCAGTGGATGTTGAATTTGAACTGTCCGAAGTGAAAGATGTCCTGCTTTTGTATGGTTACAGTTCGATTGCTGTGGCGTGGAGAAAGATCTCAGTCAGCAGTCCGTCTTTCGTATGTCCGATCCGGTTTTCTTCCATGGTGATCTCTATATGAGGAGCATCTCCCAGTCCCTGAAGACGTGCCCGTTTTTTAATTGTTCGTGTAAGCACTTCTTTTCCGGAAGCAACCGCTTCTTTCGGTTCTTCAAAGATGTATTTCTCCCCATTATCAAAAAATGTATAACCGGTGCAGGAACCACCTTCGTATTCTGCCTTAACAGTCAGGTCGCAGTGGGTAACTTTTCGGCTGGCAGCAGCCCCCAGAGCATTGGCAACACCGGCGTATTCCGGTACAATGGCAGTGGTATGTAACAGGACGGCAACTCTTGGCAGAAATACATGGATCGGTGCGCCTACTCCGATCAGTGGCAGTGGTGTGGACAGGGTAAGCTGTGCGTTATCGAGAACGATATCCGGGTGATCGACAGACTCTTTAGCCTGTTCATAAAAGCATCCCAGCATCGGTGCCAAAGCGTCTTTCTGGAAGAAGAACTTCTGCTTCGGGTATTGTTGCTGTAAGATAATGCGTCCAAGATTTTCATACATACGGCGGATAACCAGTTCGTAGACCAGATCCGGGATCTGCTCAGGTGTTTCCCTGATATTCGCACACAGACATTGCAGCGCGGCACTGGCAGCGGAAGAATCATACTGACGGAAGTCTCCTTTCAGAACCATCATATCGGTTGGTGTCAATCCGCTTTTCATCAGAATGCCGTCACGTTCCAGTCTGGAATCCGGCAGAAAATGTGGATCCCTTCCCATCTTTTCAGCAAGATCCAGAGTAATCAGCGGTTTTTCCTTTAAGAAAGCACACAGACGCTGTTCGTCCTCTGTATATCCGGTTTTATCAGAAATGTCCTTTTGCAGAACATAGAATTCATGAATCCAGCGGGAATGGAGACGGCGTCTGGATGCCAGCTCCTGAAGCGCAGGAAGTACATCATCATACTGGGAAGCCAGGACAGAGATGGGAATCACTCTGACGGTATCCAGAAATAGCTGATTATTTTTAAAGCGGACAGCAGTATCACCACCCAGTCCAAAGGTATCCACATAGAGTCCCTGTACCATGGTTTTCCACTGGCCAATATGGATACCGCCATTTGCCAGAACCGGCTCTTTTTTATGAATCAGGGCAATATCCGTGGTGGTTCCGCCCATATCGACGATAATACCGCTGTCTGTGTGGGAAAGTTCACTTCCACCCACTACACTGGCAGCAGGTCCGCAGAGCAGAGTCTCTACCGGGTAAGTCTTGGCCATTTCTTCAGACATCAGTGTGCCGTCACTGCGCACGATCGACAGAGGAATATGAAGGTGCCGGGATTCCATGACATGGTGAACCGCTCCCATGAATTCAGAGATCAGCGGAATCAGCCTGGCATTTAACATGGTTCCGGCGCAGGTTTTCAGAATATCTACTTCATTGGAGATATCATAGGCAATGGTAATCGGAAGGGTCAGAGTATCCTGCAGAATCTGCCTTGCAGTCAGCTCAAAACGTCCGCCATTGGCGCGGGGATGCTTCTGCACGATACCGATACTGTCGCAGTCTGCAAAGTATTGCGGTGCTTTCTGACGCAGGTCATCCCAGTCCGGATCAAAAGCATCCGGGAAGAGGTTCTCCACCTTGGCATCCAGGATGATGAACTGAGTCAGATCATCGAAGCCATAGGAAGCATAGATCTCCTTCAGGTGCTCCATCATATTGGTATCAAATCCGATCATCAGAAGCCTGGCGCGCGCTCCCCTGTTTTCCACACAGGCATTGGTAGCCAGTGTGGTAGACAGAGCCAGAAACTCTGCCTTTTGCACCAGATCCTGTGGCAGACGATCCAGAGCATTGGCAATTCCTGTCTCCAGATGAGATTTGGTGGTCAGTGCTTTTCCTGCACCGAGAATTTCTTTTGTATCCAGATCATAAACGATAGCATCCGTGCAGGTGCCACCAGTATCAATTCCAATTCCAAGCATAATAGGTCCTCGTTTTCAGTGTTTTATCTATCAAGTATAACATAAAATGTTATTTTTTGTGTACAAAATGCATCCCCCATCGGGGCTTGCGGGGGAATACAGGTTCTGATAAGATATTAACAAGTTGGCTCAGTGCAGAAGCGAAAAGTCTGGGCTGGTGCGGAATAAAATGAAAGAGAGTAACTGTGAAGGTACTGAACAGATACGAAAGAGGTATGATATGGAGTTATTACAGGAAATAGAGTCCTACTGGACCACTCGGACAGACGGATATTCTGAGGTAAACCAGAAGGAGCTTGCGGGAATGCAGAAGGCAGCATGGCTGGAGGTGTTGACAGAACATTTCCCGAAAAAAGAGAAGAAAGACTTACGGATTCTGGATATTGGTACAGGTCCGGGATTCTTCCCGACGATTCTGTCTGAAGCAGGGTATGAAATTGATGCGGCGGATTATACCCCTGGCATGCTGGAGAAAGCAAAAGAAAATGTGGGAAAATATGCGGATCGTGTCCGTTTTTGGAGAGAGGATGCGCAGAATCTGGATTTTGAAAATGAGACTTTTGATGTTATTATATCCAGAAACCTGACCTGGAATCTGGAAGAACCTGCAAGAGCTTATGCAGAGTGGATGAGAGTGTTAAAGCCGGGCGGAAAGATCCTGAATTTTGATGCCAACTGGTATGGTTATCTGTATGATGATGATAAGAGAGAGGCTTACGAGGCTGATCGTAAAAATGTGGAAAATGCAGCTCTGGATGATCATTATACCTGTACGGATATTGACCGCATGGAGCAGATTGCCCTGCAGATGCCGCTGTCGGCCATCCACCGACCGGTATGGGATGCCAAGGTGCTGCGCAGTATCGGATTTGTGGATATTGCCATTGATCAGGAAATCTGGAAAACTGTGTGGAGCGAAGAAGAAAAACTGAATTATGGTTCTACGCCGATGTTTATGATCGAAGCAGTGAAGCCGGAAATAGAGACCAAAAAACGGGTGACCAGTTACTGGAGCAGGCGAAGTGATGACTTTATGAAACATAAACGTGCAGAACTGCACAGTGTGCAGGCAGAACGGTGGATGAATGAGATTCATAAGTTTCTGCCGGCGGGCAAATCACTGAAAATTCTGGATGTCGGATGTGGCGCCGGATTTTTCAGCATTCTGCTAGCAAAAGAAGGTCATCAGGTAACAGGTATGGATTTGACTCCGGACATGGTAGAGAGAGCAAGGTTCCTGGCACTGGAAGAAGGAATCAGTGAGGATATCGCAGAGGGAAGCTGTCGTTTTATGGTCATGGATGCGGAGAATCCGGAATTTGCAGATGAAAGCTTTGATGTGGTGATTTCCAGGAATCTGACCTGGACACTGCCACATGCAGACCGTGCTTATGAGCAATGGATCCGTGTGCTGAAAAAGGGTGGCTGTCTGATCAATGCAGATGCGGACTATGGTGCAGACAATTTTGCGGACACTTCTTCCCTTCCAAAGAGCCATGTACACAATATGGTTGGAAACGAACTGATGGAAGAGTGTGAGACGATCAAGCAGCTGATGCCGATCAGCGAATGCCGGAGACCTGCGTGGGATGTACAGGCACTGAAATATTTTGATATGGAAGATGTGCAGGCGGATACAGAGCTGAGCAATCGGTTATATAAAGAAAAAGATGAATTTTACAATCCGACATCGATGTTTCTGGTCTATGGAAAGAAGAAGAGGTAGCGGAAGACCAATGGGGACGGAGTTTAATGGCACTTCGGTGTCATAAAACTCCGTCCCAAACGGTTCACGGCAGAGGAGTATGAAATATGAAGATTAAGATTTGCGGGCTGACAGACCCCAAAGAAGCAGGATATGTCAATGAGCAGCGGGTGGACTTTATTGGAATGGTATTATTTTTCCCGAAGAGTAAGCGGAATATCACGCTGGATCGGGCAAGAGAGATTATGAAATGTCTGGATCCAGATATTCAGAAAGTGGCTGTTGTGGTGACACCGACACTGGGGCAGGTGCAGAGTATCGAGCAGGCGGGATTTGATTATATTCAGATCCATGGTGAGATTCCATCCGGATATTCAGAAAGCTGTCATTTGCCTGTATTAAAAGCATTTAATATCCGGGATATGAGAGACTTCCCACAATATTCGGCAAATCCGGCTGTAGCAGGCTATGTATTTGATGCTGCAGAACCGGGAAGTGGTCAAGTATTTGACTGGAATCTGATAAAAGAGATTCCGCAGGACGACAAGCTGTTTTTCCTTGCAGGCGGCCTGAATCTGGGAAATGTGGCAGAAGCGATTTCCTGTATACATCCGGATGGAGTGGATGTTTCATCTGGTGTAGAGTATGGAAAGGATCGTACCGGAAAAGATCCTGAGAAGATCAGAGCGTTTGTCAGCCGGGCACGCCAGCCAGTCGGGGAGGGAGTTTAGGACTCCGGTCACCGGTTATTTTTACTTTTTTCTCATGGAATTTTAATCTTTCTCCACGGAAGCTTTCATATTGACAGAATATACTGACATCATCGAAACGGAGAACAGGACAAAAAAGAGAGAAAACTGTGAATCCGAAATCATCCGTAATAACGGGAAAGACAGAGGAGATAAGATGATGGAACATATGGAAATGGTTGAAAAATTAAGAGAAAAAGCGAATATCAGTATTGAGGAAGCAAAAGCAGTTCTGGAAAAGAATAACTGGGATATGCTGGATGCGCTGATTGAACTGGAGCGTCAGGGAAAAATCACAGATGGAGTGAAGATGTCTACAGAAAATCAGAACAGTGCAGCATATGAGACAGTCAGCCCGACTGTAACCGGACAGGCATTTGAAGAGGAAGCAGAGGGAAGTACAGCGGAGAAAAAGAACAGAGGTAAAATCAAACGTACGCTGAAACAGATCTTTCGCATGAGCATTGATAACAGTTTCGTAGTAAAGCGAAATGAGGAAGTACTGATTCGGGTGCCGGTGATTATACCGATTGCATGTGCGGTAGCATCCTTCTGGATCACAGCAATTGTGTTATTTGTAGGATTGATTTTCGGACTGAAATATTCTTTTGAAGGAAAAGAGCTTGGAAAAGACACCATTAATGATACAATGGAAAAGG
Organism: Jingyaoa shaoxingensis; assembly: GCF_014385005.1. Classification (GTDB taxonomy): domain Bacteria; phylum Bacillota; class Clostridia; order Lachnospirales; family Lachnospiraceae; genus Marvinbryantia; species Marvinbryantia shaoxingensis. The sequence continues at coordinate 94,566 of NZ_JACRSZ010000004.1, read as the reverse complement.
CAAGTGATTTTGCACAGAATATTGTGGATGAGATCAAAGAATAAAAAGCAATGGTTGTATCGGTCGAATAGCTTGACGCAACAATAAGAAACAGCGGGGAGAAGATATGGCTGCAATTTTAATTGTAGAAGATGAAGAGAAAATTGCACGTTTTGTGGAATTGGAACTACAGCATGAAGGATATGAAACAGGGAAGGCAACTGACGGGCTCAGTGGCCTTTCTCTTGCGGAAAGCGGAAAGTATGATCTGATGATTCTGGATATTATGCTTCCGGGCATTAACGGGCTGGAAGTGCTGCGGCGTCTCCGGAAAACATCAGACATGCCGGTGATCCTGCTGACTGCCAGAGATGCCGTGATGGATAAAGTAAGTGGTCTGGAAATGGGAGCGGATGACTATATGACGAAGCCGTTTGCCATAGAAGAACTATTGGCAAGAATCCGTGTTGCCCTGAGAAAATCAGCAAAACAGAAGGACAGAGCAGCGGAAACTGTGCTTTCCTGTAAGGGTGTGGAACTGCGCCCTGATGCCCATGAAGTGACGGTGTGCGGAGAAAAAGTAGAACTGACTATCCGGGAGTTTACTTTACTGCAGACATTGTTGGAGCACAAGAATATTGTATTATCCAGAGATACGCTGATTGATCAGGTATGGGGCTATGATTATTATGTGGAAACCAATATTGTAGATGTGTATATCCGGTATTTGCGTCATAAGATTGATGACCGGTTTCAGATTCATTTGATCAGTACAGTCAGAGGAATCGGCTATGTGATCAAGGAAGACTAACGGAGGAACGGTATGGAACAGAAACCAAAGACATCATCGGTAATCTGGAAAATCAACCGTTCCATTCAGTGGAAAAGACTGAAAACCTATATTTTATGGGACATACTGTTTGGAATCGGAGCCATTCTGAGTGCATGTGCAGTAGCAGAGAGCAGGTATGGTGCACTGGAGCTGGCAAGAGAGCGCAGCGCCACATGGAAAGGATATCTTCCATTCTGGCAGAGACTGGCAAGCTGGCAGTATGTGTGCAAGATCAAAAACCAGGATGTTACGGTGGAAATCGGCCAGATGGCAGTGGTCGCCTGTGCAGTGATTGGTGTGGTATTTTGTGTACAGTTTTTAAGCTGGCTGATAGACTGGTCCTCCCAGAACCACCGACTGAGAGAATATATGCGTCCTATCGATGAACTGGCAATGACGGCGGAAAAATTGTCGGTGCAGGGCATTGATGAGGAACGAATTCAGAATCTGGAAGAAGCCATTGACCAATTAACTGCATCAGAAAATAATATCAGTACAGGGGATTCAGACCTAAAGGGCATCGAGAATGCAATCAACAACCTATTAAAACGTCTTCAGGCAAGTTACCGGGAGCAGACCCGTTTTGTGGATGATGCCAGCCATGAACTGCGTACTCCGATTGCAGTGATTCAAGGGTATGCATCTATGCTGGAACGCTGGGGAATGGATGACCGTGCCACACTGGAAGAAGCGGTACATGCTATCAGCGAAGAATCTGCTCATATGAAAGAACTGGTGGATCAACTTCTTTTCCTGGCGAGAGGAGACGGAGGACGGCAGCAGTTCCATCCGGAGCCGATTCAGGCAGAAGAGCTGATGAAGGAGATCTGTGAGGAATCAGAGATGATCGATCACCGACATCAGTATATATTGGTACAGAAATGGGACGGATACATTCAGGCAGATGTGGCAATGATCAAACAGGCAATCCGGATACTGGTGGACAATGCAGCCAAATATACTCCGGAAGGAGGAAAAATCACCCTGCGCCTGGAGTTATGTGAGGATGGCAGGGCAGGTCTTGGTGTACAGGATGAAGGAATCGGACTGAAGGCAGAAGAGGCAGCCCATATGTTTGAACGTTTTTTCCGTGGAGATGCAGTTCGGGGAACCACACAGGGAAGCGGACTGGGACTGTCCATTGCCAAATGGATCGCAGACCGTCATCATGCAGTGATTGATGTGGTCAGTTTTAAAGGCGTGGGAAGCCGGATCACCATAAAACTTCCGGTATATGAGAAAACCAGCAGGAACAGAGTTTAATGTTATGAAGCTTTGTCCCTGCTGGTTTTAAATTTATTTATGTGGACACGGAGAATAGGTTACAGTATTGGTTAAAACAGCATTTGAAATGTGGCTGCATTTTGTACATATCTTAGCGCTATAAATCTTTATAGTACAATTCTTTCCGTTCAAATAATGTTTTTTAAATGTGCCAGATTTGAATACATGGTTACATGAAGAATAAAACGAAATAGAACCATTATCAACAGGCATAATTGTGCCGTCTGAAAACACGAAAATATTGTTGTAAATGTTAAAATAGTGTTCATCTTTTGGAATTTCTAAGGCATCATTGCTATCATTTGAAAAAGACATTTCACACCAGGTAACATTGTCAAAATCTTGAATTTCCGAAGATTCACCACGCCAGTCATAGGTAGAAGGTGAATAAGCAAATACTGGAATACAAGATAGTGTACATATAATAAAAAAGCAAAGAAGCATTGTAGAAAATTTGATGGAATATGGTGTAGAGATAGCTTTTACTCTCTTTTTTAAAAACTCTTTATCACTTTTGGAAAAGAAAATAGCTGGTGCAATCAGTGGTCTGGAGATAGAAGCAGTGTGAATAATAGAAGCACCATAAGCATAAGAATCCTGCTTCGATAATGACTTAATAACTTTTTCATCGCAATTCATTTCTTGGACCTCCTTTAGTTCTTTAAATAATAAATAGGAAAGTGGATTAAAACAATGTAGTAAGAGTATAAGCATGGCCAGTAAACGATAAAAGAAATCGTGTGTTTTTATGTGTTGTAATTCATGTCGTAATATGTATAGATTAGAGGTATCTGTTGCAGAAGCAGTTAAAACAATAATAGGGTTTAAAATCCCGAATGTAAACGGAGAAATATACTCCTGACTATATAAAACTTTTATAGAACGTTTGATATGAAACTCAAGTTTTAGCTGTTCAAGATTTTCAGAATAATCGAGGACAGGTACAAGGTTTTTAATAAGGTATTTCCGAAAGTGGATAAAACGAATACATTGTGAACAAAAAATAACAATAAAAACAAAAAACCATATGATACAAAATAATTTTTCAAAATGCGTAAAAGAAGGAAATAGAATTCCCCTGTCAGTTAAATTAAAAGTCTGTGCTGTATTGATAATAAAATCGGAAATAATCGCATGTTTTGGGGGAGATAAAAACCAAATAACAAATATATGTTTGACTAATGGTACAGGAACAATAAAGAGAAAAAAACAAAATTTTAAAATTGTATAACGAAAACTGGCAGGTACTTTTTCATGTAGGATAAACATTATAAGCAGATATAGGATAAAAGCCAGGGAGCCAGATAGAGTCATAGTCAAAAGCAAAGTAATAAAAAAGAGCTTCATAGTATAAATACCTCATTATGCGATAGGTTATGATTCATTATCCGATATGCTGGAATGAAGGATATCAATTAATTCGTTCACTTCTTCAGATGATAAAGAAACACCATCTGTAAATGAAACAAGAAAATTTTTGAGTGAGCCATCAAAGGAATCCTGTAAGAGTTGATGTGCGTAGGATTGCGAAAGATCCTTTTGGCTTACGAGAGCAGTGTAAGACTTACGGTAACGTTTTTGATTAGTAGTTAAGAATCCTTTCATAACAAGATGGCTGAGGTAAGTGCATACAGTGGTGGTAGCCCAGTCATGATGAAATTCTTCATTACAATAATGAACAATTTCAGCAAGTGTTAAAGGTTTCTGTTTTTTCCAAAAAAGAGTCATTAATTCGTATTCTGTTTCAGTTAATCCATAATATGAGTGCATAATCAATAGTCCTTTGCAGTTTGAGTTTATATATTCATAATAATGTAAAAACAAATATGAGTCAATAAAAAACTAAAATATTTAAAATTCTAAAATATATAGAATTGTATTGACAAAACAAAACAAATAAGATTTAATAAAAATATAAAATATTGGGGGTGAATATATGATGGGAAAGAAAATTACGTTTTTAATATTAGCTGAATTAGTAGTTATGCTATCGCAGGTAAAGGCAAGTGATGTATATACAAATGCATGGATTAAGAAAGTATATTATGATACTTTAGGAAATGCAATTTCTGGTATAGACAGAACATATGATGAAGAGGGTAAAATTCTGACAGAACATGTATACTCTGAAGAGGGAATTCCAGAGGGAGAATACATAGAATATGAAACGGATGAATATGGAAGAGTGACGGAGGGGATAGCTTATCAGGAAAATGGAACGCCATTGGGCGTGATAATGACATATGAATATGATGATAATGATAATTTGACAAAAATTATTACTGATACGGGTGATGCAAAACAGATTATGCTATATGAATACGATGACCAGGGAAATGTAATATATCGAAAATTTTCTGAGGGAGAGAATGTGTTCTTGGACGAAAAAACAGAGAATATTTATGATCAGAAAAACAGATTAATAAAAAGTATTTGTTATGCTGAGGATGACATTGAAGTAACGGAATATCATTATAATGATAAAAATCAAGTTATTAGAGAAGACATTTTTGACAATCAGAAGAATTCTAAAGGTCATTTTGAATACAGTTATTCATAAAAGGAAGAAGGCGAGGTGATTCCATTGAGCCAGTAATAGGAAGGAGTAGGTACCGTACAAAAGAAAGGGGAAAAGGATGAAGAAAAAAATTACGGCAATGTTATGTTTTTGTTTTATTTTGACAGCAATATTTACGGTTACTGTTAATGCGGCAGAACTTGAAAAAATTGAGGCGAATAAGATAGAGATGGGACCATTGGTCGCAACCAGAGGTGAAACGGGGTATAATTGTTATGTATCTGGTGATGCTGTAAATTTCAGATCATCTCCGTACTTATTAAGCAATAATATTATTCGGACATTATACACGGGACACAGACTGTGGATGAATGTTAGTGGGATGAACATTGCATATAATAATGGGTATTATTGGTCTTATGTTAAGGATATAAAAAATGGTGACTGGGGATATATGGCATCAGATTATTTTCATATTCAATCTTCACCGCCAAGAATTGCAGGTGGAAGATAAGAAGAAACTTTAACAAATGTAAAAAATGAATCGTATTGAGAAAGAGGCTGCAGCTTATTTTGAACTGCAGTCTTTTTCAATTTACAATTTAAAATTCAGGTTTTATAATAAACCTGTTGAAAAGGAGACTGATATTATGATAAATAAATGGCAGATTACGATTCCGGAGCTGTCCGGTGAAGAAAAACGCAACGTCTATCTTTATCTTCCGGAGTCTTATTCATACGAACAGGAAAAACGATATCCGGTATTATATATGTTTGATGGACATAATGTATTTTTTGATTCAGATGCAACCTACGGAAAATGCTGGGGCATGAAGGAGTATATGGATCGTACCGGCAGACAGTTAATCATTGTTGCTGTGGAATGCAGTCATGATCCGGATAATGGGCGTCTGAAGGAGTATTCTCCGTTCCCGTTTACTGCACCGAATATTGGAAAAATCCCGGCATGGGGCAAGCAGACCATGGAATGGATGATTCATACACTGAAAGCACAGATCGACCGAGATTACCGTACACTTCCAGATCGGGAGCATACATTTATTGCAGGAAGCTCCATGGGAGGACTGATGAGTCTCTACGCAGTGCTTGCTTATAATGACGTTTTTTCGAAGGCAGCAGCGCTGTCACCGTCTATCTGGACGAACATGACTCAGATTAATAAGCTGATTCGGGAAGCAGAAATTGTACCGGATACAACGGTCTATATGGATTATGGCGCTAATGAGATCAATTTTCATGCAGTGATGCGAAAACAGTTCCGCAAGGTAACAGATCTGTTACTTTCCAGAGACGTTCTGCTCACCAGCCGGATTGTGCCAAATGGGGATCACTGCGAAGCCTGCTGGGAAAAGCAGATTCCATATTTTATGGATGCCCTGTTTTATCCTGAGACCAGATAACAGAAAGAAGAATATAAGTATGAGAACACAGTATTTTAAAGAATATAGTCCCGCCCTTGGACGGGAGATGGAATGGAAGGTCTATGGGCACGGCGGTCGACCGGTGTTGTATATTCCATGTCAGGATGGCAGATTTTTTGACTTTGAGGATTTTCATATGACGGATGTATGGGCACCGTGGATTGATGCGGGTCAGGTATGTGTATTTTCCATTGATACTATTGATCGTGAAACCTGGTCCGATACCTGGGGCAATGCAGAGTACCGCAGTCAGTTGTATGAAAACTGGATCCGCTATATTACAGATGAGATGGTACCGTTTATACGTAAGATGGTTAATGAGATGAACGGCTGGACAGGTTATCCGGACATCATTGCATTCGGATGCAGCTTGGGTGCAGCCCATGCGGCAAATCTGTATTTCCGCAGACCGGATCTGTTTGACGGACTGCTGGCATTGAGTGGTGTATACAGCGCAGAATACGGGTTTGGAACCTTCATGAACGATCTGGTGTACCAGAATTCACCAGTACATTACCTGTCTAACATGCCATACGACCATCCGTATATACAGCTTTACAATAAGAAAAAAGCTATTATCTGTACCGGACAGGGACCATGGGAACAACCGGAATATACCAGACAGCTTGATCGTATCCTACATGCAAAAGGCATCAACGTCTGGGTAGATTACTGGGGATACGACTGCTCCCACGACTGGCCATGGTGGTACAAACAGGTTACCTACTTTGTACCATATCTGTTAAATGTTTAAGAGGAGAATGATATTATGAAAAACTTTATTTTTATCTCACCAAACTTCCCGACAAATTATTGGATGTTTTGCCGGGAACTGAAGAAAAACGGGCTGAATGTCCTTGGAATCGGGGACCAGCCTTATGATGAACTGGATTATAATGTGAAAGAGAACCTGAATGAGTATTATAAGGTCAGCACTCTGGAGAATTATGAGGAAGTGTACCGCGCAGTAGCATTTTTGATTTTTAAACATGGTCGCATTGACTGGCTGGAGTCTAACAATGAATACTGGTTGGAGAGAGATGCCAGACTGCGTACGGAATTCCACATTACCAGCGGATTTCAGGAAAGTGATATTTCGCGTATTAAGTTCAAATCGAAAATGAAAGATTACTATAAAAAAGCAGGTATTCCGACCGCCCGTTTCCACATGGTAGACACGGAAGAAAATTGTCTGAATTTTGCAAAAGAAGTGGGTTATCCGGTAGTTGCCAAGCCAGATAATGGGGTTGGAGCTTCCAATACCTGTAAGATCACGTCTGATGAAGAGATGAAGACCTTCTTTGAAGAAAAACAGCCAGATACGATATACATTATGGAAGAATATATCTGGGGCGAGGTAAATTCTTACGATGCTATCATCGATTCTAATGGAAAGCCGATGTTTGAAACCGGCAATGTTTCCCCGGTTTCCATTATGGATATTGTGAACGAGCAGCAGAGTTCATTATTCTATATTCTAAAAAAACTGCCGGCAGATACCAGGAAAGCAGGACGGGCTGTGGTGAAGGCCTTTGGTGTAAAGAGCCGTTTTGTTCATTTTGAGTTTTTCCGTCTCCAGAGAGATCAGGAAGGTCTTGGAAAAACAGGTGATCTGGTAGCACTGGAAGTCAATATGCGTCCAAGTGGAGGCTTCACCCCGGATATGATTAACTTTGCTCACAGCACTGATGTATACAAAATCTGGGCAGACATGATTGCTTTTGATGAGACAACGATGCCGACAGGTACCAGTGCGTTCTGTGCTTTTGTGGGACGCCGTGATGGAAAAGATTACGTAATGGCTGATGCAGCGCTCAGCGGAAAATATGCCAAACAGATCTGTATGGAAGACCGTATGCCAGATGCACTTTCCGGAGCTATGGGAAATCGTGTATATATTGCAACATTTCCCACAGAAAAACAGATGACATCCTTCTATAAGGATGCGTTGACCTGTAGATAGAAAATGGTATAATAGTTAGCAAAAACTAACACGACGGAAAGTGAGGTTAATTTTTATGCATATAGAACAACTGGAACGTCATATCATTGATACCATCAAAGAATGGCAGATGAAGATAGGATATCAGGAAGAGAACATGCGTCTGTATTATCCGGATGTATCCCTGATCGGAATGCTGGAGCTGCCGGATGGTACAACCGAAAAAGAACTGAAAAAGAATCTGGCTGTTTTTGCAGAGATCGTCAGTGAACGACTCGGCCAGATAGAGATCTCCAATGTGGGAGAACGCTACTGTCTGAATGTCCCGGCAGAGGGCTGTAAGTACATTTCAGAAAAAGTGCCGGATTCTGAGTTATTAAAGAATCTTCTGGTCGTTCTGAACAGGCGGGAGAACAATATGGATCAGGTACGCAGGGTCTTTGAAGACTATGCCACAGAACATCAGGGAACCTGTGTAGAAGAAGACCATGAAAGCGAAGGCCTGGGACTGGTATTTTACTACACATCCGAAGAAACAGATCCATATGTATACTGCATAGAGCAGGATGATTTCGGTATTACTTATCACCGCTTCTCCAGACCAGACTATAACAAACTGGTCAGTGAAGACAATGAAATAAAACATAATGCACAGGAATGTATTATGTGTAAGTAAACTCAGTCAGGTAACTATAAATGAGCAAATTTGAAAAATTACAAAAAACGATGTTACGTGTTTCATAAAGTTGATAAGGATACATTGGTACTGAGGAAAGCCCGCAGTGCTTTGGGATTCCCAAATGAATTTTCAATCGGATGCAGAGCCTGTGACTCTGCATCCTGAATGTTGTATTCACAGTTTCCTTTAAAATAAAAATAGTCTTCCTAATATTTTTTCTTTGTATGTAAAATGAATAACATAATTAATAAAATAGCTGGAAAAATAAGACCAATTCCCATTCCGACCTGAATATTATTACCAGCACTCTGAGTGATATGACCTACAATACCTGGTCCAATACTACCGCCCAAATCTCCAGCCATAGCAAGCAATGCAAACATTGCTGTTCCTCCCATAGGAAATTCTTTAGATGAGATGCTTATTGTTCCAGGCCACATAATTCCTACAGAAAACCCACATACAATACAACCAATCAAACCAAGTATTGGATTCAATGATAATGCAGTAAGCAAGTAACAGATTACACATAAGATTCCGGAACTTGCCATAAATTTCATTAAATCTATTTGTTCTCCATATTTCCCGAAAATTACACGACTTATGCCCATTGCAATAGCAAACATGCATGGACCAGCCAGATCACCTATTGTTTTTGATAATCCAAGTGCTGCTTCGGCATAGGCAGAAGCCCATTGTGCCATTGCGAGTTCTGATGCACCGGAACAGATCATCAGGCAAATAGCAAGCCAGAATAAAGGTTTTTTAAATAGTTCAGTTACTTTCATTCCATTTTCTTCATCTACCAGATATTCAATAGGACAGGTCGCAAAATTATAGATATTGACAATTGGAATAAGTGCCCATAATACAGCGAGCCATTTCCAATTTTCGATTCCCAATATTAGGAAAAATATGGTTGAGATCAATATGGTTCCTACAGCTCCCCAGCAATAAAAAGAATGAAGAAGGCTCATGGTTGCTTCTTTGTTATCAAATGGGCATGCTTCTATAATAGGACTGCAAAGCACTTCAATCAATCCGCTCCCCATTGCATATAAAATAACGCTGCACAGGATTCCTGCAAAAGGATTCGGGAGAATCTCCGGCAAAAATGCCAGTCCGATTAATCCTGCAGCAGAACACACTTCAGAAGCTACAACACAGACACGGTATCCGATTTTGTCAACAAATTTAGCACAGAACAGATCGATCAGAAGCTGGGTAAAAAAGAAACAGGTAGATATCCACGCAATATTTCCCAGCGAAATCTGATAATCATGATGAAATTTTAAAAATAACAGGGGGGGCAAAATTAGCTGCAATAGCCTGAGTGATAAACCCAAGATAACATGCAATTTTTGTTTTTTGATAGTTTGGCGTTGTCATGATGATTCAAAAGTCCTTTCCTGGGATTTGTAACAGATCGTTATTACATTTTTGTCATCATACAAAAAGATGATGATCTGTAACTTTTATTGAATTATAAAGTATAAATAATGTATTTTCATTGCTTTATATCTGATTTTTATTGTATAATATCGTAAATTACATACAAAGGAGTCAAGAATGGAAACAATAGAGCAAGCCTATAACAAGATCCTGACAGATGAAAATCTGATGGAATCGATTACTCACGGCACAAACAGATATCCATTTGATTTTTTCTATGATGATCTGGCATTATTTGATTTTAATTGTATTGAATGGCACTGGCACACAGAATTGGAGTTTGTATATGTTGAATCTGGAACTGTAACTTTTTGGAGTGGAGAGAAACACTTTGTCCTTTCAGAAGGAAATGGAGTGTTCATTAACTCGAAAATTTTGCATCGATTTCATTCTCCTGATGGGGCAATTATTCCCAATTTTTTATGCATGCCTTGTTTCATTTCTCCTGAAGACAGTCTGATTTATTCCAAATATATCCAACCGGTTATTTCGTCTTCACTCACTTTTCAAGTTTTTTATAAAGAAATTGTCTGGCAGGCAGAGATATTGGAAATTATAAAAAAAATTATTTCTGTTCAAGATGAGAAGAATGTTCGTGAACTGGCAACATCGGCTCTGATGCAAGAAATATGGCTGAATTTATGCAAACATGTAAATATCAAAAATGAGGATAATTATTCATACGCGTCGGCTTCTTCGCAGGCAAGATTACAATTGATGATGCAGTATATTCAACAAAATTATCGTAGTAATATTTCATTAGATAATATTGCAGATTATGCAATGTTGAGCAAAAGTACAGTCCTGAATTATTTTCGGAAATATTTACATACGACGCCGATAAATTATTTGATAAACTATCGACTAAATGAGGCAGCAGTACTGCTCAGGAAAACAGAAAAGAAAATTATTACAGTTTCAAATGAAACCGGGTTTAATAATGTTGATTATTTTTGCAAATTATTTAAAAAGCATTATCATCTTACACCGACTGAATATCGAAAAAAATAAAGATTATATTGCGAACGCAATTCATCACTTCGGCATATCTTATGTACCGTACACAATAGGTCTGTCAGGACTGACTCGTGCAGACGGACTGGCATTAGGACGTCCATCTGGATTCGTGGCAGACTTTCTACTGGGTAAGGAATATTAATTTTTAAAAATCACTTCAAATACTACCTTCGTGGCACCTGCGGCTTTGGCTGTGATGGTGCCATGATGTATTTCTACGATATTTTTGGCAATGGACAGTCCCAGACCATAGCTGCCATCGGATTTCCGTGATTTGTCAGCCAGGTAGAAGCAGTCGAAGATAGAAGAAAAGTCGCAGTTTTCTGCATCCGGGAAATCGTTCGTGATGGCCAGACGAATCTTGCTGTTTACAGTATGCAATTCCACATGGACTGTACCCGATTCTTCACAATACTTGGCAGCATTATCGATCAGAATTGAGATCAGTTCCCGGATAGAGGATTCATTTCCCTTTAATGTGATGTTGTAAGTTAGCTGTTTCTTCTGGCGGGTCAGTACCTGTTCGAAAGGCAGCATCACATCATACAGTGCATCAGAGAGGCTAAAAGGTTCAAAATCAATCTTCTGCTGTTCATCCATTTTTGCCAGTGCAATCAGTTCCCGTACCAGCTTGTTCATACGCTGTACCTGTCGGTCGATGCCGTCAAACCATTCACTGTTTCCATAGGTCATCCGGTGATGCATTGATAAATGCAATACAAATCTGTTCATTTCCATCGGTATCTTTATTAGTGATGACACGATACTTTATAAACTGATTCCATCCATGGTCTTTTTTTCTTTGCCGGATGACAGAAATATAGTTTTCCAGATCTTCATCAGAAAAGGAATCCTCGATATTCTGACGCACAGTCTGAATGGTATAGTCACTGTCCAGAATTACGACACAGCAGGCAGAAGAACTCTGCATATTCTGGTGCAGCAGCGGGAAAATGTCAAAAGGTGAGGTGGTACGTTTTTTTCCAGGATCTTTTGCGGCAGGAGCATTCTCATGTTTCGGTTTATTCTTAGTATCATCCTGCTTGCCGGTATGACGAATCAGCATGTCTTCCAGTTTGTTATCCAGGAGCTGATTGCACTGGTAAAGAAAGACACCGTTAATCGAAGCAATCACAATCAGAATGACGGACAGAAGTGCCAGTGCTGCAATACGAATAAAATTTCTCTGTAATTTTTTGATCATAGCAATATTCCCTCTATCTGGATTCTTCCATGCAGTATCCCACACCGCGGACAGCACGGATGGAGACGGAAGTATTCAGCTGCTGCAGCTTTTTGCGCAGATTAGAGATGTAGACCCAGATATTATTGACAGATACTTCACTGTCCCAGCCCCATACCTGTTCCATCAGAGTATCGGATGTGACGATGGCTGTCGGGGTACGCATGAGCATTTCCATGATCTGATATTCCCGGCTGGACAGAGGCAGCTTCTGATCCTTGCATACCAGTTCAAAAGAAGCGCTGTTCAGGGAAAGATCTCCATAAGAAAGCACTTCTGCCTGATATTGCTCTCGTCTTCGCAGTATAGCGCGGACACGGGCCAGTAGTTCACTGACGGAAAAAGGTTTTGGCAGGTAATCATCGGCACCTGCATCCAGTCCTTTTACACGGTCTTCCACTTCAGACTTGGCGGTCAGAAGCAGGATCGGAATATTGTTTTTTTCTGAACGCAGTTTGCCAAGGACTTCCAGTCCGTCCATTCCCGGCATCATAATATCCAGAATGATGCCATCGTACTGACCTCTGGACGCAAAGGTATAAGCATCCGTGCCATTATCCGTCTCATCTAAGGTATAATTATTCTTCTGAAGCAAAGCCACCAGAGCTCTGCGAATATCATTATCATCTTCTGCAATTAACAGTCGCATAAAAATCTCCTCTTCGTATCTGTTTCGTAACGGTTCAGAGCCAACCTCCAAAATGCTGCGCATTTCGTCGGTGTGGCGTATCCGCCAAATAAAATTTATCGGCTACAGTATAACATGGAATAAAAGTGGGAATAAAGCAAAAAGGGAACTTTCACAAAATCTTCAGATTTGATTTAGGCTGTTTTTAGGGTGGCATGGTAGCATAACAGGGTATCAGTTTGAACGGAAACAATATGAGGAGTGGGAATGAAGAAGATTACAGCAATTACTTTAGCAGTGGTGGTGTTTATCGGTGGATTTGGTGCCGGAAATATATATCGTTCAATTTGTAAGGCAGAAACGGTCAGTCAGAAAGAAACGGAAACGGAGGATTCGGAAGAAACTTTGGTGCAGGATGATATGGAAACAGAAACACAGTCGGAAACGGTGGCTGTGGGATTGGAGAGCGCGCAGATTTTCGCAGAAGTGAAGAAAAGCGACAGTGGAACCCAGTTGACGGATTTTGATATTATCGAACAATATCCGGAGCTGCCTACCGGATGTGAGATCACAGCTATGACCATGGTACTGAATTATTACGGATATCAGGTGAATAAAGTAACTATGGCGCTGGACTATATGCCAAAAGTGCAGGCAGAATTTTACCGCAGTGAGGATGGCCGGCTGATGGGACCGGATCTGGAGAACTTTTTCGTGGGAGATCCAACGGAAGAGACGGGATGTATCTGCGGAACCGGGGCAATTGTCACAGCAGCCAACAGGTATCTGGCAGATGTGGGAAGTGATCTGACAGCAGCTGCCATGAAAAATGCGCAGCCGGAAAAACTCTATGATCTGATTGATCAGGGAGCGCCGGTGGTGATCTGGTGCACGATTAATATGGAAGACCGTGCAGAGACAGACGGATGGTACCGGGAAGATGGTACCTACATGGAATGGAGTACCAATGATCATGGAGCTGTGCTGATCGGATATGATGAAGATACGGTAACAGTAGCAGATCCTATCTACAACCGCATCACTGTCAGCAGGGATCAGTTTGAAAAGATCTTTGCCGAGCGTGGAGGTCAGTGCGTAATTCTACAATAGGGCGTATAGAATGTAATTTTTCAGACAAAACCGGGAGTGTGTTCGAAAATCGAACATCCTTCCGGTTTTGTGCATTGTGAAAAGAAAAAATAGCAGGTAAGATATAGACATAAATCGGGAATAGTAGAAATGAAGTAACTGTTCAGAACCTGCTGTCCCGCGAAGTGAAGGTACTGAACAGATACGATTCACAGGAAAGGTGGACAATATTATGGTAAAGAAAAAACATTCTGCATTAGGCGTAGCAGTAGCAGCGGCAGCAGGTGCAGCCGTTCTTGCATCGAAGAATCGTAAGGAAAAAGAAACTGTAAAGTCTCATGTGGATCCGAATTACCGCAATACAGAACGTGGTAAACAGGAGAAAAACAGCAAGGGTATTTATTATACAAACGGAAATTATGAGGCATTTGCCCGTCCGGAAAAGCCGGAAGGCGTGGATGACAAGCATGCTTATCTGGTAGGAAGTGGACTGGCTTCTCTGGCAGCAGCCTGTTTCCTGGTAAGGGATGCACAGATGCCGGGTGATCATATTCACATTCTGGAAGCAATGGATATCGCAGGCGGTGCCTGTGACGGTATTTTTGATCCGACCAGAGGTTACATTATGAGAGGCGGCCGTGAGATGGAGAACCATTTTGAATGTCTGTGGGATCTGTTCCACAGTATTCCGTCTCTGGAAAAACCAGGTGCATCCGTACTGGATGAATATTACTGGCTGAATAAGCATGATCCGAACTACTCTCTGTGCCGTGCCACCGTAAAACAGGGACAGGATGCACATACCGATGGAAAGTTTAACTTAAGTCAGAAGGGCTGCATGGAAATCATGAAGTTATTCTTCACCAAAGATGAAGACCTGTACGACAAGACGATTGAAGATGTATTTGATGAAGAAGTGCTGAATTCCACATTCTGGTTATACTGGCGTACCATGTTTGCTTTTGAGAACTGGCACAGTGCTCTGGAGATGAAGCTGTATATCCAGCGCTTCATCCATCATATCGGTGGACTTCCGGATTTCAGTGCACTGAAGTTTACAAAATACAACCAGTATGAATCCCTGATTCTTCCGATGAAGAACTATCTGGAAGATGCCGGCGTGGAATTCCGTTTCAATACGGAAGTAACGAATGTACTGTTTGATATCAGGAATGACAAAAAGGTGGCAACTGAGATTGAGTGCAAGGTGAAAGGTCAGGAAGAAAGAATCATGCTGACAGAGAACGATCTGGTATTTGTCACCAACGGAAGCTGTACCGAAGGTACCATTTACGGTGATCAGAACCATGCACCAAACGGAGATGCAGAGGTACGTACCAGTGGATGCTGGAGCCTGTGGAAAAACATTGCGAAGCAGGATCCTTCCTTCGGACATCCTGAGAAATTCTGTTCCGATATTCAGAAGACAAACTGGGAATCTGCAACCATTACCACGCTGGATGATAAGATTATTCCATATATTACCAATATCTGTAAACGCGATCCGAAGAGCGGAAAGGTAGTGACCGGCGGTATTGTCAGCTGCCAGGATTCCAGATGGCTGCTGAGCTGGACCATTAACCGTCAGGGACAGTTCAAGGATCAGGATAAAGATAAAGTATGCGTATGGGTATACAGTCTGTTTACCGATGTGCCAGGTGATTATATCAAGAAACCGATGAAGGACTGTACCGGTAAAGAAATCACAGAAGAATGGCTGTATCATCTGGGAGTTCCGACTGATCAGATCGAAGAACTGGCAGAACACAGTGCAGTTTGTGTACCAACCATGATGCCATACATTACAGCATTCTTCATGCCAAGAGCAAAAGGTGACAGACCTGACGTGATTCCGGATGGATGTGTGAACTTTGCATTCCTGGGACAGTTCGCTGAGACACCGAGAGATACCATCTTCACTACAGAATATTCTGTACGTACCGCAATGGAAGCCGTATATGGACTGCTGGGTGTAGACCGAGGCGTGCCGGAAGTATGGGGCAGCGTATACGATGTCAGAGAACTATTAGATGCCAGTGTGAAACTGATGGATGGAGTGTCACCACTTGAAATCCCATTGCCGGGTCCATTGAATTTAGTGAAAAAACCATTGCTGAAAGCAGTGAAAGGAACAGTAATAGAAAAAGTTTTAAGAGATCACAATGTAATTAAAGATTATATGTAATAATTTTGAGGGGGAGCATTTATGCTCCCCCTCGATATATCTAGGTTTAAAAATTCTGTTTCCCTACTATTAATACAGCTGAGAAATAATATCCACGCATTTATCAATTCCCAGTGTGCCGCTGTCCAAACATACATCGTAATGTGCTGCATCACCCCATTTGCGGTCTGTGTAAAACTGATAGTAAGCGGCTCTTCGTTTGTCTTTATCTTTCAGACGTTTTTCTGAAGGAACGTCGGTTTCTCCGTATACTTTTACGATACGTTCAGCACGTTTTTCAAAGTTTGCATGAATGAAGACTTTTAGACTGTCGGCATATTCTTCTTTTTCCAGAATTGCATCGGCACAGCGACCTACGATAACACAGCTTTCTTTTTGTGCAATCTCCCGGATAATATTAGTCTGAATGATCCACAGCCTGTCCTGATTGCTCATTCCATTAGCATAACGGGCAACAAAGGCATTGGCAAGCCAGCCTCCAGGCACCGCATATTCACTGCCTTCTTTAATATAATCATGGCAGAATCCGCTTTGCTCTGCCATCTTAATAATCAGTTCCTGATCATAGCATTTAATACCAAGTTTATCTGCTACATTTCTTCCGATGGTTCTTCCGCCGCTTCCAAACTGACGACTGATCGTGATGATTCTGTTTGCCATATACATCCCTCCAATACTGCGTTTTTTGTTACAGATCGTAGCTGTTCAGTACCCTCACAGATACATATACCAGATGTGATGATCTGTGTGATTATTATAACATATTTTAAGTTATTGTTCATGCCTGATTTTTTGTGTTTTACGATAATGTTTGTTTCTTTTTCCAGTGATACAGATACAAAACCTTGATAGACAGTAACGCGTATTCCCGTGTATAGGGATCAGATAAATCGTGATCAAGCATATCCTGAATCTTTCGAATACGGTACAGCACGGTGTTCCGATGCGTATAGCAGGCTAAATTTGGCAATAGTCTTGTAATTACAGGAGGATGGGATGCACGTGACAGACTGCTGGCACCAGATGTGACAGAAGAAGAAATATGTCAGTCAGTGAGGGATACGATGGATAATCTGCTGGCAGCATGTCAGAAAACCTGCAGGATCTGCACAGTAGTGGATGCCGGTTTATATGATAGAGAGCAATATCGTCTGGCTGGACGCCATGGAAGAACATCCGGTACCGGAAGTAGATGGATATGACTGGTGGGGTGTCAACTGGGGTATGGTGGAATCTGTCGGAGGTATGATTACCAAGCCGGGAACACGTACTATTTCTGACTTTCCCAACTGGAAAGAAGGGTAGAATGACCAGATCTTTCAGTAGTTGATTTCAAGACAGATGGTGAGAAGATCCAGAAAATGGCAGACTATAAGATTGAATCCTGTCAGAAGATATTTGATAACTATGGACGCGTGGATGGCGTACTGTATCATGACAGACATGAGATAGTAAAAAAATAAAGAAGGAGAGATCTCATGGCAAACAGTACGATATTTGATGATGTTTTTCAGACCATAAAAGAGAAAATGTCAGAAAGGAGCTGGGTGAGATTATGGATGGACAGGTTCTGGAACTGGAATCAGACAGACTGATAAAAAAGGGAGAGCAGATTGGATTAGAACGTGGCGAAGCGGTGGTGACAAATCTGGTAAAAAAATTGGTGGATGAGGATCGCATCGATGATCTGAAACGGATTGCCAGTGATACAGAATACCGCAGGAAACTGATGCGGGAAATGCAGGAGGATATCAAAGAAGAATAACAGAAAAGCCTGTCGGCAGAAAAACGGCAGGCTTTTAGAAGTTGATAAAAAAATTTATAGCTTCCCAATCATATTTTAGAAGTTTCATTCTCTTTCTGGCTGGGAGAGGGTGTTTTTATCAAATATCATTACGAATATCCCTGGTACTTTTTCTTACGATTAACTGCAGGTCAAATTCTTTTACCACTGGTTCATGGTCGGGATGTTCAGCTGCATGAATGAGGATTTCAGCAGTGGTTTGACCCATTTCATAAATTGGCTGATAAACGGTGGTGAGTGGTGGGTTAATAATAGATGAAGTGAAATTATCGTCGTAACCAACCACAGAAATGTCATCTGGGATTTTTAGATTATATTTATCCAGACTGTTATACACACCATAAGCCATCAAATCGTTAAAAGCAAAAACAGCAGTAAATTTTTGACTGATCAAATTATCGATAGCAACATATCCGGATTCATAGCTATAATTTCCTTCAAAAACCAGTGACGGATTCCAGTTAAGACCGGCATCCTCAAATGCTTTTTTACATCCAAGAATTCGGCTTGCAGAACCTTCCAGAAACTTTGGACCTGTAATAAAGGCAATTTCTGTATGTCCCAGAGAAATTAAATGTCTGGCAGCCATGTACCCACCTTTAAAATGATCAGAAATAACGGCATTTGCAGGTTTTCGATACCCTGTCATATCCATTTGCACCATCGGGATGCCATAGGACAGAATCAGATCACGGTTTTCGAGAAAAAGGGCAGATTGATTAGATGGAGTAGTGATAATGGAAATACCGTCCACATTTTTCGCATGCAGAGTTTCGATATATTGGCGTTCTTTTAACGGGTTATTATTTGTTGTACAAAAAAAGGCAGACCATCCTTTTGCCTGACAGGCATCTTCCATGCCTTTGGCATATTTTCCATAATAGTCATTTCGTATGTCAGGAATCAGTAAACCAAGTGTATAACTCCGGTTTGTTTTTAACAGAACAGCAGCAGAATTTGGTGTATAGCCCAGTTCTTCTGCTGTTTTTTTAATGCGTTCCCTTGTTTCTTCTGCTATTCTCGATGGGCGGTTATTCAGAACCAGTGAGACGGTTGCCGGAGAAACACCGGCAGCAGCAGCAATATCTTTGATTGTAACTTTCATATATTTACCTCATAAAATAATGTTTACCAAAAGTTTAACACATATTTTACCAAAAAGCAAATCAAAAATGATAGAAAGATCAATTGTGCAAGGTGAACAAAAAATTGAAAAATAATTTGTAATATGCGATAAAATAACAAAAAACAACATGGTAATGCTTGACTTTTTATTTTATCAATGATATTGTGAAAATACAAAAAGATAAAACGTTTTATCAAAAGTTTGGCATAGAATAGAAAGTAAGAGGAAACTAAGATGGATAAGAGAAGAAAAATTATTATTGACTGTGATCCAGGACACGATGATGCGGTAGCTATTATGCTGGCAGCAAGAAACCCAAAGCTGGAACTTCTTGGTATAACAACGGTAAGAGGCAATCAGACACTGGAAAAAGTAACCAGAAATGCGTTAAATATCTGCCAATATCTGAATATTGATGTTCCAGTCTGCAAAGGCCTGGCAGACGCGATTGTCCGCCCGTCCCTTCCAACAGAAGAGAGAGTACATGGAGACTCAGGATTGGATGGTCCGATATTTCCGCCACTGACTAAAGAACTGGATTCGAGACATGCGGTGGATTTTATTATTGAAACCGTACTGAATTCCGATGATAACGTAACACTGGTACCGACAGGTCCTTTGAGTAATATTGCAATGGCAATTAAGAGAGAACCGAGAATTTTGGAAAAAATTGATGAAATTGTTTTGATGGGAGGCTCTTATCAGCATGGAAATGTAACTCCGGCAGCAGAATTTAATATTATGGCTGATGCAGAAGCTGCCTATGTTGTATTTCACTGTGGCAGACCGGTTGTCATGATGGGACTGGATTTGACCAGACAGGCACTGTGCTATCCGGAAATCGTAGAAAGGATGTCTCATGTAAAGACAACCGGTGGAAAGTTATTCGTAGATCTGATGAAGTTCTTCTGTATGACCCAGAAACGTACCTTTGGATGGGAAGGAGGACCACTTCATGATCCGACAACCATTGCTTATCTGATTGATCCAACCTGTATGGAAGTAAAAGAAATGTATACGGAAATCGATATTTCCGGCGGATGCAGCCATGGACGTACCAACTGTGATGTATTTCATTTATCAGACAAGCCGATGAATTCGAAAGTTGCAATGAAGCTGGATGTAGAAAAATTCTGGGATATCGTAGAAGATAACCTGAAACGTTACGATAGTTTATAAAATCTATAATGTATGGGAGGAAATTCAAAATGAAGAGAAGAGTATTGGCAGCAGTGATGGCACTGACAATGGGTGTAATGGGAACAGGCGTGATGGCACAGGCCAGTGATAAAGAACCATTAAAAGTAGCATTGGTTTATTCAGGATTCTTGGGTGATAAATCTTTTAATGACCTGGCACATGACGGTGCACAGAAGGCAGCAGAAGATTTTGGTATTGAATTTCAGGAACTGGAATCCGGAGAAGCAGCAGACTGGGAAGCAAACTTTGTGGCAATGGCAGATGCAGGATATGACCTTGTTATTGGCGTATCTACACAGTTCCTTGAGATTATGAAAAAACACTGCCCAGATTATCCGGATACCAAATTTGCCATGATTGACGGCGTTTGTGATGCAGGCGACAATGTCGTTTCTACACTGTTTGCGCAGAATGAAGGTTCCTTCCTGGCTGGTGCAGCAGCAGCTATGCTGACCACCAAGACAGATATCCCTGGAATTAATGATCAGAAGATTATCGGATGGGTTGGCGGAATGGATATTCCGGTATTGCATGATTTTTATGTTGGATATGAACAAGGTGCAAAATATGTCGATCCTGATATTGAAATTCTGCAGTCCTTTGCAGGAACATTTACAGATGCACTGAAAGGAAAAGAACTGGCAACAGCTCAGATTAATCAGGGTGCTGATGTGGTTATGAATGTAGCAAATATTACCGGCATGGGAGTAATGGAAGCGGCAAGTGAACAGGGCGTCTATGCCATTGGGGTAGATACCAATCAGGATGATCTGTATCCGGGATCCGTCTTTACTTCCATGACCAAGAAGGTAGACAACTGTACCTATCAGATTATTCAGTCTGTTATAGATGGAACATTTGAAGGCGGCACATCTAGCTATATGGATCTGGCACATGATGGTGTTGGGCTGACAGACTTTGCTGTGATCAAAGAATCCCTGGGAGATCAGTTTCCGCAGGATATTGCAGACAAAGTGGAAGAACTGAAAGAAAAAATTGTCAGTGGTGAAATCGTGGTAGATTCTTATGAAGGATATGGAAAACCGCAGCAGTAAAACAAATGAGCAGTTTGAAAGCATTTTTTCCGGGAGAGCAACATCTCCCGGAAAAAGTGAAAAGAGGGCAGGATTACCATGAGTGCAGAAAATTATGTTGTAGAGATGGTAGATATTGAAAAAAACTTTGCAACTGTAAAAGCAGTAGATCATAGTTTTTTTAATTTGAAAAAGGGAGAAATTCATTCTCTAATCGGTGAAAATGGGGCTGGAAAATCGACCATGATGAAGATGTTGTATGGTTTGTATCAGCCAGATGCCGGTGTGATAAAGATTAACGGGGAAGAAATGCGTGATCTGACACCGGGAAAAGCAATTGAAAAAGGAATAGGAATGGTACATCAGGAGTTTATGCTGGTAAATGAACTGACGGTTCTGGAAAATGTAATTCTTGGATTTGAACCAAAAAAGGGTGTCACCATTGATTTTGATGAAGCAAGGAAAAAAATTCAGACTTACATAGATGACTATCATATGGAAATCCAGCCGGACAAACGGATTAATCAGATCTCCGTAGGAGAAGCACAGCGTGTGGAGATTATCAAAACGCTGTACCGTGGAGCAAATGTTCTCATCATGGATGAACCGACTGCGGTACTGACGCCACAGGAATGTGTAAAATTCTTTGAGATCCTTCAGGAATTGCGAAAAGACGGTAAATCGATTATTTTTATTTCGCATAAATTAAACGAAGTAATGGAGATCTCTGACAGGGTCAGTGTGATGAGAGCCGGAAAATACATCACTACCGTAGATAAAAAGGATACGAATCCAACAGATCTGGCCAAGCTGATGGTGGGAAGAGACGTGAATCTGCATATAAAATCAGGAAATGCAGTAAAACCGGGAGAAGTTGTATTAAAAGTAGACAATCTCTGGACCTCCGGAGAAAAGGAAATCTCCAAGATACGAGGTATATCCTTTGAGGTACGTGCAGGAGAGACCGTTGGAATCGCCGGAGTAGATGGAAATGGACAAAGTGAGCTGATTGAAGCTATTACCGGACTTCGGAAAGTGGAAAAAGGAACGGTAACATTAAGTGGTAAGGATATCACAAATTTTGCTCCGAAAAAAGCAAGAGAAGCCGGGTTAAGCCACATTCCGGAAGAACGTAATGTGCGCGGACTGAACCGTTCTATGTCTATTGAAGATAATCTGGTGGCATTAAAGTTTGATCTGGAGCCATTTACAAAACATTATACCAGAAATAAAAAAGAGGTACGGAAGTTCGCAGAGGATCTGATTGAGAAATTTGATATTCGACCAAAGAAGGCGGATGTCATTACCCAGTCCTTATCTGGTGGAAACGCACAGAAAATTGTTATTGCCAGGGAAGTAGATGCCGGTGGGGACTTGCTGATTGCGGCACAGCCAACCAGAGGTGTGGATATTGGAGCCATTGAATCTATCCGGACCACACTGGAAAATGTAAAAAAAGACGGAAAAGCTATACTTCTGGTCTCGGCAGATCTGGATGAAGTCATGGATATGTCAGACCGTATCGTAGTAATGTACGAGGGAAAAATTACCGGAATTTTGAATGCGAAAGATGCGACAAAAGAAGAAGTCGGTCTGTATATGCTGGGTCAGGCAGAGCAAGACAGAAAGGAGTCGTAGATAAAATGGAAAAAGAAAAATCCAATCGTTATGTTACGTTATTATTAACTCTAATTTTATCTATGGTTGTAGGAGCTATTTTTATGTGGCTGGTAGGATATCATCCACTGGATGCTTATGTACAGCTTTTTAAAGGTGCGTTTATCGGAAAGGTAAATCTGGGAACCACACTTCAAAAATTTGTGCCGATTCTCCTGACAGGTCTTGGATTTGCAGTCGCAGCAAAGGTAGACTGCTTTAATGCCGGAATTGAGGGCGAATTGTACCTGGGTGCCATGGCAGCAGCCTGGGCAGGACATTATGTCACATTTTTACCGGGAATTTTACATATCCTGTTTTGTTTTCTGGTGGCAATGGTGGTCGGAGCATTATGGGCTGCTATCCCTGCTATCTTAAAAGTAAAATGGAATGTCAATGAAATCTGTGTATGTATTCTTTCCACTTATGTGGCAAAGTACTTCTGTTCCTGGTTATGTAACGGACCGCTGACAGCAGGAAGTGGAATCCCACAGACACCAAATATTACTGATGATGCAGTTCTTCCTAAGATTTTGGCACCGAGCCAGGCGAATTTTGGATTGTTTATTGCTATTGCGATTATCTTTTTCATTGGTTGGATGATTTACAAATCTGCGGTTGGCATGAAGTTTCAGATGGTTGGACTGAATAAGAAGAATGCAGAATATCTGGGAATTAATGTGAAAAAAGTAGTGATTCAGGGTATGATGGTTTCGGGAGCGCTTGGTGGAATTGCAGGTGCAATCGAGGTAATGGGTGCTTATGGATATTTCCTGGACAATTTCTCACTGAACATTGCCAATGATGGTATGCTGGCATCTCTTATTGTATGGAATGATATTTTACTGGTTCCGGTTATGTCACTGTTCGTAGCAGCATTAAAGGCCGGTGCACTTTCTATGGAACGTTTTGCAGGAGTGCCAAGATCTATCGTAGATACGATTACGGCGGTATTTATCATTTTTGCAACAATGGAAACCTTATTTCAGGTTTCAAAAGGCAGATTTGCAGGATGGAAACAGAAAAAACAGGGAAACAGCAAATCTGAAGGGGGAAAATCGATATGAGTAAAATATTTGATTTGACACTGATTTATGCAACCATTCGTTCAGCAACACCGATTTTGTTTGCAGCACTTTGCTGTACCATTACACAGCAGGCAGATATCTTAAATATCGGTACCGAAGGTATTATGCTGACATCATCTTTTGTAGCAGTTCTGACCAGTGTTCTGACAGGAAGCTGGATGATCGCCATCCTTATGGCAATTGTAAGCGGTGTAGTGATGGCCTTGATTATGGCAGTAGCGAATATTAAATATTCTGCTAACATCTGTGCAATCGGTATGGCAATTAATATGTTTGCACTGGCGATTACCAAATTTGGAATCAAGCGTTTCCTTGGAACATCCGGTACCTATTCCGGACCGGATATTGTGGGGATTCCACGAATCCATGTTGCGGCATTTGATAACAATGTCTTTTTAAACGAGGTATTCAATAACTGGTGTATTACGGAAGTGTTAGGAATTATCATGGTTATTGTAATGTGGTTCCTGTTATTCCGCACCGCCTGGGGACTTCGTGTCAGATGCGTTGGAAGATTCCCAATGGCTGCAGAGACAGCAGGTATTAATGTTCGGAGATTAAAATATCAGGTTATGATCATCTCTGGTGTGATGGGCGGTCTGGCAGGCGCACACCTGACGCTGGGATATTCCAAGATGTTTGCGGAAAATATCACGAATGGACGCGGGTTCATGGGTATTGCAGCCATGAACTTTGGAGCACAGAACCCGATTCTGGTATGGGGTGGAACATTAATTTTCGGATGCATTGACTCCATTGGAGCAAGACTGCAGTCTTATGGTATCCCTTCACAATTTATATTGATGCTTCCTTATATTTTCACAATTACCGTATTGGTACTTGCCATGTGGAGAAAAACAACCAGTGAAGCAAGAAAGAAGAGTGCACTGTGAGAACAAGAGTATTGAATTTTGGATCATTGAATATGGATCATGTATATCAGGTAAATCATTTTGTAATGCCGGGAGAGACGATCTCTTCTGGCAGCCTGCAGCATTTCTGCGGCGGTAAGGGGCTGAATCAGTCCATTGCCCTGGCAAGAGCCGGAGCCTGTGTTTCTCATGCGGGAGCCATCGGACAGGATGGACTGATACTGAAAGAACAGCTGGAAAAGGATGGCGCAGATGTTACCTGTTTACAGATTCGGGAAGAGGTCGGAACCGGTCATGCTATCATTCAGGTGGATGAAAATGGTCAGAATTGTATTATTTTATATGGAGGAGCCAACCAGAGCATTACCAGAGAGCAGGTGGATGATACACTGAGCTATTTTGAAAAAGGTGATATTATTCTGCTGCAAAATGAGATCAATGAGTTAGCATATATTATGGAACAGGCAGGAAAAAAAGGACTTCGTATTTTCCTGAATCCTTCTCCGTGTGATGAAAAGATCAAAAACCTGCCTCTGGAGCTGGTAGATACCTTTCTGTTAAATGAAGTGGAAGGGGAACAGATTACCGGAAAAAAAGAGGCCATTCTGGATGCGCTGAAGGAAATATTTCCACAGGCACATATTGTCTTGACGCTGGGAAGTAAAGGGGCACTGTATGCGGATCAGAATCAGCAGGTATTCCGTCCGGCAGAGAAAGTAAAGACAGTGGATACCACAGCAGCAGGTGATACCTTTACCGGATATTATATTGCAGCAGTCAGCGAAGGAAAAACGGTGGAAGAAGCGCTGGCTCTGGCAACAAGAGCGGCAGCAGTTGCCGTAACCAGGCAGGGAGCGGTACCATCCATTCCGTATAGGCAGGAATTGTGACAGCAGAAAGGAGAAAAGTATGAAAAAAGTAATTCTTGATGTGGATACCGGATCAGATGATGCCATAGCAATTATGATGGCTGTATTATCCGGAAAACTGGATATTCTTGGAATTACCGTAACATGGGGAAACAGACCAGTAGAGGATTGTGTAGAAAATACACTAAAAGTATTGGAACTTCTTGGAAAGAGAATTCCGGTATACCGTGGATGTCCTCAAGCGATGGTGAGATATCTTACCAGGCAGAGAAATGCAGCATTGGATAAAGATGGAATTAGCATTACACTGGATGGGGAAGAATATACAGTTCATCCATCCAGTTTTCCATTACCGGAACCACGGGAAAAAGAACAGGATGAACATGCCTGCTCATTTCTTGTGAATACAGTAAAAGAGAGCAAAGAAAAAATAACGCTGATTTCGGTTGGACCGTTAACGAATCTGGGAATGGCACTGAGAATGTGTCCAGAAATGAAAGATCATATTGAAAAGATTGTAATCATGGGTGGAGGAGTGCATAAAGGAAATATTACACCTTGTGCAGAAGCCAATTTTTATCATGATCCGGAAGCTGCAAAAATTGTGTTGGAAAGTGGAATACCATGTGATGTAATACCATTGAATGCGACCCATTCAGCTGAAATATCACTGGATGATGCTGCAGAGCTGGAAGCAACTGGAAAAGCAGCGGCAGTGTTTGCAGCAAGTCTGATACGTCAGAGAATTGATGCTTTAGAGAAAATGAAAGCAGGAAATGGATATTCAGATGCGATTCATGATGCATTGGCAGTGGCAAGTTTACTGGATGATAAAGTAATAGAAACGTGGGAAACAAAAGCATTTGATATTGATATTAACGGAGGTGCCGGGGATGGTGCGCTTATCATAGATGATCGTATGAATGCAGAAGCAGAATTTCCCGTACGGTTTGCCATGAAAGCAAATAAAGAAATATTCTTTGATATGATGAAAGAAATGTTAAGCAGATGATCTATTTATTATTAACTTTACTTGGCAGTTGTGGAATTTCTTATGGTTTTAAACTGGCCAGCATCAAGAAGACAGATCAGGATTATATTGTGTTTTTCAATTACCTGACCGCATTGCTGGGCATGGCGTTATACTGGTTACTTGGTCAGAAAGGCAGAATAACAGACCTGAAAAATGGTTCGATGATCCTGCTTGCCATAGCATTGATGCTTTTTATGTTCAGCAACCTTTCAGAAAATAATGCCAGCACAGATAAGAACGGTATTAACAGTACCACATTCTTTGGCAGAATTGGTTTTTTGCCGTGTATACTGCTGTCAGCAGTAATCTGGAAAGATCTTCCGGATATATGGCAGATTATTGGAATGGTGATTCTCGTTGGAAGCCTGATGTTTATGTTAAAAGACATGAAGCATGTAAAGAGTGAGAATCTCTGGATGCTGTTTAGTCTGACTTTCACCAGTGGAATGGTATCTTTACTGAATATTGTATACGGAAAATATTTTTCAGGAGAAACGGAAGTATTGTTCTTAACGGCAGTTTTCTTTCTGGCTGCAGTATTGGCGGCAGTGGTGCTCCTGGCAAAAGGAAAAATACCATGGAAATGCGGAAAAAATGATTTTTCTGTGGGAATATTTATCGGATTATCGAATATTTTCACTACACTGTTTATGCTGAAAAGCTATACGGCAGTCAGCGCCAATATTGTAGCACCAACCACAGCAGCAGGAAATATGATTTTTGCGGCTGTCATCGGAAAAGTGATGTTTAAGGAAGAGGTAAACAAAAATACAGTAATCGCACTTGTCATGGCAATTGCAAGTGTGATACTGGTGAATGTTTAATACAAAAGCTTCAGAAAACTGATGCGGGAAATGCAGGAAGATATCAAAGAAGCATAACAGAAAAGCCTGTCGGCAGAAAAACGGCAGGCTTTTAAAAGTTGATATATACGTCTATTCTTGTGTGGTATGCCGTTTGTTATACAGGAACATGAACAGGGATGCTCCGATAATCAGAACATAGCCCAGGAAACTGAGTACATCCGGGATCTCTCCAAAGAACAGAAATCCAAGGATTGCTGTGAAGATGATCTGGCTGTAGTCGTAGATGGAGATCTCCCTTGCCGGAGCACATTTGTATGCTGCAGTAATGGAGAACTGACCACAGGCAGCGCCCAGTCCTGCCCCGATCAGGATCAAAATTTGTTTCGGTGTAGGCATTACAAAATGAGTGGCGATCCACGGAATGACGATCAGGGTGGA
This sequence comes from Jingyaoa shaoxingensis, assembly GCF_014385005.1. Lineage (GTDB taxonomy): Bacteria > Bacillota > Clostridia > Lachnospirales > Lachnospiraceae > Marvinbryantia > Marvinbryantia shaoxingensis. The sequence continues at coordinate 66,350 of NZ_JACRSZ010000004.1, read as the reverse complement.
GAAGGCGGAAAAATAAAATACAATCACAGGTCCCTTCATATCATACATACCCATTTTGCGTACCATAGTATAGGCAATACCGGCACCTAAGCCACCCAGGACGCCCATCAGGGCAGGAAACAGTTCTACATTCTGAAATCCCGGCTTTACAATACACAGACATCCGAAAAAGGCAAGGATCAGGCAGAAGAACTGAATCGGTTTAATCTTTTCTTTTAAAATAAAGTAGGAAAAGATAATGGCAAAAAACGGAGACAGTTTGTTTAAGATATTTGCATTGGCAAGCAGCAGATGATCAATCGCATAAAAGTTACACAGAATACCGGTTGTTCCGCATGCACAGCGGATAAACAATGGAAAACGGCATTCTTTTTTGACAGTAAGCGGTACTTTATCACGGATCAGCACTCCGGCAGCGAAGATGGCGGCAACCAGATTCCGGAAAAAGCTCTTTTCCACAGAAGGCAGATCACCGGAGAGACGGACGAAAAAGCTCATAAATCCGAATCCAAGGGCAGCCAGCAGAATAAACAGGATGCCTTTTACATAATTATCATTTTTTGTCTCAGTCATATCTTATCACACTTTCTAAAAAAATATCCCGCTAAAACAGGAGAAATTACCTCAACAGTATACTACCGGAAAAAGGCAGAAGTCAATTCAAGAATACCACAGGTAAGGTTGTATTTTGAATAAAAATTTGCTATAGTAGCATTGATTTAAAGTATAAAAAGGAGGAGATCGTTGTTATGAAATCAAAGTTTGGCATCAAAGAGGTAGTTGCAACAGGTATTGGAACTGCGTTGTTTGTGGTACTGACCACTGTGCAGATTCCGCTGGGATTTATTCCGAACACTGCACTGCAGCCAAGAGCCGCACTTCTGGCATTTTTTGCGGCAGTATTTGGACCGGTAGTTGGTGGCATCATGGGGCTCCTGGGACATGCTCTTGGTGATGCTTTGTTTTATGGAAGCGTATGGTGGAGCTGGGTATTCCCAGATGCACTGTTTGGCATCATTGTGGGCTTATTTTCATCTTATTTCTCCATCAAAGAAGGTGGATTTGCAAAGAAAGAAGCCATCCGTTTTAATGTCATTCAGATCATTGGCAATGCCCTTGCATGGATCGTTGTAGCACCATTGCTGGATATTTTAATCTATGCAGAGCCGGCAAAGAAAGTGTTTGTTCAGGGATTTTTCGCATTCCTCGGCAATATCATTGTAGTGGGAATTCTGGGAACCCTGCTGGCATTGGGTTATGCAAAGATTGGCGGCAAGTCATCCAGCCTGTCAAAAGAAGATTAGGAATATAAAATATGGAACCGATTATAGAATTTTGCGATTATTCATTTAAATACAGGGCTCAGAAGGAGCCTACCTTAAAGGAAATCAATCTGAAGATCTATCCAGGTGAAAAGGTTCTCATTGTAGGTCCGTCCGGTTCCGGGAAATCGACACTGGCTCATTGTCTCAATGGGCTGGTGCCTTTTTCGTATCCGGGAGAAAGCAGCGGATCACTGAAGATTAAAGGAAAAGATCCGAAAGAAGAGGGCATTTTCGGAATGTCCAAGCTGGTGGGAACGGTATTACAGGATACAGATGGACAGTTTATTGGGCTGACAGTTGCAGAAGATATTGCGTTCTCACTGGAAAATGAGTGTACAGATCAGAAAGAGATGGTGCAGCGGGTAAATGAGACCGCAAGAGAACTGGATCTGGAAAAGCTTCTGGATCATGCCCCGGGAGAACTGTCAGGAGGACAGAAGCAGAGAGTCTCCATGGCAGGAGTGATGATTGACCGGGTGGAGATTCTGTTATTTGACGAGCCGCTGGCGAATCTGGATCCTGCCAGTGGAAAACGCACGATAGGTCTGATTGACCGTATTCAGAAAAATGATCATACAACAATCGTTATCATTGAGCATCGTCTGGAAGATGTGCTCTACCGGGATGTAGACCGGATTGTAGTAGTTGGAGATGGAAAAATTGTGGCAGATATGACACCGGATGCACTTCTGGCAGCTTCTGTGCTGGAACAGGAAGGAATCCGGGAGCCGTTGTATTTGACTGCATGTAAATATATGGGAATACCTGTAACAGAAGAGCGCAAACCACAGCATGTGGAAAGCTTTGATCTTGCCGGTATGGAAGAAAAGGCGCGGCAGTGGTATCAGAAGACCGCATGGGTACCGCGTCAGACAGATACAGAAGAACTTCTGGAAGTGAAAAATGTATCTTTCGGGTATACCGAAGGACAACAAGTACTGCGAAATGTCAGTTTGAAGGTAAAAAAGGGAGAAATGCTGAGTATTGTCGGAAAGAACGGCGCAGGAAAATCTACCCTGTCCAGTCTGATCTGCGGATTCCTGCAGACGGCGGATGGCAGCATCTGTTATCGAGGCTTCGATATGAAGAACTGGAGCATCAAAGAACGGGGCGAAAAGATCGGATTCGTGATGCAGAGTCCGAATCAGATGATTTCCAAAGCTATGATTTTTGATGAGGTAGCTCTGGGACTGGTGATCCGTCAGGTACCGGAAGAGGAGATAAAAGAAAGGGTACATCATGCACTGAAGATCTGTGGACTGTATGAGATGCGGAACTGGCCGGTGTCTGCTTTAAGCTTCGGACAAAAAAAGAGAGTGACCATAGCTTCCATTCTGGTAATGGAACCGGAGATGATCATTCTCGATGAGCCGACGGCAGGACAGGATTACCGTCATTACACAGAGATTATGGAATTCCTGAAAAAATTAAATCAGGAATCCGGTATTACGATTATGATGATTACTCATGATATGCATCTGATGCTGGAGTACACAGACCGTGCCATTGTGCTGGCAGATGGTCAGATTCTGACAGATGACACTCCGGCTGCGATCCTGACGGATGAGCATCTGGCAGAGCAGGCGAATCTGAAAAAAACATCCCTGTATGATCTTGCCGTAAAATGTGGAATAACAGATGCGTCAGGATTCGTAGAGCGTTTTATTCAGTATGACAGGAAGGAGAGAGAACATGTCCAGAATTCTGAAATATGAACAGAAAAACACCTGGATTGACGAACTGACAGGTGTCACAAAGCTGCTGTTCTTTCTGCTGTGGTCCATAGTCAGTATGATTACGTATGATACCAGAGTACTTCTGGTCATGCTGCTGTTTAGCGTTGTGATTTTTAAGATGTCAGAGATCAGCTGGAAACAGGTGGGAACTGTATTCAAATTCATTTTATTGTTTTTGTGCCTGAATCTGATTGTGATCTTCTTTTTTTCACCGTATCAGGGTAGTAAGATCTATGGAACAAGAACGGAGATTTGCCATTTGTTTGGCAGCTACGCAATGACAAAGGAACAGTTATTTTATGAATTCAATATCATGATCAAGTATTTCACAGTGGCTCCTGCAGTGCTGATGTTTATCTGTACGACGAACCCAAGTGAGTTTGCAGCCTCATTAAACAGGATTGGAATACCGTATCATGTAGGATATTCTGTGGCAATTGCACTGCGCTACATTCCGGATGTGCAGGAAGATTTTACCAGAATCAAGAACGCACAGGCAGCCAGAGGAATCGAGATGTCCAGTAAGGCATCCTTGTTTTCCAGAATCAAAAATACAGCAACTATTTTGCTGCCGTTGATTTTTACCGGTATGGAGCGAATCGATACCATCAGCAATGCCATGGAACTGAGACGGTTTGGACTGCACAAAAAAAGAACCTGGTATTCCGAAAGACCGTTGAAAGCTGCAGATTATGCAGTCATGGTCTTCCTGGTGGTATTCAGTGTGGGGGCACTGATACTCACCTTCCGGAATGGAAGCAGGTTCTATAATCCATTCTAATTTACTCCCCAAGGCAGTGGTTTCATGTAATCATGGAATGCTGCCTTTTTGCATGCGTACTGTCTATGGTTATGACCGCAGCTCATATTTGTTTTGCTACTCGCCTTTCGAATGCCTGTTACCGCCCTTCGCTTTAACTCGCTTCGCTCAGACAAGACGCTCGCGGGCGGGCATTTTCTCAAGGCTCGCTTAACGCAAAACTGCAAAAGATCTGCTTGTCATAAACCATAGACATTCACGCATTGTAAAGTATTTGTATTCCATGATTTACATGAAATACACTTGCCTTGTATGCCACGCCCAATGCCGTGGCAGGATCCTCAATGACGATACTTTATCGAATAAAGGAAAGTGAGTATCGTACAATCATTTTATGGCAATCGCTTCGATTTCACACAATACACCTTTTGGTAATTCTTTTACTGCAACACAACTCCTGGCAGGATTAGAAACAAAATATGTTTCATATACTTTGTTAAAAGCAGCAAAATCATTCATATCAGCAAGATAACATGTTGTCTTTATTACCTTTTCAAAACAGCTTCCTGCGGCATCAAGAATGGCACCTACATTTTTACAACTGTTTTCAGCTTGTGCAGAAATATCATCTGGAATCTGGTTAGTTTCAGGATTTACAGGTATCTGACCGGAAGTGAAAATAAAGTTATTTACTGCATACCCCTGAGAGTAAGGACCTATGGCAGCAGGTGCTTTTTCGGTATAAATTTTTAACATATGCAAATCATCTCCTTTTAAGGCATAGGATATTCTTCAACAAAAGTAACGATTCCATTCATGGTTTCTCTGATTTCTTTTAATGCGGCATAAACTTGTTCTTCATGCTCTTTGGAGATGATACTGAATGGAGGTCTGCATTTTCCAACTTTTAATCCGCGTGCTTCCATAGCCAGTTTTAATGGAACCGGATGCGAAGCAGTATAAAGGACATCATTGATAATTTTTACAGCATAATGGCATTTTCTGGCTGTTTCAATGTCGTTGCGCTTAATAGCAGTATCCAAAGCCATACAAACCTCTGGTATAACAGCTGCGGCTGCAAGAATGCCACCATCACCTCCAATAATGCGTGTTTCAAAATATAAATCATCGCTACCGGTTAAAAGTGAAAAAGGATGAGGGCATGCTACACGAATATCCTGTGCAAAAGTCATGTTGCCTGAAGATTCCTTAATGCCTACGACGCCTGGTATTTCAGAAAGGCGCTTTACGAGTGAGGCGGACATACTGAAAGCAGATCTGCTAGGTGTGTTGAATACTACAATTGGTAAACCAATAGATGCATATTCCTTTACAAGAACTTCCACATCATATTCAGATGGTCTTACAAACGGCATAGCCATAACCATTGCAGCATCGGCACCTAATTCCTTGGCTTTTTCTATATCGGCTTTTACATCGGATACTTTTCCTGCAAGAGCACCAAAAACAATATGAAGTCCATTGCTATGTTTCATGGTTTCTTCCATAACTGCATGACGCTCTTCGGGAGTCATGGAAGCTGCTTCACCGGTACCACCAAGAACACAAAGAGATTTTACACTGGCTTTTTTCTGAAATTCAATTGTTTCTCCCAGACGTTCAAGATTTACATTTCCTTTTTCATCAAAACAAGTTACCATAGATGATAAAATTCCTTCAGGATAGTACATAGATATTTCCTCCAATCAGTTTTTTTCTGGTAATACAATTACTGCATTATTTATTTTATTTCCTTCTAAGTAATCGAGACATCCTTCAATGGCCCAGACACATTCTCGATAGGCAGCTTCTTTAGTTCTGGCAGCTACATGAGGGGTGAGCAGAACATTATCAAGTGTTCTTAATGGATGATTCATTGGAAGCGGTTCTTCTCCATAGACATCCAAGACAGCCATTTGTAATTCATCTGTTGTAAGAGCGTGATATAAAGCTTCTTCATCAATCATTCCGCCTCGGGCACTATTTACCAGTATTGCGGATGGTTTCATTTTTTTAAATGTTTGTTCGTTAAACATTTTCTTAGTTTCATCTGTTAAAAGGCAATGAATGCTGATGATGTCGGACTGCATTAACAGATTGTCAAAAGATACATTTGAAATGTGATTATCACGAAATACCTCTTCTTTTGCAAATGGATCAAAAGCTATGATGTCTGCCCCCATTGCCTGTAATATTTTTGCAACTCTGAGACCAATTCCACCAATACCCACAATACCTACAGTTTGACCAAATATATCTCTGCCAATATGAGACTGATTTCTCCAGGCACCGCTAGTCATAGAATTTATGGCATGTATGTATTTTTTCTGCGAAACCAGTATCATTAATACGGTATATTCAGCAACAGACTGCGCATTGGCGGCAGGTGTCCATCCAACTGCAATATTGTGATTTTTCGCATAATCAAAATCAATATTTTCTGGCCATGCGCCGGATTTAAAAGCTACTTTTAATTTTTTCCCCTGTTGCATTAATTCAGCCGTAATGGAATTACTGGAGTTGAAAATAATAGCATCTGCATCTGGGATCATGGATAGAAGAACATCATTATCACCTCGCTGCCCTTTGATCCCTTCTATTACGTCACATTTTTCCAAAATACGTTCTGGTAATTCTGATCTCTCGATGGGCATTTCTGGTATGGCAATTTTATATTTATTCATGTTGTATACCTCCCTAACCAAACATGGATACCATAAAGGTATTCAGTACTAACAGAACCCAATCCATTAAAATACCACCGACAACAGTAACGCAAAGATAAGAAATTTTACTTTCTCCATATTTTTGGGTTACACTGTCCATATTTGCGAAACCGGTAGGTGATGCCCCCAGTCCGTGTCCTGCCATTCCGGCACACATAATTGCAGCATCGAAATCTTTTCCACATACACGGAAAGTAATAAAGTACAGGTACAGCAAAGTGACTATCAGATTTACACAAAGAATAATAATCATTGGAATTGCAAGATCAACGAGCTGCCATAACTGGAGAGAGATCATTGCAATGGAAAGAAAGATTCCTAATGTAAAATCCTGGATAGTTGTCATAATACGTTCATCTGTTTTAATCCATCCGGTTTTAGTATTCACATTAGCTACAATACATGCAAGTAGTGCAGAACCTGCATATGCAGGGATAGAGATATTTAAATAATCCTTAAACAAACTTTTAATAAAGATGCCAAGCGCCAGTAATGTAGCAAGTAGTGTGACATGTTTAAACAATTCGTGTGCAGTAACTGGATGATTAGAAGTACCAGAAGCTTCGTTGCCATATTTTTCGGCAAGTAATTCCTCGTTAGTATTCAGTTTTTTAACAAGACCTTTTTTTCGGATCAGTCTTTCAGCAAGTGGACCACCAAAAAATCCTCCGCTTACAAGACCAAAGGTAGCAGCTGCCAGCCCGACAATAGATGCGTTATATCCCATACCGTCAAGAATACTGCCATATGCAGCAGCATTTCCATGTCCACCAGAGAGTGCAGCTGGTCCGCACATAAGTCCAAGCCATTTTTGTGCACCAACAGCAGTTGCAGTAAGAACCCCCACACCGCCTTGTAATACAGCAAGAATTGCAGCCATAATAAAGTATTTAATCAGCCGGGATCCACCTTTTTTCATTAAGCCAAATGTGATGCCAAATCCTACACAGGTGAAAAACAGATTCTGCATATCTGATTGATAAGATGTGTCCATTGTAAATTGCATAATATGAAATTCGTGGACAATAAGGTTTAACAATGAAAAAATAATGCCACCAATAACAGGCGCTGGAATACAGTATTTTTTTAAAAAATTACTTCGATTCTTTATAGCCTGTCCGACAAGCAACATTAAAAGTGCAAGGGCTACAGTGGATATTGCTGTTAAATTTACTGTAAATAACCCTTCTTCAATGGTGAATGTCATAATAACCTCCTTACTATATTTTTCTTACTCAAAGACTTACAGACTGGCCAATCTCTTTCTCTTTTGTGTTTCAACTATAGCATAAAAATAAGCCCTAATAAAATTTAGAATTTTGTTAGGACCTATTAAAAAAATTATGAAATTGTTTTCATAATAATACATTTACATCTGGAATTCTGATGAGACAGTCTTTTAATGTTTTCTCAAAATTTACAATTGTTGACAGTCTATTTTCCCTCGGATTGATATTTTTAATCATATAGATAGTTCGGTCAGTAGGAATATCCCCCTCTAAATTGTCCACTTGAACAGTTTGCATATTTTCATAAATTCTTGGTAGAAGACTGCCTGGAATGATTGCCCAGAACTGTTCATCTCGCAAAAAGCGCTGTAGTAAAGGAAAATGATCAACCCATACATGATAACTGGCAATGTTCCCCCATTTTTCTTTATGCCAATTTTCATATTCTTTATTCCAGTCCATAAAGATCTCTTTATCAGGTTGGAGATCTTCCAGATATACAGTACCCATTGCCTTTGGATAACGGGTTTTTCGTACAACATAGTATTTTTCAGAAAACACTGGTATAGTCAGGACATTTCTTCTGTTTTCTGGTTCAGCGACAAAACCGATATCGACTTTATTTTTTTCCACAAGATTATAAATAACATTGGAATAAGCAGTTTGTATATGAAGACACATTTTTATTGCATCAGATGTTACAGTTTCATATACATCTCCAAGAACACTGGCACTGACACTTGAAATAGCTGCAACATCAAGAAGCTGGTTTGGATAGTGTTGAATTTCTTCTGTATTTTTGTACAATTCCTGCCATTGTTTCGCAATAGGAATAAAAAGTTCACCTTGTTTGGTAAGGGCAGAAGTGCGCTGCCCTTTTCTTCTGTAAAACAGAGAAATATTTAATTCCTTTTCAAGACATTTTAAACGATAACTGACAGTAGACTGAGAGAAATGTAAAATTTCTGCAGCTTTTGATATACTGTTATGCTCAACTATGGATAAGAAAAGTTCAATATCTGTACGATCCATCCCATTCCTCCTCCGACTACTTTATAACAAATTTTTCGATAATTGATGACAATAGTTTCTATAAAAAATAAATGTCACACCTTCACTTCAAAGTCTTTATGGCACTTTGGACAGTTGGTGACATGTTTTCCTTTTACTTTTGGAAGACGGATGGTTGTATGGCAGTACGGGCACTTGCGGTATACGTGAGTGTTGCGGTCCTGCCATTTTCTTTTCTGAAGACGGAAGAAGCGGGCTGCTTTGTTGTACTGATCCATGTAATAGTTATTCTCTTTTTGTCTGGCCTCAAAGTTTCTGGACAGGCAGCGGTACAGGAAAAAGAGTACGACGATCAGCCCCAGTGTATAGAAAATGCTGCTTCTGGTTACAAGGTTTAGCACGAAAAAAGCAAGATAGGCGAAAAACAGTGCCTGACCAAGCTGATCCATGCCGTAACGTCCCTGAAGAAAGCGATTCAAAGCATCTCTTAATTTATTCATAATATAACGAATCCTCCTTACAAATATTCTTCCGGATCAATCTGAGCCGGATTGCCCATTGCAGATTCCCCGACACCGGAATGTGAGGAACTATTATCTGGTACATTGTAGTAATAACTGTTGTTCGGTGTGGTATTGTAGTAACCATAGTTACGGAAACCACAGCATCCACCGCCGCCACACAGCATACAGAACAGGTTAATAACAATGTAATACCAGCAGCAGCTATGTGTGGAATGGAAGGTACGTCCAAAGGTCTGACTCTGTTCTGTGAAGACCCGTCCACCGGACTGCATCTGGTTTAGTAACTGACGATACTGGGCATTATTCGGTTCCATCTGAACGGCTGTCTTGATGTGGGACAGGGCAGTAACCTGATTGCCGGTATTATAGTTGGCGATGGCACTGAGGAAATACCATTCTGCACTCTTATTGGATATGGTACTCAGTACATGAAGAGCTTCTTCATAACAGTGATTGCGGATATAATGCCGAACCGTATCATATGGAGAAGGCTGACCGGAACCGGAGTTTTGCTGCTGATAGCCTCCAAATCCACCAAAGGCTTCCCAGAAGCTGGCAAACGGATCATCACCATAAGAGCCGCTGCCATTGCCATAGGAACCGCCTCCGTAAGAACTTCCACCGTAAGAAGACCCGCCATAGGAACTTCCACCATAGGAAGACCCTCCGTAGGAGGAACTGCTTCCATAAGAAGAACTGCCGGCTGTTCCGTTTTTTATCTGATTATAAGCGGCATTGATTTCACTCATTTTCTGCGCTGCAGCTTCGTCGCCCGGATTCAGGTCAGGATGGTATTTCTTTGCCAGCTTACGATATGCTTTTGTGACTTCCTCTTCAGAGGCACCACGTGGTACGCCAAGTACCTCATAAGGATCCTGTGTCATTTTTTCTTTACACCCCTCTTTTTGTATAATTCGTACTTAATGAGAACACCAGAAAAAAGGATGTTTTCAATAATTGCACGGTCTTTTTGAAAATTCAGAGCCTGATAAGATGATACTACATCAGACATCAACATATGCAGTATATCATCAAATTCCTTTTTTTGACAGATGACAAGTGGATTATAGCTCTGTTTTTTTAAATCTTTTTTTAAATCCATGCAGGCATCTAAAATATAGATGTATTTTCCCAGTGCTTTACCAAAGGCACGCAGACGTTCATCCAGAGAATCTTCAAATGGAACAAAAAGTTCGCCCATCAGATCACCGAAACAGTTTGCCGGGATATCTGGTATCAGAACATTGGCTTTTTCAATTCTGGAAAGTTCATCCAGCTTCTCACGGATAACCCTGCACTGCCTAGGAAAATTCTGCTCAACTTTTTTACATTCTTTTTCGAAGAGCCGTGCCTCTCCAAGAGACAGGAGATTCTTGTCATCATTCCAGTCATCTAACATATTATAGTAGGCAAGATAGATATTCATGTTCGCTGCGTAATCCAGAATCTCGCTTTTCAGATATTCCTGCTTTTTCAGAGGATGAACACGGCATTTTTGACTGTGGAGAGACTCAGGAGCATCATATACAGCAGATAAAAACAGGGCAAGGAAAGTTATATCGTAAGAAAGCGTCATTCTGCAAAGTGGATTGCGCCTGTTTCCCAACGCTCTGCACAGCCCACAGTAATAGGATTGATAACGATATCGGTCTTCCGGAGACAGTTGTTCCATATTAGCTAATATATATCCGAACATAAAAACTCCTTATTCTTTCTTTTGGCGCCATGGACGTTTTTTCTTCCCGGCTGCTTCCCGGCGCTTCTGATCTTCCTCTTCGTACATCTGAGCCTCATAGACGGCACGGTCGATTTCTTCTTTACTTAAGTTGGAAGAGGCAGTGATGGTGATGTCCTGACTCTTACCGGTTCCCAGATCCCTGGCTGAGACATTAACAATACCATTGGCATCAATGGCAAAAGTGACTTCAATCTGCGGAACACCGCGCATAGCACGTTTGATACCCTTCAGGTGGAATTCTCCGATCAGCTTGTTATCTCTGGTCATCTGGCGTTCGCCCTGAAATACTTTGATGTCTACAGTAGTCTGAAAACTGGCGGCAGTCGTGTAGATCTGGCTCTTTGTAATCGGAATGGTAGTATTGCGGTCGATAATTTTCGAATATACGCCACCGACTGTCTCAATACCAAGGGAAAGCGGTGTTACATCCAGAAGCAGGAGACCGGTTACTTCACCGGCAAGTACTCCGCCCTGAAGGGATGCACCCATAGCAACACATTCATCCGGGTTGATGCCCTTAAATGGCTCTTTTCCCATGAACTTGCGGATGGCTTCCTGAACGGCCGGGATACGGCTGGAACCGCCCACCAGAAGTACTTTGGAGATATCTGTAGAAGCCAGACCTGCATCTGACAGTGCCTGGCGCACCGGATCCATGGTCTGTGCAACCAGATGGGAGGTCAGATAATCGAACAGTCCGCGTGTTATGGTTGTTTCATAATTGACAGGACCATTTTTGTTCTGGGTCAGGAACGGAAGATTGACGGATGTCTCTGTCATGGAGCTTAAATCAATCTTTGCAGTCTCGGCAGCTTCCTTCAGACGCGCCAGTACAGCAATATCCTTACGGACATCACATTTATATTCCCGTTTCAGATCTGCAACAAAATGATCCACCAGAGCCTGGTCAAAATCATCACCACCCAGATGATTATTGCCGGCAGTGGCAAGAACTTCAATGACACCGCTGTTGATATCCAGAATAGAGACATCAAAGGTACCGCCACCCAGGTCAAAGACCATGATCTTCTGAGGCTCCTCACGGTCAATTCCATAGGCAAGAGCTGCTGCTGTCGGTTCGTTGATAATACGTTGTACATTCAACCCTGCAATGGTGCCGGCATCTTTGGTTGCCTGGCGCTGTGCATCTGTAAAATAGGCAGGAACGGTAATCACGGCATCGGTGACTTCTTCACCAAGATAATCACAGGCATCGTTCTTCAACTGTTGAAGAATCATGGCTGAGATCTCCTGAGGGGAATAGGACTTCCCATCAATGTTTACATGATAATCGCTGCCCATGTGACGCTTGATTGAGCTGATGGTACGATTTGGGTTTACAACAGCCTGCCTTTTAGCAGTCTGTCCAATCAGACGTTCTCCGGTTTTGGTAAAAGCGACAACAGAAGGAGTGGTTCTGCTGCCGCTTTCATTAGGGATAATGACACTTTCTCCACCCTCCATGACTGCGACGCAGGAGTTGGTAGTGCCTAAATCAATTCCAATAAGTTTTGACATATTAGCTTCTCCATAATATATAAATAATTTGCAATATTTCAGACACAACTGTGAAGGTGCTGAACAGATACAATGCTTTATTTATAGTACCGTGAAAAGCAATTAAATGTCAATATTCGGGCATAAACAGCCCATTAAATAAAAAGAAAAAAATTATAAAGAATCAGATATACTTTAGAACAATCCGCTGCATCTCATCCCACTTATCTTCCATATCGGCAACCAGTTTGAACTGTGTGCGGGCACGGTCCAGATTATGAGTTGGATAATCGATTTTAAAATAGACGTCTCCGGAGAGGTAATCGGTCAGGAAACGCATACCGCATTCGTAGGTCATGACTTTGGCGCCAAGAGGGAGACAGCGAATCTCATCATCGGTCAGGATCCCCTCACATCCTTCAATGAAGCCCTTTGCATACACATCATACAGATACAAATCACAGGAGATCTTTGACAGATCCTTTTCATCTTCGGCACCGGTGCTGGCACCGAAGCGGATAGAATCACCGAAATCGTTGACGGCAAGACCCGGCATAACAGTATCCAGATCAATGACGCATAAGCCTTTTTTGGTAGCTTCATCTATCAGGACGTTGTTGGACTTGGTATCATTGTGGGTAACTCGAAGGGGCAGTGTACCGTCAGCCAGAAGATTGCCCAGAATACATGCCACATCATAGCGGTCTTTTACAAACTGAATTTCTCTCTGCACATCGGATGCACGTCCGCAGACATCTGATTCCACTGCTTTTTCAAAAGCAGTGAAACGTGTCCTGGTATCGTGGAAACCGGCAATGGTTTCATGCAGTGTGTCGGCAGGAAAATCTGCGAGCATTTTCTGAAAATGACCAAAAGCTACGGCACTTTCATAAAAGTCTTCCGGACCACTGAGTTCTTCCAGAGCATAGGCATCTTCAATAAAATGATAAGCTCTCCAGTATTCCCCGTAACTGTCAATAAAGTAAGGTTCTCCTGTTTTTGCGTGCACAAAATCCAGAGTCTCCCTCTGAGGATCCCCGCCCTGTGCCAGAATCTGCTTCTTCAGATAGTCGGTTACATGAAGAATATTTTCCATAAGGGAAACCGGGTCAGTAAAAACGGCCCGGTTCATATGCTGAAGAGAGTAGTGGCAGATGACGCCATCCTGCTCAAATTCTATCATATAGGTATCGTTAATATGTCCATGACCGCATGGCTTACAGCTTACAAAGCTTCCTTCGATGGAAAAACCGGAGATAGCTTCCTGTCTGCCTGCAGCTAAGGTTTCCTGATTCATTTACTGCTCCTCCCAGAGTTTCTGAGGATAAAGTCCGGAATCCTTCAGGGACTGGATGGCTTTTACAACAAAAGCTTTGTCCTCTTTGTATGTAACTCCGTACCATTTATCTTCGGTTTTTAATACCTGAACAGTGGCTTTACCTTCCTGGATCAAGTCATCCACTGCAAAAGGAAGGAAATATTCACATTTCAGAGGATTCTTTTCCAGATTCTCTTTTAAGAATTCAGGGAATCCTTTTTTCAGTTCTTCCATCAGACTCTTCTGGAAGCCCCACATGTTCATGGATACAATGCTGCCTTTCGGAATCTCATTCCAGGTAGCTCCGTCATCTTCTGTATAAGCAGTAATGTCACCGCGTTTTTCAATGTGTGTTCGTTCATGAATCGTCTGAAGTACTCCGTTGTCATCTGTTACACAGACACCTCTGGCCACATGGCCGTTCTCTGTCAGCGTATTTTCCAGAATGTAACCTACCATGGCATAACGGTAAGTTTCATCATCTGGATGTGTGGTCAGATAATCATAGATTAACTGATAAGCCTTGCTTCCATAGTAGTCATCCGCATTGATAACGGCGAATGGTCCATCCACATAAGGAAGGGCACACAGCACTGCGTGTGCAGTACCAAAAGGTTTTACACGTCCTTCCGGTACAGTAAATCCTTCCGGAAGCTCCAGATTCTGATAAACATATTCTACATCAATCAGTTTGGAAATACGATTTCCAATGCGTTCTTTAAAGTCAACTTCGATTTCTTTCTTAATAACAAAAATGACCTTCTGAAATCCTGCACGGACAGCATCATAAATGGAAAAGTCCATGATAATATGTCCCTGTTCATCTACAGGATCGATCTGTTTTAATCCACCATATCGGCTGCCCATACCGGCTGCCATAATAATTAAAGTAGGCTTGTTCATAATAATCTCCTTTAATATCTTTACAATCTTTTTTATTCTAACACTGTAGCTATTCTTTGTCCAGAACAGTAAAAAAGTGGTTACTGTTCACAGCCAATGTTCCGCGAAGCATGTTGCTGGTCACGGAGTGAACAGTAACAAAAAGTGAACCACAGGACATTTGCTGCCGGGTTCACTTTTGTATAAATTATATCAGATGTGAAATGCTATTGGTCGATGTATTTTTGTACAATTGCCTGCATCTGCTCCCATTTGCTTTCCATATCTGCAACCAGTTTGAACTGAGTGCGGGCGCGGTCCAGATTGTGTTCCGGGCGGTGAATCTTAAAATAAGTATCACCGGAAAGATAATCCGTCAGGAAACGCATGCCACATTCATAAGTCATGACTTTGGCACCAAGTGGAAGTGAAAGGATCTCTTTTTCCGTCAGGCGTCCACCGCATCCTTCCAGAAAACCTTTCACATAAGCTTCATATAATTCCATGCTGCAGCTTACTTTGGAAAGATCCTTTTCATCTTCTGCAGCGGTACTGGCACCAAAACGGATGGAATCACCAAAATCATTCACAGACAATCCCGGCATAACCGTATCCAGATCAATGACGCATAAGCCTTTCCCGGTTGCCTCATCAATCAGAACATTATTGGAC
This sequence comes from Jingyaoa shaoxingensis, assembly GCF_014385005.1. GTDB lineage: Bacteria > Bacillota > Clostridia > Lachnospirales > Lachnospiraceae > Marvinbryantia > Marvinbryantia shaoxingensis. The sequence continues at coordinate 50,932 of NZ_JACRSZ010000004.1, read as the reverse complement.
TTGGTGTCGTTGTGTGTAACGCGCAGAGGAATTTTTCCCTGATCCTGCAGGTTACCCAGTGCACAGGCAAGATCAAAACGCTGCTTTACGAACTGGATTTCATCCTGAATGCCGGCAGCACGGCCACAGATATCTTCCGCAACAGCTTTTTCGAAATTCCCAAACCGGACTGCTGTATTGTGGAAATTCGGTATAGTTTCATGCAAAGTCTCCGCAGGAAAGTCAGCCAGCATCTGCTGGAAACGTCCGAATGACAAAGCACTCTGGTAAAAATCCTCCGGATCCTTTACCTGATCCAGTGCATATACATGGTCAATGTAATGGTAGGTGCGCCAATATTCTCCGAAACCGTCCTTATAATAGGGCTTACCATCGGCGGTAAAGACAAAATCCAGAGTTTCTCTCTGTGGATTACCACCGGCAGCCATGATCTTTTCCTTCAGGAATCCGGTCACACCGATGATGTTTTCCATCAGTGCTTCCGGATCAGTGAAGATAGTTTTATTCATATGCTGTAATATGTAAGCATGTTCCTGACCATTCTGTTGATAGGTCAGGAGATAAGTATCGTTGATATGACCGTTTCCATAAGGAACACAGTCTTTATAAGTGCCTTCAATCGCAAAGCCATAGCAGGCCTGGGATAATCCGGCTGTTGGTTTTCTTGTATCCATAAAGAACTCCTTTCAGGAGGCTTAGCCTTTGACACCACCGGATGTCAGACCGCCAACCAGATTCTTTTCAATACCGACAAACAGTATCACAACCGGAACGATAGCATACAGGGATGCGGCAAACAGATACTGCCATTCAATCATATTGTAGCCATTGAAGATATTGATACCAACGGTCAGAGGCTTAAAAGTATCTGTAGAGATCAGTGTCAGTGCTACGGTATATTCATTCCATGCATTGATAAATACAAAAATCAGTGCAGTTACAATACCAGGTGCGGCAACAGGAAGCAGGATCTTAATCAGAGCCTGTATACGGTTACAGCCGTCAATAGTTGCAGCCTGTTCCATTTCAGAAGAGATACTCATAAAAGTACCACGCAGCAGCCAGATGGCAAATGCCTGGTTAAAGGCCGCATTGATAAAGATCAGACCTACGATACTGTTGGTCAGATGCAGAGACATCATGACCTTGTAGATACCGATCAGAAGAACGACCGGTGCAAACATCTGGGAGACAATGACAAATCCCAGAAAAGCGGTCTGTCCTTTGAATTTCATTCTGGACAATGCATATGCAGCAGGAATACCACAGAGCATAGCCAGAAGTGTGGATCCACCTGCAATCAGAATGGAGTTGCGCATGTAGCTGGCCATCGGTGCCCTGGACCATACATCGATCAGGTTAGACCAGATGGCATGGATCGGGAAAACGGTGCCGGAGGTGGAGAAGATCTCCGCACGGCTCTTTAATGCAGTACAGATGGTGACAAAATACGGATACAGTGTAATCAGGCAGATGATGATAACAACCAGATATAAAAATATCCGTGATACGATCTTTTTATTTGATTTTGTATGTTCCATATCAGTCATCTCCTTTCTTTAACACAGAAACCATGTAAATACTTGCACAGATAAACAGGATCAGGAATCCGATCACGGAAACAGCGGCAGCATCACCCTGTTTGCCGTTGTAAAATGCAAGCTTGTACAGGTAAGTAACCAGTGTATCGGTACGGTTTGCCGGGTCACCCTTGGTAATAGTCCAGATGATCGGGAATGAGTTAAATACATAGATAATATTCAGTACTGTACTTACAGTCAGGGAAGGACGAACCAGAGGAATAGTGATCTGGAACATCTTCTGCCAGTAATTGGCACCGTCTACCGTAGCAGCCTCGTAGAAGCCTTCGTCGATACTCTGCAGACCGGACAGTACAGTAAAGGTAACGAATGGAATCGTTACAAAAATACCACAGGCAATCTCCCATGCAAAATAGGCACCGGCTGTCGGCGTCCAGTTGATGGCATGATCAATGATACCAAGCTTCATAAGAAGGGTATTCAGTGTACCATAGTCGGTATCAATGATGAATTTCCAGATACTTGCCTGTACGATCAGTGTGGTAGCCCATGGAAATACCACAACGGCACGTGCAATTTTACGGCCTTTAAATTCATTATTTAAGATGATAGCAAGGATAAATCCAAGCAGAGTAGATAAACCTACAACTGCAACAGTCCATACAATTGTATTTTTCAGAACCATGGAGAATACCGGACTGTTCAGTACTTTATGGAAATTGTCAAATCCGCAGAAGCCCTTGATCAGACCAGCTTTACTGATCTTGCTGAAGGACATGCGGAATACAAATCCAATCGGAATGACGATAAAGACTGCCATCAGAAGTACACTTGGAAGAATCCAGAGATATGGTTCTATACCTCGAAATTTTTTCTTCATAAGAATGCCTCATTTCTGTAATATAATATATCAGACTTAAAAAATGGACCGGACCTTAATAGCCCGGCCCATTTTCTGTTCTTAGAAATATGGTTCTGACTTAACCTGCGATTTCTGCCTGAAGGTTATCCAGCTGTTCCTGAACGCTTTCACCAAGGAGTGCATTCTGTTCTGCGCTGATAACGCCCTGTTTTACGTCTGCCCATTCAGCTTTTGCTGTTGGATAGAACTTGCAGCTTGCAAGGATATCGATCCAGCTTGCCATATCAGGATCTGCTGCTGCAAGAGCTTCGCCACCTGTCTTGGTTGCAGGCAGGAAACCTTCCATAGCTACCCAGTCAGTGTAACGTGCATCATCGTAGAAGTAATCGAAGAATGTTGTGATTGCTGCTTTTTCTTCGTCTGTGTAATCATTGTCGAAGCACATAAATCTGTCCATAACACCTGCGGATACAGATTCACCTGTGTTGCTTGGGATAGAAGCTACGCCGTAGTTTACTTCGTTGCCGCCGTCTGCGATGTAAGTAGGTAAGCTGTTAGGAGCGATAACCATGGCAATCTTGCCTGCTCCGAACATATCCTGCAGATCGTAACGTGTATCGTTGGCAGGATCACTGTTGGTGTAACCTGCATTTACAAGGCTGATTGCGTACTCGATAGCTTCTACGTTCTCAGGGCTGTTCAGTGTCCAGTTACCTTCATCATCTACGAATCCGCCGCCGTTGTTCCATGTATAGTAAGCAAATGCAGCCTGACCTTCGTCAGTTGTCATATCAATACCCCATGGATAAATGCTGTCATCGTAAGCCTTGATAGCTTCGCATGCTGCGGTCAGCTCGTCCCATGTAGTAGGAACTTCTACGCCTGCAGCTTCCAGAATGTCTTTGTTGTAGTACAGAGCACGTGCAGAAGCAAGGTCCGGGATAGCCCATACGGTACCGTCTACTTCAGACTGGTCAAGGAATGCATCATACATCTTGCTGTATGTCTCTTCAGATACAACATCCTGAATCGGAAGCAGCAGATCATCTGCCTGATAGTCAGCAAATACGTCGATATTCAGGACATCAGGAGCTTCGCCGTTGGCGATACGTGTATTTACAACTGTGTAAATATCGTTCCAAGATACTACTTCTACGTTCAGGTTAATGCCAGGATTGTCTGCATTAAAGTCTTCTACAAACTGTGCCCACCAGTCTGCGGTGTTCTGACCATACTGAGCAGCAATTACGTTTACATCTACTGTGTCTTCTGCCATAGCTCCCATAGATGCCATTGACAGAACCATTGCCATAGCTGCGCCCGCGGTTAATACTTTTTTCATTTTAAAACCCTCCTTAAAGATGAATTGTGGCAAATCGTCCATCTCTTCGTTCTACGATTTGCCTTTCTGTTAAAAGTATACTATGAAAATTATTTTCAGTCAATAGAATTATTGAAAATAACTATGAAAAAATTGGAGATCAGAAAAATGTTTGTTAAATAAACACAAGTTGACAGGGAGAACAGGGCTGAGATAAGATATCATAGTTGGGACTTTTGACCCCAACATCTAAGAAACGGTATAGCAGATGGGGAAAAGAAATGAACAGATTCGAATTAGACATGGAACAGTATCGGAAGCTGGCAAGACAGGCGGCAGCAGACGGCTGTGTACTTTTAAAAAACGAGGCAGAGGCACTGCCTTTCAAAAAGAAAGAACGGATTGCAGTATATGGAAGAATTGCATTTACTTATTATAAAAGCGGACTGGGATCAGGAGGGCTGGTGAATACCGGCAGGGTAGACAGTATCCTGGAGGCGCTGCAGGCAGAGGATCTGGTACTGGATGAAAAACTGATTTCCATATATGAAGCATGGATACAGGAAAATCCATTTGATGAAGGGGCAGGATGGGGAAAGGTTCCTTGGTCACAGAAGGAGATGCCGGTGACAGATGAGATGTTGACCTGTGCCGCAGATGCCGATGCAGCAGTGATTGTAATAGGAAGAACTGCGGGAGAAGATCAGGATAACACTGATGCGCCGGGTGGATATCGTCTGACAGAGGAAGAAGAACAATTGATCTGTCAGGTATGTCAGAAAAATGCCCGTACGATAGTAGTGCTGAATGTGGGTAACATTATAGATATGAGCTGGGTAGAAAAGTATCATCCCCATGCAGTTCTGTATACATGGCAGGGGGGCCAGGAGGGGGCAGCAGCCGTCGCAGATGTGCTGACAGGAAGAGTGAATCCATCCGGCAGACTGACAGATACGATTGCCGGGAAAATCAGTGATTATCCGTCTGATTCCTGCTTTGGCAGTGAGATCGAAAATGAATACCGGGAAGATATCTATGTGGGATACCGGTATTTTGAGACCTTTGCCAGAGATAAAGTACAGTATCCTTTTGGATATGGACTTTCCTATACCACTTTTTCTATAGAAGGAAAAATAGTACCGGAATCAGAAAAATCGAATCATACAGAATTGGAGATCCGGGTCTGCAATACCGGAGACACTGCGGGAAGAGAAGTAGTCCAGGTGTATGTGCAGCTTCCGCAGGGCAGACTGGGACAGCCGCTGCGACGTCTGACAGCATTTTATAAAACAGAATTGTTACAGCCGGGAGAATCTGAAGTCAGAAGGATACAGGTTGCAGACAGAGATCTGGCATCCTATGATGAAAGCGGTGTGACTGGTTGCAGATCAGCTTACATCCTGGAAGAAGGACAGTACGCTTTCTATGTGGGTGGCAATGTGAGAGATGCAGTGAAGGCAGGGGAATGCTACAGGAATGCCAGGATTGTGGAGCAGCTTCAGGAAGCACTGGCACCGACAAAAGAATTCCGGAGAATACACCCGGTGCAAAGCAAAGACCATATGGAAATATCCTGGGAAAAGGTTCCGATCAGAACGGTGGATCCACAGGAACGCAGAAGCGAAGAACTGCCGGAGGAACTGGCACAGACTGGGAATGCGGGATGGAAACTGGTGGATGTACTGGATGAAAAGGTGGACTTGGATACCTTTACAGCACAGCTTTCTGACGAGGATCTGATTGAAATATTTCGTGGGGAGGGCATGTGCAGCCCAAAGGTAACGGCGGGAACAGCAGCGGCCTTTGGTGGATTGACAGAAAGTCTGAGAAACTATGGAATTCCGGCAGCCTGCTGTGCAGATGGCCCATCCGGTATCCGTATGGACTGTGGAACCAGAGCATTTTCCCTTCCAAACGGAACTGCGCTGGGATGCACCTTTGATCAGGAACTGGTGGAAGAACTTTATACAATGACCGGGCAGGAGATCCGGTTAAATAAGATTGATTCCCTTCTGGGACCGGGAATGAATATTCACCGCCACCCATTGAATGGAAGAAACTTTGAATATATTTCAGAAGATCCTTATCTTACCGGTAAGATTGCAGCAGCGCAGGTGCGGGGGATGAACCGGCACGGTATTGCAGGAACTATTAAGCATTTCTGTGCCAATAATCAGGAAAAAGCAAGAAGCAGGGCGAACAGTCAGGTTTCTGAACGTGCTTTAAGAGAGATCTACCTTAAGGGATTTGAGATTGCCATAAAAGAAGGCGGAGCAAGGTCTGTGATGACGACTTATGGACCAGTCAATGGTTTGTGGACATCTGGCAGTTATGATTTGTGTACTACCATTTTGCGTAAGGAATGGGGATTTGACGGAATTGTCATGACTGACTGGTGGGCAGTGGCAAACTATGAAGGACAAAGTGGAGACAAATACACAAAAGCACCTATGGCAGCAGCACAGAATGATCTGTTCATGGTAACAGCAGATGCCATAGACAGTGTGCAAGAAGATGATATGCAGAAACAGTTGGAAGCAGGCTGGCTGACTCGCGGAGAATTACAGCGTAATGCGGAAAATATTCTGGGATTCTTGCTTAAAAGTCCGGCGCTTCTTCATCTGAACGGAAGAATCTGTCAGGAAGAACTGGATGCCATGAATAGGAAAGAAGAAGGGGATGTGCTGGCATCTGACTTGAAATACCTTAATGATAATGCAAATGGATGTATACTGATTCACGGAGAGATGCTTAGTCCAAAGTCCGGTCATGCGGATGTATTTGGCATTCATCTGAAAAAAGAGGGTGACTACCGGATCTGTATGAAGATGCGTACTCAGCTTGGAGGGCTGGCACAGATTCCAGTGTCGGTATATTGTAATAATACTCTGAAGACGATGATATCCATACAGGGCAGCGAAGGAAAATGGCTGGAGACTGACCGGGAACTGGATCACATGATGGCAGGAAACCATTACATAAAGTTCTATTATGGTGCAAACGGACTGGAGATTGACCAGATACGCATATACCGGATGTAGGCAAATTGGAGGAACAACATGACAGAAAAATTATTTTATAAAGATGTATATCAGAAGACATTTGAAGCAACGATAACAGACTGCCGGGAAGGAAAAAATGGATATGAGATCATTCTGGACCGAACGGCCTTTTACCCGGAGGGAGGCGGACAGCCTGGGGATACCGGCTACCTGCAAATCGGTGACCAGAAGGTGGAGATCACAGATACCCACGAAAAAGATGGGGAAATTCTCCATTTTTGTGGACAACCTTTGGAAGTCGGAAGCAAAGTAACCGGAACCATAGACTGGAACCGGAGATTTGGCCTGATGCAGAATCATTCCGGAGAGCACATCGTCAGCGGACTGGTGCACAGTAAATTCGGCTATGACAATGTGGGATTCCATATGGGAAAAGACACCGTGACCATTGATTTTAACGGTGAATTCACAGTGGAAGATATGTGGGAATTTGAGAAGGCTGCCAATGAGAGAGTCTGGGCAAATGAAAAGGTGGACATCACCAGTTATACAGAGGAAGAGGCGAAGTCAGTAGAATACCGCAGTAAAAAAGAACTGCACGGAATGGTGCGTGTAGTGACGTTCCCAAATGCAGATGTGTGTGCATGCTGTGGAACCCATGTCAGCTATACGGGAGAAATCGGTCTGATTAAGCTGATTTCTCTTCAGAAGTTCAAAGGTGGCATGAGAATGGAGATGCTCTCCGGACGGAAAGCCATGGAATACGTGGAAGAGATTTGCAGACAGAATCAGCAGATTTCGGTGGCACTGTCCGCAAAACCACTGGAGACGGCACAGGCAGTGGAGCATCTGAAGAAAACCCAGATGGATCAACAGTTCCACATGGGGGCGCTGGAGCAGAAACTGTTTCAGAATATGGCAAAGCAGTATGAAGGCAGCGGAAGCGTGCTGATATTTGAGGAAGGACTGGCAGCAGACAGCGTGCGCAAGCTGGCAGCGGAGATCATGGAGACCTGCGAGGGACGCTGCGTGGTATGCTCAGGAGACGATGAGAGCGGTTATAAATATGCCATGGGAGAAAAAGACGGAGATCTCCGTGCACTGGTAAAAGAATTTAACAGTACCCTGAACGGACGTGGCGGCGGCAAGCCATTCTTCGCCCAGGGAAGCGTAAGTGCAACGAGAAAAGAGATTGAAGAATTTTTGAAATAGACAGTGGAAAAATCTGTTTGAACTGAAACAGGAAAAGCATATTGGATCAGGAAAACTGATTTGATATGCTTTTCCTGACAGGTTAAAAAACAGGTATGAGCAGTATTATAAGTCAAAAACAATATGTAGGACGTTGAACGTAGTCTATTATATCCAAATAAGAACAAATGATTTTGTGCGATGTGCTGAAAACACTTGTTAAAAATTTGATTATATTGACATTTCTGTGAAAAGTGATAAGATAAAGATACAAACAAGCAATGCAGAACATTCTACATTGGGAGTTAAAAGAGAAGGTGTTTATTTCAAAAGGAGGTGTGGTTGTTGAAACAATGGAAACGAATACTGGCAGGTCTGGCAGGGGCAGCAGTGCTGACATCGGGACTTGCAGTATACGCAGATGGAGAAGCCGCAGAGGGGGATGCGGTTACCTATCCGAAACTGAACCTGTCATTTGCAGTGAACGGAACAGATACCCAGATCGACACACAGGTTGGACAGTATCTGGCAACACTGGTTTCACAGAGATCAGGCGGAAATATTACGATCGATGTTTTTCCAAATGATACACTGGCAGGAGGTAATGCAACAAAGGGAATTGAATATGTCTGTGCAGGCTCAACCGATCTGGCAGCATATGCAACCAGTACATTATCAGCAATTGATTCAAAGCTGAACATTGCAACAATGCCATGGACATTTACATCGTATGATCAGGCAAAGGAAGTGATTGATACCACAGGTGGTGAGTATTATGCGGAGCGGTTATCCCAGAAGGGGCTGACCTACCTGGGTGCATTCCACAATGGATTCCGTCAGCTGACTAACAGTAAGCATCCGGTAACCAAGCCGGAGGATTTGAAGGGACTGAAGATTCGTATTCCGGGTTCCAAGATCTACATGACATTCTGGGAAGCCATCGGAGCAAGTCCGACAGCTATGAGCTGGTCAGAGGTATTTACGGCGATACAGCAGGGAACCATCGATGGACAGGAGAACGGGGCACCGATCACTAAGTCGGCGAAGATGTATGAAGTGCAGGATTATATGACCATCTGGAATTACGCATATGACTGTGACCTGATTATCTGTAACAGCAAGGTATGGAACAATCTGGATGAAGCAACCCAGACACTTCTTCAGGAATGTATCACAGAATCCTGTGACTGGGGAAGATACAAGATTGAAAAAGAAGAAGAAGATATTATTAATGAATTTATCAAAGGCGGAATGCAGGTCGACAGGCTGACAGAAGAACAGCTGGTACCATTCCAGGAATTGATTAAAGATGCTATGAAGGGCTTGAAAGCAGAGTATGGAAAAGCAGCATGTGAAGCATTTAACATCGATACAGAAGGTGTGGAATTCACAGAAGAGTAGGAGGTATAGAGCATGAAATTTATAGAAAAATTTGAAAAATTCGTTGCCTGTGCCAGTGTTTCTGTGATGGCAATTCTGGTATTCGTAAACGTAATAGCAAGATTCATATTTAACAGTCCACTGGCTGTGGCAGATGAGATGTCCTGTTATCTGTTTGTACTGATGAGTTTCATGGGAACTGCCATTGCAGCCCGCAGAAAAGCCCATCTGGGACTGACGATTGTAACAGATAAGCTTTCTCCGTCAGCGGCAAGAAAAGTACAGGTACTGATGTATCTCATCGCAGCAGTGTTCTGTCTGCTGATTGTGATTTTCGGTATTGAAATGGTTATGAGCCAGTACGCACTTGGTCAGGAAACAGCAACCATGCAGTGGCCGGAATGGATCTACGGATTATTTGTACCTGTAGGAGCAGCATTTGCACTGCTTGCATTCCTCAGTGTGGCAGTAAAAACAGCAAAGGGGGAGGAGTAAGATGGTTGGAATAGTATTACTTGGAGTGTTTGTCCTCCTGTTAGCATTCGGAGCACCGATTGCAGTCTGTCTGGGTATGTCCAGCGTGGCAGCAATGCTGGTGCAGGGAGCCGGAAAACCGATCGTAGCAGTCATGTCGGTACTGCCTCGTATCTGTTCCGCATCCAGCAGTAAATTCGTGTTACTGGCAATTCCGTTTTTTATTATCTCCGGTAACGTTATGGAAAAGGCCGGTATCTCAGGCCGCCTGATTAACCTGGCAGAGAAGTGTCTGGGACATATCAAAGGCGGTATGGCAATTGTATGTGTGGTAGTGTCCTGTTTCTTTGCAGCTATTTCAGGATCCGGTCCGGCAACGGTAGCAGCCCTGGGTCTGATTATGATCCCGGCTCTTGTAAAAGCAGGTTACCCGGCAGCATTCTCCTGTGCACTTATGGCAGCAGGCGGAGCAATCGGTGTAGTCATCCCGCCATCCATTACCTTTGTAGTATATGGATCCATCGCAGATGCATCTATCACGAATCTGTTTAAGGCAGGTATGGTTCCTGGGCTTGCAATGGGTGCCGGACTGATTATTGTAGCACTGATTCTGGGAAGAAAATGTGATCTGAAAGTATTACCGAAGGCAAGCGGTGCAGAACGGTTAAAAGCTCTAAAAGATGCATTTTTCGGACTGATGATGCCGGTTATTATCCTGGGTGGTATCTACGGCGGTATCTTCACACCAACCGAAGCAGCTGCAGTATCTGTATTCTATGGACTGTTTGTAGGAATTTTCATTTATCGTGAAATCAATGTAAAGAAAATGATTGATATTATGGTAGATTCCTGTTCCACAACTGCAACGGTAATGTTTATTACCATGGGAGCTTCCCTGTTTGCTTATGTACTGACCCGTGCGAGACTGGATCTGGCGATCAAAGATATGATGCTTGCAGTGACAGGCGGTAACGGGATCATCTTCTTCATTATCGTGAATATTGTGCTTCTGATTGCAGGATGTTTCCTGGATTCCACATCAGCACTGTACATTTTCACACCGCTGTTTGCACCGGTAGCATTGGAACTGGGAATTGACCCGATTCATCTTGGAGTAGTTATGATTGTAAACCTGGCAATTGGTTTGTTTACACCGCCGGTTGGAGTAAACCTGTACGTTGCCTGTGGTATCGGAAAGATATCCATCGAGGATATTTCCAAGGGTATTATTCCTTGTCTGGTGGCAATGCTGATTGTCTTACTGCTTGTTACCTACATACCGGCAATATCACTGATGTTTGTATAAAGAATTATTTTTATTGGATCGATGAAAAGTCGATCTTATAAAAAACAATATAATATCCTACGTTGAACCATCAACATATAATAAAAAGAGAGGTAAAGAAAATGAGAGAGGTATCTGTAAAAGAATTAAAGAATACAGCAACACAGATGAGGATGAAGGTTGTGGATATGATTTACAAAGCACAGTCCGGTCATCCGGGGGGATCCCTGTCAGCAGCAGATTTTGTAACTGCATGCTATTTCAAATATATGAATATTGATCCAAAGAACCCACGCTGGGAAGACCGAGACCGCATGGTGCTCTCCAAAGGACATGTATGCCCGATTCAGTATGCATGCCTTGCCACATTAGGGTATTTTCCGGAATCAGAGCTGGATACACTTCGAAAAGAAGGTTCCATGCTTCAGGGTCATCCGTCGATGAACAAATGCCCTGGAATCGATATTTCCACGGGTTCTCTGGGACAGGGGCTCGCCTGTGCAGCAGGTATGGCACTTGCAGGCAAAATGGACAAAAAGGATTATAAAGTATTCTGTGTAGTAGGTGACGGAGAATCCCAGGAAGGGGAAATCTGGGAAGCAGCCAACACTGCTCACAAATATGAACTGGATAATCTGATTGTATTTGTAGATTTTAATAACCTTCAGATTGACGGAACCTGTGATCAGGTAATGCCAAACGGAGATCTGGGTGAAAAATTCAAATCCTTCGGATGGGAAGTCATGGAAATTGACGGACATGATATGGAAGAAATTTGCGCGACACTGGATAAATGTTATGCTTCTAAAAACGGTAAACCAAAATGTATTTATGCTCACACCATAAAAGGAAAAGGTGTTTCTTATATGGAAAATTCCTGTGCATGGCATGGAGTAGCACCAAATAAAGAAGAACGTGATCAGGCAATGGAAGAACTGACAGCGCAGTTAGTTTAAGACAGGGCGTATAGGAGGATAAGAAAATGAGTGAATTAAAGAAAATTGCAACCCGTGATGGTTTTGGTGAAGAAATTTTAAAACTTGGTCTGGAAAATCCGGAAATCTTAATCGTAGATGCTGATATCGGAAAGAGCTGTAAGACAGGAGCATTCCGTAAAGAACTGTCAGCGGAATACCATGATGACAAAAATCAGTATGTGAATGTGGGAATTGCAGAACAGAATGCAGCAGGTGTGGCAGCAGGACTGGCAACCTGCGGAAAGATTCCATTTGTAGTTACTTATGCAGTATTCGGATCTCTGCGTATGTGTGAAATGATTCGTCAGCAGATCTGTTATCCTAATCTGAATGTCAAGATTGCCTGCTCCCATGGTGGTGTGACACCGGCAAATGACGGTGCTTCCCACCAGGCAATTGAAGACATGGGAGTACTTCGTACCATCCCGAACATGACAGTTGTGATGCCGGCAGATTACAATTCCGCAAAGAAACTGACGAAAGCAGCAGCAGAAACCTATGGTCCGATGTATCTGCGTTTTACAAGAGATGCGGTGCCTCAGATCTATGATGAAAATGTGGAATTTGTAATCGGAAAAGCACATCAGATTCAGGATGGAAAAGATGTGGCTATCATTGCCAATGGAGATACAGTACGCCTGGCAGTAGAAGCTGCAAAGGTTCTGGAAGAGAAAGGTATTTCAGCCCGTGTACTGGATATGCATACAATTAAGCCACTGGATGTGGAAGCAGTTACTGCATGTGTGAATGATATCGGCAAGATCATTACAGTAGAAGACCACAATATTCTCAACGGACTTGGTTCTGCAGTCTGCGAAGTAGCAGCAGAACTTGGAAAAGGTATTGTAAAACGTATCGGTATCCAGGATCAGTTCGGACAGTCAGCTCCGTATGAAAGACTGTTGGAAATCAATGGTGTAACAGTAGAGGAAATCGTAAAAACTGCAGAGGAAATGCAGAAATAATGAAATATAGTATTCAGGAGGAAAAATATCATGTTAGATTTTACAAATCAGGTAGTTCTCGTAACAGGAGCAGGTTCACCAAAAGGAATCGGACGTACCATCGCTCAGACATTTGGAAAACAGGGCGCAAAGGTTGTGATCTGTGATATCAATCAGGCAGGCTGTGATGCAAATGTGGAAGAAATGAAAAAGATGGGAATTGAAGCAGCAGGATATGCAGCGAACCTGACAGATCCGGATGCAGTAAAAGAACTGGTAAATAAGATTGTAGAAAAATACGGACGCATCGATGTTCTGGTAAACAATGCCGGAATTTCTCAGAAAGTAACGGTAGCAGATATGACTCTGGATGATATCAAGCGCATCTTCAGCGTAAATATGTTTGGTCTGTTCCTGATTACTCAGGCAGTCTGCGAAGTCATGAAGAAACAGAAATACGGACGTATCGTACATCTGTCTTCTGTTTCCGGAAAACGTGGCGGCGGAGTATTCGGTGGTGCTCATTATTCCGCATCCAAAGCAGCAGTTCTGGGCTTCTCCAAGAACCTTGCCCGTGAGGTATCTCAGTATGGTATCACAACAAACTGTGTATGCCCTGGACTGATTAATACAGAAATCTGGAAATCTATGCCGAAGGAACAGGCAGATGCTGTTATCGCAGGTATCCCGATGGGACGTCCTGGAGAAACACAGGAAGTTGCCAATGCAATCGTATTCCTGGCATCCAAAGAAGCCTCCTATATTACAGGAGAAGAAATTGATATTAACGGAGGATCCCACATGGACTAAGCCCCCTCCATGCGTATTGTTTGCGATCCTCAGATCTCTCTCAATATCCATTGATGCAGCTGCCATTGCATCGGAAGAGTCGGTTCATCAGAACTTGTAAAAGAACCTGGTGAACCGGTTCTTTTTACAATTGAAAGAAAATGAAGTATTTGTTAGAATATAGAAAGGTGAATGATTATGAAAATCGGTTTTGGAAGTGACCACGCAGCGATTGAATTAAAACGCTGCCTTTTTGAACATATGGAAGCACGCGGATTTGAATGTGTAGATTACGGTGCATACAGTCTGGATGAGAAGGTAGATTACCCGATACCGGGACGTACGGTTGCAGAAGCAATCCGCAGAGGCGATATCGATAAAGGGGTTCTGGTATGTGGGACGGGTGTTGGTATCTCTCTTGCAGCGAATAAAGTACCTGGAATCCGTGCAGGTGTGTGCAGCGAACCATTTACTGCTAAAATGATTGCAGAACATAACAATTGTCAGATCGTTGCCATGGGCGCCCGTGTAGTAGGAGAAGAATTGGCTAAAATGATCTGTGATGCGTTCTTTGATGCAGAATTTCAGGGTGGACGTCATCAGAGACGCGTGGATCTGATTAGTAAAATTGAGGAAGATTACGGATACTCAGATGCCGAAATAAAGTAACTGTTCAGTATCTTCACAGATACGAAATAAAATAACATGAAAGGAGATTGCCATGTCAAGACATAATATACTTGCACCATCTATTTTGTCTGCTAATTTTAATCATCTAGGGGAGGATATCCAGACAGTTATATCTGCAGGAGCTGAGTACCTGCATATTGATGTCATGGATGGAATGTTTGTACCAAGTATTTCGTTTGGTATGCCGGTGATTAAGTCTATTCGAAAAGAACAGAACTGCTTTTTTGATGTGCATCTGATGGTTCAGGATCCGGGACGTTATATTGATGATTTTGTTTCCTGCGGAGCTGACAGTATCACGGTTCACGCTGAAGCATGCACCCATCTTCACCGCGTTGTTCAGAGTATCAAATCGAAGGGCGTCCGTGCTGCTGTTGCGTTAAATCCTTCTACACCACTGAATGTGTTAGATTATGTAATGGATGATCTGGACATGGTTCTGATTATGACGGTGAATCCGGGATTTGGCGGTCAGAGCTATATTCCGCAGATGACAGAAAAGATTCTTGAACTGCGGAAAAAGATTCAGGAATCTGGAAGAAATATTGATATTCAGGTGGATGGCGGCGTAAATGACCAGACTATTCATACGGTTCTGGATGCAGGTGCCAACATTCTGGTTGCAGGTTCCGCAGTATTCAAGGGTGAACTGGCAGAGAAGGTGAAACGTTACCTGAACATTATGAAAGAGTATCAGAATTATTAGATGTGATAAAAAGCATACAGACACAGAATATACATTCATTCTTTGGATTCTGTGCTGTATGCTTTTTCATGGTTATATTTTCAGGATTTTTTTCCTACATTCAGGAAATAGGTGCCTTCTACGGATTCGTGCAGTCCTTCCAGCTGACGGCTGGCAATGAGCTGATAGACTCTTTCATGTGCACTATATAGTTCTTCTCCACGACCGGTCTCCAGCATGCCTTTTACGGAATCGTAACGGGTGGAATAAGTCAGTACTCTGGTGATGGCATTGATCTTGGACACCATGGCATTATGTCCCATCTCTGTAATACAGTCATGGAATGCATTATCTGCTTCAAAAACCTGATCCACATCGGGTGTCTGTGCAAAAATGGCGTCTTTTAAAACCAGCATTTTTTCGTGTAACTGCCGGATCTCTTCTTCACTGCTTTTTTCCACGGCAAGACGCATTACACCAGTCTCTACCATAGCTCTCAGTTCGTTCAGATCCTGTGAATTCTGCTGGTTCAGAATAATACCATATATCATAGGATCAATAAGACTCTCTGAAAATCCGTTGCAGACGAAGGTTCCGTCTGCACGCTTAATCTCCAGGACTCCAATATATACCAGGATCTTAATTGCTTCTCTTATGGAATTGCGCGCGACTCCGAGCTGTTCTGACAATTCCATTTCTGTGGGAATCTTATCTCCCGGTTTGAGTTCCCCACTCAGCATTGCTTCCGTCAGCCGGTCAATAACACGCTGCACCACAGATGATCTGTTAATTTTCTTTAAATATTCCGGCATCTTACTTACTCCTTCTCTCTCCATTTGGTCGAACATTGGATGTTCTTCTTTTTATTATATCCTGTATTTTATCAGAAAAGCAACAGTTATTTCTGATAAAATACAGGATATAAATATTGCAAGAAGAATTATGCAATATACTATTGACAAACAGAAACATATTATATATAATAACATCACTTACCAATTCTGATAAGCATCGGTCGTATCGACATCTATTTCAAAGATAACAAGTGTATAGGGTGACAGGGGTAACAGACGATTCATGTCCGTGTGATAGATGATTTGCACCTAGCATCTGTTTTTAAAAAGAGGATAGAGAATATGAGATTTTTATTTTTGTTCAGTATAGGAGTACTAGCGGTCTTCTGGGATTTTTATTCCGGAAGGATCCCCAATGTACTGATTGGAGCAGGACTTCTGGCAGCACTGGGATGGCAGTGGAGTGCCAATGGACCACCTGGAACAGGGAATTTTCTGGCAGGAGCATTACTGCCGCTTCTGGTGCTTGGCGTCCTTCATTATTTTAAGATGATGGGAGCCGGTGATCTGAAGTATTTTATGATGGTTGGAGGATTTTTCGGACCGTCACTGAGTTTGAAGTGTATCTGCTATTCATTTCTGATTGCTGCGGTATTTTCACTGACAGCAGTTATCAAATATCACATTTTATGGAAACGTCTGATTCTATTCATACAGTATTTAAAAGAATTTTTCAGCACAGGAATATGGCACCCATACATTGTGCAGGAGGATAACCCTGCCTATCTGCACCTGTCGTTGCCGATATTTCTGGGAAGTATGCTGATTACAGGAGGTTGGATATGAAAAAACTTAATTTTGCAATATGCGATCTGGAGACAGTCTATGCCTGCAGACTGATGAATTATATTACCGAAAAACAGAGAATTCCCTTCGAGATACTGGTATTTTCAGGTGTGGAAAGCCTGAGAGAATTTACCAGGGAACATCGGATTGAGCTGCTGTTGATCTCAGCACGGATGATGTGCGAGGAAGTTCGTATGATGGACATTAACCGAACCGTGATTCTGTCAGAGGGGGAAGTAAGACCGGAATACGTGGAGTATCCCACGGTATATAAGTACCAGTCTTCGGATCATCTGGTAGCAGAAGTCATGAATTATTATGCGGCAGATATGAGTGAACATACGCCATATTTTATGAAGCAGAAGGCAAATGTTATCGGAGTATACTCACCGGTGAAGCGCTGTGGAAAGACATGTTTTGCACTGACACTGGGGCAGATTCTGGCAAAACGTCAGTCTGTATTATACCTGAATCTGGAAGAATGTGCCGGATTCAGTATGATGACCGGGAAAACATACAGTGCAGATATCTCGGATGTGATGTACTTTGTCCGTCAGAATAAGGGGAATGTGATTTTTAAGGTGCAGGCAATTGTACAGCATCTGGGGGAGATGGCATACATACCGCCGGCGTATTCAGCAGCAGATTTAAGGGAAGTGACCCAGGAAGAATGGATGAAGCTTCTGGATGCAGTGACTTCCATCGGAGGATATGAAACGGTGATTCTGGATCTGGAGGGAACGGTGGAAGAACAACTGGGGCTACTGGCAGCATGTACACATATCTATACCCCGGTCTGTGATGGGGTTATCGCCAAAGCCCGGATGGAACAGTATAAGAAGCTGCTGACGGAGCTCGATGCGGAAGAGATTCTGAAAGAAACATCCTGTCTGCACCTTCCTTATGCAGAGCCTGCAGCAGTGGGGGAATATGCGCTGGAACAGCTGGTAAACAGTGAGATGGGGAACTTTGTGCGTACATTACTGTGCAGTGAGGAATGGAAGAAATGAACAGGGAACAGAATGAATTTTTAGAGTTACAGAGAAAACTGATGGACCGGCTGGACACCTCGCAGGAATTACCGGATGAGGTAATCTGTGAACAGATTGATAAGCTGCTGATGGAGAAGAACAGCGGGCATTATTACAGTTTGAGAAGGCGTGCACAGCTTCGGACAGAGCTGTTCAATTCAGTAAGGAAGCTGGATATTCTGCAGGAACTGGTAGATGACGATCAGGTAACAGAGATTATGGTAAATGGTTTGGACGGAATCTTCATAGAAGAGAACGGGCGAATACGGAAGTGGGAGAAAGGCTTTCACAGCAGAGATAAAATTGAAGATCTGGTGCAGGGGATTGCAGCGAAAAGTAACCGGATTGTCAATGCTACGGTTCCGATTGTGGATGCCAGACTGGAAAATGGCGCCAGAGTCAGCATGGTTCTGCCACCGATTGCCTTAAATGGACCGATCATTACCATAAGGCAGTTCCCAGTACATCCCATAGAGATGCAGCAGCTCATAGAATGGGGAGCAGTGACGGAAGAAGCGGTACAGTTCCTGAAAAAGCTGGTAATTGCCGGATATAACATTTTTATCAGCGGCGGTACCGGGTCAGGGAAGACCACATTTCTGAATGCATTGTCCAATTATATTCCGAAGGACGAGCGGATCATAACTATTGAAGACAATGCGGAACTGCAGATCAGGGGTGTTGCCAATCTGGTGCGGCTGGAAGCCAGAAAAGGAAATACGCAGGGAGATCATGAGATTACCATTCGTGACCTGATCCGGGCGAGTCTTCGAATGCGGCCGGATAGAGTAATTGTAGGGGAAGTCCGAGGGGAAGAGACCATTGATATGATACAGGCCATGAATAATGGTCATGACGGAAGTCTCTCTACCGGTCATGGAAATAGTCCAAGGGATATGCTGGCAAGACTTGAGACCATGGTACTTATGGGAATGGAGCTGCCGGTGTCAGCAGTCCGCAGACAGATTGCTTCCGGAATCGATATCATGGTGCATCTTGGCAGAATGCGTGACCGATCCAGAAAAGTGTTAGAGATTCTGGAGATTACCGGGTACAGTTATGAGAAAGAGGAGATTCAGACCCATACACTCTATGAATTTGAGGAGAATGGGAAAGGGGGAGAAAAAGTAGCGGGCACACTGGTGCGTAAGGGCGATCTTATGCAGACCAGAAAACTGGAAAGGGCAGGATTGTTGTAAATGGATTACAGAGAATATCGTTTTTCCAGAAAAGAATATGTGGCAAACTGTCTGCTGTTTCTTCTGGGAGATGCCATGATCAGCTATCTGTTTTACAGATCAGTGCCGGTATTTTTCCTGGGACTTCTGTTACTGAGAAGATTCTTGAAGATGAGGAAGCAGTCACTGTGTCGGAAGAGAAAACAGGAACTGGAAGAACAATTTCTTATGGCAATGCAGACCGTAACCACGTCCCTGACGGCTGGATATTCCGTTGAGACTGCTTTTGAGGATACGCTGAAGGAATTGCCGTTGATCTATCGGGAAGATGACATGATAGTTCAGGAATTTCGAGGTATAGTGAGCAAGCTTCAGATGAATCAGAATCTGGAAGAACTCTTGCAGTCGCTTGCCGTGCGCAGTGGAATCGAGGATGTAAGAAATTTCGCAGAGATCTTTGCCATAGCGAAACGTTCAGGCGGGAATCTCATTGCAATTATAAGGAATACTATACAGAGCATAGGGCAGAAGAATGAGACCAGAAAAGAGATACAGGTGGTACTGGCAGCCAAGAAGATGGAGCAGAATATGATGAGTATCATTCCATGTCTGATTTTATTCTATGTGCAGACGGTATCGCCGGGATTCCTTGATGGGATGTATCACAATCCCACAGGCATAGTGATTATGACAGTATCTTTAGCAGTGTATGCAGGTGCAGTATTCTGGGGAAGAAAAATTGTGGATATTGAGGTGTAGGGATGTGGATGTACTGGGGACTGGTGGCAGTATTTGGAATGCTGATGATTCTCTCAGCAGGAGTGGAGACAGAGCCTGAAGTGAAGTGGTATCGGAAGCCGTTTCACAAAGGCGCAGAATATCTGCTGGAAAGAAGTTCCAGATGGAGAAAAAACAGGGACAGGAAAGAGAATAAAAAAGAAAAAGAGAAACTGGAAACTATGCTGTTGTGTTTTGCATTGGGACTACTGCTATTTCCGATTGCAGAAAGTGCTTTAAGCGGAGAGAAACAACTGGCAGCGATTCAGAGACTGGAACGTCCGGAAAAGGGAGAAGGAAACAGTTCTTATACGCTGCAGGCAGAGATCCAGAACCAGGAAGATGCAGAGCAGGTGAAGGTGGAACTTCAGGAGCGGCAGTATACAGAGCAGGAAGAATTGCAATTATTAAAGCTGGCAGAGGAGGAGATCGATCAGATCATACTGGGAGAGAACGCTTCCGCAGATGAAGTGAGGGGAAGAGTAGAACTGCCTTCGGAACTGCAAAATGGTGAGGTAACGGTTCAGTGGATACAGAATCCACAGGGGTATTTGGATGGAGACGGAAATATTGTGGCAGATCTCCCGGAGAAAGGACAGATACTGACATTGACGGCTATGTTGTCCTGCGGAGAGCGGGAACAGATCTATGAGACGGCACTGCACTTATTTCCACAGATCCGTACGGAAGAAGAACAACTGAAGTATGATCTGAACCAGGCACTGAAAAATGCTCAGGAAAATAGCAGGGAGAAAAAGACACTGGAGCTTCCACAGGAAGTGGATGGAAGAGATGTGGTATGGACGCAGAGTCAGGTATCTCTGACAGGGATCTGTCTTGCCGGAATTCTGATTCTGGCGGCAGCAGGATACCTGGGGAAAGCGCAAGAACACAAAAAGATGGAAGAACAGCGCCGAAGGCAGCTGATTTTGGATTATCCGGATGTAGTATTTAAGCTTGGAATGCTGCTAAATGCAGGACTGACGATACAGAATGCATTTGTCAGGATTGCAGGAGAATATCAGGAGATGAAAGAACAGAGCGGGATACGATGGGCGTATGAAGAGATGGTAGCAGCCTGTAATGAAATGAGAAGTGGAATTGCAGAGGCACGTGCCTATGAGAGATTTGGCAGAAGATGTGAACAGACCTGTTATGTACGGCTTGGCACGATTCTGTCCGGAGGATTGCAGAAAAGTTCAGAAGGTATGACGGAGCTTCTGTTGAATGAAGCAGAAGAAGCCATGGAAGACCGCAGACAGCTCGCCAAAAAGATGGGGGAAGAAGCAGGAACAAGACTGTTGTTTCCCATGATTCTGATGCTGCTGGTTGTGCTGGTCATTCTGATTGTACCGGCAGTACTGTCATTTTAAATAATTTAGGAAAGAAGCAACAGGCTGGAACACGAGATGTCATTTGAAAGGAGGTGAGGAAAATGCGAAAGTTTCTGAGACGGCTGTATGAAGAAGAAGACGGCATTGGAACGGTGGAGATTATACTGATTCTGGTAGTTCTGATTGGTCTGGTCATCATCTTCAAGAGTCAGCTGACCAGTCTGGTCAATAAAATCTTCAAGAAAATTGTAAGTCAGAGTAACAGTATTTAAAGGAGACAACATGAAAACGTACAGATGCAAAGGGACAATTACAGTGTTCTTAAGCCTGATCAGCGTTCTGTTTCTGTCCCTTCTCTGTACAACCATGGAATCAGCCAGAATACAGGGGGCAAGGGCAAAAGCAGCAGCGGCACTGGATATGGGGCTGTTTTCGGTATTTGGGGAATTTGAAAATCGTGTGTTAGAACAATATGATGTGTTTTTTCTGGATGGAGCCAGTGGAACAGGCAACTACAGTCAAAAGGCACTGGAAGAGAAACTGCGGACCTATATGGAATATAATGTTTCTCCAAATAAAGGAATTTTGCTAAAAGGATTTGATCCGTACCCTCTTACCTTACAGAAAGCCGGGATCACCGGAGTTGCACTGGCAACAGATCAGAAGGGCAATGCATTTTATCAGCAGGCAGTTGGTTTTATGCATGACAATCTGGCAACGGAAGCGGTATCAGCATGGCTGAAAAGAAAGGAAGATGCTCAGAAGCTGGATAGTGCAGGGCAGGATTATCAGAACCGTCAGAGTAGCAATGCAGCGAATCTGAAATCTCTGCAGCAACAGCAGGAAACACTCAGAAAGCAGGAAGAAGAACGAAGAAAAGAACAAGAGAAAGCAGCAGAGGAAGCGGGTAACCTCCCGATGGAGATACAGCCGGAGAAAAAAGAATATCCGGCAGCGAAGAATCCTCTGGAAACCATCAAAGCAATTAAGAGAAAAGGTCTTCTGGGACTGGTACTCGGTGAAAAGAAAGCGTCAGATAAAGTACTTTCTTCCGATGTGCCATCCAGAAGAAGCTGCCGCAAAGGGAATCTGGAGATCAAAAAGAAATATGCGGGTCTGACAGATAATCTGCTGTTTCAGGAATATCTGTTTGAAAGATTTCCATGTTATACGGACAGTGAGGCTGAAGACCAGGTGCTGAATTATGGACTGGAATATATTCTCTGCGGTAAGAATTCAGATGTAAAGAATCTGAAAAGTGTGGTAAAAAGGCTTCTGGCATTGCGAGAAGGTGCAAATTTTATGTATCTTGCCAGTGATCCGGCGAAGAAAGCACAGGCAGACAGTCTGGCAGCACTGATTACCGGTGCAATACCGGTCCCGGGGTTACAGGTGGCTACGTCCTATGCACTGCTTCTGGTATGGGCCTATGGAGAGAGCCTTCTGGATCTGCACAGCCTTCTGGCAGGTGGAAAGGTGCCGGTATGGAAGTCACAGGCTACATGGAGGCTGGATCTGAAAAATATTCCGTCACTTCTGGAGATGCTGGAATCTCCCGACACGGCAGGGAAAGAAGGACTGGATTATCAGGGATATCTTCAGATTCTGTTCACTATGGGGAATACGTCGTCCTATTCTATGAGGGCACTGGATCTGATAGAAGGAGATATACGGAAAACAACAGACAACGTAAAGTTCCGTGTGGATCATGCAATTGTCAAAATGGCAGTAAAAGCAGAGTATCTGATTCCGCCTGTTTTTCTGAGAGTGACAGGAGCTTTTCTCAAAACAGGGCAGAAGAAGATAAGTTACGAAACAAAAGGAACGTTTGCCTATTAAGGCAGGCAATAAGGAGGTGGCGTGAAATGTTCTTTCCTGGAACAGACCGCTTTGTCATTCAGATTTATAAAGGTTATAAAAGAGTTATTCAAAAAACATATATATTAGCGAAGAAAGGAAGGATGTTATTCCCGGCGGCGAGATATCAGGAGCAGTCTGACCTGGAAGGAATATTTCAATTTATCTCATTTCACAAATTTAATAAGGGCAGTCTTACACTGGAAATGGCAATCGTTTTACCGCTGTTTCTGTTTGCAATGCTTGCCATGCTGCAGTTTGCAACGGTAGAGAATGCATCTTCCGCACTGCTGGCAGGTGCACAGGATACAGCGAAGGAGATGGCGGCGTATGCCTACATACAGAATATGGGAGCAGCAGAAAAAGCAGGGATTTCGTCAGAACTGTTAAAAGGCGGTCTGTCGGCAGGATATGCCAGAAGCCAGATCAGGCAGAGATCAGGGGTTGGAAAAGATATAGGAACTTTTAGTCTCCTGCAGTCCAGGTTTACTGGCAGTGAGATTCTGGATCTGACAGGGACATTTCAGCCGGCTCATACCTGGACCATACTTCCGGTGAAAAAAGTGAAAAGCATTTTTCGGGCAAGAGTGCGGGCGTGGACAGGAAGAACCGGTGGTGGAGCCGGAGCAGGAGAGGACGCAGAGGAAGAAAACGATGAAGAGGCAGAAGAGGTATATGTGACAGAGACAGGAACGGTCTATCACAAAGATCCGGACTGTACTCATATCCGGCTGTCCATTCGCAGTGTATCGAAGAATCAGTTAAAAGGAATTCGTAACGTAAACGGTGGAAAATATCATGCCTGTGAGCGGTGCAGGGGAGGATGCGGTGACAGAGTGTATGTTTCCCCTTATGGTGATAAATACCATTCTTCATTGAGCTGCAGTGGGCTGAAAAGAACCGTGAATAAAGTACCATTATCAGAAGCAGAGAAACTAAGACCATGCAGCAAATGCGGAAAGTGACAGGGACAGTAGATGTGGAAATTATATGTGTGGCTGTTGGGATATCTGAGTGTGGAAACCGGCAGTGATATCCGAAAAAAAGAAATATCAGTGATAAGTTCTTTTATCTGTGGAAGTGCTGCCCTTTTACTGAGAATTGCAATGGGACTGTTAAGACCACAGGCAGATGCAGTACAGTTTCTCCTGACAGCCATACTGCCGGGCTGTGTATTGCTGCTGATCGGGAAAATAACCAGGCAGGAGATAGGATATGGAGACGGAATATTGCTTTTGGTATGCGGGCTGTGCCTGGGCGGGAAAAATGCCATACTTCTGTTCATGTCGGGTTTGTTTCTGATGTTTCCGGTATCCCTGATACTGTTATTGTCAGGAAAGTCAGATCGTAGGGCAGAACTGCCATTTGCTCCTTTTTTGCTGGCGGCATATCTGTGTTGGCTGATGCAGAAATAGTTGTGAATAAGGGAGGATTAATAATGAGACAGAAAGGAAGTTATACGGTAGAGGCATCTTTACTGATGGGCGTTTTGCTGTCGATTCTGGTTTCAGTGATTTATCTGGGATTCTGGTATCATGACAGGAATTTTTTGCAAAATGCGGCATATGAGGCGGCTTGTACAGCCAGCCTGAGAGCAGATGATGAGAGCTATCAAATCAGCGGTGCAGCCAGGAGTCTTACAGAAGGAAGATTGCTTGGCACGACGGGGTTATCCGCAGAATGTCAGACTACAGAAAAAGAAGCATCTGTCTTTTATCGTGGAACCTTTCGGATTCCCGGGATGATGGAAGCGTTTTTTCAGGAAAATCAATTGAAAATGAAGGAGAGCTGTGAGATATCCACGCAGCGTCCGTCGAGCAGAATACAGAAGGTGCGTCAGTTGGTAAAGATAGGGCACCATATATTTGAAAGAAACAGGGGGTGAGCACTGTGAAGATCAGATTTGAACATGACATATCCCATAATTATATGATACCGGAACCGGAGAATGAGGAAGAGAATCTTTCAGAAGAAAGTGAGATGGATTATGAAGTTCATATGCTGGAAGAAAATCAGATTCGGGGATTTATGAGGTGTATCAGAAAAAGGATCAATGGAGAAACGCAGTATTACTATGAGATTACTTCCAAACACTCGCTGGCACAGATCTGTGAGACAGATGCACTGCGCTGTGGGGATATTCAGAAGATTCTGGGATGCCTGCATGGCGCCATGCAGCAGATGGAGCAATATCTTCTGGATGGCAATAAGATGGTACTGGATCCTATGCTGATCTATCTGGATATTGAAAGCAGAGATGCGGAATTCTGTTATCTTCCATCTTATAAGAAAAATATACAGGAGAGTTTTCGCAGTTTTGCATCTTATCTTCTTTATCATCTGAACCAGGCAGATACAGAGGCTGTTCTGCGGGTATATGAGATCAACCGTAAGGTACAGGAGAAGAATTATGCATTGCTTGAGATTCTGCAGGAAGAACCGGAGACATCAGAAGAACCTGGAAAAACTGTTGGGCAGAGTCCTGACAGGGAGAGGAAGAAGCCGGTGGATGTGCAGACCGATTTTCTGGCAGAAGACAAGAATGCAGAATTGCGTACAGAGAAAGACAAAAAAGAATCCAAAAGTGAGTGGAAAAGAGAAACAAAAAAGAAGCAGACGCAAAAAGAGAAAAATCAGAAAACAAAGAAAATAGAGACCCGGAAGGAGCATTCAGAGAGAAAGATGCAGATGCTGACGGGTATGGTATATCTTGTGGTAATGGGGATCACAGGAATAGCAGCGTGGATGGATTTTCTCACTGTTACACAGGCGGGCGGAATCACGTTCCTGATAACTGCGGCACTGGCGTATGTGCTCTCCTGGGAAAAGGCCAGAGAAAAGAATAACGGCCGGGAAAAAAAGAAAAAAGAAACAGGAATTCGATGGGAATTGCCAGAGAGCGAAGAAGAACCATGGCTGATGAAAGACAGAAATGAGAATGCAGAAATCCATCAGACAGATGAACGGAAACAAAACACGGAGGCAGTATCAGGGGGAAAATCCATGCAGAAGATGGCAAAAGTGCAGACGAATAGCCAGAATCTGTCACAGCAGGAAGAAGAAAATGTGGGAGCAACTACGCTTCTTTGGAAAGGGGAGGAGGAATATGAGCCACATCTGACACTGATCAGTATGAATCCGAGAGAAAGAAACAGTATTGTGTTGGTGAAAGACAGTTACTTGATTGGTAAATTGAAGACAAAAGCAGATATTTGCCTGGAAGAAGAGGAAATTAGCAGGATTCATGCAAAAATTCAGAAAGAGGGAGAGGAATATTATCTGTGTGATATGAATTCCACGAATGGGACATTTATCAACGGAAGAAGACTGGGAGTGAATGAAAAAGTACCACTTCATGTGTCAGATGAAATTGCATTTGCAAGGACGGAATATTATATCGGGAACTGCTGAGATTACGGAAAAGCTCTTGCCTGTTAAAAATTATGATGTTATGATGAAAAAACAGTAACTGTTCAGAACCCGCTGTATCTGTGAAGGCACTGAACAGATACAAAAAGACAGGAACAGGAGCATTTATATATGAAGAAAATAGGTATTATCGGAGCAATGGAAGTGGAAGTGGCGGCATTGAAAAGTGCCATGAAGGTCAGCAGAATGCTGAATAAAGCCCAGATGGAATTCCTGGAAGGAGAACTGGAAGGCTGTCAGGCAGTAGTAGTCAGAAGCGGAATCGGAAAGGTGAATGCAGCAGTCTGCACGCAGATTCTGGTAGATGAATTTGGGGTAGACGGAGTCATTAATACCGGTATTGCAGGTTCCTTAAAGGCAGAGATCAATATTGGAGATATTGTGTTATCTACCGATGTGCTGCATCATGATATGGATGCGACTGGATTTGGATATGATCTGGGTCAGATTCCACAGATGAATGTATTCTCATTTGAAGCAGATGAAAGGATGCGTACCATCGCAAAAGAAGTGTGTGAAGCTGTGAATCCTGAGATTCAGGTATTTGAAGGCAGAATCGTCAGTGGAGATCAGTTTATTTCAAGCAGAGAAGTGAAAGACCGCATTAAGAGTAATTTTGATGGATACTGCACTGAGATGGAAGGAGCAGCAATCGCTCAGACTGCGTATCTGAACCGGATTCCGTTCGTCATTATTCGTGCGATATCTGATAAGGCAGATGACAGTGCCACTATGGATTATCCGACCTTTGAAAAGCAGGCAGTAGAGCACAGTGTGCGCCTGACTCGTGGATTCTTAAAGAGAATTCAGAAGTAACATAAAGGGAGATGCTTACAAAGAACATGAACCCCAAAAGCCCGTAAATATGCCGTTTATGGGCTTTTTCTGTCGAACGATTTTACTTTGCAAACTGGAAAATTTGATTTATACTCTGCAATTAACAGGAGCAGGGACCGTGCCCGGGGAGAGGAAACTGCGTCTGAGAAAAAAGAAAGGGGATCACTATGTTACATATTTTGTTACAGTCAAAAGTGTTACTCTCTTTGATGACAGCAACAGGATTGCTCGGAATACTTTGCCAGATAATCAGCAACAGATGCTGCAGACAGCTCATACGGGAGGCTGCAGATACACAGCCGGAAAAAGGTGAATTTATGAAGCGGATGAGATACCGGTATCAGATTGACAGCCGGTGCTGTCAGGGAAATGTAAATATACCGGTATTTGTGCAGAGAATGCTGTTGGACTACAGATACCGGAAGCTGACACTGCACCAGTGGAGAAGAATGGCGGCCGGATGGTATCTTGGAAGCATGGCAATTGCGGCACTGGGCTGTTGGTATAACCAGGCACAGCATAACCAGGCAGATCTGATGCTTATGCTTCGAATGGCAGCTGCAGTGACAGTTGTCACGGCTCTGACAGTTTTATGGTGTGACAGCCGTTATAAGGAGAGCAGGCTGACAGTGCAGATGCAGGATTATCTGTGCCATTCCGGAATCTCAGCAGATATAAGCAATACCGGTCTGGATGAGTGGAAAGAAGAGGGAACACAGGCTGCCATGCTTGCAGAAACAGGAAAGAAAAAGGCTGCAAAAGGAGATTCAAGGGCAGAGCGGGACAAGCGGCAGCTTCAGGAGAGTCTGGCCCGCATGAAATCCGGAGAACGGGAGACTGCGGCGGGAACGGAAAAAGACTGGGGACGGGAACGAAACCGGGAGATTCTGAAACAGATGGATGCGAAGGAGCAGGAACGAATAATCCGAGAGGTGCTGGCGGAATTTTTGGCTTGAAAAGGAACCGCTTACTTGGTAGAATAAATACGATAAGTTTTTGGACATAAAACAAGGAAAAAACGGATAACAAAGGAGCAATTGGTATGGGAAACAAAGTTACGTTTGACTATTCAAAGGCAGCAAAATTCATCAGTGCTGACGAAGTAAAATCTATGGAAAGAATCGTAGAACAGTCTAAGGAAGTTCTGGTATCCAAGAGCGGTGCCGGCAATGATTTCCTTGGATGGATTGATCTTCCGGTCGCATATGACAAAGAAGAGTTTGCAAGAATCCAGAAGGCAGCAGAGAAGATCACTTCTGACAGTGAAGTGCTGGTAGTGATCGGTATCGGCGGATCTTATCTTGGGGCACGTGCGGCAGTAGAATTCCTTCGTCACAGTTTTTATAATGTGGTATCAAAGGAAGTTCGCAAGACTCCGGAGATCTACTTTGCAGGTAACAGTATCAGTGGCAGATATTTAAGCGACCTGATTCAGGTAATCGGTGACAGAGATTTCTCTGTAAATGTAATCTCCAAGTCAGGAACTACCACAGAACCTGCGATTGCTTTCCGTGTATTCAAGGAAATGCTGGAAAAGAAATACGGAAAAGCAGAAGCTGCAAAGAGAATCTATGCAACAACTGACAAGTCCAGAGGAGCTTTAAAGAAGCTGGCTACAGAAGAAGGATACGAGACTTTTGTAGTACCGGATGATGTGGGTGGACGTTTCTCCGTACTGACTGCAGTAGGACTGCTTCCGATCGCTGTAAGCGGTGCAGATATTATAAAGTTAATGGAAGGTGCGGCTGATGCAAGAAAAGATGCATTGGAAAAACCATTCGCAGAAAATGGCCCAATGCAGTATGCAGCAGTTCGTAACATCCTGCTCAGAAAAGGTAAACAGATTGAAGTTTTGGCAAACTATGAACCGAGTCTGCATTATGTATCTGAATGGTGGAAACAGCTTTATGGTGAAAGCGAAGGAAAAGACCAGAAGGGTATCTTCCCTGCATCTGTAGATCTGACCACAGACCTTCATTCTATGGGTCAGTTTATTCAGGACGGATCACGTAATCTGTTTGAGACAGTATTGAATGTGACTGATTCTGAAGCTGAGATCGTGATCGGTGAAGAACCGGTAGATCTGGATGGCCTGAACTATCTTGCTGGAAAGAACATGGACTTTGTAAATAAGAGCGCCATGAACGGAACCATTCTTGCACATACAGACGGAAATGTGCCGAATCTGATGATCACTGTTCCGGGACAGGATGAATATTCTCTTGGACAGCTTTTCTATTTCTTTGAATTTGCCTGCGGTGTCAGCGGATACACACTGGGTGTGAATCCATTCAACCAGCCAGGTGTAGAGAGTTACAAGAAGAATATGTTTGCATTGCTTGGCAAACCGGGATATGAAGCAGAGAGAGAAGAATTAATGAAACGTCTGTAATGAGATGTTTATAATCAGACTGTTGCTGTGAACGAAGTAAGGCAGCAGCAAAATAAAAAGTTCAGCGGCTGTGCTGCGGCGGGAATGCCGTGGTGCAGCCGTTTTTACAACAGGAGGAGAAAACGAATGAAGATTGTGATACTGGAAGCCAATTCACTGGGAGCAGATGTGGATCTGAGTGCTTTTGAAAAGCTGGGGGAGGTCGCAGTATATGGTCAGTCCAATATGCAGGATACCCCGGAGAAAATAAAAGACGCAGATATTATTGTGGTAAACAAAGTGCCGATGAATGAACAGACCCTTGCCGGAGCAGAGAATCTGAAAATGATTGCTCTGACAGCAACCGGCTACAATATTGTGGACAAGGCGTATACAGACAGCAGAAAGATTGCTGTGGCAAATGTCAGGGGATATTCTACAGATTCCGTAGCACAGCATACCTTCGCACTGGCACTGTATTTGATAAATCAGCTTGCTTATTATGACCGGTATGTCAAGAGCGGCGAATATGTAAAATCTGATATTTTCAGCCATTTTGACAAAAAGATTTTTGAACTGGCAGGAAAGACCTGGGGAATTGTAGGTCTGGGGGCAATTGGCAGAAAAGTAGCCGAGATAGCAAAAAGCTTTGGATGTCGGGTGATCTATTATTCTACATCAGGTAAAAATCATAACACAGAGTATACCAGTGTGGATCTGGATACCCTGCTTTCCACATCTGATATGATATCTCTTCACGCACCGCTGAATGCTGCAACAGAGAACTTTATGAATCTGGAGAAGTTTGAAAAGATGAAATCCACAGCCATTCTGATCAATGTGGCAAGAGGTCCTGTGGTGAATGAAAAAGATCTGGTAACGGCATTGAAAGAAGGTATGATTGCCGGTGCCGGACTGGACGTGATCTCAGTAGAACCAATGAAGTCAGATAATCCGCTGCTCGAGATACAGGACAGCGGCAAACTGATTGTGACTCCGCATATTGCATGGGCAACAGGGGAAGCAAGGCAGCGTGTGGCAGATGAGACATACCTGAATATTGAAGCGTTCTTAAAAGGTGAAAAGAGAAATCTGATTCCATAGTAAGAAAAAGAGTATTTGTGAAGGTACTGAACAGATACGAAAAAGGAAGGAGCTGCATGCCCCGATTAATCTTCCTCGATGACATGCAGCTCCAGAAAATCAAATTCAATTTCTTCAATAAAATTATCCTGACGAAACTTGGTAGAACTGTGCTTCTGGAATTCCCTGATATTGGAATCCAGCCAGATGGGTTTCCCGAGATCAAACTCCAGACAGATCTCATCCAATGCATGGAAGACCTTGTGAGTTCTGGTATCGTCTGAAAAATCTTCGATGGTAGTATCTCTCAGAAGATGGTTATTTTTCCATATTTTTCCCCAGATACGCATAGAATACCCCCTTTTTATTTTAAAATCAGGAAGCTTCGCTTTCCGAAGTTCCCAGTGGAAGCAGTGTATCGCTGTCTACTTCCATAATCGGGCTGGTGAACCAGTCATAAACCATAGTGGTAATTTCATGAATATGGTCTACGGCAGATCCGGTATCACTCAGATCAGTGGACAGAATACAGAAGATATAATCTCCATATGGCGTATAAATAATCGCTGCATCATTTTCAGTGTTATCTACTTCCCCGGTCTTGTGGGAAATATGCGTTCCCTCTGGCAAACCTGCCGGAATCTTATAATTTACTTCCTGGTTATTCAAAAGATTTTCAAATCGATAAGAAGCATAATGTGAGATCAGTTCCCGATTGTAGATCATTTCCAGCAATTTTCCACAGTCTGCTGCAGAGGTTTCGTTGATGCGTCCATCCGATACCCACAGGCTGGGATCGGCAATACCGTTAACCTGTACAGTGTTCGTAAAGCCCATGCGCTGGATGAAATCATTGACTTTTGCCAGACCTGTTTGGAAGTCGTCTGATTCATCACAGAAACTGCGTACCAGAACATTGGAAGACTCATTGTCACTTACCGTAATCATTTCGTGAAGGGCATGAGTAATCGTGTCTGTCTCAGTAAGTTCACCATTTTCAATCAGTTCCAGGGTAGCTCCGGCAATATACAGCTTAATCAGGCTGGCAGACTGCATGGCATGTTCATTGATCTCCATCGTATTGCCGCTTTTCAGATCCTTCAGATAGACACTCCAGTCCCCCTGATAACCAGAAAGTATGGAAGTGATTTTATCCTCCAGGGAATTCCAGGTCATGCGGATGCGGTAAGCATGACCGAAACGGTCACGGATAATCATGCCGTCTGGAGTGAGCTGTGGAATTGGTACATTATTCAACTGATTTAGAGTAAAGGATCCAAGATCCAGATATCGTGGAAGATCTCCGAATATCTGATCCAGTTCAGACTCGGACAGTCTGTGCCAGTCTGAGTTCAGGGACTCTGTCTCTGTTTCAGAAGAAAACTCTGTCTCAGATTCCGCTTCGGAAGAGACCGGGAACTCAGGCCAGGTGAGTATTTCACTGGCATCCACGCCGGTGCCACAGCCCAGGCAGGATATTATTGTAAACAAACCACCAACAAACAGTGGAACGATTCTTTTTTTCATCATTTTCATTTTATCCTTCCGGAAAATATCCTTTTTATCCATTTCATCTTACACGAAAGAAAAAAGATTGTAAACTGGTAACTTTTCGTTGTAAAATAAAAAAGATAAGTGTATCAGTAAAGGAGGGAAGATCTCCGGCTGACGAAAAAAGGAGGAATGAGAGATTCCATGATGACAACAGGATTAGTTCACATTTATTGTGGAAACGGAAAAGGAAAGACGACGACGGGGATGGGACTTTGTACCAGAGCTGCCGGATATGGATACAGTGTATTGATTTATCAGTTTATGAAGAATAATAAGACCAGCGAAAGAAAGATTCTGGAAGTGGTAGATAACATTACCTGGATCAACGGACTGGATCAGGAAAAATTCAGTTTTCAGATGACAGAAGAAGAAAAGGCAGAAAGACGTGTTTTTTACGGCGAACAGCTCAAAAAAGTGACAAAAGAAGCGGTAGATGGAGACTATGATGTACTGTTTTTGGATGAGAGCATCTATACCATCCGCGCAGGTCTCCTGGATGAGCAGCTCTTACTGGATTTTCTGGATCACAAGCCGGAAAAGCTGGAAGTGATCTTAACCGGCCAGGGACCGGATGAAGAACTGATAAAACGTGCAGACTATGTATCAGAGATCTGTATGAGAAAGCATCCATACGAGAAAGGAATTCCGGCAAGACCGGGAATTGAACGATAAAGAGCAGGAGAAGAAAACATGCGGGCATACGAGAGACTTTTAAAATATGTAAAAATCTATACCACCAGTGATGAAGAGAGCGGAAACACACCATCTGCACAGAGAGAATTTGATCTTGGCAATCTTCTGGCAGAAGAACTGAAAGAAATCGGTGTGGAGAATGTACGGATCACAGAGCAGTGTTATGTATATGGAGAGATCCCGGCAACTCAAGGATATGAACAGGTACCGGCGTTGGGCTTTATAGCCCATATGGATACTGCACCGGACTTTTGCGGGGAAGGCGTAAAACCACAGATCATCGGAGACTATGACGGAAATGATATTCAGCTTGGACAGAGCGGAAGAGTGCTGAGCTGTAAGGCTTTCCCGGATCTGTGTGAATTAAAGGGAAGAACACTGATTACCACAGATGGCACTACACTTCTGGGTGCCGACGACAAAGCGGGCTTGGCAGAGATCATGACGATGGCAGAGCAGCTCATTCGGGAAAAAACTCCTCATGGAAAAATCTGTGTCGCATTTACTCCGGATGAAGAGATCGGAGAAGGTGCAGATCATTTTGACGTGGAAGGATTCGGAGCAAAATACGCCTATACCGTAGATGGCGGTGCTGAAAATGAGATCGAGTATGAGAACTTTAATGCGGCAGGAGCCCAGATCGAGATTACCGGTTTGTCTGTGCATCCAGGTGACAGCAAGGATACTATGATCAATGCGGCCCTGGTGGCAATGGAATTCAATCAGATGCTGCCATCCGGTGAGACACCACGGGGAACCAGCGGATATGAAGGATTTTTTCATCTGACGGATATGAGCGGGGATGTTTCAGAAGCAAAATTATCTTATATTATTCGTGACCACAGTGCAGCACATTTTGAGGTCCGCAAGGAACAGATGCAGCATATTGCAGATCTGTTGAATGAAAAATACGGACAGGGAACAGTGAAGCTGGCCATCAAGGATCAGTACCGCAATATGAGAGAGAAGATTGAAGACTGTATGTTTTTAATTGACTATGCAAAACAGGCAGTGCAGGAAGCAGGGCTGCAGCCGAAGGAAGTGGCAATCCGCGGAGGAACAGACGGAGCACGTCTTTCCTTTATGGGACTGCCGTGCCCGAATCTGGGAACCGGCGGTTATGCATTCCACGGACCGTTTGAGCATATCACGACAGAAGGC
Organism: Jingyaoa shaoxingensis; assembly: GCF_014385005.1. Taxonomy (GTDB): domain Bacteria; phylum Bacillota; class Clostridia; order Lachnospirales; family Lachnospiraceae; genus Marvinbryantia; species Marvinbryantia shaoxingensis. The sequence goes on along the minus strand of NZ_JACRSZ010000004.1, from coordinate 16,846 downwards.
ATGGATTATACCGTGAATATTTTAAAAGGTATCATAAAGGCATTCGGAGAACAGAAGGCATGACCGATCAGGAAAAGTTCATGAGAGAAGCCATACGGCAGGCGAAAAAGGCATATCTGCTGGAAGAAGTGCCTATTGGATGTGTGATTGTACACGACGGAAAGATCATTGCCAGAGGATACAACCGGAGAAATACAGATAAGAACACCCTGGCTCATGCGGAAATGACTGCCATAAAAAAGGCGTCCAAAAAGCTGGGAGACTGGCGACTGGAAGAGTGCACCATGTATGTGACGCTGGAGCCATGTCAGATGTGTGCAGGAGCCATGATGCAGGCCAGGCTGACGGAGGCGGTGATTGGGTGTATGAATCCCAAAGCAGGCTGTGCCGGATCCGTGTTGAATATCCTGGAGATGGACGGTTTCAATCACAAAGTTCAGGTTACCAGAGGCGTTCTGGAGGAAGAGTGCAGCCAGATGATGAGTCAGTTTTTCCGGGAACTCCGGGAAAAGAAGAAAGCAATGCGTGAAACTGTTCAGGAAAATGCATGATTTCTGTGCATCGCGAAGCGTGTTGCTGGTCACGGAGTGAACAGTAACAAATCAGGTGATAATCTCTCATTGACAAAATCAAGGAAACAAGGTATAGTATGAACTATCCACGCAGCCGGGGAGATAGCGGTGCCCTGCACCTGCAATCCGCTACAGCAGGGGTGATACCAATCCGAGGGTTCTTGGCTGTGGAGCTGCCCTTTATAAGTGGCGTTGACGTCTGGGTCTTGCACAACAGGAATCTGTGAACCGTGTCAGGTCAGGAATGGAGCAGCACTAAGCAGAAGCTCTTGTGTGATGCGAGGGTGCCTGGATCGAGTTAACTGTAGAGGTAACGTCCATGGCCGGAATTCGAAGTGCGGTGCGTGGTAAAAAAGAACAGAGTTTATGTATGATTCGTAAGAGAAGGGTCATACATAAGCTCTGTTTTTCTTAGCAATGGGAATTATGAACATATGAACAATCGTAGAAAGGAATGGTAAAAAATGATCATAGACAGTTTACTGGATGCCCTGCAGGACAGCATGAAACTGGTTCCGTTTTTGCTTCTGACCTATTTTATCATGGAAGAACTGGAGCATCATACCGGAGGAAAGGCACAGCAGAGAATCCGTAAGGCAGGCAATCTGGGACCTCTCTGGGGAGGTGTTTTGGGAATACTGCCCCAGTGTGGCTTCTCAGCAGCTGCGTCCAGTCTCTATGCAGGAAGAGTCATTACTATTGGAACACTTTTTTCGGTATATCTGTCCACATCTGACGAAATGCTGCCCATTTTTCTGTCAGAGAAAGTACCGATGGAGACAATATTCAAAATACTGGCCGTCAAAGTGGTGATAGCTGTGATCTCAGGATTTGCAGTGGAATTTGCCTATCTGCATCTGATCCATCACAGAGAAAAAGATCTGGATATACACACAGTGTGCGAGGAAGAACACTGTAGCTGTGAAGATGGTGTCCTGCAGTCTGCAATGAAGCATACAATAAAGATCTTTTTCTTTATTTTCCTGATCTCGGCAGCTTTGAATCTGCTGATCGGATTCGTGGGAGAAGAAAGCATTGCGGCAGTATTCCAGAGCACTCCGATAGTTGGCGAGGCGGTAGCGGCACTGGTGGGGCTGATTCCGAACTGTGCATCTTCCGTAGTGATCACACAGCTTTATCTGCAGAATATCATCAGCGCAGGTGCCTTAATGAGTGGGTTGTTGGTCAATGCAGGTGTTGGGCTTCTGATTCTCTTCCGTCTGAACCGTCATTGGAAAAAGAATCTGTGTATTGTCGGAATGCTGTATGCACTTGGTGTGTTCTGGGGAATTGTCATTGAAATGAGTGGAATATTGTTTTAATAAAAAATCTCGCAGGGATCGCACCTGCGAGATTTTCACATTAAAACATAGATATCAGATCCAGAGGCTTCTGAATACGTGCATCCGGATCCGGGACGTCACCGAAGCCATATTCAGCCAGAATAAAAGGAATTCCGGCTTCCCGGCAGGCATTGGCATCACCCTGTGTATCACCCACATAAACCGGATTTTTCAGATGATTTTCTTTCATCAGACGCAGGATAGTCTGTCCCTTGGAAGTACCGGTCTGACCAAAACAGAGATGATCGGTGATATAAGATTCAAAGTGATTTTTACGCAGAAACTGTTCAATATAACCACACTGACAGTTGCTGACAATAAAAAGCGGAAGCTTTTTGGACAGCTTCTGAAACATTTCTTCAATGCCCGGATACAGTAAAGATGCCGGGTCTGCTTTTTCCAGTTCTTCTTCTTCCAGAATGACACATTTTTCGGAAATAAAATGCTGCTGTTCCCCGGATAACTCAGGCAGAAGTTCTGCAAAGATCTGATCCATAGGTTTTCCGAATAAAGTCATCAGGCGGGCCCCGTCTACACGGATGGGAAGATCAGTGTAAGCTTCAAGTGCCCGGTTATAGCCGATGGCAACGATCTCAGTGGAATCCCACAGAGTTCCATCCACATCAAAGATAATACTGTCTGTATTTGAAATCATAAGTACCTCCAGTTAAAGTATATGAAAAAGCCGGTTGAAACAAGTACATTCCAACCGACAGCAAAACGGAGAGCAAGGGATTCGAACCCTCGGTGGGTATTAGCCACACGGCTTTTCGAGAGCCGCACCTTAAACCACTCGGACAACTCTCCACAGATTGCGCATATGACTGATCACTTGGTGAACAGCAATTTGCGTATTTCAGTATACCAGATTTACGAATGTCTGTAAAGAAAAACAATCAAAAAGCCCATTGATGAAGTCATGTGGAAATGATACTATGAAAAGTAAGCCGAAAATACGGCAGGATGTGGAGGAAAAGAGATGTTTACGAAGATAGGAGAGGAAAGGGCATTTGATGCCATCCTCGGACAGATCATAGAGAATATTCAGACAGGAGAGTTGAAAGCAGGGGGCGCACTCCCCGCAGAACGGTCCATGGCAGAGAGTATGGGAGTATCCAGACCAGCGGTAAGAGAAGTACTCCGTGCACTGGAGCTTCTGGGAATTGTGAAGTCAGTTCCGGGAGGCGGTAATTATATTACGGACAGGCTGGATACCTGGCTGATTGGACCATTGTCCCTGATGTTTCGTTTAAATAATGGTTATCTGAAGCAGAATCAGCAGCTCCGTGCGGCACTGGAACGAGAGACCGCGATTCTGGCTGCAAAGAAATGTACACCGCTGGATGTGGCAGAACTGAGGATGATTCTGGCAAGGCTTGATGCGGCAGAACAGGAGAGTGACCGCGGGGAACTGGACAAGCAGCTTCATCAGAAAATTGCCCAGATTGCAGACAATCCAATGCTGTACAGTGTGCTGACAGCCGCTGATCAGCTGACCGAAAGTATAATTTCCGGGACACGCAGCTATATTATGAAGAAAAAGCAGTCTGCCAGAGAAGTGGATGACCAGCATCAGCGCCTGGTGGAAGCAATTGTGGCCGGCAATGTGACAGAAGCAGAAATGTGCATGTCAGAACATATGGAAACCATTGAAAAATACATGGAAGAGATGCAGAAAGAACAGGGATAAAAGATAAAAAATTAACGTATGTATGTTCTCTTGAAATTTGGTAAGACCAATGGTATAATCAATTTTGAAATTGGTAATACCAACAAAACAAATTGGAAGACCAGGATGAAGGGGGACTTTTACAATGGGATATGTTACATGGTCATATGATATTTTAAATCAGTTTTGCAAAGATGTATTTCAGGCATTCGGATTTTCAGAGACAGAGAGCAGTGAGATCAAAGACGTGCTTCTGACAGCAGATCTGTATGGCATTGAGAGTCACGGAATGCAGAGAATGGTTCGTTACCATAAAGGAATTGAAAAAGGAACGATTCATCCTCATGCAGTGCCGGAAGTCGTATTCGAGACACCTGTTTCAGCAGTGATAGACGGACATAACGGAATGGGACAGCTCATCAGCATTTTTGCTATGAAAAAGGCAATCGAGAAGGCAAAACAGACTGGTGTGGGTATGGTAAGTGTAAGAGAATCCAATCATTTTGGAATTGCAGGGTATTATGCAAAGATGGCGAGTGAAGAAGGACTTCTTGGTATGGCATGCACAAATTCAGAAGCCATCATGGTGCCGACTTTCGGACGCAAAGCCATGCTCGGCTCCAATCCGATTGCAGTGGCAATGCCGGCAGATCCATATCCATTTTTCTTTGACTGCTCTACTACAGTAGTTACAAGAGGAAAACTGGAGATGTACAACAAGATGGATAAGCCGCTCCCGGAAGGATGGGCACTGGATAAAGATGGACACGCCAGCACAGATGCCCCGGATGTTTTATCTAATATTGTTGCCAAAAAGGGCGGAGGAATCATGCCGCTCGGAGGAAATAAAGAAGTAACCGGAAGCCACAAAGGATATGGCTATGGTATGCTTTGTGAATTATTCAGCTCCATTTTATCCATGGGTGTAACATCAGACCACTGTTGTACCTTCCCGGATAAGACAGGAATCTGCCACGGATTTATCGCGATCAACCCGGCTGTCTTTGGCAATCCGGATGAAATCCGTAAGCATTTTTCAGATTATCTGGAAGCACTTCGGGAAAGCCCGAAAGCAGAAGGTCAGGAACGTATTTACACCCATGGGGAAAAAGAAGTGCTGGCGGAAAAAGAGCGTATGGAACATGGCATTCCGGTAAATGATAATACTATGGTAGAGCTTGGCAATCTGTGCAGCTATCTGAAGCTGGATTTCCAGAAGTATTTCCCAGGTTACAAACTGCCGTCAGACAGCAAGTTCTTTACCGGAAATTATTAAAAACTTTGACAGTTATCATCATACAGTGATAGAATTCATATCAAATGAAATTTGAGGATCTCAGGGAGGAGAACAGGATGGATTACGCAAAAGAATCATTAAAGTTACATGGAGAATGGAAAGGTAAGATCGAAGTAGTAACCAGAGTGCCGGTTGAAAATAAGGACGACCTTTCCCTTGCATATACACCAGGTGTTGCACAGCCTTGTCTGGAAATTCAGAAGGATGTGAATAAGTCTTACGAACTGACCAGAAGATGGAATATGTGTCTGGTTGTTACAGACGGTTCCGCTGTACTGGGACTGGGAGATATTGGACCGGAAGCAGGTATGCCGGTTATGGAAGGAAAATGTGTACTGTTTAAAGCATTTGGTGATGTAGACGCTTTCCCGCTGTGCATCAAGAGCCATGATGTGGATGAGATTGTCAATACCATCTATATGATTTCAGGATCTTTTGGCGGAGTCAATCTGGAAGATATCTCTGCACCGAGATGTTTTGAGATCGAAAAGAAATTAAAAGAAAAGTGTGATATTCCGATTTTCCATGATGACCAGCATGGAACTGCTATCATCACACTGGCAGGTCTGACCAATGCACTGAAGGTAGTCGGAAAGAAAAAAGAAGAAGTACGTGTGGTTATGAACGGAGCCGGAGCAGCAGCCATCTCTATCGCACGTCTGTTATTAAAAGCAGGAGTAAAGAATATCACACTCTGCGACCGTAAGGGTGCCATTTACGAAGGACGTAAGGAAGGCATGAATCCGGTAAAAGATGAGATGAGTAAGATCACCAACCTGGAGAAAAAGTCCGGTTCCCTGGCTGATATGCTGGTGGGCGCAGACGTATTCATCGGTGTGTCTGCACCGGGTGCTGTTACCATAGATATGGTTAAGACCATGGCAAAGGATGCCATTATCTTTGCATGTGCAAACCCGACACCTGAGATCTTCCCGGATGATGCCAAGGCAGGCGGAGCAAAAGTAATCGCAACCGGAAGAAGTGACTTCCCGAACCAGATCAACAACGTACTTGCATTCCCTGGAGTATTCCGCGGAGCATTTGATGTCAGAGCAAAAGATATCAATGATGAAATGAAGATCGCTGCATCCGAAGCACTGGCAGGTCTGATCACAGACGAAGAACTCTCACCGGATTACATCATCCCGAAGGCATTCGACAAGAGAGTAGGAGCAGCCGTTGCAAAAGCCGTTGCAGAAGCTGCAAAGAAGACAGGTGTAGCACGCATCTAATTATGCCATATATATAAAAGATACTGTTCATAGCCAGTATCCCGCGAGGTGTTTTTTGTGAGCGAAGGTCACAGAAAACCCGAGACATACTGCACAGAAATCATACAATGCATGATTTCTGTGCATCGCGAAGCGGACTGCTGTGAACGGAGTGAACAGAATCCGTCATTCCCGGCGGATTCTTTTTTCTTGTGATACAAAAAAAAATGTAGTATAGTAAATTTGTACGTGCAGATTTTGACTGGAATCTGTAAGAATGATGAAAGAAGGTATGGAATATGTTGAGAGTGGGCATGCTTACCAGTGGCGGTGACTGTCAGGCACTGAATGCAACCATGCGAGGCGTGGTAAAGGCATTATCGTCCAATGTACAGGATTTGGAAGTATACGGATTTATAAACGGATATAAGGGACTGATCTATGGAGATTACAGGCTGCTGACAGCAAAGGATTTTTCAGGTATCCTGACCAAGGGCGGCACGATTATCGGATCATCCAGACAGCCATTTAAGCTGATGCGTGTACCGGATGAGAACGGACTGGACAAGGTAGAGGCCATGAAGCAGAATTACTACAAGCTGCGCCTGGACTGCCTGGTGATTCTCGGTGGCAACGGTACACAAAAAACAGCAAACCTGCTTCGTGAGGAAGGATTGAATATCATTCATCTTCCGAAGACCATTGACAACGATATATATGGAACGGATATGACCTTTGGATTTTACAGTGCGGTGAATATTGCTACAGAGGCAATTGACTGTATTCACACCACGGCATCTTCCCATAACCGTGTGTTCATTGTTGAAATTATGGGGCACAAGGTTGGACAGCTTTGTCTGTATGCCGGTATTGCAGGTGGTGCAGATATCATTCTGATTCCTGAGATCCCGTATGATATTGATAAGGTGATTGAAGCAATCGACAAGCGTACCCAGCAAGGCAAGGGCTTTACCGTGCTTGCCGTAGCAGAAGGAGCCATTTCCAAGGAAGTGGCGGCCATGAGCAAAAAAGAACAGAAAAAATATATGGAGAACAAGAAGCATCCTTCTGTTTCCTATGAGCTGGCAGTAGCCATTCAGGAAAAGAGCGGAACAGAAGTGCGCGTGACGGTGCCGGGACATACACAGCGTGGAGGAAGTCCATGTCCGTATGACCGTGTGCTTTCTACCAGACTGGGAGCGGCAGGTGCTGATGCGATCCTTCATAACGAATATGGATACATGATCGGTATTGTGAACGGCAAAGTCAAGAAGGTACCACTGGAAGATGTGGCAGGAAAGTTAAAGTCCGTATCACCAGATGATCAGATTATCAAAGAAGCAAAACTGATCGGTATCAGTTTTGGTGATTAAGAGTAAATAAGAAGAAGCGGCAGAGCCTGGAGACAGATTCGGCCGCATCTTTTACGCGGGCAGCGATCGAAATGGAACGCAGATGCCGTGATAACATGAAAACTGACAGGAGATTGGAAAATGGGATATACAGCTCTGTATCGAAAGTTCCGGCCGGATACATTTGCGGATGTAAAGGGGCAGGATGCCATTGTACAGACATTAAAAAATCAGATTAACGCAGACAGAATCGGTCATGCCTATCTGTTCTGCGGAACCAGGGGAACCGGTAAGACAACCGTGGCGAAGATTCTGGCCAAAGCGGTGAACTGTGAACATCCTGTAGACGGCAATCCCTGTAACGAATGTGCGACCTGCAGGGCAATTGCTGCGGGAAGTTCCATGAATGTGATCGAGATTGATGCGGCATCTAATAATGGTGTGGACAACATTCGTGAGATCCGGGAGGAGACTACCTATTCTCCGACGGAAGGAAAATACAAAGTATATATCATCGATGAGGTGCATATGCTTTCCATCGGTGCATTTAATGCATTGTTGAAAACACTGGAAGAGCCGCCATCTTATGTTATTTTCATTCTGGCTACCACAGAAGCACATAAGATACCGATCACGATTCTATCCAGATGTCAGCGGTATGATTTTAAGAGAATCTCGATTCTCACTATAGCGGACCGGCTGACTCAGTTAATGAAAGAAGAACAGGTAGACGTAGAGGAAAAAGCAATTCGTTATATCGCCAGAAAAGCGGACGGATCCATGCGAGATGCTCTGAGCCTGATGGATCAGTGTATTGCCTTTTATCTTGGAAAGAAGCTGACCTATGATAACGTTCTGGATGTGCTGGGTGCAGTAGACACAGAGATCTTCAGCAGAATGCTCCGGCTGATCCTGAAAAATGATGTGGCAGAACTTCTGAAGATGCTGGAAGAACTGGTAATGCAGGGGCGTGAACTGGGACAGTTTGTGACCGATTTCACCTGGTATATGCGTAATCTTCTGCTTTTGAAGGCATCGGATGATCTGGAAGATGTGCTGGATGTGTCATCAGACAATCTGAAGCTCTTGCAGGAAGAAGCTGGCATGGTCAGGGAAGATACGCTGATCCGTTATATCCGGATCTTTTCGGAATTGTCCGGCCAGATTAAGTATGAATCGTCTAAGCGGATTGCACTGGAAGTAGCACTGATCAAGCTGTGCAGACCGGAGATGGAGCGGGATGAGACATCGCTTTTGGACCGGATACGACGGCTGGAACAGATAGTACAGGAAGGTACTGTGGCGGTAAGGACAGACAATTTCGGTTATGGCTCCGCTTCCGGCGGCGAGAAACAGAACTTCCAACCTGGAAAAGTTCCGGAGCTATCAGCGGGAGGTGATGCGGATCAGACAGAGCCGGGGGCAGGAATGACGGGAATGGTGGCAGAAAGTGCGGCACCGGAAGATCTGCAGCAGGTAGTCAGTAAGTGGCGGAATATCGTCAATGCCACCAGTGGACGGCTGAAAAGTGTTCTGGTCAGCGCCAGAGTGCAGTATAATGCATCTGGGGAAGATGCGCGTCTTTATGTGGTTTTTCAGGATTTTCTGGGAGAACGTTATGTGAATGATCCGGCAACCAAGGAACTGCTGGAGAGAGTGATTGCCGATCAGATCGGCAAAAAAGTGGAAGTGAAAATGATGCTGCAGCAGGAGGCACAGGTATCTCAGGTGAGACTCACAAATGTCTCAATAGAAGAGAAGATCCGGCAGCAGGTACATTTTGACAATATAGAGATTGAAGATTAGGAGGAAAAGGATATGGCAAAAAGAGGAGGATTCCCTGGAGGAATGCCGGGAAACATGAATAATCTGATGAAGCAGGCACAGAGAATGCAGAAGCAGATGGAAGAGAACCAGAAGCAGCTTGAGGAAAAAGAGTTCACCGCAGCGGCAGGCGGTGGAGCTGTAGAAGTAACAGTCAGCGGTAAAAGAGAAGTGACAAAGGTAACACTGAAAGAAGAAGTGGTAGATCCGGATGATATCGAGATGCTGGAAGACCTGATTGTGGCAGCTACCAATGAAGCACTTCGTAAAGTTGAAGAAGAGTCCAGTGCAGTGATGTCCAAACTCACAGGTGGACTTGGCGGAGGATTCCCGTTCTAATGGATTACTATAGCAGTCAAATCAGCAGACTGATTGAAGAATTTTCTAAGCTGCCCGGTATCGGACCGAAGTCCGCACAGAGACTGGCTTTTCATATTATCAACCGTCCGATTGAGGAGGTAAAAAGTCTGTCAGATGCCATTATAGAGGCAAAAGAACATGTGAGATACTGTAAGCAGTGTTATACACTGACAGACAGCGAATTATGCCCAATCTGCAGCAATCCTGAGCGGGATGCGTCTACCATTATGGTAGTAGAGAATACCAGAGATCTGGCGGCTTATGAGAAAACAGGAAAATACGATGGAGTTTATCATGTACTGCACGGAGCCATATCTCCGATGCTGGGAATCGGACCGAATGATATCAAGCTAAAAGAACTGATCCAGCGTCTGCAGGGAGATGTCAAAGAAGTGATTATTGCCACGAATTCCAGCCTGGAAGGGGAGACTACGGCTATGTATATCAGCAAACTGATTAAGCCAACCGGTATCAAAGTCAGCAGAATAGCCAGTGGTGTGCCGGTGGGCGGTGATCTGGAATATATCGACCAGGTTACACTTCTGCGTGCACTGGAAGGAAGAGTGGAACTGTAGCCGGATGAGATATGCAAAAATGTTTTTTTCTGAGGACAATCACACCTTGAGGTAATGCATTAAAGTGTGGTATACTAAAAGACGGATGTATCTGTGAAGATATTGAACAGATACGCACAAATAAAGAAATATGGAGGGCATCATGAACAAATTAGAGTTACAAAAAACTGCTAATGAGATCCGTAAAGGTATCGTCACGGCAGTTCACAGTGCAAAAGCAGGTCATCCGGGCGGATCCCTGTCTGCAACAGAAATATTTACATATTTATATTTCGAAGAGATGAATGTGGATCCGAAAGACCCGAAGAAGGCTGACAGAGACAGATTTGTATTATCTAAGGGACATACAGCACCAGGTCTGTATTCTGCTCTGGCACAAAGAGGATATTTCCCGGTAGAAGATCTGAAGACTTTACGTAAGATTGGTTCTCATCTTCAGGGACATCCATGTATGCAGCATACTCCTGGAATTGATATGTCCAGCGGATCACTGGGACAGGGTATCTCAGCAGCAGTTGGTATGGCATTATCTGCAAAGATCAGTGGTGACAGCTACAGAACTTATACACTCCTTGGAGATGGAGAGATCCAGGAAGGACAGGTATGGGAAGCAGCTATGTTCGCAGGTGCCAAGAAGCTGGACAACCTGGTTGTTATCGTAGACAACAACGGCTTACAGATTGACGGACCGGTTGCAGAAGTAAATACTCCATACCCGATCGACAAGAAGTTTGAAGCATTCAATTTCCATGTAATTAACGTAGAAGATGGTAATGACTTCGATCAGTTAAAAGCTGCATTTGATGAAGCAAAAGCGACAAAGGGTATGCCGACAGCTATTATTGCCAAGACTGTAAAAGGAAAAGGGGTTTCCTACATGGAAGGCCAGGTAGGATGGCACGGAAAAGCTCCGAATGATGAAGAATACGCAATCGCTATGGCAGAATTAGAGAAAGCAGGTGAAGCATTATGTCAGAAGTAAAGAAGATCGCAACCAGAGAAAGTTACGGTAACGCTCTCGTAGAAGTTGGAAAAGAGAATCCGAATGTAGTAGTACTGGATGCAGACCTTGCAGCAGCTACCAAGACAGGTGTATTCAAAAAAGCATTTCCGGAACGTCATTTCGACTGTGGTATTGCAGAATGTAACATGACCGGTATCGCAGCAGGTATTGCCACCACCGGAAAGATCCCGTTCATCAGCTCCTTTGCTATGTTTGCAGCAGGACGTAACTTCGAACAGATCCGTAACTCCATCGGATATCCGCATCTGAATGTAAAGATCGGCGCGACACATGCAGGTATCTCTGTAGGTGAAGATGGTGCTACCCACCAGTGCAACGAAGATATCGCACTGATGAGAACCATCCCTGGTATGACAGTGATCTGTCCGTCTGATGATGTAGAAGCAAAGGCAGCCGTAAAAGCAGCAGTAGAATACGAAGGACCGGTTTACCTGCGTTTTGGACGTCTTGCAGTGCCTGTAATCAACGACAGACCAGATTATAAGTTCGAGATCGGCAAGGGTGTTACCTTAAAAGAGGGCAAAGACCTTACGATTATTGCAACAGGACTTCCTGTAGCAGAGTGTCTGGAAGCGGCAGAGATGTTGGAAAAAGACGGAGTGGATGCTGAAGTGATCAATATCCACACAATCAAACCACTGGATGAAGATCTGGTTGTAGCATCAGCTAAGAAGACCGGAAAAGTCGTAACAGTAGAAGAACATTCCGTAATCGGTGGACTGGGCGGAGCAGTAGCAGAATGCCTCTGCGAAAAAGCACCAACACAGATGCTGAGAATCGGTATCAATGATGTATTTGGAGAATCAGGTCCTGCAAAAGATCTGCTTCACAAATATGGTCTGGATGCAGAAGGTATCTACAATAAAATCAAAGCTTTTCTTTAAGATATTACAGTGCGCGGAGAGATCCGCGCACTTTTTAACGTTATGACATTTGGCAGCATGCCAGAAGGATTCCTTTGGCAATACACTGTGCCATATTCATGACGGTAGAAGGACGGGTGGACTGGAGAATCATGTGTGCGTATTCTCCGGATATATTAATAATACCTGTGATAGAGATATCACCTACCGTCCCAAGGAATTTATTCACACCGGCTCCGGGAGAAAGCGCTCCAGGAGCTATTGTTATATAATGAAGATGTTTTTTGGTTCCCAGAGAAGCGTCAATGGCAATCACCGGACTGCCAGGGTGACGGCTGGCAATTTCGGCCATGGTGTCTGACAGGTTCACGGCATGAACCGGGCGTGAAAGTGTCCCATAGACTGTGTAGGGAAAATCGGGAGAACAGCGAAGAACACTGCCTACCATAGGACCGAGGCTGTCACCGGTTACCAGATCTGTTCCGATGCAGACGAATACCGGCGCAGAAGCATCCGGGCAGCATGCTCCCAGAAGCTGTGTAAGCTGTCTGGACAGAAGATAAGGAGCGAGATCAGAGTGACCATCAATATAACGTGTTTTAGAGGATAAGGATATGCTCATAAAAATCCTTTCTGAATCACTGTTTTTTTGTACAGTCTATCCAGAAAACGGAAAAGTATACGACAGAATTTGTCGACGAAAATCTGTTATTTTGCAAAACATTTTGATAAAATTTGCGCAGAAAAAATGCTACTCTGAATCCAAAAAGGAGTGAGCACAGATATGTCAGAAACAGAAAAAGAATGGAAACTGCCCAAGAATACGAGGCAGATAGGAGAAGAAATCGGAGAAAAAAGACTCTATGTAGAAGACTATGTTGTGACATACTTAAACCGGCTGGCAAATGAGAAGGATGTGGCCAGAGCGATCCTGATCGGTACGGTAAAAGAACAGAACCTGTATCCCTATATTTTTATAGATGGAGCAGTAGAGGTGGAAGACTACCATATGGATGAGAAACAGAGGGAGGAATTTGAGAAAAAGATCGAGATGGAATTTGGCATACGCAAGATTATGGGCTGGTTCCTTTCCTCGAAGGAAGGGCCGGTGATCTATAATCAGGAGGTATTAGATACTTACCGCCAGTATTTTGCAGAAGAAAATCAGGTATTGCTGGTATCAGATCCACTGGAAGAAGAATTGAATGCGTTTTTTATGGAAGACGAGATGCTGACAGAACAGCCGGGATATCAGATCTATTATGAGAAGAATCTGCCAATGCAGAACAGGCTGATTGAGAAGAATATAGGAAAATCCCGGGAAAAAGGAGCGGAAAACAAGGATGATGCCATTCATCGATTCAGGGAACTGGTGAAGCTGAAAAAGACAGAAAAAGAAACAGAAGAGGAGAAAAAGAATGGCTGGCTGAGCTACATAGCCAGCGGTTTTCTGGTTATGACCATACTTGCGCTGGGAGTTACTATTATATACAGTTATGACCGGATGAAGCAGGTGGAACAGAGTCTGGCAATTCTGTCCAATCACGTAGACAGCCAGAAAGAGTATGTGACGGATCAGCCAGAATCAGCAGAAGAGGTGATCTCTCATATAAAAGATGTGACAGAAGAGACAGAAACCGTTTCTCTGGAAGATATAACAGTGGAAGAAGAGACTTTTACAGGAGCTACATTTTGGAATCAGACAGAGCAGGAAAAAACAGAGCCTGAGACAGAAGCAGTATCAGAAAAGGAAACAGCAGCAGAGACAGAATCGCAGGATGCACAAAACACCATAGGGAATGTGACAGCGCGGGCATCTTATACTGTGAAGATGGGAGATACTCTGGCAGGAATCAGCCAGATGTATTATGGAACGACAGAAAAAGTGCAGGAGATCTGCAGTCTGAATGGCATTACCGACGAAGATCCGATCCTGCCAGGGCAGAAAATTCTTCTTCCATAATATTTTCTGGCATGTTATGATGAAGAATAATGATGTCTGAATGAGGAACAAGAGATGAATTTTTTAAATAAATTAAAAAAAGAAAAAGAGACAGACGCAGAAAAAGTAAAACCGATACATTCTGAACGTAAATTTTCTTTCCAGGATGCACTTGGGAATCTGAGATCGGCTGTCTTTGGAAAAGCAGTAAATATCAAAGAACTGTATAAAAAGAAAGCGGATCAGAATATGCAGAGTGATGAAATGCTGGATCTGTCGTCTAAGCTTCGTCTGCATAAGAATAAAGTCAGGATCAGAACGGCAGTGATCCTGACTATTGTACTGGTGGCATCTGTGGGATATGGGGTATATCATCATGTAAAGGTATATCGGCATTATACACTGGTTTCCGGTGAGGAACGTTCCGATGATAATGCTACGCAATATGTATTTCTGAAAAAGGGATGTATACTAAAATGTAACCCAAACGGTGTGACATGTGTGAACAAGTCCAATGAGGTACAGTGGAATACAACATTTACCATGCAGAATCCAATTCTGGATATCTGCGGAACCACTGTGGCAGTTGCTGACCAGAGAGGCAATGAGGTCTATATTTTTAATGAAAATGGCCTTGTAGGGAACTTCAAAGTAGAATATACGCTGACCAAAATTAGAGTGGCAAAGCAGGGAGTAGTGGCTGCAGTTTTGGAAGATGGTGATGTTACCTGGATCAATGTATATGATTCACAGGGGAATATTATTGTAAAGAACAAGACATCCATTGGTAAAGCAGGATATCCGCTGGATATGGATATTTCCTCCGATGGACTGAAGATGGCAGTATCCTTTGCAGGAATTCAGAATCAGATGCTGAATTTTAAAGTTGATTTTTACAATTTCTCTTCTGTGGGAAAAGATCAGGAAAACAATCTGGTGAAAGAAGTGGAGTATGAGAACAGTGTTATCCCTCAGGTACAGTTTCTGGGAGGAGACTATGCGGTAGCCTTCAGAGATGACGGCGTGACTGTTTTTAGCGGAAAACATGTACCGGAGGAAAAGAAGAATATCGCTGTAGGGCAGGAAATTGTCAGTACATTTTATGATGATGATTACTTTGGCATCATTACAGAGAGCGATGAGGAAGAACAGACCCATAGGTATAAGATGGAACTGTATCGGAAAAATGGGACAAAATGTTTCCAGACATATTTTGATATGGAATATTCAGAAGTAAAGATTCATGGAGAAGAAGTATTTTTGTACAACAGTTCAGAAACCATGATTTATACAACAGCCGGCAAATTAAAATATTCTGCAGCATATGATAAACAGATTTCAGAGGTAATACCGGCAGAGGGACTGGGGAAATACATGATTATCACTCCGGACAGCGTAGATATTATAAAGATCGGATAGGTACAGTATGAATATTTTGACAGGAATTGTAATTATAATATTTTTATTGTTTATGATAAGAGGATATCGAAGAGGATTGATAAAGAGTCTGGCTTCTGTGATATCTCTTGTTGCGTCTCTGGCGCTGGTATCCTTTGTGACACCATATGTATCTCAGTTTCTGCAGGAACAGACTCCGGTGTACACATATGTTATGGAAAAATGTCAGGAGTCCTTTACAGTAACACAGGATGAAGTAAATGAGAATGTAACAGAAGCCGGAACAGAGACAGAAGAGGGGGATGTTACCCTGAAAACAGAAAAGAACAATGATACAGTCGGAAATGCGGCAGGTACAATTAGCAGTCAGATACAGAAAAGTGCAATTGAGGAACTTCCGTTGCCAAATGTTCTCAAAAATCTGCTGATTCGTAATAACACAGAAAAAACTTATAAAGAACTGGCCGTGAACAGCTTTAATGATTACGTGCCCAAGTTCATGGCTAATCTGATTATGAATATCATCTCTTTTATTGTAACATGGATTATAGTGGCAAGCTTTATCTGGCTGGCAGTAATGACATTGGATGTGATTGCCAATCTTCCAATTATTCATGGCGTGAATCAGATGCTTGGGCTGGTTCTGGGCGCAGGTCAGGCGCTGGTGATTGTCTGGATTATATTTCTTGCAATTACAGTAATTGCAAGCACAGCAATTGGAAAACAGCTTATGGAGATGATCGAAAAGAGCATATTGCTCAGTCAGATCTATAATGGAAATGTATTCCTGAAGCTGCTTCAGATGAAGTGAAAACTCTGATAGAAAAAAATAAAAAAAATCAAAAAAGCTGTTGACAAAGTGAAAATAGAATGCTATTATAAACAAGCTGTTTGAGAGAACAAAACTTCTTGAAAACAGAGCAAAGCAGTTTGAATTCTTTGAAAAAAGAAATTCAAAAAAATAAAAAAAGTTCTTGACAAATGAAAAAAGCTTTGGTAAAATAATGAAGCTGATTCGTGAGAGAGAACAGCAAGAACCTTGATAATTGAACAGTGAAACAACCTTGAAAGATTCTAAAAGTTAATTCAAGGAACTGACCTTATAAAACAGTAAAAGGGATATCTAATTGAACATTAGCAGTTCAATTAGCAAAAATTAGCTAGACGTTAATTTTGATCCCGGAATCAAACATTTATTTTGAGAGTTTGATCCTGGCTCAGGATGAACGCTGGCGGCGTGCTTAACACATGCAAGTCGAGCGAAGCACTTAAGAAAGATTCTTCGGATGAATTCTTTTGTGACTGAGCGGCGGACGGGTGAGTAACGCGTGGATAACCTGCCTCATACAGGGGGATAACAGTTAGAAATGACTGCTAATACCGCATAAGCGCACAGTGCCGCATGGCACCGTGTGA